>CAWHYD010000010.1:0-25777 GCA_963833685.1 uncultured Alphaproteobacteria bacterium | reverse complement strand
ACGCATTGCTTGCCATTCGCGGCCGTTGCCGCTAGTGGCGCGCCCTTTCCAGATCGTTGGAAAACCAATGGCCCGGCCGAAAGGCATGCCGTGGCGATTGGATAACGTCGCGTCCCTAGAGACGCCACAAGGAGACGAAAATGCCCAAGCTGAAGACCAAGAGCGGCGTCAAGAAGCGCTTCAAGCTCACGGCGACCGGCAAGATCAAGATGGGTGTCGCTGGCAAGCGCCACCGCCTGATCAGCCACAACGCCAAATATATTCGCCAGAACCGCGGTACCGAAGATCCTTGCCGACGCCGATACGGCGCGCGTGAAGGCCTGGGCCCCGTACGGCCTGAAGTAAGGAGGCCGGGACATGGCACGCGTCAAACGGGGTGTAACCACCCGCGCCAAGCACAAGCGGATCCTCGACAATGCGAAGGGCTATTACGGCCGCCGCAAGAACACCATCCGCATCGCCCGCCAGGCCGTCGAAAAGGCCGGGCAATATGCCTATCGCGATCGCAAGGTGAAGAAGCGCAGCTTCCGCGCTCTGTGGATCCAGCGCATCAACGCCGCGGTTCGCGCCGAGGGCCTGACCTACGGCCAGTTCATCCACGCGCTGAACCTCGCCGGCATCAGCCTCGACCGCAAGGTGCTCGCCGACATCGCGATGCACGAAGCCGAAGCGTTCAGCGCCATCATCGCCCAGGCCAAGGGCGCGCTGGAGAAGAAGGCGGCTTAGGCCACTTCTTCAACCGAACAAGCGAAGGGCGTCGGAGCAATCCGGCGCCCTTTTGCTTATGGCGCGACGGGCTCGCGTTCGAGCGCGGCGCGGTCCCAGTGGGCGAGGTCGGCGCGCGGCATCGTAGGTCGACTGGAAGAAGCCGAGCAGCATCTCTGTCCGGGTCGCTCGGCGGCCTGGACCTCGGCATAGGGCAGGACGAACTCGCCGTAGCTTTCGTCGAACTTGCCGGCGCTCGGTCTTCGCGGCGCGATAGCCGTCGGGTTCGGGATAGATATAGCTGTAGAAGAAGGGCTCGGCCGCGGCCGCGCCGCTCGGCCCAGAAGCCGGCGCTGCGACACTTCGTGGCTATAGGCTTCGCGCGTGATGCGGTCGGGCAGGCCCGGCGCGCTCGGATGCGGCGGCGCCGTGCGGCCCGAGAAGCGGTTCACGGCGAGGTCGAAGCCGCCCCACCAGAATTGCACCGGGCTGGCCTTGCCCTGGAAGCCGGCGCGGAAGCGCGCGAACACCGGCAGCATCGGCGGCGAAGGCCTCGCGCAACCGCCCGGCGCTGTCGCGGTCGTAATCGCGCGGCGCGATGATCGTCGGCGAACGGCACCGCGTCGGCGATCTCGTTGGGCTTGCCGTTGAAGTCCGATGGCAGGCCGTGGCGGTCGAGCATCGCGATCAGCCGCTTGTGGAGCGCGGCGACGCTGCCGGCGTTGAGCGGCACCTCCTCGCGCGTCTCGTCGCTGGCCCACAGCACGATCGCGTGGCGGCACAGGTCGAGGGTCAGGGTGAAGGTGCGGCCGTCGCCGGCCGCGGTCGGCAAGGTCGAGAGGCCGCGCGCATTGGGCTGGAGCGCGACGTGCCAGCCGTGATTGACCCACGGCGCATGGGCGACGCGGATCTTGCCGAGCATCTGCGCGGCGAGGTGAAGCACGGCGAAGGTCTCATGATCGCGCTCAACTTTGAGCTCGGGCCAGTCGCTCATGCCGCCTCCTATCACAGGACTTTGCATTTTGCGCCGCGGCACGGCTAGAGCCGCGGCACCATGATCGACGCCGAGACCATGATCGACCGCATTGCCGCCGCTCCCGACCTCGCAGGAGCTCGAGGCGCTGCGCGTCGCCGCGCTCGGCAAGTCGGGTTCGGTGACGGCGCTGCTGAAGTCGCTGGGAGTCGATGGACGCCGAGACGCGCGCGGTCGAAGGGCCGAAGATCCATGCGCTGCGCGAGGGCGTCAGCGACGCGCTCGCGTCGCGCAAGGCGGCGCTCGAGGCCGAGGAGCTCGACCGCAAGCTCGCGACCGAGACGCTCGACCTGTCGCTGCCGGCGGCGGAAAGCGTCAGTGGCACCGTCCACCCGGTCAGCCAGGTGATGGACGAGCTCGCGGAGATTTTCGCGGACCTCGGCTTCGCCGTCGCCGAAGGGCCGGAGATCGAGAACCAATGGTATAATTTCACCGCGCTCAACATGGGCGAGACCCATCCCGCCCGGGCGATGATGGACACTTTCTATCTCGAGCCGCGCGATGGCGAGGCCGAGGCGCGGGTGCTGCGCACGCACACCTCGCCGGTCCAGATCCGGGCGATGGAGGCGCAAGGCGCGCCGATCTACGCCATCGCGCCGGGCCGCGTGTACCGGTCCGACAGCGACGCCACCCACACGCCGATGTTCCACCAGGTCGAAGGGCTGGTGATCGACCGCGACATCACGCTCGGCCATCTGAAGTGGACGCTGGAGACCTTCCTCAAGGCGTTCTTCGAGCGCGACGATATCGTGCTTCGGCTGCGCCCCTCCTACTTCCCGTTCACCGAGCCGTCGGCCGAGGTCGACGTCGGCTGGTCGATGGAGAAGGGCCGGCGCGTGGTCGGCGGGCAGGAAGGGTGGATGGAGGTGCTCGGCAGCGGCATGGTCCATCCGCGCGTGATCGCCAATGCCGGGCTCGATCCCGACGAATGGCAGGGCTTCGCCTTCGGCTGCGGCATCGACCGGCTGGCGATGCTCAAATACGGCATGGACGACCTGCGCGCCTTCTTCGACGGCGATATCCGCTGGCTCAAGCATTACGGCTTCCGCGCGCTCGACGTGCCGACGCTGTAGCGGGGGCGTGGGCGCATGAAGTTCTCGCTCGCGTGGTTGAAGGACCATCTGGACACCGACGCGTCGGCCGAAGAGATCGCCGACAAGCTGACCAGCATCGGGCTCGAGGTCGAGGGACTGTCGAACCCGGCCGAAGCGCTGGCGCCGTTCCGCATCGCCAAGGTGCTGAGCGCGGAGAAGCATCCGCAGGCCGACAAGCTGCAGGTGCTGAGCGTCGATGCGGGTGACGGCCCGGTGCAGGTCGTGTGCGGCGCGCCCAACGCCCGCGCCGGGATGGTCGGCGTGTTCGGCGCGCCGGGCACCTACGTCCCCGGCATCGACGTCACGCTGAAGATCGCGGCGATCCGCGGGGTCGAGAGCCGCGGCATGATGTGCTCGTCGCGCGAGCTCGAGCTTGGCGACGACCATAGCGGGATCATCGAGCTGCCCGCCGATGCACCGGTCGGCACCGGCTTATGTCGATTATGCCGGGCTCGGCGATCCGGTATTCGACGTGGCGATCACGCCCAACCGGCAGGATTGCATGGGCGTTCGCGGCATCGCCCGCGACCTCGCCGCGGCGGGCATCGGCACGCTCAAGCCGCTCGGCGTGCCGCAGATCGAGGGCAGCTTCCCCTGCCCGGTCGACGATCCGGATCGAAGATCCCGAAGGCTGCCCGGCGTTCTTCGGCCGCGCGATCCGCGGGCTGACCAACGGCGCGTCGCCGCGACTGGATGCAGCAGCGGCTCAAGGCCGCCGGCCAGCGGCCGATCTCGGCGCTGGTCGACATCACCAATTACGTCATGCTCGACCATGGCCGGCCGAGCTCACGCCTATGACATCGCCAAGCTGGCCGGGGCGGCTCACCGCCCGCGCCGCCCGCGACGGCGAGAAGGTGCTGGCGCTCAACGAAAAGGAATATGCGCTGGCGCCGTTCATGACGGTCATCGCCGACGATGCCCAGGTCCACGATATCGGCGGAATCATGGGCGGCGAGAATTCGGGGGTCAGCGAGGCGACGACCGACGTCATGTTAGAAGTCGCTTATTTCACGCCCGAGCGGATCGCGCGCACCGGCCAGGCGCTGGGCCTGACGAGCGACGCCCGCAGCCGCTTCGAACGCGGCGTCGATCCTGCCTTCCTCGACGACGGCCTGGCGATCCTGACCGGCCTGATCGTCGACATTTGCGGCGGCGAGCCCTCTGCGGCGATCCGCGCCGGCGCGCCGCCGGTCGAGCAACGAGTCATTGCGTTCGACTTCGCGCGGACCAAGGCACTTGGCGGGCTGGAGGTCGCCGAGGCCGAGCAGCGGGCGATCCTGGAACGGCTTGGCTTCAGCGTCGCGGGCAACCAGGTGACGATCCCTACCTGGCGGCGCGATGTCGAGGATCCGGCCGACCTGGTCGAGGAAGTCGCGCGGATTGTCGGTTACGACGCCGTGCCATCGACGCCGCTCAGGCGCGTCGCCGGAGTCGCCGCGCCGACCGCAACCCGCAGCCAGCTGACCGAACGGCGTCTGCGCCGCACGGCGGCGGCGCGAGGGCTGGACGAAGCGGTCACCTGGAGCTTCATCGCCGAGGGCGAAGCCGCGGCATTCGGCGGCGGCGAATGGCGCCTCGCCAATCCGATCAGCGAGGACATGAAGGTGATGCGGCCCTCGCTGCTACCCGGGCTGATCGCCGCCGCGCGCCGCAACCTCGACCGCGGCGCCAGCTCGGTGCGCCTGTTCGAGATCGGCCGCCGCTATCTCGCCGATGCCGAGCGCCCGACCCTGACCCTGCTGCTCGCGGGCGAGAAGCGCGGCCGCGATTGGCGGGCGGGCAAGGCGCTGCCGTTCGATGCGTTCGATGCCAAGGCCGAGGCGCTGGCGCTGCTCGAGGCTGCCGGCGTGCCGGTCGCAAATCTTCAGACCTTCCCCGATGCCGGGCCGACCTGGCATCCGGGGCGATCGGCGCGACTTGGGCTTGGACCGAAGACCATCGTCGCTGCCTTCGGCGAGCTTCACCCGAGCCTCGAGGCCAGCGTCGACGCCCCATCGCGTGCGGTCGCAGCCGAAATCTATCTCGACGCCATTCCGGAACCGCGCTCGGCCGACCGCGCTCGCGCCGCCTTCGCGCCGCCGGCCCTGCAGGCGATCAGCCGCGACTTCGCCTTCATCGTCCCCGAGGGGGTGACCGCCGATGCCTTGCTTCGCACGGTTCGCGGCGCCGACAAGTCGGCGATCACCGGCGTGCTGCTGTTCGACCGGTTCGAAGCGCCGGAGGGCCTAAGCCTGGCGGTCGAGGTCACGCTCCAGCCGGCCGACAAGAGCTTCACCGACGAGCAGATCAGCGACATATCGAGCCGCATTGTTGCCGCCGCCGAAAAGCTAGGCGCGCGTCTCAGGAGCTGATTCCAGCGCGTTGATCGCGGCGTGGACCTGGGACTCGATCGCGGGGCGCGGAAGACCTGCCGGAAGAGTGTCGCCGACCAGGATCGTCACCGTGCCGCCGCGCTTGAGGAGGCCCCGGCCCCACAGCTTGCCGCTGTCGAGGGCGACGGGGACCACCGGCAGGCCGAGCGCGCGATAGAGGGCCGCGAAGCCCGACCGCAGCTCGGGCGTGTCGCCGACCCTGACCCTGGTGCCTTCGGGATAGATCATCACCGGACGGCCGGACCCGGCCGCTTGCTTGCCCTGCTCGACCAGCGCCCGGAGCGCTTTCGCGCCCGCCGAGCGCTCCACAGCGATGACGCCATAGCGTCGCATCAGCCAGCCGACGAAGGGGATGTGAGTCAGCTCGCGCTTGACGACGATCACCGGCAACTGGGTCAGGCGGACCAACTCGGTCGTCTCGAACATCGACTGGTGCTTGACGGCAATCAGGTACGGACCGGAGGGAATGGCGCCCACGACTCGTGTGCTGATGCCGAGCACATGTTCGGCGAGCCAGTGGTTGAGCCGCACCCAAGCCAGTATCATTGCGAGCATCGGCCCGCGCCCGAATAGAGCCGCGATGACGCCGGTTACGGCCAGGATCGCGGTCGCGGGATAGAAAATGGCGGCGTACAGCAGCGATCGGACGACCGTCATCCGAGATCGACCCAGACCGCCATCCGGCGCAGCACATATTTGTTATATTCGCCGAACAGCAGCAGGAAGCTCGGCTCGGTCCGCACCGCGTCGGTGACCACCTCATACCTCCCGCCGAGCACCTTGCCGAACTCATAGCGGGCGCGGCGCATGTGCCAGTCGCTGGTGATCAGCCGGACCGAATGGAAATGATGGGCCCGGAGCCACCGCAGGGTTTCTTCGGCATTGGAGCGGGTGTCGACGAACTCGCTGCCGAGGTCGACGCAGCAGGCGAGCAGCTGGCGATTGCCCAGGCGCCGCGCGAGATCGGCCTTGGTGACGGCGGGGTCGGTGCCCGACACGAAAAGCCGCCTGGCGCGGTGGTGACGAAGCGCATCGACGGCATATTCGAGCCGCCCCGCGCCGCCCGTCAGCACCACCGCGGCATCCGTCGCCGGAGTCCCCGCCGCCGCCGGTTTGCCGAGCGTGAAGGCGAACAGCACGAAGCCGAGCGCGTAAAGCAGCACCAGGATCGAGATGAGCCGGGCGATCACAGCGCCTCACGCAGCGCCGACAACACCGCCGTCCGCGCCACCCACGTCGCCAGCGCCGCAAGCGCGAAGGGCAGCAAGGCGAGCAGCACCAGGTCCAATGGCGTCAGTGTCGCGCCGCCGGTCAGCTCGCCGGCGAAGGCGGCGCCAGTGGCAATCAGCGCGAGCAGGATCGCCGCGGCGATGGCTCCGCCGATGCTTCCGGCCAACGCATCGATGGCGATCCGGCGCTGGAACAAATGCGTGACCTGCAGGTCGGTGGCGCCGACGCCGTGCATCACCTCGATGGTCGAACGATGCGTATCGAGCGCACCCCGCGCGGCAAGCACCACCGCGGCGGCGGCGGCCCCGCTCAGCATCGCCACCAGCCCGAAGGCGACCCACTGCAGCAGCCGCAGCGAGTGAAGCAGCGGCCCGATGCTTTCGCGATGGGCGATGATCTGCGCGGCCGGCGCGACCGCGCGGACGCGCTGCTGAACGTCGGCAAGGCGCGCACCCGCCCGCAGGTCGAAGTTGATCAGCGCCGGCACCGGCAAGTCGCTGCTTTGGGCCGACGGGCCGAGCCAGCGTTCGAGCGTCTTGCGCATGGCGCTTTCCGGTACCGCTTCGGCCGACACCACGCCGGGCGCGGTGCGGACGGCGTTCAGCACGGTGGCGACATCGCCGCCGCCGTTGGGGAGCTCGACTGCGTAGCGCGCCTCGATCGCCTTGCTAAGCGTCGACGCCGTGCTTGCCAGCGCGAGGCCCGTTGCGGCGATGATCATGATCGAGAAGCTCATGATGGCGATGACCCACGGCGTCGGGCCGCGCAGCCGCTGCTGGCCCAGCAACCGGCGCTCGGCCGGCGAGGCGAAGAGCCAGTCGAACATCAGGCGAGGTCCCTCGCCGGCGGATTTTTCAGCGCTCCCGTCGGGTCGACCAACGTGCCATTTTCAAGCCTGATCATCTGCGCGCCCGCGGTTGCACTGATGAGGCCGATGTCATGGGTCGCGACCACGACCGTGGTTCCGAGCTTGTTGAGCGCGGTGAACAGGTGGAGCAGGCGCCTGGCCATGTCGGCATCGACGTTGCCGGTCGGCTCGTCGGCGACCAGCAGCTCGGGCCGGTTGATGACGGCGCGAGCGATGGCGACGCGCTGCTGCTCGCCACCCGACAGCGTCGGCGGGCGGGCGCTGGCGCGGTCGGCAAGCCCGACCCAGGCCAGCATCTCACGCACCGGCCCCTCCACTTCCGCCTCGCTTGCCCCGGCCACGCGCAGCGGCAGCGCGACATTGTCGAACGCCGACAAGTGGCGGATCAGGCGGAAGTCCTGGAAGACGACGCCGATGCGCCGGCGGAACGGCGGCAGCGCCTCGCGCGGCGCCTCCGCCAATTCGGCCCCGAACAGGCTGATCCGCCCGCGCGTCGGGCGCTGGGCGAGATAGATTAGCTTGAGCAGCGAGGTCTTGCCGGCGCCAGAGGGGCCGGTGAGGAAATAGAAGCCGCCGGTGCCCAGGCGAAAATCGAGGTCGCGCAGCACTTCGGCGCCCGTGCCGTAGCGAAGCCCAACGCTTTCGAATTCGGCAACAACCGACAGCCGCTTGCCCTCCCAAACAGCGTTGCGGACTTGTGTCCCCGCCGCCTTGCCAAGCCAGATACATTCCTGTTTACCGTTCTGTGACCGTCCCGGAAGAGGGCTTTTGCATCAATGATCCTCACCTGCCCTGAATGCGGCACCCAATATGTCGTTAAGGACGGCGCGATTCCGCCCGGTGGCAGGCAGGTCCGGTGCGCTTCATGCAAGCACAGCTGGCACCAGGACCCCGAGCCCGGAGCAGACGGAGCAGCGGAATTGGCCTCGCCGGTTGCGGAACCCTCCGAGGTCGAGGATGTGACCGAGAGCGAACCGCTGCCGCGTGAATCGGCGCTCGATGAAGCGGCGGCGGACGATGACGACGAGAGCCTGACCGAGGCGACGATCATCGATCCGCGCAGCGGCCCCGAAGCCGAAGAGCGCGCCTATGAGGAAGCGTCGATCGACCAGGCCCAATCCGCGCCGGGCGTGTCGGCCATGCTCGCCGGCGACATGGAGCGCGACGAGACGCCGCCGTCGGACTGGCGCGAGCCGCCCGAGGTCGAAGCGCAAGACGACGAATTCAGCCCCTTTCCCATGGCCGACGACGATTACCGGGAGCGCGGCCGAAGCCCGCTGCTGACGATCCTGCTGATCGTGCTGGTCGTGGCCGCGATCGCCGCCGCTTTCTGGTTCTTTGCCCCCGCAGAATGGAAGGTGCGGCTCGGCCTGGCTGCGGCCGGCGCCAGCCCGCTCGCGCTGGTGACGACGCACATGGACCGCCAGCGGCTGGCGAGCGGGCAGGAAATGCTCAACGTCACCGGCCGGGTGATCAATCCGACGTCGAAGGAACAGGACGTGCCGCCGCTGCAGGCGCAGCTGCGCACCAAGAACGGCAAGCTGGTTTACAAGTGGACGATCGCGCCGCCGGCGAGGAGCCTGCCGCCGGGGGCAAGCGCGAGCTTCAACAGCACCGAAGTCAGCGTTCCGCCGGGCGGCGACGAGCTGACCATCACGGTCGGCGGTCCCAACGCCTGAGGCGAGCGGTCGCGCCTATTCGAATTCGATGAGGCGGGCGGGCTGCGATAACCCGCTGGATCGCAGCGTCGTATCGCGCGGCGCCGGGACATCCGCATTGATGCTTCCGTCGAGCTTGAGCCGGACGCCCGATACGATCCGCACCGTGGCGCGCGCCTCGACCGCCGGACCGATGGGAACCGGCGCCGGCTGGGGGGCCGAGACGGCCATTGCCAAAGCGGCGAGCGCAAGCATGTCCATGGCCTAACGCCGTCGCCCGCAATTGGTAAACAGCGCGTTAGGGATTGTGCCATTGTGGAGCGAATTCGCCCGGCGACGAGCGGCGTTGCGCTCCCTTGGGGGCTTTGCTAGGGGCCGCGCCTCACCAGTGGCGGCGGTTCTCGGCGCCTTTGATCACGTGCGGTCGTGGCGGAACTGGTAGACGCGCAGCGTTGAGGTCGCTGTGGCCGAAAGGCCGTGGAAGTTCGAGTCTTCTCGACCGCACCAGTCTATGGCGTAGCCGCGGGCTCGCCGGCGGACGCGACCTGCGCGAGCGGGCTCACCGCGAGCGTGCCGAGCCGAACGACCGATTTGGCCGCGCTCACCTCGAACCCGGTCCCGAGCCCGGTCAGGATCTTCGCGGCCGCCGCCGAATCCTTCGACACGCGAATGGTGTAGCGGCCGTAGGCGACCCGTTCGAACAGGAAGAAGCCGTCGAAGTCGCTCCGTGCCCGGCCGGCGACCTTGCCGGCCGCGTCGATGAGCTCAAGGTCGAGGCCTTCGAACCCGAGCCCGCCGCTCTTGGTCACAGCGCCTTCGACATCGCCGCCCCCGACCAGCGCCGATTTCCACGTCCGCGGCGACACCCGGCCGCGGCACGACCACCTGCAGCGCCTTCCTGGGCGTCAGCATCGGGTCGGACAGGCTGGTCTCGTCGATCCCGACGGCAATCGGCGCATAAGCGGTCAGGCCGGCGACCGTGACCGCGCCCTTGGCGTTGGTCGCGCGGCCGGCCTGGGTCGTCCCGGTCGTCACCAGCGCGCCTTTTTCCAGCGGCTCGGCGGGATCGCGCGTGCCGTTGTCGTTGAGGTCGCGATAGACGGTGGCGTGGATGGCGCCCGATTGCGCGAGCTGGCGGCGCGACATGGCGAGGCCATGGCCGGGATCGAGCGAGAAGCTGAGGTTGATCCCGACCGCGACCGCGCCGTCGCTGGCGGCTTCGCCGGTCAGCGCCAGGGACATGGTGTCGAGGCGGCTGACATGGGTCAGGCGGGCGCGGGCGCGCTTGCCGACCGCTTCATAGGCCAATGCCGCTTCCCAATCGACGCGGTCCGATTTGGACCAATATGCCGACACCTCCGCGGTGCGGAAGCGCGCGCTGGGCGACAGGTCGAAACCCGCCGCGCCGCGCAGCCGGACATCGCCGAGATGGCCGCTGCCGATCAAGTCGGCGCGGACTTCGGCCGGGGGCGATGGGCCGGCGCGAACATACTGCCGGCGGTAACTGACGTTGGTGGCAAGATTGAATCGGTCGAAATTGGCGGCGAGACGGCCGCTGGCCTCGAGCTGGGTCGTCCCGTCGCGGCGATCGAGCAGGTGCACGTCGGCGTGGGCGGGAAGCAGGGTCCGGCCAATGCGGAGGGGCGCATCAAGGCCGGCCCGCAGCTCGCGAACCGACTGCTTCTGCGCGCCTCGCAAATGAAAGTCATTTGCAAGAAGCGCCTCCGCACTGACGTTTATGCCCCGGAATTTGCCGAGAAGCTGCGCATGCGCCGCGATTCCGCCGCCCGACTGGCGGGCGCCGCCGACCTCGATCAAGGCGCTGCCGATGGAGCGCCGAACCGTGCCCTCGACGAAGGTCACGCGCTCGTCGTTGATCAGCATCGCGCGCGCGAGCACGCCCACCGACGTTCGATCGTCGATGCCGTGCTCAACCGAGACCGCGGCCTGCGCCCGGGGCACCAGGCCGCTGTCGGGCGGCTTTTCCAGCGTCAATATGTCGCGGCCGGGCTGGTTGGCCCCGGCCCAGTACCAGGTCTTGCCCTTGGGGACATTGTCCTGGCCGACATTGATATGTTCTTCGCGGGTCCGAACCTGCCCCTGCGGACCGTAGAGGAGGATTTTGACCTCGTTGTCACCGTACAAAAGCTGCACGTCTTCAAAGACATAGCGCTGATCGGGGCCCGACTTGGCAAAGCCCAGAAGCTCGCCGTTGCGGTAGATTTCGGCTTCCCAGCCGCTCGGCAGGTCGCCTTCGAAGCGGGTGCGGTCGAAGGCTGCGCGCGCCGCCAGCGGGCGGTTGGTGAGGACCGCGCCACGCCCGGCGGCAACGGCGCCGGTCAGGCTGCTGTCGAAACCTTCGACATCGCCGGCGCCGACATGGGTCGCTTGCAGCGGCCCGAGCAGATGCCCGTCCGGGTCCGAGCGATAGGCCCGCACCCGCAGCATGTTGGGCACGCCCTTCGCCGTGGTCGACAGCTGGGCGTCATAGCTCAGCCGCGCGACCTCGCCGGCGGCGAACAGCGAACTCTGACGATCGATGCGCATGCCGTCGCGGGCGCGATAGGTGACGCCGGCGCTGACGACGAAATCGAGCGCGGGGGTGCGGAACATCGAATAGGGCACCCGCACTTGCGGCAGCCCGGCCAGGTCGTAGCTGGCGCGGTGGATATGCGCGGCGCGCTTGGCCCGCTCCATCGCCAGCTCGACCGGCAGCTTGGCGTCCGACTGGAGCATCAGCGCGGAGCCGGCTGTCATCGGCTTGACGCCGATCCCGAACCAGCGCGCCAGCGCTTTGGTCTGGACGCACCAGCCGTCGGGCGTTTCGCGCACGGTGCCGGGCTCGAGCGCTTCGCTTTTACCCGCATAACTGGCCTGGCCGGCGCCATAATCCACTGTGATCCGGTGGTTTTCGCTGAACGCCCAGCCGCTCGCCTTCTTCGCGCCGAGGTCGATCCGCATCGGCACGTCGAGCGCGGTCAGAAAGTCGCCTAAGACGACACAGGTGCCTTCGGGCGTATTGTAGGCGCGAACCCCCTCGCCGAGGCGCAGTTGGTGGATGTTGACGTCGAGCAGGAATTGCTCGTCCGGATCGGCGGTCCACGCCGGAGCCCGCGGCACCGAAGCGGCAGCCGCGCCCGTTCCCGCCCACAAAGCGAGCAGCAGCGCCGCCTGGCGCAGCCGGGTGCCGCGGCCGAACATGGCGCGATGCTCCGCGATTCGCCTTCGGCCTAGCGCAGGACCGCCGAAGCTTCGGCGATCACATGCGTGCCGTCATTGTAGCTTTCGAGATACTGGACCGTGACCGGTCCCGCGAGCGCGGCCTTGAACGCGGGGTTGAGCGGCACCTCGACGCGGCGCTTGCCGATTTCGGTATAGACGGCGACCGCGCGCTGCACCGCCAGCGGTTCCTTGACGCCGGCCTTGAGGACTCGCACCTCGCCGAAGGTCGAGCGCTCGCCGGCGCGGCTAAGTTCCAGGGAAACCACGCGATTTCCGTCCTTCTGGTCGAGGTGGACGTCGCTGATGCCGGCCGTGGCGCTGAGATTGCCGAGGCGCACGATGACCGGAATAGTGACGCCGTAGACGGGGGTTAGCTGGAAGTGCACGCCCTTGACCGGCTCGGTGCTGGCCGGAGCGACCGGGTTGGCTGGCGGAATGGCGCGGAACAGCAAATGCACGCGATATTCGCCGTCGGCCAGGCCCTGCGCCGGGCGCGCGGCGATGCGGATCGACTGCGGCTCGTGCGGGGCGAGAGTCACGCGCCGCGGCGCATAGACGATCATGTCCTCCGCCGCTTTGTCCGCGGCGCGTCGGCTGGGTCACGTCCTCGAGCATGCCGTCCTCGGTCATGCGGCGGAACTCGACCGACACGCGGTAAGTCGCGGGCTCGTCGCCGATATTGTTGAGGATCACCTCGGCGCCCTTGCGGCCGTCGAGGACGATGCGGGTCGGCGCGACCAGCAGGTCGCCGACGCCGGCGAGGGCGGGCGACGACGATGCGAACAAGGGCGTGGCGGCGAGGCAGATGGCCGCGGCCGGGCCGGTGAAACTCTTCATACTGGCGATCCCCACTGGGCTTCCGAAGGAAGCGATCGCCGGAATCATTGGTCCAAAATGGTTGATATTCGGTCAACCATAACCGGCGCGGCAGGGTTAATCGCCCTCTGACCGGCTCAATAATCTACGGTGACGTTGAACGTCCCGCGATAGGTGCCGCCGGCGGTTGCCGAACTGACCGTGATCGATCCGCCGATCGGGAAGGTGATTCCGGGCACCCCCGAGGAGGTCAGAACCACGCTGCCCGGGCTGTCCGGAACCAGCGTCAGCGTCTTGGTCGAATCGCTCTGGTTGACCAGGGTGACGTTGGGAGCGCTGATCCGCACCGTCATGTTGTTGGAGCCGGTGACGTTATATTTGGCGACCGCGGTGGTGCCGCTGCAGGTGACATTGGCATTGGCGCAGGTGCGAATGCCCGTGCGGGCGAGCATAATGGTCGCGCCCGACCAGCTGCCCGGGCCGAGGATAATCGTGCCGAGGTCGAGGTCCTGGATCCACTTGATGGTCAGCGGCTTGACGACGTTGGCGTTGACCTGCGCGACCTGGGTAGCCGCATGCGCTTGCCCTGCGGCGAACATCGCGCAGACCATTGCAACGGCCTTGACCGATCGGCGGGTACGAAGGCGCACGTTTCCCCCAGGCGAGCGGAATTGCTCAGGGTCAGGGGTTAGTCCGTAATGGTTGATTTTCCCTCAACCATGACTCGCGGGCGCCCTTGCGCCCAACGAAAAAGGGGCCGCCGAAGCGACCCCTTCCCCACTTCCAATGAGCCGTCAGGCTTATTGATAGTCGGCAGTCACCGTCCAGGTGCCGGTATAGACACCTTCCGGGGTCGCCGAACCGACGTCGATCGAACCGCCGAGGTCGACGTCGACACCGGTCGTGCTGCCGGCCGCGCCGAGATTGACGGACTGGCTGGTCGAGCTCGGCGTAACGGTCAGCGTGTTGCCACCGCTCGTCAGGTTGAACGACGGCGAGCTGACGGTCACCAGCGCATTGTCGTTGCCCGCGAGGTGGAAGCTGGCGGCCGTCGGCGAACCCGAGCAGGTCAGGTTGACGGCGCCGCCGCAGGTCACGCTGCCGGCGGTGTCGACCGTAACGGTCTCGGCCGCGAAGCTGGCGCCCGAAATGACGACCACGCCGAAGTCCAGGTCCTGGGTCTTCGCAATCGTCAGCGGGTGATAGATCTTGGCCGTGGCATTCGCCTGGGCCGACGGGCTCGCCGCCAGCGCGGGCGTGCTCGTCAGAGCCAGCACCGCGACGGCGCCGGCAGTTGCGAGAAACTTCTTCATCTCTGGTACCCCACTACTTCTGTTTGACTGCGGCTGTCCGACGCCTGCCGGTCATCCGTGGGGCTGCTATTAACCGTGGTCGCTTACGGCTTCCCTCAAGGGCTTGGTTAACGGGCGATTAGAGGTTGGTCCGAAACGGACGTTGTTCGCAGAGGGATTGCCACAGACACTGCCGAGAGCGTCGGCGAAAAAGGTTCACTGATATTCAACCGTGATCGGAAGCTCGCCGCGGTAAGCGCCGTCGGCGTCGCCGGTGATTCGCACGCGCCCGCCGAATCGGAAGCTGAGGTTGCCGGCCGAATCGAGGTGCGGAATGGCGGGGAGGTCGCTGACCACCTCGTCGAAGCGGATGCGGCCGCCACCTATGGAATAGAGGTCGATCTCGCTGCGGCAGCTCGATTCGAACCGCGCGCCCGGCCTGGCCATGGACCGTGGCGGTCCCAACCATCGCGCGCGGACCGATCCCGCCGATCGATCCTTAGCGCGGCGCTCGATCCGTCCGGCCGAATCACCGCCGCGCCGTCGCCCGCGCCGAACAGGACCAGCCGATCGAAATCGATGCTGGTTTCGATTTGCAGCTGGACCTCGCTCGGCGAGTCACTGTCGGGGCGGGCTACCTCCGGCTTGTCGCACAGACGGCATTGAGCGCTCGCCGGCCACGGCGTGGCGGCGGCCGCGGCGAGGGCCGCGAGCGACAGGGCGCGAGACATGACAATGCCCATCGCGCCGGCTTTAGAGGCAGAGGGGCTAAGACAGGGTTAATCGCGAGCTAACGCTTGGCCGGCGCAACAGCTCGCCTAACCTATTGTCGCGCCGCGCAGAGCTTTCTATCCCGCACCGGAATGGCGCGTCCTCGTTCGCATAAAGGCTCAGGAGGCCGCTCGACCTTCATGAATATCGTCAGGGGCGTGGCTTACGCGGCACTGCTCGGCCTGCTCGCGATCATCGTCGCCGTCGCGGTCGCCGCGGCGTACCTGCCGAGCTACGGCGAGCTGACCAAGCGCAACGACCTTGGCCAGATGATCCGCGTCCGCGCCGCCAACGGCCAGGTCCTGGTGTCGCTTGGGCCGAGCTTCGGCAAGTGGCTGTCCTACGACGAGATCCCGTCGGAAATGCGCGCGGCGATGATCTCGACCGAGGACCGGCGCTTCCGCAGCCATATCGGCGTCGATCCGATCGGCATCGGCCGGGCGATCGTGTCGGCGGTCGCCAAGAGCCACCGGGTCAGCGCCACCTCGACCATCACCCAGCAGCTCGCGCGCAACATCTTCCTGACCAACAACCGCAGCTTCGGGCGCAAGATCAAGGAGGCGGTGCTGGCGCTGGCGCTGGAGCGCAAGTTCAGCAAGGACCAGATCCTCGAGCTGTACCTCAACCGCGTCTATTTCGGCGGCGGCGCCTATGGCATCGACGCCGCATCGCGCCGCTTCTTCGGCCATAGCGCCGATCATCTCAGCCTCGGCGAAGCGGCGATCATCGCCGGCCTGGTCAAGGCGCCGTCCAATTATTCGCCGTCCGCTGACGTCGAGGCGGCGCGCGCGCGGAGCGACGTCGTGCTTCAGACCATGGCCCGCAACGGCTTCATCACCGAGGCCGATGCCGCCGCGGTCGACCCCGCCGAAGTCCGCATCCAGCAGACCAGCAACCAGAACAGCGTCCGCTACTTCACCGATTGGGCGCTGCCGCAACTCGACACGCTGATCGACGAGACGTCCGACCCGATCGACGTCTGGACTACGCTCGATCCGGGCATGCAGGTCGTCGCGGACCGCGCCATCCAGGCCAATGCCCCCAAGGGCGCGCAGGGCGCCCTGGTCGCGATCGACCGCGACGGCGCGGTGCGGGCGATGGTCGGCGGCCGCGACTATGTGAATTCGATTTACAACCGCGCCACCCAGGCGACGCGGCAGCCGGGATCGGCGTTCAAGCTGTTCGTCTATCTCTCCGCGCTCGAATCGGGGATGAAGCCGACCGACACCATCGTCGACGAGCCGGTCACGATCGACGGCTGGAGCCCGCGCAACTCGACCCGGACCAACCTTGGCCCGGTCACCTTGCGCGAAGCCTTTTCACGCTCGATCAACACCATCAGCGCCAAGATCGGCGCGCAGGTCGGGTTCGGCACTATCGCCGACATGGCGCGCCGGTTCGGGATCAGCACGCCGATTTCCACCTATCCGGCAATGGTGCTGGGATCGAGCGAAGTGCGGCTGATCGACATGACCCGGGCATTCGCCTCGGTGAATGCCAAGGGCGTCGCGGTCACGCCATATGCGATTCGCAAGGTGGTGACCGCCGACGGCCGCCAGCTCTACCAGCATGAGGCAAGCGAGGAGCGCGTGCTGGTCGCGCCTTGGGTCGCCGCGGAAATGACCGACCTGCTGCAGTCCGCGGTGCTGAGCGGCACCGGCCGGGCCGCGCAGATCGGCCGCCCGGTCGCCGGCAAGACCGGCACGACCACGTCCAACAAGGACGGCTGGTTCATCGGCTTTTCGAGCGGACTGACCACCGGTGTGTGGATGGGGCGCGACGACGCCAAGCCGATCGCCGGGCTGCAGGGCGGAACAGCGCCGGCGCGCGCGTTCCACGATTTCATGACCGTCGCCGTCGCCCGCCGCCCAGTCGAGCAATTCGAAACCCAGGTCCCGGTCCCCGACTGGCAGCTGACGCCGGAGGAAGAGGTCTATGGCGACATGGAAATCGACAATAGCGCGATGGTGCCGATGGTCGACGAGAACGGCATGCCGATCGGGATGCCGCCGCCACAGCCGGGCTACCCACAGCCTGAGCCGGCGATCCGCCCGGACGGCACCGGCGAGCCCACGCAGCAGGAGCTCGACCGGGCCTTTCCGCCGCAGCAGCAACAGCAGCCGAACCAATATCCTCAACAGCGTCAGCCCGAGCCGGGCTCAGCGCCTCCGCCCAATCCGTCGCAGCCCGGGACCTAGGCGCCGCAGCTCGGCCCTGGCCTTGGCGAGACCAGGACCGTAGAGCCGCGCTTCGAGCGCCTTGAAGTCGCGCCCATGGTCGAGATGGACGAGGTGCGCGACCTCGTGCGCGACGACGTAGCGGCGCACTTCGGGCGGGGCGAGGATCAGCCGCCAGCTCAGCCGCACGCGGCCCTCGGACGAGCAGCTGCCCCAGCGGCTGGCGGCGTCGCCGACGCTGCACCGCGCTGGCCGTCACTCCGGCCGCTTCGGCATATTCCGCCACCTCCCGCGACATGGTGTCGAGGGCAAGCCGCTTGAGGAAGGTTTCGATCCGCCGCGGCAAGCCATCGCGCCGGCCCGCCGCACAACGAGTTCGCCATCGGCCGAGACGCGGCGTGCGCGGCGCGCGCTTCGTCCCAGGCGATGCGGGTATCGCGGCCCTCGATCGGGATCACCGCGCCCGGCTCGAATGGCAGGACCGGCGCCGCGCGGGCCAGCTGCTGGTCGATCCAGCCGCGCTGGTCGAGCGCCCAGGCCAGTGCCGCGCGGCGGCTGGTCCGCCACGGGCAGGTGAGCTTGAGCATTCCGCCGGCGTCATCGACGCGAAGCCGCATCCGCCGGGCGTTGCGCATTGGCCGGATCTCGATCGGAAGCGGAAGCGCCGCTTCCAGCGCGGCTTCAGAGCGCGCGGTCGACCACATGATATTCGAGCTCGCCGGCGTCGTCTTCGCTGACCGTCCAGCCGCGGGTCGACTGGCCTGCTTCGTGGACCGTCTCGCGGCTTCCGGAGATGAGGTAATGCCAGTCGCGCAGCGGCTCCCCGGCGGCACGGAGGCGGTAAGCGCAAGTTTCGGGCAGCCAGTCGAGGTTGTTCAAATTGTTGCGGTCGAGCTTCACGCAATCGGCAACCCGCTGCTTGCGGTGGGCATAATCGAGGCAGCGCCCGTTGCGCCGGTCGAGCAGCTTGCACGTCACATTGGTCGCGTAGAGCTCGCCGGTCTCCTCATCCTCCAGCTTGTGGGTGCAACAGCGCCCGCAGCCATCGCACAGCGCTTCCCACTCGCCGCGGTCGAGCGAGGCAAGGGGCAATTCCCAAAATGGCGTCCGGTCCGTCATGACAAGGTCAGCCTTGCTCTGCTACGCCGCCACGAGCAAGCGGGGCTTGAAGGGCTAAGCGAGTGAAACGCTTCATTTTTGCGATTTTCGCGACGATTGCAGTGGCAGGGCCGGCGGCGGCGCAATACACCGCGGCTGGTCGGGCAGGCGCCGATTTCGTCGATGCCGTCCGGAAAAGCGACGGCGGCAGGGCGACCGAGCTGCTGGAGGGTAAGCCGGCAGGCCTGATCAATGCGCGCGGCGACGATGGCGAGACCGCGCTGACCGTCGCCATCAAGAATCGCAGCGAGGATTTCACCGGCTTCCTGCTCAACAAGGGCGCCGACCCGAACCTTGCCGGCAAGGGCGGCGAGACGCCGCTGGTGGCCGCGGCTCGGGCCGGGTTCGACACCGCGGTCGAATGGCTGCTGCAAAGCGGTGCCAAGGTCGACGGCTCGAATCGACAGGGTGAAACCGCGCTGATCGTCGCGGTCCAGATGCGCGAGCCGATGATCGTTCGACGCTTGCTCGCGGCTGGCGCCAACCCCGACAAGTCCGACAATGTCCAGGGCTTCTCCGCGCGCGACTATGCGACGCGCGACCCGCGCGCCCGCGACATCCTGAAGTTCATCACCGCCAAGAAGCCCGCGCCCTAGGTCGCGTCGCCGAGCGACGGATCGACCTGCGCGGACAGCCGCCGCGCGGCGCGGCGCGCAAAGCGCAGCAGCTCGGCCTTGCGCCGGGCCGGGGCGAGCGGGCGGCACGCGGCCTGGCGAACCACCGCCGCATCGTAGCGGTCGGCGACGATCAACCCGGCGTCGCTCGGCAAATAGCGCTCGTCCTCGAGGATATGGGCGAGATGCGGCGGCACCGCCCAGTAGAAGCAGTCGCAATAATCGAGATAGTCGCGCCACTTGCAGTCGCCGATCAGGTCCGCCCTGGCGACCTTGATCTCGACGATGGTCAAGCCGCCCTTGGCGTCGATCGCCATCAAATCGGCGCGGCGGCCGTTGGGCAGCGGCATTTCGCACACCGCGAACTGGTCCTGCCGGCAGAGCAGGCGGGTGACTCCGCGCGCAACCTCCGCCGCGATTGGCGGAGCGTCGGCGAAGCAGAGAGAATCGGGGGCGGTGCTCACCCCCGATGACTAGAACAAATCAGGACCGAAAGGGAAGGTCGGCGGACCGGATCAGCGATAGAAGATGTGGTTGCCGATCGCCGCGACGCGCTTCAGGCCCCAGCCCGGCGAGACCCGCCGGGCGTGGAAGAACAGCGCCTTGCCGACGGCCGAATCGTGGAGGCCCTGGTGGACGATCTTGGCGAGCGCGACCGCGGTCTGCCATTGCCGGTTGGAATGCGACACCGCCGGCAGCGAATGGCCGTGCACGAACGAGAACTGGCCGCGCTGGAACAGCACGCCGCAATAGGTCGAGGCGAAGCGGCCGCTCTTGGCGCGATTGGCGATGACCTTGCCGACGGCGAGCTGGCCAGCGAGCGGTTCGCCCTTGGATTCGAAATAAATGCCGGTGGCCAGGCATTCGAGCTCGCGCCCGCCCGCTTCGCCGCTGCGCAGCTGCGCAACCATCGAGGACAAATCGCCGCCGGGCCTGACCATCGGCGCGGCTTCGACCGCGTCCTGGTCGCCATCGTCGGACGGCGTCGCAAGCGGATTGGCCTGGCCAGGCGCCACTTGCGGCTGGGCCAGCACTGGCTGGCCATTGGGATCGAGCAATTCCGGGATTGCGACCTTCGAGAGAGTCGCATTCGCCGCCGAAACCAGGGTTTCAGGCGTAGGTCCCGCCTGGGCGGGAGCAATAATCGCTGCGGTTAGCGCTGCACACATGGCTAGCGCCGAGCGAAAAGATGCCAACATTGGTACCGTTAATTATGCGGTGAACCACCTGATTAGTAACGCGCAATTACTTGCGAATACTTCCGCGCGCTTACTCGGTGATACCCCGTCTCGCGTGGCACGCCCGGCTATTCTTTGCCGGGAAATGCCCCCCGCTCTTGTTGTTGTTCGCGGTTTCTCCCGCATGAACGACGGGGTCAAGGCGAAGCGATCGTTTCAGCGATGAACCGTTCCGGGTCCGCGATGTCCAGTTCGATCGCCCAGAAATCCGTGTCGAACCGTGCCCGTTTGGCGAGGAATTCCGCAATTTCGATGGAACTTGCCGATTCGGACGGATTTCCGGCCTGCCAGCGATAGTCGCCGTCGAGGTCCAAGACCCGCTCCAGCGTGCCGACGTGACGGCCCCTGCCGGTGATCAGCAGCAGCAGTGCGCCGCGCTCGGCATCGCCCTTGCGGATGACGGTGGCGAAGTCCCCGGCCGCTGCGGCCCGGCGAAGGATGCTGCCGACTTCCAGGTGGGTGGGCAGGCGGCTCACGCCTGTCAGGCAGCGTCGCGCTCGTCCGCGCCGAGCAGCACCACGGCCAGCGCATCGCGGCTGCGCGCGCCGCGCATCTGCTCGAGCACGGCAGCATCGCGGGTAACCCGGCTGACTGCGGCAAGCGCCTTTAAATGGTCGGCCCCGGCATTGGGCGGAGACAGCAACAGGAAGACGAGGTCGACCGGGCGGTTATCGATCGCCTTGTAGTCGACGGCTTCGCTCAACCGCGCGAACAGGCCGTAGATTCGGGTCAGCCCCTCGATCTTGCCGTGGGGGATGGCGACGCCATGGCCGAATCCGGTCGAGCCCAATTGCTCGCGCTCGACCAGGCTCGCGAGGATCGCCGCCGAATCGAGCTTGAGCCGCTGGCCCGCGAGATTGGCCAGCTGCTGCAGCAGCGACCTCTTGTTGCCGCCGGGCAGCGCGGTCTTGATCGCGTCGAAGTCGAGGAAATCGCTCAATTGCATCACTGAAACTCAAGCAAGAGGAGAGCGGGATCAGGCCTGGCGCGGCTCGACCCAGCCGATATTCCCGTCGTCGCGCCGGTAGATCATGTTGAGCTCGCCGGTGCCGCTGTTCGTGAACAGCAAGGCATTGGTGTTGCGAAGGTCCATCAGCATGACCGCGTCCGACACGCTCGCCTGGGGAATATCCACGCGCGTTTCGGCGACGATTGCTGGCGAGCCCCCGCTTACCTCTTCTTCAGCCGGCGGCGAGAAGATCGTGTAGGCGGCATTCTCGACGAAGGCCTCGGCCTCGTCGCCGTTGACCTTATGTTCCTTCAGCCGGTTGGTGTAGCGGCGAAGCTGCTTTTCGATGCGGTCGGCGGCGCCGTTGAACGCCATTTCCGGCTCGCGCCCGCTGTAGGACGATTTCAGCACCATGCCCTGGGCGACCGGCGCGACGATGTCGCACGTATAATCGTTGTTGGGCCCGCGGCCGAAGGTGATGTTGGCCCCGACCGAGCGCGCGAAATATTTTTCGATGATGTCGCCGACCCGCTGCTGCGCATGGTCGCGCAACGATTCCCCGGTGTCGACCTGATGACCCGCGACCCGAACGTCCACTTGACGATGCTCCTGCTGACGGGCGGCGGATTAGGACCGGCCCGAGCCTATCGTCAACCTGCGCCTATGCGGCGTCCGCGAACCGCGCCCACAGCGGATTGACCAACCGGGCAATAAACGCACGGTGGCGCTCAAGTTCCTCTTGAGCCGCGGCATGGGGCCGCGCGGGACGGACCTCGCGAACGATAATTGGCCCGGCCGACCTGGCCACTGAGACCGACCCGGCCTCGGCGACCAGGCCCAGCCCGATCTGCCGCCCGCCGGTCAGTTCGACGTAGACCTGGGCGAGCAATTGGGCATCGAGCAAGGCGCCGTGCTTAACGCGGTGGCTGCGGTCGATCCCGAAGCGCATGCACAAGGCGTCGAGGCTATGCTTGGCGCCGGGGTGGCGAGAGCGGGCGAGCATCAGCGTGTCGACCATGCGCTTCATCGGTACGGCGGACCGGCCGCACTGCTCGAGCTCGTAATTGAGGAAGCCGAAGTCGAAGCTCGCATTGTGGGCGACCAGCGGCGAATCCGCGATGAAAGCGAGCAATTCCTCGGCCATGTCGCCGAAGTACGGCTTGTCCGACAGGAAAATGGTCGACAGGCCGTGGACCGCCTCGGCCTCGACCGGCATGTCGCGGCCGGGATTGAAATAGCAATGGAAGTGGCGCCCGGTCTCGACCCGATTGAACATCTCGACACAGCCGATTTCGACCATGCGGTCGCCGGAATAGGGACTCAGCCCGGTGGTTTCGGTGTCGAAGATAATTTCCCGCACGGATGAATCTATGAATTCCGCGCGAGTCCGAGACAAGCAATAATATCCGCCACTTGGGCTTCAGTTGTGGATAGGTCGCCGCCGGTATCGACGACGAAATCGGCCCGCGCGCGCTTGTCGGAATCGGGCAGTTGCCGAACGAGAATCGAGTTCGAGCTTCGCCGCGCTCATGCCCGGCCGTTCGAGTACCCGCGCCCGCTGCACCTCGGTCGGGGCGGACACGACAATGACCTTGTCGAACGCGGTCTCGCCGCCGGTTTCGAACAGCAAAGGAATTTCAAACAGCAAGGCCGGCGCATCGCGATTGCGGGCGATGAATGCCTCGCGCGCTTCCTGCACCGCGGGATGGACGATCGCCTCCAGTCGCGCCAGCAATTCGGGGATCTCGAGCACGATCTGCCGCAACTTGTCGCGATCGAGGACGCCATCGCGAACCGTGCCGGGAAAGCGTTCGCCGATCCGTTCGACCAGCGAACCGCCCGGCCCTTGCATTGCCCGCACCTCGGCGTCGGCATCGAACACGGGAATGCCTGCCGCCGCGAACATCCTGGCGACGGTCGACTTGCCCATGCCGATCGAGCCGGTCAGCGCGATCTTGATCATGCGAGCAACAGTCGCCGGTCACGGAGCGCACCGAGCAGCGGCAGCAGCGGCATGCCGAGAATGGTGAAATGGTCGCCCTCGATGCTGTCGAACAATTGCACGCCGCGCGCCTCCAACCGGAACACGCCGACGGTATAGCCGACCTCGGGCCATTCGGCGTCGAGGTAATCGGCGATGAAGGCGTCGGACAGCGGCCGGACCTGGAGCCGCGCGGTCTCGACGTGGCTCCAGTCGGGCTCACCGCCGTGCGCCAGTGCGACCGCGCTCGACAGCTGCATCTGCTTGCCGGAGAAAAATCGCAGATGCTCGGCCGCCTCCTCGCGGTCCTTGGGCTTGTCGAACAGCCGGCCACCGGCGCTGACAACGCTGTCGCTGCCGATCACCCACTGGCCCGGAATGCTGACGGCCTTGGCCTCCGCGAGCCGCAGGGCAATCGCTGTCGCGCTCGACAGGCCAAGCTTCAGCTCGGCCTCGTCGACGTCAGGCGCCACCGCGTCATAAGCGACGCCGGCGGCATCGAGCATCTGGCGGCGGATCGCGCTGGTCGAGGCGAGGATCAGGGGCAACAGGACAACCTTGTGGAAAAGCGTTGGCGCAAGGCTAGCGCGGACATGGGGATGGGCTCAATCGGACAAAGCGAGGATTCGGCCCATGATCGTTTCGAGGATTTCATCCACGGGGATCGAATCCATCCCCAAGCTGTGAATCACGGGTGGGAATTGGAGCGACTCGCGGCTCGCCCCGAGCGGCGCCTTGTCCCGGCCTTGTTGGCAATTCCGGAAAGCCTGCCTAAACCCCGCTCTCCCGCGACCAATAACATCATCAGAATCTTTTTCTAATACTATATAGGAAGAGAAGAGGGGTGGCTTTGAAGCCTGCCGATCTTCCCGATACCATGGCGGACAAGCCATTGCTCGACGTGCTCAGGGGAGAGCGGCGTAGCCCTCCGCCGATGTGGATGATGCGCCAGGCCGGCCGCTACCTGCCCGAGTATCGCGAATTGCGCGGGGCGAAAGGCGGCTTCCTCGACCTGGTCTATGACAGCGACGCAGCAGCCGAGATCACGCTCCAGCCATTGACGCGTTTTCCCGAGCTCGATGCCGCGATCCTGTTTTCCGACATCCTGATCATCCCGTTCGCGATCGGCCAGAATTTGAGCTTTATCGCCGGCGAGGGACCGCGCCTCAGCCCGCGGCTGACGGACGCCGATCTTGAAGCGCTGCAGCCCTATCCGGGGCGGCTTGACACCGATTTACGAAACGGTGGCCAAGGTCAGGGCCGCGCTCGACCCGGCCAAGACCCTGATCGGTTTTGCCGGCAGCCCGTGGACGGTCGCGACCTACATGGTCGCCGGCCAGGGCAGCCGCGAGCAGGCCGAGGCGCGGCGCTTCGCTTATGCCGACCCGGTGGCCTTCGCCGCGATTATCGAGCGCATCGAAGCGGTCACGCTCGACTATCTGTCGGGCCAGGTCGAAGCCGGCGCCGAAGTCCTGCAATTGTTCGACAGTTGGGCTGGGAGCCTGTCGCCGGCGCAATTCGAGCAATGGGTGATCGCACCGACGGCGCGGCTGGTCGCCGGAATCAAGGCGCGGCATCCGACGGTGCCGGTGATCGGCTTTCCGAAAGGCGCGGGCGGCAAGCTCGCCGCTTATGCCCGCGAGACCAGCGTGGATGCGCTCGGCCTCGACGAGACGGTCGATCCGTTGTGGGCTGCGAAAGAGCTGCCGAAGAAGCTCCCGGTCCAGGGTAATCTCGATCCCCTGGCGCTGATTGCCGGCGGGACGGCATTGGCGGATGCCGCGGCACAAATCCTTGACGCGTTCGCCGGACGTCCTCACATCTTCAATCTCGGCCACGGCATCCTGCCGGATACGCCGATCGCTCATGTCGAGCAGCTGATCGCCTTGGTGAAGGGGGCAAATTGAGCGGACTGACCGGATTCCTCGGCCCCGCTTATTTGTGGGTCAAAGCCGCCCATTTGACCTTCGTGATCTTCTGGATGGCCGGCCTGTTCCTGCTGCCGCGTTTCTATGCCTATCACCAGGAATGCGCCGTCGGCTCGCCCGAGGACCGGGCCTGGATCGAGCGCGAGGCGCGGGTCCGTTCGATCATCCTGACCCCGGCGATGCTCGTGGTGTGGGTGCTCGGGCTGATGCTCGCCTTCCACCTCGATGCTCTGGGGCCAGGGCTGGTTTTCGGCCAAGCTGTTCGCTCGTCGTCGTGCTGACCGGCTACCAGGGCTGGCTCGGCGCCTATGGCAAGAAGCTGGCGAGCGGGCAGCGGCCGCTGTCGAGCAAGGCGCTGCGGATGATCAACGAAGTCCCGGGGATCGTTGCCGCAATCATCGTCGTGCTGGTGATCGTCCGTCCTTTCTAGCGCTTTGGCGCTGCCAGCGTCCGCCCCTGATTGACAGCGGCGGTCCCGAGACATACCTCGAATCACGAGCGGCCCCGGCCAGTTTCTCCATTCTGCCGGCCCGTCTTTCCCATCGCGCGGCGTCCTGCCGCCCTCCGGCTTTTCGATTTCTACGAACCCAAGCTCGAGCAAAATTCCCAAGAAAAGACTATCCATGCATTTGAAAGAATTGAAGAAAAAGACCCCAGCCGACCTCGTTGCA
>CAWHYD010000009.1:0-71200 GCA_963833685.1 uncultured Alphaproteobacteria bacterium | reverse complement strand
CGCCACTTGGGCTTCAGTTGTGGATAGGTCGCCGCCGGTATCGACGACGAAATCGGCCCGCGCGCGCTTGTCGGAATTGGGCAGTTGCCGAACGAGAATCGAGTTCGAGCTTCGCCGCGCTCATGCCCGGCCGTTCGAGTACCCGCGCCCGCTGCACCTCGGTCGGGGCGGACACGACGATGACCTTGTCGAACGCGGTCTCGCCGCCGGTTTCGAACAGCAAAGGAATTTCAAACAGCAAGGCCGGCGCATCGCGATTGCGGGCGATGAATGCCTCGCGCGCTTCCTGCACCGCGGGATGGACGATCGCCTCCAGTCGCGCCGAGCAATTCGGGGATCTCGATCACGATCTGCCGCAACTTGTCGCGATCGAGGACGCCATCGCGAACCGTGCCGGGAAAGCGTTCGCCGATCCGTTCGACCAGCGAACCGCCCGGCCCTTGCATTGCCCGCACCTCGGCGTCGGCATCGAACACGGGAATGCCTGCCTCGCGCGAACATCCTGGCGACGGTCGACTTGCCCATGCCGATCGAGCCGGTCAGCGCGATCCTGATCATGCGAGCAACAGTCGCCGGTCACGCAGCGCACCGAGCAGCGGCAGCAGCGGCATGCCGAGAATGGTGAAATGGTCGCCCTCGATGCTGTCGAACAATTGCACGCCGCGCGCCTCCAACCGGAACACGCCGACGGTATAGCCGACCTCGGGCCATTCGGCGTCGAGGTAATCGGCGATGAATGCGTCGGACAGCGGCCGGACCTGGAGCCGCGCGGTCTCGACGTGGCTCCAGTCGGGCTCACCGCCGTGCGCCAGTGCGACCGCGCTCGACAGCTGCATCTGCTTGCCGGAGAAAAATCGCAGATGCTCGGCCGCCTCGCTCGCGGTCCTTGGGCTTGTCGAACAGCCGGCCACCGGCGCTGACAACGCTGTCGCTGCCGATCACCCATCTGGCCCGGAATGCTGACGGCCTTGGCCTCCGCCAGCCGCAGGGCAATCGCTGTCGCGCTCGACAGGCCAAGCTTCAGCTCGGCCTCGTCGACGTCAGGCGCCACCGCGTCATAAGCGACGCCGGCGGCATCGAGCATCTGGCGGCGGATCGCGCTGGTCGAGGCGAGGATCAGGGGCAACAGCACAACCTTGTGGAAAAGCGTTGGCGCAAGGCTAGCGCGGACATGGGGATGGGCTCAATCGGCACAAGCCGAGGATTTGGCCCATGATCATTTCGAGGATTTATCCACGGGGATCGAATCCATCCCCAAGCTGTGAATCACGGGTGGGAATCGGAGCAACTCGCGGCCGCCCCGAGCGGCGCCTTGTCCCGGCCTTGTTGGCAATTCCGGAAAGCCTGCCTAAACCCCGCTCTCCCGCGACCAATAACATCATCAGATCTTTTTCTAATACTATATAGGAAGAGAAGAGGGGTGGCTTTGAAGCCTGCCGATCTTCCCGATACCATGGCGGACAAGCCATTGCTCGACGTGCTCAGGGGAGAGCGGCGTAGCCCTCCGCCGATGTGGATGATGCGCCAGGCCGGCCGCTATCTGCCCGAGTATCGCGAATTGCGCGGGGCGAAAGGCGGCTTCCTCGACCTGGTCTATGACAGCGACGCAGCAGCCGAGATCACGCTCCAGCCATTGACGCGTTTTCCCGAGCTCGATGCCGCGATCCTGTTTTCCGACATCCTGATCATCCCGTTCGCGATCGGCCAGAATTTGAGCTTCATCGCCGGCGAGGGACCGCGCCTCAGCCCGCGGCTGATCGGACGCCGATCTTGAAGCGCTGCAGCCCTATCCGGGGCGGCTTACACCGATTTACGAAACCGTGGCCAAGGTCAGGGCCGCGCTCGACCCGGCCAAGACCCTGATCGGTTTTGCCGGCAGCCCGTGGACGGTCGCGACCTACATGGTCGCCGGCCAGGGCAGCCGCGAGCAGGCCGAGGCGCGGCGCTTCGCTTATGCCGACCCGGGGGCCTTCGGCGCGATCATCGAGCGCATCGAAGCGGTCACGCTCGACTATCTGTCGGGCCAGGTCGAAGCCGGCGCCGAAGTGCTGCAATTGTTCGACAGCTGGGCGGGGAGCCTGTCGCCGGCGCAATTCGAGCAATGGGTGATCGCCCCGACCGCGCGGCTGGTCGCCGGAATCAAGGCGCGGCATCCGACGGTGCCGGTCATCGGCTTTCCGAAAGGCGCGGGCGGCAAGCTCGCCGCTTATGCCCGCGAGACCAGCGTGGATGCGCTCGGCCTCGACGAGACGGTCGATCCGTTGTGGGCTGCGAAAGAGCTGCCGAAGAAGCTCCCGGTCCAGGGTAATCTCGATCCCCTGGCGCTGATTGCCGGCGGGACGGCATTGGCGGATGCCGCGGCACAAATCCTTGACGCGTTCGCCGGACGTCCTCACATCTTCAATCTCGGCCACGGCATCCTGCCGGATACGCCGATCGCTCATGTCGAGCAGCTGATCGCCTTGGTGAAGGGGGCAAATTGAGCGGACTGACCGGATTTCTCGGCCCCGCTTATTTGTGGGTCAAAGCCGCCCATTTGACCTTCGTGATCTTCTGGATGGCGGGCCTGTTCCTGCTGCCGCGTTTCTATGCCTACCACCAGGAATGCGCCGTCGGCTCGCCCGAGGACCGGGCGTGGATCGAGCGCGAGGCGCGGGTCCGTTCGATCATCCTGACCCCGGCGATGCTCGTGGTGTGGGTGCTCGGGCTGATGCTCGCCTTCCACCTCGACCTCTGGGGCGAGCGCTGGTTTTCGGCCAAGCTGTTCCTCGTCGTCCTGCTGACCGGCTACCAGGGCTGGCTCGGCGCCTATGGCAAGAAGCTGGCGAACGGGCAGCGGCCGTTGTCGAACAAGGCCGTGCGGATGATCAACGAAGTCCCGGGGATCGTTGCCGCAATCATCGTCGTGCTGGTGATCGTCCGTCCTTTCTAGCGCTTTGGCGCTGCAAGCGTCCGCCCCTGATTGACAGCGGCGGTCCCGAGACATACCTCGAATCACGAGCGGCCCCGGCCAGTTTCTCCATTCTGCCGGCCCGTCTTTCCCATCGCGCGGCGTCCTGCCGCCCTCCGGCTTTTCGATTTCTACGAACCCAAGCTCGAGCAAAATTCCCAAGAAAAGACTATCCATGCATTTGAAAGAATTGAAGAAAAAGACCCCAGCCGACCTCGTTGCAATGGCCGAGGAGATGGGTGTCGAAGGCGCGTCGACGATGCGCAAGCAGGACCTCATGTTCTCGATCCTGAAGATCCAGGCCGAGAATGGGGTCGAGATCATGGGTTCGGGCACCATCGAGGTGCTGAACGACGGCTTCGGCTTCCTCCGCTCGCCCGAGGCCAATTATCTCGCCGGTCCGGACGACATCTATGTGGCGCCGTCGATCGTCCGCCGCTTCGGCCTGCGCACCGGCGACACGGTCGAGGGCGAGATTCGCGGACCCAAGGAAGGCGAGCGCTATTTCGCGCTGACCCGGGTGACGACGATCAACTTCGACGATCCCGAGCAGGTCCGCCACCGCGTCAATTTCGACAATCTGACGCCGCTCTATCCGGACGAGAAGCTCAAGCTCGACACGCTCGACCCGACCATCAAGGACAAGTCGGCGCGGGTGATCGACATCGTCGCGCCGCTCGGCAAGGGCCAGCGCGCGTTGATCGTTTCGCCGCCACGGACCGGCAAGACCGTGCTTCTGCAGAACATCGCCCGCGCGATCACCGACAATAATCCCGAAGTGATCCTGATCGTCTTGCTGATCGACGAGCGGCCGGAGGAAGTCACCGACATGCAGCGCTCGGTCAACGGCGAGGTCATTTCCTCGACCTTCGACGAGCCCGCCCAGCGCCACGTCCAGGTCGCCGAAATGGTGATCGAGAAGGCCAAGCGCCTGGTCGAGCACAAGAAGGACGTCGTCATCCTGCTCGACTTCGATCACTCGCCTGGGCCGCGCCTACAACACCGTGGTGCCGAGCTCGGGCAAGGTGCTGACCGGCGGCGTCGACGCCAACGCTTTGCAGCGGCCGAAGCGCTTCTTCGGTGCCGCCCGCAATATCGAGGAAGGCGGGTCGCTGTCGATCATCGCCACCGCGCTGATCGATACCGGATCGAAGATGGACGAGGTCATCTTCGAAGAGTTCAAGGGCACCGGCAACAGCGAAATCGTGCTCGACCGCAAGGTCAGCGACAAGCGCATCTTCCCCGCGCTGGACGTCGGCAAGTCCGGCACCCGCAAGGAGGAGCTGCTGGTCGATCAGAACGTCCTCACCAAGATGTGGGTGCTGCGCCGCATCCTGATGCAGATGGGCACGATCGACGCGATGCAGTTCCTGCTCGACAAGATGAAGGACGCCAAGTCCAACGAGGACTTCTTCGCCAGCATGAATCAGTAAACCGCGATGATCCCGCTACCGAACCTCAACTTCGGCGCGGTGCTGACGACCAGCGGCATGGCCAAGCTCGGCCAGATCATCGTCGGCGACCTGACCATGGCCGGCGACAATGTCGTCATTATGGGGTCGCTGGCGTCCGGGCTGCCGGCCAGGGACCGGCGCAAGGTCCTGCTGTTCGGCGTCGGCATGGCGCTGGTGTTCCTCATCACCTTCGCGGTGCTGGCGACGCAGCTGCTCAAGGTGACCGGGCTGGTCTTCGCCGGTGGGCTGTTGTTGCTGTGGGTCGCCTACAACATGCTCCGCGAGCTCAGGCCGCACGTGATCGCCGACGATCCGGACACCGCCGAGGTCGAGGGACCGCGGGCCACCAAGACCTTGCTTCGGGCGGCCATCCAGATCGCCATCGCCGATCTCAGCATGAGTCTCGACAACGTGCTGCTGGTGGCCTCGATCGCGCGCGAGGAGCCGGCGCTGTTGTTCATCGGCCTGAGCTTCTCGGTGCTGTTCATGGGATTGGCGGCCAATTACGTCGCCAAGCTGATCCTGCGCTATCAGTGGATCAATTATATCGGCCTCGCGGTCATCCTGTGGGTCGCCGCCAACATGATTTACGAAGGCTGGGTCGGCGGCGAGCATGTGCTGGGCTTGAGGAACGTCGTCGGCCTCGGCTAGGCGCTTAAGGCCATGGATATCCTCAGCATGATCACTCCGGCCGCGATCGCCGCCTTCTTCGAGATACTCGCGATCGACATTGTCCTGGCGGGCGACAATGCCATCGTGGTCGGCGCGCTGGCCGCGGGCCTGCCGGCCGAGCAGCGCCGCAAGGTGATCATGATCGGCGTCCTTGCGGCGCTGGTCCTGCGCATCGGCTTTGCGCTTCTCGTCACCCAGTTGCTGCAGGTTGTCGGCCTGGTGCTGGCCGGAGGCATCCTGCTGCTGTGGGTGGCGTGGCGCATGTATCGCGAGCTTCGCCACAAGAACGAAAGCGCGGGCTCCGAGGAAATCGTCGGTGACGAGCATAGCGGCCTGACGCCCGCGAAGAGCTTTGCCAGCGCCGCCTGGGGCGTGGCCCTCGCCGACGTCAGCATGAGCCTCGACAATGTGCTGGCCGTGGCCGGGGCAGCGAAGGATCATCCTTACGTGCTGGTGTTCGGCCTGATCCTGTCGGTCATCCTGATGGGCGTCGCCGCCAACTTCATCGCCCGGTACATCGACCGCTATAAATGGATTGGCTGGGTCGGCCTGCTCGTCATCCTGTGGGTCTCGGTGAAGATGATCTACGAAGGCGCTCACCACGTCGCGCCGGTGATCGCCCCGCTCTTCGCCTGAGCGCGGTGGCCGTGGACACCATTTTCGCCTTGTCGAGCGGCCGGCCGCCGGCGGCGGTCGCGGTGATCCGGATCAGCGGACCTGGCGCGCATCAGGCCGCGAAGGCGATTGCTGGTGACTTCCCCGAGCCGCGAACGGTGGCGCTGCGCGAGCTGCGGGATCCCGAGACCGGCGCGCATCTGGATGAGGCATTGGTCCTCCGGTTCGACGGGCCGGGCAGTGCCACCGGCGAGAATGTGGTGGAATTCCAGTGCCATGGCGGCCGCGCGGTAGTGGACGCCGTACTCGCTGCACTCGGCGGTATCGAAGGGTTGCGCGAGGCCCTGCCGGGCGAATTCACCCGCCGTGCCTTCGAGAACGGCCGCATCGACCTGACCGAGGCCGAGGGCCTGGCGGATTTAATCGAGGCCGAGACGGAAACTCAGCGCAAGGCCGCGCTGGCGCTGGCCGAGGGCGGCCTCGCCAGGCAGATAATGGCCTGGCAGGACCAGCTGTTGGCCCTTTCCGCCATGGCCGAGCGCGCCATCGATTATGACGAGGACGATAGCGCGCTCGATCCGGCGCTGGTGGAGGGCTGCGCGGCGCTCGCGGCCGAGCTCGGCACATGGCTGGCGCGGCCTCGCATCGAGCCTCTGAAGGACGGGGTCAGAGTCGTGGTCGCGGGACCTCCGAACGCCGGAAAGTCCAGCCTTGTCAATGCGATAGCGGGCTCAGAACATGCCATTGTCACCGCCGTGCCAGGGACCACGCGGGATTCCATCCAGGTTCCATTATCGCTCGCCGGCGTTCCGATTCTGCTGACCGATACAGCCGGGTTGCGCGCGACGGATGACGAGGTCGAAGCGATTGGGGTCGCCCGCGCCGAGCGTCTCGTCGAGGCCGCTGACGTCCTGGCCTGGCTCGGCGATCCCGGTGACGCTCCGGGCCATCCGCGGCTGATTTCGAATCCATGCCAAAGCCGACATCAGGGGTCATGGGCCCGATGGGTCTCTGGCGGTCTCGTCCAGGACCGGGGCGGGCGTGAAAGGCTTGCTTGACCGGCTAGGCAATGAAGTGAGGGCACTGCTTCCGGCCGAAGGCGCCATCGCGCTGAACCGGCGCCAGGCCGAGCACGTTCGGGAGGCGCAAGCCGCACTCGCCGCCGCTCAGTCGGCCACCGACCTGCTCCTCGTCGCTGAGGAATTGCGCCACGCGCGGGTGGCGTTCGATCGCCTGACCGGACACGCCGGGGTCGAGGATGTCCTCAATTCCCTTTTCGGGAGATTCTGCCTCGGCAAGTAGCGTTTCACGTGAAACCTTGATCGTGTAAGCGCTGCCCGATGCATGACGTATTGGTGATCGGCGCCGGCCACGCCGGATGCGAGGCCGCGGCTGCCGCGGCCCGTCGCGGCGCGCGGGTGGGACTGCTGACCTTCCGCGCCGAGGACGCCGGCCAAATGTCGTGCAACCCGTCGATCGGCGGCGTCGGCAAGGGCCATCTCGTCCGCGAGCTCGACGTGTTCGACGGGCTGATGGCGCGCGCCGCGGACCGCGCCGCCATTCACCGCCGCATGCTCAATCGCAGCAAGGGGCCGGCCGTGTGGGGACCGCGGGTGCAGGCGGATCGCAAGCTCTATCGCGCCGCCATTGGCGAATTGCTCGATGAACAAGGCGTCGAGCTGATCGTCGGCGAGGCGCTGCGCCTGGTCATCAGCGGAGGGCGCATCGCGGGGGTCGAGACGAATGCCGGGCTGGTGTCTTGCCGCGCTTTGGTGATTGCCACGGGCACCTTCCTCGATGCGCGCATGTTCGTCGGCCAACAGATCGTGGCCGGCGGGCGCAGCGGGGAGCAGGCATCGCTGCCGCTCGCCGCGCAGGTCCGTGAGATCGGGCTCGGCCAGGGTCGGCTAAAGACCGGCACGCCGCCGCGTCTCGATGGCCGGACCATCGATTGGGCCCGGCTCGAGGAGCAGCCGAGCGACGCGGAGCCGTGGACCATGTCGGCGCTCGATGATGGCGTTCGGCGGCCCCAGCTCGCCTGCGCCATCACCCGGACGAGCGGGGCTACGCACGACATCATTCGGGCGAACTTCGACCGTTCGCCGCTGTTCGCCGGGGCGATCGAGGGGCGGGGGCCGCGCTATTGCCCGTCGATCGAGGACAAGGTGAAGCGCTTCGCCGATCGCGATTCGCACCAGATTTTCCTGGAGCCCGAGGGGTTGGACGATCCCCTGGTCTATCCGAATGGCATTTCGACCTCGCTTCCGGCTGATGTGCAGCAGGCGTTCGTGCGATCGGTGCCGGGACTTGAGCGCGCTGAAATTGCGCGGCCCGGCTATGCGGTCGAATATGAATTCGTCGACCCGCGTCGGCTCAAGGCCACGCTGGAGGTTCGCGACTTGCCGGGCCTGTTCCTGGCCGGCCAGATCAACGGCACCACCGGCTATGAGGAAGCGGCGGCGCAGGGCCTGGCGGCCGGACTGAACGCCGCCGCTGCGGCGCTCGACCTGGATGAAGTCCGGTTCGACCGGCGCACGTCATATATCGGCGTGATGATCGACGACCTGACGCTGCAAGGCGTCAGCGAACCCTATCGCATGATGACCGCCCGCGCCGAATATCGGCTGTCCTTGCGCGCCGACAATGCCACCGACCCGGCTCGGCGGGGCGGCGCTTGGGTCGGGCTGCGTCTCGGGCCGCCGGAGGGCGCAAATCGAGGCGCGGCTGACGTCGGGGCCGGCAACCGAGGAAGCTCAAGCCGATGCGCTTTATGCGCCCTATGTCGAGCGCCAGGCGCGCGAATGGTCCGCGGTCCAGGCCGACTCGCAGGTCTGGATCCCGCCGAGCCTCGACTATGCGGCGATCCCCGGCCTTTCCAATGAGATGGTGGAGCGGCTCATCGCCGCGCGGCCTGAAACGCTCGACCAGGCCTCGCGGATCGCGGGCGTCACACCGGCGGCGCTGTCGGCGGTCTACGTCGCCGTCAGCCGCCGCGCCGCCGCGTGAGGGAGCGGCTGGCGGCCATCCTGGGCCGCGACGTTTCACGTGAAACATCCGAGCGCCTCGAGAAGTACGAAGCCCTCCTTCGCGACGAAGCTACTCGCCAGAACCTGGTTTCACGTGGAACGCTGGCCGAGCTGTGGGAACGCCACATCGTCGATTCGGCCCAGCTGGTTCGGTTTGAACCGCGGCCCGGCGCCTCGTGGATCGACGTCGGATCGGGCGCGGGCCTGCCGGGGATTGTCGTCGCCTGCCTGGTCGAGGGACCGGTTACATTGGTCGAGCCGCGCCGCTTGCGCGCCGAATTTCTCCACAAGGTCAGCGCCGAGCTCGGTCTTCGTTGCCAGGTCCTCGCCCAAAAGGCAGAGCGCACAGAGGGAAGTTTCGATGTCATCACCGCGCGCGCGGTCGCGCCGTTGAGCGAATTCCTGAAATTATCCCTCCATTTGTCCACAAGAAATAGCCGGTGGGTGCTGCCCAAGGGCCGGAACGCCGAGAGAGAAGTGGCGGAGGCCCAACGCACGTGGCAAGGTAGGTTCCACGTGGAACGCAGCGTCACCGACGAGGATTCCGGGATTGTCGTGGTGACCGATGTGAAGGCGAAACGATCATGATCCGCATCGCGGTTGCCAATCAGAAAGGCGGGGTCGGCAAGACCACCACGGCGATCAACCTGGCAACGGCGCTGGCGGCGATCGGGTGGCGGGTGCTGCTGATCGACCTCGATCCGCAGGGCAATGCCTCGACCGGCATCGGGATCAGCGCGTCGCAGCGTGCGCGGTCGAGCTACGACGTCTTGATCGGCACCAGCTCGGTGATCGAAGCGGTGATGCCGACGCGGGTGCCGCGGCTGGATCTGCTTGCCGCCACCGTCGATCTCTCGGGCGCGGAGGTCGAGATGGTGGGCTTGAGCGATCGCGTTCACCGCCTCGACAAGGCGCTCCGTGCGGTGCCGGCGGGGCGCTGGGACATTTGCCTGATTGACTGCCCGCCGTCGCTCGGGCTGCTGACGGTCAATGCATTGGCGGCCGCTCGCCAGCTGCTCGTGCCGCTGCAAGCCGAGTTCTTCGCGCTCGAGGGGCTCAGCCAGCTGCTGCAGACGGTCGAGCGGATCCGCCACGCCTTCAACCCCGACCTGTCGATTCTCGGCGTGGCGCTGACCATGTTCGACCGCCGCAACAACCTTAGCCAGGCGGTCAGCGAAGATGTCCGCGCCTGCCTTGGCGCTGCAGTGTTCGACACGGTCGTGCCGCGCAACGTGCGCCTGTCGGAAGCGCCGAGCCACGGGCTTCCCGCCTTGATCTACGACCTCAAATGCCCCGGTTCGGAGGCCTATATTCGCCTGGCGCGTGAGGTCATCGGCCGGCTGCCGACGCTGGCGGTGGCGGCGTGAGCCAGGAGCGTCCGGCAAAAGGGCTTGGGATGGGCTTGTCGGCGTTGCTCGGCGAGGGTGCCCGGCGGTCGACTCCCGGCGAATCCGAGGGGCGCGGCGTGCGCGAGGTCGAGATTGCGCGCATCAAGCCCAATCCGGCCCAGCCGCGCGTGCAATTCGACGAGGAAACGCTGGAGGAGCTGGCCGAATCAATCCGTCAGCGCGGCGTGCTGCAGCCGATCCTGCTGCGGCCGACCGGCGAGGATTATGAGATTGTCGCGGGCGAGCGGCGCTGGCGAGCGGCGCAGCGGGCGCAGCTTCACGCCATTCCGGCAATCGTCCGCGAGATCGACGAATCGACCACGGCCGAAATCGCGCTGATCGAAAATATCCAGCGCCAGGATCTCAACGCGATCGAGGAGGCCGAGGGCTATCGCCAGCTGATCAAGCGCCATGGCCATACCCAGGACGAAGTCGGCAAGCTGGTCCACAAGTCCCGCAGCCATGTCACCAACCTGTTGAGATTACTCGATCTTCCTGAGTTCGTTCGCGTATCGCTAATGACAGGCGATATCAGCATGGGTCACGCCAGGGCCGTTGCGGCGGCCGAAGATCCGGAGGCGCTGACCCGCCTGATCGTCGCCCGGGACCTCTCGGTGCGCGCGACCGAGGAACAGGTCCGGCGGGAGAAGAGCCGCCCCGGTCCCGGTCACGACATCGGCCGCGCCTCGGCGCGCAATGCCGCGGCTCCGGTCGATGCCGACCTCGCCGCGCTCGAACGCCAGCTCGGCGACATCCTCGGCCTCAAGGTCGCGGTCACGCACAAGGGGCAGGGCGGGGCGGTGACGCTGCAATATTCAAGTCTCGAGCAGCTCGACATGATCTGCCAGCGCCTGAGCGGCGAGCCGATCTAGCGCGCGTTTCGCGCCTTGCGCGCAATCGCCAGCAACTCCTCACCCAGGGCCTCGCGCTCGGGCGCGTCGCTGAACAGGAGGTCGCGCTCCAGCTTGCCGGCCCGTTCCGCGACCTTGGCCAAATCCTCCGCGCTCCATTTGCTCAGCATTCGGCCGACGAGCGCTTTATCCTTCCAGAACAAGGACCTGCCGAGCGACGTCATGGCGTCATCGAGGCGCGCCCCGCGCTCCATCTTCGCCCGCGCCGGGGCGAGCATGTGCAGCCGACGCTGCAACGATCGAACGACGGGGATGCCTTCCGACCTGCCGGCGGGAAGCCGCGCCAGCTCATCGGCGAGCTCCGCCACAGCGCCGCCGAGCGCGAGATCGGCCAAGCGCAGGAAGTCGCCCTCCGCGGTGTCGGCGCCGACCGCGTCGAGCGCCTCATGGTCGAGCTCTTTCGGCGCGTGGGGCGAAGCGTCGACATAGAGGGAGAGCTTCTCCAGCTCCTGCGCAATGATCGCCTGGTCGTTGCCCGCGCCCGCGGCAATTCGAGCGGCAACCGGCGGCGCGATCTTCAGGCCGACGCGGCGGCCGAGGTCGATGACCAGCCGCTCCGCATCCGGGCCTTCCGGCGCATAAGAAGCAAAGGCGAGTGCGTCCGGGGAGGCTTCGGCGAGCTTGAGCAAAGCCGAAGTTTTCTGAAGCGCGCCGGCGATCGCCACGACTGGGCTTTCGGTCGCCGGCCCTTCGAGCAACGCGATGACGCCTTCCTCGATGTCCTTGGTCGCCGGCTCGATCCACACCAGCCTCTTGCCGCCGAACAGGTTCATCGCCCCGGCTTCATCGACGAGCAGCGCCGGGTCCAACTTCACCGAGCCGGCGGAGAGGAGATAACGACTCGCGCCGAGTGCTTCCGCCAGCCGCGCCGCCAGCGCGCGCGATTGCGATTCGTCCTGGCCGTGGAACAGGTAGAAACGGACCCCGGCGTCGGGCTGATCGACCGACCGGCCGATCGAGCTCTTGGCGGCCTTCACTGGGCCGGGCGGCTGCGGTTGGCGTAGAGCGCCAGCCGGGCGACGATCTGGTCGGCGACCTGGTCGGACAATTGCTCGAGCACCGTCTGCTCCGCGGCGACGGTCGCATATTCGGACCCGACCACGTCGATCCCGGCGTCGGACCCCGATGTCGCGTCGAGCACCACCGCGCCGTTGGACGAGATCGACCAATTGGTAGCGGGCGCGGAGCGAGCGCCGCTCCTGCGTGGCGGCGCGGTCGCTGCGCAGGCCGAACGACTTGAGATTGTCGTCGAGCGCGACGTCGAGCCGGTAACGGGCACTCGCCGACCCGGCCTCGCCCAGCCGCGCGATCAGCTTGTTGCGCATCAGCCAGCCCGACTGGCCGGGGATCGGCGTCACCTGGACCGACCGCAGCGCCTGCACCACCGGGCTTCCCGGCCCGCCGCCATAGAGCGGGCGCAGGCCGCAACCGGTCAGGCACAGCATCGAGGCAGCGAGGAGCGCAATGCGTCGCATCAGGCGACGATATTCACCAGCCGGTCGGGAACGACAATCACTTTACGTGGGCTGGCGCCATCGAGCTGGCGCTGAACCTTGTCGGACGCCAGCGCCAGTGCTTCCGCTTCGGCACGATCGAGTCCCGCGGCGCACGCTCAACGTATCGCGCAGCTTGCCGTTGACCTGGACCGCGAGCGTCACCTGGTCGTCCACCAGCAGCGCCAGGTCGGCCTCGGGCCAGGGCGCATCGGCGATCATCGTTTCGTGCCCGCGCGCCGCCCACGCTTCCTCGGCGAGGTGCGGAGCCATCGGCGCAACCAGCGTCAGCAGTGTTTCGATTGCCTGGTCCCGGTCGGCGGAAGGCTTTGCCTTCTCGATCGCCGTGGTGAGCTCGTAGATCGCGGCCACCGCCTTGTTGAACTGCAGGGCCTCGATGCTCTCGCTAACCGCCGCAATCGCCTGGTGAAGCTTGCGGCGTAGCGCGTCGTCATCACCAGCCTGGCCGCCTTCGCCGATGGCAAGCCGCCACACCCGCTGCACCAGCCGCGCGGCGCCTTCGATCCCGCCTTCGGACCATTCGAGGTCGCGCTCGGGCGGGCTGTCGGACAGCATGAACCAGCGCACCGCGTCCGCGCCGTAGCGAGCCAGGATCGGCTCGGGATCGATGGTGTTGCGCTTCGACTTGGACATTTTCTCGACGCGGCCGAGCGTCACCGGCTGGCCGCTTTCGACGTGGATCCAGTCGTCGCCCTCGCGCCGCACCTCGTCCGGGCTGAGCCAGCTGCCGTCGCCGGCGCGATAGGTCTCGTGCGTCACCATGCCCTGGGTGAACAGGCCGCGGAACGGCTCGGCGACACCGAGCTCGCCCAGCCGCTGCAGCGCGCGGGTCCAGAAGCGGGCATAGAGCAAGTGCAGGATCGCATGCTCGACCCCGCCGATATATTGGCCGACCGGCAGCCATTGCTCGGCCTCGGCGCGGTCGAACGGGCGGTCGCCCGGCTGGCTCGCGAAGCGGATGAAATACCAGCTCGAATTCGACGAAGGTGTCGAGCGTGTCGGTTTCGCGCGTGGCGCCGCCGCCGCAGGACGGGCAGTCGACATGCTTCCAGGTCGGATGGCGGTCGAGCGGGTTGCCGGGAACGTCGAAGCTGACGTCCTCGGGCAGAACCACGGGCAGCTGCTCGCGCGGCACCGGCACCGGCCCGCATGTCGGGCAGTGGATGATCGGGATCGGCGTGCCCCAATAACGCTGGCGGGAAACGCCCCAGTCGCGGAGGCGATACTGGACCGTGCCCTGGCCCCAACCCGCCTGCTCGGCGCGGCGGATAATTTCGGCCGTGGCCTGATCGGTTGTGAGGCCATCGAGGAACTGGCTGTTTACCGCGATTCCCGGCGCGTTTTCGGCTTCGTCGCCGATCGGCTCGGAAGCGACATCGCCGCTTGCCGCAACGACCCGCTTGATCGGCAGATGATATTGCTTCGCAAACTCGAAGTCGCGCTGGTCGTGACCGGGAACGCCAAAAATCGCGCCGGTGCCATAGTCCATCAGCACGAAGTTGGCGATGTAGACGGGCAGCCGCAGATCCGGAATCGAGCGGGTGGACAACCTCGATGCCGGTGCGGAACCCCTTCTTCTCGGCGGTCTCGATCTCGGCGGCGCTGGTCCCGCCGGCCTTGCACTCGGCGATGAACTCGGCGGCGGCCGAATCCACCGCTGCCGCCGCCTGAGCGATCGGGTGATCGGCGGCAACGGCGACGAAGCTCGCGCCGAAGATGGTGTCGGGCCGGGTCGTGAAGACCTCAACCGAATCGATTCCCGCGACCGGCTCGGCCAGGCGGAAGCTGAACTGCAGCCCGCGGCTCTTGCCGATCCAATTCTCCTGCATCAGCCGGACCTTCTCCGGCCACGCGTCGAGCCCCTTCAACCCCTCGAGCAAATCGTCGGCGAAATCGGTGATCTTCAAAAACCATTGCGACAGCTTGCGCCGCTCGACTTGCGCGCCCGAGCGCCAGCCCTTGCCGTCGATGACCTGCTCATTGGCGAGCACGGTCATGTCGACCGGGTCCCAATTGACCTCGCTTTCCTTGCGATAGACCAGGCCGGCCGCGAACAGGTCGAGGAACAGCGCCTGCTCGTGGCCGTAATAATCGGGTTCGCAGGTGGCGAGCTCGCGGCTCCAGTCGATGGCGAAGCCGATCCGCTTCAGCTGCTCGCGCATCGCCGCGATATTGGCGCGGGTCCATTCGCCGGGATGGACGTTGCGCTCCATCGCCGCATTCTCGGCCGGCATGCCGAACGCGTCCCAGCCCATCGGGTGGAGCACTTCATGGCCCTTCATCCGCCGGTAGCGGGCGATGACGTCGCCCATGGTGTAATTGCGGACGTGGCCCATGTGGATGCGCCCCGACGGATAGGGGAACATCTCCAGGACGTAGGTCTTGGGCTTGGCGCTGCCGCTGTCGGCGCGGAAGCAGGCCGCTTCCTCCCAGCGCGACTGCCAGCGGCGGTCGGCGGCGCCGGGGTCGAAACGCCCGCTCATGGTCGAAGGCAGCCTAGCCGCTGACGGTGGTTCGGCGAAGGTCGCGGGCCCGCGTCAGGATGATGTCCTCGAGCTTCTGGACCGTCGCCGCGGTGACCGGCGCGTTGACCCAATTGCCGTCCTGGTTGACCTGCTTGAGAGCCGAAACGCGCAGAGCGTCGGCGCGCAGGTCGGCATCGAGGATCGCGACCGTCAACTTGACCCGCTCGTTGGGGGTGCGCGGATTGGTGTACCAGTCGGTGATGATGACACCGCTGGTCGGATTGGCCTGAAGCAGCGGCGCGAACGAGACGGTGTCGACCGCGGCGCGCCACAAATAGCTGTTGACGCCGATCTGCGTCATCCGCGAGGGCGCAAGGCCGGTCGGCACGACGTGGGTGCGGGCGCAGCCCGACGTTGCGGCGGCGAGGACCAGAAGGGCTGCAGCGGTGGCGTTCAGGCGGTTCATCAAGGTTCCTCGGGCGGGATGGCAATGCGTGGCGGCGTTATAGATGCTCGAAGTTGTCCCGCAAGCATGTCCCGTCCATGAACAATATTGTGCCCCACGGGCAACAGGAGCGGAATGAATTGATTCCGCTCATGGAACCTTCAGGTTCGTCCGACTATATCGACTCGCGACAGGGAGAGGTTTGTTTTGTCGAGACTCGGCAAACGGAAAGAAGCCAGTCTGCTTGCGGCACTCGCCGCGGGCGGTCTCGTGCTGACTCCGGCGGTCGCGGCAACCACCTCGGCCAAGAAGCACCCGCCCGCCGTGGCGCTGAGCTTCGATCCGGTTTCCTCGTTCACGCCGGCCAACGCCGATCCCAGGCTCGCCGCCTCGCTGGCCGGCAAGAGCCTGTCGCTGACCGATTTCAAATTCACGCCCGCGCCCGCCAAGGGCCGGCCGTCGCAGGTCCGGGTCGCGGTTCGCGCCCGCGTGACGACTCCGGCGCCGGATGTGGCTGCGGATGTCGCGTCGACCACCGCGGTCAGCGCGCTGGCGCCGAGCGGCTATAATCTCGGCGCCGCGGTCGGCTGGCGGCGTTTCGCCGTTTCGGGCGACGTTTCGAAGGTCAAGGATGCCGATCCGGCGCTGGGCGGGCGCGAGACCGCGATTGTCGGCGTCACTTATTCGCTCAACAATCGCCTGACCACGCGCCTGGCGCTGGGCACCGAGCGCTCGACCGACAAGCCGCTTCCGGCGCTGCGCAAGGCCGACAATATGTCGCTCGACGCCGGCGCCTCCTATTCGCTCTCGCGGCGCATCGCGGTGACCGGCGGCGTCCGCTACAATATCGAGCGTGACCGCATGCTGCAGGACGACCGGCGCGACAGCCAGGCCGTCTACGTCGGCACCGCCTTCAAGTTCTAAGCACCACCGCCGAGCATAGCGACGCCGGCGCTTAGCGTCGGCGGAGTAGTGCGAAGAGACGGCGCATGCCGGCCGACCACCGGCCTGTAGGCCGAGTGGATCGACGTCACGGGATTTACTCCCGTGACGGCCCTTACCAGCCTTCCTATAGCGCGCGGCGATGGGCAGCGCCGCCGACAGACTAGACCGGATCCGCGAACAGATCGCCGCAGCGGCGCAGCTTGCGAAGCGCGATGCCGCGGAAATCCAGCTTATCGCCGTCAGCAAGGGCCGCCCAGCCGAGCAGATCGAGCCGTTGATCGCTGCCGGCCAGCGCGACTTTGGCGAGAACCGCATTCAGGAGGCGCTGGCGAAGTGGCCTCCGTTGCTCGCGCGCCATCCCGGCATCCGGCTCGCACGAAATCGGCCGGCTGCAGTCGAACAAGGCGGCCGAAGCGGTGCAGCTGTTCGACACCATCCACTCGCTCGATCGGCTTTCCCTGCTCGACGCACTCCTCAGGGAAGCTGCCAGGTCCGGGCGCGCGCCCTCACTCTACATCCAGGTCAATATCGGCGAGGAGGAGCAGAAGGGCGGCTGCGCAATCGATGAGCTCGGCGAGCTCGTCGCGGCGGTCCGCGCTTCTCCCTTGCCGTTGGCCGGGCTGATGGCCATTCCGCCGTTGGGTGTTGAGCCCGCGCCTTACTTCGCGCTCCTCGCCAAGCTTGCCCGACGCCATGACGTCGCCGGCTTAAGCATTGGAATGTCGAGCGATTTCAAATCCGCCATCATGCTTGGCGCAACCGCGGTGCGGATCGGCACTGCTTTATTCGAGGATCAATGACCAAGTTCGACGCAATCATTTTCGACTTCGACGGCGTGCTTCTTGAAAGCGAGTTCGACGGCAACAGCCAGCTTGCGAACCTGCTGACCGACCTTGGCCATCGCACCAGCGTCGAGGAGGCGCTCAAACATTATGTCGGGCTGTCGGGGCCGCAGTTCGTCGCGGCGATCGAGCGGCGCATTGGCCAGCCGCTTCCTCCGGAGTTTCACGAGCGCCGCAAGGTGCAGACCGTCCGCGCCCTCGAAGAAGGCGTAGCCGCCGTCGTCGGCGCGGTGGATTTCGTTCGCGCCCTGCCGCCGGCTCTCCCGCGCGCCCTGGCTTCGTCCAGCACGACGCGCTGGCTCCGCACCCACCTCGACCATCTCGGGCTGGCCGATGCCTTCGGCGACCACATTTACAGCGGGCGGGAACATGTCGAGCGCGGCAAGCCAGAGCCCGATCTTTACCTCTTTGCCGCGGACCGGCTGGGAGTCGACATTGCGCGCAGCGTCATCCTCGAGGATTCGGAAGTCGGCGTGACCGGCGCGCTGGCCTCCGGCGCGACGGTGATCGGCCTCGCCGCCGGGCGGCACTGCCTCGATGGCCACGAGGCGACCCTGCGCGGCCTTGGGGTCGAGCATGTCGCGCACAGCTTCGACGACGTCAGGCGGTTGGTCGGCCTAGATTAAATGACCGCTGCGGTCGCGCTTGGCGGCCAGATAATCGGCATTGTGCGGGTTGGTCGGCATGTGGTGCGCGACTCGCTCGACCACCTCGATCCCCGCACCCTCTAGCCCGGCAAGCTTGTTGGGATTGTTGGTCAGCAGGCGGACCCGGTCGATCCCCAGCGCGCGCAGCATCGCCGCGGCATGACCGTAATCCCGTTCGTCGTCGGCAAAGCCGAGGCGGCGGTTGGCGTCGACGGTGTCGAGCCCGCGATCCTGAAGCGCATAGGCGCGCAGCTTGTTGGCAAGGCCGATCCCGCGCCCTTCCTGGCGGAGGTAGAGCAGGACCCCGCCGCCGGCCGCCCCGATGATCCGCAACGCTTCTTGAAGCTGCGGTCCGCAATCGCATTTGAGCGAGCCGAACACGTCCCCGGTCAGGCATTCGCTGTGCAGCCGGACCAGCGGCGGCCTGCCGCCGAAAGCGCCGACCACCAGCGCGACATGCTCCTGCCCGTCGTCGGAGGCGCGGAAGGCCACGATCTGCGTGTCGGGCATGTCCTCGAGCGGAAGCCGGGCGCGAGCGACGATCTCGACCTTGGGCTGGGCCTCGATTTCGCCGACAGCAACGGTCGCCGCAACGTCTTGCGCCTCGGCCAGCCACAATGCGGGAAGCAGTCCCGCCGAGCGCGCCAAGGTGAGCGCCGCTTGCGCGCTGTCGCCGCAATCGCACGGCACTGGATGGAGCGGGCCGAGCGGCCCGCGATCGAGGTCGCGCCCGGGATCGGCCAGCGCCTTGGCCGCTTCGGCATCGAGCCAAGGCGCGCGTTCGATCATTACCGGTTGCGCCGGGTCAGCCGCATCGCGCGCGTTGGCCAGCGACAAGGCCGCGGCGCGCTCGCCGCTGATCAGCAGCGCGGCATGCGGAGTCGAGCGATTGCCAGCAGCTCGGCGTCGCGGTTTCGACTGCCGCCACCGTGATTGGCTGCGAGCCGTCGATCCGCACCGGCCGCCCGGCACGCAGCGCGGCGATGGCCCCCTGGACGCTCAAACCTGCGACCTCGAGAATCAGCGGGACATGGTCCGACGGCCGCTGCCAGTTGCGGCACGGCTCCAGCACCCGGTGGGCGGCGAGATGGCCGGCCAGCTCGGGCGAGGCCCACATATGGTCGAGCCGGCGGCCGCGGTCGTTCCTGGTCCAGTCGGGCGAGCGATAGCTCCACCAGGTGAAGCAGCGCTCCGGCGCCGGGACGAAGCGGCGGCCGATGTCGATCCAGTCGTGGGCGTCGCGGAGGCGGGTCAGCGCCTCGACCTCGACCGGCGTGTGGCTGACGACGTTGAGCAGCGCCTTGTGACTCCACACGTCGCATTCCAGCGGCGCGACGTTGAAGTCGCCGACGATGATCGTCGGCTCCTGCAGCCCTTCCGACCAGCGGGTCATGCGCTCGATGAAGTCGAGCTTCTGGCCGAACTTGGGATTGACGGTACGGTCGGGCGTGTCGCCGCCGGCGGGCACGTACACATTCTCCAGGCGGATGCCGCAGTCCAGGCGAACCCCGACGTGCCGCGCTTCGCCATTGTCCTGCCAGTCGTGGCGGCCCGGATCGGCGAGCGGCACGCGGCTGAGGATCGCGACGCCGTGGTGCATGCGCTGCCCGTTCAACGCGTGGTGGCGATAGCCGTGCTTGAGGAACAGCTCCGCGGGAAAGATCGCGTCCAGCACCTTGGTTTCCTGAAGGCACAGGATGTCCGGCTGCTGGTCGGCGATCAGCTGCTCGACCAGGTGCGGCCGGGCGCGAACCGAATTGATGTTCCAGGAAGCGATCTTCAGCCTGTTGCTCACTTCAGCCGCTTAGCCCGTTCGTGCGCATATGAAAAAGGCCCCCGCTCCGGGGGCATGGAGCGAGGGCCGACCGAGCGTTGTCACGCAAGGGATCCTGCGGACCCGGGTAACAGGGGGGAAACCCCGGACACTGTCAGGACCGAATGTCTATTTAGGAAGCTGCTGCCTGACAATGCGATGAACAGGTCGCGAAATGAAACTTTTTTAATCTCACCGCTTCTTCGGCTGGGCGTAAGTGAACGCGCTTTCCGGCACCGCGACGTTGTAGCGGACGTTCGGACAGCTTGACCGTGGTCCGCCGGTTCTGCGCGTCGATCGCGGTCCAGCCGTACATCTGCAGGCCGCCCGGCGCCGAGGCGCTGCGCATGAACACCAGCGTCGAGCGAGCCATATTGCGAGGGATCGCGGGCGCGGACGGTGACGATCCGCGGGTCCTTGCTCTCGCACGATCTGGGCGCGGCCCTTGAGGTTCGGGCGAGCCCGACAGCAGCACGCCGAGCGGGGTGCGGTTGAGCGGCCAGCTCGACTTCTGCCCGACCTGATAGTCCATCATGTTGAGGTTGCGGCCGTCAGCGACCAGCAGCAGGTCGCCGCTGCCGTACTGGAAGCGGATCTTGCCGGGCCGCTTCATCTGCAGCGTGCCGGCGGCCGAGCGGCCGCGCGCGTCGGTCTGGACGAAATTGGCGGTCATCGTCTGCACGCTGGTGATGTGCGCGCTGAGCCGCGCCATGTCGGGCAATTCCTTGGCGGCAGCCGGAGCGGCGATGGCGAGAATCGCCACCGGCGCCAGCGCGCGCGCGAATTTGGTCGAAAAACTCATGTCCAAAGCTCCGTGGAGGATTTGCGCCGGTAACTGGCACTCGCCCTTTGAATGCCCACTGAACCTTCCGGTTCCGGTCCAGTTCAGGCCTCAGAGCGGGTGGCCGTCCGGGTCGATCAGCACTTCGCGGCGGCCGACATGGTCGGGCTGGCCGACCAGGCCATCCTTCTCCATCCGCTCGATCAGCCGGGCCGCGCTGTTGTAGCCGACGCGCAGCTGGCGCTGCAGGTAGGAGGTCGAGGCCTTCTGGCTCTCCGCCACGATCTGCACCGCCTTGCGATAGAGCTGGGTCTCGGCGTCGTCCTCGCCAGTCGGCTGGCCGTCGAACAGATAGCCGCCGTCCTCGGGCTCCTCGGTCACTGCCTGGACGTAATCGGGCGCGCCCTGCCGGCGCCAATGCTCGGCGACGGCGCGCACCTCCTCGTCGCTGACGAACGGGCCGTGGACGCGGATGATCTGCTTGCCGCCGGGCATGTAGAGCATGTCGCCCTTGCCCAGCAGCTGCTCGGCGCCCTGCTCGCCAAGGATGGTGCGGCTGTCGATCTTGCTCGTCACCTGGAAGCTGATGCGGGTCGGCAGATTGGCCTTGATGACGCCGGTGATGACGTCGACCGACGGCCGCTGCGTCGCCATGATCAAATGGATGCCGGCGGCGCGCGCCTTCTGCGCCAGCCGCTGGATCAGGAATTCGACCTCCTTGCCGGCGGTCATCATCAAGTCGGCGAGCTCGTCGACGACGACCACGATCTGCGGCAGCACTTCATATTCCAGCGCTTCGGTCTCGTAGAGCGGCTGGCCGGTGTCGGCGTCATAGCCGGTCTGCACCCGCCGCCCGAGCTTGGCGCCCTTGGCCTTGGCCTCGCGCACCTTGGCGTTGAAGCTCGGCAGCGCGCGCACGCCGAGATTGGCCATCATCCGATAGCGCTCTTCCATCTGCTCGACGGTCCATTTGAGCGCCCGGATCGCCTTGCCCGGCTCGGTCACCACCGGCGCCAGCAGGTGCGGGATGTCGTCGTACATGCTCAGTTCGAGCATCTTCGGATCGATCATGATCATTTTGCACTGGTCCGGGCCGTAACGGTAGAGCAGCGACAGGATCATGCAGTTGAGGCCGACCGACTTGCCCGACCCGGTGGTGCCGGCGACGAGCAAATGCGGCATCGGCGCGAGGTCGGCGATGACCGGGTCGCCCGGCGATATTCTTGCCGAGGATCAGCGGCAGCGCATGGTTCTGGTCCTCGAACGCCTGGCTGCCGATCAGCTCGGATCAGCGACACCGTCTCGCGCTTGGGATTGGGCAGCTCGATGCCGATCACGCTGCGGCCGGGGATGGTCGCGACGCGCGCCGACAGCGCCGACATGTTGCGGGCGATGTCGTCGGCCAGCGCGATGACCCGGCTGGCCTTGATCCCGCTCGCCGGTTCGAGCTCGTACATGGTGACGACCGGGCCCGGGCGGACCTCGACGATGTCGCCGCGGACATTGAAATCCTCGAGCACGGTTTCGAGCAGCCGCGCGTTGCGCTCGAGCCCGGCGCGGTCGATCTGCTGGCGCGTTTCCCTGGGCGGCGGGCGACAGCAGCTCGATGGTCGGCAGCTGGTAGCTGTCGCCGAGCGCGAGCCCCGGCTGCGCCGCGGGCGAGGCTCTGCGGCCGGCGGCGCGGCCTGCCGGCGCGACCGGCCGGGCGGGCTCGGCAACGGCGACGGTCGGGCGTGACTTGGGCGGCGCGACCGGGTTCGCCGGTTCCTCGCGCAGCTCGGTCTTGCGCGGCTTGGCACGCTGTTCGCGCGGCGTGCGGCGCAAAAGGCGGCCGATCCAGCCGCGCTCCTCCGGCTGCAAGCCCGAGCGCGAAATAGCCGACGGCGAGCCCGGCCAGCGCGAACAGCAGCAGTAGCGCCAGCCGGGTCGGGCCCGCGACCTGTGGGTTGGGGATGAGGCCGACGCCGAGGTCGACGCCATGGGCCGCGGCCAGTCCGACCGCTCCGCCCCAGCCGCCGGGAAGTCCCGACACCGCCGAACCGCTGGTCAGGCCGAGCGCCACGCCGAGCAGCAAGGCGCCGATCGCGGCCAACAGCAGCCCGCGCGCCAGCCGTCCGGCCGGCTGCAGCCGCACCATGCGAATGCCGGCGATGGCGATAACCGGGAGGAACAGGATCGCGCCCGAGTCCGAACAGCAGCAGCAGCAGGTCGCTGGCATAGGCGCCGGTCGCGCCCAGCCAGTTGGTCGGCGGCCCGCCCGCGGCGGTGCTGAGCGAGGGATCGGTCGGGCTGTGGGTCGCCAGCGCCACCGCGCCGGCCAGGCTGGCCCCGACCAGCAAGGCGCCGACGGTGCGCACGGCGAAGCGGCGCACGGCGTCGCGCAGCGCATCGCGCCAATCTGGTGCCAGGTCGCGCTTCGGCGCGCGCGTGGCGACACTCGCCATGTCCCACCCCTTGAAAATTCCCGGCCGTAGAATCCCCCACGCGGAGTCCGCGGTCAAGGACGTCATTGCGAGCGCAGCGAAGCAATCCAGAGGTGTGACTGGATTGCTTCGTCGCATTCGCGCCTCGCAATGACGAAAGCAGGGGATTAGACGCACGCCGATGGATCGCGCGGACGTCATCATCTTCGGCGGCGGGCTGGTTGGCCTGGCGCTGGCCGCGGCGCTCGATTCGAGCGGGCTGACGGCGATCGTCATCGACCCCGCCGACCCCACAGCCGCGGGCCGACGCCGCCTTCGACGGCCGCACCAGCGCGGTCTCGTCGAGCTCGATGAAGATGCTCGAAACCATCGGGGTCGCCGAACATTTGGCGGAGCCCGGCTGCCCGATCTGGCGCATCGCCGTTGCCGACGGGCTGAAGCCCGGCGGCCTTCATTTCGATCCCGACGACGGTGAGCCGCTCGGTTTCATGAACGAGAACCGCAATCTCCGCGCCGCGCTGCATGCCCGCGCCGCCGCGGGAAAGACCATCGACCTGCGCTGGAAGTCCCGCGTCGTTCGCGCGGACCGCGACTGACCATGGCGTTGAGGTTGAGCTGGACGAAGGCGCGCTGCTGCGCGCGCCGCTGCTGGTCGCCGCCGACGGACGCAATTCCGCGACTCGCGAGGCCGCTGGCATTCCGATTGCCCGCTGGAAATACGACCATCAGGCGATCGTGTCCGTCGTCGGCCACGAACGCCCGCACGACCATGTCGCCTACGAGATCTTCTACCCGTCAGGACCGTTCGCGCTGCTGCCGATGAACGACGGTGCCTCCGGCCACCGCTCGGCGATCGTCTGGTCGGTGCCGAATGACGATGCGGCCGGCTGGCTCGCCCTCAACGATGTGGATTTCGCCGCCGAGGCGCAGGCCGCGATGGGCGGCTTTCTCGGCAAGATCGAAATGCTGGCGCCGCGCTCGTCCTTCCCGCTCGGCTTTCACCATGCGGCGCGGATCACCGACAAGCGGCTCGCGCTGGTCGGCGATGCGGCCCACGCCATCCACCCGATCGCCGGGCAGGGCCTCAACCTCGGCTTCCGCGACGTCGCCGCGCTGGCGCAGGTGCTGGTCGAAGGCGCGCGGCTCGGGCTCGACCTCGGCGATGCGCAATTGCTCGACCGCTATCAGCGCTGGCGCTCGCTCGACGCCTTGTCGGTCGCCTTCGCCACCGATTCGCCTGACCCGCCTCTACGGCGTTCCCGGCAAGACCGCTTCGGCCGTTCGCCGCTTCGGCATGGGCTTGGTCGGGCGCATCTCGCCGCTGCGCAATCGCTTGATGAGCGAGGCGCGCGGCACCAGCGGCGAGCTTCCCCTGCTCCTCCGCGGCCTGCCGATCTGATTACTGGAGCGTCGGCTCCATCTCGACGCCGCCGGTGACCGCCATGCGGTGGAACTGCATCAGCTGGACCAGCAGATCGGCGCGGCCGGTGAGCGTCGCTTCCTCGAGCAGCGCCTGCTTGGCGCCGACGTCGAACGGCGCGACCTGGGCGATGGCGTTGACCAGCATCTCGTCGTCGAGCCGGGCGACCGCGGCCCAATCGACCGCGAGCCCAAGCGCATCACCGAGCCGGCGGGCCTCGCGCTCGACCTCGGCCCGCTGGACGCTCGCCAGCGGCTCGGGCTCGCTGTCGTCGAACGCTTCGATGTCGAGCTCGCCGCAGCGATAGGCGGCATCGACCGCCGCTTCCTCGATCAGGCGGAAGCGGTTGGTGCCGAGCAGGACGATATTGAAGCGCCCGTCGTCGAGCTCCTCGACCCCGACCACGTCGCCGACGCAACCGACGGCGTAAAGTGGCGCGCTGTTGTCCTCGTCGAGCCGGTGCGGCTGGATCATCGCGATCCGGCCGCTGCCGTCGATCGCATCGCGGACCATCTCGCGATAGCGCGATTCGAAAATGTGCAGCGGCAGCTGCGAGCGCGGGAACAGGATCGCTCCGGGAAGCGGGAACAAAGGAGCGCGGACGCGCCGGCTCATGTGAACAGCACGGCCGACAGCCGCCGCCGCTGGGCGCTCGACCACGGGTCTTCGAGGCCCTGTGCTTCGAGCAGCTGGAGGAAGCGCTTGCGCGCAGCCCCCTCGTTCCATTCGCGGTCGCGGCTGATGATCTCGAGCAAGGCGTCGGCCGCCGCGTCGCGATCGCCCGCGGCCATCGCCGCGCCCGCCAGCTCGAACCGCGCCTCATGGTCGTCGGGATTGGCGGCGAGCCGTGCCTCGAACGGCGCCGTGTCGACCGCCGGCGCCGAAGCCAGTTCGAGCGCGGCGGCAGCGCGCGTAATCTGCGGGCTTCGTCTTCAAATCATCCGGCAGCGCGTCGAGAATATCCCTGGCCTCGGCAGTTTCGCCGGCGGCAACCAACGCGCGCACCAGCCCGCCAATCACCTCCGGATCGTCCGGCGCCATGTCGCGGACCTGGCGGAAGATGGAGACGGCGCGTGGCGCATCGCCTTCGCCCAGCACCTGCTCGCCCATCGCAATAAGCGGCTCGATCTCGGCCTGCGGCACGGCGCCCTCGGGCACGATCTTCAACTGGCCGAGCAACTGGTCGAGCGCCTTCTTGAGCTGGCCTTCGCTGCGGTAATTGGTGAGGTCGGCGACTGGCTGGCCCTGGTAGATGGCATAGACCGTGGGGATCGACTGGATGCGGAACTGCGCGGCGATCAGCTTGTCCTGGTCGACGTCGATCTTGGCCAGCTTCACGCTTTTGTCGGCATAATCGGCCGCGATCTTTTCCAGCACCGGCGTCAGCTGCTTGCACGGGCCGCACCACTCGGCCCAGAAGTCGAGGATCACCAGCGCCGTCATCGACGGGTTGATGACGTCGGCTTCGAACCGCTCGACCGATTCGCGCTCGGCTTCGCTCATGCCCAGGGTCGCCATGGCTCATCGCATATGGGCGGCGCGCGCGAGTGGGACAAGCGCGACTTATGGCCTTGCGGGCCCAAGGATCACCATGCTAGGCGCGCGCCTCACCTCCGCCGGATGAGCGATGACTCGCGCCGGTGTCAGCGTCACGAGCGGGCGTAGCTCAGGGGTAGAGCACAACCTTGCCAAGGTTGGGGTCGAGGGTTCGAATCCCTTCGCCCGCTCCAGCGCTTCATCTGACGAAGCGCCCGATCCAACCTCGCTTGTCTTGGTGCGTGGGCTCGCCGCGCCTATGTCCGCTGCCCAGGAGGCGTGCATGACTGACCAGGCCGAACTCTCCCGTCCCGACACGCGCGATAAGCTGCGGACGGTGAACCCCGCGACCGGCGAGCCCGGGCGTTCCTACGATCCGAATACGATCGACGAGGCCCGAGCGGCGGCGGCGGCGGCACACCGCGCCTTCCTCGACTGGCGTCGAACCCCGTTCGCCGCTCGCTCGGCGATCGTCCGCAAGGCTGGCGCGATTCTCCGCGAGCGCGAGCACGAGTTCGCGCGGCTGATGACCGTGGAGATGGGCAAGACCCTCGACGAAGGCCTGGCCGAGATCGAGAAATGCGCTGTCCATTGCGACTGGTTCGCCGAGCACGCCCCCGCCTATCTCGCCGACGAGCCGGTCGAATTCGAGGATGCCGAGGTGTTCGTCACCTTCAATCCCATCGGCGTGGTGCTCGCGGTCATGCCGTGGAATTTCCCCTTCTGGCAGGTGTTTCGCTTCGTCGCCCCGGCGCTGATGGCGGGCAACGGCGCGATCCTGAAGCATGCCAGCAACGTCCCCGGCTGCGCGCTGGCGATCGAGCGGGTGCTCCATGACGCCGGCGTGCCGCACGACCTGTTCCGCACCATGCTGCTGCCGAGCCGCGAGGTCGAAGCGTTGATCGAGGACCCCAACATCGCCGCGGTCACGCTGACCGGCAGCGTCGCCGCCGGGCGCGCCGTCGCCACCGCCGCTGGGTCGGTGCTGAAGAAATGCGTGCTCGAGCTGGGCGGGGCGGACGCTTATGTCGTCCTCGAGGACGCCGACGTGGAAGCGGCGGCCAAGGTCGCCGCCACGGCGCGCATGGTCAATGGCGGCCAGAGCTGCATCGCCGGCAAGCGCTTCGTCGTCGTCCGCGACATCCTCAAGCCGTTCGAGCAGGCGCTGGTCGAAGCGATGCGCGGATTCGAGATGGGCGACCCCACGCTGCCGGGCACCAAGCTCGGGCCGATGCAAAGCGTCAAGGCGCGCGACGATATCCACCAGCAGGTCACCGACAGCATCGCCAAGGGCGCGCGGCTGCTGCTCGGCGGGAAGGTCCCGGACCGCCCCGGCGCCTGGTATCCGGCGACCGTCCTCACCGACGTCCGTCCGGGCCAGCCGGCGCATGACGAGGAAGTGTTCGGCCCGGTCGCGGCGATCATCGCCGCCGACGACGAGGCCGACGCCATCCGCATCGCCAACGACAGCGAGTTCGGGCTCGGCTCGGGCGTGCTCACCGCCGACCTCGACCGCGGCCGGCGCATCGCGGCGCGAGGAGCTCGAAGCGGGGATGAGCTTCGTCAACGAGAATGTCCGTTCCGACCCGCGCACGCCGTTCGGCGGGGTCAAGCATTCGGGTTACGGGCGGGAATGCGCGGCCTTTGGCATCCGCGAGTTCACCAACATCAAGACGGTGCACGTCAAGCCGCTCGGCGCCTCGAAGCACGAGCGCGTCGAATAGCTCAGCCGCCCGCGCGCTCGCGAAACCATTTGGTCAGGATGTACTTGGTGCCGCGCCGCACCTTCATGCCCTGGTGCAAGGTCGCCGGATTGGGCCGGCCGTCGGGCAGCAGATTGTTCCACGCGAGCAGCTTGCCGGTCTCCGGCTGGACGGTCTTGCCGATGGTCTTGAAGCGCGTCGCGCCGCCATCCTCGGGCTGGTTCAAATAGACCATCGCGGTCCACGTCCGCTGCCCGCGGTCCGCGGTGTGGACATAGAAATCGTAGCCGCCCGGCTCGAACGTGTCGGTGTGCGGCTTGAACTCCTGGCCGGGCGCATAGCGCTGGCCCTGGAGCGGTTCGCCCGCCGCCGCCGGCAGGCCGAGCAGCTCGGCGATGCGCGCCTCGACGTCACCCACGACAGGGTCACCGCTGTCGAGATCGCAGGTCTCGCTGGTGCGGAAGTCGGCGATCCCGACATCGTCGGCGATTTCGGATGGCCGTCGCCGGGCGTCGATCCGCTCGATCAGCGCCGCGCACTCCTCCGCGCCAAGGAAGCAGCGGACGATGAACAGCTCCAGCGCCGGGCTCGGCACCCGCTGGATCCCCGGCACTGCGGACAGGCGCGCGGCGGGGCCGTCAGCGCCGGGCGGCGTTGGCATTCCCGTTCTGCAGGTCGTGCTGGGCGATCACCGCGCGCACGACATTGTTCATCATCGCCATGCGCGTGGGCAGCGGCACGCTGGTGAGCTTGATCATCACCGCCACCGAATAGCTTTGTCCGTCGGGCGCCGTGAGGATGCCGATGTCGTTGTAGCCGGCCTGCTTGGGGCCGAACTCCTGGCCCGTCCCGGTTTTGTGGCTAAGCGTCCAGCCCGGGGCGAGCCCGCCCTTCAGCCGGTTGGGGCCGGTATGGGTATTGGCCATGATGTAGAGCAGCCGCTGGGTCGAGCTGGGCGACAGCAGCTCGCCCCGCTTCAGGGCTGCGAGCGCGTTGGCGATCGCCGCCGGCGAGGCGCCGTCATAAGGGTCGGCGACATAGCGTTCGAACGCCGCTTTCCGGAGCGCGTAGGGCAAGGCGTTGCGCGCATCCCAGAAGGCGCTGCCGATCGAATAGCTCGGGCTCCAGATCAGCCCCGCGATCTTGCTCTGGAGCGCCCGCTCGCCGTTGTAGAAACGGATCGCGCCGAGGCCCTTGGCGGCGATCATCGCCCGCACCGCCTTGGCGCCGCCGACCGAACGCATCAATTTGTCGTTGGCGGTATTGTCGCTGGTGGTGATCGCCTTGAACATGAGGTCGTCGAGCGTTGTGGTGTAGGACCCGCCGCCGATCAGCGCCGCGATCGGCTGGTGAAACAGGGTCAAGTCGTCGCGGGTCAGCGTGACCTTGTCGGTCAGTCTGACCTTGCCCCGATCGACCGCGTCGAGCGCGGTGATCGACACCCACAATTTGCTGACGCTCTGCTGCGGATAATAGTCATTGTCCTGCCAGCCGGTCGACCAGCCCTCGTCGACCGAACGAACGGCGATGCCGACGCGGCCGTCGAAGGCGCGGCCAAGCTCATCGATCCGCTGGGCGAGGTAACGTGGGGCTGCCGGCGCCGGACGAACAGCCGGTTTTGCGACAGGCTTGGCGGCAGGCGGCTTGGCGCGCGCCGGTTGCTGCGCGACGGAAGCGCCGACCTGGGCCGAAGCGGCCAGCACCGCGATCATCCCGAGCGCTTTTCCAAACGTCGTCCGGCGTGACGTCATGACTTCTTCGCTCCCCGGACTCTCGGCCATTTGCAAGGACTTGGCATGGCGCGGCTGAACCCTCCCTGTGCGGCGCGGGACAAGATTCGCATTCCGGGAGTCGCTTGCCAACCCCCGAATTGACGGTCGTCAGGCAGGCGGGCTTGGTGCGCCGAGCAGCGCCGCGGACTCGATCTCGTCGAGCGCGCGGTGGACCGCGACATAGCGGCGGGCCCTGGCCACCCAAGCGTTCGCCTGACCGGCGCCGGGCAGGCGCATGGTTTCGGCCAGCGCCTGGTCGACCTGACCGGCGGCAAGGCGCTGCTGGGCGCGGGCGTAGCGGGCGTCGACCGAGGGTGACGGACGAGTTGCGCGGTGGACCTGCACCAATTCGCCCAGCTCACGCCGCATGCCGGTCCACCAGCTTTCGTTGGGGCCGCCGCGGCGAAGCTGGTCGCCGAGGCCGTCATATTCGGTCGCCAGATCGTCGAGCCGAACCGGTTGGTGCGAAGCGGTGATGATCGTCGCCACCGCCTGCTGATGGTCGCGCCCGAAGCGGCCGACGAGCAAATTCTCGAGATAGCCGAGCGCGATTCCGCGGTCGATCGCGCGCCGCGCGGCGAAGGCGACGACGAGCGCATCGGCGCGCCCCGCCGATCCTTCCGCCCGCTGCGCGGCATTTTCGACCCGGGCGAGGCGGTTTTCGAGCCCGGCGATCCGCGCGGCTTCGGCCGCCGATGGCGCCGGCGCGGCCTGCGGAGACGGTGCGGCCGGTTGCGAGGTCAAGGCAACGGGCCTGGTCGCTGGCGCGGGCGCGGGCTGGACCACGCCAAGCACGCTCGCGGCGCGCTGATAATGCGCCAGCCCCCAAGTCGCGGCGGCGGCGCCGGCGAGGACCAGCACCAGGCCGATCAGCAGCCGCGCGCCCCAGCCTGTTCGTGGCGAGCTCGTTCCGTTCATTGCGGGGGCGGTTTGTTGCACAGCCGTGCCGCCAGGGCCAGCACGGCATCGTCGCTCGGCTGCTCGGCGACATCGACGCTTTGCCAGCCGGGCCCCACCGCGTCGGCGGCGGCCCGGCTAATTGCGGCAACGGCGATGTTCGAGCGGTCCTCGACCAGCTCCGCCAACCGCCGCCCCGCGCGCGGCGAATGGATCAGCGCCACCGCGCCGTGCGCCGCCGAGAGGTCCGGCGTATCGACAGCCTTTGCGCGATAGACGGGGATGGTGGTGATCTCTTGCGGACCCTCCGGTTCATGCCGGTCTTCGCCGCACAAATGCAGCAGCCTCAAGTCAGCCTCGATCGAGCCGAGCAGCCGCTCGACCCCCGCATCGCCAGCCGCGGCGATGTCGAAACCCGCGTCGCGCGCCGCGTCCGCCGTCGCCTCGCCGACCGCATGGACGGGCAAGCCGCGCAGCTTGCTCAGGCCGTCGCCGGCGTGGCGCACGGCATTGGCGCTGGTCAGCAGCAGGCCATCGAAGCTAGCCGGGTCCGGCGCCTCCCAAGACAGCGCCTCGACCGCGAACAGCGGCGCCGCCACGGCCTCGAGCCCCATCTCCCGCGCCTTGGCCCTCGTCGCGCTCGCGCCCGGCTCCGGGCGCAGGACGAGCAAGCGCCTCATTGCCCGCCGAAGAGCTTGCCGATCGATTCGGGCGCCTTGGCGAGCAGGTCGCGGGCGAGCTTCTCGGCGACGGCAGTCACCCCGCAATCGAAGGTGGCGCGGTCCTCGACCAGCTCGCTTGCCGTCCTCGCTGAACAATTGCGCGCGCATCCGGAGGTCGCCGTCCTCGAGCACGCAAAAGGCGGCGACGGGCGAGGCGCAGCTCGCTCCCAGCGCCCGCGTGAACGCGCGCTCGGCCATCACGCAATCATAAGTGATCTGGTTGTTCACGCTGGTCAGTACGCTTTGGCAGCGCGTGTCGTTGGTGCGGCATTCGATGCCGATCACCGCCTGGCCCGGCGCGGGCAGGATGATCTCGGTCGGGATCGACGTGCCGGTTTCGATGCACAGCCGTTTGAGCCCGGCGGCGGCAAGCAGGGTCGCGTCGACCTCCCCCGCCTCGACCTTGGCGATGCGGGTTTCGACATTGCCGCGGATCGGCACGATCTTGAGGTCGGGGCGAAGCCGCAGCAGCTGCGCCTTCCGCCGCGGCGAGCTGGTGCCGACCGTCGCGCCCTGCTTCAGCGCCTCGATCGACTCCGCGCCGACGATGCGGTCACGGACGTCGCCGCGCGGGCGCACCGCGGCGATATGGATCTCGGCCGGGCGCTCGCTTTCGACATCCTTCATCGAATGGACGCAGAAATCGACCTCGCCGGCGAGCAGGGCCTTGTCGAGCTCCTTGGTCCACAGCGCCTTGCCGCCGATGTCGGCGAGCGGGCGGTCCTGCACCTTGTCGCCGGTCGTCGTGACCGTGACGATCTCGACATAGCCCTCAGGCCAGCGCTGCGCGGTCTCGATCGCCGCCGCGACCTTGCGCGCCTGCGCCAACGCCAGCGGCGAACCGCGAGTCCCGAGGCGAAGTCCCTGCATGGCTCACCCCTAGTGCATCTCCCGAGGATCAGGCAAAGGGCCGCACACGAAATGATTGTTTTGGGCCTCGAATCTTCGTGCGACGACACCAGCGTGGCGCTGGTGACGAGCGACCGGCGAGTCCTTGCCCAGGCCGTGGTCGGGCAGGACAAGGCGCACCAGCCCTATGGCGGCGTCGTCCCGGAGATCGCCGCGCGCGCGCATGTCGAAATCCTGCCGGGCCTCATCCGCCAGGTGCTAGATGACGCCAAGATGTCGGTTGGCGACGTCGATGCCGTGGCGGCGACCGCGGGGCCGGGGCTGATCGGCGGGGTGATGGTCGCGCTCCTCGCGGGCAAGGGGCTGGCCCTGGCGACGGGCAAGCCATTGGTCGCGGTCAACCATCTCGAAGGCCATGCCTTGTCGCCGCGCCTGGTCGATCCCGACCTCGTATTTCCATACTTGTTGCTGCTGGTATCGGGCGGGCACTGCCAATTGCTCGAAGTGCGCGGCGTCGGCGACTATCGCCGGCTGGCCACCACCATCGACGACGCCGCCGGCGAAGCCTTCGACAAGGCCGCCAAATTGCTCGGCCTGCCCTACCCCGGCGGCCCCGCGATCGAGGCTTTGGCGAGAGAGGGCAATCCCGCCGCCGTTCCGCTGCCGCGCCCGCTGGTCGGCTCGGGCGAGCCCCATTTCTCCTTCGCCGGCTTGAAGAGCGCGGTGCAGCGCGCAGTCGCCTCAGGCGACTTTGTTCAGGCCGACATCGCCGCCAGCTTCCAGCGGGCGGTGGTTGACTGCCTGGTCGATCGTACCCTGCTCGCGCTTCGCAATAGCGACGCGCCGGCGCTGGTGGTCGCGGGAGGGGTTGCGGCCAACACGGCCATCCGTTCGGCGCTTGGGGAACTCGCTAGCCGCGAAAGCCGCGGCTTCAGCGTCCCGCCCGCCTGGCTGTGCACCGACAATGCGGCAATGATTGCCTGGGCCGGGGCCGAGCGCATGGCGCTCGGGCTGACCGACGAACTCGATGCGCCGGCCCGGGCGCGCTGGCCGCTCGACGACAGCGCCGAAAAGGTGCGCGGCGCCGGGGTGAAGGCGTGAACATCGGCGTCATCGGCGGCGGCGCCTGGGGCACCGCGCTGGCGCAGGTCGTTGCAAGCGGCGGACGGGACACATTGCTGTGGGCGCTCGAGCCGGACGTCGTCGAAGCGGTCAATGCGGCTCACGAAAATCCCGCCTATTTGCCAGGAATCGCGCTCGACCCCGCCATCCGGGCCACCCCGAACCTCGCCGAGCTTCACGCCTGCGACGCCTGGCTGGTGGTGACGCCCGCCCAGCACATGCGCGCTGTGCTCGAATCGGCGAAAGGCTGGGACAAGCCGCTGCTCCTCTGCTCAAAGGGCATCGAGGAGAAGAGCGGCGCCCTGCTCAACCATGTCGCCCGCGACATCTGCCCGGCTTCGCAGGTCGCGGTGCTGTCCGGCCCGACCTTCGCCCACGAAGTCGCCAGGGGCCTGCCGACCGCCGTCACCCTCGCCGCCGACGACGAAACCCTGGCCGAAGCGCTGCGCGACCGCATCGCCTTGCCGACCTTCCGCATCTACCTTTCCGACGATGTCGCCGGGGCGGAGGTTGGCGGGGCGGTAAAGAACGTGCTCGCCATCGCCTGTGGCGTCGTCGAAGGCAAAGAGCTGGGCCAGAACGCCCGGGCATCGCTGATCGCGCGCGGTTTCGCTGAAATGACCCGCTTTGGCCTCGCCTATGGCGCCAGGCGCGAAACGCTCGCGGGCCTGTCGGGCTTGGGCGACCTCGTCCTCACCTGCTCCTCGACCAGCTCGCGCAATTTCTCGCTTGGGCTGGGCATCGGCCAGGGGCGCCCGGCCGCGGAATTGCTGAGCGACCGCCGGACCGTGGCCGAAGGCGCCTTCACCGCGCCGGTGCTCGCCCGGCTCGCGCGCGAGAAGGGCATCGACATGCCGATCGTCGAAGCGGTCGACGCGCTGGTCGCCGGCCGGGCCGATGTCGATCAGGTGCTCGAAGCGCTGCTGTCGCGTCCGCCCAAGCCGGAAGCGGTCTAGCCATCGCTGCCGATCGCCAAGCCCCCGAAGGCGTCGGCGCGCGCCGCGCCGCGCTGCAGATGCTCGATGCCGTGCTTCGCCAGGGCCGGACGCTCGATGCCGCCGGCGCCGCCGCCCGCAACCTCGCACCTCCCGACCACGGGCTCGCCATCGCCATAGCGGGCGAGACATTGCGCCGGATCCCCGACCTCGATGCGCTGATCGACGGCGCCACGCGGCAACGCCTGCCCGACGATTCGAAGGCGCGCATGGTCATCCGCCTCGCGCTGGCGCAGCGGATCGGGCTCGGCACGCCCGACCACGCGGTGGTCGCCACCGCGCTGCCCCTGGTCGATGGCGGTCCCCGGCGGCTGGTGCACGGGGTGCTCGGCACGCTGCTCCGCAAGGGCCTCCCGGACGATGGAGGCGCCCCACCTCCCCGCCCGAAGTTGAGCAGCGCTGGAGCGCCGCGTGGGGCGATGACGTCGTCGCGGCGGCGCGGCGGCAGATCGCGCATCGGGCTCCGCTCGACCTCACGTTCGCGGACGATGGTGATGTGCAGGCCTTCGGCGGCGTGTCGCTGGCGCCAAGGCACGTCCGCGTCGACAGCAGTTCGGTCGCGGACCTGCCCGGCTATGGCGAGGGCCGCTGGTGGGTCCAGGATTTGTCCGCCTCGCTTCCCGCGCGGATGATCCCCGCCGACGCTCGCGACGTGCTCGACCTGTGCGCCGCACCCGGCGGCAAGACCATGCAGCTCGCCGCTGCCGGCCATGACGTCACGGCGGTCGATTCGGCGGGGAGTCGTCTGGAACGACTGAGAGAGAATCTCGACCGCACCCACCTCAAGGCCGACGTTGGTCGAGGCCGACGCGCTCAAATGGAAGCCCAAACGCGAGTTCGATGCCATCCTGCTCGACGCGCCCTGTTCGGCGACGGGCACCTTTCGCCGCCATCCCGAAGTGCTCTACCGCGCCCGCCCCCGCGTCATCGCCGAAGGTGCCGAGCTCCAGCGCCAGCTGCTCGACCGCGCCGCTCAATGGCTGAAGCCGGGCGGAACGCTGGTCTATTCGGTCTGCTCGCTGGAGCCGCAAGAGGGTGAGGATGTCGTTCGCGCCTTCCTCGCCGGTCACCCCGGATACTCGCTCGCGGGGGGAACCCTGCCCGACTTCGTGACGCCATCGCTCGAAGGCTGGGTCCGCATCCTCCCCGGCCTGCTCGAAGCGCAGGGCGGGCTCGACGGCTTCTTCATGGCGCGGCTTGTCCGCACCGGTTAATCCCGTCTAATCGGGCCCATGGCCGGTCCGTTAATTGCTCCCTCCATCCTGTCCGCTGACTTCGCGAAGCTAGGCGAGGAAGTGCGCGCGATCGACGAGGCCGGCGCGGACTGGATCCACATCGACGTCATGGACGGTCACTTCGTCCCCAACCTCACCATCGGTCCCGCCGTGGTCAAGGCGCTTCGCCCGCACACGGCAAAGCCATTTGACGTGCATTTGATGATCTCGCCGGTCGACAATTTCCTCGATGCATTCGCCGAGGCTGGCGCGGACACGATCACCGTCCACCCGGAGGCCGGGCCCCATCTTCACCGCACCATCCAGCGCATCAAGGCACTCGGCAAGAAGGCGGGCGTGTCGCTCAACCCGGCGACTCCGCCAAGGCGCTCGACTATGTCCTCGAAGAGATCGACCTGGTCCTCGTCATGAGCGTCAATCCCGGTTTCGGCGGGCAGAAGTTCATCGCCAGCCAATTGCGGAAGATCGAGGCCATCGCCAAGCGCATCGCCAAGGAAAATCTCGGCGCGCTGATCGAGGTCGACGGTGGCATCGATGCCGCGACCGCGCCGCAAGCGGTGGACGCCGGCGCCAATGTCCTCGTCGCCGGCACCGCGGCGTTCCGCGGCGGCCCCGATCATTATGCAGCCAACATCCGGGCGCTGCGCGGGGGATGAGCAGCGACGGCTCGGCCGCCGAGCGTGACATCGTCCGCAAGCTCGCGCGCGGCTCGCTTCTCTCGCGCCTCAGAAAATCGCGCCAGCCCCTGAAGCTGTCGGCGGTGCCGCGCGATCATGTCCACGGCGATCGCCAGCGCGGCGACGCCTTGCTCGCCGGGCGCTTTACCGTTGGCACCGACACGCTGCCCCTCACCGACCTCGATTTCGGCAAGATCGGCGCGGCGGGACCGCTGGCGGTCCAGCTCCAGGGCTTTTCCTGGCTCCGCGACCTCGCCGCCGCCGCGGCGCGCGAGAAAGGCGCGCGGCTCGCCGAAGCGGTGGCAGGGCGCTGGCTGCTCGCCCATGGCGCTCGGGTCGACGAGGCCTGGGCGCCCGAGCTGTGGGGCGAGCGCATTCTCTTCTGGACCGCTTATGCGCCCTACATCCTGTCGAGCGCCGACAGCGGCTATCGCTCGGCCCTGCTCAACACGCTTGCGCGCGGCGCCCGGCACCTCGATTCGACCGCCGACAAGGCGCCGCCTGGACTGCCGCGAGTGACCGCCTGGTGCGGGGTGATTGCCGCCGGCCTGCTGGTCCAAGGCGGCATGTCGCGCGTCGCGCGCGGCGAAGCCGGGCTGGCGCGGGCGCTGGCCTCGGCGCAGTTCGACGATGGCGGGCTCGTCAGCCGCTCGCCGTTCGAACAGGTACTGCTGGTCGACCGCCTCGGCCTGCTGCGCGCCTGCTACCAGGCGGCGAAAGCGATCGTTCCCGATGGCATCGAAGCCGCCGCCAGCGCCTCGCTCGCGGCGCTTCATGGCGTCACCATGGGCGACGGCGCATTGTCGAGCTGGCAGGGCTGCAACCCCGGCGAACCGGCGCGGCATTCGGCGCTGATCGAAGGCTGCGGCATGCGCGCCCGGCCGCTGCGCCAGGCGCGCGGCTGGGGCTATCAGCGCCTGTCCGCGCTCGGCACCGTCCTGGTCCTCGATGCCGCCCCGCCCCCGGTTCAGAAAGCCACGAATCGCGGTTCGGCCTCGACCCTGGCGCTCGAACTGTCGGACGGTCTGCAACGCCTCGTGGTCAATTGCGGCGGGCCCGGGCCGGTACCGACCGACCTTCCTGAAGCGCTTGTTGCGGGTCTTCGCACGACGGCGGCGCACAGCACCTTGGTGCTGGCCGACACCAATTCGACCAACATCCAGCCCGACGGGTCGCTCGGCAAGGGCGTCGAGGACGTGTCGATCGACCGCAGCGAGGACAATGACGCCAGCCGCATCGAGGCCAGCCACGATGGCTATGTCCGCACCTTCGGCATGGTCCACAAGCGCAGCTTGATGCTTGGCAATGACGGCAAGGAATTGCGCGGCGCCGACCAGCTGGTGCCCAGGGGCCGCAAGAAGATCCGCGACTCCGCGCCTTACGCTGTCCGCTTCCATCTCGCGCCGGGAGTGGAGGCGACGATCACCGCCGACGGCATGGGTGCGATCCTCCGCTCCAAGGGCGCGCCGCCGTGGAACTTCCGCTGCCGCGGCGCCAATCTGACGATCGAGGAAAGCCTGTGGATCGACGGCCGCGGCCGGCCGCTGCGGACGATCCAGCTTGCCATTGTGGGCGAAGTTTCGGCATTGGGCGGCGAAATCGGCTGGCAGTTCCGCCGCACCAGCTAAGCAGCAAAGGATTGCAATGACTGACCTGGTCCCTGTCAAAAGGGCATTGATTTCGCTGTCCGACAAGAGCGGGCTCGATGAGCTCGCCGCCGGCCTCGCGCGCCACGGCGTCGAGATCGTCTCGACCGGCGGCACCGCCGCCAAGCTGCGCGAGACGGGCGCCGAGTGCGCGACATCTCCGACCTCACCGGCTTCCCGGAAATGATGGACGGGCGGGTCAAGACGCTCCACCCCAAGGTCCACGGCGGCCTCCTCGGCGTGCGCGACAATCCCGAGCATGCCGCGGCCATGGCCGAGCATGGCATCGCCCCGATCGACCTCGTCGTCGTCAACCTCTACCCGTTCCTCGAAACCGTTGCGCGCGGCGCCGATCGCGACGACGATCATCGAGAATATCGACATCGGCGGCCCGTCGATGGTGCGCTCCGCGGCGAAGAACCACGCCCATGTCGCGATCGTCACCGATCCCGCCGACTATGCCGAGCTGCTCGACCGAGCTCGATGCCAACGGCGGCACCACGCTCGAATTCCGCAAGAAGCTCGCGGCCAAGGCGTTCGCGCTGACCGCGGCCTATGATTCGACCATCTCCGCAATGGTTCGCCTTCGCCGACCAGGGCGAACGCTTCCCCGCGACCGCGACCCGCGCCAGCACGCTCAAGATGGGCTTGCGCTACGGCGAAAACCCGCACCAGCAGGCCGCGCTCTACATCCCGGTCGGCCCGCACGCGCGCGGCGTCGCCCAGGCCGAGCAGGTCCAGGGCAAGGAGCTCAGCTACAACAACCTCAACGACGCCGATGCCGCGCTCGAGCTGGCCGCCGAGTTCCGCGACGGCCGCGCCGACCGTGGTCATCGTCAAGCACGCCAACCCGTGCGGCGTCGCGACCGCGCGACACGCTGGTCGACGCCTGGGGCGAAGCGCTCGGCCTGCGACAGCGTCTCGGCCTTCGGCGGGATCGTCGCCACCAACCGGCCGCTCGACGCCGCCACCGCCGAGGCGATCAGCCGAGATCTTCACCGAAGTGGTGGTCGCGCCCGACGCCGACGACGCCGCCAGGGCGGTCTTCGCCAGGAAGAAGAATCTGCGGCTGCTGCTGACCGGCGAGCTTCCCGACCCGGCGCGCGCGCGGCCAGACCGTGGCGGTCATCGCCGGCGGCATCCTGGTCCAGGACCGCGACAACGGCACGATCACCCGCGACCAGCTGAAGTGCGTCACCCGGCGCCAGCCGACCGAGCAGGAGCTCGCCGACTGCCTGTTCGCCTGGACCGTCGCCAAGCACGTCAAGTCGAACGCCATCGTCTATGCCAAGGACGGCGCCACCGCCGGCATCGGCGCCGGCCAGATGAACCGCCGCGACAGCGCCCGGATCGCCGCCGCCAAGGCGCGCGAAGCCGCCGAGACCTACGGCTGGCCGGAGCCGCGCACGGTCGGCTCGGCGGTCGCTTCCGACGCTTTCTTCCCGTTCGCCGACGGGCTGCTCGCCGCGGCCGAAGCCGGCGCGACGGCGGTCATCCAGCCGGGCGGATCGATCCGCGACGACGAGGTCATCGCCGCCGCCAACGAAGCCGGGCTGGCGATGCTGTTCACCGGGATGCGCCACTTCCGCCACTAGGCGAAACTAGACCAAATCGTCCTCGATCTGGTCGCGGGCTTCGGCGGCGGCTTCGGCCTCGCGCAGTTCCTTGACGTCGCTCTTGTTCAGCCGGAACAGCGCCCGGTCCTCGCTGGTGAACCCCTTGGTCCACAGCACCGCGCCGAACGCCGCGAGGATCAGCGGAATGCCGATGACCAGCTGCAGCGTTTGCGGCAGCACGTAGTGGACGAACGCCCCGGCGACGGCGCCCGCGGCGGTCGCCCAGGCGAGGTCCCAGCGCCAGCCCGACACCGCCGCGCCAAGCTCCTTGCTCAGCAGCCGCGACTTGGCGATCGAGGCGAAGCCGAGCGCGACGCACAGCGCGATCGCCGGGCCCGTCGCCTGGAAGCTTTGCGGCAGGCCCTGGCCCTTCATCACCAGGATCAGCACCACCGCCAGCGCGGCCTCGATCGCCAGCATGATGATGCTGATGACCATGTTCGGGTCCGCGCGACGAAGATCAGCGCGGCCTCGCTGACCACGGCCATGGCCGCGATCACTTCCGCCGCCAGCAGGAAGCCGAGCGTCGCGGTGCCGCCGGTGAAGCCCGATCCGACCAGCGCCATCACCGCCCGCCCGGGGATTCCCAGCGACATGGCGATGCCGATCTGCGCCGCGATGATCCAGTACGTCACCTGCCGCACCTGCTTGGCGACGGCCTCGCGGTCGCCCACCGCAAGCCGCCGCGTGATCGCCGGGCCCAAGCACCGGCTCGAAGCTCGACTTCAATTTGGCCGGCAGCGTCGCGACTTGCTGGGCGACATAATAGACGCCGACGAACGCCGCCGGCATGAACGCGCCGAGCACGGCGAGGTCGATCCTGCGCGATGCCCATTCGACCGCGTCGGCGGCGGCCAGCGGGATGTTGCGGCAGGCGGTCCACCAGGCGGTCGGCAGGTCCGGCCTCCAGCCGTGCGGCAGGCCGTAACAGCGCACGAGCGGGATCAGCGCCGCCACCAGCGCCGCCACCATCGAGCAGACATAGGCGACGATCAGCCCGTCGTGCAGCGACACGTAGGACCAGGCGAAGGCGACGATGCTGATCGTCCACGGCTCGACCACCGAGCGGGCGCGGACGGTCGAAGCGACGTCATGGTGATAGGCGAGCGCGGCCAGCGCGATGTCGGTCCAGCTGACCGCCAGCACGGTGATCGCCAGCAGCCGGTCCATGCCGATGACCGGCGTCGTCGGGTACATCGCCTTGGGGAACAGCACCAGGATCGCCATGCCGATGGCGGAGCCGATCGCCGCCACCAGCATCGCGTCGGCGACCACGCACGCCTGCGGCTTCTTCGCGTCGGCCAGCAGCTGGGCAAGCCCGCGCCTCAGCCCGATCGAGGCGAGCTGGGCGGCGAACTCGACCGTCAGGACGGCATAAGCGAAGCGCCCGAGCAATTCCGGACCGTAAACGCGGCCGGCGATGAACAGGAACGGCAGCCGCGCCGCCAGCCGCAGGACGAAGCCGAAAATGTTGAGCCGCCCACCGCGCGCGAGGTTCGCCATATCGGCGTCGGGCGCTTCGGCAGTGGCAGCGGCGTTGCGCTCGGCGTCGGTCAATGCGCGGCGCCCCAATGCTCGCCCCAGCCGACCTCGACGTCGAGCGGCACGTCGAGCTTCATCATGGGTTCGGCGGCGTCGGCCATGACCCGCTTGATCACCGTCGCCGCTTCCTCCTCGCGCCCGTCGGGCACTTCGAACACCAGTTCGTCGTGGACCTGCAGCAGCATTCTCACCTCGCCGAGCCCGGCCTCGGCCAAGCGCCGCGTCCATCCGCGCCATTGCCCGCTTGATGAGGTCGGCGCTGCTGCCCTGGATCGGGGCGTTGATCGCGGCCCGCTCGGCGCCGGCGCGGATCGACGGATTGGGCGAGCGGATGTTGGGCTCGAAGTGGGTCTTCCGCCCGAACAGGGTGCGGGTGAAACCATGCTCGCGGACGAACGACAGAGTCGCGTGGGTGAAGGCGCGAATGCCGGGGAAGCGCTCGTAATAACGATCGATGATCGCCTTGCCCTCTTCCTTGGGCAGGCCGAGCCGCCCGGCGATGCCCCACGCCGAGCTGCCGTAGAGGATGGCGAAGTTGATCGTCTTGGCCTGGTTGCGGGTGTCGCGGTCGACCCGGCCGAACAATTCCTCGGCGGTCAGGCTGTGGATGTCGACGCCCTCGCGGAACGCCTCCTTCAATTGCGGCACGTCGGCCATTTGCGCCGCCAGCCGAAGCTCGATCTGGCTATAGTCGGCGCTGAGCAATTTGTAGCCCGGCGCCGCCGACGAAGGCGTCGCGGATCTTGCGCCCGATCTCGGTCCGGATCGGGATGTTCTGCAAATTCGGGTCGTTCGACGACAGCCGCCCGGTCTGCGCCCCGGTCAGCGAGAAGCTGGTGTGCACCCGCCCGGTCTCGGGATTGATCTGCGCCTGCAACGCGTCGGTGTAGGTCGACTTGAGCTTGGTCAGCTGGCGCCATTCCAGGACGAGCGTCGCGCACGACACGCCCTCCGCCGCCAGCCGCTCCAACTCATTGACATCGGTCGAATATTGCCCGCTCTTTCCCTTCCGGCCACCCTTCAACCCAAGCCGCCCGTACAGCACTTCGCCCAGCTGCTGCGGCGAGCCGATGGTGAAGGGCCCGCACGCCGCTTCGTAAATCCGCTCCTCCAGCCGCGCCGTCTCCGCGGCGAATTCCTTGCTGAGGCCCGCCAGATAATCGCGGTCGACCTTGATCCCGCGCTGCTCCATCCGCGCCAGCACCGGCACCAGCGGCTTGTCGACCCGCTCATAGACCCGCGCGACATTCTCCTCCGCCAGCCGCGGCTTCAGCCGCAGCCACAGCCGCAGCGTGATGTCGGCATCCTCGCCGGCATATTCGGTCGCCGGCCCCAGCGGCACCTTGTCGAAGGTGATCTGCTTGGCGCCCGACCCGCACAATTGCTTGAACGGGATGCACTCATGCTCGAAGTGCAGCTTGGCCAGCTCCTCGAGCCCGTGGCCGAAGCTCCGCCCGGCATCGAGGTCGAAGCTCATCACCATCGTATCGTCGACCGGCGCGACGTCGATCCCGGCGCGGTCGAACATCACCCAATCATATTTGAAATTGTGCCCGATCTTGAGGACCGCGGGGTCCTCCAGCAGCGGCTTCAGCTTGGCCAGCACCTAGGTCGAGCGGCAGCTGGTTCGGCGCTTCCGAATAGAGGTCGAGGCCGCTGTGGCCGACCGGGATGTAACAGGCGCGGTTGGGCCCGGTCGCCAGGCTGATCCCCGCCAGCCTGGCGATCATGCAGTCGATGCAGTCGGTCTCGGTGTCGAGCGCGACCTGGCCCAGCGCCTTCGCCTCGGCGATCCAGCGGTCGAGCGCCGCCTCGTCGGTCACGGTCTCATACTTCGACCGGTCGATCTCCTGCTTCTCGGCCGGCGCCGGCGCCGGGCGGCGGCGGCGCTTTCTTGTCGAGTGCCGCCATGACGCCATTGAAGCCCGCCCCGCTGCTGCCCCGCGACGGGGGCACGCTGCCGCCGCTTTCGAGGCGGCCGAGCAGGGTCTTGAACCCCTGGTCGGCCAGGAACTCGCGCAGCGGCTCGGGCGGAATGCCCTTCAGCGCCAGCGCCTCGAGCGGCTCGGGCAGCGCCGAATCGCACACCAGCCGCACCAGCTCGCGGCTCAGCCGCGCATTGTCGGCATGGTCGATCAGCGACTGCTTGAGCTTGGGCTTGCTGATCTGGTCGGTCGAGGCGAGCACGGTCTCCAGGTCGCCGAACTGCTGGATCAGCTGCGACGCCGTCTTCGGCCCGATCCCCGGCACGCCCGGCACGTTGTCGACGCTGTCGCCCATCAGCGCCAGCACGTCGCCGACCTTCTCCGGCGGCACCCCGAATTTCTCCAGCACCTCGTTCGCGCCCGATCCGCCGGTCGTTCATCGTGTCGAGCATGTCGACCCCGGCATCCTCGTCGATCAGCTGCATCAGATCCTTGTCGGAACTGACGATCGTCACCTTCCACCCGGCCAGGCGAGCGGCGGTGACGTAGCAGGCGATGATGTCGTCGGCCTCCAGCCCCGCTTCCTCGATGCACGGAATCGAAAAGGCGCGGGTGGCGACGCGGATCAGCGGGAATTGCGGGACCAGATCCTCGGGCGGCGGCGGCCGGTGCGCCTTGTACTGGCTGTACATCTCGTTGCGGAACGTATGCTCGGACGCGTCGAGGATGACCGCCATGTGCGTCGGCCCGTCGGCCTTGCTGAGGTCGCCGGCCAGCTTCCACAGCATGGTGGTATAGCCATAGACCGCGCCCGCCGGCGTGCCGTGCCGGTTGGTCAGCGGCGGCAGCCGGTGATAGGCGCGGAAGATGTAGCTCGACCCGTCGACGAGATAGAGATGGGGCTGGGCAGCGGGCGTGGAAGCGTCGGGCATGGAGGCTCGGATTTAGCAGGGTGGCGGCGGGAAGGAAGCCAACGCTGATTTAGGATCGCAAGCGCCCGCTTTCGACCCATTCGCGGCCGTTGGCCTCTTCATTCGTCATGCTGAACTTGTTCAGCATCCATCAAGCCGATGCTCGCGATGGCGAAGCGTGGAGCAGCGCCTTGATGGCACATGCGCGCCCCGACCGTTTTTGCGCCTTCACGCTGGGAAGGCGCATTGATAGCCGTCGTAGGTATCTGCGCAACGAGCTGTCCGCTCAGTCTGGGCGAAGGACGAGGTCACCGTAACTGGTGGCTTCGTGACGTCTTTCGGGGCACGCATTAGAATCGCTTGCCCGCTGCCGAAGCAGCATTGGTGGGTCCGCTCGTTACATCGGAGCAGCGGTCTTGCCTCACGGTGATCAGCCTCACTTGGTCCGCTTCTGCTAAATGGACCGGCCTTATCTTCATGCGCCTGTCATGCTGCTGACATCTTCCGCTCATTCTGGCGGCATCTACCAACCGCTGGCGATAATGTGGAATCTCGACGAACTCGTTGGCGAGCCAGAAACCCTCATATGCGGACGGGAACATCCGGCAAGCTCATACGGCGCAACGTCCGCTTCCACCCAAAGCTGCACTAAGAACAAAACACTGTCCTACAGGGCGGCACTTGTGGTCCAAGCTGGTGGATGAGTTGCCCGAAACGCACCCGAAGGGACGGCTGGTCGCCCGAGCGCCAGTTTCGCTTCCTCCGAATGCTCGCCAAAACCCGCAGTGTCACGACCAGCGCCCGCGCGGTCGGGATGTCGCGCGAGTCCGCGTACCGGCTGCGCGCGCGGCTGGCGGGGGAGCTGTTCGCGCTGACCTGGGACAGCATCATGGGGCCGCGGGTGACGCCGCCGACCCAGCAGCGAAGTTTACAAAAGTCACATCGAGGCGATGTGCCGCGCCTGCGGGCCGGAGGGCGACAACCTCCGCCGCGCATTGCAGCAACGTCAACTTCGTGACCTTGGCTCGGCCGAACAACAACGGCCGGATCAACCTCAGAATCGCTTGCTCAACGTCGCGCCGAAGGTACGCGGGTCGCCCAAATTGCCGGCGATCAGGCCGGTGTTGCCCGGCCCGAACACGAATTGCTCGTAATATTTGCTGTCGAAGGCGTTGCGGACCCAGGCGAACAGGTTGAGCCCGTCCTCGCTGCGGAATCCGGCGCGGAAGTTGGTCAGCGCATAACCGTCGATCCAGGTGTAGATCGACGGCGAGGGGTTGGACGAGAAGCGCGAGCGATAATTGCCATCGACGCCGAAGTAGAGCTCGCCGTCCCGGCCGAGCAGCCGGGCCGGCGTATTGGCCTCGGCGCCAAGGGACAGGGCCCATTTGGAAACGCCCGGAAGCGCCTGTCCGGACACGTCGCAATTGGCCGGGCTCAGCGAGCCGGGAACGCCGGCCGGTCCCGGCACCTGGCTGCCGCTGACGACGGTGCCGCCGGCCAGCTCGGGCGGGCAGGGCGCGTCGGTGAATTTGGTGTAGATGGCGTCGGTGTAGGCGGCATTGGCGTAGGCGTTGAAGCGCTCGCTCGGCCGCACCGACAGATCGGCCTCGACGCCCTGCGTCCGCGCCTGCCCGGCATTGGCGAGATAGCCGCGCAGCACGCCGTACTGGCCGTTGGTCACATTGGCCTGGAAATTGTCGATGACGGTGCGGAAGGCGGCGAGGTTGAACGTCGCCTTGCGCTGCCAGAACTGGGTCTTCACCCCGGCTTCGATGTGGTTGACCGACTCCGGCAGGATCGCGCCGGTGGCGAGGATCGGGTTGCCGGCCGCGTCCGACGGCACGCCGTTCAGATTGATGCCGCCGGTTTTGAACGTCTTGGCGTAGGTCGCGTAGACCAGGATGTTGCGCGCCGCCTTGTAGCTTGCGGTCAGATCGTAACTGAAGTTCCAGTCCTCATAGCTCGGCTCGATCAGCTGCGGGGCATAGATGCCGCGCTGCGCGACGCTGACCGTATCGGTCGCCGACTGCAGCACTTCGTGCCCGTCGCCGGCAAAAACGTGGCGTTCGTAATGCCCGTCCTTCTTGTCGTAATTGAGCCGCGCGCCGGGCTGGATCGACAGGCTGTCGGTCACATGCCAGTCGAGCTGGCCGAACAAGGCGAAGCTGGTGGCTTTCAGCCATTGCGTGTTTTTCGCGGTCAGGCCGCCCAGGATGTTGGCGCTGATCTGCGCCGCATTGGTGAGGTTCCAGCGGCTCGAATTCGGGCCCTGCTGCTCCAGCCCTTGCGTGTCGATGCGCTGGTGAAAGCCGAACGCGCCGAGCACCAGGTCGAACTGCCTGCCGCTGTGGTTGAAGCGGAACTCCTGCGAAACTTGGTCCTGCTGCGAGGGATTGTTCGACGCCGAGACGATCGACAGGCCGGTGTAGTCGCGGTCGTTCTGCGGCTGCCAGTCCCAGAACCGCCAGGCGGTGATCGAGGTCAGCGAATCATGGGCACCGAGATCATGGACGGCGCGCAGCGACACGCCGCCGGTGCTGTTCCTGGCGCTCAGCGGCGCATCGAGATCGGTCAGCCGGTCGAACGGGTCGGTGCTGGCCGGGGCATAGCCGAGGGCCGCGGCCAGCGCCGGATATTGGCGGCTGGCGGCGCGCTGGGTCGGGCCGTAGCCGACGAACACGGTGCCGCAGCACAGCGGATTCTGCGTGCTGTAATCGCCCGCCAGCGTGACGCCGCAGCGCCGGATTGGGGCGGAACAGGATCTGGCCGCGGACGCCGACATTGTCCTGCGACTGGATCCAGTCGCCCGTCGTCACATTGAAGATCGTGCCGCGGCGGCTGGTGCCCGATGCCGCGAGCCGCACCGCGACCGTGCTCGACAGCGGCCCCGACACCGCTCCTTTGGCCTGCTTGAAACCGTAATTCCCGAGGCTCAGTTCGGCGCTGCCTTCGACCTCGAAGGTCGGCTGGTTGGTGCGGATGTTGATCGCGCCGGCGGTGGTGTTCTTGCCGTAGAGCGTGCCCTGCGGCCCGCGCAGCACCTCGACCTGGGCGACGTCGAGGAAGTCGAACACCGCCGATGCCGGCGCGCGAATAATAGACGTCGTCGACATAGATGCCGACGCCCTGCTCGAACCCGTCGTTGGTCAGCCCGAACGGCACGCCGATGCCGCGGATGTTGACCGCCGTGTTGCGCGGATTGGACGAATAGATTTGCAGCGTCGGGGTCAGCTGCTGGAGCTTGTAGACGCTGAACGCGCCGGTCTCATTGATCGTCCGGCCGTCGAGCACGCCGATGGCGATCGGCACGTCCTGCGCGCGCTCGTTGCGGCGGCGCGCGGTGATGATGATCGTGTTTTCAGGCACCTTGGTTTCGCCCGGCTCGGCCTGGGCGGCGCCGGTCGAAACGCCCGCGGCGGGCACGGCGTCAGGGTTCGGCGCGGGTGCGGCCATCGCCGTCCCCGCGACCATGAAGGTCAGCAGCGTTTGCATTGAAATCCCCTTTTTTCCGGAATTGCTCCGGACGGGGATTGGTTATAGTCTAGTCCTATACTAGACAATAGGAGATTGTCTCAGTGAGGCCACGTTTCGTCGCAGGCTCATGGCACCAGCACGGTATCCTTCGCTTCCGCCAGGGTCCGCGGATAATCGAGCGTGTAATGGAGGCCCCGGCTTTCGTGCCGGCTGAGCGCCGAGCGGATGATGAGGTCGGCGACCTCCACCAGGTTGCGCAGCTCGATCAGGTCCGGCGTCACGCGGAAGTGAGCATAATAGTCGCGTCACTTCCTGCCGCAGCATGTCGATGCGGTGCTTGGCCCGCTCGAGCCGCTTGGTGGTGCGGACGATGCCGACATAGTTCCACATGAAGCGCCGGATTTCGCCCCAGGTCTGGGCGATGACGACCTCCTCGTCGCTGTCGGCGACCCGGCTCTCGTCCCAGCCGCGGATCTCGGGCACCTCCGGCAGGCTATCCCAATGGGCGGCGATATGCCTCGCCGACGCTTCGCCGAATACCAGGCATTCGAGCAGGCTGTTCGACGCCAGGCGGTTGGCGCCGTGAAGCCCGGACTGGGTGACTTCGCCGGCGGCATACAGTCCCGGCGCGTCGGTCCGCCCGTCAAGGTCCACGACCACCCCGCCGCAAGTATAATGCTGCGCTGGAACCACCGGGATCGGCTGCCTGGTGATGTCGATGCCGAGGCCCAGCAGCTTTTCGTAGATGTTGGGGAAATGCCCGCGAACGAAGTCTGGCTCGCGGTCCGAAATGTCGAGGAAGACATAGTCGAGACCGTCGCGCTTGATCTCCGAATCGATCGCCCGGGCGACGATGTCGCGCGGCGCCAGTTCGCCGCGATCGTCATAGTCGGGCATGAACCGATGTCCCGTCTCCGGATGCTTGAGGATGCCGCCCTCGCCCCGCACCGCCTCGGTGATCAGGAAGTTCTTGACCTCGAGATTGTACAGGCAGGTCGGGTGGAACTGCATGAACTCCATGTTCGACACCCGGCAGCCCGCCCGCCACGCCATGGCGATGCCGTCGCCGGTCGCTCCGCGCGGCGCCGTCGAATAGAGATAGGCGCGCCCCGCGCCGCCCGTCGCGAGGATGGTCGCGCGGCCGGTCAGCGTCTCGACCCGCTTGGTCCGCCGGTTCCAGGCGTAGAGGCCATGCACCGCGCCGCTGGTCGAGAAATGCTCGGCATGGCGGCCGGTGGCGAGGTCGATCGCGACCATGTCGGGGACCAGCGTGATGTTCGGATGCTTCGCCGCCGCGGTTTCGAGCGCCTGGCTGACGGCATAGCCGGTGGCGTCGGCGACGTGGACGATGCGGCGGTGGCTGTGCCCGCCTTCGCGGGTCAGGTGCAACGCGCCATTCTCGCTGGCAAACGGAACGCCGAGCTCGATCAGGTGCCGGATGGCGCGCGGCGCTTCCTCGACGACATGCTCGACCACGCGCCGGTCGTTCAGCCCGGCGCCGGCGATCATCGTGTCCTCGACATGCGCTTCGAAGCTGTCGCCTTCCTCCAGCACCGCCGCGATCCCGCCCTGCGCCCGCGCCGAGGCACTGTCGCCGAGCGCGCCCTTGGCGATGACCGCGACCTTGCGGGTTTCGGCAAGGTTGAGCGCGGCGGTCAGCCCGGCCGCCCCCGATCCGACGATGAGGACGTCGGCCTTGATGCTCACGCCGCTTCCTGGTCGCCCGAGACCAGACTCAGGAACACGTCTTCCAGGTCCGGGTCGCGGGTCGTGACGTCGACGATCCCGAGACCGTCCGCGGTGAGCTCGGCGAGGACCTGGCCGGCGTTCACCTTGTCCTTGCGATATTTGATCTCGAGCGTTCGCTCATCGATCAGGGTGATGTCCTCGAAGCAGCGCTCGGTCGGAACCTGGACGATGTCGCGGTCGAAGGTGACGACCACCGACTTCTCCTGCGCCCGCGACACCAATTGCCGCGTCGGCTCATTGGCGATCACCCGGCCGTGATGGATGATCGCGATCTGGTCGCACAGCTCCTCGGCCTCCTCAAGATAATGGGTGGTGAGGACGATGGTGACGCCGGTTGCATGAAGCTCCCGGACGTAATCCCACAGCTGGCGGCGAAGCTCGACATCGACGCCCGCCGTGGGTTCGTCGAGCACCAGGATCGGCGGCGAATGGACCATCGCCTTGGCGACCAGCAGCCGGCGTTTCATCCCCCCGGAAAGGGTGCGGGCATAAGCATTGGCTTTGTCGGTCAGGTGCATCGCGGCGAGCAACCGGTCACTGATCCGGTCTGCCGCTCGAATCCCATACAATCCCGCCTGGATCTCCAGCGTCTCTCGCGGAGTGAAGAAGGGGTCGAAGATGATTTCCTGGGGCACCACGCCGATCGACCGCTTGGCATTGCGTGGGTGCTCGTCGATGTCGAAGCCCCACAGGGTCACCGCGCCGCTGGTCTTCACCACCAGTCCAGCAAGGATATTGATCAGGGTCGACTTGCCCGCGCCGTTGGGGCCCAGCAGCCCGAAAATCTGCCCGCGCGGAACGTCGAAGCTGACGTCGTTCAGCGCCTTCTTGCCGCCGGCGTAGGTCTTCGACAGCGATTCGATGCGGATTGCGGGATCGTCCATGGGTCCCCGGCGCATAGGAGCGGGGGCGGGGAGCGACAAGCATTTGAGGTAAATCCGCGGTTTACCCTAACCGGTAGAATGACCTTGACGTTAACCCATTATCGCCCGGGCCATGTTCCTACGTACCCAGCCATGGCTTTTGGCCGCCGCGGCGCTTGCGTTGTCGGCGCCGCCGTCGCTCGCCGCGGCGGCGCCTCCGAGCCGCGACCGCCGACGGCACCGCGCTGGTCCTTCGGCCGGTCAGCGTCGTCAAGCTCAAGGACATGGATTTCGGAGTGCTCGGTTCAGGCGCGGCGGGGACTGCCGTGCTCGAACCCAACGCCGATGTCTTGACCACTACCGGCGGGACGACTGCCCTCGGTGGAAGTCCCCATTCGGCGGAGTTCGCGGGGGCCGCCAATTCCTCGGCCGTCGTCATCATCAAAGTCCCCAAGCAGCCGGTACTGCTGACCCGGGTCGGCGGCACCCAGACCGTCAGCGTTTCAAACTTCACCCTGCAGGGCCAGAACAAGCGCACGATCGCGGCGCAGACCTGGTTCAGCTTCCGCGTCGGCGGCACCCTGAACGTCGCCGCCAACCAGGCCGAAGGCACTTACGCCGGCACCTTCGACGTGACCGTCCAATATCCGTGAATCGCGGAACAAGGTTACTTTTCAACGGTAAACGGTCGGCAACCTTTTCCTTTCAACCGCCGGTCATGCGGCGCCGGCATAATCCCCGCAGCAATTTGAGTGGGGAGTGTCACCGTGCGTTATCTGTCTATTTTCGGTCCCGCGGCGCTGGTCGCGGCTAGCTTCGCTGCTACGCCCGCTTATGCGGCGACACCGCCTTCGGCGGATGCGAACGGCAAGGCGCTCCTGCTCGTCCCGCTGACCTTGGTGAAGGTCGATGACCTCGACTTCGGCGCGGTGGTGCCGTCGTCCTCGGCGGGCGTAGTCACCATCAATGCGACAAGCGGTGCCCGCAGTTTCGCGGGTGGCGTCACCGGCATACCGAGCGATGCCGGCAATCACGCCACCTTCGCCGGTGCCGGTACCCCGGGCCAGCAGGTGATCATCGCGATCAGTCCGCCAGCTGAGCTGGTCAATGCGAACAACGACAAGATCCCCGTGCTGGGCCTGACGCTCGATGGGCCGGCGATCCGTACCATCAACTCGACCCGCGCCTTCTTCGTCGGGGTCGGCGGCAGCCTGCTCATCAATGCCAACCAGGCCGACGGCGATTATTCCGCGACGTTCGACCTCATCGCCGCCTACCAATAACGCCAGACCGGATTGAACCGGCGCGGGCCGCTCGCTACGTCGCGAGCCATGGCAGCGATTCCGCCCCCCGAAATTCTTCGCGTCGACAGCCTCCAGGTCGCCTGTGACGGCTCGGGCGAAGTCTCGCCCGAGCTCGGTCATCCGCGCGTGTTCCTCCGGATCGACGAGGAGCTGGGCTTCGTCGAATGCGGCTATTGCGACCGCCGTTTCGTGCTCATCGGGGGACCCGCGGACCCCCAGGCGGCATGACCGGCCCGGACCCGCGCCGCTTCCTTTACCGGAGCCTCGATCCCGACGGCGCCCGCCGGCTCGCCGCCAGGCACCTCGCCGCCCATGACGATGGCGAGCTTTACCTCCAGTACAGTGCGAGCGAGGCGTTCGGCTTCGACGACGGCCGGCTGAAGACCGCCGACTATCACAGCTCCTCGGGCTTCGGCCTGCGCGGGGTGAGCGGCGAAACCACCGCCTTCGCCCACGCCAATGAGATCAGCGAGGCCGCGATCGAGCGTGCCGCCGCGACCCTGCAATTGCTCGACCCCGCCAAGGGCGCGCCCGCGCCGCCGCCGCAGCGCACCAACCAGGCGATGTACGGCGCCGACGACCCGCTGGCGCTGTCCCGTTCGCCGAGAAGGTGGCACTGTGCGAACGGATCGACGCCGCCGCCCGCGCCCGCGATCCGCGCGTGGTGCAGGTCAGCGTCAGCCTCGCCGCCAGCTGGAGCGTCATCGACATCGTCCGCGGCGACGGCTTCACCGCGTCCGACGTGCGCCCGCTGGTCAGGCTGGGCGTGCAGATCGTCGCCGAGCGCAATGGCCGCCGCGAGACCGGTTATCACGGGATCGGCGGACGCTATCTTTATGGCGAGCTGTTCGAGGAAGCGCGCTGGAACCGGATGATCGACCTGGCGCTGGCCCAGGCGCTGGTGAATCTCGATTCGGTCGCGGCGCCGGCCGGCGAAATGCCGGTGGTGATGGGCAATGGCTGGGCCGGCGTGCTGCTGCACGAAGCGGTCGGCCACGGGCTCGAGGGCGACTTCAACCGCAAGGGCACCTCGGCTTTCTCGGGGCGGATCGGCGAACGCGTTGCCAACCCCGGCGTGACCGTCATCGACGACGGCGCGATGATGCAGCGGCGTGGCTCGCTGACCATCGACGACGAAGGCACGCCGACCAGCCGCACGGTGCTGATCGAGGACGGCATCCTGAAGGGCTATTTGCAGGACCGGCTGAATGCCCGGCTGATGGGCATGGCGCCGACCGGCAACGGCCGCCGCGAAAGCTTCGCCCATTCGCCGATGCCGCGCATGACCAACACCTTCATGCTCGGCGGCACCGAGGAGCCGGGCGCGCTGATCGAGCGGGTCAAGGACGGCATTTACGCCAAGAGCTTCGGCGGCGGGCAGGTCGACATCACCAGCGGCAAGTTCGTTTTCGCCTGCACCGAAGCCTATCGTATTCGCGGCGGCAAGATCGCCGAGCCGGTCAAGGGCGCGACGCTGATCGGCGACGGGCCGACGGTGCTGACCAAGGTCAGCGGGATCGGTAACGACCTCGCGCTCGACGAGGGCATCGGCGTGTGCGGCAAGGGCGGGCAGAGCGTTCCCGCCGGGGTTGGCCAGCCGACCCTGCTGATCGATGGCTTGACCGTCGGAGGCACGGCGGCGTGAGCGCCGACTGGCGGAGCGACATCCTCAGGTTCTGGTTCGGCTTAAGCTACGGCGATTGGTGGAACGGCAGCGCCGAGCTCGACCACCGCGTCCGCGAGCGCTTCCTCAAATTATGGGCGGAAAAGCGCCAGCTCCCGGTCGATGCCTTCCTCGACGATCCGCTGACGGCGCTCGCGGCGGTGATCCTGTTCGACCAGTTCCCGCGCAACATGTTCCGCGGCCACGCCGACCAGTTCTCGACCGACCATCTCGCGCTTGGCCATCGCCAAAGCGGCGGTCGATGACGGTTATGACGAACAGCTCGAAATCAACGAGCGCGTCTTCCTCTACATGCCTTTCCAGCACAGTGAGAACCTCGCCGACCAGGATCGCGCCATCCTGCTGTTCACAGCCATCGGCGACGAACGCTATCTGACCTATGCCAAGAACCACCGCGACATCATCGCCCGCTTCGGCCGCTTCCCGCACCGCAACGCAATTCTCGGCCGGGCGCCGCGGCCCGACGAAATCGCGGCCGGCAACGTGGTGCCCTGGTGACGGATCTGGTCGAAGCGGCGCGATTCAATACGCAGATCGAGGCTGATCTCGCCCGCCTTTACCTCGGGAGCGGAGGCGTCGAGGCAATCCTCTTCGACACCGGCCATCACTCCATGTGGGGATTGATCGGCGGGCTGTTCATGCCCGTCCGGCTGATGGTGCTCGACGAGGATCTCGGCGAGGCCCGCCGGCTGCTTCGTGACTACAAACCCTAAAGCAAATGCGCGATCGGGCCGGGATCGAAGCCGGCCTCGATGAGGCGGCGTTCGACTTCGGCGCAGTCCACGCCGTCCTCCCGCATTGCCAGCGCCGCCGCCATCGCCGACCGAGTTCCGGAGCGGCAGAAAGCGAGCATCGCGCCATCGCCAGCCGCACGAATTGCGTCCTGCATTGCTCCGACATGTGCGGGGCCGATGCCGCGCTGGATCGGCTCGAAGCGATAGCCGATGCCGGCGGCTGCGGCAGCAGCCTCGATGTCGCCGGCGAGCGGCTGGCCCGGCTCCTCGCCGTCGGGCCGGTTGTTGACCAGCATGGTCACGCCACGATCGCGAAGCGCGGCGACGTCGTTGGGGGAAATTTGCCCGCAGACCCAGGTCTTGTCATCGAGACGGCTAATCATTGTTTGATGCTAGTCCAAACCCCTTTGGTGGCATAGCGTCTCGCCATGCTCGGTCCTTTTCCCATCACCCGCCGTGCGCTGATGAGCGGCGCCGGAGCGACCTTGCTGCTTCCCGCTGCAGCCCAATCGAAGCCTGTCGACTGGCATGCGCTGGGCCGCGACGTTCGCACCGAAATGCGCTGGGCCTGGCGCCATTATCGCCAGCACGCCTGGGGCAAGGACGAGATCAAGCCGATCAGCGGGACGTTCAGCAGCTTCCCGCTGAAGAACCATCATCTCGGCCTGAGCCTGATCGAGGCGCTCGACACGCTGTGGATCATGGAGCTCGACGAGGAGTTTCGCGACGGCGTCGAGTGGCTCAAGGCCAAGCTCGACTTCGATGTCGACGGCGATGTGTCGGTGTTCGAAACCTGCATCCGCCTCGTGGGCGGGCTGCTGTCGGCATGGCATTGCAGTGGCGAGCCAATGCTTCTGGCCAAGGCGCGCGACCTTGCCGACCGCATGTTGCCGAGTTTCGCGGCGTCGCCGCTCGGGATCCCGCACCGCTTCGTCAATTTGAAGACCGGCGCGGTTCGCGGACCTGTAACCAACCCGGCTGAGACCGGCACCTTCCTTCCCGAATGCGGCGTGCTCAGCCAGGCGACCGGCGACGACCGCTATCGCGCCGCCGCCAAGCGCGCGCTGGTGTCGATGTTCGAACGGCGCTCGAAGATCGGCCTGCTTGCCGACGAGATTGATTGCATGACGGGCGAGTGGAAAAGCCGGCGCGCGACCGTCGGCCCGCCATCGGACAGCTATTACGAATATCTGTGGGACGGCTGGGACCTGCTGGGCGACCACGACTGCCTGCGCATGTATCGCGCCTGCACTGCCGCGATCATCAAACATCAGGCGGTGCGGCGCGGCGGCGACCTGTGGTTCGTCAATGTCGATTTCGAAACCGGCAAGCGGCTCGACTGGAAGCAAGACGAACTCGGCTCCTTTTATGGCGGGCTGCTTGCTCAAGGCGGCGACCGGGCGATCGGCGCGGCCTACACCCGCAGCTTCGCCAAGCTGCAGGACAGGTTCGGCGTGCTTCCCGAGGAGATCGACGTTGCCACCGGCAAGCCGACCTACGTCACCAACTCGCTCCGCCCGGAACTGGCCGACGCCGCCTTCAACCTGTGGCTGGTCGACCGGCGCGACGAATGGCGCCAGATCATCCGCCGGCATTATCTCAACATGAAGCGCTTCAATCGCGCCCGCTACGGCTACGCCGATCTCGCCGACGTCACCTCATCGCCAAAGAGGCAGGCCGACCATTGCCCCGGCTATTGGTGGTCGGAGCAGATGAAATATTATTATCTGGCCTTCGCCGACGCGCGCCGGGTCGACTACCGCCGGCTCTATTTGTCGACAGAAGGCAATCTGCTGCGCGGTGCCCGGCGGGGCTAAGCCACCGCGCGCAACGCCTCGAGCATCGCTTCGCCATAACGGGCCAGCTTTGCCTCACCGACGCCGCTGACTTGCGCCAGCTCGGCGAGGCTGGCCGGCCGGCGTTCGGCGATTTCGCGCAACGTCGAATCGTGGAACACGACGTAGGGCGGGACACCCGCTTGGGCGGCGAGGGTTCGACGTGCTTCGCGCAGCGCTTCGAACATTGGATCGGCGGGTCCTTCGCTGGGCCGGTCGCGCCGGCTGCGCTTGCGTGGCGGCGGCACGGCAATGGTCAGCTGCTGCTCACCCTTCAGGATCGCGCGGGCGCCGGGACCGAATGACAGCCCGCCATAGGCATCGGCGCGCAGCGCATCTCGCGCGATCAGCGCCCGCGCCACCGGGCGGACCAGCGCCAGCTCGTCCGGCGTCGCGATCCCGAACACCGAGAGGCGGTGGTGGCCGCAGCCACGCACCTTTTCATTGTCGTTGCCCGCGAGCACGTCCGCGAGATGGCCGACCCCGAACCGCATCTCGGTGCGGAAGGCCGCCGACAACAATTTACGCGCGATCTCCGTCACGTCGATGGTCGCCGGGGGGTCGAGACAATTGTCGCAATTGCCACACCGCTCCGGCGGATCCTCGCCAAAATGGCGGAGCAGGATCGCGCGACGGCAGCCCGACGCCTCGACAAGCATCGCCAGCGCGTTGAGCCGCTCGCGCTCCGCCGGGCGGCGCTCGGGCTCGACCTCCTGCTCGATTCGCTGGCGTGCCCGGGCGAAATCCTGCGCAGCCCAGAACAGCCACGCCTCGGCCGGCTCGCCGTCGCGCCCGGCGCGGCCGGTCTCCTGGTAATAAGCCTCGATGCTTTTCGGGATCGCGGCATGCGCGACGACGCGCACGTCGGGCTTGTCGATGCCCATGCCGAAGGCGACGGTCGCGCAGATCGCCATATCCTCGGAATTGACGAACGCCGCCTGGTTGCGCGCCCGGACCTGCGGCTCCAGTCCCGCATGATAGGGCAGCGACGGCCGGCCCGTCCTCGCGAGCGCTTCGGCCAGCTTCTCGGTCTTGTCACGGCTCGGCGCATAGACGATCGCCGGACCCGGCTGGGCCGCCAGCAATGTGGCCAATTGCTTGCCGGTCTGCTCGCGGTGGCGGACGTGGTAACGGATGTTGGGCCGGTCGAAGCCGGCGATGATCAACCCTTCTTCAGGAATGCCCAGCTGCGCGAGGATGTCGGCACGGGTGCGGGCGTCGGCGGTCGCGGTGAGCGCCAGCCGAGGGACGTCGGGATGGTCGTCGAGCAGCCCCCTAAGCTGGCGGTAATCGGGGCGGAAATCGTGGCCCCATTCGCTGACGCAATGCGCTTCGTCGATGGCGATGAGCGCTAGTTTTGCTTGGCTGATGAGGCGGCGGAAGCTCTCGCCGGTCGCCCGCTCCGGCGCGACGTAAAGCAGGTCGAGCGCGCCCGCGTGGAAGCGCGCGATGGTTGCGTCACGGTCGGAATCGGCGCTGGTCAGCGACGCCGCCTTGAGCCCGATCGCTTCAGCGCTGCGGATCTGGTCGTGCATCAGCGCGATCAGGGGCGAGATGACCAGCGCCGTGCCGTCGCGAGCAAGCGCGGGAAGCTGGTAGCAGAGCGACTTGCCGGCGCCGGTGGGCATGACGGCAAGCGTGTGCTGCCCGGTCATGACCCGGCCGATCACCTGCTCCTGCACGCCGCGAAACTGGCCGAAGCCGAAAATTCGATGAAGGATGTCGCTGGGGTCGGTCATGGGTCTCGCCGTTGAGCGGACCGAGCTCCGCAAGTTGCATGAGGACTAACGGCCGCGTCCGCGTCCGTGAAGCCTTACTCGGCCGCTTCGGCGATTTCCTCGGCGAGCTGTTCGGCGGCCTGGCGCTGCCACAAATCGGCATAGACGCCGCCGCGGTCGAGCAGCTCCTCGTGGGTGCCGCGCTCCGCGATCTCGCCGTCGTCGAGCACGACGATCTGGTCGGCGCCGACGATGGTCGACAGCCGGTGGGCGATCATGATGGTGGTGCGGCTTTCGGCGATGCGGTCGAGCGTTTCCTGGATCGCCTGCTCGGTCCGGCTGTCGAGCGCGCTGGTGGCCTCGTCGAGCACCAGGATCGGCGGGTTCTTGAGCAGGGTGCGGGCGATCGCGACGCGCTGCTTCTCGCCGCCCGACAGCTTCAGGCCGCGCTCGCCGACCATCGATTTCATAGCCTTCGGGAAGCGCCGCGACGAAGCGGTCGATGGCGGCGCCCCTGCGCGGCCTTCTCGATCTCGGCCTGGCTCGCTTCGCCGCGCCCGTAGGCGATGTTGTAGCCGATGGTGTCGTTGAACAGCACCGTGTCCTGCGGGACGATGCCGATGGCCGCGCGCAGGCTCGCCTGCTGGACCTCGGCGATGTCCTGGCCGTCGATCGGTGATGCGCCCGGCGGTCGGATCGTAGAAGCGGTAGAGCAGCCGGGCGATGGTCGACTTGCCCGCGCCCGACGGCCCGACGATCGCGCAGGCTGGTGCCCGCCGGAATGTCGAGGTCGAGGCCTTTCAGGATCTCGCGGCCGCGGGTCGTAGCCGAAGCGCAAGCCCTCGAAGCGGACATGGCCCGCGGCTGACCTTCAGCGGCTCGGCGCGCCGGGCTCGTCGACGACTTCGGCGGGCGTATCGAGCAGATCCCACATCGCTTCCATGTCGATCAGGCCCTGGCGGATCGAGCGATAGACCCAGCCGAGCATGTCGAGTGGGCGGAACAGCTGCATCAGCAGCGAATTGACCAACACCACGTCGCCCGGGGTGAAGCGGCCCTTGCTCCAGCCCCACACGGTGAAGATCATCGCCCCGGCCATCATCAGCGTTGGTGATCAGCGCCTGGCCGATGTTGAGCCAGGCGAGCGTCACTTCGTTGCGGACGGCGGCGCGGGTATAGGCGCCGATGGCTTCGTCGTAGCGCTTGGCCTCGCGCTCCTCGGCGCCGAAATATTTGACCGTTTCGTAGTTGAGCAGCGAATCGACGGCGCGGCCGATCGCCTTGTTGTCGACGTCGTTCATCTGCGCGCTGGACGTGCGTGCGCCAGTCGGTGACCTTGCGCGTGAAGGTGATGTAGACGGCCACCATCGCCAGCGTCGCGGCGACCAGCCCGGCGCCGAACTTGACGAGGAAGATGCTGCAGATCGCGACCAGCTCGATCACTGTCGGGGCGATGTTGAACAGCAGGAAATAGAGCATCATGTCGATGCTCTTGGTGCCGCGCTCGACGACCTTGGTCAGCGACCCGGTCCGCCGCTCGAGGTGGAAGCGCAGCGACAGATCGTGGATGTGGCGGAACACCTGCCCGACAGCCGCCGCGCCGCATCCTGCCCGACTTTCTCGAACAGGGCGTTGCGCAAATTGTCCGACAGCACGCCGGCGAAGCGCGCCGTGGCATAGCCCGCGACCAGCCCCGCGACGACCGCGAACGGGGCGGCGTGGGCGCGACATGCCGGTCGATCACCGCCTTGTAGGCGAAGGGCATCAGCAAGGTCGCGGCCTTGCCGGCAAGGACCAGCAGCACGGCCGCCACGACGCGCGCCTTCAGCTCGGTCTGCCCCTTCGGCCACAGCATCGGCAGGAAGCGCCACAGCGCCGCGAAGCCGGCGTTGCGGCTGGGTTGCTGGGCTGTTTGCTGGGCCGCCATCGCGCTCAACGTAGTGAGGCGATTGCAACACTCCAACCGGATGCGGTGAACCGTTTGGAACCACGCGGAAAATTGATGGTTTCATCGCAAAGACAACGGGAATTCAAAATGGGTCCGGTGACATTCGTGATCGCCATCCTCGGCTGTGCCGATGGTGGGTCGTCCTGCACGCCGGTGGCAACGCTGCCGGCTCGCTATGCCACCGCCGGGCAATGCTCGGCGGCGACCGGCAAGGCGCTGGAAGAACATAATGACTTCGATTTCCCGACCCTGGTCGCGCGCTGCCGCGCCGGCGCCTCGGCGCATTCGGCTGACGCCGAGTCCGTGTCGCCCAAGCGCGGAGTGGTTCGCGGGGAGTAGCCGGAACCGCCGAGAGCCCCCGCCGGTTTTTTGCGGCGAGGAGAGCCTGCGATGACCGACCAATCCGACGTTCTCGAGCCGATGATTCACGAAGATCAGGAGCCCGGTCATGAAAGCCAGCTCGAGCCCAAGCCCGACTGGCAGCCGCGCTATCCCGGATCGGGTCGGCTCGACGGCAAGGTCGCCATCGTCACCGGCGGCGACAGCGGCATTGGCCGCGCGGTCAGCGCCCTGTTCGCGCGCGAAGGCGCCGACGTCGCCATCCTGTACCTGTGCGAGCACGACGATGCCGCCAAGACCAAGGACATTGTCGAAAAGGAAGGACGCCGGGCGATCACCATTGCCGGCGACATCGGCGACAAGAGTTTCTGCGAGCGCGCGGTCAAGGAAACCGTCGACGAGCTCGGGCGGCTCGACGTGCTGGTCAACAATGCCGGCGAGCAGCATCCCGACAAGGACATTCGCGACATCACCGAAGAGCAGCTGAAGCGGACGTTCCAGACCAACATTTTCGGCATGTTCTACATGACGCAGGCGGCTGAGCCGCACCTCAGGCGAGGGCTCGGCGATCATCAACTGCACGTCGGAGACCACCTACAAGGGCTCGCCCGAGCTGCTCGACTATAGCTCGACCAAGGGCGCGATTATGGGCTTCACCCGCTCGCTCGCGCACAACCTCGTCGACAAGGGCATTCGCGTGAACGCGGTCGCGCCGGGACCGATCTGGACTCCGCTCAATCCTTCCGGCGGCCAGCGTCCCGAAAAAATCCCCGAGTTCGGCAAGGACACGCCCATGGGCCGGCCGGGCCAGCCCAACGAGGTCGCGCCCTGCTTCCTGTTCCTGGCCTGCGAGGATTCAAGCTACATGACCGGCCAGGTGCTCCACCCTGACGGCGGCAACAGCACGTCGAGCTGATGCTCCTCGCCCCTACTGGCGAAAATTCCCAACTTCGCGGACGCCGCGCCAGCAATTTCTACCATTCCACCTAGGCGCTCATTGAAAAACAACAACATTTTTCAATTGGCACGCCCCGTGCATTGTTAGTCGCATGGGCCCGAAGGTCGGGTCCGCAACAAGAGCAAGGGGTTTTTACAATGTTCGCCAATTTCGCTTCGACTCGCGAGAACGCCACGGTCCTCGCCGGTGCTTTCATTTCCGCGCTTCTGCTGGTTTCGGCCGCCACCTCGCTGCCGATCGTCTGAAGCCCATCGTTCCAAGGAACAGACCAATGAATGGACGTTTCCTGATTAACCGGGCGACGCCAAGGTCATGGGCGTCGCTGCCGGCCTGGCCGACTACACCGGGGTCGATGCGACCCTGATCCGCCTGTCGCTGATCGCAGCCACGCTGATTGCCGGCCCGGTGATGATCCTGTTCTACCTGCTTGCGGGGTGGCTCGCTCCCCGGGGTTAAGACGCCTACGGCGCGGCCACTCGCGCTCGCCTCCCCGCCGCGCTAGAGAAGCGCCGCAAGGAGGCCCTCATGCGAAAGCTGCTGTTCGGACTGACCATCGCGCTCATCGCCGGATCGCCGGCACAAGCAGCGCTCAAGGCTGGCGCCAAGGCGCCCGATTTCACCACCATGGGCGCGGTCGGCGGCAAGCCTTTCAGGGTCGAGCTCGCGCGCCAGCTCAAGAAGGGACCGGTGGTCCTCTATTTCTTCCCCAAGGCGTTCACCAGCGGCTGCACCGCCGAGGCCCACGCCTTCTCCGAATTGATCGGCAGTTCAAAAAGGCCGGCGCCCAGGTGATCGGCATGTCGGCCGACGACCTGCCAACGCTCAAGCGATTCTCCGTCGAGGAATGCCGCAATGCCTTTCCGGTCGCGACCGCCAGTCCGGCAATCCAGAAGGCTTATGACGTGGCCTGGGCCGAACATCCCGGCCTCACTACGCGGACCTCTTACGTCATTGGCCGCAACGGCCGCATCGCCATGGTTCACGACGATGCCGACTTCAGCCAGCATGTCGCCCGGACGCTCGCCGCGGTGCGCGCACTTAGGTAAAACGCGCGCCGGCGAGGATTCCGGTTGCGCGCAAATTGCAATAGCCCCGCTGCGTTCTGCCGCCCGTCCCACGCGTGCTGTCGATAATGCAGGGGCCCGAATCGCGCGCACGCGGGTTGGTCTGGCATGATGATGACAACCAACATGCTTTATGCACGAGCCGGCGCTACCGCGATTGCCGCGGCCTTGGCGCTTTCTTCAACCCCGGGCCTTGCCCAGCAGGTGCAGACGGTGCCGTCCAACCCTGCGCCAACCACCACAACGCCAACGCCAACGCCAACGCCGACCCCCGCCCCGGCTACCGAAGCGCCGCCGCCGACGGATACGACCACGACAACCACCACGACCACCACCGCTGATCCTGCGGCTCCGTCCACGACCACGGTTGAGCGCACGACCACGGTCAAGCGCACCAGCGCGCCAAGCGCGGCTGCGGCTGCGGCGCGGCGTAGCCAGGCGCAAAACCTGGCGCGGACGTTGGCTGCGCGAAGTGCGGCCCGGACGGCGCCAGCCGCTCCACCTGTGCCTGCGCCTGCCGCGGCAACTGCCCTTGCACCGGCGGTTCCAGCCCCGGCGGTCGCCAATCCGGCGGCGGCGCAGGCTGCAGCGGCCAAGCCCGCTTCGAACGGCATCGACGAGCGCACGCTCGAGCTGGGCGGCGGGGCGCTTGCGCTACTCGCGCTCGGCGGCGGCGCTTATGCGCTGATGCGGCGCCGGCGCCACGACGAAGACGAGTGGGTCGACGAACCCGCGATGCACGACGAGCAGGCCGAATATGTCGAACCCGTCGAGCCGGTCGTCGCGGCGGAACCCGCCGCTCCGCGCCACGACCCGATCGTCCAGCCAGCCAACCTCGCGCCCGCGGCTTCGGCCTTCGGCTGGAACGGTCCGCGCCTTGACACCCCAATCGCGCAGACCAGTGACGACGAAGACGATCGTCGCCCAGGTGAAAGCTGGGTCGAGCGTGCCGAGCGCGGACCGAGCGCCAACAACCCGTCACTCTCGCTCAAGAAGCGGCTGAAACGCGCCGCCTTCTTCGACCAGCGCGAGCGCGACGTGGCCGAGGGTACCGCTGTCCCGGTCGATCCCGATGCCGGGCTGCCGGAAAATCTCGACGAGACCGAGATCGAACACGCCTGACCAACCAGACTGACGAAAGCGATGCCGCCGCTCGGATTACCGGGCGGCGGTTTTCGTTGGCCCGCGTTGCGGCTCGCCTTCGCCTCGTGCATCCTCGACCCATGACCGCCGAAGACTTGATCGCAGCGCTGGCGCTGCAACCGCATCCCGAGGGCGGCTGGTATCGCGAAACCTGGCGCGCGGAGGCGGCCGAGGGCGAGAGGGCGGCAGCAAGCGCGGTTTATTACGTCATCCAACCCGGCCAGCGATCGCACTGGAACCGTGTCGACGCCCACGAGATCTGGCTGTGGCACGCCGGCGACGCGATCGACGTGTCGGTGGCGGAAAGCGACTCGGGCCCGGTGCGGACGGTGCGGCTCGGCGGCCGCGCCACGGAGGGCGAACAGCCGCAGCTGATCATCCCCGCGGGCCAGTGGCAGTCGGCCGAGCCGGCACCGGGCGGTGCGGCGGGCTACGCGCTGATTTCCTGCATCGTCGCGCCGGCGTTCGAGTTCTCCGGCTTCGAATTGGCCGAACCGGGCTGGGCGCCGGGCCAGGGTTAGGCTCTGCATTCCATCAGGATGGCGCGGCCCCAGCGCGTGTCCATCGGTCCGCTGGCGATGACAAAGCCGGCTTTTTGATAGGCGCGGATCGCGCGCGCATTGTCCGGGTGCGGATCGGTGCCGATCGCTGGCGCGCCCGCCGCAAACAAGCGCTGGACGTGCTGGCGGATGAAGGCGGAACCGTGCCCGCGATCCAGCATGTCGGGCTCGCCGATATATTGGTCGATGCCGCGCGAGCCCCCGGGCAAATAGGCGAACGGATGCGGGTCCCAATCATGCGGACTGTAATCCTGGGCATAAGCGAACGCGCGCCCGTCATGCTCTACGATCCACATCGCGACGCGCGGGTCGGCGAGGACATCCGCGGGGTCCTCGATCTCGGGCGCGCCCCACCATTGCCGGACATGCGGCTGTAACCGCCACGCGCGCAGCAAAGTGAGATCGGCAGAGGTTACCCGACGGAATTGGTAGGGCGCTGCTTCAGTCAGGGTCGAACGCCGTCAGGATCGGGCACGGGCCCCGGCGCTTGCTGGCGCAGGCAGTGGCGAGGCCGGCGAGCGCATCGCGCGCTTCCCTGAGCTCGGCGATGCGGGCGTCGATGGCGGCGACTCGGGCGCCGGCAAGCTCGCGGGCGCGGGCGCGGTCGTCGGATGCGTCGAGGTCGAGCAGCTCGCCGATCTCGGCGAGGGTGAAGCCCGCCGCCTGGGCCGAGCGGATGAAACGCAGGCGCTTCACGTCCGCCTCGCCGTAGCGGCGTACCTCGCCCGTGTGGCCGCGCCGGCTCGGCAAGGAGGCCGCGGCGCTGATAATAGCGCACCGTTTCGACGCCCACGCCGGCCGCTTTTGCAAGGCCGCCGATGGTGTCCGAATTTTTCGCTTGATTCCGTACCATGGTACAGAGGCCATACCCTGTTTATCGGGAGCGAATCAACGCCCCCGGATGAAAGGGAGACTGACGATGACCAACCACACCGAACTCGCGACTCAGGCCGCCAAGCTCGACACGCGCGGCGGCTGCCGCTGCACCAACTGCACCTGCAAGAACTGCAGCTGCTAATTCGACGGGGCCGCGCCGGTTCGCCGGTGCGGCCCTTTTCGTGAGGGGCATGAGATGGCAGAGAGTCGGCGCATGCCAGTCAAGACCGTTGCCATGCTCACCGCCGGGGGCCTTGCGCCCTGCCTCTCCTCCGCCGTCGGGGGGCTGATCGAGCGCTACACCGCAGTTGCGCCGGACGTGCGCATCATCGCCTACAAGAACGGTTATGCCGGGCTTCTGACCGGCGACAGCGTCGAGGTCACGCCGGAGGTACGGGCCAACGCGCACAAGCTGCACGCCTTCGGCGGCACCCCGATCGGCAACAGCCGGGTCAAGCTGACCAACGTCGAGGATTGCGTGAAGCGCGGGTTGGTCCAGGAAGGCCAGGATCCGCTGCACGTAGCGGCCGAGCAACTCAGCCGCGACAGCGTCGACGTCCTGCACACGATCGGCGGCGACGACACCAACGGCACGGCCGCCGACCTCGCCGCTTACCTCAAGGGCAACGGCTATCCGCTGACGGTCGTCGGCCTGCCCAAGACCATCGACAACGACATGGTGCCGATCGCCCAGTCGCTCGGCGCCTGGACCGCGGCGGAGCAGGGCGCGCTCTACGCCCGCAACATCATCGCCGAACATTCGTCCAACCCGCGCATGCTGATCGTCCACGAAGTGATGGGGCGCAATTGCGGCTGGCTGACGGCGGCGACCGCGCTCGAGCATCATCGCTGGGTCAGGCACGCCGAGTTCGCCGAATGGCTGGAGAATTCGGCCGCGCGCTGGGACGTCCACGCGGTGTTCGTGCCCGAACGGCTGTTCGACATCGCCGAGGAGGCGAAGCGGCTGCGAGCGATCATGGACAATTGCGACGGCGTGAACCTGTTCATCTCCGAGGGCGCCGGAGTCGCCGAGGTCGTCGCGGCCATGGAAGCGGCGGGCGAGGATGTGCCGCGCGACCCGTTCGGCCACGTCCAGCTCGACAAGATCAACCCGGGCCAATGGTTCGCCAAGCAATTCGCCGCCGCGCTCGGCGCCGATAAGGTGCTGGTCCAGAAGAGCGGCTATTTCTCGCGCTCCGCCGCCGCCAATGCCGCCGACCTCAAGCTTATCCGCCAATGCACGGACTTTGCCGTGGACGCGGCGCTGCGCGGCGAGTTGGGCGTGGTCGGGCAGGACGAGGAACGCGGCGGCGAGCTGCGCGCGATTGAGTTCGAGCGGATCGCCGGTGGCAAGGCATTCGACGTGGACCTGCCGTGGTTCACCGAACTGCTGGCGGAGATCGGCCAGACCTGACAAACAGGGTAGAGCACACCAAGGAGAATCGGCATGGCGAAGGGCCAACAACGCAAGAGCAAGGAAGCGCGCAAGCCGAAGAAGGAAAAGCCCAAGACGAACGCGGCCAATCCTTCGCAAAAGGGCGGGGTGCGCGGCCTCGAGAATCTGAAGAACGATTAGGGCGATGCGTGGGCCGATCGATCCTCAATGGGAACGTTACCGGCCCGCGCTTCGTTCATGACGGGACCGAAATTTATTTTAGGACCTCCATGCACACCCACAACATCATCGAACGCGCCTTCCAATTGGCGCCGACCGCGACCAGCATCGACGAGATCCGCAAGGCGCTTCGCCAGGAAGGCTATTCCAACGTCGACGCGCATCTGTGCGGGGCGTCGATCAAGGCCGACCTGAAGAAGAGGTTCGCCGGCTAGCCCGCTACCCCAGGCGCTTGCGATTGCCGCGCACCCGCTTGCCGTAAATCCCGATCGCCGCCCGCGCGGCCGCTTCCGGACTGCGGACGCGGCCGCCAGCCAGCTCGCCGGCGAGTTCGATCCCGGCCTCTGCCTTTTCGCTGAACATGCGTTCGAGCTCGCGCCCGGCCGCGGCGCCCCCGCCCATCATCCGCCACGAGCGCAGCGCCATGACCATGCCGGCATCGGCGCACAGCAGCGAGGCATCGACCATCAGCCTGGTCCAGTCGGCGGCGGGTTTGGTGCGGGTCATGGGAATCCTTTTGTCGTGGGCAATTGGGAACGCGCCGAACGGCCCCCTGGGTCCGGACGATCCCGCCGGCCCAATCGTTCTCGCCGCCAGAAGGACTTGCCTGCCGCTTCGTCCCGGTGTATGACTTGGCTCATACAGTAGCGCGGAGGGGTCCGAATGATGCGGTGGATTTCGGTTGGGGCGGCGATCCTTGGCCTGGGGGCCGGCGCTGCGGTGGCGGCGGCCGAAACGGTCGCCAAGCCGGCTGCGGTGGTGCGCGGCCATTCGGTGATCCATGCGCCGAGCCGGCTGACGGTGCGGGTGCCCAGCAGTGCGACCTTCGTCGGCAAGGAGCGCTTCGACCTGTACGGAGTTGCCGACGCCGAGATCGAGGTGTTCGTCGAGGCCGACAGGCACAAGCGGGTCACCAGGCTTTACTGGATCCAGTTCGAGAGCCCGTGGCCGAGCCAGACGAAGGGCAATTTCTACGATTACACCAGCGACCGGCGCGAACGTCATTGGGGCCGGACCGTGTGGATCAACAGCGGACCGGGCTCGACCACCCGGGCGCCGCGGCCCGGCGGGGATCGCGCCCATGTCCAGGCGATGCTCGAACGTGCCGGCTACACCGCGCCGCCGGAAATGATGAACGTGCGCATGATCCAGCTGCTCGACGATCCCAAGGGCACGGGCCATGGCCGGCGCGAGCTGATGTTCATCTATGCCGAGGACCTGGCGCGGACCGGCAAGACGCTGGCCCAGCTGACCGACGCCAAGGGTGACAACAATGCCGCTTGGGAGCCGTTCGACAAGCCGCTGGTCAAGCGCGCGACGACCGCCTTCCAGGTGGCGCGCAACTAGGCGGAACCGCGCTGGAAGTTGGTCATGGGCGATGAATCCGCGAGATTCGTGCGAGTTTCATCGCGAATGTTGTCCTTCGGTCATCTTCGATTCCGCACTGACGGCGGTTAGGATTTGCGGCGCAATAGGATTTCTCCCGAGGGGAAGTTGACAAAATTTACGTTGTCGCGCGGCGGCTGAAGGGTCGTGGAAGTTGGCAAAGTTGGCAGCGACACGTGCGCGCAGGCGCGCGCACACGCGAGGGCAGGGGGTTCGGGAGCTTTGCCGTGAACAGCGGTCGAGCGCATCGACGAGCTTGGATCACAAACGGGGTGCTGTAGGACAGCGAAATCGTGACGAGCCCTGTCAGAATCCTGGTCGACGCCGACGCCTGCCCGGTCAAGGACGAGGTCTACAAGGTCGCGTGGCGGCGCGCGGTGCCGGTGAAGGTGGTCAGCAACCAGCGCATTCGCGTGCCCGAGCATGCGCTGATCGAGCGGGTGCTGGTCAGCGACGCGTTCGACGCCGCCGACGACTGGATCGTCGACGACGCGGACCCACAGGCGGTGGTGGTCACCGGCGACATCTTGCTCGCCGACCGCTGCCTGAAGAAAGGCGCGACCGTCATCGGCCACAACGGCAAGCCGTTCACCGCGGCGAGCATCGGCGGCGCGATCGCGACGCGCGCGATCATGGCGGATTTGCGCGTCGGCGCCGACGGCATCACCGGCGGCCCGGCACCGTTCGCCAAGGCCGACCGGTCGCGGTTTCTGCAGGCGCTGGACGAGGCGCTGGTGAGGCCGGGGCGCGGAGCCGGTCGTTAAGGCTCAGACCGCCTGCGGCTTGCTCCGCTGGCGAAGCAGGGCTTCGGACAGGATCGCGCCGACCTCTTTGGCATAGGCGCTGAACATTTCGACGATGGCCTCGTCCGCGACATGCCGCGGCGCCGGGTCGATCGCGCACAGGGTGCCGAAGAAGCTGCCGTCGGCGAGATAGATCGGGAAGGAGCAATAGCTCTTGAAGCCGTAGATGACCGGGACCGGATGGCGCGACCATTTGATGTCGTCGCTGGCATCGTCGAACACGACCGCCTCGCCGCTGTCGCGGATCTCGTCGCAGATGGTCTCATGGATCTTGAGCTCGCCGCCGGGATCGAGCCCGAAGCCGATCCGGTCCTCGACCAGGCAGGCGATCCAGCGGGTCTCGGTCACCCGCGCCACGGCGGAGAAGCCCATGCCGGTCGTGTCGCAGATGCGCCGCAGCATCGCGCGGAGGCGTTCGTCGTCGGCGAGGGCGACGGATTCGGAGTTTAGATCGGGCAACACCCCGTCTCCCTGGAGTAGCTCGGTCAAGGAATGGGCGGGAAGTCAGGCTAAGGCAAGGTTGGGCAGCTGCTGTCCTAGCCTGTCGGTCAGCGTTGTTCGACGCTGTTTTGGCGTGAGCGAACTTTCAGCAGGTCCTGCCGCGAGATGATGCCGACAACGCGCCGGTCGGCGTGATCGACGATCGGAATCCGGCCGACGCCGGTTTCGACCATCATGTCGGCGACCTGGCCGCACGGCGTCTCGGGAAAGGCGAACCTGGTCGAGGCATCCGACAGCGTATCGGCGAGCTGGCCCTCGGCCTTGCGCCCGATGGTCCATTCCAGCGCGTCGGTACGCGACACGAGTCCGATCAGGCGCCCCTCCTTGTCGACGACCGGATAGGAGCGATGGTCGGCCTCGTCGGCGAAGAACTTTACCGACGTCGTCGAGGGGCATATCGCCGGCAAGCGTCGCCGGGCTCGGGGTCATCAGCTGCCCCGCCTGCAGGAACTCGAGCGCGTCGACCGTATATTCCCGCGAGATATGGCGGCCGCGCCGGGCGATCTTCTCGGTCAGGATCGAGCGCTTCATGACCAGCACGCTCACCGCATAAGCCGCCGAGCCGGCGGCGATCGTCTCGGGCAGCGCGGAGAGGTGATTGGTCAGCTCGGCGGCGAACAGCGCGCCGGTCATCGGCGCCCGCATGACCCCGCTCATGATGCCCGCCATTCCGATCATCGCCCAGAAGCCCGGGTCCCCCGGAAGGTACTGACCGGCGAGGAATCCCGGCGCAGCCGCCGAGGATCAGCAACGGAGCGAGGATTCCGCCCGACGTCCCCGAACCCAGCGCGACCAGCCACACGATGGCCTTGACGACGAGCAGCAGCAGCACGGCTTTGACGGCAAGGCTGCCGTTGAGGAGATCCTGGATGCTGCCATAGCCGGCGCCGAGCACGCGCAGGTCGAACAGGCCGCCGATCCCGACGACGACGGCGCCGATCGCCGGCCACCACATCCAGTGGATCGGCAAGGCGTGGAACCCGTCCTCGATCCGGTACAAAGCAACGGACAGGAGGGCAGCGAGGAGGCCGGTGGCAAGCCCGAGCGCGGCGGCGATCGCGACCGGCTCCATTCCCGGCGGAGTCGGCGCGGCGAACGGGAACAGCGGCCCGGCGCCGATCAGCAGCGGACGCCACGCCATGCGCGACCAGCACGGCGGTCACGACCGGCACGAAGCTGCGCGGCTTCCATTCGAACAGCAGCAGCTCGACCGCGAGCATGATCGCGGCGAACGGCGTGCCGAAGATCGCCGGTCATGCCGGCGGCCGCGCCGGCGACCAGCAGGGTCTTGCGCTCGGCCGCGCTGAGATCGAACAGCTGGGCGAACAGCGAGCCGATCGCGCCGCCGGTCATGATGATCGGGCCTTCGGCGCCGAACGGCCCGCCGCTGCCGATCGACACCGCCGATGACAGGGGCTTGAGCAGCGCCACCTTGAGCGACAGCTTGCTGTCGCCGAACAGGATGGTCTCGATCGCTTCGGGGATGCCGTGGCCGCGGATCTTGTCCGAGCCGAAGCGGGCCATCAGCCCGACGATCAGCGCGCCCGCGACGGGGATCAGCCAGGACCAGCCACCAGCTCCGCCCGGCGATGACGGCCGGGGCGACGGAGAGACGGCCGTACCAGAAGAGGTTGGTGGCGAACGCGATGAGCTTGAGCAGCACCCAGGCGCCGAACGCGCCGCCGGTCCCGGCGACAATCGCCATCGCGGCGAGGATCAGCATTCGGTAATCGGCGCTATAATCGGCGAGGCGCGGGCGGCGGGTCGAGGGGATGTTGGCCATGGCCAGGCGCTTCACGCGATTGGGCGCCCGAATGCAAGCCGAGGGCGGCTACTGCGCCGCCGAGCCTGCCATCCGGTGGACTAATCCCCCCGATTTCTTCGCCCTATGCTCGGCAATTAGCCGGTCGAGCTGGGCGATGCGCTGGCGTTCGGGGGTGTCCTTGGCGAGGCCCTTGAGGCGACAGGTCGCCCACAGGGTTTTGCGTTCGGATTCGAGCGCCCTGGCGTAGAGGTCGGCCATCAGTCGTGCTCGCGGCCGCCCGCGCCGACGTAAAGCTCCGAGCCGGTCTCGCGATAGCGTTCGGACATTTGCGCCATGCCCGCTTCGGCCTTCGCTGAAGCTTCGACGGACAAGTCGGCTTTGGGATTCTGGACTCGTCTACAGGCCCTCCCCCGGCCCCTCCCGCTTGTTCGCTCGCCTAGCGCTATTTGCGTGACCAGCCGGATGACCAGGGCAGAGCCAAAGACAACAACCGGCAGCCAGTCCCAGCGGCGCGAGCGCGCCAGGAGCGCGACGACCACCGCGGCGGTGGCGGGGATGCGGACGATCATCACGGTTGCGGGCTGGGGTCCGGCAAGCCCGGAGAAATCAAGGATCCAATTGCCCGCCGAATAGCCGAGGATGAACCACAGGAAGGCCGTCCGCTCCTGCGCATAGGCGGCCTTCATGTCGAGGCGCTCGCCGGGCTCGGCTCGCGGCAAAGCGGCGGCGCAGGACAGATAGAGGAAGATGGGCGAGATCATCGCGACGATGAAGTCACCGCTTGTCCAGCCGCTGGCGGCGGCCATGACGCGGCGGATGCCCCACCAGTAATTGACGACCGCGACAAGCAGCACCAGCGCCCAGGCGAGCGGCAAGGCATCCCAGGTCACATGGCGGCGCTCGCGGACGAGCCGGTGGAAATTCAACAATAACTCGGTCAGCCCAAGCCCGACGACAATTGAGATGAGCGTCAGATCCATATGGCCCCCCGCAGCCGGTTAGTCGGCGGTTCGTAAAGCTGTCCGCCATGGTCAGGAAGGCGGTTGCACATTGGAGCCTTTGATCCCTTTGGCGATTGGTTGCCCGATTTCTTCGCCTTATGCTCGGCGATGAGGCGGTCGAGTTCGGCGATGCGCTGGCGTTCGGGGGTGTCCTTGGCGAGGCCCTTGAGGCGGCAGGTGGCCCACAGGGTGTTGCGTTCGGATTCGAGCGCTTTAGGTAGAGGTCGGCCATCAGTCGTGCTCGCGGCCGCCGGCGCCGATGTAGAGTTCGGCCGCCTCGCGTAGCGTTCGGTCATTTGCGCCATGCCGGCTTCCGCCTCATTCTCCGTTCGGGCTGAGCTTGTCGAAGCCCTGTCCTTGTCTTCCGTTGCAAACGAAGACGGCCCTTCGACAGGCTCAGGGCGAACGGATGGGTTTT
>CAWHYD010000008.1:0-208521 GCA_963833685.1 uncultured Alphaproteobacteria bacterium | reverse complement strand
TGGCACGCCAGGCACTCGTCATAATCGGTGGTCGACGCGAGCTGGATTTCCTTGAGGTCGGGGGTGTTGTCGGCCTCGACCCCGCCCGCGAAACCGGCGCGCTGCACCGACTTGGAGCGGAGGTAGTAGAGCGACTTGATGCCCAGCTCCCAGGCGCGGAAGTGGAGCATCATCAGGTCCCATTTGTCGACGTCGGCCGGGATGAACAGGTTGAGGCGCTGCGCCTGGTCGATGAACGGCGTGCGGTCGGCGGCAAGCTCGATCAGCCAGCGCTGGTCGATCTCGAAGCTGGTCTTGAACACGTCCTTTTCTTCCGGGCTGAGGAAGTCGAGGTGCTGGACGCTGCCGCCCTGCTCGAGGATCGAGTTCCAGACGTTGGTCGCGTCCATATCGCTTGCTTTCGAGCAGCTTCTGCAGGTACGGATTCTTGATCGAGAAGCTGCCCGACAGCGTCTTGTGGGTGTAGATGTTGGCCGGGATCGGCTCGATGCAGGCGCTGGTGCCGCCGGAGATGATCGAGATCGACGCGGTCGGCGCGATCGCCATCTTGCACTGAAGCGCTCCATCACGCCCATGTCGGCGGCGTCGGGGCAGGGCCCGCGCTCCTTCGCGAGCATCATCGACGCCTGGTCGACCTGGGCGCGGACGTGCTTGAAGATCTTGAGGTTCCAGCTCTTGGCCATGGCGCCTTCGAACGGCAGGGCGCGCGCCTGGAGGAAGGAGTGGAAGCCCATCACGCCGAGGCCGACGCTGCGCTCGCGCTCGCGCCGAATATTTGGCGCGCGCCATCTCGTCCGGGGCGCGGGCGATATAGTCGGAGAGCACGTTGTCGAGGAAGCGCATGACGTCCTCGATGAACTGCTTGTCCTTGTTCCACTCGTCCCAGGTTTCGAGGTTGAGCGACGACAGGCAGCAGACCGCGGTGCGGTCGGCGCCGAGATGGTCCTTGCCGGTCGGCAGCGTGATTTCCGAGCAGAGGTTGGAGGTCGAGACCTTGAGGCCGAGGTCGCGGTGATGCTTGGGCATCGACCGGTTCACCTGGTCGATGAAGATGATGTACGGCTCGCCGGTCGCCAGCCGGGTCTCGACCAGCTTCTGGAACAGGCTGCGGGCGTCGACCGTGCCGCGCTCCGACCCGTCACGGGGTGAGCGCAGCGTGAACTCTGCGCCTTCGCGCACCGCCTCCATGAACTCGTCGGTGACCAGCACGCCATGGTGCAGATTGAGCGCCTTGCGGTTGAAGTCGCCCGACGGTTTGCGGATTTCGAGGAACTCCTCGATCTCCGGGTGGGAGATGTCGAGGTAGCAGGCGGCCGAGCCGCGCCGCAGCGAGCCCTGCGAAATGGCCAGCGTCAGGCTGTCCATCACTCGCACGAACGGGATGATGCCGCTGGTCTTGCCGTTGAGGCCGACCGGCTCGCCGATGCCGCGCACCCGGCCCCAGTAAGTGCCGATGCCGCCGCCGCGGCTGGCCAGCCAGACGTTCTCGTTCCACGTGCCGACGATGCCTTCGAGGCTGTCGTCGACGCTGTTCAGATAGCAGCTGATCGGCAGCCCGCGGCCGGTGCCGCCGTTGACTGAGCACCGGCGTCGCGGGCATGAACCACAGCCTGGAGATGTAATCGTAGACCCGCTGGGCGTGGTCGGCATCGTCGGCATAAGCCGCCGCCACTCGCGCGAACAAGTCCTGGTTGCCTTCGCCGGGCAGGAGGTAACGGTCGTTCAGCGTATCCTTGCCGAATTCGGTCAAAAGCGCGTCGCGCGACGTATCGGTCTTCACGTCGAACTTGGGCGCGTGGACGGACTTGCTGCTCGATACGGTGGTCGAGAGGTCGTCGCTCGGTACTTCTGAGCCGGTTGAAAAATCCATCGCGCTTCCCCGTCCCTCAACGGTCTCGACGACCGTTTGTTCTGCAATTGTTCGAACTCGGAGCCATGCCAGGCATCCTAGCCTCTTTCGGCGCTCCATGGGGCTTTTTCACGGTCCCCCGCTGTGGAAAGCGGGGACGAACGGGCCCACCACCGGAATATAGGAATTCCAGCGCCGAACACCAGTAATGGAAGCAACCCCCTGCCTCGCTACTACCTATTGTGCCTTAACCAAATCCAGCGCAAGCAATTAAATAACGGCTCATCGCAAAATCCTGTGGATTTGGTGCGCTGCGGCACGGCCGCCGCCGCAAAGGTCAGGCGGCTGGAAGTTTCGGCAATGCCGAGCCGGTGCTTGGCTTCGGACAGGAGCTTCCGGAAGCGCGGGTCGTCGCGGATCGGGTCCAAATCGGGATCGACGTCCGCATGACGAATGTGGGCGGCGCCCCGCGTCGTTCGGAAATAGGGCTCGAGCACCTCGATCGCCCGATCCGGGTCGTTGAGATTAGTGGTCAGCGCGCAGGCCAGATTGTAGCGCATGATATTATTGTCCGGATCGAGCAGGAGTGCGCGCTGGATCCAGTCTTTCGCCCGCTGATCTTCGCCAAGCGATGCCAAAGCTCCCGCTCCCGACGCGAGTATCGTCGCGCTCGAGGGATCGCCGGCTATCGCTTTTTCAATTCGCGTCAGTGCTCTTTCCGCGGCGCCGCGCTCCAACTCCGCATCGCCGGTTTCGCGATAGCAACTGATTAGCATGCTGGCGTTGTGCCAATCGGATTCGAGCAGCGCCGCGGCTTTTTCGAAAAAGGGGATCGCATCGGCGATTCGGCCCTGGCGGAATACCAGCCGCGCGGCTTCGCGATTCACTTCCCAGGATTCAGGATCGAGGCGAACCGCAGTGTCCATCTCCTCGGTGGCTGCCTCCGGGCGGCCCTGTTCTTCGAGCAGATGCGCCTTGACGCAATGCGCCTCCGCGAGGTCGGGATTGATGGCGAGGGCCTTCTCGGCGGCCGGCGCCGGATCGACCTCAAGGCCATGCCAGAAGCGAAGCTGAGATTGGGCGAGCGCCATCAGCGCCCACGCCTGGGCGTATTCGGGATCGAACGACAGCGCCTGCCTGCAAATGCGAACGATGGTTTCCTGCCGGCGAATGTCGCCGAGGCTTCCTTCAGTCCATTGCTGACGCGCCATCAGGTAGAGATTGTAGGCTTCGACGCTCGATGTGCCGCGGGTCTCAATCGCCTTCTTTTCCTGCGGAAGCAGTTTCAGCCGCAGCGCGGCGACGATTGCCTTGGAAATCTCGTCCTGGATGGCAAAGATGTCGGTCAAGTCGCGATCGTAGCGGTCGGCCCAGGCGTGCCCGCCGGTTTCCGCGTCAATCAGCTGCGCCGTGATTCGCACGCGGTTGCCGGCCTTGCGCACGCTGCCTTCGAGGACGTGCGTGACGCCAAGGGTCTTGGCGACCTCTTTCACGTCCATCACCTTGCCCTTGAACGTAAACGCCGTGTTGCGCGCGATAACCAACAAGGCCGAGACTTTCGACAAATCGGTGATGATGTCTTCACTGATGCCGTCGCTGAAATATTCCTGTTCCGGGTCGCCGCTCATGTTGACGAAGGGAAGGACGCAGATCGAATATTTGGCGGCGGGCTCCGCGGCGGCGGCGGGCGGCGCCTCGGCGGGGGCAGCACGAACCTCGGGCGCGCCCATCTTGATGATCGCGCGAAGCAGCTCCTCGAGCTGCCGCGGCGGGCTGCCGGTTCGGAGGTCCGCGAGATCGATCGCCTGATATTGACGAAAGCCGAGCGGCGGGCGGACGGCGTCGATGACCAGCGGCACCAGCCGGTTGGAATCGCGTCCTTCGGCCGCTTCGTCCTGCACCCAGGCGGATTCGAGCGACGCCTGGGACCAAAGAACCACCACGGCTTCGGCTTCCCGCAGGGCCTTGTCGATCTCGGCAGTGAAGTGCGACCCGCCGTGGAGTTCGCGATCCCACCACACGTCGTGCCCGGCGCGGCCGATGAGCTCGGCGAGCGCCTTCGCGCAATCGACGTCAGCACGTGCGTAACTGAGGAAGACGCGAGCCACGGACCCTCCACCGAGCGGGACTTGTGCGGCGTCGCCGCACCGGGCGCAAGTGGCTAGGAACTCAGGGGCCGCTATGGAGCCGTTTGCAGACCGGCTCGGCGCGCGGTGGACGGCAGAAGTCGGGCAGGCGTCCGCTGCGCCAGTAAGCGAGCAGCCCGGTGCGCTCGGCAAGGCCGAGGAAGCGTGGATCGCGGCGCATCGGCGCGAGCGCCGGAGCGCTCAGGAAGGAGAAGGGAGGCTTGCCCGGCTGGTCGACCCACAAGGCCTCGGTCTCGGCAGGGGATTGGCCCTGGATCCGCGGATAGAGCTGATTGGCAAAAGCGAAGGCGCCGTCGATATCGCCGGCCTGGGCAAGGCCGACCATGCAGAAGACCGAAGCCACGGATGGATCGGCTTCCCGCGGGCAGGCCTTGCGCGCCGCGGCTTTGTCTTTCGCCTTGATGGCGGAGTTCAGACCCGCAGGAAGCGCGTCCTTGTTGAAGCGCTCGATCGCGTCGAAATCACCGCGTTCGGCCATGCCGACCATGCGGCCGAAAGCGAGCGGCGGCGTGTCGGGCCACCATTTTGTCGCCTGCCGGTACACGGCCTCAGCCTCCTCCGACTGTCCGGTCAATTCCAGCGCGTTCACCATCCGCACCAGCTTCCACAGCTTGTAGCGGTCGTTCGCGAGCGACATCCGCGCAAGTTCGAGGGCTTCGTCGAACCGCCCGACGTTATCGAGTTGCGAGCTCAGGAACAGCGAGACGAACGGCGCATTCGGGTCGGCGCGCTGCCCCGCGCGAAGCCGATCTTCACATTGGGCGAAGAGCGTCCGGCTGTGTAGCGAGCACCAAGTTGCATAGACGTCACCGAAATCGGGCGCGAGCGCGATGGCGCGATCGGCCGCGGTGCGCGCGGCAGCAATCGCGGCCGGCCGTTGGTCGCGCGGAATTTGTTCGAGTGCGAAGCCGGTTTCGAAGGCGAGGCCAAGTTGCGCAATCGCCGAGTTGGGCGCTTTGGGCGCGATCGTGCGGGCCATTTCATAGAGCTGCAGCGGATCATTGGCCTGAACGCTGAGCGCGGGCGTTCTCAACAGCTGCGCAGTGATAGCGGGGTCGGTGGGATGGCGGCGGTCGAGAGCCATCAGCGCGCCGGTCCAGGACAGGGAAGCGCCGAGTTGCGCGCCTATCCGTTCGGGCAGGATTTGCGCATCCGGCCCGGAAGCGTCGAACTGCTGCGAATAAATGATGGTGCGCGGTGACGGCAGCTCGACCTGGATGGTGGCGCGGACCTTGTCGCCCAATTGGCGGAAATCGCCCGAGATGATCAGGTCGGCCGTCCCGACATCTTTCGCGAGGCGGACGGGAAAGCCGCCTTCGGACAGGCTGTGCGACAGCGCGGCGCGGGTCGCCGCCGCTAACTGGCTGACCGCTGGCGATTGATCGAAGGGCAAGATTGCGATGCTGGGCGTGGGTGGGCGCGATTGGCGATCCATCCGCCCGAGCAACAGCGCTCCCATAACTGCCACGAGCACTGCCAGGCCCGCCAGGACGAATCGCCAGCTCAGCGAACGCGATGGTGTGGCGGTCTCAACCAGCCGGTAGCCCGCCTTGGGCACGGTTTCGATGCTGAAGCCGCCAGCGCGCTCGGCGAAGGTACGAAGCAGCGAGATCGAATGATTGATGACGTCTTCGCCGATGACCCGGCCGTCCCAGCAGAGATCGACGAGATCGTTGCGGCTGACCACTTCGCCTTTCCGGCGGGCAAGCGCGATCAGGACCTTCAGGCTCTGAGGGCGAAGCCGCTCCGTTCCGCCAGGGAAGGACGCGTCGCGCGAAGCCGGATCAATGGCTGTCGCGCCGAGGCTGAACGGGCGCTCGGCCGCAAGGTCGATCCCCGGCACATGCCAGGCCAGCGGACGGTCCATGACTTGCCCCCTCCCTGTTGAAATTAACAGAAGTCAGGAAAAAGTCAGCTTCAGAACATGGCTGCGCGGCACCAGACCGCATCACCTTCCGCCCGCCGAACAACAGGAGGGCATAATGAAAGCAGTAAAATCGATGATCGCCGCCGCGTTTCTGGCGAGCGTTCCCGCAACGACGGCATTTGCAGCGCCGCCGCCCGAAAACCACCAATGGCGCAATGCCGAGATCTTCGCCTATTGCACCGCGCTCATGGAAGAATATCCGGGCCTCAGCCTGGGCGTCTGCATGTCGTTCAACCAGACGCAGGGCACCTATGGGTTCGTGCCGCAGCATTGCCACGAGCTCGAAGCGTTCGGGCTGCTCGACGATTTCGGATTCGAGTCATTTTCCGATTGCGTGCGCAACGCGCGATAAAGGTCGCGTGACGGGGCGGCGGGAGCAGGGGCTCGCCGCCGCTCCGCTTGACCATTGCGGAATTCCGGGCGGCAGCGCTAGTTCGCCCGGATGAGCGAGGAATCAGGATCGGCAGGGATCGACCGCAAGATCGCCGAGGTCGGCGGCTGGCGGGGCGAGGCGCTGAGGCAAATGCGGCGGATGATCCGCGAGGCCGATCCCGACGCCGTGGAATCGATCAAGTGGCGCAAGGCCGGCAATCCGTCGGGCGTGCCGGTATGGGAACATGCCGGAATCCTGTGCACCGGCGAGACCTATAAGCAGTACATCAAGCTAACCTTCGCGCGCGGGGCGTCGCTCGACGATCCCAAGCGGCTGTTCAATTCCAGCCTGACGGGCGGCACCCGCCGCGCGATCGACATCCGCGAAGGTGAGCAAGTCGACGAAGCCGCCTTCAAGGCGCTGGTGCGCGAGGCCGTCGCGCTCAACGTCGGCAAGCACGGATAGGCGACGCCCCCAGCGTGCCCATTTGGGACAGGGTGCGCTTAGCGGGGCGAACCCCGCGTCCCGGCGCTGTAAGTGGCGCCGATTGAGAAGGGGCAAGACCATGGAGCAGCTGGAAACAGATGCGTTCGTCGCGCGGGAGAGCCGCCGGCCAGTCAGCATGCGCGGAATTGCGATGAGCCCGATGGGCGGTTCGCGCAATTCGGACATTTACCTGGCCGACATTTCCTATGCCGGTTGCCAGTTCCGTTCGGCCGACGGCTTCGAGCCGGGCGAACAGGTCGAGTTGCGCGTGTTCAAGCGCGGCCTGATCCACGCCGAAGTCCGCTGGGTCCGCGAAGACCGGGTCGGCGCGCGCTTCCTGAGCTAGGCCAGGGGCGATGGACAATTTGGAACAGCGCCGACTGGTGCGGATCGCGGCGCGGGCCAAGGCGAACAGCTGCAACTCGCGTGCGCAGTACCGTTCGGCGCCGGTGCTGAACGCGCCGCAGGGCGTGGCCTACAAGGCAGGCGAAGAGCAACGGCGACACGGCCGCCGCGACCTCGGCGACGCCAGCGTCTGCGTCCGGCGCATCGGCGGCTTCAATTTCTCGGTCCGGCTGCGCGACGTCTCGTCGGGCGGCTGCGGGATCGAGCTGATCGAGCCTTATGATGTGGCCGACCAGGTCATTGCCCGCTTCAAGCAACTCGACCCGTTGGGCGCGCGCGTGTGCTGGGCCAGCGGTCCGGCCGCCGGGATCGAATTCCACCGCGCAATCCATCCCGCCGTGTTCGAAAACCTGCTGGGACGATTGATCGCGGCCTAAGCGCTGACAAAGCTGCTCGCCCCGGCTACAGGTTTGAGCGTGTTTGCAATGAGAAGCAGTCGGGCAGCGGCTCGCACGGCCGTGGCCCTCGCCATGGCGCTGCTGCTTGCGCTGCGCCTGTTGAACCCGGCGGGATTCATGCCGGCCTTCGACCGTGGTGCGGTGACCATCGTCGCCTGCCCCGATGGCGCGCCCGTCGCCGGCGTGGCGGGTCACGATCACCAGCAGCATTCAAAAGCCAAGCTCCACCAGACCTGCCCCTATGCCTCCGCCGCGGCGCTCGGTGGGCTGGTGAGCGATGCGCCGCCATTGGCCGCGCTCGTGATCGTCGGTCTGGCGCTGCTGCTTGGCCATTCCTTTACCTTCCTCGACAAGCAGCGCGCGCATGCGCGCCCACCGCTGAGAGGCCCTCCGATCCCCGCCTGAGCTCCAATCATCGGCTCAATTCGTCCGCGCCGGAAGCGGGCGCCAACATTCGGGGATTTCATGAAGAGCATTCGTATCGTGGCGGCGCTTGCCGCCGTTTCCGCAACGCCGGCTTATGCCGACCATGTCGGACCGGGCAGCGTCGGCGCTGGCGCCGGCATGACCGTGTTCAGCCCGGCCACGCTCGACGAACGCCAGTGGGCGATGGGCCTGCGGCTGCTGTTCACCCGGCCCGAGCAGCGTTCCGACGCCGAGCTGGAAGCGCTGGCGGGCCAGCACATCCACGCCCACAACACCGACTATAATCTCAATGCCGTCGGTCGGCGTGGCTTACGGCGTCACCCACCATCTGACGCTGTCGGCCGAACTGCCCTACGTGCGGCGCGAAGGGCTTCGCGAGGGCGAGCATTCGCACGACGGCGGGACGACGACCAACGAAGTGGTGCCGCTCGGCAACGTGTCCGGGATCGGCGATCTGAGCCTGCTCGCCAAATATCGGCTGACCGAAGGCGAAGGCGCGGGCTTCGCCCTGGTCGGCGGGATCAAGCTGCCGACCGGGAGCACCGGCGCGACCAGCCTCGGCGGCGAGCGGCTCGAGACCGAGCACCAGCCGGGGACCGGGAGCTGGGACCCGATCGTCGGCGCGTCGGCGTCGCTGCCGCTTGGCGGTGCGAAGCCTGACCGCCAGCGCGCTCTATCAATTCTCGACCATGGGGGCGCAGCGCACCCGGCTCGGCGACCGGCTGCAGGGTGGGATCGCGCTGTCGCACCGCTTCGGCGGCGCGGCCGCACGAGCATGAGGCGGAGCATCACCATCATGACGAGGGCGACGCGCCGCACGAGCATCACCATGACCATGAGCAGGCGCAGTCGAGCTGGGACGGCTTCGTCGAGCTCGCCGGCGAGTGGGAAGGGCGGCAGACGATCGACGGCGAGGTCGAGGCGGAAAGCGGCGGCGCGTGGGCTGTGGGTCGCGCCGGGCGTGCGCTTCAATGCCGCCTCGGGCTGGAGCGCGGCGGCGGCGGTCGCGTTGCCGGTGTGGCAGGACATTCGCGCCTCGCATCCCGACAATCGCTACCGGCTGATGCTGTCGCTGGGCCGGGCGTTCTGAACTGGCGGAGGCGGCCGGGCCAGCTAGGAAAACCCAGCGACAACAAGGGGATTCGCGCCGATGAAATGGATGTTGGCAGTCGCGCTGGTGGCGGTTCCGGGCGCGGCGCTGGCCGGAAGCTATCGCGTCGTGCTGGCGCCGCCGGCGGGCGGCAAGCTGCTGATCGGGCATGCCGGTGTGCAGGCGGCCGACGACCGCACCCAGACGGCGCTGGTTCGGCTGATCGCGCCGGGCAATGAAGTCAAGCAGCGCGGGACGGTTCGCGTGCTCGTGATGAACCTTGGCGCCAGGCCGTTCGAATTCGGTCCCGACCAAGTCAGGCTGACGCTCGGCGACGGCACCGTCCTGCGCCCGGTCCCGGTCGAAACGATGGAGAAGGGCCGCGTGTTGGTCGAGCGCGAAAATAGCCGCGCCGCCGCGACCGACATGCACAACAAGAGCAGCCTCGACAGCCTCGCCGCGCAGGCGACGACGGGGGTTACCCCGCGGTCGATCGTCAGCGTTGCAAGCCCGACCGCGCCGTCGGTTGGGCCATCGGCCGGGCACGACCGGCGCAGCGACATGTTCGAGCTGCCGGGCGGGCGGACGCTCGACGCGATCTACCAGATCCTCATTCCGCTGACGGTGGATCCGGCCAAGGCATGGGGCGGCTATTATGTGTTCGACCTGCCCAAGGCGGCGTTCGCCCGGCGCGCCGACCAGCCGCTGAACATCATTGTGCGGACCGGCGGCGAGGACCATCGCTTCAACGCCACGCTGAAGTGGAAATAGGCGCCTCTCGACGGTACGTTTCGTTTGCGCAATGATTGGCGCATGAGAACCATTGCGCATTGGGTGATGGCCGCGGCCATGTTGGTCTCGACGAGTGCCGCAATGGCCGACCCAATGCCGATCTGCCCGGATCGCCCTGGCCGAGGGACCGGCACCTGCACCGTTCCCAAGGGCATGATCCAGATCGAGACCGGGCTCGCCGACTGGACCCACGACGAGGCCGGCGGCTTCAGCGCCGATGCCAGGGTGATCGGGTCGACGCTGATAAAATATGGGGTGAGCGACCGCGCCGACATCGAGCTTGGCGTGACGCCGCTGATCCTGGTGCGCGCGACCGGCGTCGCGTCGCAGAGCGGGTTCGGCGACACGCTGGTGCGGGTCAAATATGCGCTGACAGCGAATGATGCGCCGGTGACGATTGCGCTCGACCCGTTCGTCAAGCTGCCGACAGCCAACCGGATCTTCGGCAACGGCAAGGTGGAAGGCGGGCTGACGGTCCCGATCAGCGCGGCGCTGGGCAAGAGCCCGCTGACGCTGAGCCTGACGCCGGAGGTGGATTGGCTCGCCAATGGCGATGGCGGCGGACATCATGCGGCGATAGTCCAGGTCGTTGGCCTCGGCCTCGCGGCGACGCCGCGCCTGACGCTCGGCGCGGAGCTGTGGGGCCAGTGGGACTGGGATCCGGCCGGGACCGGTCGACAGGCGAGCGCGGACGCATCGGTGGCTTATCTAGTCAGCAACAATGTCGCGATCGACGGCGGCGCGAACTTCGGGCTCAACGACCAGACGCCCGATGCCGAAGTCTATACCGGGGTGTCGGTACGCTTCTGAGCGCTCAGTTGCGGCCCGTCATGAGCGGACCGGCGGGCGGCGGCCTGAAACCCAGGGGGTCGATGGAGGCGCCCGGCGAATTCCTCGCAACCAGCTGATAGAGCGACGTGCCGACCGGGCTGTAGGTGATCGCCTCGGTCACCACCAAGGCGCCGATCATTGTGGCCAGTCCCCAATGCCAGGCAGGATGGACGTGGCCGCGCCGGCGGATGTCCGCCCACATTCCGGCAAAAGGAAAGAGCAGGGTGACGACGAAGGTCGCTTCCCACGCCAAAGGCTGGAGCAGGGGCAGGGGCAGAAGCCGTCCGAACGCGGGTCCGAGCAATAAGGACATCCCGCAAAAGTGGAGACGGCGGTGCCATTCGGTGCGCTTGCGCAGCCGGACCGCTGCAACCGTCAGGCCGGCGAAGGTGATGACCGTGACCGGGTCGAACACCAGGAACTGAAGCGGCCGGAAGAAGAAGGGGACGTAGCCACGTCGCACCATCTCCACGGTGACCACGCAGCCCATGATCACCATCGGGACGATCCAGAACGCCGCGACCCAACCAAGCCGCCGATGCAGGTCCATTCGGCCGGTCGCGACGAAGATGTTCTGAAGAAGGTAGATCGCCACCCAGCCCATGAAAAAGAAGGCGTGGAGATGAACGCGCAGAGGCGAAGCGAACGTCGAGCGACCCATGAGATATTGCGTCGAAAAACCGACGATGATGGTCAGCGCCATGACGATTGCGGCGCGCAGGAAAAACCGTTCGTCACCCACGGCAGGGGCGGGTGGCTGTTGAGCTAGCGTCGCCATTCGAAAATCCCCCCAGAAACGCCATCCGCAATAGCGCAGTTCGCAGCCCGATTGAATTGTCAGGCGAGCAGCTTCTTCACCCCGCGCGCGGCCTGGCGGAGGCGCTGCTCGTTCTCGACCAGGGCGATGCGGACGAAGCCTTCGCCTTCCTCGCCGAAGCCGACGCCGGGCGCGACCGCGACATGCGCTTCGGTCAGCAGCTTCTTCGAAAATTCCATCGAGCCGAGATTGTGGAAGCGCTCGGGGATCGGCGCCCAGGCGAACATCGAGGCTTGTGGCACGGGGATGTCCCAGCCGGCGCGGCCGAAGCTTTCGACCAGCACGTCGCGGCGCTTCTTGTAGAGCGCGCGGTTGGCGGCGACGATGTCCTGCGGCCCGTTGAGCGCCGCGCAGGCGGCGGCCTGGATCGGGCGTGAAGGCGCCATAATCGAGGTAGGATTTCACCCGCGCCAGCGCCTCGATCAGCCGGGCGTTGCCGACCGCGAAACCCATCCGCCAGCCGGCCATCGAATAGGTCTTGGACATCGACGTGAACTCGACCGCCACCTCCTTGGCGCCCTCGACCTGGAGGATCGACGGCGTCGGCGTGTCGCCGAAATAGATCTCGGCATAAGCGAGGTCGGAAATAACGATCAGATCATGCTCGCGGGCGAAGGCGACCAGCCGCTCGTAGAAGGCGAGGTCGGCGACATAGGCGGTCGGGTTGGACGGATAGCCGATCGACCAGCACCTTGGGGCGCGGGACGGTGTAGCGCATGGCCGTTCGAGCCGCTCGAAGAAATCGTCGCCGGGCGCGGCCGGGATCGAGCGGATCGCGGCGCCGGCGATGATGAAGCCGAAGGTATGGATCGGGTAGCTGGGGTTGGGCGCGAGCACGACGTCGCCGGGCGCGGTGATCGCCTGGGCGAGGTTGGCGAGCCCTTCCTTCGAGCCGAGGCATGACGATGACTTCCTTGTCGGGGTCGAGCGTCGACGTCCGAAGCGCCGCTGGTAATAGCCGGCCTGGGCCTTGCGCAGGCCGGGAATGCCGCGGCTTGCCGAATAGCGGTGCGACGTGGGGCTTGGCTGGCGACCTCCGCAGAGCTTGTCGATGACGTGCTTGGGCGGGCGCCGTCGGGATTGCCCATGCCGAGATCGACCACGTCCTCGCCGCGCGCCCGGGCCGCGGCCTTCATCGCGTTCACTTCGGCGAAGACGTAGGGCGGAAGCCGGCGGATGCGGTAGAAATCAGAGTCCATCGCCGCCGTTCATCGCAGCCATGCTGCGGTGCGGCAAGAGCGGGCTCGCCGCTACAAGGTTAGGCGACGAGCGAGGCGACGGTGAACAGTGCCTGGGGCTTGGCCGACACGGCGCTGGACACCATGACGCCGGACGTGAGGGTCGCGATCAGAAGCACGATGGTCGTGCGCGACAGGCTGTTGAGCTTGGTCTGCATTGTCATTCTCCACCTTTCAGTCCCGATTCGGACTGTGTGCTACATTTGTAGCGCTACATTTGTAGCGAGGTCAAGCGGGAAATTTGATGCAGCCTAATTTCGATATGCGGGTAGCGACCAGCCGCGGGCGATGGCGGCACCCCGGAGGGCGAAGCCAGCGAGCGCGGCGATAACGCCCGCGATCCATAGCGGTGTGCCGAAAAGGGCGAGCACCACGAACAGGCCGGCGGCGAGGGCGCCGGCCGTGACATAAAGCTCGGGCCGCATCAGGATCGAGGGCTCGCCGGCGAGCACATCGCGAAGAATCCCGCCGACACAGGACGGTGAGGACGCCCATGGCGAAGGCCGGGATTGGCGAAACGCCGAACGCCAGCGCCTTGGCCGCGCCATAGGTGGCGTAGGCGCCGAGCCCGGCGGCGTCGAACCACAGCAAGGCCTGGCCGGCCAAGCGGCGGCTGCTGGTCAGCCAGACGAGCAGGCCCGCAGCGATGCAGATCAGGAGCGTCGCGTTGGTGTGGACCCAGAACACCGGCGCCCCGATCAACAGGTCGCGGACCGTGCCGCCGCCGACTCCGGTGACGACGGCGAAGAAGATGAAGGTGACGAGCGTCTGGCGTTTCTCGGCGGCCAGCAACGCGCCCGAGATGGCGAACACGGCGATGCCGAAATAATCCAGCACCAGCAGCGCGGCCGGGATTTGCGGCGAGACAGCCATGAGGCCTACATAGCCGCATGGCCGACGAGACCAACACCGATAGCGCGATCCCGACTTTGGAGGACTGGCAGCACTGGACGCTGGTGATGGGGCGCGCCCAGCAGATGATGATGGAGGCCTGGGCCGGGAGCCTCAAAAAGGACCAGGCCTTTCCGGGCTTCGGCCCGAGTTGGTCGCCCGGCGCGTTCGGGTTCGGCGGGACGGTGCCGCAAGGCGACCCGATGGCGCTGATGAGCGCCGGGGCGCAGGCATGGGCCAAGGGGCTCGAGAGCTGGGGCAAGATGATGGGCGGCGTCACCGCCGCGCCCGCGCCCGACGAACCGCCGCGCAAGGATCGGCGCTTCGCCGCGCCGGAATGGGCCGAGAACCCGATCTTCGACACCATCCGCCAGACTTATTTGCGGATGTCGGACCAGCTCCTGGGGACGGTCGACGAGATCGACAACATCGATGGCGAGACTTCGCGAGAAATTGCGCTTCGCGACGCGCAGCTTTGTCGACGCGATGAGCCCGTCGAACTTCGCGCTGACCAACCCGCAGGTGCTGAAGCGGACGCTCGAGACCCGCGGCGAGAATTTGCTCAAGGGCCTCGCCAACATGCTCAAGGACATTGCGGCAGGCCAGCTGAGCCAGACCAAGGCGGGCGCATTCGAGGTCGGACGCAACCTGGCGATGACGCCCGGCAAGGTGGTCAAGCAGACCAAGCTCTACCAGCTGATCCAGTACACGCCGACGACCGACAAGGTCATGAAGACGCCGCTGGTGATCTTCCCGCCGTGGATCAACCGCTTCTACATCCTCGACCTGACCCCGGAGAAAAGCTTCGTCCGCTGGTGCGTCGAGCAGGGCATTTCCTTATTCATGGTCAGCTGGAAGTCGGCCGATGAAAGCATCGCCGGCGCCCGGCTCGACGACTATGTCCTCGACGGCCAGGTCGACGCCGTCGACACCATCCGCGACGCCCTCGGGGTCGAGAGCGTCCACACCATCGGCTATTGCGTGGCGGGCACGACGCTGGCGGCGACGCTCGCTTACCTCGACGCGAAGGGCGAGGCGGAGAAAGTCGCGAGCGCGACCTTCTTCACCGCCCAGGTCGATTTCGCCGAGGCCGGCGACCTCAAGCTGTTCACCGGCGACGAGACCATGGGGCTGCTCGACCAGCTGACCAAGGAGAAGGGCTTTCTCGACGGCCGCTACATGGCCGCGACCTTCAACCTGCTGCGCGGGCGCGACCTCATCTGGTCCTATGTCGTCAACAATTACCTGCTGGGCGAGGAGCCGGCGCCGTTCGACCTGCTGCACTGGAACAGCGACACGACCAACCTGCCGGGTGCCTGGCACCGCGACTATCTGGAAAGTTTCTACAAGGGGAACAAGCTGGCCAAGAAAGGCGGGGTCAGCGTGGCCGGCGTCAAGATCGACATTGGGCGGGTGAAAACGCCGACTTATGTCCAGGCCGGACGCGAGGACCATATCGCGCCGCCGCAGAGCGTGTGGAAGATCATGGACCATTTCGCCGGGCCGAAGCGGTTCGTGCTGGCCGGGTCGGGGCATATCGCCGGCGTGGTCAACCCGCCCGCGGCGCAGAAATACCAATATTGGATCAACGACCGCCCGGCGGCGACGCTGGGCGACTTCGTCGCGGGCGCGGTGGAGCACAAGGGCAGCTGGTGGCCCGACTGGCTCGGCTGGCTCAAGCAGCAGGACGGTGAGACGGTTGCAGCCGCGGGCGCGCGGGTTCCCGGCAAGGGCAAGCTCGAGGCGATCGAGGATGCGCCGGGGAGTTACGTGAAGGCGCGCTGACCGCCCGCTCGATCAGCAGTTTTCGTATTTCCAGTGGCGGCGCTTGCCCTCGCTGAGCCATTCGACCGCGGTGGCGATGCGCTTGGCGCGCGTCGCCTCCTGCTTCGCTTCCGCAATCCATTCGAGATAATCGCGCTGCGCCGAGGGCGGGAAGCCGTCCAGCACCGCCCTGGCTTTGGGCGCGGCGGCCAGCGCGGACGCGAAGTCGGGATGCATCACCGGCGCCGGCTTGGGCTCGGCCTTGGGCTTGCGCGGCGCCGGGTCGCTTGCCGAAAGCGCGGCAGCCTTGGCGATCATCGCATCGAGATCGGCGGGCAGCTGGTCGACGCTGGTGAGCTTGCCGAGCTGGCCCATGGCGCCCTCATTGGTTTCGAAGCCGAGCTCCTTGCCGCGCCAGAAGTTGACGATGGCGTGCGCCTTGAACGCCGCCGTGCCGAGCAGAATCTTGCCGCCGAGCGTGTAGGTCGGAATACTCCACTTCAGCGTTTCCTCGATATCCGGCACCATGGCGTGGACGCGCTCGCGGACCTGCTTGAGGATCGGCTGCGCGAACGGCGCCGCCTTGGCGATGTAGGCGTCGATGCGGAGGTCGCGGCTCAGAATATTCCTCCGCCAAGCATCAGGCGAAGGACGCCGACGACGATCACGAACAGGTTGAGATTGCGGCCCGCTGTCCCCCGGGAAATCATGCCCACCGCCGCGCCGATCACCGCAAGCGGAATGATCAGCCAGTTGAGGATCCCGAGAAAGGGAATGAACGCGACGATCACGCAGAGCAGCGCGACGAATCCGATGATCAGTGAGACGAGATTGAACATGGCCGGGCGCTTAGCATCATTCCGGCCCTTGCGGCAGCCGCGGCTTGCGCGCCGAAGCGATGACGTAAAGCACCAGCGCGGCCCAGATCGCGGGGAAAGCCAACAAATGCGCGCGGGTCAGCGGCTCGCCGTACCAGACGCCGATGAAGAACTGCAGCGTTGGCGCGACGAACTGCAGCATGCCGAGCGTGGAATAAGGCAGGCGCTTGGCCGCCGCGGTGAACAGCAGCAGCGGCGTAGTCGAAACTACACCCGCGGCGATCAGCAGCGCCGTCTCCGTGCCGGTGTTGCCTGCCACCGGAAACCCGGCTGACGCGCGCCAAGCCAGCCAGGCCAAGGCTGCGGGCAGCAGGTAGGCGGTTTCGATGCCAAGACCCGTCAGCGCATCCGCGGGCACGATTTTGCGCAGCAGCCCATAGAGCGCGAAGCTGACGCATAAAGTGAGGCTGATCCAAAGCTGCGCGAGCGCGCCCGCCGCGAGGACGGATATGCCAGCGGCGGCAATAGCGACGGCAGTCCACTGAAGCCGCGACAGGCGTTCCTTGAGGACGAACCGGCCGAGCAGGACATTGGCGAGCGGATTGAGATAATAGCCGAAGCTCGCGGCAAGGATGTGACCGCTGGTGACGGCATAGGTGTAGAGCATCCAATTGCCGCCGATCAGGAGGGCGGTGACGACGAGCATCGCCAGCGTTCGCGGGCGCCTCACGGTCTGGCGAAGGCGCGCGGTACCGCGCGTGGCGAGCAAAAGTACCGCGGCAAAAGGCAATGACCAGATGACGCGGTGGGCGACGATATCCACCGCGGGGACCGCCTTCAGTGCCTGGAAGTAGATCGGGAGGATTCCCCACAAGGCGTAGGCCGAGAGGCCAAGCGCGAAGCCGGTGCCGTGCGGCTGTTGCTGGTTCCGGTCGTGCGCGTTCATCTTTCGCGCGCCTAGCCGTGCTGAGCGCCCGGTAAAAGGAGATGATCAACGCGTCGTTTGTTGAAACCGAAGCGCCCGCCTGTAAGGTGATGCAGGCGGGCAAGCGAAAGGTCGGTGTCACACGTGACTGCAAGCGGGAAGATCATCTCGACGGTTGCGATGGTGGCGGCTTTGAGCCTGGTCGCGGGATGCCAGACCAAGCCCAAGCTGCCGCCCGGAGTCACAGCGAGCGTCGAGGTGGGACCGCCCCTAAAAGCCGACGTGTGGCGGGCAGTCGCAACCGACGCCGACGAAAGCCGGCTCGCACGGCTCGGCCTCGCCTGGCAGGAAGCACTCGCGGAGGCCAACAAGACCAATCCCAGCGACGTTCGCAAGGAAGGCAAGATTCTCCTTCCGCGCGGGTCGCTGCCGCGTCCGGCGCCAACTCCGGGAAGCTATAATTGCCGGCTGCTCAAGCTCGGCAAGGCGACCGCCAAGGGCAAGTCGTTCGAAAGCTTCAAACCGTTCTTCTGCTATGTCGAGGTCGAGGGCGACCAGCTGACCATCGTCAAGCAGACCGGCAGCCAGCGCCCCGCCGGGCGCCTGTGGGACGACGATGATGCCAAGCGGCTGATCTTCCTCGGTAGCCTGGCGCTTGGCGAGGAGGACCAGCCGCGCGCTTACGGCGACGATCCCAAGCGCGACATGGCCGGCGTGATCGAGCGGATCGCGCCGTTCCGGTGGCGGCTGGTGATCCCGTGGCCGCAGAGCACGTCGAAGCTCGACGTGTTCGAACTCACACCCGTGGATTTCACCCAACAGCCGCAATGAGTGAAGACGGCGGCGCCGGGTTGCTCGCCGATCCGGCGGAGGTTCGCGCGATCCTGGTCGCCTCGGCGCAGGCGGGCCTGCCGATCAGCTATGGCGAAGTGCTGGGCCTGCTTGGACACCGCTTCACGCGGCCCAAGATGCGCGCCTTGTGCAAGGTGTTGGCCTTCGTCGATGACGAGGCGGCAGAGCGGGGCGAGCCCGAGCTCGCGGTGCTGGTGGTGCGCCAGTCGGACGGGCTGCCGGGGCAGGGGTGGTGGATCGAAGGCGCGAAGAAGCACGGCTACACCGCGCTGTGGGAAGGACCCAAGGCGGCCAGGCTGATCCGCAAGCTTCACCGCCAGGCATTTGAGTTTTGGGCGGGACGCGAGGCCTAGCATTCGCTAGAGGCGCGGCACCTTATGGCAGACACCCGCACCTTCACCGTGGCCGAGGACGACGACGGCATCCGGCTCGACCGCTGGTTCAAGCGGCACATGCCCGAGGTCAGCTTCAACTTGGTCTCGCGCTGGGCGCGGACTGGACTGCTGCGCATCGACGGAAAGAAGGCGACTCCGGGCGACCGCATCGAGATGGGGCAGAAGATCCGCATGCCTCCGGCCGCAGAGCAGGGCGCGCGGCCGCAGCGGGCGCAGCCGAAGCGCGAGGCGCTGACCAAGGACGAGGAGCAATTCGTCCGCGACATGGTGATTTACGAAGACCCGCAGGCGTTCGTGCTCAACAAGCCGCCGGGTCTCGCGACCCAGGGCGGGACCAAGACTACGCAGCATCTCGACCGGCTGCTCGACGGCATCGGCGACGAGCGCGGGCGGCCCAAGCTGGTGCACCGCCTCGACAAGGACACGTCGGGCGCCTTGCTGGTGGCGCGGACGGCGCGGGCGGCGGGCCATTTCGCGAAAGCCTTTTCGGGGCGGACCGCGCGCAAGGTTTATTGGGCGCTGGTGGTCGGGGTGCCCGATCGCGACGAGGGCGAGATCGATGCGCCGCTCGCCAAGCAGCCGGGGACGGGCGGCGAGAAGATGCACATCAGCGAGGAGGCCGGGCTTCCGGCTCGGACCCGCTGGCGGATGATCGAGCGCGCCGGCAACCGCACCGCCTGGGTCGAGTTGCAGCCGCTAACCGGGCGCACCCACCAGCTGCGCGTGCACATGGCGGCGATCGGCCATCCGATCGTCGGCGACGCCAAATATGGCGGGCCCGAAGCGTTCCTGACCGGCGGGATCAGCCGGAAGCTCCACCTCCATGCCCGGCGCATCAAGATCGACGCCCTCGAGGGCGGGTCGATCGATGTCTCCGCCGAGTTGCCGAGCCATTTCGCGGAGAGCCTGGCGACCCTGGGGTTCAGCCCGATGGCGGGCGACAATTTGTCACTCGAAGCGCCCAAGGCCTCGCCCGAAGTCAAGCAGCGGCGGATCGCGGCCGCGGCCAAGACGCGGCGACGCGAGCGACGCGGGGAACGGCGCTCACGCGGCTCGCCGGCGAAGCGGCGGTGAGCGACAACGAGGTCAAATACCGCCAGCGGCTGCTGCTCTACACGCTGGTGCGCGCGGGCGGCGTGGCGATCTTCCTGCTGGGCATCGCAATCGTGTTCACCGACCTGCTGCGCAAGGGCGGCTGGCCGCAGGTCGGAGCGGTCGTCGCGATCATGGGCGCGATCAATTCGCTGTTTGCGCCGATGCTGCTGAAGCGCGCCTGGGACGAGCAGGACCGCGGGCAGCAGTGAAGCGCTTCTGGAAAGCGGTGACGGTCGAGCCCGAAGGCTCAGGCTGGACGATCCAGCTGGATGGCAAGCCTGTGAAAACTCCGGCACGGGCACCGCTGCTGGTGCCGACGGAGCCGATGGCCAACGCGATTGCCAGCGAGTGGCGCGAGATGGGCGAGGAAATCGACCCGCGCGCCATGCCGCTGACCGCGCTCGCCAATGCCGCCATCGATCGCGTCGCCCCCGACCCCGCGGCCTTCGCGGCAGGGCAGGCGCGCTACGCCGAGGCCGACCTCGCCTGCTATCGCGCCGAAGGGCCGCGCGCGCTGGTCGAGCGTCAGGCGGAGCATTGGGACCCGCTGCTTGGCTGGGCGCGGCGGCGGTACGACGTCGATTTCGCGACCACGGCCGGCGTCACCCACGTCGCCCAGCCTCCCGCCACGGTTGAGCGGCTCAGCCACGCCGTCGCGACGCTCGATCCGTTCCGGCTCGCCGGATTGGCGCCGCTGGTGACTATCGGCGGCTCGCTGGTCGCGGCGCTGGCGGTGCTCGAAGGCGCGATCAGCCCGGAACAGGGATGGTCGGCGGTCAGCCTCGACGAGCGATGGCAGCTCGAACAATGGGGCAGCGATGCCGACGCCGAAGCCGCGCTGGAAAACCGCCGAAGCGATTTCATCGCGGGCGCGCGGTTCCTGGGGTTGCTGGACTAAATTCCTCCCTGCGAGCGGAGCTCGGGGGGAGGGGAACCATGCGCAGCATGGTGGAGGGGTAGGGCGCGCCGGCCGTCGTTTACCCCTCCACCATTCACACTGCGGTGAATGGTTCCCTTCCCCAGCCTTGGGCCAGGGAGGAACCTAATCAATGTTCCGGCCCGATCAGGCCGCGGACGTAGGGGACGAGGCTGGTCTGGCGGACGCGCTTGAGGCGCTCGGCGATGACGATGGCGCGAACCCGGGCGAGGCATTCGTCCATCTCGTCGTTGACCAGTACATATTCATATTCCGCCCAGTGGCTGATCTCTTCCGCCGCGCGGCGCATCCGGTCGGCGATCACTTCGGGCGAATCGGTGCCGCGCGCGCGCAGCCGGCGCTCGAGCTCGGCCATCGACGGCGGCAGCAGGAAAATGGTGACGAGATGCTCGCCGAAGTCGGGCTCGAGCTGGCGCGCGCCCTGCCAGTCGATGTCGAACAGGATGTCGCGGCCTTCGCGGAGCGCATTCTTCACCGGCGCCTTGGGGGTTCCGTAGCGGAAGCCGAACACGTTCGCCCATTCGACGAAGGCATTATCGCCCACCATGGCGTCGAACGCCTCGTCCTCGACGAAATGATAGTCCTTCCCGTCATGCTCGCCGGGGCGCATCGGGCGCGTCGTCGCCGAGACCGACATGGCGATCTCGTCGTCGGCATCGAGCAGCATCCGGGAAATGGTGGTCTTGCCGGCGCCCGATGGCGAGGAGAGGACAATCAGCAGGCCGCGCCGCTGGCGGATCGCGTCGGTGGGCGTCGGGTCCATGGCCGTTCTTGCTTCGGCTGGCCCGTGCCCGTCAAGCGACGGGATGTTGCGGCGCACAAAAAAGCTCTTGAAATGGTGCAGCGCACCCTATATTGTGCAGTGCAACATATCGAGAGGAAAATTTGATGGCTGAAGACACCAAGATCGAGGCGCAGGCCGCCGTCGAGGCGCCCGCCAAGGTCGCCGAGGCCGTCGCCGCCACTGTCGAGACGATCGCCAAGGAAAGCGCCAAGACCGCCAAGCGGACCCGCGCGGCGACCGCTCGCAAGACCAAGCGCCAGGCTGCGGTTCAGAAGACCGTGACCCGCCGGGTCGTTCGCAAGGCGCGCAAGAGCGCCCGCAAGTCCACTACCGCCACGCGCCGCAGCGCCCGCGCGGTCAACCAGGGAATCGAAACCATGACCAACAATACTTTCTTCAAGGGCTTCGACGCCGTGCCGTCGTTTGCCCCGTTCCAGAACGTCTTCGCCTCGGCGAATGAGCAGGGCCAGGAGCTCACCAAGCGCAGCCAGAAGGTTGCCGAGGAGCTCGCCGACCTCGCTCGCGCCAATGTCGAAGCGGTGGTCGAAGCCGGCCGCGTTGCCGCCGAAGGCGCCCGCTCGATCGGCCAGGACGCCGTCAGCAAGGGCCGTGACGGTTTCGAGCAGGCCGCGGATGCGATCCGCTCGCTCGCCGAAGCCAAGTCGCCGACCGAATATCTGCAGCTTCAGGGCGATTTCGCCCGCGCTTCGTTCGATCGCATGGTCGCCGAGAGCTCGAAGCTGACCAAATCGCTGGTCAAGCTCGCCGGCGAGGCGTTCCAGCCGCTTTCGAATCGCGCCGCGGCCAACGCCGAGCGCTTCAACACTCTCGTTGCCTGACCCTCTCCCCTCCTAAGTCAGGGCAACGAACTGCGGCGGCCGTTCCTCTAGTAGGAGCGGCCGCCTTTTTTTATGCCGATGGAGCGCGCCGCGGCTTGCCCCGTTTCGACGGCTTGCCATATTTCAGAAACGCAGATGGTTGAATTGCTCAGGATGATGGCCAACGGCGCCGGCGACGACGGGATCGAGGAAATCGAGACCGGGGTCGCGACGCGCACGCGGCCCAAGACCAAGAAGCCGTCCAATTACAAAGTGCTGATGTTGAACGACGACTATACGCCGATGGAGTTCGTCGTGCTCGTCCTGCAGCAATTCTTCGCGATGAGCATCGAGGATGCGACCCGCGTGATGCTCCAGGTCCACCAGCAGGGCGTCGCCGTGTGCGGCGTGTTCACCTACGAAGTGGCCGAAACGAAGGTCACCCAGGTCATCGACTTCGCGCGCGAGAACCAGCACCCGCTGCAGTGCACGCTGGAGAAGGCGTAGCTTCTGGCGTTCCTCCCCATCCCTGATGGGGAGGGGAACCATGCAGGGAACACTGCATGGTGGAGGGGTATGGCGGCGGCGGAATGACCCCTCCACCATCGAATCTGCGTTCGATGGTTCCCCTCCCCACCAGCTGCGCTGGCAGGGAGGAACTTCCCTCGTTAAAGCCCGCCCTCAATGGACAGCATCTGGATCAAGGGCGGCGCCGTCCTGAAGGGCGAAATCCAAATCAGCGGCGCCAAGAACAGCGCGCTGACGCTGCTGCCCTGCGCGCTGCTGACGGAAGAGCCGCTGACGCTCGGCAATCTGCCGCGCCTGGCCGACGTCGACAGCTTCGGCCACCTGCTCAACGAGCTTGGCGTCTCGACCAAGGTGTCGGGCGCGAAGAAGGGCGGACAGGCCAAGCGGCGGATGACCCTGACCGCGGACGACATCGCCTCGACCGTCGCACCCTACGACATGGTCCGCAAGATGCGCGCGTCGATCCTGGTGCTGGGGCCGATGCTGGCGCGGATGGGCGAATCGACCGTGTCGCTGCCCGGCGGATGCGCGATCGGCGACCGGCCGATTGACCTCCACCTGAAAGCCCTCGAGGCCATGGGCGCCGAAATCGAGCTTGCCGCGGGTTACGTGAAGGCATCTGCGCCCAAGGGCCGGCTTCCCGGCGGCGATTTCAGCTTTCCCGTGGTCTCCGTCGGCGCGACCGAAAATGCGCTGATGGCGGCGGTCCTCGCCAAGGGGAAATCGCAGCTGTTCAATGCCGCGCGCGAGCCGGAGATCGTCGATCTGTGCAACCTGCTAGTGGCGATGGGCGCAAAGATCTCGGGTATCGGTTCCTCGCACCTGACGATTACCGGCGTCGACGGGCTGCACGGCTGCGATTACGATGTCATGCCGGACCGCATCGAGGCCGGCAGCTATGCCTGCGCGGCGGGGATTACCGGCGGCTCGCTGCACCTGATCGGCGTCCGCCCGGAGGAAATGCTGGCGACCACCAACGTCCTTGCTCAGGCCGGACTGGCGATCGAGTTCACCGACCGCGGCATGCGCGTCACCGCGCACCAGCCGTTGAAGCCGGTGGCGGTGTCGACGGCGCCGTTCCCCGGCTTTGCGACGGACATGCAGGCGCAGCTGATGGCGATGCTGTGCCTGGCCCAGGGCGACAGCTTCCTCGAGGAAACGATCTTCGAGAACCGCTACATGCACGTGCCCGAGCTGCGCCGCATGGGCGCCGACATCGACATCCATGGCCGGTCGGCGATCGTCCACGGCGTCGAAGGCCTGACCGGGGCGAGCGTGATGGCGACCGACCTTGCGCGCCTCGATGAGCCTGGTGCTCGCCGGCCTTGCGGCGGAGGGCGAGACCGAGGTGCTGCGCGTCTATCACCTCGACCGCGGCTACGAGCGGCTGGAAGAGAAGCTTTCGGCCGTCGGCGCCACCATCGAACGGCGCAGCGGCGGCTAAAGCTTCTTTGGCGAAGCGGATGCTGGTCCGGTCGTAGCCCATGTGCCGGTAGAAGGCGTGGGCTGCGGCCAGGCGGTCGTTGCTGGTGACTTCGATGAGCTTGCAGCCCTGATCTGCGGCACCATTGCTCCGCCGCTTCGACGAGCATCCGGGCGATGCCGCGCTTTCGGACTTTTTCGGCGACGACCAGGATGGTGAATGCGGCCGACCGGCGCGGGGCGGTGGATGGCGGTCATCGCGTGAACGCCGCACAGGCCGACGACTTCCTTGTCGAGCGTGGCGACGAGGGGAAGCTCGCCGACTTTCTTTAGCTGATTGAGATTCTTCGCCAGCGCCTTCGCGTCGATCTCGTGCTGAAGGAGGTTGATGAGCTCGGCGATGCGCGCCGCATCGGAGCGCTTGGCGGTGCGAACCTCCGGCGGTTTCGGCTCGGGCGGCGGCTTAACCTTTGGTGGTGGCTTGACCGGCCGAGGTGCCGGTTTCGGTCCGGCTTTGGGCGCCGGCTCGGCATCGTTCGCCGGTTCGCGCAATGCCCTGACCGGCTTCTTCTTGCGCGGCATGACGGCGACGTCGAGCGAAGCGCCCCAGTCCCTGGCGCCGAGGTTGCGGAGATAATCGGCCGCATCCTCCGGCTTCCCGATCGGGCCCTTGTCGTCCATGCCGAACAGCGGCCTGCCGTTCTTGTCGGTCACCCCGACCTTGCCGAAGCGGCGCTTGCCCGGCGTGCGGACGCGCGAGCGGACCAGCTTCAACCCGCGGTTACGGGCCGATTCGGCAAGTGCGTCGAGCTCGTCGCTCACAGCTTGTCGATGAGGTGGAGGAACAGGCCGACCAGCCCACCGACCAACGTGCCGTTGATGCGGATGTACTGGAGGTCGCGGCCGACCGCGGACTCGAGCCTGAGAGTCACCGTCTCGGCGTCCCAGCCACGCACCGTCTCCGACACCAAAGTGACGATCGAATCGCCATAACTCGCGGCCATGCCGACCACCGTGCGGCGCGCGAACTGGTTGATCGCCGAGCGCATGCGGGGGTCGGTTTCGAGCGTTCCCGCCCATCGATTTCAGCACTTCGCCGAGCTTGCCGGCCATCACCGCGTCGGGATTGCGCGCGGCCTTGATCACCGCCTCGCGCGCCTTCTGCCACAAGGTATCGAGCCACAGGCTGACCGAGCGATTGTCGAGCAATTGCTCTTTCAATGCCTCGACCCGCTCACGGGTCTCCGGCTTGGTCTGGAGGTCGTTGGCCAGCTCGGACCAGCGCTTCCTCGACCTTGACCCGGACCGGATGAGCGGGGTCGGTCGACATTTCGGCGGTAAGCTTCCTCAGGCCAACGATGATCGAATCGGCGAGCTTGGCGTCGAGCCCGGCGAGCTTCAGCACCCAATTGGCCTTCTTGTGGACCATGTCGCGGATCAGCGGCTCGTTGGCGTCGAGCGCGCGCGCCATCCAGCGGATGGCTGCTTCCAGCATCGGTACGTGCCGGTCCTCGTTGATGGCCGAGGCCAGCGCGTGACCGAGCAGGGGCGACACATCCATGTTGCGCAGGCGCGTCGAGACGGCGCTTTTGACGATCCCGCCGAGGCGCTTGTCGTCGAGGCTTTCAAACAAGTCCGCGATCAGCCGCGAAGCGCCGGCGCGGATCCGCGTGCCTTCGCCCGACGGCGTTTGCAGGAAGCGGCCCGCCGCACCGGCCACGTCCAGCTTCTGCATCCGCCGCGCCACCACCGACGGGATGAGGAAATTCTCCTTGAGGAAATTGGCGAGGCTGTTGCCGATGCGATCCTTGTTTCGCGGGATGATAGCGGTGTGCGGGATCGGCAGGCCGAGCGGGTGGCGGAACAAGGCGGTCACCGCGAACCAGTCGGCGAGGCCGCCGACCATTGCCGCTTCGGCGAAGGCCTTGACGTAGCCGAGCCACGGATAGCGCGGCTCGAACGCGCGGCTGGCGAAGAACACCGCCGCCATCACCACCAGCAGGCCGGTGGCGACTCGCTTCATCCCCGCCGCGCCGGGCTGCGCGGGATTGAAGCGGGACAGCGCGCCGTTGTTCATCGCCCTCATGCCCGCTCAATAAACGAGCGGGCCGTCAGGTTCACAAGCCCCGGTCCATTATTCGGCGGGAACGGGCTGCCCCGGAGTGGCGTGGGCATCGGTGCCGACCACGCGTTGGAACAGCCGGCCGAGCCGCGATTCGATCGAGATGGCGATCGAGAAATAGGCCGGGACCAGCAGCAGGGTCAGGATGGTCGAGAAGATCAGGCCGCCGATCACGGTCACGCCCATCGGCGCGCGCCAGCTGGCGTCGCCGCTCAGCGACAAGGCGATCGGCAACATGCCCGCGACCATCGCCACCGTGGTCATGACGATCGGCTGGGCGCGCTTGTGGCCGGCTTCGTAGATCGCTTCATCCTTTTCCATGCCGTGATTCATCATCTCGACCGCGAAATCGACCAAAAGGATCGAGTTCTTGGCGACGATCCCGAACAGCATCAGGATGCCGATCAGCACCGGCAGCGATACCGGCTGGCCGGCGACATGCAGCGCGATCGCCGCGCCGAGCGGCGCCAGCAGCAGCGAGCCCATGTTGACGAACGGCGCCAGGAAGCGGCGGTAGAGCAGCACCAGCACCGCGAACACCAGCAGCACGCCCGGCCAGTAGCGCGAGCGCGAAGTAATAGAGCAGTTCGCCCTGCCACTTCTGCTCGCCCAGGTTCAGCTTGCCGACGCCCATCGGCATGTGCTTCATCGCCGGCAGGTTGTTGATCTTCGGCCACGACGTCACCGCTGACCAGCCCTGGCGCGAGGTCCGCGCCGACCGCGATCCGGCGGATCTGGTTGGTCCGCTGGATCGTCGTCGGACCCGATCCGAAGCCGATATCGGCGACGGCCTTCAAGGGCACCGAGCCGCCGCCAGAAGTCGGCACCGGCAGATTCTCGAGCGTCGCGAGATCGCGGCGCGCATTTTCCGACAGCGACACGGTGATCGGAACTTGGCGGTCGGACAGCGAGAATTTGGCGCTGTTCTGCTCGATGTCGCCGAGCGTCGCGATGCGGATCGTCTGGCTCAGCGCGACGGTGGTGACGCCAAGGTCGGCGGCCAGGTCGAAGCGCGGCTTGATCAGGATTTCCGGGCGGACCAGGTCGCCGCCGACGCGCGGGGCGCGAAGACCGGGGATGGTGGCCATTTCCTTGGCGAATCTTGTTGGCGGTGGCGACCAGCTTGTCCGGGTCGTCGCCGCCCAGGAACAGCATGATGTCGCGCGAATCCCCGCCGGGTCCGCCGCCGCCCTGGCTCTGGAAGCTGACGCGGCGCGTCGGGAATCGCTGACAGCTCCGGCGCATGCTTGCGCTCGAACTCGGTGCTGGTCTGCGTGCGGTCCTTCTTGAGGACGATGTTGACCCGCGCCGAGGCGACATTGACTGCGCTCGAACACGGCCTCGACGTCGGGGTCCTTGCGGACCATCGCGGCAGCCTTGTCGGCGACCGCTTCGGTCTGCTTGAGCGTCGTTCCCGGCGCCAGCGTGATGTTGACCATCGAGAAGTCGAGGTTGAGCGGCGGCTGGAAGGTCATGCGGCAACGTGCCGAACAGGCCGATGCTGAGCACCAGAGCGCCAAGGCCCGCGCCGACCATCACCATGCGGTGATCGCGGATCCGCGCGTTCCACTGACCCGCGACCGTATCGTGCCACCAGGTGCCGAAACCCGCCCATCATGCCGAGCAGGAATGTGATCAGCTTGGCGGCGCCATACGCCACCGCAACGGCGCCGATCAGCGCGATGACGAAGGTGATTGCGCCCGGAAGGCCGGCCATGCCGACAATCTTCATCAGCATTCCGACGCCGATTAGGAACGCCGCCAAGATGAGCAGCACCGGCACGGCAGCGAGGAAATAGTACCAGAGTTTCGCGCGCGTCCGAGGCAGGGCCGCGAGACGGGCGTGCGCCTTGGACGTGTCCAGGCTCCAATTGAGGATGCGCAGATAGGCGTGCATCCACTTGCAGTCGGCGTGCGGCTGGACGCCGTGCGAGCGCAGGAAATAGGCCGCGATCAGCGGCGTGATCATGCGCGCGACGAGCAAGCTCATCAGCACCGAAATGACGACGGTGAAGCCGAATGCCTTGAAGAACTGGCCGGAAATGCCGGGCATCAGCGCGACCGGCAGGAACACGGCGACGATCGACATCGTCGTCGCAAGCACGGCGAGGCCGATCTCGTCGGCCGCGTCGAGCGACGCCTGATAGGCCGATTTGCCCATGCGCATGTGCCTGACGATGTTCTCGATCTCGACGATGGCGTCGTCGACCAGCACGCCCGCGACCAGGCTCATCGCCAGCAGCGACAGGCCGTTCAGGGTGATCCCCATCAGGTTCATGAAGTAGAAGGCGGGGATCGCCGACAGCGGGATCGCAAGCGCGGAAATGACGGTCGCGCGGATGTCGCGAAGGAACAGGAGGACGACGAGGACGGCGAGGATGGCGCCTTCGACCAGGCCCTCCATCGCCGACGTGTACTGGCGCCTTGGTGTAGTCGACCTGGTTGAAGATCTCCGAGAAGTGGACCTTGGGGTCTTCCTTCTCGATCTTGTGCAGCTCCTCCCACGCCTTGTCGTAGGTGGTGACTTCCGAGGCGCCTTTGGCGCGCTGGACCTCGAAGCTGACGACCTGCTTGCCATTCTGCTTGGCGAGCGTGCGCTGCTCCGAATAGCTGTCCTTGACCTCGCCAAGGTCGGCGAGCTTGACGAAGCGGCCGCCGGGAAGCGAGATTTGGGTCTGGCTGAGGTCGTAGGCGTTGCGGGCGTTGCCGAGCACGCGCACCGATTGTTCGGAGCCGGCGATCTCGGCGCGGCCGCCGGCGGCATTCATGTTGCTCTGGCGAAGCTGGCCGTTGACCTGGGCGGCGGTGATTCCCTGCGCCTGGAGCGCGGCGGGATCGAGAATGACGCGGATCGTGCGGTCGACGCCGCCAGTGCGGCTGACCGCGGCCACGCCAGGCACGGAGAGCAGCCGCTTGGCGATGGTATTGTCGATGTACCAGCTGAGCTCTTCGAGGCTCATGTCGGTCGTCTAGCGCACCGACGTAGAGGATCGGGTCGCCGGAAATATCGACGCGGCTGATCTGCGGTTCGAGAATGCCTTCCGGAAGGCTGCCGCGAATCTGGGCGACGGCGTTGCGAATGTCGTTGACGCCGCGATCGGTCGGCGTGCCGATCTGGAACTGGACGAAGGTGTTGCTGTAGCCCTCGCTGACCGAGCTGTTGATTTCGTCAACGCCGTTCACCCCACGGATCGCCGATTCGATCCGCTGGGTGATCTGGGTTTCCATCTCGTTCGGCGCCGCGCCCGGCTGGGCGACGCCGACGATGGCCGCCGGGAAGTCGATGTCCGGGTTGTTGTTCACCTGCATGCCCATGAAGGCGATCAGGCCCGCCAGCATCAGGCCGATGAACAGCACGATCGGAGGCACCGGGTTGCGGATGCACCAGGACGAAATATTGCGGAAATTCATGACTTTACGACTTTCCTAGGCGCCTTTGTTCAGCGCGCCGATGTCCCGCTTCGGGTTCACCTTCTGGCCGGGATTGAGGAACGGTCCGGCCGACAGCACGACGGGTTCATTGCCGGTCAGACCAGCAGTGATGGTCACGCCTTGGTCGCTGACCGTTCCGATGGTGATCGATCGGCGCTCAACCTCGTTCTTGCCGTTGACGACGTAGACGTAATTTCCCTGATCATCGCTGAGCACCGCGCTTTGCGGCAGCCGCGGCGCCGTCATTCCACCGGCCGTGATGCGCGCTTCGGCGAAGCCGCCGGGGCGCATCGTCGGGCTGTAGGGCACCGAAATCCGGACTTCGCCAAGCCGCGACTGCGGGTCGATCACCGGCGCGACCTGCCAGACCGAGCCGGAATAGCTCTGACCCGATCCGATCGGAGTCACGGTCGCCGGCATCCCGGTGTGGACATAGGCCAGGTCCTGCTGCGCCAGCTGCGCGCGCATTTCCATTTGGCCACCCTCGGCCAGCCGGAACAAGGCGCCGGACCCGGGACTGACGATCTGGCCGACCTCGACATTGCGGGCGAGAATGAGGCCGGAGGCCGGGGCGGTGACGTTGAGGCGGCCGATCTCGGCGCGGGTCCCCGCGAGCTGCGCCTGGGCCACTCGGACCTGGGCGTAAGCGGCATCGCGGATCGCCTTCTTTGAATCGATTTCGGCCTTGGACACGAAGCCGCGGCCCTGGAGCGACACGGCGCGCTCGTAATTGGCCTGGGCAAGCGCGGCATTGGCGCGGGCCGACATCGACCTGCGCGGCGAGTTGCGCGGCCTGTTGCGCCTGGACCGAACGGTCGATGGTCGCGAGCACCTGGCCGGCGCGCACCCAGCTTCCGGCGTCGACGAGCACGCGCACGACACGTCCGCCCTGGCCGGCAATGCCGACCGGCTGATCGCGCTTGGCGGCAAGCGGGCCGCTGGCGGTGACCACGCGCCCGGTCGAGCTCCGGCCGGGGACGACCACGGTGACGGTCGGGGCCTGGCCGGCGCCGGCGCCTGCACCATCGGCGGCTCCCGCCGGTTGCTTGGTCGCGTTGCGGCCCATCGTCATGGCGAGGGCAAGGACGATCAGCGCCGCCACGACCGCGACAGCGATAATGACCTGCCGCCGGCGACGACGCGAGCGGTCGACGACGACAAGCGTGTCCGAGGAGTGGATAGAGGTTTCCCGGTTCATCATTCCCTGCCCAGTTCGCGAATCTGCGTGAATCTCAAGCTGTATTAGCTAAATAACTCACCCCATGCAACAGAGCTTGCGCGACACGGGCGTGCCAGTGCTTTTCGACTAACGGCGGCACTTGTCTTGCAAGCGCGCGTTGCGCCATTCTGGCGAACACCGGTCGATCGGCTGGCGTGGTTTCAATAGACGATCATAGCTCGAAGGGGAAAGCGAGATGGTTTTCAATACCAGCAACATCCTGGTGATCATCGTCTTAGGCGGGTTGGCGGGCGGACTTGCCAAACTCCTGATGCCGGGGCGCGACCCCGGCGGCTGCATCATCACCATCCTCCTCGGCATTGCGGGGGCATTCGTCGGCACTTGGCTGGGCCAGGTTCTCCACCTTTACCAAGCTGGCCAGGCAGCAGGCTTCATTGGCGCCGTGGTCGGCGCGTTCATCCTGCTGGGGCTTTACCGGCTGATTGCCCGTCGCCGCTGAACCGTTCAGCATGCAGCCATGGCGACCGGGCGACCGTTGCCGCCGTGGAATGAACTGCCAGGGATAAAGCCATGAAACATCATCTGACCGCGGCGCTGCTGCTGGGTGTGGCGGCGCTTGCGGCGCCTGCTTCGGCCCAGCCGACGGCGGCGATCACCCAGTCGATCGCCGGGACGCGCCTCGACGTCAATGCGACCGGCGAAGTCACTCGCGTGCCCGATATTGCCGTGATCAGCGCCGGGGTCGTGACTCGCTCGGCAAGCGCGACCAGCGCGCTTCAACAGGCGGCCAACCGGATGCAGCGGGTACGCGCCGCGCTGAAGTCGGCAGGGATCGCCGACCGCGACATTCAGACCAGCAACATCAGCCTCAACCCCGAATATAGCTACACCAACAACGTCCAGAAGCTGACCGGCTATTCGGCCTCTAACCAGCTGACGGTGCGCTTTCGCGACATCGCCAACGCCGGCAAGATCCTCGACGCTTTGGTCGCCGAGGGGGCCAACCAGATCAACGGGCCCAACCTGACCATCGACCATCCCGAAGCCGCCCTCGACGAAGCGCGGGCGCGGGGCGTGGCGAACGGCCGGGCTCGAGCCGAGCTTTATGCGCGAGCGATGGGGATGCGAATCGTCCGCATCGTGTCGGTCGCCGAAAGCGGAGGCTATGCCGTGCCGCCGCCGATGCCGGTGATGATGCGCGCCGAAGCGGCTTCGGCCGACACCAAGATCGACGCCGGCGAGCAGAAGCTCCAGGTCAATCTCGCGATGACCTTCGAGCTCCAGTGACGAGCGCATAAGAAAAGGGCCGCGCGGCGGGTGCCGGCGGCCCTTTGGTTTGAACGGGTTGCGCCCGGTTAGCGGACTGTGCCGCGGCGGACGAGATTGACGATCGCGAGCAGGATGACTGCGCCGATCAGTGCGTAAAGGAAGCTTTCGACCGTGATTCCGGCGTTCATGTTAACGCCGAACAGCAAGCCTGCGACGACCGCGCCGATGATTCCGACGACGATGTTGAGGATGATGCCCTGTTGGGCGTCGGTCCTCATGATCAGGCTCGCCAACCAGCCGCAAATACCGCCGACGATCAGCCAGACAATGATACCCATGAGCTTTCCCTCCTGTTTCCGGGCCGCGGAAGAAACAAGCAGCGGCCGTTCCGGCACCACAGACGCGTGATGCGGGCCTGTTGTTCCGGATTCGGAAGGGTCTGTCCAGAAATTCGGTTAACGAACGGCGGGAAAGCTGGATCGGTGAGCGTCAGTAACGACTGCGCCGCTGGGAATCAGTAGCGCTGCTGGCGCTCGTACTGGTCGCGATAATGCTTGATTCGCGTCACTCGCAGACCCGGCATCCCGCTGCGGTCGACCGCGCGCTGCCAGCTGGTGAACTCCTCCAGGCTGAGCGAATAGCGCTTGCACGCTTCGTCGACCGTCAGAAGCCCGCCGGAAACGGCCGCCACGACCTCGGCCTTGCGGCGAACCACCCAGCGAGTCGTGCCGACCGCCGGCAAAGAGTTCGAGCGTCAGCGGCTCACCGAGCGGGCCGATGACCTGGGCCGGGCAAATCTTCTGGTTCTCGAGCATCTGCGTCACACCTGCTTAATCATTGTCGCTGGCAGTCCTTTTAAACGGCGCCATTGAAGGAAATCTGAAACCGGCTGGTTAATGCGATGGTCACTCAGCCTTCGGCTCCTTTAACCCTGTCACTTCCGCGGCAAATGCGCCGCCAAGCTCCTTGACCGCCTCTCGCCAGCCTTCACCGGCCGAGAGGTAACAAGCGATTGCATCCTCGCGCGAACGGCCTTCGACGGTGCCGCCGCCGAGCAACGAGAGAAGCTCGTTCAGTGTTAGCGGCGTGTCCGACGCATCGCTGAAGTCCTTCTCGAAACGCGCCAATCTTGAGCCCCTGGTTACCTTCGATTCACCTTGCTCTAGGCGCGAGGAGTGAAATTCAGGTAAAGGCGCGGGCCATAGCTTCATGAATCAGTTCGATTTCCAGCTTGGCCGCCCGGCGGGTGGGTCCCGAATCGTCGTCGCCATGTCGGGCGGGGTCGACAGCTCGGTCACGGCCGCGCTCGCCGCGCGCACCGGCGCCGAAGTGATCGGCGTCACGCTCCAGCTTTACGACCATGGTGAAGCGGCGCGCCGTTCGGGCGCGTGCTGCGCCGGTCAGGATATCTATGACGCAAAGATGGTCGCCGACCGCCTGGGCATCGCCCATTACGTGCTCGATTATGAAAGCCGCTTCCGCGACGGCGTCATCGATCGCTTCGTCGACGAATATGCGGCCGGCCGGACGCCGGTGCCGTGCGCCAGCTGCAACCAGGGCGTGAAGTTCGTCGACCTGATCGCCTTCGCGCGCGAGCTTGGCGCCGATTGCCTGGCGACCGGCCACTATGTGCGGCGGGTAGTGAACGGTGAGCGCATCGAGCTGCACAAGGGCGCCGACCCGCGCCGCGACCAGAGCTATTTTCTTTATGGCACGACGCACGACCAGCTCGATTTCCTGCGCTTCCCGCTCGGCGGCTTGCCCAAGGACGAGGTTCGGCGGATCGCCGGCGAGGTTGGGCTGGAAGTCGCAGCCAAGCCTGACAGCCAGGACATCTGTTTCGTCCCCGACGGCGATTATGCCGGGCTGGTGAAGCGGCTGCGGCCGGAAACCGAGGCCGAAGGCGAGATCGTCGACCTCAATGGCCGGGTGCTCGGGCGGCACCGCGGCGTGGTCCATTTCACCGTCGGCCAGCGCCGCGGGATCGAAATCGGCGGGCAGGCCGAGCCGCTGTACGTGGTGCGGATCGAGCCGGCCGAGCGGCGCATCGTCGTCGGACCCGCGCCGGGCGCTGGCAGTCGAAGCGATGCGCGTCGAGGGCTGGAACTGGCTCGCCGAGGATCAGCAGGCGGTCGAAGTGAAGGTGCGCTCGCTCGCGCCGCCGGTGCCCGCCGTGCGTGAAGGCGATTGGGTTCGTTTCGCGGCAGGCCGAATATGGCGTCGCGCCGGGCCAGGCCGCGGTTGCGTATGACGGGACACGGCTGCTCGGCGGCGGCACCATTGCCGCGACCGAGGCGGCGGCATTGGACGCGGCCGCCTGAACCGCTACACCCGCGCCATGACACGCTCCTTGCTCCTCACCGCCGCCGCAGCGCTCGCCCTTGCGGGCTGCGCTACCGTCCCACCGCCGGCAGCTCCCGCTGCGCCCGTCGCCCCGGTCGTTGCCGGACCGCCGGTGACCGCGCCCGGCCCTGACTTCCTCGCCCGCAATGCTGCCGCCCAAGGGGTGGTGACGACGGCCAGCGGGCTGCAATATTTCATCGTCAAATCGGGGCCGGCGACGGGCGCGCATCCGACCGCCAACGATACCGTCAGCTTCGATTATGAGGGCAAGCTCACCACCGGCGAGACCTTCGACAGCAGCTACACCGAAGGCCATCCGCTGAGCGGCCAGGTCAGCAAGTTCGTGCCCGGCTTCTCCGAAGCGCTGCAGCTGATGCGGCCCGGCGACGAATGGATTGTCTGGATCCCGCCGACGCTAGGCTATGGCGCGAAGGAAGTCGGTCCGATCCCGGCCAACAGCGTGCTGCGCTTCAAGCTCGTCCTGCACAGCGTCACGCCGGCGGCCTGAGCCATGCCGGCGCCTCGCAGCGCCGGGATCCTGTTGTTCAGGCGCCGGGAGCGCGGTCTCGAAGTCCTGTTGATCAAACCCGGTGGGCCATTCTGGCGCAACAAGAACGCCGGGGCGTGGATGATTCCCAAAGGCGCGTTGGAGTGGGGTGAATCGTCGCTCGAAGCCGCCTTGCGCGAATTCGAGGAAGAAACGGGCACCCGGCTCGACGCGGCGCCGTTCGAGCTGGCGACGATCCGCCAGGCGGCGGGCAAGATCGTCGAGGCTTTCGCCGCGGAGGGCGATCTCGACGCTGCCAAGATCCGCTCGATCGAGTTCGAAGCCGAATGGCCGCCGCGCAGCGGCCGCCGCCAATCCTATCCCGAAGCCGAGGAAGCGCGCTGGATGACGCTTGGCGAAGCCCGTGCGATGATGCTCCCGAGCCAGCTGCCGCTGCTGGATGCGCTGGAAGCCAGGCTTAACGCCTAGAGCTGGAATTGGCCGGCGATGACGGTGAAGCAGCGGCCGCCCAGCAGCACGCGCTCGCCTTCCAGCCGGCAGTTTAGCAGCCCGGTGCGGGCGCTGGCCTGAAGCGCGGTGAACTCGTTGCAGCCGAGGCGCGGCGCCCAATAGGCCGTCAACGCGGCATGGGCCGAACCGGTGACCGGGTCCTCGTCGATGCCGAGATAGGGGACGAACACCCTGCTGGCGATCGACTCGCTGTCGCCGCGGGCGGTCACAACCGCCATCCGAGGGATTTGGCGGAGCGCAGCGAAGTCGGGGCTGACCGCCCGGACGGCGGCTTCGTCGGCAAGCTCGACGATGGCGGCATCGTTGCAACCGTCGGCCAGCCATGCGGGCGCGTCGGATATGCCCATCGCACTGGTCATCGCCGGCTCGCTCACTTCGCGCAGCGCGGGGGCGGGCAGATCGAGCTCGAGCCGGTCGCCACGCTTGCCGACGGTCAGAACCCCCGCCTTGCGCGTGGCGAAGCGCAGCGGCTCGGCGTGGATCAGGACGTGGCCGGCGGCGAGCGTTGCGTGGCCGCACAGCTCGACTTCGCTCGTTGGTGTGAACCAGCGCAGCTCGTAATCGGCATCGCCGCCTTCGCTGGGCACGGTGAAGGCCGTCTCGCTAAGGTTGTTCTCGGCGGCGATCGCCTGGAGCAGCGCGTCGTCGAGCCAACGGTCGAGCGGCATGACCGCCGCCGGGTTACCGGTCAGCGGCCGCTCGGCGAAGGCGTCGACCTGGAAAAAAGGCAGGGCCGTCATGTCGCGCGCTCCGTGATTTCCTGCGGCAGCAGGGTTTCGCGATCAGTCTGTCCCTCGGGATCGACATGGATCAGGATCTCGGTGCCCGGGAAGGCCTCCTGAAGCTCTTCCTCGACGCAATCGAGCCTGTCATGCGCTTCCTTGACCGTCCAGTTGGCTGGCACCCAGACGTGAAACTGGACGAAGCGCAGATTACCGCTCTTGCGGGTGCGGAGGTCGTGGAGGCCGGCAAGCTCCTCATGCTGGGCGCAGGCGTCGAGAAAGGCCTGGCGCTCCGTTTCCGGCCATTCGCGGTCCATCAATTGGTTGACCGCCTCCGACGAAGCCCGGAACGCGCCCCACGCCAGCCACAAGGCAATGCCGATCCCGAACACGGCGTCGGCGCCGTGGATCGCGAACGCCTGGTCGAGCAGCAAAGCGGCGATCACCGAGCCATTGAGGAACAGGTCCGACTTGTAGTGAACATTGTCGGTCTTGATCGCGACCGATTCGGTGCGCGCGATGACCTTCTGCTGGTACCAGAGCAAGGCGAAGGTGCCCGCGATCGCGAGGATTGACACGACGATGCCGTCGGCCATCGCCTCGGTCTGGCCGCCGTGAAGCAACCGGTCCACGGCGCGCCAGCCTATCCCGACCGCCGACACGGCGATCAGCACGACCTGGGCCAGAGCCACCAAAGCCTCCGCTTTGCCGTGACCGAAGCGATGGTCGCTGTCGGCCGGGAGTGCCGCGATGCGAACCCCGACCAGCGTCGTCAGGCTGGCGATGACGTCCAGCGCCGTGTCGGCGAGCGAGCCCAGCATTGCCGTGGAGTCGGTGACGTAGGCGGCCCACGCCTTGGCGATGAGCAGGACGAGCGCGAGCGTGACGCTCGCGAGCGCCGCGCGGGTCGACCAGGCCGAACGCTCGGCGGCGATGTCGGCGGTGATCATGGGTAGAGCAGTCCTTCGCTCCAGGCATCGCCCTCGCGGACGAACAGCCGGCGTTCGTGCAGGCGGTGCGGTCGGTCGCTCCAGAATTCGATCCGCTCGGGCATGACGCGATAACCGCGCCAATGCGGCGGGCGGGGCACGTCCCGATCTTCGAACTTCGCCTTCAGTCTCCTCGAAGCGCTGTTCGAAGGTGGCACGATTGTCGAGCGGGCGCGACTGGTCCGAGGCCCAGGCGCCAAGCTGCGAATCCCGCGCGCGCGTCGCGAAATAGGCGTCGGCCGCGGCCTCGCTCGCGGGCTCGACGGGGCCTTCGACACGGACCTGCCGCCGCAGCGCCTTCCAGTGAAACAGCAGCGCCGCGCGCGGGTTGGCGGCGATCTGCCGGGCCTTGGCGCTGTCGCCGTTGGTGTAGAAGATGAAGCCGTCGGGCCCGTGGCCCTTCAACAGCACCATCCGCACTGACGGCTGGCCCGACGCGTCGGCGGTGGCCAGCGCCATCGCTTCAGGATCGTTGACCTCCGCCGCCCGCGCCTCGGCGAGCCACTGGTCGAACAGGCTAAGAGGGTCGGTTGCCATGCCTGGCGGCGCTTAGGCTTGGAGCGGTACGCGCCGCAACCCATCTGGTCAGGCGGTTTTCCTTCCGGCATGAGGCGGCATGGCTCTGGACTTGTACTCACGTTTGGGACTGAAGCGCGGCGCCACCGAAGCCGAGATCAAGAAGGCGTACCGCAGCCTCGCCAAGCAGCTTCACCCCGACCGAAACAAAGACAATCCGGACGCGGCGCGGCGCTTCGGCGAAGTCACCGCGGCCTATGACCTGCTGTCCGACAAGGACAAGCGCGCCCGCTACGACCGCGGCGAGATCGACGAGGACGGCAATCCCAAGATGCCGTTCGGGTCCGGTTTCGGCGGTTATTCGCAGGGCGCGGGCGGGCAGGCGGGACAGCCGCCGCCAGGGTTCGAGAATTTCAATTTTGGCGGGGCCGATACCGGCGATTTGAGCGATTTGTTCGAAGGGCTGTTCGGCCAGGCGCAAAGCGGGCGCGGCGGTGGCCCGTTCAGCGGCTTCCGCCAGCGTGGCCGCGCTCCACAGAAGGGCGCCGACATCGCCTATCGCCTGCGCGTGCCGTTCGAGGATGCGGTCGCGCTCAAGCCCCAGCGCATCACGCTCGGCGACGGCAAGACCATCGACCTCAAGCTTCCCAAAGGCCTGGAAGACGGAACGCGGATCCGGCTTGGGGCCAAGGGCGAGGAGGGACCGGCCGGTCGCGGCGACGCCATCGTGACGATCGCGATCGGGCCGCACCGCCTGTTCTCCCGCGACGGCAACAACATCCGGCTGGAGCTTCCGGTGACGCTCAAGGAAGCCGTGCTCGGCGCGAAGGTGAAGGTGCCGACGCCTGAAGGCCCGGTGATGCTGACGGTTCCCAAGGGCACGTCGTCGGGCAAGGTCCTGCGCCTCAAGGGCCGCGGCTTCACCGCCAAGGACGGCAAGCGCGGCGACCAGCTGGTGACGGTCGAGATCGCGGTTCCGACGGACGACGCCGAACTTCAGCGTTTCGCCGAGAAATGGAGCGGCGGCGGCAACCCGCGGGCCGGCTTCGGGCTCTAAGCAGCGTTTGAATGAAAGACCTGTCGTCCCAATCACCCGAAGCCCGGCGCAAGCGGCTTGCCAGCATGCGCGCGGCGTTCGGCACGGACGTCGAGGAAAAGCTAAAGCCCAAGGTCACGCCGTGGGAAGTGATCAAGCGCGTTTCCACCGGCGTTTATGCCGACGGCTTCATTCACGCCGGCAATCTCGCTTACCTGGCGATCGTCGCGCTGTTCCCTTTCTTCATTGTCGCCGCGGCGGTGGCGCACATTTTCGGGCAGAGCCAGGACGCACAGCTGACCGTCTTCAACGTCCTTCGGCGGCTGCCGCCCGACGTCGCCAAGACCCTGCGCCAGCCGATCGGCGAAGTGCTGAACGTCCGCACCGGGCCGCTGCTGTGGTTCGGCGCGCTCGTCGGCCTATGGACCGCGACCAGCTTCATCGAGACCATCCGCGACATCCTGCGCCGCGCCTATGGCGTCAAATATTGCGCGCCCTTCTGGGAATATCGTGCTGGCTCGATCCTGTTGATCCTTGGCGCGGTGGTGCTGCTGATGCTCGCCTTGGCCGCCAGTGCCGCGCTCACCCTGGTGCGCGCCGCGATCAGCGAGTGGTTCCCCTTCGCCTTCGGCCTCGGCGAGACGCTCGGCCTGTATCGGCTGGTGCCTGCAGCGACCCTGTTCGCTACCTTCTATTTGCTGTTCTTCGCTCTGACTCCGTCGCGTTACCGCACGCGTCAGTGCCGAAAATGGCCGGGCGCCTTGTTCATCACTGCCTGGTGGCTGGCGACGGTCGAAATCCTGCCCAATGCCATCGGCCTGCTCGGCGGGTACGGCCTTACTTACGGCAGCCTCGCCGGGGTGATGATCACCTTGCTGTTCTTCTTTGTCGTTGGCCTGGGCGTGGTGATCGGCGCCGAGCTTAACGCGGCGCTGGCCGAATCCGGCGCCGCGGCGCTAAAGGGTGAGATCTATACCGGACCGTACACCGACCAGCTCGAAGTGGTCGAGCCGCAGCCCGGTGAGGACGTGCCGGTGGAATTGGAGACGGGGGGACCGCAACTTTGACGGGACTTATGCAGGGTAAGCGCGGCCTCATCATGGGCCTCGCCAACGACCGCTCGCTGGCGTGGGGCATTGCCCGCGCGCTTGGCGACCAGGGCGCGGAGCTCGCCTTCTCCTACCAGGGCGAAGCCTTGGAAAAACGGGTGCGCCCGCTCGCGGCGGAGGTCGGTTCGGACCTATTGGTCGACTGCGACGTGTCCGACATGCGCGCGCTCGACCGCACGTTCGACCAATTGAAGGAACGCTGGCAGGGCCTCGACTTCATCGTTCACGCCATCGGCTTTTCCGACAAGAACGAGCTTCGCGGCAAGTTCGTCGACACGTCGATGGACAATTTCCTGATGACGCTGAACATCTCGGTCTACAGCTTCGTCGCGGTGGCGCAGCGGGCGCGGACGCTGATGAGCAGGGGCGGCTCGATGCTGACCCTGACCTATTACGGCGCCGAGAAGGTCATCCCCCATTACAACGTCATGGGCGTCGCCAAGTCGGCGCTGGAAACGTCCGTCAAATATCTCGCGTCTGATCTTGGGCCCGAGGGCATTCGCGTCAACGCCATTTCGGCAGGGCCGATCAAGACTCTGGCGGCAAGCGGGATCGGCGACTTCCGCTACATCATGAAGTGGAACGAATATAATTCGCCGCTGCGCCGCAACGTCACCATCGAGGATGTCGGCGGGGCCGGCCTGTATCTGCTCAGCGACCTCGCGTCGGGCGTGACTGGCGAGATCCACCACGTCGACGCCGGTTACAATGTGGTCGGAATGAAAGCCGAGGACGCGCCCGACATCTCGACGGTGTGATGGCGGTCGCCCGGCATGTTCGAGCCACTGGCCGCGTTCAAGGGGTGTGGTTTCGGGCATGGACCCGGCAGCAGGCCCAAGCACTCAAGGTCAGCGGCTGGGTGCGCAATTGCGTCGACGGCTCCGTCGAAGCTCATGTCGAGGGTGAAAGCGAAGCCGTCGAGCAGATGATCGAGCGGATGCGCTCAGGACCGCCTCACGCACGCGTCGATGATCTGCAGGTCAGCGAAGCGGAAGGGCAGGGGCTCAGCGGATTCGAAGTGCGGGATTAGCCCGCGAAGGGGTCGCGCACCAGAATTGTATCGTCGCGCTCGGGGCTGGTTGAAACCAGCGCCACCGGGCAGCGGATCAGTTCCTCGACGCGGCGAACATATTTGATCGCCCGGGCCGGCAGGTCGGCCCAGCTGCGCGCGCCCCGGGTCGAACCCGGCCAACCTTCAATTTCTTCGTAGATCGCCTCGACCTGCGCCTGGTCGGCGGGGTGGGGCGGGAGATAGTCGAAGGTCTTCCCGTCGATCTTGTAGCCGGTGCAGATCTTTACCGTCTCGAACCCGTCGAGCACATCGAGCTTGGTCAAGGCGATGCCCGTGACACCGCTGACCGCGACGGCCTGGCGGACCAGCACCGCGTCGAACCAGCCGCAGCGGCGCTTCCTGCCCGTGACAGTGCCGAACTCGTGGCCGCGCTCGCCGAGCTTCTGCCCGATCTCATTGTCCTGTTCCGTGGGGAAGGGGCCCGAGCCGACGCGGGTCGTGTAGGCCTTGGCGATCCCGAGCACGAAACCGGCCGCATTGGGGCCCATGCCGCTGCCGGGACCGGTGGTGCCGGCGACCGTGTTGGACGAGGTGACGAACGGATAGGTGCCATGGTCGACATCGAGCAGGACACCCTGGGCGCCCTCGAACAGGATCTTCTTTCCCTTGCGCAGGGCGGTGTCGAGGTCGCGCCACACGGGCTTTGCGAACGGCAGCACGAACTTCGCGATGTCGCTCGAATCCTGGAGCAGGCGTGCGCGGTCGACCGGCGGCTCGTTGAAGCCGGCGCGCAGCGCATCGTGGTGCGCGCACAGGCGGTCGAGCTGCGGGCCGAGGTCATCGAGCCGGGCCAGGTCGCAGACGCGGATCGCACGGCGGCCGACCTTGTCCTCATAAGCGGGGCCGATGCCGCGGCGCGTTGTCCCGATCTTGCCGGCGCCGCTGGCATCCTCGCGCAGCGCGTCGAGGTCGCGGTGGATCGGCAGGATTAGCGGGCTGGTCTCGGCGATCATCAGCACGTCGGGCGTGACGGCAATGCCCTGCGCGGCGATTTTCTCGACCTCCGCCTTCAGTGCCCAAGGGTCGAGCACGACGCCATTGCCGATGACCGAGGGCGTGCCGCGCACGATGCCGCTCGGCAGCAGCGACAACTTGTAGGTCTGGTCGCCAACGACGAGGGTGTGGCCAGCGTTATGGCCGCCCTGGAAGCGCACCACCATGTCGGCGCGACTGGCGAGCCAATCGACGATCTTTCCCTTGCCTTCGTCGCCCCACTGGGCGCCGATGACGGTCACATTACCCACGATAATTCCCTATTTTGCGGCTCCCGGCTCCTAGGGTCCCGGGAGCATCGCGTCCAGCATCCGTGACGTGTGCGGAACCATCTCGCCGCGTCGGGAGTATTGATCGAACTCCGCGCCCAAGCGCGGATCGACTAACCGCAACAGGGGAATGATGATGAAAACCACCACCGTTCTTGCGATCGCGCTTGGCATCGGTGCTCTCGCTGCATGCAACAAGAGCCCGACGGAGCAGGCGGCCGACAATATCGAGGCCAATGCCGACAACGCGGCCGACATGATCGAAGCCAACACCGACGCCGCAGCGTCCAATGTCGACGCCGCCGGCGAGAATGCCGCCGACGCCGTCCGCAACGTCGGCGATCAGCAGGCCGACGAGGTCCGCAACGCGGGCGACAACGCTCAGTAACCCGAGTCGAAATCCGTTTCGCTCGCACGCAGGCGGAATGGACAAAGGGCGCCATCCCGGAAACGGGCGGGCGCCCTTTTTCGTGGGTTCGCACTCTGTACGCCACATGAACAAAGCGGTTGATGATATGTTGTAACAGAGCTATAACATCGGTGTTGGTAGGAGACAGCAGATGCGTCCATTAACCGGCACTTCCAAAATGCGCCGACTGTCGGCGATCCTCACCGGATCGATCGCAGTCCTTTCCCTTTCAGCCTGCGCCATGGATCAGGCCCGGATGGCGACGCTCAGTCCGCCGCCGTACCTGGCCTTGAACACCGGCGGAGCGCCAGGTGCGGTCGCGCACGCAACGGGCTATTTCAGCCAGGAGGCGGGGTGCATCGTCTTCCGTCCTGCGGAAAGTGCCCGCGTGCTTACGCCGGTATTCCCCGCCGGCGTGACCGCGCTCGCCACCGACGGCGCCGACTGGCTCGGGCTTTATGTCAACGATTCCCCGGTGGCATTGGGCAAGGTCTATCGCCTGGTCGGGGCCGACGCATCGACGGGCGGCTCGATCACGCTAAAGGCGGCGACCCCCGCCAATTGCCCGCACGACTATTTCGTCGTGAACAGCCTTGGCACCACGATCGCCGACGGCAACGTCTATCGCCATTGCGCCGGCGTCATGATCTGCCGCTCGTTCGGGATGAACTAGGCTGATCGCATGGCGGCCTAAGGAAGCCCCCGCGCCGCCTTTCGATCAATCACTCGTTCGAAAGGCGGCGTAGCTGCCGTAACTCGCGACCGCGAACGGCACGACATAAGTGAGCGTCAGTTTCCACCAGATCGGCCAGTGACCCGAGAATATCTCGGGTCCCTGGTTGATTGCATTGAGCAGGGTCCCGATCAGCGCGGCGACGGTCAGCGAGCGGCGCACCGACGGCCCGGCGAACGTCCGGGCAAGCGCCCGTTTGCGGCGACATCATCGCCTAAAAGCTCAACGGGACGACTTCGCGGACGCCGGGCAGCTGGCCCAGCTGCCGAGCGACTTCCGGGGTGATGGGGTCGTCGACCGCGACCAACGCCACCGCTTCGCCGCCCGCGTCGCGGCGGCCGAGGTTGAAGGTGGCGATGTTGATCCCGGCTTCGCCGAGCGCGGTGCCGAGCGCGCCGATGAAGCCCGGCGCGTCGGTGTTGACGATGTAGATCATCGTGCCCGGCGAGCTCGGCCTCGACCTCGATCCCGAACAGCTCGACCAGCCGCGGCGCGCGGTTGCCGAACAGGGTGCCGGCGACGCGGCGCTCGCCCGTCGGCGGTGCCGACCGTCGACCGCGACCAGCGTGTGATAGTCGCCCTCGCGGTCGTGGCGGACTTCGCGCACGTCGAGCCCGCGCTCCTTCGCCAGGAACGGCGCGTTGACCATGTTCACGCGTCTGCGAATAGGTGCCCATCAGGCCCGGCCAGCACGGCGCCGGTGATCGGCTTCTGGTTGAGCTGCGGCGGCCGCGCCTTCGACCTCGACCGACGACCGAGCGGACGTCCTCGCCGAGCGATCTGCCCGACCAGCTTCCCGAGCTTCTCGGCCAGCGCCATGTAGGGCTTCAGCCGCGGCGCTTCCTCGGCCGACAGCGACGGCATGTTGATCGCGTTGGTGACGCCGCCGAGCAGCAGGAAATCGCTCATCTGCTCGGCGACCTGGATCGCGACATTGACCTGCGCCTCGCTGGTCGAGGCGCCGAGGTGCGGCGTCGAGATGAAGTTCGGCGTGCCGAACAAGCGGCGAGTCCTTGGCCGGCTCGGTCTCGAACACGTCGAGCGCGGCGCCGGCGACATGGCCGCTGTCGAGCGCCTCCTTGAGCGCCGCTTCGTCGATCAGCCCGCCGCGCGCGCAATTGACGATGCGCACGCCCTTCTTGGTCTTCGCCAGATTTTCGCGCGCTCAGGATGTTGCGCGTCTGGTCGGTCAGCGGCGTGTGCAGGGTGATGAAGTCGGCGCGGCGCAGCAGCTCGTCGAGCTCGACCTTCTCGACGCCGAGCTCGACCGCGCGCTCGGGCGTCAGGAAGGGATCGTAGGCGACGACCTTCATCCTGCAGGCCGAGCGCGCGCGCTGGCGACGATCGAGCCGATATTGCCGGCGCCGATCAGGCCGAGCGTCTTGCCGGTCACCTCGACGCCCATGAAGCGGTTCTTTTCCCACTTGCCGGCCTGGGTCGAGGCGTCGGCCTCGGGCAGCTGGCGGGCGAGCGCGAACATCAGCGCGATGGCATGTTCGGCGGTGGTGATCGAATTGCCGAACGGCGTGTTCATGACGACCACGCCGCGCGCGGTGGCGGCGGGGATGTCGACATTGTCGACCCCGATCCCGGCGCGGCCGACGACCTTCAGGTTGGTCGCGGCGTCGAGGATCGCCTTGGTCACCTTGGTCGACGAGCGGATGGCGAGGCCGTCATAGTCGCCGATGATCGCCTTCAGCTCGTCGGGCGTCTGGCCGGTGATCTCGTCGACCTCGATCCCGCGCTCGCGGAAGATCGCCGCGGCCTTGGGATCCATCTTGTCGGAAATGAGGACTTTGAGCTTGGTGGTCATTTTCTCTCATCCGATTCGCCCTGAGCTCGTCGAAGGGCAGTCTTGTTCTGTGATGGGAAATAGCAGGGCTTCGACAGGCTCAGCCTGAGCCGGATTTGGGTAGCGTCGTCTGCTCCCACGCCCAGTCGAGCCACGGCCCGAGCGCTTCGATATCGGCGGTGTCGACCGTCGCGCCGCACCAGATGCGAAGGCCCGGCGGGGCGTCGCGATAGCCGGCGATGTCGAAGGCCGCGCCTTCGCTCTCGAGCAGCTTGGCGAAGCGCTTGATGAAGTCGTCGTCGGCGCCTTCGACGGTCAGGCAGACGCTGGTCTTCGAGCGGGTGGCCGGGATCCTGCGCGAGATGGCCGAGCCAGTTGCGCGCCGCGACGATCCGGTCGAGCGCCGCGGCATTGGCGTCGGTGCGCGCGATCATGCCCGTCGAGGCCGCCGATCGACCTCGCCCATTCGAGCGCGACAGATCGCGTCCTCGACCGCCAGCATCGACGGGGTGTTGATCGTCTCGCCCTTGAAGATGCCCTCGATCAGCTTGCCGCTTTGAGTCAGGCGGAACATCTTGGGCAGCGGCCGGTCGGGCGTGAAGCTTTCCAGCCGCTCGACCGCGCGCGGGCCGAGGATCAGGACGCCGTGCGCGCCTTCGCCGCCGAGCACCTTCTGCCAGCTGAAGGTGGCGACATCGATCTTGTCCCACGGCAGATCGTAGGCGAACACCGCGCTGGTCGCGTCGGCGAAGCTCAGGCCCTCGCGGTCGGCGGCGATCCAGTCGCCGTCGGGCACGCGGACGCCGATGGTCGTGCCGTTCCAGGTGAACAGCACGTCGTTCGACCAGTCGACCTGCGCCAAGATCGGGCAGCTGCGCCATAATCGGCGCGGATCACGGTCGGATCGAGCTTCAGCTGCTTGACCGCGTCGGTCACCCAGCCTTCGCCGAAGCTTTCCCAGGCCAGCGTGGTGACCGGGCCGGGCGCCGAGCATCGTCCACATCGCCATTTCGAACGCGCCGGTGTCGGAGCCGGGGACGATGCCGATGCGGTGCGTGTCGGGCAGCTCGAGCATTTCGCGCATCAGGTCGATGCAATATTGCAGCCGCTGCCTTGCCGAGCGCGCTGCGATGCGAGCGGCCGAGCGATCGCGGTGTCGAGCTTGTCGGCGGCCCAGCCCGGCGGCTTGGCGCAGGGACCGGAAGAAAAATGCGGGCGGGCGGGACGGATTGTGGCTTGGGTGCGCGCAGGCCGCGCGGCTTGACGTCAGTCAATTCAACTCTCCTCGCAGAGAGCACGCGCCGCGTTGGGACGGCGTGGCCCGCCGCCGGGTCTAACGGTTGGCCGGGCGGATGGCAAGCGGGCAGCGACGAATGCCTGTGGATGATTCGCGATGTTGCACCGCACAACCGGCTGAAATTGCTCAAATTGACGCTAGCGCCGAAACGATTCGTCGTGCTGGCCGGGCAACTCGTCCCCCTCTGGGGAACCGGGTGTTGAATTTGTTAACCATCCGACCCTCAAGGTTCGGCCTGTCGGAAGCGCGCGGGGCAAAGCGTGACACCGGCTGAGGGGCTGGGGAGCTCCTTCATTGGAAGTGACGAGTGGCGCAACTGGGCGTGCTCGCGTGGAGCTTTGGAGCGGGGATTTATGACGCAGGTACTGGCCGCGACGACGGCGTTGTTCCGCGATCGCGATCTGTTCATCCACGACGGTTCCAAGCTGCGTCGATTCCGTGTTTCCGCTCCCGTTCCAGGCTGTCCTCTTCCTCGTCGTCATGGGCCTCGTCGCCTGGGCCAGCTATGCCACTGCCAGCCTCCTCACCCGTCCGTTCAGCAGCAATTATGCGGCTCGCCTGTCGGCCGCGACCGAAGCGCGCGCACGCCTCATCGAGCAGCGCCAGGCGCTGATCGAGGCGGCGCTGAGCGGCGGCAAGATCGATCCGTCGATGATCCAGGCCGCCTCGTTCAACGGCCGCGTCGCCACCGACGGTCCGCTCGCTCGGGTCGAGCAGCAGCAGCTCCAGCAGGCCGAACTCGTCGCCAAGGCGCTCGACGTCCGCTACCAGGTCACCGCCGAAGAGCTGAAGCGCCTCGGCATCAGCTCCGGCCCCAGTCAACGGCAATGACGGCGTCGGCGGCCCGTTCGAAAAGGTCAACACCAGCTTCAAGGCCCTGTTCAACAGCTGGAAGAAGCTCGACCAGCTGCAGGACGGCGCGATCGCGGTCCCGTCCGACAAGCCGGTCAAGTCCGACGTGTCGTTCAGCAGCGGCTTCGGCGTCCGCTCCGATCCCGTTCCATGCCGGCGCCGCAATGCATCCCGGCATCGACCTTGCCGGCGCCGTTCGGAACGCCGATTTACGCCACCGCCGACGGCACCGTGCTCCGCGCCGGCTGGAACAGCGGCGGCTATGGCAACCTCGTCGAGATCGACCATGGCCGCGGCATCGAAACGCGCTACGGCCACTTGTCCGCGATCCTCGTCCACGCCGGCGACCACGTCACCCGCGGCCAGCAGGTCGGCCGCATGGGCTCGACCGGCCGCTCGACCGGCAACCACCTTCACTATGAAGTCCGGATCGACGGCCGCGCCGTCAACCCGATCCCCTTCATGAAGTCCACCGACTATGTGCTTGCGATGCAGCGCCGCGCCAATGCCGCGCTCGATGGAATCGCTGGCGATCGGCGGCCCGCAGCGCTGAGCGCTTCCTTGCCGCTAGCGGCGGCGCTTCCTATCTTCGCTTCCGTGAGCGAAGCCCAGATCGCCCTGACCGAGAATGCCGCCAAGCGCGTGGCATGGATCGCCGAGCGCCAGTCGCAAGCCGCCGGTCCTGCGCCTCGCGGTCGACGGCGGCGGCTGCGCCGGCTTCACCTACAAGTTCGAGCTTGGCGAGCAGGCGGAGCGACGACACCGTCGCCGAAACCGACGGCGTCAAGCTGGTGGTCGACCCGGTCAGCCTTGATCTCGTGCGCGGCTCGGCGGTCGATTTCGTCGAGGACCTCGGCGGCGCGGCGTTCAAGGTGACCAACCCCAATGCCCAATCGGGCTGCGGCTGCGGATCGAGCTTCTCGGTCTAGCGCCGAGCCCGCTAGGGCGAGCGCATGAAGCTCGCCACCTACAACGTCAACGGCATCCGCGCCCGCCTGCCGCGCCTGATCGAATGGCTCGAGCGCGAACAGCCTGACGTGGTCTGCCTGCAGGAACTGAAATGCGCCGACGAGGCGCTTCCGATCGCCGACATCCAAGCGGCCGGTTACGGCGCCGTCTGGCATGGGCAGAAGGGCTTCAACGGGGTTGCGATGCTGGCCAAGGGCGATGCGCCCGAGCTTCGCCGCATGGGCCTTCCCGGCGATCCCGACGACAGCCACAGCCGCTATATCGAGGCCGAGGCGCACGGGATCATCGTCGCGTCCATCTACCTCCCCAACGGCAATCCGGTCGGCACCGAGAAGTTCGACTACAAATTGCGATGGATGGAGCGGCTGTGCGCTCACGCCGCGGAACTGATCGCGCTCGAGCGCCCCGCGATCCTATGCGGAGACTGGAACGTGGTGCCGGAGGACCGCGACGTCTTCTCGGTCCGCGCGACGCAGCATGACGCGGTCATGCAGCCCGAAGCGCGCGACGCCTGGCGGCGGCTAGTCAATCAGGGTTGGACCGACGCCCTGCGCAGCTTTCACCCGAACGAACCCAAGCTCTACACCTTCTGGGATTACACCGCGGGCTGCTGGCAGCGCGACATGGGCTTTCGCCTCGATCATTTGCTCTGCTCGCCCGAGGCCGCCGACCGGCTGACGGGAGCGGGGGTCGACTGCTGGGCACGGGGCGAGGAGAAAGCTTCGGATCACGCCCCGACGTGGGTCGAGCTGGCTGTCTAACCGTCTTTGCGAGGAGCGTAGCGACGCGGCAATCCAGCATTGGATTGCTTCGCTGCACTCGCAATGACGATCAAAGGTCTTTTTCGTAAATCCGATAGCGGTGGTTTATCGCCGCGCCGGGCAATTGGGCGATCGACAGCATTCCCTTGTTGTCCTCGAGGATCCAGCCGAACTCGCCGTCCGTCGCGCCATATTTTTTTGTGCCTTCGCGGCGGGTATACTCGATCATCATGAAAGCCAGCTGGCTCGCGAGGCGCGTGTGGTGCAGCTTCTTGGCGACGCCCATCAACGGAACGCGCAGCCGCCGAGTGCGCGGCTTGCGGAGCCTCCACAGCAATTTGATGAAGTTGAACGGGAATAGCTCGCCGTTGAGGTCCTTGGTCAGCTCGTTGATGTCGGGGATGGTCAGCATGAAGGCGACCGGCTCGCCATCGACCTCCGCCACTCGTACCAACTCGTTGAAGATGATCGGCTTCAGCTTCTTGCCGGCATAGGCGATCTCCGCCTCCGTTAGCGGGACATAGCCCCAATTGTTCGACCAGGCGTCGTTGAGGAGGTTGAGGATCAGCCGCGCTTCCTCGTTGAACTTGCTCTTGTCGACTTCGCGGATGCGGATTCGGGGATTGCGCTCACCCATCGCGATCAGCCTGTCGATCATCGGGTCTTCCCAATGCTCGATGTTGAGGCCGTAGGTGATGAGGTCCTTGGCCTTGTGGTAGCCCGCCCCTTCGATCCACGATTGGTACTCGGGCCGGTGATGGCCCATCATCGCCGTCGGCGGTTCGGCGAAACCTTCAATCTCGAGGCCCGGCTCGTCCCAGATCGACAGACTGATCGGTCCCAAAGCACGCGTCATTTTCAGCTCGCGAAGCCAGTCCTCGGCGGTCTTCAGCAGGGCGTCGCCCGCTTCCTTGTCGAGAGCGTCGTAGAAGCCGAACTGACCGGTCCCGGCGCCCATATGCTCGAGCACCAGGTCATCGACTTGCGCGCTGATCCGCCCGACGACCTTGCCGCCGCGCTCCGCCAGCCAGAGCTTGGCGCGGGCATGTTCGAACCAGGGGTTCTTGCCTGGCGTGATCAGACCGTGGACTTCATCCTTCAGTGGAGGCACCCAGGCTGGGTCATTTTTGTAGACCTCCCACGCGAAGTCGACGAATTCCTTGCGGTCCTTTTTCGTTTCAACGGGGCGGATTTTGAGCGCTTCGGTCATGGGCGCGGGAGCTAGCGTGTCGGGCGGGCCAGCGCCAGTTAAGGTTGTCCGGTCCAAGTGCGGCCACTATTTCCTGACAGAGCCGAAAAAAATGAGCAACGCCGCAGCCTTCGAGCGCAACGCGACCGACGCCGCTTCCCCGCGGCCCGCCGGCGCGCGCGCGATAGACGATGCCGCCATGCTGAAGGCCGCGGCGAACCTGACCCGCGACCTCAACTTGCCGAGCGCGCGCATTTTTTGGGGCGACATGCTGACATCGGCGCTGATCGGCTATGCGGCGCTGTTCGGGGCGATGCTGCTTCGGCCCACCTGGGCGGCGGTCGCGTCCGGAGTCATCGCGGTGCTCGCGCTCTACCGCGCCGGTTCGTTCATCCACGAGCTGACGCACATCAAGAAGGGCGCGGTGAAGGGGTTCCGCTTCGCCTGGAACCTGCTCGTCGGCGTCCCCTTGCTGGTGCCGAGCTTCATGTACGAAGGCGTCCACAACCAGCACCACGCGAAGCGCTATTACGGGACGGTTGATGATCCCGAATATCTGCCGCTGGCGCTGATGAAGCCGTGGACTTTGCCGGTGTTCCTGATCGCCGCCGCGCTGGCGCCGATCGGCATGCTGATCCGCTTCGGAATCCTGGCGCCGCTGTCATTATTATCGGCGAGGCTGCGCACGGCCGTGGTCGGCCGCTATTCTGGCCTGCAGATCAATCCCAAGTTCATCCGGCCCGCGCCCGAGGGCGAGTTCAAGCGCGACTGGGCATGGCAGGAAGCCGCCTGCAGCGCCTGGGCCATCGCGCTGCTGGCCATGGTCGCGACGGGCATCGTCCCGCTCCGCGCGTTCGGCATTTTCCTGATCGTCTCGGCCGGAGTGATGTTCCTCAACCAGGTCCGCACGCTGGTCGCGCACCTGTGGGAAAATGATGGCGAGCCGATGAGCGTTACCGCCCAATTCCTTGACAGCGTCAACGTGCCGCCGCCCGCCACCCTGCCGATGTTCTGGGCGCCGGTTGGCCTGCGCTATCACGCGCTCCACCATTTGCTTCCGGGGCTGCCCTATCACGCCCTCGGCACCGCTCATAAGCGCCTGTGCGCGGAGCTGGAGAGCGGCTCGGTCTATCATGTCTCGAGCCACCGCGGCCTGACCCCGCTGGTGCGTAGGTTGGCGGCCAGTACCTTGACTTCGCGTCCCAATTCCGCTTGAGGGCGCGCCTCGGGAAAACGGCGGCTCCCTAAAGCCCGCCTGGCCGGGGTTACCTCACACGGACCCCTGACGAACGGAGAAGACCCATGCGCCATCGCGTAGGCGGACGTAAGCTTCAGCGCACCTCGAGCCACCGGGCGGCCCTGTTCCGCAACATGGCGGCCGCGCTCATCAAGCACGAACAGATCACCACCACCACGGCCAAGGCGAAGGAGCTTCGCCCCTATGTCGAGAAGCTGGTCACGCTGGCCAAGCACGGCGGCTTGTCGAACCGTCGCCTCGCCCAATCGCGGCTGATGGACGAGGTCCAGCTCGCCAAGCTGTTCGACGTGATCGCCCCGCGCTACGCCGAGCGCAATGGCGGCTATTGCCGGGTCATCAAGGCCGGCATTCGCACCTCCGACGCCGCGCCGATCGCGATCATCGAGTTCGTCGACCGCGACGTCACCGCCAAGGGCCAGGACTTCGGGTCCGATCATAGCCGACGAGGATCAGTTCGAAGCAGCCTAAAAGCTTCGGCTGAGCCCCAGGTCCAGCCTCGTTCTCCGGTAATCGTAAAGCGCGATGTTGGCGCTGCTGTCGCTGTGCGTCACGCGCACCAGCGGCGAGAACCCGCCGAGCCTGGCTTTGGTGAGAACCGCGCCCGCGATCCAGTCCCAGCGATCGTCGCGGCGCGTCTTGCCGAACAGGAACAACGGTTCCAGCCCGCGCGTGCGGTTGTAGTCGACCTCGCCGAACAGGGTTGCGCCGCTGCCCTCATGAACCACCAGCAATCCGCCGCCCACCTGGCGCAGGCTCTCGGCGCGAACGCGCGCGTCGAGCGCGCCGTAGCGAAACGATGCTCGCACGGTGAACCCGCCCGCCTGTGAGTGTGTGAGATCGGCGTTGACCGCGCTGCGCCAGCCGTCCTGGTCCGGGTTGCGCAGGATGTCCTGATGCACTTCCGATCCGCTCAGCCCGAGCTGCGTGCGCGGGCCGAGCGGCGTGAACAGTTCGAGCTGGCCCCCTAGACCAGTCGAATAGGGGTGGCCGCCGTACCAGCGCTGCTCGACCAGCGCCGACGGTCGCAAGCGCACCTTGCCGAGTTGCGCTTCGGGGCCGCTGTCGGCCGCGAGCTGGATGTCGTTGAAGCTGGGCTTGGTCGACAAGTCGGCGCGCAGCCCCGCGTTGCTGAGCAGGTTGATGCGGCCGAGCCGCTCGCGCGACCAACCGCGCGCGCTGAAGGTCGCTGCTATCGCGCTTTGCTGGCGCGCGTCCGCGTCGAGCTCGAACGGCGCAATGATCGTGTCGACGAACGGGCTGGCGGTCGAGCGGTTGACGTTGGTGTCCGGGCCCGCGCTGAATTCCAGGCTCCCGCCACGGCGTCGATCGGAACGCAGTGATGAGGCGAAGCGGCGGACATTCTGGGTGACGTCGGGGGGAAGCCCCGTCGCTTCCGCCTTTCGGATTTCCGCGCGCGATCCCTTGATGTCGCCCATGCGCGACAGGATCCGCGCCAGCTCGAGCCGGGCCCGGTTCGCCCCGGGTTGCTCGACGAGAAGGTCGCGGAGCGCCCGCGCGGCGCCCGCGAGGTCGCCCATTTTCTCGCGCACAGCGGCGAGCCGGAAGCGGGCCTCGGCGCGAAGCTCGGGATGCTTGTCCTGGGTCAGCCCCTCCAGCACGCCGGCCGCGCCCGTGAGGTCGCCTTGGGCGTAGAGCTTATCTGCAAAAGCGAAGAGCTGGGCGGCGCTGGCCTGGGCGCAGTTTTCGCCTGGAGCGCAGGCCGGAGCAGTTTGTGCAAATGCGGCGCTCGCCAAGGCAAGCGCCGCAATTCCAATCATCAAGGTCAGCCGATCAGTTGCCGACGATCGCGCCGACGCCGTTGCCCTTGTTGCCGCGCAGGACGAACACGCCGCCCATTTCCTCGTGCGCGGGACCGTAGAAGGTGCCGTTCACGTCCATGGCATAGCCGCTGCCGTTGGTCGCGCCAGTGCCGTTGAAGTTGCCGCGGTTGACGCGGCCTGCGCCGGTCATCGTTCCGAAATTGATCGCGGAGCCGGTGGTTTCGGGCGTTCCCGTCGCGGCCGAGCTGTAGCTGATCGTGCCGAGGCCGAAGTTGGCGTCGAACGTGCCCGTGCCGGCGACGCTGTAGACGCCGTCCTTGTTGACGAACGTGCCGTCGAGGACCGTCGAGTAGCTGCCCGTCCCGCTGGTCACGGCCGCCGCCGGAGTTTTGCTGCCCCAGACCAGGTAGGTGTCGTTGACGTTGGTCAGCGCCCCGCTCGCCGTCGTGCGGCGCCACTTGCCGTAGTTGGCGTAGCTGAGCTCGATTAGCGGATTGACACCCCCGGGCGTGAGGATCCGGAACGTCTCCGCGCCGCTATTCTTCGAATAGGTCGTGTAAGTCGCGTCCGACGAGGAAATGTTGGCCGGCCCGAAGCTCGACTTGATCGCCGTGCTGCCGGTGTCACGCACCGTATAGGTGTCGGTCGACGGATCGTAGATGACGCTGCTGGTTGCCCGCGCGTAGTTGCTGTAGCCGCAGGTGATCGCGGTGTTGAAATTGCACGGACCCGCGGTCGCGCGAGTCGTATATTTCTGGGTGACTTGCCAACCCGGATACGTGGTCGGCGCAGCCTCGGCGGCCGTCGCCATAAACAACGCGGCCGTTGCCGCCGCAAACGCAATACGCATCGCTCGTTCCCCTTATTTGCCCAGGCGAGTAAACGCCCGAACCTTGCCGCAGTCAATCGCAGTTCGGATTAATCACGCGAAATCGAGAGCTTATGTCAATTCGATGACGGAACGGCGTTGCCGCCGAACGCCTTTCGCTGTTACGCATCGCTCCGCTCATGGGGAGGGTTTATGCGTCGGAGCTCGATTGTCGTCCTGTTGCTGGCCAGCGGCTGCGCAGCGAACCCGCCACCACCCGTGGCCGTCGCCATCCTCGTTCCGCCATCACCGCCGGTGGAAGTCGCTCCGGCGGCGATTCCGGCCATCGCCTATCCCCACACGCGGCGCATGGACCTGGTCGAAACCCAGTTCGGCGTTCCGGTCGCGGATCCCTATCGCTGGCTGGAAAATAACGTCCGCACCGACGGCGAAGTCCGCCACTGGGTCGATGCGGAGAACCAGGCGACCAATGCCTTTCTCGACACGCTGCCGGCACGCAAGGCGCTCCAGCAGCGGCTGGCCCAGCTGTTCAATTACGAACGCTATACCGGCATTCAGAAGCAGGGCGGGCGTTACTTCTATGCCCGCAACAGCGGTCTTCAGAACCAGGCAGTGCTCTATGAGCGCGACCGCGTCGACGGTCCGGAGCGGGTGCTGGTCGATCCCAACCCGTGGTCGAAAGACGGCGCCACGGCGCTCGCCGAATGGAAGCCCAATGAACAAGGCACCAAGCTGCTTTACGCGGTCCAGGACGGGGGCACCGACTGGCGCACGCTCAAGGTCCGCGACGTCGCCTCGGGAAACGACACCAGCGACGCGATCAAATGGGCGAAGTTTACCGATTTGACCTGGGCCAAGGACGGGCGCGGTTTCTATTACGCCCGTTATGCCGAGCCGGCCCCCGGCCAGCAGTACCAGGGATCGAGCAGCAACCAGCAAATCTACTTCCACAAGCTCGGCACGGCGCAGACCGCCGATCGTCTGATCTACGCGACGCCGTCGGAACCCGGCCTCTATCATTCGACCGCGCTGACCGATGACGGCAAGCGCCTCGTCATCTCCTCCAGCGAGACCGGGACCGGCTATCGCGTCAGCGTCATCGATCTTGTGCGCCCGAACGCCAAGGCGCGCATCCTCGCGCCGGGTTTCACCGATGATTATGCCTACGCCGGAAGCGTCGGCTCGACCCTTTATTTCGTCACCAACAAGGATGCGCCCAAGCTGAAGGTCGTCAGCATCGACGCGTCGGCGAAGACGCCGGTGCAGACGACGGTCGTCCCTGAATCCGAAGCGACGCTGGAAGGCGCCGACATCATCGGCGAGCGGATTGCCGCGCGCTACCTCGCCGACGTCAAGAGCGAGGTTCGCATCCTTGCCCTCGACGGGACGCTGGTGCGCAAGGTCGACCTTCCCGGCATCGGCGCGGTGCTCGGTTTCGCGGGCGACAATGACGATCCCGAGACCTTCTTCGCCTTCACCAGCTTCAACCGGCCGACCAGCGTTTACCGCTACAACGTCAAGACCGGCGAAGAGAGCGTCTGGGCCAGGCCCAAGGTGCCGTTCAATCCGGACGATTTTACGGTCGAGCAGCGCTTCTACCCCTCGAAGGACGGCACCAAGGTGCCGATGTTCATTGTCAGGAAGAAGGGCGTCACCGGGCCCGCGCCGACGCTCCTATACGGCTATGGCGGGTTCGACATCTCCATGACCCCGACATTCTCCTCGACGCTCATTCCCTGGCTGGAACGGGGCGGCGTCTATGTCCTCGCCAATATCCGCGGCGGCGGCGAATATGGGCGTGCGTGGCACGACGCCGGGCGACTCGCCAAGAAACAGAACGTGTTCGACGATTTCATTGCGGCCGGCGAATATCTGAAGGCCAACGGCATTACGTCACCCAAGGGCCTGGCGATCGAGGGCGGCTCCAACGGCGGCCTGCTGATCGGCGCCGTCGTCAACCAGCGCCCCGACCTGTTCGACGCCGCGCACCCCGCCGTCGGCGTCATGGACATGCTGCGCTTCGACCGGTTCACCGAAGGCCACAGCTGGGTCGCCGATTACGGCACTCCCAGCAAGGAAGCCGACTTCCGCACGCTGCTGGCTTACTCGCCCTACCACAACATCAAGGCCGGGGTTCATTATCCGCCGATCATCGCCACCACCGCCGACACCGACGACCGCGTCGTACCCGGCCACAGCTTCAAATATGTCGCGGCGATGCAGGCCGCCGATCCGAACGGCGCGCCGCACCTAATCCGCATCGAAACCCGCGCCGGCCACGGCTCCGGCAAGCCGACCGCCAAGGTGATCGAGGAAACCGCCGACGTGCTGGCCTTCCTCGGGCGGTTCACCGGGCTCGATCTCGGCGCGAGTAAATCGCGCAGTCAACCTAAGTCTATGGGCGGGGCTGTGGATAAGTAGTATAAGGCTGAGTCGCGGCAATCGGGGGGTTGCGGGGCGATGAGTTATTACCGCCTCTATTTCATGGACCGCTTCAGCGGCCACATCGACCATTTCCGCGAGTTCGAGGCGGAAGACGATTCCGCGGCCATCGCGATTGCGGAGAGCTGGGCGGCTGGCCAACCCATGGAACTGTGGAACGGCCAGCGCAAGCTCAAGCATTGGGACGAAGACATGCCCAACCCGATAAACGACAACAAAACAGCAGCTTAACCGCAGCCAACAAGCAATTCACAAGCCGTGCATCGCGGCTGGAATAGGGACAGGCTGTTCGCCGTGCGTTGGGCCGGCGGTCTTGTGAAACAGGAGGTAAGCCATGTCGGCTCTTCGGAAAGTTCTGGCGGGCGGCGCAATTGCTGCTGCTACGCTGGTGATTGCGGCGCCGGCATCGGCGCAAGTCTTCCCCGGTTACGGAAGCCCTTACGGCTACGGCTACGGCAGCCCGTACGGTTATGGTTACGGCAGTGACGCCGTGATCGGCCAGGTTCTCGGCCAGGTCATCAGCGGCTCGATGGGCGGCTATGGCGGATACGGCAACGGCTATGGCGGTTACGGCAACGTGGGCGTCAACAGCCAGGCAGCGGTCGGCCAGTGCGTCGGCGCGGTCCAGGCGCGGCTCAACGGCCGCAATGTCGGTGCCTACGGCTACAACGGCTACAACACCGGTGGCGCGCGCGTCCTCGGCATCAGCCGGGTCGAGCAGCGCAACGGCGGCGGGCTCAACGTCCGCGGCGTCGCCAACAGCGGCCGCTCGGGCGCCTACGGCTACACCTATGGCGCGCAGGCCCCGGTCGACCTGACCTTCACCTGCCGCACCGACTATCGCGGTTACATCACCGACATTGATGTCGACCGCGCGCAGTCGAACTACGGCCAGAATTATCAGCCTTACAACGGCTCGGCCTATGGCGGCGATTATTCGGCCTACGGCTACAGCCGCTACTAAGACCCAAGCCTACAAGAAAGGGCGCCGGATTCGGGAAGGATCCGGCGCCCTTTTTTCGCGCCGCGTGGACAGCGGGCGCGGAGGGTCAGACGAACAGGAAATCCGACGCCGAAACGCCGTTGACGCCGATCAGCGCGATCGCGAAGTCGGGGTTGCCGCCGTCGACATTGCCGTAAACGATCGTGACCGGGCCGGAAAATTGGCTTGCGCCCGCAATTCCGTCGATGTCATGACCGAGCGCCTTTTCAGCGCCCATGACGCTGTCGTAGACCTTGTAGTTGAGATCGGCCGCGAGCTTGTTCGCGTTGGTCCCCTTGAAATTGAAGGCCTGGTCGCCGGCAAGGGCTGCGTTGGCGTCGATATCGCGCAGGTCGATCTTGTCGCCGCGGGCGAAATCGAAGACCACATCCATCGAGAGGGCGCCGACCTTGGTCTGCACCTTCGAGGCCGAATTCTCGGCGACGAAGATGTCGTTGCCCGCGCCGCCCCACAGGAAATCGAAGCCGGAACCGCCTTCGAGAATGTCGTTGCCGGCGAGGCCAGAGAGCGTGTCGTTGCCGCCGAAGCCGAACAGGTGGTTGGCGCCCGCGTCGCCGGTAATGACGTTGTCGAGCGCATAGTCGATCAGCGCGGCGTCGAGCTGCGCGTCGCTAATGCCGTCGATTGAGGTCGCTGCGGCAATCGTCTCGCTTTCCGCGGCGACTTCATTGGCGATGGTGGCGACGTTGGTGACGCCCGGAAGCGCCGCCGTCAGCAACGGTGTGAGCGTCGCGGCATCGGTCAAGTCGACGGTCGCGCCCGGCGCGGCGTCCGTCACCAGATCGGCCAGCGCGCCGACCAGGACCGACTCCGTGTTGGCGCTGGCGCCGGCCGTGCCTTCGGCGGCGGAAACGAGGTTGGCGATCATCGCCGCCGCCTTTTGCGCTTCGAGCGCGGCGGGATCGCTACCTTGCGCGAGCAGGTCGAGGTTGAGGAGGTCGAGGCCCGGATCGAGGCCCAGCGCGGCCAGCACCTGATCGGTCGCGGTATCGGCGGAGGTCGCGCCGCCGCTGGCTTGGATCACCGCTTCGACCAGCGTCGTCAAGGGGTTCACGACCCCCGAATCCGACGGAGCCATCAGGGTCATCGTATTGGCCAGGCCGGTGTCGGCATTGACGCCGCCGATCGCGACGATGGTCCCGGCCTGGTTGACGTTCAGCGTGAAATTGCCGGCCGCGTCGGTGGTGGTCCAGGCTTCGCCGCCGTCGCGAACCCCATTGCCGTTGACGTCGACGAACAAGGTTGCGCCGGCGACATAGCCGTCGGCAACGACGCCATCGAGCGGGTTGATGACCGCCGCCAGGGTCAGGACATTGGAACCCGCCGACGTTTCCGCGAGCATGAACCCGCCGTTGGTGATGGTCAGGGTCTGATCGACGACCGTGTCGCCGTTGCTGTCGACCTGGACGATCGTCGTCGTGCCGTTGATCTGGTAGCGATATTCGCCGGCTGTCCCGCTGAACGCGGCATCGCCAATGAAATGATTGGCAATTAACGGGCTGCCGCCTGGTTCAAGGTTGTTGAAGCGCAAGTCGATGACATCGTCGATATCGAAGTCGGTGATCGTGTCGCCGTTCATGCTGTCGGCGGCAAAGGTATAATCGTAGATGTCGGCGCCGCCGTGGCCGGTGTAGACATCGTTGCCGAGCAGCTGGCCCGTCTGGTTGGCAAAAAAATCATTGCCCGCCGAGCCGATCATCGTGTCGCTGCCATTGTGACCGACGAGGACCAGGGTCAGTCCCGCGATGTCGCTGTAGCCGGATGCGTCGAGCGTAATCGCGCCGTTGCCGACGCCAGTGACCCACGCCTCCTCGAAACCGCCGAGCTGGTTGATCACACCATTGGCGTTGGTGACCAGCGTCCCGCCGACATTGGTAATCGTGACGGTGACCGCGCTGCTCGCATCGACGTTGACCTGGCCAAAGTCATAGCCGGCCCCGCCGTCCGCGATGTTGCTGCCAAACCCGGTGAAGAGGCGATCGTTGCTGGCGCTTCCAGTGACAAGATTGTCGCCGTTGCCGAGGCGAATATCGAGCGCGGCGGAATGGCCGGAGACGAAGACGCTGGCGTCGATGACGTCGTCGAAATCGCCATTGCCGACGGTCGAGAATGCAATGCGCTCGACCGCGGTGAAGCTGGTGTTGAGCGTGCCGCTGCTGTCGGTGATGGAATTCGCGCCGATCGTATAGGTCCGCCCGCCGGTGGCGAGAGTGAACAGGCTGGCGTCGCCGGTGTTCATGAACAGCCGGTCGCCGCCGCCATTGCCGCCATTGATGAAGTCGGTGCCCTGGCTGCCGTTGATGATGTCGTTGCCGCCCTGGGCGTAGATGGAATCGTCGCCGAGCGTGCCGGACAGCGTGTCGGCGCCAGTCGTGCCGCTGCTGCCGATAATGTGAAGAATGTTCGATCCTGCAAAGGTCTCGCCGAGCGCGAAGGCGCCGTTGGCGATGGTCAGCGTTTCGTCCGCCACCGCGTCGCCGTCGGTGTCGGCCTGGATAAAGGTCTGCCCGCCGCTTGAGAAATAGCGATACTGGCCGGCATAGCCCGTGAAGTTGGTGCTGCCGATGAAGTGATCGGCGAGCAGCCCGCTGCCATTCTGGTCCGAATTGTTGAACTGGAAATCGAGGGTGTCATCGGAATCGAGGTCGGTGATCAAGTCGCCGTCCATCGCCCCGACTGCGTAGGTGTAGTCGTAAATATCGGCGCCGCCATTGCCGGTGTAAACGTCGTTGCCGGCCTCTCCGCCGTTGACGTTGGCGAAGAGGTCCGCGCCGCTGGAGCCGATGTCGATGTTGCTGCCGTTGGTGTCATAGAACACTAGGGTGCCGCCGAACCCTGTCAGGCCGGATGCGTCGATGGTGCTTCCAGCATCGAAATCGAAGCCTTGAACCCCGACGGACTCCGCATTGATCACGGAATTGGTTTGAACGCCGTCGACAGTCGTCACCACGGCCCCGTCGACCATCGTCACATAGGCGGTCGCGCCAAGGTCATTGTCGAACTGCGCGACGACCAGGTCGTTGCCGCCGCCGGCATCAACGCTGTTGACGCCAAGGCCGGTGGTCACGTTGTCGTCAAAAGCGCCTCCGGTCACCGTGTCATCACCCGCGCCCAAGCGCAGGATCAACGACGCACCCGCTCCGGCGCCATCTACGGTATCGCCGAAGTCGCCGGTGCCGACCGTCGAAAGGTAGATGCTTTCCATGTCATAATAGTAAGTGTTGACGGTGCCGTCGCTGGCCCCGACCCATTGATCGGTGATGGTGAAAGTGCGTGAATCCCAGGCGGCGGTGAACCGATCGGTATTGGCCATCACGAAGCGCAGCTGGTCGAAGCCGTCGCCGCCATAGTCATGGTCCATGCCCCCGGTCGCGGCGATTGTGTCGTTGCCGCCCTGCGCATAGAGCTGATCGTCGCCCATTGTTCCGACGAGGAATTCGCCGTCGGCGGTGCCGCTCGTGCCGATAATCTGCAGCTGGTTTGAACCGGGGGTAGTCTCTCCGAGCGCGAAGGCTCCGTTGGCGATGGTCAGCGTCCGGTCGGCGACAGCGTCGCCGTCGGTATCGATCTCCACCAGCGTCTGGCCGGACTCGTCGACACGGTAATGATATTCGCCGGCAATGCCGGTGAAGTCGCCCGCGCCGAGCCATTTGTCGCATAGCAGCTGGCCGGCGATGATGCCGTCGTTGAACTGAAAGTCGATGATGTCATCGGAATCTAAGTCGGTGATGACGTCGTGGTTCAACGCGTCGATTGCCACCGTATAGTCATAAACGTCGGCGCCGCCGTTGCCGGTGTACGTATCGTCGCCGAAGGTGAAGCCCGACGTGTTGGTAAAGACTTCTCCATTGGCCGATCCGATGAAGACGTCGTTGCCGTCATGATCCTGATAGTAAATGTGGTTCACGCCGGCGAGGATGCCCAATCCGGATGCGTCGACCGTGCTGGTCAGGCCGTCCGTGGCGTACTGGAATTGGCCGTTGAAGCTGCCGCCTATGAAAATGTCCTCGGCGCCGGTGATCGAATTCGTCACCATCCCGCCTACTGTCGTAAACAGAGTTCCGCCGGCCTCCGTTACGAACAGCGTTTCGCCTGAGCGGTTGTCGAAGCTGGTGCGGACCGTATCGGACCCGCTACCGGCATCCACGACGTTGTTGCCGAAGCCGACCGTTATGACGTCGGCGTAGTTGCTGCCGAATACGGTGTTGTTGCCATTGCCAGTGGTAATGGAAAGCGAGCTGCTGGCCGCGGAGCTCCAGCCAGATGCGTCGATGGTGTCGTCGAAATCACCCGCGCCCAGCGTATTCAGCGTGATCCGCTCGACCGACGTCAACGAGCTGTTCAGGATTCCGGCGCTATCGGTGGCCGACGTCGCGGTCAGCGTGTAGGTACGCGCCCCGCTGGAGGCGTCGAACCGCGTGGCATCGCCCATGATGATCGTCAGCCGGTCGTTGCCTGTCCCGCCATCGATGGCGTCCGCGCCTTGCGTCGCGTTGATGGTGTCGGTTCCGCCGAAGCCGTTGATGACATCGTCGCCGAGCGTACCCGTCAGCGTATTGTTTGAGTTGTTTCCATCGATCGACATGTTGCCCCCCGGCTGCAGCCGGCGACGCAACGCAGACTGTTTAACTAATGTTAATTACACGCCGCGCAACTTGCCGGAGGACGTTAACATCTGTCATGAAGTCCGTCTGAAGCTTTTCTGAAGGATAGCCTGTTGGTCCAATCGAGGCCGAGTGGCGTTGCGCAACGGTCTGGACGGCGCTGGTCATTCGGCGACTGTCTGTTCGACGAAGCAAACTGGTCACTGACGATGCGCGGCGCACGTGTCCGGATCGAATCCAAACCACTCGAAATCCTCCGCGAGCTTTTGCTGCGCGCCGGCAATGTCGTTTCGAAAGACGAGCTGCTGGACTCTATCTGGGGCGACGTCACGGTGGTCGAGGCGTCGTTGCCGACTGCAGTGCGCAAGCTTCGCATCGCCCTTGGTGATGGGGCCGACGGCAGACACTTCATTGAAACCGTGTCGGGCATCGGCTACCGCTTCGTAGCTCCTGTCGAGCAGTCGGAGGCGGCCCCTCTCTCCGAGCGAGCCCCTGTCGCGCCGCCGGTTTCGCGGACACGATACCTAGCCCTTCTGGCGGCCGCGGGCGGAGGGCTGATCTTAATGGCGATAGTGTTGGTTTGGAGACCCGCGCGGGTCGCTTCCACTCCGCATATCCACAGCGAAGGCGAGGTGAAAAATGCGCTTCGCTCTCTGGACGCTCAAGCGGTCAATCGGGTGATCGCGGATGGGTGGGACGCCAGCAAAACCTTCAAAGCCGAAGGAAGCGACGCCCTCAGCTACGTCATCGAAAGCTGCGAATGGAATCCTGGCCACGACCGCCAGAAAATGTTGATGGTGGCGCGCGCCTTGATCGAAGCGGGCATTCCGGTGGATCGCCGCAACGCTTGGGGTGATACCGCTTATAGTATTGCCAAGGCGCGGCGATTCTGCGGACCAGACCACCCCGTCACGCAGATGATCAGGCGAATTTGCAGCGAGGGCCCGACGCCGCTCGGCGACCGCTGCATGGCATCATACCAGCTGGCTCGCGGCGAACACTTCGAATTGGAGGCCCAGTACAAGCGCTGAGGTCCCCGCAACCTTTACTGCGGCGGCGATGCTCCCTATCCGCCCGCCATGACGGTTCCCCACCCTGAATCCATCCTCATCGTCGACTTCGGCAGCCAGGTTACCCAGTTGATCGCCCGGCGCATCCGCGAAGCCGGCGTCTATTCCGAGATCGCTCCGTTCAACGCTGCTGAGGAGGCTTTTCACCGCCTTAAGCCCAAGGGCGTGATCTTCTCCGGCGGGCCCGCCTCGGTCACCGAAGCGGACAGCCCGCGCGCGCCGCAGTCGATGTTCGACAGCGGCGTTCCCCTGCTCGCCATCTGCTACGGCCAGCAGACGCTCCACGCCCAGCTCGGCGGCAAGGTCGTCAGCTCCGACCAGCGCGAGTTCGGCCGCGCCTTCATCGACATCGTCGCGCCGTCGCAATTGTTCGACGGCCTGTGGACCGTCGGCGACAAACACCAGGTGTGGATGAGCCACGGCGACCGTGTCGACGAACTCGCCCCGGGCTTCGAAGTGGTCGCGAAGTCCGAAGGCGCGCCCTTCGCCATTGCCACCAACGAGGAGGCTCGGCGCTACAGCCTGATGTTCCACCCGGAGGTCGTGCACACGCCCGACGGCGGCAAGCTGCTCGCCAATTTCGTTCGCCACGTCTGCGGCTGCGCCGGCGACTGGACCATGGCCAGTTTCAAGGACGCCAAGATCGCGGACATCCGTGAGCAAGTCGGCGACGGCCGCGTGATCTGCGGACTGTCGGGCGGCGTCGACAGCGCGGTCGCGGCGGTGCTGATCCACGAAGCGATCGGCGACCAGCTGACCTGCGTCTTCGTCGATCACGGCCTGATGCGTTTGGGCGAGGCGGAACAGGTCGTTTCGCTGTTTCGCAACAGCTACAACATTCCCCTAGTCCACGTCGACGCCAGCCAGGATTTCCTCACGGGCCTCGAAGGCGTCACCGACCCCGAGAAGAAGCGCAAGTTCATCGGCGCCGAGTTCATCAACGTGTTCGAGGCGGAAGCGAAAAAGATCGGCGGCGCCGACTTCCTCGCCCAGGGTACGCTCTATCCCGACGTCATCGAAAGCGTCAGCTTCACCGGCGGGCCAAGTGTCACCATCAAAAGCCACCACAACGTCGGTGGGTTGCCTGAGCGAATGAACATGAAGCTGGTCGAGCCGCTGCGTGAATTGTTCAAGGACGAGGTGCGCGAACTTGGGCGTGAGCTTGGCCTCCCCGAAGCCTTCGTCGGCCGTCATCCCTTCCCCGGACCCGGCCTCGCCATCCGTATCCCCGGCGAAGTCAGCCAGGAGAAATGCGACATCCTGCGCAAGGCCGATGCCGTCTATCTCGAGGAAATCCGCAACGCGGGTCTGTACGACGCCATCTGGCAGGCGTTCGCGGTACTCCTCCCTGTACGGACCGTCGGGGTAATGGGCGACTACCGCACCTACGATTATGTCTGCGGTTTGCGCGCCGTTACCTCGCTCGACGGCATGACCGCGGACATTTATCCGTTCGACGCCGCCTTTCTGAGCCGCGTCGCGACCCGCATCGTCAACGAAGTCCAGGGCATCAATCGCGTCGTCTACGATTATACGTCGAAGCCGCCCGGCACGATCGAGTGGGAATAATCTTCGGTTAACAGCAACTTGGCGTTTACCGGAACATTGACTCCCTGCATGGCTTTGGCTGTTCGTTGGCCGACACAATGATGGGGCAAAGACGTGCGCAACTTCACCAAACTGACGATCGTGGCCGCGATGGCGGCGCTCGCCTCCTGCTCGACCGGGCCCGTTCCGGTTCGCATTGCGGAAGCGCCGCCGCCCGCGCCCGTCAGCAACCTTCCGTACAAATGGACGCTCGGCAACGCACCCCAGGCGTATAAGGACATGACCGCAACCTTCGGCCGCTCGAACCTGAAGCCCGGCGAATATGTCTGGGCGAAGACCATCCCCACCGACGGCGAAACGCGCGTAGTCATCGATCGCCTGATCCAGGTGGCGTACGTCTATCGCGGCGACCAGCTGGTCGGCGCAACCACCGTCTCGACTGCCCGGCAGGGTTACATCACGCCGCTCGGCGAATGGACAATCCTCGAGAAACGGCCGTTCTACCGCTCGAAGAAATACGACAATGCGCCGATGCCCTTCATGCAGCGGATCGACGAATATGGCATTGCGCTCCATGGCGGCGGGACGCCGGGAAGGCCGGAAAGCCACGGCTGCATCCACCTGCCCACCAAGTTCGCGCAGAAGCTCTACGGCCTGACCAGGATCGGCTCGAAGGTCGTCATCGAGGGGTAGTCGCCGGTCCACTCGGCGTTTGCCGCGACTCGCGGCGAAGCGTATCTTGCGCTCCTCTCAAGCCGGGCGGAGGGGCATATGCTCAGGCTTTCGACGACGCTCTGGACGGCCGCGGCGGTAACGGTGCTGGTGCTGGCGGGTACGGCCTCGGCAGGGCCCGAGCGCCTCCGCGAGGTCCCGCAGAGCTGCAAGGTCATTAGTCAGCAGGAACTGGCGAAGTCCGGCAATTCGGCGTCCGTTGCCGAAATGCTGAAGACGCTGCCCGGGCCCGTGGCCTGCAACCAGTCTTCCGCTCCGTCAAACGCAATGAACCTCAGCCCGTTCGAGCGCGAAATCCTGAACGCGCAGAATGCGGTGCGCTACAAGCTCGGTGTCCCGCCGCTCACCTGGCGTCCGGACCTGGCGCTGCGTTCGACCGGACGCGCCCGCGACATGGCCTCGGCCCACATGGTCACCCATGATTCCCGCGAAGGGCGCGGAACCATCCGCGAAAATATCCTCAGGGTGCCGAATTCCTATTCGACCAGCCAGGTGATGGATCGCTGGACACGTGAGGCCGAGGACTTCGTTCCGGGGACTTTCCCAAACGTTTGCAAATCGGGCGGGGATTGTTCGGGGGTCTGGCACTTCACGCAGATTGGCTGGCCGACGACCTTTTTCGTCGGCTGCGGCCAGGCCAGCGATGGCCAGTTCACTTATTATGCGTGCTCGTTCGACAAGGGTGGCAACAAGGACGGCCAACAGGTCGGCACGCGGGAAGCCTCTGCCGAGGGATACAGGCTCTGGAATGTGGAGCATGCGACCACGCAAGCAACGATCTCCGACGGCCAGGCAATTGATGTCGCGAGCGCGCCGAATCCAACGACCATCAATTTGCTCGGGGATAGTTTTGTCTACGGCAATATCGACCCCGCCTGGGATGGTCCGAACATCGTGAACGTCGCTGACGATCTCAGCCCCGAAACTCCGCTGAGCTGGGGCGCAGATGTCGATGTGGTCAACAAGTATGTCTGGCGCGGCTTCAACTTGAACGACGATGCCAGTCTCCAGCCAGGTCTCTGGACAAGCGCGTACGGCTTGACCGCTTCACTCTGGACGATGGACGCGATGGGTCAGTCGTCCGACGCGGGGTCCGGCATGCTGGAACGAACGGACAGCAATGCCGATGGGGGCGGGATCGACACAAAGGTCGATGCGCCAGTGCTGCCGCGAGCGGAAGTTTTCAAGCAAGGCGCCTATGAGCCCCCGAACCCGGCCGCCTCCGCCGACGGGATGACGGTCCGAACCGCGCCGCTCTTCGACATCGGTATCTATGCAGGTGGGGCCTGGTCTGCGGACTGGTTCTCGCTTGACGATGAGCCCCTGTGTCCCGCCAATCGAATCGAGCCTGCGGTCGTCTTGAGTTACGATCTGGGAGCAGGCCTGTCGGCGTGGGCGTCAGGTCATTACGTGCTGCCCCTGATCGACGAAGAACCCACGGAAAAACTGTGGTTCTGGGGAGGTGGCAATTACCAGAGGATCGAGGGATCGAACGACGCCGCGGTTGATACGAAGGTTGAGCGCCCCAATCTCGATGGGCTGCCCGAGATTTTCGATCCATCGGCGCCGAAGTACGATTCCTCCGACTGCGTGATGTAGCGCTGCCTGGGGAATCACGGCGCGCGGGGCGCCTCCTCGTGACGCAAGGGGAGCTGCAATCCGATCAGCAAACCCGGCGCATTATCGGCCAGCACCAGCTGCCCCTGGTGCAAATGGGCGATCGATTCCGCCAGGGCGAGACCGAGGCCCGCGCCCTCGTCGGACCGGCTCGAATCGAGCCGTCCGAAGCGGCGCCGAGCTTCGCCCCGAAGCGCTTCGGGGATGCCGGGACCGCGGTCGGCGACTTCGATCATCGCCGTCCTGCCAGCCTGGCCGACGCGGACGGCGATCTCGCCGCCGGAATGGCCGTAGCGCAGCGCATTCTCGATGAGGTTGCTGATGGCCTGGGCAAGCAACTGGCGGTGCCCGAACAAGGCAATTGGCTGGCCCGGAGGATCGAAGCGCAGGTCGGCCCCGCGCTCTTCGGCCAGGGGCTCGTACATCTCGGTCAGCTCGGCGGCGAGCTCGGACGCGTCGAACCAGGCAAATTGGTCCCGGCCGGTCTGCGCTTCGGAGCGGCTGATCTCAAGCACGGTCGTCAGGATTCGCATCAGAGCGTCGGCCTGGCGGATGGTGCTTGCAAGCAATTCCTCCCGCTCGGCGGGGTCGCTGGTCTCGGCCGCCGCGTGAGCCGCCGAGCGCAACCGGCTGACCGGCGAGCGCAGGTCATGCGCGAGAGAGTTCGGTCAGCAGGCGAAGCTCGCCCATCAGCGCGCCGATCCGGTCGAGCATCGCATTGACCTGCTCGGCGAGCCGGTCGAACGCGTCGCCCGTGCCCGACAAGGGGACGCGTTGGCTCATGTCTTGAGGCGTGATGCGGTCGGCCACGGCGACGATGTCGCGGATCCGATGCTCGACATATTTAGCGACGATGCCCCCGCACACCAGCCCGAGCAGGAGGGCCAGCAGCGCCGCGATCGGAAGTGAATCTTCAAGCGCGTCCAGCAGTTGCGCATGGGTCCGCCAGTGAATGAAGCCGACAACGGCGAAATTCGACAGCAGCGCGAGCAATCCGGCGAGAAGGGTAACCCGGACGGTCGTCGGCAGCCGCTGCTTCACGTCAGGCTTCGAGCATGTAACCGGCGCCCCTCACCGTGTGCAGCAGCGGCTTGTCGAAGCCTTCGTCGAGCTTCCGGCGAAGGCGGCTGACGTGGACGTCGATGACGTTGGTCCCCGGATCGAAATGATAATCCCACACCTGCTCCAAAAGCATGGTGCGGGTCACGACGCGGCCCTCGTTGCGGGCAAAATACTCGAGCAGCAGATATTCGCGCGGCTTGAGGTCGAGCTTCCTGCCCGCCCGCTTCACGCTGCGCGACAGCGGGTCGATTTCAAGCTCGCCGACGGTCAGCCGGTGATCGGCCGGGTCGGGCCGCGCATCGTGCCGGCGAAGCAGCGCGTTCACGCGCGCCAGCAACTCGGCGAAGGAAAAGGGCTTGACCAGATAATCGTCGGAACCGGACTCGAGGCCGTCGATCCGGTCTCCGACCGAGGCCAGCGCGGAAAGGATCAGGACCGGGGTTGCGACCTTGGCCGCGCGCAGCGCCTTGAGGACGGTCAGGCCGTCCATCCCGGGGAGCATGCGGTCGAGGACGATCAGGTCGAACCGTCCCTCGGTCGCGCGGAACAGGCCGTCGTGGCCGTTGGCGACCGAATCGACGCTATGGCCTTCCTGGGCGAGGCCCTTGGCGAGGTACGACGCGGTTTCGCGGTCGTCTTCGATCAGCAGGATTTTGCGGCCCATGATTCCTCGAATGATGCTCTGCTTATAGACATGGGGAGCCGCCCGGGGCGAGGACTCGCTCCGGACGGCTGATTGGGAGAGAGTCGAACTTACTTGGCGGGCTTCTTGCTGGTCTTGGCGTTCTTCGCGGCAAGCTTGACGGTCTTGTGGACCTTGGCCTTGGCGGGGGCGGTCTTGGCAGTCGTGGCGGCGGCGGGGCCGGCTGCGACGATACCAAGCGCGGCGAGGGAAGCGATGAGGCGTTTCATGTAATGGTCTCCAATTCGATGATTGCTCCGGGCGAGCGACCGCCGAACTAGGCCGCCGTCCCTCTCCAGGCCGTGGCGGCGGCATGAAATCCTGTTCATGCCCGCTTTGCGAAGGCGCGCTTACGGCGCTAGTTGGCAATCACATGATCGCCCAGAAGAACTCGTTATGCGTTGCGGTCGCTGCTGTTCCTCGCAGAGGAACAGGGCGGCAGTCCGGTGCAGCTGGCGCGCATCGCCGAGACCCAGCGGGTCCCGCCCAAATATCTCGAGCTCATCATGCTCGACCTCAAAAAGGCGGGGCTGGTGAAGAGCGCGCGCGGGCCAAAGGGCGGTTACCAGCTGTCACGGCCGGCCGAGCAGATCTCGTTCGGGGAAATCGTCCGATCGATGGAAGGGCCGATTGCCCTGGTGTCCTGCGCCAGCGTCAATTTCTACGCGCCGTGCGGGGACTGCCATGATGAGGCGACCTGCGCGATCCGACGCGCCTTCACCATCCTTCGCGACCAGAGCACCGCGGTGCTCGATTCGATTTCCCTTGCGCAGGGCGCGGGTTGGGAGGAGCGGCTCGAGGCGGTCAGGTAGGACAGAGGGGGAGGGGGATGAACGATCGATTTGCGCCGCGCCCGGTGGCGGGCTGGTTCATGATCGGCGCGATCGCGTCTTTGTTGTTCATGGCGCTCGGCTGCTTTGGCCTTTACCTGCACCTGACCACCGACCCGGCGACGCTTGCACTCGATGAGCGCGCCTTGTTCAATGCCGAACCCACATGGGTGCTCGGCGCTTCACTTGTGGGCTTCGGGGTTGGGCTGGTTGGCGCAGTCATGCTGGTCATGCGCCGCAAGACGGCCGAACCGCTTTTGCTGGTCTCGCTGGCCGGGTTCGCGGCGTGGCTGATCGGAATGTTCGCAACGCCTGACTTTCGCGACCTGTTGACGACCAACGACATCGTCGTGCTCGTCGTCGCAGTCCTGATCGCGTGGACAATCTACTGGTTCGCGCGCCACTCTCGTCAAAGGGGCTGGCTGCGCTAGGGGCAATTAGCCGAGCAGGCTGACTCCGCGCTCGTCCATCGAGCGTTCCGCCGGCACGGCTTTGGCTACCGCGGGCGAGGTGGCTGCTGCAGAAGCTGGGTGTTGCGGGATTTCGGCTCCAGCGATGGCGGCGGTGGGAAGCACTAGCGCGATGGCCAGCGTGATATCGCCAAGCAAGTGGCGGTCGATCATTGGTTCACTCCACATTCGGACCACGCGGGCAATCGCCCGCGCACTTGCCGGTCCGACGCGGCAGGCGCGTTAATGTTCGCGGTTGTCGATGAACCGTTCCTCTCGTCGGGCCAACGGTTGGGAGCGGCGGCCGGTGACGCCCGGCCGCCGCCTTCATTATCCGAACATCCCCATGTCGCTGCCGCCGACCCCGAAACCATGCACTTGCGCGTCGTGGGCGAAGTCCGCGGCCGTCAGGAACTGGCTGAACTGGGCGAAATTGCCCGCGTTCGAAAACTCGCCGCTCGCGACCGGCAGGACAAGCTTGTAGCCGGCCGTCCCATCGACTTCGCCGGGCGTGCCCGCGCCAGCGCCTTCGGGAACCGTCAGGCCGTGGATCACCAGCTCGCGCAGGGCCACCATCGGGTCGGTTCCGAGCATTCCGTCGGGCAACTGATAAGTTTCGACGAAGAAGATCGTGCCGTCGGGCGCGGTCGGAAAGCCGGTCAGATCGCCGCTGTGATCGTGGCCATTATCGCCGCCAGTGCCGTTGGCATGATCGGTGGTCAGGTTGAGCAGGATTGGACCATATCTGCCCAGGCCTTCCCCAAGCTCGATGAAACCGTCCCCGTCGTCGTCCTGCGCCAGGGTCGGAGTATGCGCTTCGGTGCCATCCGGGAAACCGTGAATGTGCTGGATGTGCACCATGTTGGGCTCCAGCCCCGACGCGCTGATCGCGACGGTGATGGCATTGGTCCGTTCGTCGAAGCCGACAATCGCTTCGCCGGTAACGCCGGAATGGTTCAGCGTCGTCAACGTGGTCGTGAAGAACTGATCGTCGGACAGAAAGGCTTTGACGCCTGTTGCCTTGTACATCGCATTGGCTTCGCGATGGGCCTCGGCATGGGCGTGGACGTGGGTTTGGGGCCTGGACATGCACTTCCTCCTTTTTTGCGGCAGCGAAATCGCGCCACAAGGGAGTTACGGAGCCAGAGAAACAACGGATGCGGCATGCATGGCCTATGCTTCTGATCGAGGACAGGGCGGTGGATTGACGGGGCGAACCGCGCCTTTGCCGCCGCCGCCGGAACGACTAGAAGGACGCCATGTCGACCTTCACGATGGACACTTCGACGAGCCGCGCGACCCCGTCGCCCGTCCCGGGCAAGCGAATGACGACGCCCTCGATCCGCGCCCGCAAGGTGGTGGCGGACGAGGGCTTCCGCACCGAGCAACCGATTGTCATGCTCACGGCCTACACGATGCGGATGGCGCAATTGCTCGATCCCCATTGCGACATGTTGCTGGTGGGCGACAGCCTGGGCCAGGTCATTTACGGCCTGCCATCGACCATCCCGGTGACCCTCGAGATGATGTGCGCGCATGGCGCCGCGGTGGTGCGCGGCAGCTGGCATGCGCTGGTCGGGGTCGACATGCCGTTCGGGAGCTATGAGGCCTCGCCGGAGCAGGCCTTTGCCTCGGCCTCGCGGATCATGAAGGAAACCGGGTGCGCCGCGGTCAAGCTGGAGGGTGGCGAGGCGATGGCGCCGACGATCGAATTCCTGACCCATCGCGGCATCCCGGTGATCGGCCACGTCGGCCTCACCCCGCAGGCCGTCAACGTGCTCGGCGGCTATGGCGCGCGCGGCAAGGACGATGCCGAGGCGGCCAAGATCAAGACCGACGCGCAGGCCGTGGCGGAGGCTGGCGCTTTCTGCATGGTCGTGGAAGGCGTGGTGGAGGAAATCGCCAGCGGCATTTCGCAAGCAGTCAGTTGCCCAGTGATTGGCATCGGCGCGTCGGCCGAATGCGACGGCCAGGTGCTGGTGACCGAGGACATGCTCGGCCTGTTCGAGCGCACGCCGCGGTTCGTCAAACGCTACGACGACCTCGCCGGACGGATTGGCGAGGCAGCGCGCACTTACGCCGATGAAGTGCGCGCGCGCAGCTTCCCGACCGCCGACCAGACCTACCGGCCGAAAGGCTAAACCTTTGCCTTTCGCGAACCAGCCGCTAGAGGGTCTGCCGCCAGCTTCCGTTCATCTGCGGTGGGGAAGGGAAGCGACCGGCAAAATGTTTCCCGAACGAGCGGACTGAGGACGTCTTTGGCGCAAACTCCAGATATCAACGAGACGTTTCTTCGCGAGGTCGACGAGAATTTGCGCCGCGATCGCCTTCGCGATTTCGCGAAGAAGAATGGTCCCCTGCTGATCGCCGCGGTGGTGCTGTTCCTGGCGGCGAGCGGCGGCGCCATCTGGTGGCAGCAGCACAAGGTCCAGCGTTCCGAACAGCAGGTCGAGCAGCTCACCGACACCTATCGGGCGATCGCCGCGGGCAAGCCCACCGCCAGCACGACCGCCCAGCTCGATAAATTGTCCGAAAGCGGTAGCAAGGCCGTCCGGGCCTCGGCCCTGTTCACCCGCGCCGTGACCGCGCTCGAGCAAAACGACACGAAACTGGCGACCGCCAAATTCCGCGAGATCGCGACTGACGACGGCCTGCCCAGGCCCTATCGCGACCTGGCGCTGATCCGCCAGACCGCGCTGGAGTTCGACCAAATCCCGCCGCAGGACGTGGTTTCGCGGCTTCAGCCGCTGGCCAAAGCCGGGGAGCCGTGGTTCGGGACAGCGGCCGAGATGACCGGAATGGCCCTCATCAAGCAGGGCAAGAAGAACGAGGCAGGGCAGCTGTTCGCCGCCATCGCCAAGGACAAGGATGTGCCCGATTCAACCCGCCAGCGCGCGATCCAGATCGCCAGCAGCCTCGGCGTGGATGCGAGTTCGGCACTGCCGCAGCAATAGGATTTCCATGACGACAGCTCGACATTTTCGCGTTGCAATCCTCATCGCCGTAGCCCTCGCTGCCAGCGGCTGCAGCGTGTTCAAGCGCGGCAAGGCGGCGTCGACGCCGGTGCTTGGCCAGCGCATCGCGGTTCTGACGACCGAGGGCGATGTTTCCGCCGATCCGGCGACCCGAAGCCAACCGCTGAACCTGCCCGCTCCGGTCGCCAATGCGGACTGGGCGCAGTCCGGCGGAAGCGCGAACAAGTCGATGGGCCATCTCGCCCTGGGAAGGACGCTGACCCAGGCGTTTAGCGTCCAGGCCGGCCGCGGCGCCAGCACGACCATGCGGCTTGCGGCTTCCCCGATCGTCGCCAACGGCCGCGTCTACGTGATCGACACGCTCGGCGCGGTCCGCGCCTTCGACACCCGCAATGGCGGCCAGCTGTGGGCCAGCCAGACCCCCACCGACAAGGGCAACGAGCGCTCGCTCTACGGGGGCGGGATTGCCTATGACAACGGTCGCATCTTCGCGACCAACGGCCTTGGCTACGTCGCTGCGCTCGACGAGCGCACCGGCGGCATCGTCTGGAAAGTGCATCCCGGCGGGCCGCTTCGCGGCGCTCCGTCGGTGGCGGGCGACGCGCTTTACGTGATGAGCCAGGACAACCAGATCTATTCGCTCAAGGAGAGCGACGGGTCGTTGAACTGGTCCGGGACCGCTTCGCTGGAAATCGCCGGGGTGTTCGGCTCAGCCTCTCCCGCCGTTGGCCAAGGTACGGTCGTCGCCGGCTTCTCGTCGGGCGAACTCAACGCCTATCGTTACGAAAACGGCCGCCAAGTGTGGACCGACGCCCTGCAGCGCACCAGCATCCGCACCAGCGTGTCGTCGCTGTCCGACATCGACGCCGACCCGGTGATCGACAACGGCCAGGTGTTCGCGGTCGGTCAGGGCGGGCGCATGGTCGCGCTCGAGCTGACCAGCGGCCAGCGCCAGTGGGAGCTCAACATCGCCGGGATTTCGACCCCGTGGGTCGCCGGCGACTGGGTGTTCGTGATCACCGACGACGCCAAGCTGATCTGCGTCCAGCGCACGACCGGCAAGGTGCGCTGGATCAACTCGCTGCCGGAGTTCCGCCGGGCGAAGAAGAAGCAGGGTCAGATCGACTATCACGGCCCGATCCTGGCTGGAAATCGGCTGATCGTCGCCTCGTCGGGCGGTTCGCTGATCAACCTCGATCCCGGAACCGGCAATTTCCAGAACCAAACCAGCGTCGGCGCCCGAATCAGCGTTTCGCCGGTCGTCGCCGGAAGCACGCTCTACGTGCTCGACGACAACGGTCGGCTCCACGCCTACCGCTAGAACCTGAAAGCACTGGACCCCGGCTTGCGCCGGGGTACATGGGCGCATGCCGCTTCCCACCGTCGCCATCGTCGGCCGGCCCAACGTCGGCAAATCGACGCTGTTCAACCGGCTCGTCGGCAAGCGCCTGGCACTGGTCGACGATCGCCCGGGCGTGACTCGCGACCGGCGCGAGGGCGAAGCGCATCTGGTCGGGTTGGAGTTTCGTGTGATCGACACGGCGGGCTTCGAGGACGAGGACCCGCAAACGCTTCCCGGCCGCATGCGAATCCAGACCGAGGCCGCGGTGCGCGAAGCCGACGCGGCGCTGTTCATGATCGACGCGCGCGAGGGCCTGACCCCGCTCGATGAGGAGATCGGCCGCTGGCTCCGGGTCGAAGCCACCCCGGTGATCGTCGTCGCCAACAAGGCCGAAGGCCGCGCCGCGGAATCCGGAATCTTCGAGGCCTTTCGCCTCGGGCTCGGCGATCCGATCGCGATCAGCGCCGAGCATGGCGAAGGCGTCGCCGACTTGTTCGAGGCGCTGCAACCGCTGATCGAGCGCGAGGACATTGCCGACGACGCGGACGAGGATGCGGAAGGCGCGCCGCTGAAGATCGCGATCGTCGGCCGCCCCAACGCGGGCAAGTCGACTTTGGTCAACCGCATGCTCGGCGAGGAGCGGATGATCACCGGGCCCGAGGCCGGGATCACGCGCGATTCGATCAGCCTTCAATGGGAGTGGCAGGGCCGGCCGGTGCAGCTGGTCGACACCGCCGGCCTGCGCAAGCGCGCCAAGGTCGAGGACAAGCTCGAGAAGCTGTCGGCCGCCGACACCCGCCGGGCGATCGATTATGCCGAGGTCGTCGTGCTGCTGCTCGACGCCACCCGCGGGCTCGAAGCGCAGGACCTCAAGATCGCCGCCCAGGTGATCGAGGAGGGGCGGGTGCTGATCCTCGCGCTCAACAAATGGGATGTCGCCGAACAGGCTTCGTCGCTTGTTCAACGGCGTCAAGGCGGCGCTGGCCGAAGGGCTTGGCGCAGCTTCGCGACGTGCCGCTGCTGACCGTCTCGGCCAAGACCGGCAAGGGCATCGATACAGATGCTCGAGGTCGCGTTCGACTTGCGCGAGGCGTGGAGCCGCCGCGTTCCTACCGGCGAGCTCAACCGCTGGTTCGAAGAGGCGGTCGAGGCCAACCCGCCGCCGGCCCCCAAAGGGCAGCGGATCAAGCTGCGCTACATCACCCAGGCGAACACGCGTCCGCCGACCTTCGTCGTGTTCGGCAACCGCACCGACGAGCTGCCCGAAAGCTATCGCCGCTACCTGGTCAACGCGCTGCGCCGCGACCTCAAGCTCGCCGCTGTGCCCCTCCGGCTCGACTTCCGCGGTCGCTCCAACCCGTTCGACAAGAACCGGCGCTAAGGCAAAGTTTACCCTTTCGGGCCTATCCCGGCATTGTGGAACCACCGCCGGCGAACAACCGGCGACAAGAGGAGCAAATGGTGGCCGACGAAGCTCGGGACATCGTCGATTGGGCATATTTCGAAAAAAGCCGGACCGAACTCGGTTCCGGCTTCATCCGCATCTTGAGCTATTTCAAGGAAGATGGAGTGAAATCGATCGCCCAGATCGAATCCGCGATGCGCGAACAGAATACGACCGCGCTCGTCCTGCCCGCTCACACGCTCAAGGGTGAATCGCGCCAACTCGGCGCCGAGCCCTTGGCCGTCATCGCCGAACTGATCGAGCAGACCGCGCGGGTATGCGTCGAGACCCACCGCTTCCCCGACGAGCTGGTGCCGCAAGTAGTCGAGCTCCGCCGGCTGTTCAGTGAGACGGTCGAGCTGTTCGAGAAGGCGACCAATCCCCTGGTGTCCCGCACCCCGGCGGCCGGCGGCTTCGGGCGCAAGGTCAACAACCAGGGTTTCGGCCGCATCTGATTTCAGGCTACTGCGTTGGCAGGCCGATGCCAGACGCAGCAACTCCACGCGCGACCTCTCCGCGGCCGGGCCGCGGCGACCTTACTCAGGGCAGCATCGCGCCGACCTTGCTCAAATTCGCGCTGCCGACGCTCGCCAGCTCGATCCTTCAATCCCTGAACGGCACCGTCAACGCGATCTGGGTCGGCCGCTTCCTCGGCGAAGGCGCGCTGGCGGCGACGTCCAACGCGAACATGGTCATGTTCCTGCTGTCCGCGTTCGTGTTCGGGTTCGGGATGGCCTCGACCATCCTCATCGGCCAGGCCTGGGGCCGAAAGGATGTCGACGAAGCGCGGCGCGTATTCGGCACCGCCGGCGGCTCATTCGCGGTGGTGACCATCCTTGTCGCCATCGCCGGTTATTTTCTCGCCCCGGCGATCCTGCAGCTGCTGGGCACGCCGGGCGATGCCGCGCCGCTGGCGCTCGCTTATCTGCGCGTGATTTTCCTCGCGCTTCCGGCGCTGCTTCTGCTGACCTTGCTGATGATGGCGCTCCGCGGTTCGGGCGACAGCATGACGCCTTTGTGGTTCATGATCGTCGCGGTCGCGCTCGACAGCGGCCTCAACCCCTTCTTTATCCGCGGCTGGGGCCCGTTCCCGGAAATGGGCATCGCCGGTTCGGCCATGTCGACGCTGGTCGGCAATTACGTCAGCCTCGCGGGCCTCCTTATCTACATTTACGCCAAGGACCTGCCGCTGCGGCTGCGCGGCGCGGAGCTGCGCTACCTGCTGCCCGATCCCGCCATCCTCAAGACCCTGGTGATCAAGGGCCTGCCGATGGGCATCCAGATGGTCGTCATCTCGATGTCGGCGCTGGCGCTGATCGGCATGGTCAACCGCGAGGGCGTCGACACCGCCGCCGCTTTCGGCGTGGCGATGCAGCTGTGGACCTACGTCCAGATGCCGGCGATGGCGCTCGGCGCGGCGGTCAGCGCCATGGCGTCGCAGAACATTGGCGCGGGCAAATGGGAGCGGGTCGGCCAGATCACCAGGATCGGGATCGTCCAGTCCTTGCTCATCACCGGCGCCCTGATCGTGCTGATGACGCTCGCCGACCGGGCGGTGCTCGGCCTGTTCATGGGATCGGGCAGCCCGGCGCTGCCGATCGCCCGCCACATCCACGTACTCGCCACCTGGAACTTCCTGCTGTTCGGTGTGACCATGGTGCTGTTCGCGACCGTGCGCGCGAACGGCGCGGTATGGGCGCCCCTGATGATCCTTGCGATCGGCTTGGTGCCGGTCCGATTCGGCTGGATCCTCGCGCACCTATCGGCTGGCTCGGTGCCGACGCCTTGTGGACCAGCTTCCCCGTCAGCTCTCTGGTCAACCTCGCGCTGGCGGCCGCTTATTATGCGCACGGCGGCTGGAGGAAGGCGCGGCTGCGAGTCGAAGCGCCGTGCCCGGATGAGGACGAGTGCACCGAGGAGGCGCTGGCGACCCGCGAGCCCGGCGGCGCGCTCAATCCCGCGGGATAAACCATCATTTCGTCATCCCCGCGAAAGCGGGGGCCAGCGAACAAATTTTCTGGGTTCCTCGCTTTCGCGGGAATGACAATAGACGGGCGCGCATGACCGCTCCTTATCCCTATCTCCGCATGCGCCGCGGCCGCGTGGCGCCGTGGATGCGCGCGATGCTCGCCGAGCACCGGCTTCACCCGAGCGACTTCATCTGGCCCCTGTTCGTCTGTGACGGCCGCGATTGCGAGGAGCCGATCGCCTCGCTGCCCGGCGTTAGCCGTTGGAGCATCGACAAGATCGCGGCGCGCGCCCGCCTGGCCGCCGACGCCGGCATCCCGTGCATCGCCTTGTTCCCCAACACGCCCGAGAAGCTGCGCACCGACGACGCCGCGCGAGGCGCTCAACGCCGACAATCTCATCTGCCGCGCGGTCAAGGCGATCAAGGACGCGGTGCCGGAGATCGGCGTGCTGACCGACGTCGCGCTCGATCCCTACACCAGCCACGGCCACGACGGGATGATCGACGAGGCCGGCAACGTCATCAACGACGACACGGTGAAGATCCTGGTCGACCAGGCGCTGGTCCAGGCCGAGGCCGGCGCCGACATCGTCGCGCCGTCGGACATGATGGACGGCCGCGTCGCCGCGATCCGCGAGGCGCTGGAGGACGGTGGCCACCAGAATGTCGCGATCATGGCCTATGCCGCCAAATATGCCTCGGCCTTCTACGGCCCGTTCCGCGACGCCGTCGGGCGCTCGCGGCCGGCTGAAGGGCGACAAGCGCGGCTACCAGATGGACCCCGCCAATATCGACGAGGCGCTGCGCGAGGTCGAGCTCGACCTCTCCGAAGGCGCCGACTTCGTCATGGTCAAGCCCGGCCTGCCCTATCTCGACGTCGTCGCCCGCGTCCGCGACGAGTTCGGCGTGCCGACCTTCGCCTACCAGGTGAGCGGCGAGTATGCGATGATCGAGCATGCCGCCGCCGCCGGCGCCGGCGATCGCGACGCGCTGATTTTGGAGACCTTGCTGGCGTTCAAGCGGGCCGGGGCGACGGGCGTCCTCACCTACCACGCCCTCGACGCGGCGCGGCTGATCGCCGGCTAGATCCCGAGGCGGTTCTGGACCGCCTTGATGCGGTCGGCCTGGCGCTGGTCGATGGCTCCGGCCTCGGCCTGGGCGCGCTGGATCGCGGCGAGGTCGTTGGGGGCAAGCCCGCCTTGCTTTTCGAGGAGGTTGGCGCCGATCGCGTCGATGTCGCCGAGCGCTCTAGCGGTCGGCCCGCGCGCCGCGACAGCCGCCGACAGCGCCTGCTGCGCCTCGACCCAGCCATCGCTTTGCGGTCCGCCGGCGCCATTGGCGAGCTGCTCCGCTTTGGCGGCCAGCGGCGCGAAGTCGGATTGGCCGCGCTCGGCCTGGCCGACCAGCTCGGCGAGCCGCGCGGCCAGCGCCGGCGTGACCGGCCGGTCGTTGATCGGCCGTTCGACCGGAACGCGCGGGTCGAGCGCCTCGCCGGCGCGCGGCGCGAGTGACGGATAGGGCCCGCCGGGCGTGCTGCACGCGCCGAGCGCGGCCACGATCGTCAGGATGAAGGGTGCCGGCCTAAGCATCGGCCAAGCTCTAAGAGCGGGCCGTTCGCCGCGCAATCGCTCGGAAAATGGCGCGCCCGGAAGGATTCGAACCTCCGGCCCCCAGATTCGTAGTCTGGTGCTCTATCCAGCTGAGCTACGGGCGCATGCCGTGCGCGCCAACCCTGGCGCGCGGAGGCCGCGACATAGGGGCGTCCGGCGTGCCGCGCAAGCCTGCGGCGAGCGGTCAGAAGACCTTGCGGATTTCGAACTCGATCGTCCGCCCGAGCGGGTCGCGATAGGCGGGCTGGTACTGCAGCGGGGTCACCCCGTGAAGAATCGTACACGTGCTGCCGGGCGTTGGTGAGGTTGCTGACACTGAGCGACAGGCGCAGGCTTTTCGCCCATCGTTCGCCAGGCAGGATCTTTTTCACGTCGGCAAAGGCGCGAGCATTCAAGAGCAGTAGCGACGAGAAGCGAAGCGTGTCCGTGACGCCGCCGATCCGGCTGTCGAGCGCGCTTCGCCCGCGCCAGGTGACGCCAATGCGTCCGCCGAGTCCGCCCGAAGTGACCGAAGCCGTGCCGTCGATTTGATGGCGCACGCGGCCGCCGCCAATGCCTATGGCTCCGCCCTCGAGGAGATCGATGGGTTCAAGCTCGGGCCGAATCCGGATGGTATCGGAAAAGACCATGCTATGATTGGCCGTGAGCTGCAGGTAGGTCGGCGGCCCCGAACGGGCCCGGTGTCCGCCTGATGCGTTCGCCGCGCTTCCTCCGCCGAGGTTGGCCTTCATGCTCAGGCCCCAGCGCAGCCTCTGCTCCCGGTGCGAATCGAAATTGACCGGACGCAGGTCCACCGTCGTCAGCACGCCGTTGGAATCGCGGACGAAGCGGTCGGGAAACGCCAACATCACCGCCGCACTTGCTTCGGGCAGCCCCGAGACGAAATTCCGAAGATCGGTGTCGGTATATTCCGCATTGAGCTGAAGGTTCAGTCTGCGGGACCAGCCGTAGCAAGGCGCTCACATCGCGGACCTTGGTCCTCTGGGGCAGCAGGTCGGGGTTGCCACCACTGATTTGCGTAACGTCGACGGTTTCGCCGGTCAGCGGATCGAACACGCGGACGCCGGGGACGACGTTTACCGGGTTGCCAATCGTCTGGATCGGCGCGGGTGCATCGGTTTCATCGATTGAGCCGTGCAGCCGCAGGATCGGCACCGGCTCCCACGTCAGGCCCAAAGTGTAGTGGTTGATCGATCCCGCATCCGAAAAATGGGCGCGCTGATATTCGACGCTGGCGCTGAGATTGCCGACCTCGGGCATGACCTTGCTGTCGCGGCTGGTCAGCGGGATTTCGAGCCCGCCGCGGAGCGATTGCTCGGCCCGGTCGAACGTCCGGTTGCTCGACGGCGAGAAGCTGTTTTCCGACCGCACGTGGTTCCATCCCAGCCGGCCCTCCACCGCAGCCTGGATGTCGCCCGCGGGCAGCTTTGCCACCGGGCCGTCGAGCGTCAGGTCGGCAAGGCTCGTCGACGATCTCGAGGCGGTCCGGATGGTTCGGATCTCGATCAGGTCCGAAAGGTCCGCCGTGAATGGATTGACGGTGTCGGCGATGGCGATCGCGCCGAAGCTCGCGCGCTGGTCGCTCAGCGTGACGTCGCGCGATTCACCGTGGCGAAGATTGAGGTTGCCCGACCAGCTGCCCCAATTGGCATCGAACGCCGCGCTTTCGTCGAAGCCGTCGTGGATGGTTTTGCCGCGAAATGGCGTCCGCGCCGTAAAGGGCCAGCCCCGCGTCATTCGAAAAAGGCGAAAATGGGTTCGCCGGGGACAGCACGAACACCGCGCTTGGCAGCCCGCGCAGCGACCGGCTTTCATTGTGCCCCCAATGCAGCGTCGCGTTGGACGTCAGCCAGGGCGCGAGCCGGGTCGCGACCGACCCGTTGAGGTCATAGTTGCGAACCGCGGGCCGGAGCGTCCGAAACTGCCCGATGTCGGTCAGGTTCGGCTGGTTGGCGTAGGTCGCCAGCTCCGCCAGTGTCGGAGCCCCCGCTGGAACCGGAACGACCGTGACCAGCGTCCCGGCGAGCGCGCTCAGCGCCGGGTCGATCTCGCCCAGCGTATGGGGGTAGCCGATGATGTTGCCCTGCAGCGCATAGGGTAGCGTTGGCGAGGGCTGGATAAGCCCGCGATCGCTCTCCAGCAGGCGGCTCTCGTCGCGGACACGAAACGCCAGGTTGGCGCGTGTGTCGCCGTGCACGTGAGTGACGATCGCTTCGCCGCGTTCGGCATTCCAATGACCGCCGGTCGACAGCTTGTGCGCGGCGGTCAGCGTGGCCGATCGCACGTCGCGTTTGAGCGTCAGGCTGATGACCCGCTGGGTCGACGTGCCGCCCGCGCGCAGTGCCGACCCCTTCGGCAGCACCTGGACGTTGCGGAGCGCCTCGACCGGAAGCGCGCCGACATCGCTGATGTCGTTGACGCGCTGGCCGTTGACCAGGATCAGCGGTTGCTCTTCGTCGTCGCCGAGCTCGCCCTGGACCTCGCCGAGCAGCTCATCGACCGTGCTGACGCCGTAGCTTTCGATCCCGGTCTCATCGAGGCTTTGCTCGGGCTGGATGTCGCGGAACAGCGGCGGCGCGGTGACGACGATGGCCTGCTGGCTCGACTGCGGGCTGGTCGGCTGGTCAGCGGCGGCGTTGGACGCCGTTTCGGTGTCGGCGGCCTCTACCGGTAGTGCCGCGCCGGCAAGCAACATCGCCGCCGCCAATCGGCCGAAGCAGTGAGGATGATGATCGGACCCGCCGGTCCGAGACTTGAAAGGTAACAAGTCGAAAGCTCCCCTTTGGAGCGAAATAGCACAGCTTGCTGAACAAACCCCGAAGCCTTCGCTGGCCGCAGCCTCTCGAAGGCTCTCAGAAAGATCCCTGCCCGACGCTAAATCGAGCAGGGATCGTTAGTGGTAGTGGCGACCTGCTATGGAAGGTCGGGGGCGTTCCCGCTTGGAACGGTACCGCCTGCCGCGATGCTCGCCGCCGGGCAATTCGCGGCATTGAAGCCATGCTTGCCGGTCCAGGTGCCAGGCTTGCCCTTGGTCACGTTGTTCGGACTGATGCAGATCAGCGCCTTTACGGTGGCACCCTCAACGATGAAGTCTTCGTCGGTGATGACGTAGTCCGAACTTGGCACTGCATCGATCGTTTGATGCTCATCGACGGTGTTGCCCACCGTTTGGAGTCCAGGCGGCTCGACAAGATTGTTGTCATCCGCACCAACATATTTCCAAACGTGGCAACCGAAGGTGACCGTCCGCGACTGATCTTGCAGGAAAGCGAACAGCTGCCGCGTCTGCGGGTAAGTGATGGTCGCTTGCCCCAGTGCCCAGACATTCGGACTGCCGCCGTTGCGGAAATAGGAATTGCTCAGGAACACGTTGGAATAGGTCGGCGTGCCGTAACCTTCGGGATCTCCGAGAGGATTGTCCTCGTCCGGATAGGCGGCTCCGTCATTGGTCCACGCGCCCTCGCTCACGTCGACCGGCTCGGTCTGGAACTCCGAATTCGGATCGTTTGGCTTGAGCTGGTCTTCGCAGAATTGCTGAGAAGGATCGACTGTCGGCTCCACGGCGAACGCCGGCGTGACCAAAACCGGGTTGAAGCTGCTGACGACAATTGCCGTCGCGGCGAGAAATGCACGGTACTTCATGTGACTTTGCCCCTTCGCCTCGCTTGGTTCTAACGCGCACGGCCAGCGAGTGAGAGACGAGTCGCCCGCTAAATTTCTGTTAAGCTTGATGTGGATAACGAGGCTACTTACCCAAAGTTAACCAGCGAATGGCGTCGCGAAACGGGACGCTCGTCCCGCCAACCGCCGATCCTCGGGGCGAAAAAAAGGCCGGCGCCGGGGCCAGCCTGTTGGAAAACGATGATCCGGAGACCGCGCCTGCCCAAGCGACAGAGCGCGCGACGCCTTTCACGCAATCAGGCGGTGACTGCGCTCTCGCTGCAGACGACTGCGGTGTTGATCGACGCCCTGGCGGCGAAGTCCTCGGCCAGCTTGGCGTGCCAGGCGCGCGCCGTTTCGGTCATCGCGCGTTGCGCCGCCATCCGCTCCTCGACTGCGCGCCGGCGATAGTAAAATGCGTTCGATTCCACTGGTCCCCCCTACGCCTAGGACGAATAGGACCATCCCCCTCAATCCCTAAGGGATGGTTAATATCCACAGCCGATCCGGACGATTTCGGCCGCGGGAAGTCTCCGAAGTGTAATTGTCCCCCTATGGAACACCCGTGTGGCGCCCCCGCGACACGTCCCCCAACAAAGCGAACCATCCTTGAAACCTAACAACTCGCCGCTCGTTGGAATAGGCAAAATGACTTTGAAGGAAAGCCCAATGCTGAGCTCCACAGAGATCCGCGGCCCGTTCAATCCGAGCGCTCGCGGTTATCACGCCGTCTATCATGATGGTGAGATCAATCACTGCCCCGGCTGCGGGCGGACCCACTGGCTGATCGGCCGGCTATCGGCGGAATGCGCCTTCTGTTCGACCGCGCTGCCGCTGCGGGAGGCGTCGAACCACGGCCCAGCCCCGACAGTCACCTACTGGAGCGGCCGGCGCACCAGCTACGCCGAGCTCAACGCCGCCTAAACAGCTCGTCGCAATCCACCTTCAACTAGCCCATGCGCGGGATTATAATCCTGCTCATGGGCAACCTTGCGATCGCTGCGCTCATTGCGCTGGCCGCTGCCCCTCCGGGCGGAGCGGGGAATTTCGTGCTGGTCAACGGGACCAGCGGTGCGCTTGCGGATCTGTCGATCCGCCGCGCCGGGACTCAGGAATGGAAATCCCTTGGCGCCGCGCCCGGTGCCGGCGCGCGTTCGTCGATGAACTTCAGCGATCCCGATTGCGCCTTCGACATCAAGGCGACGGTCGGTGCCAGCCCGGTCACCTGGACCGGGGTCAATCTGTGCGGCGCGAAGTCCGTGGTTCTGCAGCGCGACGCTGCGGCTGGCGCCTGGGTCGACTACGACCAATAGCCAGGTGACGCGCTGAGCGGGCCGGATAGGGCCCGGCGGCCAGCGCCGGTAGCGGCGCACGCACGGAATCGAGCAACCTCGCCCCGGCGATGAACACCACGCCGGTGCACGCCAGCGCGAGCATCCAGCCGCCATATCCCGGATAGGTTTCGAGATAGAGCCGGCCGCGCTCGACCGCGCCCAGCGCGATGGCATAGATCACCAGCCACGCCTCGAAGCGCGTCTTGATGGTGAAGAGCCGGCCGAGTTTCCTGAGCATCGCCATACGTTAACGGTTGAACGTCCCGTTGGCGGTTTTGAGCCGTTCAAACCCTAAAGAACAGGGTTAAAATGTCGGTAATCCTTGCTGATTCCGTCCCGTTTCGGGATTTCATGCAAGTTCGCTCAGATTTAGAGCATCGAGAAGCAGCTGCGCGGGCGCGTTCCACATCGGCGTATCAGCGCCGGATTTTGCAGCTCTTCATGGTGGATTTGCTCGGGCCAGAGCTGCTGATGACCTCCGCCAACCGGTCGAGCTTTGCTGATCGGCGATGAAGCGCGGATCGACCTCGCCAGGGTCGGCGACCACGCGCAATCGCAGGCAGGCCGGGCCGCCGCCGTTCGCCATCGACTGGCGGACGTCGACCAGTTCGACCCGGCGGATCGCGCCGTTGCCGGCGATGTGCCGCTCAACCCAGGACCAGACCGCCGGCGTATCCCGCACTTCGGTCGGTGCAATCAGGCAGGACCCGCCGCCGGGAAGCGTCACGAGCTGGGCATTGAACAGGTAGGAGCGGATCGCGTCCTCCAGCGACACTTCGGACGCCGGCACCTCGACATATTCGAAACCCGAAACCTGAGCGGTTGCGGCATCGAGCAGCGGCTGCTTGTCGGCGAAAGCCAACTCGTGCGCGAACAGCACGCGTTCATTGGCCACAGCGACAACATCATTGTGGAAAGCGCCGGCGGCAATCGCATGCTCCGACTGCTCGACCAACAAGGCCCGCTTGGGATCGACCCGGTGCAGCCGGGTCAGCGCCTTGGACGCTTCGATGTGCTGGCGGGCGGGATAGGCGCCGCCCGAGCGGCCATAGACGAACACCTCCAGCCCCGGCTCGCCGTGCTCCGCGGCCAGCCGCATATGATTGGCCGCCCCTTCGTCGCCGAACGCCGGCGGGACCGGGTCGTGCACCGCGAAGCTCTCGGCCGCGAAGGCCAGGCGAAGCTGCGCCAGCGTCGCCGGCCACTCATGGCTGCGGTGCGGCATGGTGCGGAGGTTCGCGACGGTCAGGTGGCACTTGCCGTCCGCGGTATCGGGCGCGGGGGAGACCGTCGCCGCATTGGCCGCCCACATCGCCGAAGCCGACATGGCATTCGCGGCCAGTGCCGGTTCGGCTTGTTCGATCGTCGTGCCCAGCTCTGACAGCCAAGGGCGGTCGGGCCGGGGATGCGGCACGAACAGGCCCTGGGTCAGCCCCAGCGCCATGTTGGCGCGCATCTTGTCGAGCCCCTGCAGCGCCGCCGCGCGCGGGTCCGACACGTGCAAGGCATTGCGCGTCGAAGCGAGATTGCCGAAGCTCAGCCCGGCATAATTGTGGCTCGGCCCGATGATCCCGTCGAAGTTGATCTCGATCAGCGGCACTAGCGCGCCACCATCGTCACCGTGCCGCCGACATCCACTTCGAGCAGCTCGGCCGCTTGCGGGTCGATCATCACGCCTTTTTTGGCGAGCTTCTTCACCGATGCGCAGCAGGCGCGGAAGTCTTTCAGCCGCCCGGTCGAGACCAGCATCTTCAAATTACCGCCCTCACCGATCTCGCCCACGGTTTCGGTGCGCGCCTCGCGCACGGTACGAATTTGGTCGGTCGAAGCCGTCACGGTCGGTCCGCCGTCGAAGATGTCGACGTAGCGGTCGAACACGAAGCCCTCATGCTCGAGCATGCGCATCGCCGCTCGGCCCGACGGGTGCGGCTGGCCGATGACCGCTCGCCCGGCCTCGTTCAACAGCGAAATGTAGATCGGCGTCTTGGGCATCAGGTCGGCGATGAACTTGGTGCCGTGGACGGCATTGAAATCGTCGGCTTCCGGAAAGGTCATGCCGAAGAAGCGCCCGGCCAGCGCATCCCAGAACGGCGCATTCCCGACCTCGTCCATGACTCCGCGGAGCTCGGCCAGCGTGCGCGGGCCGAACCGCCCGCGATGCTCCTTGATGAACAGGTAACGGCTCCGCGCCAGCAATGCGCCGAGACCGCTGGCGCGCATTTCCGGGTGGAGGAACAGCCCGCCGACCTCGGACGATCCTTCGAGGTCGGTGGTCAAAGTCAGCGTCTGGTTGCGGAACGTCTTGCCGAGTTCGGGGCTGGTCTGGGTCAGCGTGCTGAGGTGATAGGAATAAAAGGGCTGGACCACACCGACCTGTCCGAACACCTGGCAGGTGCCGCGGATTTTCCTGGCCTTGGGGTCCTCGAGCACGAAGACATAGAGGTCAGCGGCCTGGCTGTCCTCCTTGCGCTTGAAGCTGTCGTCGGAGCGGGCGAGCTTGCCAACCAGGGTGGCGCGGTCGGCCGGCAGGTTGGTGAAGCCGCCGCCGGTCAGCTTGGCCATCTGGTAGATGGCGCGGAAATCCTCGCCGGTGGCCGGGCGGACGCGATAGTTCATGCAGCCTCGCCGATGAGGCGCAGGATGGTCAGGGCGGACAAAGCGGCGCGCTCGCCCAGGCTGTCGCTGATCAGAAATTCCTCCATGCTGTGGATCTTGCCGCCGCGCACGCCCATCGTGTCGACCACGGGCACGCCGCAGGCCGCGATATTATTGCCGTCGCACACCCCGCCCGACGGCTGCCAGGCGATCGGCTGGCCGAGGTCGGCGCCGGCCTGCTTGACGAGGATGAACAAGGCCTCCGCGTCGGGCGTCAGCGGCTTGGGTGGGCGGCCGAACTCGCCCTTGATCTCGATCGTCACGTCGTGCCGGGCGGCGACCTGGGCGATGGCGCCGTCGATCATCGCCTGGGCATCGCGCTGGTCCTCGGGGGTGCGCGGGCGCAGGTTGACGCGAAGCACGGCAAGGTCGGGAACCACGTTGCTCGGGCTCCCGCCCTCGATCCGCGAGGGGTTGATGCTGAGGCCCGGGCGCACGCCCTCGGCCAATCGCAGCGCCAGGTCGGCGGCGGCAAGCAAGGCGTTGCGCCCGTCCTCCGGATTGCGCCCGGCATGGGCCGAGCGGCCGTGGACGATGATCGCGAAATTGCCGCTTCCGGGGCGCGCGCCGGCCAGGGTCCCGTCGGGCAAGGCCGCGGGCTCATAGGTTAGCGCCGCCCGCTTGCCCTTCGCCGACCGCGCCAGCAGCGGCGCGGAAGCGAGCGAGCCCACTTCCTCGTCGCTGTTGATCACGACTTCATATCCGAAGCGGTCGGCCAGCGGGCTCTTCTCGACCGCCTGGAGCGCCGCGAGCATGACCGCGATTCCGCCCTTCATGTCAGCTACGCCAGGTCCGTTCAGGACTCCGTCCTCGAGCCAGCGGCTCTCCTGGAAGTCATGGTCCGGCCCGAACACCGTGTCCATGTGGCCGGTGAACAGCAGTTGCACGCGCGCCGTTGGGCGAACGCTAAGGTGGAGGTGGCGCCCGTGCTGGACCTGGACCGTGCGCCCGCTCGGATCGACCGATTCCACCGGCGCCGGTTGCTCCAGCCGGAGCACGCCCGGCAAAGCGGCAAAGGCGTCGGCGAGCAAGTCCGCCATGCGCTCGAGCCCGGCGAGGTTGCGCGAGCCGCTGTTCACCGCGGCCCAGCCCAGCACCTGCTCCAGCATTGGCGCGGCGGCGGCGCGCTCCGTCGCCTTGCTTTCGGTGGACGTCAGCCTCCCCATGCCCGGCTCCTAGCCAAGGCCGATGGGGAACGCCACACCGCCCCGACAGGCGCCGCTCTGGCGCAGAATGTTACAGGGCTGTCTCGATTGGCCTTCCGCCCCTATAGGCGATGGCTACAACCAGCTTTCGCAAAAGGGGGCGTTTAGTGGCCAAAGCCAAGAAGACGAGCAGGAAGCCGAGCTCGAAGACCTCATCGCGCCTCAAGGATTTGGCGGCCAGCCCGGTGGTGACCGACCTCGCCGCCGCGGCTCTGGTGTCCGCCGCCGCCGCGATCAAGAACCCGCCCGAGGCGCGGGCCCGTGCCTCCGGCGCGCAAGATGAATTGTCGGCGTTCGCCCGCGAAGGCGCTCGGAAGGGTGCCAGCCTGTGGAAGCTGGCGATGGACTTCGGCCGCCAGGCGCTCGACACTTTGGTCGGCGATCCGAAACCGACCCGGAAGTCGGCCAAGTCCGCCGCTAAACCGGCTGCCAAAGCCGCGCGCAAGGCCGCCAAGCCTGCAGCGAAGACAGCCCGCAAATCAGCCAAGCCGGCCGCGAAAGCGGCAAGGGCCGCGGCCAAACCCGCCGCGAAAACGGCGCGCAAATCCGCGAAGACTGCCGCCAAAACGGCGCGCAAGTCCGCTCCCAGAGGCAAACCGCGCGCGAAGTGAGCGACAATGACGTCGGGCGATTTCGCGATCGGCCTCAGCACGATCATCACCGGCCTCGCGATCACCGTGATGCTGGGCAGCATCCACGCGCTGCTGGTCAACCGCCGCAAGGTGAAATGGGACTGGGTGGCGCTGACCGCCGCGGCATTCGTGTTCATGTTGATCGTCGGCAGCTGGGGTGTCAGCTTCCGCATCCTCGGCAATCGCAACATCAACCCGCCCTTGTGGCTGTTCCTGCTGATGCTCGGCGGGATCATCCCCATGTATCTCGCCGCGAGAGCCGCTTTGCCGGATCAGTTGCTCGAAGAGGGCGTCGACCTAAAGGCCCACTATCATGCGGTCAGCCGCTACCTGTGGCTGTCGATCGGGATAAGCTTCCTTATCTACGTGTTGTGGGACGCCTTGCACGTAGGCATGGCAGATTTGGAGAAGCAGTGGCTGGTGCTGGCCCAATTGCTGTTCGTCCTCCCGCTCACCGTGTCGCGCCGGCGCCGAGTGCATGAAATGCTGGTTCCGGTAGTGTTCGCGTTGTTCTGCCTGCATCATCTCAACGAACCCTTGTTCGCTTGAACGCGCTTTATCTCGAAGACCTTCACGTCGGCCAAAGGTTCGAAAGCCGGCCGCATCCGCTCGATGCCGAGCAGATCAGGCGGTTTGCGGCCGAGTTCGACCCGCAGCCCTTCCACCTCGATGAGGAAGCCGCGAAGGATTCGCTGTTCGGCGGCTTGGCGGCGAGCGGCTGGCATACCGCGGCGCTGACCATGCGCCTGCTGGTCGAAAGTGTGCCGCTGGCGGACGGGCTGGTCGGCGCGGAGTTGCAGATCGCCTGGCCACGGCCAACCCGTCCCGGCATGACCTTGCGGGTGTTCAGCGAAGTGGCGGACATCGTGCCGTCACGCTCGAAACCGGACATGGCGATCGTCATCATGCGCAATGAGACCCGCGACCAGGACGGCAACGTGCTGCAACTCTTCACGGTGAAAATGCCGGTGTTCAAACGCCCGCTGGGCTAAACTCCCTAGTGTATTAATACTATAATACACCAACAAAGGAGCAAGCCATGTTCGAAAACCCAGTCGCCAAGCGCACCGCGATCGCCGCCGCTATCGGCGCCGTCGTCGCGGTCCCGCTGCCGTTCATCGGCCCGATCCTCGGCGCCCTCGTCGGCGGCGGCATCGGCTATTTCACCGCGTCTCAGAGATAGGAGGCGAACGCGCGCAGCAATTGCCGGTAAAGCTCGCGCTTGGACGGCACGGCCAGGTCCACCTCCACTCGCCGAGCCCAACCTCTTTGCCGCTCTGATTACCCATGGCCCGGGGTCCTGGCGCGCCTTGGGCAGTGGGTCCCGGTGAAGGGCCATCAGCAAACCATCAGCGAATCTTCACCTGATCGTCATGGCATTCGTCGGCCGGCCGGCGGCACATCGCGGTGACAAAGCCGGAGAAACGCGATGAAACGCTCATTGTCATGCAAGATGCTGGTTTGTGCCGCGGCCGCGCTCATGCTGTCCGCGTGCGGTGGGGATGGCGGCGGCATCTCGTCGATCCCGGCGCCACCGCCTTCGCCGCCGCCGCCACCTCCACCGCCACCTGCCTCGGCATCGACGGTCCAGATTTTCGATGCTCCGGAGACCCAGGAATACACTGTCCTGAGCGGCTTGGAGACCCCGCCATTACGTTTTCGCTACGATTTCGACCTCGAAGGTCTATGAGGTGTCGGGCGACAATTTCGGGTGGACGGCGATCGTTCCTACCGACCAGCCGGATAGCTACCAGATCGGCTCCTATCGACGCTGGGTATATATTGGCGCTGCTTATTCCTACTCGGCGATCGCTGAATGGGAGTACAACCAGCTTCTCATCGGCTCGACGACACCTGCAGGTCAGGTGCCGACCACCGGCTCGGCGACCTATGACGGCGTCATCCAGGGCTATTCGGACACTTGGGATAACGGCCCGTTCCCATGGCCGAATCCTGTGCGCGGGACGATCGCGCTGTCATTCGACTTCGGCGCTGGCTCGCTGTCCGGCACGATACACCCGATCCTTTATGTTCTGGACGGTTCTTCGCCGAGCTCGGAGGACCTGGGAGAGACCAATTTCAAGGACACGGTTTTTTCGCCAGGCGCCACTCACTTTTCCGGTACGTTCGACACCAATCTTGCCGGGCCAAACAGCTTCTCCGGCCAATTCACCGGGCCCAACGCCAAAGAATTGATGGGGGCGTGGACCCTCCCCTTCGTCTGGAGCCGCGATGACGGGATTTATTCGGCCAGCGGGGTGATGATCGCCAAGCATTAGCTAGAGAAGACTGACCTCGTGCCGTTTCGGTAGGATGCCGGTCGTCGGCGGCGGCATCGGCGATTTCACCGCGTCTCAGAGGTAAGCCGCAAAGGCCTCCAGCAGCTCGCGATAGAGCTTGCGCTTGAACGGTACGATCAGCTCGGGGAGGCGCTCGGGCTCGACCCATTGCCAGTCGCGGAACTCCGGATGGCGGTCAGTCAGCAGGTCGATGTCGCTGTCCTCGCCGAGGAAGCGGGCGAGGAACCAGTCCTGGTCCTGGCCGAGCCAGCGCCCGCCCCACAGCTTCGGCCGCCACTCCTCGGGCAGATCGTAGCGCAGCCGCTTCGGGCATTGCGCGACCTGCTCGACGAGATGCGGGGCGATCCCGGTTTCCTCCTGAAGCTCGCGCAGCGCCGCGGCCCACGGCTCGTCGCCGGCCTCGATGCCGCCCTGGGGCATCTGCCAGGCGTCGTCGGGATTATCGATCCGCGCGCCAACGAACACCTTGCCCGCGCGATTGAGGAGCATGACGCCGACCCCGCGGCGGTATCCGTTTTCGCCCGCAGCCATGGCTTCGTCATTGGAAGCTGGGGACAGCCCGCGCAATGCCTACCGGCGCTTTTCGATCATCGCCATCAACTGGCGCGCGCGCTCGCCATAGCGCTGTATGTTCCCGACCAGGGTCGAGGCTTGAGCCAAATGGTAGTCGAGCTCCTTCACGAGCTCGGGATGCGCCCGCAAGTCGGCGGCGGCATTGGTGACCTCGCCGCGCGGCAGGGCGATTTCGCACTTCGGGGGAAGCAGGATTACCCCGATCGGGGTGTTTCGGTCGCCGCACTGCGCGCGGATCTCTTCCTGGATCGAATTGGGAATGATCTCGCGAACGTGCTGCCGATAATCGGTCAGCATGTTCTGATATGATAATTGGCCGAAGTCCGCCCCGAGCACGCGCCCCATGGCGTTGCGAAGGTCCGGATCGTCAATTATCCGGACCTGGTCGGCGCCGATCAGGGTCGAGAATATCTGGCTGTTCGCGCCGAAGCCGGTGACTTGCGACGCCTGATAGGCCGCGATCACGAACTGTGCGTCGCTCACCCGTGGGTCGCGATCCCATCCCGCAAAGGCCGTCAGCGCATAACTGTGCGCAATCTTGTAATAGTCGATATCGCCCTCAACCTGCTGGTCGAATTGCTGCAGCGTCGGCTTGAGGCGGTCGACAAGGGCGTCGACCTGGTGCTGTTGGACCCGTTGTTGGTTGCGGTCGGCGACCCACGTACCGATGAATACGCCGAGGACGACGATGGCGAGCTCGATGCTGATCGCGAGCCAGTCCTGCGCCCGCAGCCTGGCGACCGCCCGCCTGTAGATCAACGTCCGCCCCTGGCGTCGAAGTCGATCCGGTCGAGCGTGCGGTTCACGCGATTTTTGAAGATGCCGACGATGAAGGTGAACGATGCGACCGCGGCGCGGTGCCAGCGCAATTCCTTCACCAGTTGCGGATCGGCGCGAAGGTCGCGGGCCGCCGCCGTCCAGCGCGGGGCGGGGAAATCCACATCGCAGGTGGCGGGCAACAAGGTGATGATGCCTTGGCCTTCCGGAATGTAATCGCCGCACTTGGACCGGATCGCGTCCTGAATGTCTTCCGGAATGACTTCCCGGACATGTTGCCGATAGGGCGTCGCGGTGCTCGCCATCCCGAGCTGGCCGAAATCGAGCGACATGACCCAGGCGAGGTCGCGCCGGAGTTCGGGATCCGGCAGGCGCGAAAGCTGGCTCCCGCCGTAAATTTGGGTCCAGCTGCCGCCGTTCAGCGCGATCTGCGTGATCTGGCTGGCCTGGTAGGCGGCGATGACGAACGCCTTGTCGCTGACCTTTGGGCTGCCCGCCCAGCCCGCAAAGGCGGTGTCGCCATAGTTGCTCGCGACGGCGAAATAGGTCTGCGCCGACGCCAGCGATTGCCCGAAGTTCGATAAGCCGGGCCGAAGCTCAGCAAGCATCTGCTGCGCCTGGCGCCGCTCGGCCGCATCCTGGTTGCGGTTGGCGACCCAGGTGCCGATGAACACGCCGATGACGACGATCGCGAGCTCGATGGAGATCGCGAACCAGTCCTGGGCCCGAAGTTTTGCCGCGACGCGTCGGTAGATCATTGTCGAACACCGCCCAATTTCTGATCCATCAACGCCAGCAGCGCGTGAACCCTGACCTCGAGCCGTGCAAGATTGCTCAGCCAGGCGTCGGTCTGCGCCAGGTGATAGGCGAGTTGCCCAGCCAATTCCGGTTGTGACCGGAGCATGGCCGCGGCCTTGGCCGCCTGGTCGGGCGCAAAGCGAAGGGCGCAGGTCGGCGGAAGGATCAGGAAGTCCTGCGTTTGGCGATCGCCGCAAGATTGCCTGATGTCCCGTTGCATGGGGTAAGGAATTGCCTCGCGAACGTGCGTGCGGTAATCGTCCTGCAGGGTGTCGCCACGCAGCGCCGCGAAGTTGTAGGTCATGACGCTGATCACCGCCTCGCGCAGCGCCGGGTCGCCGATCTTGCGCACGGAATTGGCACCAAGCGCGACCGACAGCGATGATCCTTCGATCGACAGCCCGGCGACCTGGCTCGCCTGATAAGCGGCGATGACGAAGTCCCCGTCGCTTACCTTGGGGTCCTTGGCCCAACCGGCGAGTGCCGTTTCCGCAAATCGCCGCGTAATCTTGTAATAGTCCCGCTCGCCCTTTTCGATCGCGGAAAGCCGCTCGAGCTGAGGGCGGAGGCGGAGGATGAGCACCTTGGCCTCGCGCTCCTCCCCCCTTGCCTGGCTCCAGTCATTGACCCAATTGCCGACAAAGACGCCGGCCACGACGATCGCGAACTCGATGCCGATCGCGAACCAGTCCTGGGCGCGGAGCTTGGCGGCGGCGCGGCGGTAAATCATGTCAGGAGCCGGCCGTTAGCTTGCGAAGCAGGCTGCGCATTGGGAGCGCCAGAGTCTCGGCATTCGCGAGATAGGTGGCGACGGCCGCCAAGTGCCAGCGAAGTTCACCGACCAATTCAGGCCGCGCACGGAGCGCGGCCGCCGTCGCCGCCGCCTTGGCCGGGTCGATCTTCAGGTCGCAGTGGGCGGGCAAAACGATCAGGTAGATGCCGTAGTGGCCCTTAACGTTGCGGTCGCCGCATACCCGGCGAATATCGTCCTGGATGTCGATCGGGATGACCTGCCGCACATGCTCCCGATAGGGCGTCGCGACCGCGTTGAATTCGACCGGCGCGTAATCGGAAGTCAGCACGATTTCGAGGTCGCGGCGGGTCTGCGGGTCTTCGATATTGCGCAGCTGGTCGCCGCCGAAAGTCAGGGACCAGCTGTCAGGGTTGATCCCGATGCCGTTGATCTGGGTCGCTTGGTAAGCGGCAATGACGAAGTCGCTGTCGCTGGTGTTACTATTGCCGTTCCACGCCGCAAATGCCGCGTCAGCGTAGTGCCGCGACGTTTGATAATAGCGCTCGGAGCCCGAAAAGAATTCAAGCTCGGCGCGAAGCTCGGGGACGAGCTGGTCGAGCATCCGCTGGGTTTGCGCTTTCTCGATGCGCGCCTGGTTCCAGTTGGCCACCTGGGTGCCGATGAACACGCCGACGATGACAATGACCAGCTCGATGACGATCGTCATCCAATGCTGTTGCCTGAGGCTGGTGGTCAGCCGCCGCACGAACATTCGCAGGCCCCCCTCGCGCGTCGTCTGGGGCGAAACCTATAGAAGAGGTGGCGAAAGGCAACCGGGCGTCCTATCCTTAAGCAATGGCCACCGCCTCGCACCAACTGACCGAAAAAGAAGCCACCGCCCATCCGCCGCAGGAAGCGGTCGTCGTCCGCTTCGCCGGCGACAGCGGCGACGGCATGCAGCTGACCGGCGGGCAATTCACCTTGTCGACCGCGCTCGCCGGCAACGATCTTGCGACCTTCCCCGACTTCCCGGCCGAGATCCGGGCGCCGCAAGGCACGACCTTCGGCGTCTCGGCCTTCCAGATCAACTTCGGCTCCTGTGCCATCGACACCGCAGGCGACCAGCCCGACGTGCTCATCGCGATGAACCCGGCGGCGCTGAAGGTGAATGCCGAGGCGCTGCGCGAAGGCGGACTGATCATCGCCGACGAGGGCGAGTTCACGGCCCGCAACCTCACCAAGGCTGGCTATCAGCAAAGCCCGCTCGATGACGGCAGCCTTGCCAAATGGCAGGTCGTCCACTTCAACATTTCGCAGCTGACGCTCGACGCCGTGAAGCCGTTCGGCCTTGGCAACAAGGAAGCGCTGCGCTGCAAGAACATGTGGACGCTCGGCCTGGCGCTGTGGATGTTCGACCGCGACCGCGGGCCGATCGTCGACTGGCTCAAGACCAAGTTCGCCAAGGCGCCCGAGCTCGCCGAAGCCAATATCGCCGCGCTCAACGCTGGCCATGCCTATGGCGAAACGGTCGAGATGGGCGCGCCGTTCAAGCAGCACCATATCGCCGCGGCACCAGCCGAGCCCGGCCTTTACCGCACGGTCACGGGCGCTGAGGCGCTGGCGCTCGGGCTCGTCGCAGGTTGCCAGCTCGCTGGCTTGCCGATGTTCTTCGGCGGCTATCCGATCACGCCGGCCTCGGCCCTGCTGCACCACCTGTCGCGCCTCAAGGAATATGGGATCACCACCTTCCAGGCCGAGGACGAAATTGCCGCCATCTGTTCGGCGATCGGCGCCAGCTACGCCGGAAGTCTCGGCATCACGTCGTCCTCGGGTCCGGGGATTGCGCTCAAGACCGAGGCGATGGGCCTGGCGGTGATGACCGAGCTGCCTTTGGTCATCGTCAATTCGCAGCGCGGCGGGCCTTCGACCGGCTTGCCGACCAAGACCGAGCAATCGGACCTTTACCAGGCCGTCTATGGCCGCAACGCCGACTCGCCGCTGCCGGTGATCGCCGCGCGCTCGCCGGCGGACGCCTTCGATTGCGCGATCGAGGTGTGCCGCATCGCCACCCATTATATGACGCCGGTGATCCTGCTCACCGACGGCTATATCGCCAATGCCGCCGAGCCATGGCGCGTACCGGACATGGGCAATTACCAGCCGTTCCCGGTGAAGTTTTTCGATACGCCGCCTGCCGAAGGGGAGGCGGTGATGCCGTTCGCCCGGGGCGACGGGCTCGCGCGGCCGTGGATCAAGCCCGGTACGCCGGGGCTCGAGCATCGCATCGGCGGGATCGAAAAGCAGCCCGGCACCGGCAACATCGACTATTCGCCCGGCGCCCACCAGGAAATGAGCGAGACCCGCGCCGCCAAGGTGCTGGGCGTCGCCAATTCGATCCCCGACCAGGAGGTCTGCATCGGCCGCGAAGGCGCCGAGCTCGCCGTGGTCGGCTGGGGCTCGACCTTCGGCCCGATCCACCAGGCGGTGCGCCGCGCCCTCGCCAAGGGGCAGGACGTAGCCCACGTCCACGTCCGTCACATATGGCCGATGCCCAAAAATATGTCTGTCCTATTGAAGGGCTTCAAACATATCCTCGTGCCGGAAATGAACATGGGCCAGTTCAAGACGGTGCTGCGCGACCAGTTCCTGGTCGACGCGCAGTCGCTGACCAAGGTCAGCGGCCACCCCTTCCGCATCGCCGAGATCGAGGCCGCGATCGATGCCGCGCTAAGCGCGAGACTCGGGCGGTGCGCGCGTAGGAGTGCTGCGTTTGGAGCGTTTCGCATGAAGCAACTCAACGTCTATCCGCTGGTGATGCTGCTGATCGCGGTGCTGTTCCTGATCGCTTGGCTTGGTGGATATCTATGAACGAGCTCACTCCCGTCACCACCGCCAAGGACTGGGCGTCGGACCAGGAAGTCCGCTGGTGCCCCGGCTGCGGCGACTATGCGGTGCTCAAAGCCGTGCAGCGGACCATGCCCGACCTCGGCGTAGCGCGTGAAAAGACCGTGTTCATCAGCGGCATCGGCTGCTCAAGTCGCTTTCCTTATTACATGGCGACCTACGGCTTCCACACCATCCACGGCCGCGCGCCAGCGATCGCGACCGGGGTCAAGCTCGCCAATCCCGAACTCGACGTGTGGATCATCACCGGCGACGGCGACGCGCTGTCGATCGGCGGCAACCACACGATGCACGTGCTGCGCCGCAACCTCGACTGCCAGATCCTGCTGTTCAACAATGAAATCTACGGCCTGACCAAGGGCCAATATTCGCCGACAGTCGCGAGTCGGCACGCGCTCGCCCTCGACTCCGTTCGGGTCGGTCGACCGGCCGGTCACGCCATGCGCCTTCGCGCTCGGCTCCGGCGCGCGGTTCATCGCGCGGGGCATCGACGTCCACAAGAACCTGCCCGAGGTGCTCAAGGCCGCGCACGCCCATCGCGGCGCCAGCTTCGTCGAAATCTACCAGAATTGCGTCGTCTATAATGACGATGTCTTCGCCTCCTTCACCGAGCGCGATGTCGCCGCCGACAAGCAGCTTTGGCTCAGGGCGGGTGAGAAGATGCTGTTCGCTGGAGGCACCAAGGGTATCGCCCTCGACACGGAGCGCCTCTGCCTCAAGGTTGTCGAAGGCGATGACCCCTCGGTCATCACTCACGATCCGACCAATCGACAGCTGGCGGCGATGCTGATCCTCATGCCGGCCGACGGTTTCCCGGTCGCGCTCGGCGTCCTCTACGAGGACCCGGCGCCGACCTTCGAATCCGCGGTCCGTGAACAGAACGCGGCCGCCGCTTCGGGCAAGACCCCCGACCTCCAGAAGCTGGTCGCCAAGGGCCAGACCTGGCAGGTCGAAAAGGAACCGCACAAGCTCTAGTGCTCCCAACAGTGGCGTCATTGCGAGGAGCCGAAGGCGACGCGGCAATCCAGACTGGATTGCTTCGCGTTCGCAGGCGCGGGTCGCAATGACGGGACTAGCCGATAGACAACATCACCCACACCTTGGCGGGCGCGCTGCTTGGCCAGATGGGCCTCAAGCGCCGTTCGCGCTTCGGCATGGCCGCCTGCCTGCTTGGAGCCAACGCACCCGACATCGACGTCTTCGCGCCGCTCGCCTTCCCGGTCGACGGCATCGAATTCCACCGCGGCCCGCTTCACGCCGTCTTCGCCTGGCCGTTCCTCGCCGCCGCGATCGTCGTCATCCTGTGGCTGCTCGATCGACTGAGGCCGGCCAGGCCCGACGCCGTCCCATTTCGTGCCGGGCCATTGTTCGGTGTCGCCTTCCTCGCAGTCCTTACTCACCCGTTCCTCGACTGGCTGACGACCTACGCCATCGCGTTGCTCGCGCCGCTCAGCTGGCGCTGGAGCTCGGGCGACGCGATCTTCATCATCGACTGGGTCTATTGGCTGCTGATGATTGTCGGCATTGCCTGGTCGGCAATGCGGTGGCGGCGGGACAAGTCGCATGCCGGACGCCCGGCGCAAGTCGCCGGCCTGATCATGCTCGCCTACATCGCCTTCAACCTCGGCGAGAGCGCGCGGGTCGAGACCGCCGCAGCCGACATCCTGCGCGCCCGTGGCATCCAACCCACGCTCGTCGTCGCCAGCCCGCCGCCGCTCGCCTTCTGGCGCCGCGGCATCGCCTGGCGCAGCGCCAGCCAGTTCGGTGGTGGCTCCTACGACCTCCAGAACGGATTAGTCATCAAGCCCGACGTCCAGCCGCTCGGTCTCGACGACCCGCTGCTTGCCGCCGCTGAGGCGCGGGAAGAGCATGTCCGCGCCTTCCTAATATGGTCGCGAATGCCGGTGGTGGTGACAGTCGATGGCCGCCGCTACCTCACCGACCAGCGCTTCTACAGCATCAGTCCGTCGCCCTTCTCCGACTCCATGCGGCGGATGATCAAGCGCAGCGCCTTCCTCATCCCGCTCGACAATGGCGGGTCGAGTTCATAACTCTCCGCCATGAGCACGCGCGGCGAGCATCTGCTGCTTGGCGACCGGGGGTTCGCCACCGGCGGCGGCCTCATTGCCCGGTTCGCGACCCCCGCGATCGACAAGCTGATCGACGACCTCGACCGCCAGCTGGCCAGCGGTGGCCTGGACGCCACCTTGCCGGACGGTTCGCGGCGGCGGCTCGGCTTTCGCGCGCCGGGACCCGAAGCCGTGCTTCGATTGAATAGCTGGCTCGCCGTAGTCCGCATCGCGACTTCCGGCTCGGTCGGGTGGTACAAGGCGTGGACCTTGGGGGAATGGTCGAGCCGCGATCCCGTCGCCTTGTTCGAGCTGTTCTCGGTCAATGCCACGTCGCTTGGCGACATCGGCCGCGCCAAGGGTGCGTTCCGCTGGGTCAACGCCGTGGCCCACCGGCTCCGCGACAACGCGCCGCGAACGGCCAGGAAGAACATCGCCGCACACTACGACCTCGGCAACGATTTCTATTCGGCCTGGCTCGACGAGACCATGACCTACAGCTCGGCCCGCTTCGCCGGCAGCGAGCGCTCCCTCGAAGCGGCGCAGCGGCGCAAGATAGAGACCTTGCTCGACCGGCTCGATCTCAAGCCCGGCCAGCGCCTGCTCGAGATCGGCTGCGGCTGGGGCAGCCTCGCCATCGCCGCCGCCAAGCGCGGGGTCGAGGTCGTCGGCCTGACCCTGTCGCGCGAGCAGAAGGGTTGGGCGGAAGCAAAAGTCGCCGGCGAAGGTCTGTCAGGCCGCGTCGAGATCCGCCTCCAGGACTATCGCGACACCGTCGAGCAGTTCGACGCGGTCGCCTCGGTCGAAATGGTCGAAGCGGTCGGGCAGCGCTGGTGGCCGGCTTACGTCGACTGCATCGCCCGGAACCTGAAGCCTGGGAGTCGCGCCGCTCTACAGTTCATCGCCATGCACCATGATCTGTTCGACCGCTATTCTCGCAACCCCGACTTCATCCAGACCTACATTTTCCCCGGCGGCTTGCTGCTCGACGAACCGCGCTTTGCCGCGCTGGCCCGTGAGCGGGGCCTGAGCTGGCAGGACCGCGATGGCTTCGGTGCCGATTATGCGGCGACCCTGAAGCGGTGGCGCAAGCGTTACGACGCAGCGATCGTGCGCGGCGCGCTGGACGGCTTCGGCGAAGCCTTCCACCAGCTATGGCGCTATTACCTCATGTATTGCGAAGGCGGCTTCCGCGGCGGCGCCATCGATGTGGCGCAGGTGACGATGGTCAAAGGCTGAAGCGTACCGACCATAGGCCGTATGCCGGAGCGTGCGCGGGCGCTGAGCGTTCTTCCCTCCATTAGAGGGAGTTTAAACATGGGTGACCTGAAGCTCGAAGACATTTCCGAAAAGATGCGCGACATCGATTTCGCCATGCTGTCGACGCGCACCGCCAGCGGGGCGATCTCCGCCCGGCCGATGAGCAACAATCGCCAGGTCGATTACGACGGCGACAACTACTTCTTCACCTGCGACCACCACGGATCGGTGCGCGACATCGAAAACGATCCGAATGTCGGGCTCGGTTACCAGGCGAAGTCGGGCGCGCTGCACATGAAGCCCTATTTCATCGCGATCGAAGGCAAGGCCGAGCTGATCCGCGACAAGGGCGAGTTCGAAGCGCACTGGACCAAGGATCTCGAGGCCTGGTTCAAGGAAGGCATCGACACGCCCGGCCTGACCCTGATCAAGGTCCACGCCACCCGCCTCCATTATTGGGACGGCTACGATTCCGGCGAAATCGTGGTGGAAGATCAGGAACGCGAACTGGCGCGCTAGGCGTCGACGCGCACCCTCTCACCGGTTGGCGCATCCGCCGTCAGTCGTTGCAGGATCGCGTTGGCAACGGTTTCCGGCGGCTTGAGACTTTGGGGATCTTCGCCCGGAAAGGCGCGAGCACGCATTTGGGTCCGCGTCGCGCCCGGATCGACGATGTGCACGCGAATGCGTCCGGTATGACCCGTCTCGTCGGCGTATGACCCGAGCAGGTTTTCCAGCGCCGCTTTGGACGCGCCATAGCCGCCCCAGAAGGCGCGCGGCTCGGCGCCAACCGACGAAGTGATCGCAATCACGTCGGCGCGGTCAGCCTTGCGTAAGAGCGGGTCGAAAGCGGCGATCAGCGCCTGATTGGCGAGCAGGTTGATGCTCAGCAGCCGCGAAAACTCCTTGGGATCGATGTCCTGGACCGGCGTCAGTGTCCCAAGCATCGCCGCGTTCAACACGAGCACGTCGAGCTTGCCCCAGCGCTCGGCGACCGCGCCGGCGAGCTTGCCGATGCTTTCGCCCTCGATGAGGTCGAGCGGAGCGATGGTCGCGGTCCCGCCGGCGGCGTGGACGCGGTCCTCGACTTCCTCCAGCGCGCTCGCCGTGCGGGCGACCAGGATGACGTGGGCGCCAGCAGCGGCCAGGGCCTCGGCGGTTGCCGCGCCAATGCCGCGCGAGGCGCCGGTGACAAGCGCCAGCTTGCCTTCGAATGGCTTCGAATCGTTCATGGACGCGCCTCTAGCCGCTTAGCGGCTGGCGACCAACGACAGCGGCTTGCCGCCCTCTTTCTCGGTGACGTCGGTTAGTGTGGTCGGATAGGCGCCGGTGAAACAGGCGTCGCAGCGCTGTGGCTGCGCATCGTTTCGGTCCTCGCCGAGCGCCCGGTAAAGACCCTCTATCGAGATGAAGGCGAGGCTGTCGGCGTTGATGTAGTCGCGCATCTGTTCGACGCTCATCTGCGCCGCGAGCAGCTTGGCGCGCTCGGGCGTGTCGACGCCATAGAAGCAGCTATGGCGCGTCGGCGGCGAGGCGATGCGCATGTGCACTTCCTTGGCGCCGGCGTCGCGCATCATCTGCACCAGCTTCACCGAGGTCGTGCCGCGCACGATCGAATTGTCGACCAGGACAATGCGCTTGCCGCCGACGAGCGCCGAGTTGGCGTTGTGCTTCAGCTTGACGCCGAGGTGGCGCACTTCCTGGCTCGGCTGGATGAAGGTTCGCCCGACATAGTGCGAGCGGATGATCCCAAGCTCGAACGGGATTCCGCTGGCCTGGCTGAAGCCCAAAGCTGCCGGAACTCCGCTGTCCGGGACCGGCACGACATAATCGGCCTGGACCGGGGCTTCGCGCGATAGCTCGGCGCCGATGTTCTTGCGCACTTCGTAGACCGAAATTCCCTCGGCGATGCTGTCGGGCCGCGAGAAATAGACATGCTCGAAAATGCACGGGCGCGGCGCCGCCTTGGCGAACGGACGGAAGGAACGGATGCCGCCGTCGTTGACCAGCACCAGCTCGCCGGGCTCGACGTCGCGCAGGAAGCTCGCGCCGACGACATCGAGCGCGACGGTCTCGCTGGCGAAGATGGTCGCTTCGCCGAGCTTGCCCATGACGAGTGGGCGAATCCCAAGGGGGTCGCGGCAGGCGACCAGGCCGTCCTCGGTCAGCACGACCAGCGAATAAGCCCCTTCGACCTGCTTCAGCGCATCGGTCAGGCGGTCGAGCGTGGTGGTGGCGTCGGACGTGGCGACGAGGTGGATGATGACTTCGGTGTCGCTGGTCGACTGGAAGATCGAGCCGCGCCGATTCAGCGTCCGCCGCAACTTCATCGCATTGGAGAGATTGCCATTGTGCGCAACCGCGAAACCGCCCTCGGCAAGCTCGGCGAACAGCGGCTGGACGTTGCGCAGCGCGGTCTCGCCGGTGGTCGAATAGCGGACATGGCCGATGGCGGCGCGGCCGGCCAGCCGGCGCATGATGTCGTCACGGTCGAAATTGCCGGCGACATGGCCCATCGCCCGGTGCGAATGGAAATGCTTCCCGTCGTAGCTGGTGATGCCCGCAGCTTCCTGGCCGCGGTGCTGCAGCGCGTGAAGGCCAAGCGCGACGAAGCCCGAGGCATTGTCGGCACCCCAGATGCCGAAGACGCCGCACTCCTCGTGCAGCTTGTCGTCATCGAATGGATTGGTCGTCAGCATCGATTCCGATCCCCGGCTAACCATCGCGCGCTGTCACGCGAGCGTCATATAGGTGGAGGGTCGCGCTTTGTCGCCCCCGCTACGAAAGATGTGAAAAATTAACGCCTTACGCGCGGAAGAGTGCCGGGTAGCGGTGCTTCAGCGCTGCGACCTTCGGCCGGTCGTTGACCACGATGTACGGATAACTTGGATTCTTCCGCGCGAAATCCTGATGATAGGCCTCGGCCGGCCAGAAGCCCCCGCGCTCGATCTTGGTGGCGATTGGCGCCTTGAATGCATGCGACGGCATTCAGCCGCGCGATGAACGTCTTGGCCTGAGCCGTCTGGCTGGCGTTCTGGGGGAAGACTGCGGAGCGGTAGCTGGGGCCTTCGTCTGGTCCCTGGCGGTTCACTTGAGTCGGATCGTGAGCGACCGCGAAGAATATCTGAAGCAGCTGGGCGTAGCTGATCTGCTTGGGATCGTAGCTTATGCGCACAGCCTCGGCATGGCCGGAGTCCGCCGCTTCGTAATGCGCCCCGGCGGCGGTTCCGCCGGCATAGCCCGAGACGACGTCGCTGACGCCCTTCACATGCTCGAACACCGCTTCCATGCCCCAGAAGCAGCCGCCCGCCAGCACCGCCGTATCGGCGTGGGCGGGCGAGGCAGCCGCAACGGCTAGTGTAGTGCCGAGCGCGACAATGACTTTCTTCATTCCAAACTCCATTCCCACCACGCAATATACGCTGGCGACTGAACCGCGGATGCATGCGCTGGACGGGGGTTGGGTTGCATAATAGGACGATACTGACACGGAGGTAAGCGAGCATGCCGATCTACAAGGCGCCGGTGAACGACACCCGCTTCGTCCTTGAGCAGGTACTCGACATCGGTCGCTATGCGAACCTCCCGGGCTTCGCCAATGCAACGCCGGATCTGGTTGCCGCAATCCTCGAGGAGGCCGGCAAGTTCTGCGAGGAAGTCCTTCAGCCGCTGAACAAGGTTGGCGACGAGATCGGCTGCAAGCGCAACGACGATGGCTCGGTCACCACCCCGCCCGGGTTCAAGCAGGCCTATGAGCAATTTTGCGCGGCCGGCTGGCCGACGCTGACCGCACCAGAAGAATATGGCGGGCAGGGGCTGCCGCAGGTGATCGGCACGGCGATCGGCGAATATGTCCTGTCCGCCAACCACAGCTTCGAAATGTACCAGGGGCTGACCAGCGGCGCGATCGCCTCACTTCTGGTCAAGGCATCGGACGAGATCAAGCAGACCTACGTGCCCAATATGGTGACCGGGAAATGGACCGGCACGATGAACCTGACCGAGCCGCATTGCGGCACCGATCTCGGGCTCCTCAAGACCCGGGCCGAGCCCAATGGCGACGGCAGCTATGCGATCTCCGGCACCAAGATCTTCATTTCCTCGGGCGAGCACGACCTTAGCGAAAACATCATTCACCTCGTGCTCGCCAAGATCGCAGGGGCCCCGGACAATGTGAAAGGCATTTCGCTGTTCGTCGTTCCCAAGTTCCTGGTGAACGAGGACGGCAGCCTCGGCGAGCGCAACGCCGTCAGTTGCGGCGCGCTCGAGAAGAAGATGGGCATCCACGGCAACGCTACCTGCGTCATGAATTACGACGGAGCGAAGGGGTGGCTCGTGGGCGAACCGGAAAAGGGCCTGCAAGCGATGTTCATCATGATGAACGCGGCGCGGCTCGGCGTTGGGCTCCAGGGCCTGGCGCAGGGCGAAGTCGCGTACCAGAACGCCGTCGCCTACGCCCGCGACCGCCGGCAGGGCAGGGCGCTGAAGGAAAGCGAGCGCGAGGCCGGCGCCCGGGCCGATCCCATCATCGTCCATCCCGATGTCCGCCGGATGCTGATGGAATCGCGCGCGTGGAACGAAGGCGGCCGCGCGCTGGTCCTGTGGGGCGCGCTGCAGGTCGACCTGATCCGCCGCTCGCCAGACGAGGCCGAACGGCGGAATGCCGACGATCTGCTCGGCCTGCTGACGCCCGTCATCAAAGGCTATCTCACCGACAAGGGCTTTGCCGCGGCCGTCCATGCGCAGCAGGTGTTGGGCGGCCACGGCTATATTCGCGAGCACGGCCTGGAGCAGTTCGTGCGCGATGCCCGGATCGCCCAAATCTACGAAGGAACGAATGGGATTCAGGCAATGGACCTGGTCGGCCGCAAGCTGCCGCGCGAGGGTGGTCGCGCCGTCCGCAGCTTCCTTGAGACGGTCGGCAAGGACATTGCCGAGGCTAAAGCCGCGGGCGATCCAGCCGGCGTCGCTGCAGCGCTGGAGCCCGCGCTTGGCGATCTGCAGGCCGCGACCATGTGGTTCGTCCAGAACGCCATGGCCGACCCGGACCAAGCCGGCGCAGGGGCCTATGCTTACATGGAGCTGATGGGCCTCGTCAGCCTCGGGTGGATGTGGCTGAAGATGGCGCGGGCCTCCGAGCAGGCTTTGAGCGAACGCGGCGCGGATCGCGCCTTCCACGAAAGCAAACTCGTCACCGCCCGCTTTTACGCGCAGCGCGAATTACCCCTGTCGAATGGTCTGAGGCACAAGATCGAAGCGGGTGCGGAAACGCTTATGGCGCTCCCGGCGGAGGCCTTCTGATGAGGACGGGGGCAGGCGGCGTGCACGCCTGCCCCCGAACCGCGCCAACTGGGGAGTGGAATGCGCGGCTGAGGTCGATCCCTATACCCTAGTCAACAACTAGACAATATGCGGTGAGACGTTTCATCGCCGCTACACGGCGCTTTGGCGCTGCCCCTTGGTGTAGTCTTACGTTCATTTTGCCGCGACGACTCGAATGTTGGTCGCGATGAACGTCGCCCCATTGCCGGCCATCAGGCGTTGTAGCGCCAAAGGCTCTTTCATTTTGAAAGGAGTTTCGAGCCATGCGTATGATCAAGACCATGCTTGCCGGCGCCGCCGGCGTTGCCGCTCTTGCGGCCGCGGCGCCTGCTTCGGCGCAATACTACCAGTCGTACGGCTATTCGCAGCCCTACCGCTACGCGCAGCCTTACGGTTATAGCGCCTACGGAGTGAACACCGCCATGGCGCAGCAGCAGTGCACCGCCGCGGTCCAGAGCCGCCTGTACAACCGCACGTCCTTGGGCAGCATCCTCGGCAGCCTCGTCGGCATTCCGCAGAACCAGGGCCGCGTTGTCGGCATCACCAGCATCCAGCCGCGTAGTTATGGCCAGGTCCGGGTGAACGGCGTCGCCAGCAGTGGCCGCTATGCCTATAATGGCTACAGCCCCTACGGCGTCGGTGCCTATGGTTCGCTTGGCTACAATTATGCCGCTGCGGCCGATTTGTCCTTCCGCTGTGACGTCGATGCGCGCGGTTACGTCCGCAACGTCAGCGTATGGCGTCGATAAGCCGGACGGCAATTGAACAAGGGAAGCGCCGGCAATGCCGGCGCTTCTTTTTTGCGCGCGATTAGAGACAGTTGCGGTTCAGCCCCAGTGGAGGATAAACCCCGCAGCGAGTTGCGCGTTAGAAGCGCTGGATGCGCTTTCGCGCATGAGCGGAACCGAAGGGACAATATGACAGGGATTTCTAAGGGCCGCGCACGGCCGAACGGGCTTCGCGGCCTCGCGCTTGCTGCCGCTGCGGTCGCAACTGCGCTGCCCACGACGGCCTACGCACTTGCGCCGGCCCCCGCCGCCGCTCAGTCGTTCGGACCGCGCTGGTTCGGTCCTGGCTCGGGCGCCGCCGCGCAGCAGTTGGTGCAGTTGCTGGCCACTGCCCAGGCCGACGGCCTCAACCCGAAACGCTACAACGTGAAGGGATTGAGCCGCGCCGTTGCTGCCGCCCAAAGCGGCAATCCGGGCGCAGTACAACAAGCTTCTGCGATGATGAATTCGGCACTTTACGCCTACGCGCGAGACACGCGGCGCGATCCCAACATCGGCATCATCTACATCGACAAGGAGCTTCGCCCGTCGGCGCCGTCGGAGAGGGAGCTGCTGTCTCAGGCCGCCGCTGCTCCCTCGCTCAGCGATTATGTCGCCAAGATGGGCTGGATGAACCCGATTTACGGCCAGCTGCGAGCGGCGATCGCCGCTCGCATGTACCGCACCGACGCAGAGCGGCGGTTGCTCATGGTCAATCTCGAGCGGGCTCGGGCACTCCCGGCAGGCACGGGCCGCTACGTTGTGGTCAATCCGCCCGCGGCGCGGCTGTACATGTATGAGAACGGACACGTCGTCGACTCGATGCGGGTCGTCGCGGGACGCCCGGACCCGATCGCGCAGACCCCGATGATGAACGCGTTCATCCGCTACGAGGCGCTCAATCCTTATTGGAATTCGCCGGCCGACATCACGTCGCGCAAGCTGGCGCCGACCATCCTCAAGGAGGGCCGCGCCTACTTCAGGAACCGCGGTTATGAGGTCCTGTCGGATTGGTCCGACCATGCTCACGTCATCGACCCGATGTCGATTAACTGGCACGCCGTCGCCGCAGGGCAGAAGGTCCGCATGCGCCAGAAGCCCGGGCCCGCCAATTCGATGGGGAAGATGAAGTTCATGTTCCCCAACCCGCAGGGGATCTGGCTGCACGACACGCCTGAACGGGAAAAGATCGACGAGGCAGCCCGGCTGCAGAGCAACGGCTGCGTCCGTCTCGAGGACGCCCCGCGGCTTGCTCGCTGGCTGTTCAATGGCCGCCCGCCCAAGACCCAGGGTGCAAGGCCGGAGCAAAAGGTCAATCTGCCGAGCCCCGTGCCGCTCTACATCACCTACCTGACGGCGGTGCCAAGCGGGACGTCGATCGTCTATTTCGACGATTTCTACGGCAAGGACCGGACCGCGGCCGCATCACGGCGGTTCGCGGGGCTGTTCTAGCCCGCCTCCCGCTGGTCAATGTACCACGGGCGCATCACCGGTGCGCTTTGCGGCTTGCCAGGAGCCTGGGCCAGCCGGCCGAGGTCGAAGGCCTGGACGAACTGAATCCCGAACTTGTTGGCTTGCGCCCAGCGCACCACGCCCTGCATCGGGCCGACACCGACGATGTCGATGGTCAGCTCGGTTCCAGGCGCCACCGGGATTGGGCATTCGGCCAAAGCTCCGGCGGATGAGATGTCGCGCAGCCTGACTTCGAGCTTTTCGCCATCGATGCTGGTGACTGCGCGGCGCATCAGCCGCTGGCGCGGCTCGCGGATGCATTGGTAGCCATCGGCCTCGACCCGGACGGCGTTGGCGAGGTCGCGGGCGCTCGCTCCGTCGCCCGGGCGTCCGAAGATGAAGCCCTGGACCATGCTCACGCCGAGCTCACGGATCAGCTGCAAGTCGTCATGGGTTTCGACGCCCTCGGCGCAGGTATCCATGCCGAGCGTTTCGGCAAGAGTGACGATGGCGCGGATGATTGCCGCATTGCGCTGGGTGCTCGACGCTGCCCCGCGAACGAAGCTTTGGTCGATCTTGATCTTGTCGAACGGCGCCTTCTTCAAATAGCCCAATGAGCTGTAGCCGGTGCCGAAATCGTCGAGCGCCAGCCGCACTCCAAGCGCCTTCAGCTTGGCGAAGGTCTCGTCGGTCGTTTCGCCCTCGGCCAGGAACACGCCTTCGGTAATTTCCAGCTCGAGCCGGTCGGCGCGAATCCCAGTTTCCCGGAGGTGCTTGGCGATGGTTGCGGCGATAGTCGGATCATTGAACTGAAGCGGCGAAAGATTGACCGCGATCCGGACCTGGTCGGGCCAATGCGTCGCTTCTTCCAGCGCCGTCCGAAGCACCCATTCGCCGATGCTGCCGATCAGGCCGGCTTCCTCCGCGAGCGGAACGAACTTGGTGGGTGAGATGGATCCACGCGTCGGGTGGGTCCAGCGGACCAAAGCCTCGAAGCCCGAGATTTCCTCGCCCGCGGCACGCACGACCGGCTGGTAAGCGACCGACAGCTCGCCGCGCTCGATCGCCTTGCGCAAGTCGTTTTCGAGCAACTGCCGTTCGGCCGCCTCGCTGTGCATCGACGGTTCGTAGAAGCGATGCTTGCCGCGTCCCGCTGCCTTGGCCGCATAGAGCGCGAGGTCGGCGTTGCGCACCAGCGCGTCGGCGCTCGACCGGCCCGGATCGCCGATCGCGATCCCGACCGAAGCGCCGATCGTGACGTTATTTCCCTCGATCATGTACGGCCGCGAAACCTGCTCGATCAGCGTCCGCGCGAGCGATTCCAGCAGGCCGACATCGACCGTTCCGGGGAATACCGCCTGGAACTCATCACCGCCCGGCCGCCCGACCTGGCCGTGGTTGCCCATGACCGACTTGAGCCGCTCGGCGACCTGGCGGAGCAAGGCATCGCCGACCGGATGGCCAAGCGTGTCGTTGACGTTCTTGAACCGGTCGAGGTCGATCATGAACAGGGCGCAGCCGCGCTGGCGATGGGCGGCGTTGCGCAATGCCTCGTCCAGAGTTTGCCGCATCATCGCCCGGTTGGGCAAGGCGGTCAGCGAGTCGAACCGCGCCAGCCGCGAGATCTCTCGCTCGGACTTGCGCTGCTCAGTGAGGTCGGTGCCGATGCCGCGAAAGCCGAGGAAGCGGCCGCGCTCGTCGAACACCGGGTTGCCGGATAAGCGACCAGTGAACGTCCTGCTCGCTTGCCGGGCGAACAACGACGTCGGCGAAGGGGAAGCGCGCCGACAGGTGGAAGCCCAGCGTCTTGCGCTCTTCGAGCGTGTCGGAGCTGCCGGTATCGACCGACAGCAAATCGGTGAACTGACGACCGAGCAGGGCGCTCGGCTCGCACTCGAAATCATCGGCGAGCTGTTGCGACACGTAGGACAGGGTGCCGAGCGAATTGGTTTCCCAGAACCAGCCGCGGCCGCTCAATTCGAACTCGTGGACGAACTGCTGAGCCTTGCGCGCCTGGCGCTCGAGCAGCAGCCGGCGGCGACCGGTGGCGATGAAGTTGCGGGCGCCGGCCACGCTGTAAGCAAACAGCGCCATCGACAAGATGCCTACCCCCGCGGGGATCAGTGGAGATCCGGCGAGAATGATCGCCGCTCCGACCGAGACGAGTGTGTTGACCAAGGCCAACGGCGGTGAGCTGACCGACACAGTCGTGCCCATGGCGATCCCGGCCGCCATTGCGATCGGAGCTGCCGAAATCGGCACTGCGAACAGATCGTCCGCGACGGTATAGCCGAACCAGGTCCACAGCATGGTGGTCAGCACAATGTAGCCGGCGAGGATTCGGACGATGTTGTGCGGAGCCAACCTCACCTTGTCGCGCGAAAGCACGAGCACGGCGGTCGCGCAGTCCAGAACTGCGACCAGGGCTGCCGGGATGAAGGGATTGTCGCCCAGCGATGCGTACGGGGCGTTGGCCGACAATATCATGGACGTTGCGGCGATCAGCACGTGCGTGACGCCAAGCAGGACCGGAGCGTGCTCAAGGCTCTCGACGCGCCAATGAGCGAGTGTTTCCTCGCCGCTGCCCTCCGGCGCCATGACGTCGAACGTCATAGCGTCGCCGATCGAGACGACTTCGGTTGCCTCGCCATTGTCGGTTGCGGACGCAAATCGCGATCTACGCATTGAACTTCCCCACTGGCTCGCCCGGCGACGAAGCCGAATACGCGCTGTGGGACGAAGTTTAACGGCGCCGAGTTAACGCCGGAGCAAAGGAAAGCGGTTAGCGGCGGCTTAAGCCTCTTCGGGAAGGAAGTCTGGGACCGACAGATAGCGTTCGCCGGTATCGTAGTTAAAGGTGAGGATGCGCGGGTGGTCGCCAAGCTCCGGGAGCTTCTGGGCGACGCCGGCAAGGGCGGCGCCCGACGAGATGCCGATCAGCAATCCTTCCTCGCTTGCGGCGCGTCGCGCCATCTCCTTCGCTTCCCCGGCATCCACGTCGATCACGCCGTCGAGGATTTCGCGGTTGAGGATGCTCGGGATGAAGTTGGCGCCGAGGCCCTGGATCGGGTGCGGACCGGCCCGGCCCTCGGTGAGCAAGGGAGCGAGCGCGGGTTCGACGGCGAAGACCTTGAGGTTCGGCCATACGGGCTTCAACACCTCGGCGCAGCCGGTGATGTGCCCTCCCGTGCCGACGCCGGTGATGATGGCGTCGATCGGCGTGTCGGCAAAGTCGCGGAGGATTTCCTCGGCGGTCGTCCGGCGGTGAACCTCGACGTTCGCGGGATTGTCGAACTGGCCCGGCATCCAGCTGCCGGGCGTCTGCTCGACGAGCTCACGGGCGCGTTCAACGGCTCCGGACATGCCCTTTTCCTTGGGCGTAAGATCGAAGGTCGCGCCATAGGCCAGCATCAGGCGCCGCCGCTCGATGCTCATGCTGTTGGGCATGACCAGGACGAGTTTGTAGCCCTTGACGGCCGCAACCATTGCCAGGCCAATGCCCGTGTTGCCCGAGGTTGGCTCGATGATCGTGCCGCCGGGCTGCAGCTTGCCCGAACGTTCCGCGTCCTCGATCATCGCCAGGGCAATGCGGTCCTTGATCGATCCGCCCGGATTCGCGCGCTCGGACTTCATCCACACTTCGGCCTTGTCGCCGAACAAGCGGTTGATGCGGATGTGCGGCGTATCGCCGATGGTCTCGAGGATATTGGCGGCCTTCATGTCCTGGGCTCTCCTCTTATGGCGCTGCTTTTGCTCCGGGGCGCAAATCGGGTGGTTCGAAGCTTTTTGCAAGCCGCAGCTCGGGGAACCACCAGGACCAGAGGAAGACCACGGCGAGCGCCCCTACGCCCCCTGCGATCACTGCGGGAATCGGCCCGATCAGCGCGCCCAGAAAGCCCGATTCCGCTTCGCCCAGCTCGTTCGACGCCGAGATGAAGAGAGAGGAAACCGCGCCCACCCGGCCGCGCATGGCATCCGGCGTGTGAAGCTGGATCAGCGATTGGCGGACATAGACCGAGAACATGTCCGCCGCGCCCAGCAGCGCCAGGCAGGTGAGCGAGAGCGGCATGAAGCGCGACAGGCCGAAGACGATAGTTGCACCCCCGAATACACCGACCGCGGCCAGCATCTTCGCGCCGACATTGTGCTTTAGCGGCCTGACCGAGAAGAACATCGCCGTGAGCGTCGCGCCGACCGCGGGCGCGGCGCGCAAATGGCCGAGCCCTTCCGGCCCGGCGTGAAGCACGTCGCGGGCGAATACCGGCAGCATCGCCGTCGCGCCGCCGAGCAGGACGGCGAACAGATCGAGGCTGATCGCGCCCAGCACCAGCCGGTTGCGGCGGACATAGCGAAGCCCTTCGACCATTTGCGCCCATGGATTGACGCCGCGCGCAAGCTCGCTGCGCTGGACCGGCCCGAATGGCGAGCAGGTCGAGGAACGAAACGGCGAACAGGCCGGCGCTGGCGGCGTAGGGCGCATACGGCGACCAGGCGTAGAGATAGCCGCCCAACGCCGGGCCGAGGATCGCGCCCGTCTGCCAGGCGATCGACGACAAAGCGATGGCGCGCGGCAGGATTTCGCGCGGGACCAGGTTCGGGGCGAGCGCGCCGAGCGCCGGCCCGGCGAAGGCCCTCGCGACGCCGAGTAGCGCCGCGACGACGTAGAGGATCTCGAGCGTCGTGGTTGCCTTTCGCCGCAAACCACGCCAGCGCGGCGGCGCAACCCAGCTCGAGCGCGACGGACGCGCGGGCGATCCAGCGCCGATCGACGCGGTCGGCGGCCCAGCCGGTAATCAAGGTGAGCAGGAACAAGGGGCATGAACTGGACCAGGCCGATGATGCCAAGCCTTAGGGCGGCTTCCTTCAGGCCCATCGTCGCGCGGGCAATGTCATAGACCTGCCAGCCGATGACGATGACCATCGCCATCTGCCCGATCGTCGCGGTCAGGCGGGCGAGCCAGTAATAGCGGAAAGCGGGGATGCGGAAGGGCGGCGGAACGAGGCTCACGCCCGGCTGACTAGGGACGAGCGGTCTCGGCGGCAACCGCCTCGCCGGCGGTTCGGCAAGGCCGAAGCGCGCGATCAGCAGCGGCATGGTCAGGCCCTGGACCAGGATCGAGAAAGCCACGACGACAAAGGCGGTGAGGATGATTGCGCCGCGTTCCGGCACCGTCACTGGCACGGCGAGCGCCAGCGCCAGCGCCAGCGCGCCGCGCAGGCCTCCCCAGAACAACGTATGCTGATAAGTCGCCGGAAGCCGCCAGCGCGAGCCCGCGAACAGCGCCGCGAGCGGATAGACCGACAGCGCTCGGCCGGCGAGGACCAGAAGGATAGCCACGCCCGCCCCAAACCATCCCAGAGCCCACAAGGGTTGGTCGCTGACGTTCATGCCGATCAGGATGAAAACGAAGCTGTTGGCGAGGAACGCGAAATATTCCCACGCCCAGCGCACCCGGTCGCGCCCCTCGCGCGACAGGAACCGCGTGCCGACGCTGCCGATCATCAGTCCGGCGGCAAGCGCGCTGATGATTCCCGACGCGTGGAAATGCTCGGCCAGCAGGAAGGAGCCGTAAGCCGCGATGGTGGTCAGCGCGATTTCAACCAGCGGGTCGTCGGTACGGCCGACAACCATCAGGATGATGCGCGCTGACCCCCAGGCCGATCCCGAGCCCGCCGCCAAGCGTCCACAGGAAGGCGGGCACGATCCGCCGCAGGCCCGGCGACTGCACCGGCCGCGACCAGCGACAGGATCGCGAAGCCGACCGCGGCGACGCCGTCGTTGAGCAGGCTTTCCGCTTCGACCACCATCGACACGCGCGGCACGCAGCCCTCATCTCGCGGAATGCGGCGATCACCGAGACGGGATCGGTCGCGGCAATCAGCACGCCGAACAAAGCCGAGCCGATCACAGCTCCAGCCGACGATCATGTTCATGCCGACAGCGACGATAGTCCGCGGCAATTGCGACCCCGGCAAAGGCGAGCGTCAGTGTCAGCGGCAGCTCGTAGCGGAAGCGTCGCCAGTCGAGCTGAAGCGCGGCTTCGAACACCAGGGGCGGAAGGAAGACGTTGAAGATCAGACCCGGGCGACAGCGGCATTTCCGGGCATGTCGGGAAGCAGCGCGATCAGGACGCCGGCGACGACCAGCCCGACGATGTAGGGCAGGCCGAGCCGCCGCGTCAGCATCGCGATCAGGCAGGCGACAAGCAGCAGGGCGCCGATCGGGGCAAGGGAAACGCCAGTCATTATGGTCGCATAGTCGAAGCGGGCTTCCGCGCAACCGATGTTCGTGTATTGTTCCTGCCGCAAGGAGCGAAAGTTGGCCAAGGCGAAAGCGCGATACGTCTGCCAGTCCTGCGGCTCCGTCAGCCACCGCTGGCAGGGGCAATGCCCCGACTGCGCGGAGTGGAACACGCTCGTCCAGGAAGCGGCGGAAGTGTCGAACATCTTCGCCGCCAAGCACAATCTTCAGGGCGGCGGCCGGTCGCTCGCGCTGGTCGGGCTGGACGCTCCGGCGGCGCTGCCCGAGCGGCTGCCGAGCGGGATCGCCGAGTTCGACCGCGCGATCGGCGGCGGCATCGTGCCCGGATCGGCGATGCTGGTCGGCGGCGATCCCGGCATCGGCAAGTCGACCCTGCTGCTGCAGGTCGCGGCGCGGCTGGCGGCGGCGGGCCGCGAGGTCGTCTATGTCTCGGGCGAGGAATCGGCCGAGCAGGTGCGGCTGCGCGCGGTCCGGCTGGGCTTGGCCGGGCGCCGGTGCGGCTGGCCGCGGCGACCTCGGTTCGCGACATCCTGACGACGGTCGGCAACGGCGAGCCGCCGGCGCTGCTGGTCATCGATTCCATCCAGACCATGCACAGCGACCTGATCGAAGGCGCGCCCGGCACGGTCAGCCAGGTCCGCGCCTCGGCGCAGGAGCTGGTGCGCTTCGCCAAGGAGCGCGGAACCGCGGTCGTGCTCGTCGGCCACGTCACCAAGGACGGCACGATCGCCGGCCCGCGCGTGCTCGAGCATATGGTCGACACGGTGCTGAGCTTCGAAGGCGAGCGCAGCCACCAGTACCGCATCCTCCGCGCCATGAAGAACCGCTTCGGCGGCACCGACGAGATCGGCGTGTTCGCGATGGAAGGCGCGGGGCTGAGCGAAGTGCCCAACCCGTCGGCCCTGTTCCTGACCCAGCGCGGCGAGGCGGTCAGCGGCACCAGCGTCTTCCCGGCGATCGAGGGCACGCGGCCGGTGCTGGTCGAAATCCAGGCGCTGGTGGTGCGGCTGGCGAGCGGGGCGACGCCGCGGCGCGCGGCGGTCGGCTGGGACAGCGGGCGGCTGGCGATGATCCTCGCCGTGCTGGAGGCGCGGTGCGGCCTCAGCTTCGCGACGGCGGAAGTCTATCTGAACGTCGCCGGCGGCTATCGCCTCAGCGATCCCGGCGGCGGACCTGGCGGTGGCGGCGGCGCTGGTGTCGGCGCTGTCCGAGCGGCCGGTGCCGCAGGAAGCGGTGGTCCTGGGCGAGATCGCGCTGTCGGGCGAAATCCGCCCGGTCGCCCATGCCGGGCTTCGGCTCAAGGAATCGGCCAAGCTCGGCTTCGAGAGCGCCTGGGTGCCGGCGGGCATCGAAGGCGCGAGGGCATTGCGCCTCGCCGACTTCGGCAATCTGCGGCGAACTGGTCGACCAAATCCTCGGCGCGATAGGGGGCTGGCGCAAGCGCACGGCGCAGGCCGCTAGCCGCAGCCGTATGACCGCGCTCGACGTCTTCGTCTTCCTGCTGCTGATCGGCGGCGCCGCGATCGGCTTCGTGCGCGGCTTCGTGCATGAGGTCATTTCGCTGTTCGCCTGGATCGTCGCCATCGCCATGCTCAAGCTGTTCCACACGCAATTGTGGACCGGCCTCCAGAACAGCTTCGACACCAGCCCGGCCTCGGGCGCGGTGCTCGCCTTCGCGCTCGCTGTTCCTTCCGAGCTTCCTGCTCGTGAAGCTGCTCGCCCGCTCGATCGGCGGCCGGACGCGGCGGCACAGCCGTGCTCGGCCCGGTCGACCGGATGCTCGGCGGCGGGTTCGGGGTGCTCAAGGGCCTGCTCGGCGCGACCCTGTTCTTCCTCCTCGCCAACCTCGCCACCGACATGGTCTATGGGCCGCGAGGCCGACCGGCCCGACTGGATGACGCAACTCGCGCACCTATCCGCTGCTCAACGCCAGCGGCCGCGCGATCGTCGACTGGGTCGAGACGCGCGCAGAGCGCGCAGCGCGTCAACAAGGTCGGCGAGCAATGATCCGCCTGTACGACACGCATGACGCGCGAGAAGCGGCCGTTCGTGCCGCTCAACCCGCAGCGGATCACCATGTATGTGTGCGGGCCGACGGTCTACGGCCGCGCCCATATCGGCAATGCCCGGCCGGCGGTGGTGTTCGACACGCTCGCCCGGCTGATCCGCCACGAGTTCGGCGAGAACAGCCTGGTCTATGCCCGCAACGTCACCGACGTCGACGACAAGATCATCGCCGCGGCGGCGGAGGAGGGCGTCGACCCGTCGGTGATCACCGAGCGCTACGAGCGCTTCTACCTCGAGGACATGGGCGCGCTCGGCGTGCCGCCGACCCGACATCGCGCCGCACGCGACGCAGGAAATCCCGGCGATGGTCGCGATGATCGAGCGGCTGATCGAGCTCGGCCATGCCTATGAGGCCGAAGGGCCATGTGCTGTTCTCACGTGCCGAGCGACCCCGACTATGGCGCGCTCAGCCGCCGCGACCGCGAGGCGATGATCGCCGGCGCGCGGGTCGAGGTCGCGCCCTACAAGCGCGATCCGGCCGACTTCGTGCTGTGGAAGCCGAGCGAGCGACGGACGTGATCGGCTGGGACTCGCCCGTGGGGCCGCGGCCGCCCGGGCTGGCACATCGAATGCTCGGCGATGATCGAGCGGCACCTCGGCGAGACGATCGACATCCATGGCGGCGGGCTCGACCTCATCTTCCCGCATCACGAGAATGAGATCGCGCAGAGCCGCTGCGCGCATGGCGGCGCGCCGCTCGCGCGCTACTGGGTGCACAACGGCTTCGTCGACATGGGCGCGGAGAAGATGTCGAAGAGCCTCGGCAATGTCGATCACGCCGAACGAGCTGCTGGCGGAGGGGCATCGAGGGCGAGACGCTGCGGCTGGCGCTGCTGTCGGCGCATTATCGCCAGCCGCTGCCGTGGACCGAGAGCCTGATCGCGCAGGCGCAAGGCGACGCTCGACCGACTCTATCGCGTCGTCGGGCGATGCCGAGCGCTGGGCGATGCCGATCCGAAGGCGTCGATCGACGCGCTCTGTCGACGATCTCAACACGCCGCTGGCGCACTGGCTCGCGCTTGCTCGGCAACTCGATGGATCCGGCGACGCTGAAGGCGAGCGGCGGCGCTGGGCTGCTCGGAGGCCTGCTCAGGACTTCAGCTAGCGACTGACATGGTTCCGAGGGCGAGCGGCGATGCCGCCGATCGACGATCGCGATCGAAGCGCGCATCGCCGAGCGCGCCGAGGCCAAGAAGAACCGCGACTTCGCGACCGCCGACCGCATCCGCGACGAGCTGAAGGCCGAGGGCATCGTGTTGGAGGACGGGCCCGGCGGCACGACATGGCGCCGGGAATGAACGCGCCGCTCTACACGACCGAGATCCTGCGGCTGGCGGCGTCGCTCGCCGAGCCGCGCGGCGCTGGAGCGCGAGGACGGCGCGCGCCGAGCTGCGCTCGCCGACCTGCGGCAGCCGGATCGCGACTGCGGTCGAGCTCGACGAGCGGGGCCGGGTCGACGCGCATCTCGCAGCAGGTCCACGCCTGCGCCTTCGGCCAGGCCTCGGCGGCGCTGCTCGAACGGCTCGCGCGCTGGGCCGCGACGCGCGACGAGGTCGCGAGGCGCGCTGGCCGAGCTCGAGCGGCTGGCTCGGCGGCGACGACGACGACGCCCGAGCCTGGCCGGGGCTCGAGGCGCTCGCGCCCGCGCGCTCGCGCAAGTCGGCCGCCATGGCGCGATCCTGCTGCCGTTCCGGGCGCTTGCTCGCGGCGATCGAGGCCGCGCGTGAGCGACGTCGCCGCGCCGAGACGGCCGAGGCCACCACCGCGATCCTCGAAAGCGGCGCGATCATGCTCGGCGCGGCGCTGGTGTTCGTCACCTTGTTCCGCAAGCCTGAAGCTCGGCGCGACGCTCGGCTACATCGTCGCCGGCGCGCTGATCGGCCCGCAAGTGCTGCGGCCTGATCGACGATCCGGAGCAGCTGACCAGCGTCACCGAGATCGGCATCGCGCTGCTGCTGTTCATCGTCGGGCTGGAGCTCCAGCCGAGCCGGCTGTGGCGGCTGCGCAAGGACATTTTCGGGCTCGGCCTCGCGCAGGTCGTGCTGTGCGGACTCGCGCTCAGCCGCGTTGCTCCACTTCGCGCTCGGCATTTCGCCGGAAGCGGCGCTCGCCATCGGGCTTGCCCCTGGCCTGTCGTCGACCGCGCAGGTGCTGCCGATGCTGCGCTCCGACAATGAGCTCAACACGCCGCAGGGCGAGCGCGCCTTTTCGATCCTGCTGTTCCAGGACCTCGCGATCGTGCCGATGATCACGATCATCGCCGCGATGGCGCGGACTCCGCCCGATCCGAGCGCGCCGGTCGGCTGGACGCTGGCGCTTTACACCGTGCTCGCGGTGATCGGCGCTGGTCGCTCGTCGGCCGGCTGGTGCTCAACCCTTTGTTCCGCCTGGTCGGCCGGCTGGGCGAGCGCGAACTGTTCATCGTCGCCGGCCTGTTCACGGTCGTCGGATCGGCCGCGGTCATGCACCTGCTGCATCTGTCGGTCGCGCTGGGCGCCTTCGTCGCCGGCGTGATGCTCGCCGAATCGCCCTACCGGCACGAGCTTGAAAGCGACGTCGAGCCGTTCCGCTCGATCCTGCTCGGCCTGTTCTTCCTGTCGGTCGGGATGCTGCTCGACCTGCGCCTGATCGCCGCGCAGCCCTTGTTCGTGATCGGCATTGCGGTGGCGGTGATCGCCATCAAGATCATTGCTGATCGCCGGCCTGGCCGAGGCGTTCGGCAACAGCTGGGCGCGCAGCCTCCGCCTCGGCCTGCTGCTCAGCCAGGCCGGCGAATTCGGCTTCGTCCTGTTCGCCCAGGCCACGGCGGCGCAGTTGATCATGCCCGAAGCCGCGTCATTGTTCGGCGCGGTCGTCACTCTGTCGATGGCGACCACGCCGTTCCTGATGCGCATCGATCGACTGGCTCGAAGGCGCGTGAAGAGCGCGGCGGCGACGGCCTCGACGGCCCCGAGAATTCGCCGACGACCAGCGCCATCGTCGTCGGCTATGGCCGCTTCGGCCAGACCGTCGCGCAGATGCTGCATGGCCAAGGGCATCGGCGTCACCATCATCGACAAGAAGCCGAGCATGATCGAGCGCGGCCGAGGAGTTCGGGACCAAGGTCTATTATGGCGACGGGCTGCGGCTCGATCTGCTCCGCACCGCCGGCGCGGAAACCGCCAAGGTCATTGCCTTGTGCAACGACAATGAGGGCGGCGAGATGACCCGGGAGGCGGTCAAGGCCGTGCTCGAGGCCTTCCCGCAAGCCGCGGTGATGGTCCGGGCCTTACGACCGCGTCCACATGATCGCGCTGCGCGGCCTCGACATTGCCTTTGCCGAGCGCGAGCTGTTCGAAAGCGCGGTGGCGATGGGCCGCGCGGCGCTGAAGGCGAGCGGCATCGACAAGCGGCGAGATCGAGCGGGTCGAGCGCGAATATCGCCTGCGCGATTGCGAGCGGCTGGAGCGGCAGGGCGAGACCGGCGACCTTCACGCCGGCGAGGGCCTGTCCTTCAGCGCCGAACGGGCGCTCCCGGAGGAGGGCAGTTCGGGCGCTGGCGTGAGCGCCGCGCGACAAATGCTCGTCGAGCGCGCGGACGATCTCTTCGACCACTTCGCCGTGAACGCCGTTGCCGCTCTTCACGTGGATATGCGCTTCGGCGTAGGCGCGGCGCTCGACCTCGGCGAGGCGCGCCAGCGTGCCCTTGGGGTCCTCGTTCTTGAGCAACGGGCGGGTATCACGCCGCGCCGTCCGCACCGCCAGGACGTCGACCGGCGCATCGAGCCAGACGGTAATCCCGCGCTCGTTGAGCAGCTGGCGGGTGCGCGGCTCGACGAACACGCCGCCGCCGGTGGCAATGACCCGCACCTGGCCATTGATCAGTCTCGCCACCAGCCGCCGCTCGCCGTCGCGATAATCTTCCTCGCCATAGCGCTCGAACAGCTCGCCCGCGGAATAGCCGACGCTGTCCTCGATCGCGGCGTCGCTGTCGATGAACGGCAGGCCGAGCCGCCGCGCGAGGCGCCGCCCGACCGTCGATTTGCCCACTCCCATCAGGCCGACCAGCACGACAGGCCGGTCGAGACGCTTCCCAACATCAGTCACGACTAGGGGCTATACAGCGGCTTGTCCGCTCGGCAAAAGCGCCGCCATGTCGCGCCTTGTCATTTTGATCGTCGTGCTGGTCGTCGTTGTGGCCGGCCTGTTTTTCCTCTCGACCCTGCCCAAGCAGCAGCCGACTCACCAGATCGAAGTCGCCGTGCCGGCCGCGGGGGGCAATGCCCATTAAGGCCATCCTCGGCCTCAGCGCGGCGGCGCTGGCGATCGCCTTGCCGGCGCTGGCCCAGCAGCCGGCGCAGCAGCAGCCGACGCCAACGCCGGCCAATCAGTATCCGAACGGCGGCATTGGCGCACGGCAGTCCGCGGCGACGCCATCGCGTGCCGACCCCGGTGGCGACGACGTGCCGACGAAAGCGCAGTCGAGGAGGTCGCCAGCCTCAACCTCGCGCCGTCGACACCCGCCGTCGAATATCCGGGCTGGGCGCGCCGCGACGTATGGACGGTCGGAAGCCTCGATCCGGCCGACATCGGCCTGGGCGATGACGCCTTCGGGACGAGTCAGCGGCGCCTTCCTCTCGACGCTTATGCGGCGAATGGACGCGCCGGTCGCCTCGCGCTGGGCGCATATCGCACTTCGGGACGCGTTGCTCGCCAGGGTTCGGGCGCCGGCGCAGGTCAATCCGGTCGACTGGGTCGCCGAGCGCGCCTGGCTGCTGTTGCGCATGGGAGAAGCCGACGCGGCGCGGATGCTGGTCGCGGGCGTCAATACCGACAAGTTCACGCCCAAGATGGTGCAGGTCGGCGTGCAGAGCGCGCTGGCAACCGCCGACACGCCGGCCTTGTGCCCGTTGCAAGACGGCATTCGCCAGTATGACAAGAACATCCGTCAGCTCGTTCAGGCGATGTGCGCATCGCTTGCCGGCGAGCCCGAATCGGCGGCGGCGCAAATCGACCAGGCACGCCGCTACGGCCGCATCGGCGGGATCGACCTCGTGCTTGCTGAAAAGGTTGTCGGCGCCGCCGGGAACACCCGCTCGGTCACAGTCGAATGGGAGCCGGTCGAGACACTGACCGCCTGGCGCTTCGGCCTTGCGGCGGGGACGGGGCTGCTTCCGCCGGATCGGCTGGTCAACGGCGCATCGCCTCAGCTTCGTGCCTTCCAGGCGCGGGCCCCTCTGCTGACCGCGCAGCAGCGGCTGCCCTCGGCGTTCGTCGCCGCCGGGCTCGGCGTCTTCTCGTCGCAGACAATGGTCGATCTCTATTCGTCGATTTATGATTCGACCGACCCAGACGACCTTCCGGCGAGCGACGCTTGGCAGCTTCGGCAAGCCTATGTCGCCAAGGACGATACGGCCCGAATGGACGCCATCCGAAAGCTGCTGGCACTGGGCAAGGATCCGCTTGGCAAGGAAGCTGCCCGTGCCCTTGCAGCGCGTGCGGCGACCCTGGTTGCGCCCGATGCCGAGCTCGCGAAGGACGCCCCCGAGCTGATCTCGGCCATGCTTGCCGGCGGCTTTGACCAAGCTGCGGCGCGGTGGATCCCGGCGGTCAACTCGATGGATGCGGCCGACGCGGATCGTTGCTGGGCGATGCTGGCGCTTGCCGCGCCCAATATCGCCGAAGTCGGTTCCGGGCGCATCTCGGCGTTCATCCGCCGCGATAAGAGTCCTGACAAGGTGCGCAGCGGCTTGCTTCTGGCAGGTCTCGCCGGGTTGGGCCGGATCAGCCAGGACACCGCCAATTCGCTCAACCGTCGTTACGGCCTGGGCCTTGGCAGGACCAGCAGCTGGACCCGGATCATCGACGAAGCCGGGGCACGCCGCCAGCCCGGCACGGTGCTGATCCTGACGGGCACCGGCTTTCAGACGCAGCAGCATCGACCACCTTCCCTCGGCCCACGTCTATCATGCGATCACGGCGCTGAAGCGCACCGGCCAGGACTTCACCGCGCGGATGATCGCCGCCGAGGCCCTTTCCCGGACGTGACGCCCGAGGACGAAGCGCTCGTCGACCGCTTCCTCGACATGATGGCTGCCGAGGCGGGCTCATCCCGTCATACCCTTGCGGCCTATCGCAACGATCTCCAGCGCGCCGCCGAGGCGGCCGGCTCCCTGGCGTCGGCGTCCGCGGATGATCTGTCGCGGCTGGGCATGGCCTGGGCCGAGCTTGCGCCCTCCACAGTCGCCCGGCGAGCGGCGGCGTTGCGCCGTTTCTACGGGTTCCTGGTCGACGACGGGCTTCGAGCGGACGATCCCTCCGCAGCATTGCCGCGCCCGCGCTTCGAACGCCCGCTGCCGCGCATCCTCGACGAGGGCGAAGTCCAGCGCATGTTCGAAGCCGCCGAGGACCGGGCCGCGAGCGGCGAGGGGGCGGCGCTACGCAACCTCGCTCTGCTCGAGCTGCTCTACGGCTCGGGGCTGAGGGCGAGCGAGCTGGTCGGCCTGCCCCGCGGCGCGGTGCGGCCCGGTCAGCCATTCCTGATGGTGCGCGGGAAGGGCGACAAGGAACGGCTGGTGCCGATTTCCGCGCGGGCACAGGCCGCGGTCGCTGCGTGGCTTGCGCAGTCCCCAGCTCAAAGCATCTGGCTGTTCCCGAGCGGAAAGTCGCATTTGAGCCGCGTGCGCCTGTTCCAGATCGTCCGGCAGATGGCCGCCGATGCCGGGATCGCGCCCGACCGCGTCAGTCCTCATGTCCTTCGCCACGCCTTCGCGACGCATCTGCTTTCGGGTGGCGCGGACCTGCGCGTGCTCCAGTCGCTGCTCGGCCATGCCGACATCGCGACGACGCAAATCTACACGCATGTCGACAGCAAGCGCCTGGTCGAGCTGGTCAACGCCAGGCATCCGCTCGCGACGCGCGGTCGTTGACGGGCTAGGCGCCTTCGTCCTACCCGCGCGGGCTCATGCTGACCTACCTCGACTTCGAAAAGCCGATTGCCGAGCTCGACGAGCGCATCGCTGCCTTGCGCGAGACCGCCGACAGCGGCTCCGTCGACATCGATGCCGAGGTTGCCCGACTGGAAGCCAAGTCGACCAAACTGCTTCGCGACACCTATGCGAAGCTGTCGCCGTGGCAGAAGGCGCAAGTCGCGCGCCATCCCGAACGACCGCACTTCAAGGATTATGTCGCCGGCATCGCCGACGACTTCCTGCCGCTCGCAGGCGACCGGGCGTTCGCCGACGATCCGGCAATCATCGGCGGGCTGGCGCGGATCGATGGCCGTCGGGTGATGCTGATCGGGCATGAAAAAGGGGACGACACCGCCTCGCGCCTCAAGCACAATTTCGGCATGGCCAAGCCCGAAGGCTATCGCAAGGCGATCCGCCTGATGCAGCTGGCCGACCAGTTCGGCATCCCGGTGGTCAGCCTTGTCGACACGCCCGGCGCCTTTCCTGGCGTCGAAGCGGAGGAGCGCGGCCAGGCCGAGGCCATCGCCCGATCGACCGAAGCCTGCCTGCAGCTCAAGGTGCCGATGATCGCCGCGATCGTCGGTGAGGGCGGATCGGGCGGAGCGGTCGCGATCGCGGCAGCCAACCGCGTGCTGATGTTCGAGAATGCCGATTTATTCGGTGATTTCGCCGGAGGGCTGCGCCTCGATCCTGTGGCGCACCGGCGACAAGGCGGCCGAAGCCGCCGAGGCGATGAAGATCACTGCGGCCGATCTGCAGGCGCTGGGCGTCGTCGACCGCGTTGTGACCGAGCCCCTCGGCGGCGCGCAACGCGATCCCGAGGCCGCCATCGGAGCGCTTAAGGGAGCGCTGATCGAGGAGCTCGACGGCTGCGGCAAGCTCAGCCCGAACAAGCTTACGGGCGCAGCGGCGCGCCAAATATCTCGCCATCGGCTGAACTGCCGCTCGCAGCCGCCAGGAACCCGCTTAGTCATTCTCCGTTCAAAGTCGCCGGACTTAGGTGCGCTGCCGACAACGGAGGCAATGAGTAGATGCGCAGACGCATGTTGTTGCTCGCAGCGGCCGCGCTGGCGATCACCCCGGCAGCCGCCCAGCAGCAGCGCTATCTCAACCCGCAGGACGTTGCCGAGGCGCAGCGCGAACATGCGCAGATGCTGCAGGAGCTGGGCGGCGCCGAAACCGGGCCGCGCGCGGCCTATGTCGAAGCCGTCGGCCGCAAGGTCGGCGCTTATTCGGGCTCGCCAGCGCCCGGCCAGGCAGCTCCATTTCACGACCCTCAACTCCGCGGTCGAGAATGCGTTCTCGGTGCCGGGCGGCTATGTTTACGTGACTCGCCAGCTGATGGCGATCATGAACGATGAGTCCGAGCTTGCCTTCGCGCTTGGCCATGAAGTCGGCCATATCGCCGCCAACCACGCGCATATCCGCGAGGCCTATGCACGCCGCAACCCGCTGGGCGTCTTCGGCCAAATCCTTGGCTCGGTTTCGGCCAATCGGTGTTCGGCAATCGCATTGCGCGCTCGCGCGAAGCTCGATACGCTGAGCTTCTCGCGCGAGCAGGAATATCAGGCCGATACGCTCGGCCTGCGCTACATGATCGCGGCCGGCTACGATCCCGCCGGCGCGGCCGGCATACTCGCCGCTCTGAGCCGGGCATCGGCGATCGAGGCGCGGGTCCAGGGCCGCACCAACCGCCAGACTCCGGAATGGGCGCGCACCCACCCGCTGAGCGAAAACCGCATGCAGCGCGCGCTACAGGAAGCGCGCGCGACCGGGCGGCTGGGCAACGGCATCCGCAACCGCGACGCGTTCCTGAACCAGCTGGAGGGCGTTTTTGTCGATGACGATCCGGCCCAGGGCATCATCGACGGTCCGACCTTCACCCATCCTGACCTGCGCATCCAGTTCCGGGTGCCGCAGGGCTACCTCATGTCCAACGGCACCTACGCGGTCACCGATCTCGGGATCGGCCGGGAAGGCGCAGTTCAGCGGCGGGCGGTTCAACGGCACGCTCGATCAATATATCCTCGGGGTTTACCAGCAGCTGACCGCGCGGCGGGCAGCTGCAGCTCGATATCGCGCCACCGCAGCGGCTCACCATCAACGGCATGCCCGCGGCGGTGACGACCGCGCGCTACCAAAGCGTGTCGGGCCCGATCGACGCCAGCGTCGTCGCCTATCAGTGGGATGCCGCAGCGGATCTATCACTTCGTGATGCTGACCCCGGGCGGACGCGGGGTCGGCCCGTTTGTGTCGATGGTCAATTCGCTGCGCCGGATTAGTCCGCGCGGAAGCGGCCGCGATCCGCCCGCGCATCATCCACGTCGCAACGGTGAGGCCGGGCGACACGGTGCAGTCGCTCGCCGCGCAGATGGCCTATCGCGATTATCAAGGTGGACCGGTTCCTGGCGCTCAACGGGCTGGCCGCAAACGCCGCGCTGACGCCGGGCCAGAAGGTCAAGCTGGTCGTCTACGGGACTCGGCGGGCCTGACCGCCGGATCACGGCATGGCGTGTCGGCCATGTTGGTCGTTGATCTTGGTCCACATGCCGCCGACGCCGCCGCCCATCGACTGAAGGCCAGCCATCATCGCCACCACGATCAGGGCGGCAATCAGTCCATATTCGATCGCAGTCGCCCCGCGCTGGTCAGCGCAAAGCATGCGCAATGCATTGCGGATAGCGCTCACGCCACCCTCCTCTGGTCCACGTCCACCGGGCATGTCTATCCGGTCCGCGGGTTAACAACTCTTACCCGGGCACGGTTAATTCGGGTTCAGCCTTGCGGCGTCCAGGCGGCGAAGTGCAGGATTTCGAAAGTTTCGACGGTCCGCTCGCCATTCGCCGGCCTCGGCGAAGGCCCGCTCCGCGCTCGGCGTGCGCGGCCCTGCCGATGAAGCTCGGTCGAGCTAGCAGTATGTTCGTCGCCGCCATTGCGCGCAGGTCACCGATCAACCGCGCCAGCGAGGCGTAGGCGACCTGCACGCGGTCGATATCGACCACCGGGCGGACAAATCCGGCCTGCTCCAGCAAGGGGGCGAGCGCAGCCGGCTCGATTCGAGGGTGGGCATGCGGAGAAGCGGCTCCGCTGACTGCGTCCGCGGCACGCATCGCCGCACGCAGCTGCGGTAGCGTGTTGCCGCCCGACAATGCCCCGATGAACAGGCCATTCGCGCGCATCGCGTGGCGGATCAGGCGCAGGGCCGTGGGCAGGCCGTTGACGGTGTCGAGCGTCCCGACCGCGACGACGAGATCGTAGGCGGCTTCGGGCGCCTCCCAAGCGTCCTCCCAGGCACTCGCATCGAACAGATCGACCGCGTCCGCTACTTCGCCCGGAGCCGGGCCTCCCAACCAGGATCGAAGCTTCCTATCAGCAGCCCCCGCGCGAACCGCCGGTCGATGAGCACGATCCGCTCCAGGCAATCGACGAAAGCGCGCTCGTGCAGGAACAGCTCAGGGCCGCGATCGCTTTGCGCGGTCGCGGCGGAGCGCGCGCAGCTTCATGTCGAACAGCTCGGGCATTGCGGCGCTTGTGCGATGCCCTGTCCCAAGCGACAAGCATGGCATGATCGCCCAAGGGCTCCGAACGGCGATGCGCTGGGCGCTGGACTTCGCGCTTCCGCCGCGCTGCGCCGGCTGCGGGACAATCGTCGCCGAAATCCACGGCTTCTGCGCCGATTGCTGGAAGCAGGTCGAGTTCCTTGGCGATTTTGGCTGCGCGATCTGCGGACATGCCGCTGAGGCGACGGAGGCAGAGACTTGCGGCGCCTGCCTCGCGCGGCCGCCGCGAATTGCCCGGACCCGCGTCGGCAGTCGCTTATGGCGACCTTAGCCGAAGCCTTGCCATCCGCCTCAAATATGGCCGCAAGGTCGCGATTGCGCGGACCATGGCGCGCTACATGGCGCCGCTGGTCCAAGGATCGGGAACAGCCGCTGCTGGTGCCGGTGCCGCTGCATCGGTCGCGGCTGTGGAATCGTGGGTTCAACCAGTCGGCGCTGGTGGCGCGCGAGCTGTCGCGGCGGCTTGGAATCGCGGCGGACCCGGTTGTCCTCAAGCGCACCAAGCGAACCCCGCCGCTGAAGGGAATGAACCAGCTCCAAAGGCGCAAAACCGTCGCCGGGGCGTTCCGCGTCGCCGACAAGCAAGCGATTGCTGGGCGCACCGTGATCCTGGTCGACGACGTGCTGACCACCGGAAGCACCGCCGAAGCCTGCGCGCGGACGCTTAAGCGCGCGGGCGCGGCGCGCGTCGAACTCGTCAGCTGGGCGCGCGTGGTGCGTCCTGCCCAGTTGATGCGTTGACGCTTATCCCTAAGTAATCACTCCCAGGGAGTGCCGAGTGCCGGTCGTCGAAATCTATACCAAGACCTTCTGTTCTTATTGCTGGCGCGCGAAGATGCTGCTCGAATCCAAAGGGGTCGCCTTCAATGAAATCAGCGTCGATTTCGGCGGGCGAGTTGCGCCAGCAAATGATCCAGCGCGCCAGCGGCCGCACGACCGTGCCGCAAATCTTCATCGGCGAAACCCATGTCGGCGGCTGCGACGATCTGCTCGCGCTTGAGCAGGCGGGCCGGCTCGACGCCCTGATCGCGGCCTAGGCCATGACCCGGATCGCGCTCTTCCAGTCGAACACCGGGATCGATCCCGCGGAAATGCGCGGCGCGCTTGGCCGATGCCATCGCCGAGGCGGCGGCGGGCGGCGCGGAAATGCTGTTCACGCCCGAGATGTCGGGCCTGCTCGACCGCGACACCGAGCGGGCCGCGCGGCAATCTTCGATCCAGAGGACGACGATCCGGTGCTGGCCGCGTGCCGGGAGGCCGCGCGACAGCACCACATCTGGCTCCACCTCGGCTCGCTGGCGGTGCTGGCCGAGGGCGGCAAGGTCGCCAACCGCGGCTTCGTCATCGATCGCGAGGGCGTCATCCGCGGCCGCTACGACAAGATCCACCTGTTCGATGTCGACCTTCCGACCGGCGAAAGCTGGCGCGAATTCGAACACCTACGCGCCGGGCGAAAGCGTGGCGTTGATCAACGGCACGCCGGTCGGCAAGCTCGGCCTGACGATCTGCTACGACCTGCGTTTTCCGGCCCTGTTCGCGCGCCTCGCGGAATCCGACGCCGACGTCATTTCGGTCCCCGCTGCTTTCACCGTCCCGACCGGCAAGGCGCACTGGCACGTGCTGCTCCGCGCCCGGGCGATCGAGGCCGGGCTGTTCGTCGTCGCCGCGGCCCAGTCGGGCACGCACCAGGACGGTCGCCAGACCTATCGGCCATTCGCTGGTCGATCGACCCGTGGGGTGACGTGCTGCTCGACATGGGTGAAGGGACCGGCGTCGGGTTTCGCCGACATCGACCTCAAGCGCATTTCCGACGTTCGCGCGCGGATTCCGGCGTTGCGTCACCGCCGCGCCATTCCCGACGCAATCACGTCGTGAATTGATCGGGCGGGGTTCCGCCTCTATTCGCCAACGCGAGCTGGCCCCGTAGCTCAGCAGGATAGAGCGACAGATTCCTAATCTGTAGGCCACAGGTTCGAATCCTGTCGGGGTCACCACAAAACCTTGGGATCGGGCGATGGCGACGAATCAGACTGAAGGCGATCACGGCGGAATGACCGACCGGATGTTTCTCGAGCATCCACGTTCCTTGGGGATGAGCTGGGCGGAGCATGGCGTTGGCGCGCTGAAGATCGGCGCCGGCCTGGTCGGCGCGGGGCTTGCCTGCATGGTCCACGCGGTGGTGCCCGGCTGGTTCACCGAGACCGCGGGACGGACCATCACCGGCATGTATGCGCATATGATGCAGCGCAAGGCGGGCGCCGCAAATCCGGAGAATTGGCCCGACTATGAAATCTGATCGGGTTTACCCGGTCGCAATCATCGGCGGGGGTTTTTCGGGGACCATCCTTGCAGCGCAGCTGGCGCGGCGCGGAATTGCCTCGGTGCTGATCGACGGCAGCGGGCGGATGGGCCGCGGCGTGGCCTATTCGACCACCGAAGGCGCGCATTTGCTCAACGTCCGCGCCGAGGGGATGAGCGCCTGGGCGGGCGAGCCCGCACATTTCGCCGAGGCCTTCGCGAGCGAAGGCGGGGATCCCCGCGGCTTCGCCCAGCGGCGCCAGTTCGGCCGCTATCTCGGGGCCATCCTCGATGACGCCGTGGCGAGCGGGAAGGCGGCGCTGGAACAGGCGACGGCGGTTCGGGCAATGCGCGTGAACGGCGGCTGGCAGGTCGAACTCGACAATGGCGCGGTGATCCAGGCCGACGCGCTGGCGCTAGCCGTCGGCAACCAGGAACCGGAGGGCCTCAGCGCCTTCACCGGCGCGGGATCGCGCTTCATCGCCAACCCGTGGGGCGCCGACGCCCGCGCAGCGGTGGCGGGCTTGGCGGAAAGCGGCGATTCCGCCCTGCTGGTCGGGACCGGCCTCACCATGGTCGATCTCGTCCTGTCGCTCGACGCTGCGGGCCATACCGGCAAGATCGTCGCTTTGTCCCGGCGCGGCCTGATCCCGCGCTCACACGCCGATTTCGATGCAGCGTCGGTCGAGCGTGCCGAACTTCCGGAGGGCGAATTGCGCGGCCTGTTTCGCTGGCTTCGTCGCCGCAGCGCCGAGGTCGGCTGGCGCGCCGCGATCGACAGCCTGCGGCCGCACAGCCACCCGCTGTGGCAAAGCCTCGACGGCGAGCAGCAGCGCCGGTTCCTGCGCCATGCGCGCCCGTGGTGGGACGTCCACCGCCACCGCATCGCGCCCGAGGTTGCTCGGCTGGTTGCGCAGCTGATCGGCGAGGGGCGGCTCGAGATCGTCGCCGGCCGGATCATCTCAGCCCGGCCAGCCGATGCGGGCCTCGAGGTCGATTACCGCCGACGCGGCGCGAGCCAGCCCCAGAGCGCGAACTTCGCTTATGCTTTCAATTGCACCGGGCCCGCTTCATTCGATCGCGCGCAGCCGCGACCCGCTGCTCCGCAGCCTGCTCGACTGGCGGCCAGGTTCGCCCCGACCATCTCGGCATCGGGTTGGAGGTCGACGACAGGGCGCGAGCCGGCGACCGGCTGTGGGCGCTGGGGCCGCTGACCAAGGGCCGCTATTGGGAAATTATCGCGGTGCCTGATATTCGCGACCAGGCGGCGGCAGTCGCAGACGATATCGAGCTGGAGCTTGGCACATGACCGAACGTGGCGATCCCGAAGACGGCGACCTGGTCGAATCTCGCACCGGCCTGCGACATCCCTGCCGACGTTGCCGAGGCCGTCAGGACCCTGATCCGCTGGGCCGGCGACGACCCTGCAAGGGAAGGGCTGCTCGATACGCCGCGCCGCGTCGCCCGCGCCTGGCGCGAATATTTCAAGGGTTATGCCGAAGACCCGGCGGTGCACTTGTCCCGGACCTTCGAGGAGGTCGGCGGCTATGACGAAATCGTGCTTCTGAAGGACATTCCCTTCCAGTCGCACTGCGAGCATCATCTGGCGCCGATCATCGGCAAGGCCGCGATCGCATACCTCCCCGGCAACCGGGTCGTGGGGATCAGCAAGCTCGCGCGGGTGCTTCACGGCTACGCCAAGCGCTTGCAGGTCCAGGAACGGCTGACGGCGCAGGTCGCCGACGCCATCTGGGAGCACCTCCAGCCCAAGGGTGTCGCCGTGGTGATCGAAGCGAGCCACGCCTGCATGTCCTCGCGCGGCGTGTCGACGCCGGGGGTGATGATGACCACCAGCCGCATGATGGGCACGTTCCGCGAGGACGAGCGAAGCCGCCGCGAGGTGCTTGCGCTGATGGGTTACTGATCGGAGAATCAAGCGGGGCGGCTCCGCTGGCTGTGAGAGCCGCCCCGCGCCCCACCCCAACCGGAGCGGGGGTGATCAGTGTTTAGGCAGACGCTTCGAGCCCGTGCTTCAGCTGGCTGATCTGGTCGTGCCCTTGCTTGATCGACTGATAGCAGCTTTCGACCACCGACCGGCTCTCGCCGCTCAGCTGCTCGCTATCCAGCGCCGTTTCGAACTTGCCCTTGATATAGTCTTCACCGCGCTCGACCTCGTTGACGATCGCCTGGTCGTCGCGCCCGGTGACCGCGGCCTTGAGGTCGAGAAAGCGCTGGTGGGTTGCGCCCATGAACGAGCCGCCGTTTTCGGGATCGCCGCCCAGCCTGCGGACTTCCAAACGAAGCTGCTCGACGACCTGCTGGCGTTCGTTGGCCCGGTTACGAAAGATTTCCTGGAAACGCCCGGCTTCGCTGTTGGACGCCGCGTCCTCATAGCCTTTGACGCTATCGATGGTGGTCGCAATCAGCGTGTTCAGCGCGGCAATGTCGTCTTTGTGCTCGGTCATCAGACTCTCCGAAATTTGAGGGAATGCAGCGGGTCAACGCATAAGCGCGCGCAGCGATGCTCTGGCGCAAGAAGAGTTCGTGTCGTAAGCCGCAAACGGGGCGCATCCTGCCGCGCGCGGCAGGATGCGCCCCGGGGGGAGAATTGCGATGACGCTGACCAGGCGCGCCTTGCTCGAACGCATCGGGACCATCGGCGGGGCAGGGGCGACCTATCTCGCCATGGAGGCGCTAGGCCTTGCCATCCCAACGCCGGCGGGCGCGGAGAATTTTACGCTTCCCAAGAGCTCCGGCGGCGGCCGCTCGGTTGTAATTTTGGGGGCCGGCATCGCGGGATTGGTTTCAGCTTATGAGCTGGGCCGCGCCGGCTACAAAGTCACGATCCTGGAAGCCCGCAATCGTATCGGCGGCCGCTCCTGGACCATCCGTGGCGGCGACAAGATTGTGCAGAATGGTCGTCCCGATCAACATGCAACCTTTGCACCTGGACAATATTTCAACTCGGGTCCGGCACGCATTCCGAGTACCCACCGGGCAATCCTCGGTTACGCCCGCCGCTTCGGCGTCAAGCTCGAGCCGTTCATCAACGTCAACCGCAACGCCGGCTGGGATTTCGCCGGCAAGGTCTATCCCGAGCGCCGCCGGGTGTTCGACATGCGCGGCCACATCTCCGAGCTGCTGGCCAAGGCGATCGACCAGCATTCTCTCGATCAAGCGGCATCCAAGGAAGAACTTGGAATGCTCCGCGAGTTCATCGGTTTCTGGGGCGGGCTCGACGACAAGGGCCGCTACACCCCGACTGGCTCGTCCGGCTATTCGGTCGAGGGCGGGGGCTACGATCAAGCGCCGCAGAGCTTGCCGCCGCTGCCGTTCGCCGACCTTGCGCCGTCGCGATCGATCGGGCTGCCCTATGTGTTTGAAAACATCTGGGACATGCAGTCGACCCTGCTTCAACCGGTCGGCGGCATGGATCGCATCGCCCATGCCATTTACGACCGGGTCAGGCAGACGGTACGGCTGCGGACCGAGGTCAGCGCCATCCGCCGTGCCGGCGACCGCGTGCGGATCGAGTATGGTCCGGGCAAGCAGATCACCGAAGCGGATTACTGCATTTGCACGCTACCGCTGCCGGTCCTCGCGCGAATTCCGAGTGATTTCTCGCCGGCCAAGAGAGCCGCGATAGCCGCCGCGCCTCCCTACCTGCACAGCGTCAAGCTGGCGTTCGAGGCGCCGCGCTTCTGGGAAGACGACAATGTGTTCGCCGGCCTGGCCTGGACCGATCGGCTGAACGAGAACGTCATTTACCCCTCGCAGGACATTGGCTCACCGCGCGGGGTGATCGTCGGTGCGTATTGCGCGGGCTGGACCAACCAGGACAATCCGGACCGCTTCGCCAACCTCAGCCACGAAGAGCGCTTCCGGATCAGTCGGGAGTCGATCGAGGCGCTGCACCCCGGCAAATCGCACCTTTTGTCCAAAGGGGTGACCGTCGCCTGGGGCCTCACCCCATATTCCGAAGGCGTCGGCGCGCTGTGGCCCGATTTCGATCCGCGCCCCGGCGGCGGCGGCCCGGGTCGGGGAGCGGCCTATGCCGAGCTGCTGAAGCCCGAAGGACCGATCGTCTTCGCCGGCGAGCATTTGAGCTACCAGCCGACCTGGCAGGAAGGCGCGGCGCTGTCCGCCCACGAAGCGCTGAAGCTGGTCGCGGCCATGGCGAAAGCGCGAGCCGCCTAGCTCTGGCGCAACGCCACGCCGCGCCATAGAACAAGCCATCGAAAGGGGGACCCTTCCCATGTCCAGGTTCACGCGCTTCGCACTCGCCGCCGCCATCGCCGCGCTGTCAGCTCCGCTCAGTGCTTCGCCAACGCCGCTCAGCATTGCCGCCGCGGTTGCCGCGCCCGATCGCACGGCTGACAACGTCAAGATGGACGAAGGCCGCAAGCCGGCGCAGGTCCTGCGGTTCCTCGGGCTGCGACCCGGAATGACCGCGCTCGACCTGTTTGGCGGCAACAAATATTGGTCGGAGATCATGGCGCCGGCTGTTGGGCCGAAGGGCAAGGTGCTGGTCTGGGAGCCCGCTCAGTTCTACGATCCGGACAGCCAGAAAGCCTTCGCCGAATTCAGCGCGAAGCACCCCAATGTGTCGATCCACTCGACTCCGTTCGAAGCGATCGAGCTACCAAAGAACACTGCGGACTTCGTGATGCTCAACCTCAATTACCACGACACCTATTGGGAAAGCGCCAAGTACAAGATCCCGCGGATGGAGCCGGCAGCGTTCCTCAAGACCGTCTATGCGGCGATGAAGCCGGGCGCCGTCATCGGCGTCATCGACCATGTCGCCAGTCCCAACAGCGATACGCGCGCGACGGTCGAGAAATATCATCGCATCGACCCCAAGGTCGTGCTGGCTGATTTCCGCCGCGCGGGCTTCATCTTCGCCGGCAGCAGCAGCCTGCTGCGCAACTCCGCCGACAAGCATGACCTGATGGTGTTCGACCCCAAGATCCGCGGCAAGACCGACCGCTTCATCTACAAGTTCCGGAAGCCGCGTTGAGCTCTGCGAAGACGTCGACCGAGCCCGCGCGAGCGCGGTTCGGAGCGAGCGCCTGGATCATCGTCATCGCGCTGGTCGCGGGCCTGCTCCTCGGCGGGCTCACCGCCGCAACCCCCTACGAGGACGAACTCTCGGCGATAACCGGGACGGTCGGCGGGTTGTGGCTCGATGCGTTGAAGATGGTGGTCATCCCGCTGGTCGTCGCATTGCTCGTCAAGGGCGTGGTCAGCGGCGCCTCGCTCGCGGGCGAGGGCCGGCTGACGGTTCGTGCCCTGGCGTGGTTCGGCTGCCTCTACGTGCTTTCGGCCGTGATCGGCGCGTTGCTGATGCCTGCGTTTCTTGCGCTCTACCCGCTCTCGCCAGGCGCGGCAGGCGCGATCCGTGCCGGCTTTTCGGCGGTGGACCCCGCCAGCGTCCAGGGGTCGGTCGCCAGCATCAGCGACTTCTTGCGATCGTTCATCCCGTCCAATCCATTTGCGGCTGCGGCCAGCGGGTCGATCCTCCAGATCGTCGTCTTCACGCTCGCCTTCGCGGTCGCACTGGCGAGGCTCGATGAGGCCAGGCGAGCGCCAGTCGTCGGCTTCTTCAATGGCGTATGCGATGCGCTGCTGATCGTCATCGGCTGGGTTCTGTTGCTGGCGCCCGTCGGCGTCTTCGCGCTTGCCTTCGTCGCGGGGGCGGCGTCGGGCAATGGACTGTTTGGCGCATTGCTCCATTTCATCGTCTTGTACGTCGCCGTCGGCGTCGTGATTCTCGCGCTCGGTTACGGTGTCGCGTTGCTTGCGGCGAGGTTCCCGCTCACTGCTTTCGCCAAGGCCATGGCGCCGACCCAGGCGATCGCCTTCTCGACGCAATCCTCGACGGGCTCACTCCCTGCGATGCTGGTTTCGGCGCGGAACCTTGGGGTGCGCGAACGGACCGTCGACATCGCCCTGCCAATGGCTGCGGCACTGTTTCGAGTGACGGGTCCGGCGATGAACATCGCGGTCGTCATTTTCGTCGCCAATACGTTGGGCATGCCGCTTAGCGCGGGGGCTTATGTAGCGGGTATCGCCATTGCTTCGATTGCGTCGATTTCCGCGCCCGGACTACCTGGCCAGGTCAGCTACTTCACCTCGATCGCACCGATTTCGATGGCAATGGGCGTGCCCATTGCGCCGCTGGGCATGTTGATCGCGGTCGAACCGGTGCCCGATATGTTCCGCACGGTTGCCAACGTGACGATGGACGTCGCGGTCACCGGAGCGGTCGATCGTTCCGGTGGCGACAACCTCAAATCCTGAACGCTCGCTGACCCCATTTCGCCCGTTCAACGAATTGTCGCCAGCGTTTGTCCGCAGGCCGACAATCCCGGGCTGGCCGTCGAGCCTTGCGCGACTTCCGAGCATCCGCGGCCCATTAGGCTGAGCGCGACGCGGGAATCCCCAGCTGAAAGCCGGTTCCCGTCCGGCCTTCACGGCCTCCCCAGCCGCTCCCGCGTCGCACAAAAAGGAGACGCGTGATGTTGAAGACCCTGGTCGTATTCGCCGCTCTGTTGGTCACTGGCGTGCTCATCGTTCCGACGGTCAGCCTCGCGGCGCAGCTTGCCTAACGTCCGGCGATTGCCCGCACGCGGTCCGAATAGAGACGGCCAACGGGCTGCTCCTCGCCATCGGCCAAGCGCGCGATCCAGCGGCCCGACGGGTTGCGCGTAAAGCCGGTGATGAAGTCCTTGCGCACGATTGCCGAGCGATGGAGGCGGACGAACAGCTCCGGATCGAGCCCTTCCTCCAGCGCGGCCATCGAATGGTGGATCAGCCAGCTACGCCGGCCGACGTGGAGCCGCATGTAGTCGCGCTCGGCCGACACGCGGTCGACATCGCGCGCCGCGATCCGCACCAGTCCCGACAAATCGGACGCCCAGAACTCCTCCAGCCACTGCGAAGAGCGCGCCGGGGCCGAGCGGCCGGTGCGGCCCTGCAGATAGTCGCGCGCCCGCTCGAGCGCCCGCTGGAGCCGCTTAGGCTCGACTGGCTTCATGAGATAATCGACGGCTTCGACTTCGAACGCGGCAACCGCGAACTGGTCGAACGCGGTCACGAAGACCACAGCAGGTGACGGGCTCTGCGTAGCGAGCGCGCGCGCAACGCCGATGCCGTCGAGGCCTGGCATCGCGATATCGAGCAGCAGCAGGTCGGGGTTGAGGGCGGCGGCGAGATTGATCGCACTGTCGCCGTCGCTTGCCGTGCCGACGAGCTGCGCGCCTTCGGCCTTGGCCAGAAGGAGCTGAAGCCGCTCGGCCGCAAGCGGTTCGTCGTCCGCGATCAAGACGCGGATCGGCTGTTCGTCAGTCATCAACCACCACCGGCATAGTGATCGCAACCTTGTAGCCGCCGCCGGTCATCGGCCCGAAGCGGCATGTTGCGCGGCCATGGAAGCGGGCCTCGAGGCGCTGGCAGACGTTGGCGAGGCCGAGGCCCGTGCCTTCGTGGGTGGCGGCCGGGAGCTCTTCCTTGCCGCCATGCTTCAGTCGGTTGCTGATCTCCAGCAGCATCCGCCCGTCCTGGGCGGGCTTGGCCTCGATCCGGATGAGGACGGTCTTGCGGCTTTTCGACACGCCGTATTTGATCGCATTTTCGATGAGCGGCTGGAGCAGCAGCGCCGGCAGCCGCGCCTGCTCGAACGCCTTGGGCACCTCGATCTCAACCTGCAGGCGATCGGGAAAGCGCGCCTTTTCGATATCGAGATAGAGGCGCTGAAGATCGATTTCCTCGGCCAGGGTGACGTCCGCGCCGGGATCGATCGACAGGCTGGTGCGGAAGAAGGTCGAAAGCGCCAGCAGCATCGCCTCGGCCCGGTCGGTCCGTCCGGTCATGACCAGCGACGACAGGCTGTTCAGCGTGTTGAACAGGAAGTGCGGGTTGACCTGGTAGCGCAGCGCCCGGACTTGCGCGGCCTGCGCCGCGCTTTCGGCGTCGGCGAGCTTGCGTTGGGCACGCAGGGCATCGGCCTGGGCCTGATTGGCGAGGTAGAACGCGCTCCAGGCGAGGAAGAAGAACAGCCAGACAACCGAGGCGTCGAGGCCGTAGCGGAAGCGCTGCATGGCATCGAGCTCGCCCATCTTCGGCATGGTCAGGACGAGCGGTTCCTGGGCGGTGCGTTCGATCCGCACTTGCTGGCCCTTTTCGATCACGGTGAAGCCTTCGCGAGCCTGGTAGCGTAGCTGCTCGCGGCTCTCGCGAAACAGGTCTTGCGCCAGGATCAGGGCGCTGCCCATGACGAGAGAGGCCACTGCAGAGCCGATCGTCGCGATCACCGCCTTCCGGCGAAGCGGCGCGCCATGGGCGATGGTCGCGATCGCTGCGTAAATCAGCCCGGTGAGGATGATGCCGATGCCGATGATCGCCAGCTTGTTCTCGAGCGCGGTCCAGGGGTCGGAGCCGAGGAACGCCCGCGCTACAACGGTTAGCGCGTAGAAGAACCAGAAACCGAGGATCGCCTTGGCCGCGAAACGCCAGTCCGCGAACCGGCTTTGCACCGCGGGCGGAGGAATCATGAACATCCTTTCCTTCATGTCCCAAAACGCAAGGCGCGGAAACCGCCCGCTGCCCGTTGGCAGAAGCGCTGCCGCGCCCGGTCGAAACAATGGGGCACGGAACGTCGGGATGCGTCGCTTCGTTACGCCTTCGAGAGATTCAAGGAGCCGGGCAGTGAATGACAACGACAAGTCGGGAACCGAAAAGGAATGTCCGCCGGCGCCGGTGATTTCCGCGCCTCCGGAACGCGAGCTGGAACGCAAGCTCAAGCGTAATCCCGATGATCTCGATGCCAAGGCCGATGTCGGCAGCGATGAATCGATGGATGCATCCGATCCGCCGGCCGCCGCCCAGCCCGGGACTTCGGACGATCCCGCGCCATCTTCGGGATTTCCTGAAGACAATTGCTGACTATTGCGCGCGCGCCACAAAAACGCACCGCCGTTGCAATAAATCAACAATCCACAGATTTGACGCCGGCCGTCAATTTCTAGCCTTGCTGCAAGGACTCCCCTCTGATTTCAATATGAATGGGGGGTGGGATTGTGGTTAAGTATCTCGAAACCAAATCAACCGCATGATCCCGCCTGGGCAGAAGGAGTTGGGTTCATGATTACGCGGACCAGCCAGCCGGCCAGCGGCGCGATGCTGATCTCGGAGATGAAGGAGTTTGCGGCCTTCCCGAAGGCGACGCAGCGCTACATCCGCCGGTCGCTCGACGTGGCTTATGGTCGCCGCGACCCGATCGAATGCTGGGCCCGCGACGAAGGCGAAGCCGCCTCGATCCGCGCCCAGGCCCGGCTGTACAAGCAGCTCGATCATCTGCGCCTGCAGGTGCCCGATGACAGCGGTCTCGACATGATCGAGCCCTTTGTCGGTATGCTCATCACCTTGTCGGCGTTCGACCTTGGCCAGGACCGCCTGCCGAATTTCGCCGCTTACCGCTTCCTCTACGAGCGGCTGATCGGCGCCTCGTCACGGCCGTGGCTGCCGGCGGCGTTCTGCGCTGCCGCGGCGCTTCCGCACCTCCACCCGGACCGCCGCCGCATCCTGCTCCAGTCGATCAGCGAAAGCGCGGCGACCGCGCCGGGCTGGTCGAGCCGCGAGCCGGTGTTCTGGCCGGAGTGGGTCGAGAAAGTCGACCTCAAGGCCGCGGCCTAAGCCGGAACTTCCACCGACGGGAAAATCGCCGCTAGCCGTCTGAGGCTGTCCTCGGCATTCTTGTGATGAATGAAAACCACGCCGGTGGCCTCATAAGCGGCGCGATGGTTCTCACGGTCGTCGACCAGCACGTCCCCGGCACGCATGTGCTTATGCTTGTCCCGCGCCATGCAGGTGATGATCGGGACGCCGGGAAAATGCTCGGCCGCCCAATGGACCTTCTGCGGCGCTGCCCAGGATCCGAGCGGAAGGCCCGTCAGAATTGTCGGGTTCAGATGTTCGACTGCGTCGAACAGCAACCGGGCGCCGGGCATTTCGGGCAGCGTGCCGTAGAAGTTCTTCGCACCCGCAAGCCGCTTCCAGAACGTGCCGCGCCCATGCTCCGCTTCGAATGCGCGTGGGCTCATGCCAAGCAGGCTCTTCGCGCCCCGGTCGAAATCGGCAAGTACGCCGTCCGCATCGAGGAACAGTCGGGTCTCAGCCATCAGAAGCGGGCTGGCTCCAGCTCAACCGGGATCGGCGCATCGATATGCTTCCAGCCCTTGTCGCGCAGCACGTCATTGCTCTCGCGCGCCTTGCGGCCCGCACCCAGCGACCAGGTGATGTGATAAGTCGATCCGTCCGGCCGTGCGGTCGTCCCGTCCAACTCGACCACCAGGCATTCGAGGCTGTCACCGTCGTCCGCACGGCCGACAATCCTGGCGTCCGGCTTGCGCGGCAGCGGCGTGTCGCGCGTCGCGCCGGCGTGGAGCGTCACATGGTCGGCGACGACGTTCTCATATTTGGGCTGGAAGCGTTCGAGCAGGGGCGTGCGCTCCCCCTCGAGTAGCTTCCAGCCGGTCACGGTTCCGGGTTTCGCCATGCCGGCTCAACCGCTCAGTCTCTCCAAAAGCTCCCGAGCGAAATCGATCAGCGTGTCGTCGCGCGCGCCCATGATCAGGATCCGGTCGCCGGGCTTGGCTTCCTCCACAAGCGCATCGCCGACGGCGGCGCGGTCGGCGAGATGTTCCGCCGGCTTGCCAAGCATTTGAACTTGCTCGGCGAGCCAGTCGCTGCCGCGGGTCTTCTCGACCGTCCCGCCCTGGTAAACTGGGTCCGGAAGGTAGAGCCGGTCGTCCGGGTCCATTCCGCCGCTCAGGCTGGCCGCAAGCTCCTCGCCCATCTTCGCTAGCGGGCCATAGCCGTGCGGCTGGAACATGATCAGCAGCCGGCCGGGCTGGGCGCGAAGGGTCGCCAGCGTGGCATCGATCTTGTCGGGATTGTGCGCGAAATCGTCGATGACGGTAACGCCGCCGGCGTTTCCGACTGTCTCCAGCCGCCGCTTCAGCCCTTCGAAGCGTGCCATCGCATTGACCGCATCCTCGATGCGGACGCCGACCGTTCGAACCGCTGCGATGGCCGCCAGGGCGTTGGACGCATTGTGCCGTCCCGGCACCTGCAACCGCACATCGAAACGCTCGCCCTCGGCTTCCAGCGCAAAAGTGACCCCGTCGCCGTGCAGTTCGAGCGCCTTGCCCATGAAATCGGCGTTTGGGCTGTCGAGGCCATAGCTGACGACCTTGTCCGCCGGCACGGCGTCCGCCAGCGCTCGCGTTTCCGGGTCGTCGAGATTGAGCACCGCCCGTCGCGCCGCCTGCACGAAGCCCGCGAACAGGCCGCGCAGCTCGTCCATTTCCTTATGGTCGAGGCTGATGTTGGTCAGCACCGCGATTTCCGGGCGATAAAGCGCGATCGATCCGTCGCTTTCGTCGACCTCGCTCACGAACAGCTCGGGGTCGCCGACGAGCGCGCTGGCGAATGGCGCTGACGGGGTAACGAAATTCTTCATCACGGCGCCGTTCATCACCGTCGGCTGGCGGTGGCAGGCGTGAAGGATCCAGCCGATCATCCCGGTCACGGTCGACTTGCCGCTGGTCCCGCCGACCGCGATGCTGCGCTGCGCCTCGTTCAGCAACTGGGCGAGGAATTGCGGACGGGTGAGGTGGATGAGGCCAAGCTCGCGGGCGCGAACGACGTCGGGCACATCGTCCTCGACCGCGGCGGAGGTGACCAAGGTCATGCCCAGTTGCAGGCCCGAGCCATCTTGCGCGAACAACTGGATCCCAAGCGAGCGGAGATAGTCGAACTTGTGCGGCGTCCGTCCGGCATCAAGCGAGCGGTCTGAGCCGGAAACACGCCCACCTGCGGCCCGGACGATGCTGGCGAGGGGAAGCATTCCGCTGCCGCCAATGCCCGAGAAGAAAACCGGAGAATCGCTCATGCCGCGGCCCTATTGGCTCGGCGCCGCGAGCGAAAGGGCTTCGTCGACGCACGATCTTGCGTTGGTCCCGATATGGGCGCAGCCTGACACAACTCCTTGGGGGGAGAACCGACATGCTAAAACTTGGTCTTGCGACTCTTCTCGCCAGCGCGGTCATTGGTGTGCCCGCTCACGGTCAAGCAACATCGACCAGTGCAGCGCCGGCATCGCCGACGACTTTCCTCACGCCGGATGGTTGGACTCGCACGGCGCCGGCGATGACCGTGACGGTGCTCAACCCGCCTGAAACCGACCTCCACGTCGCCATCGTCGAGGTTGAACATGCGGCGGACGCCAAAGGCGCTGCCACGTCCGCATGGCAGGCTTACCGGCCTGCAGGCATCAGGCCGGTCAAGCTCGTGACAGATCAGCCCGCGCGTGAGGGTTGGGATGGGGGTTCCGTCATCAATTATGAGACGTCGCCCAACGAGCATCTCACCGTCGTGAGCTTCGCCCGACGCTCAGGCAATCATTGGACAGTGGCCATCCTCGAAGGAAATGATGCGACGGTCGAAAAGCGCGGCGCCGCGCTCAATCAGATCATCGCCAGCATGCGCCCGACCGGCTACAAGCGCGAAACGTTCGTGGACAGGAAGGCCCACGCGCTCGATGACGCGAAGGTCGCGGAGCTGCTAAAATTCGTGCGCACCAGTGCGCACAAATTGAAGATCCCGGGCGTGGGGATTGCGCTCATCGACCACGGCAAGATCGTGTACGAAGGTGGGATCGGCGTTCGCGAATATGGCAAGCCGCAGCGCGTGGACGCGCGCACCAAGTTCATGATCGCCTCGAACACCAAGAGCATGTCTACTCTGTTGCTCGCGAAGCTGGTCGATGAGGGTAAGATCAAGTGGGACGAGCCGGTCACAAGTGCATATCCCGACTTTCGTCTTGGCAGCGACGAAACGACCAAGAGCGTCCTAATCCGGCACCTCGTCTGCGCGTGCACCGGCCTTCCGCGAAAGGACATGGAATTCCTGTTCACAACCACCCGGTCGACGCCCGCCAGCGAGACCTTCACCCTGCTCGCCGGGACTCAGCCGACCAGCGGGTTCGGTCAGGTCTTCCAGTACAATAATTTGATGGCGTCGGCCGCCGGCTATGTCGCGGGACATCTGCTTCACCCGGAAATGGAACTCGGCCGCGCCTACGATCTGTCGATGAAGGAAAACATCCTTGATCCGCTCGGGATGCACGACACGACCATGTCGATGGACGACGCGCTGAAGGGCGACCATGCGAGTCCACATAGCATCGACCTCAAGGGCCGGATCGCCCTGACTGGACAGGACATCAACTTCGCGATCGCGCCTTATCGTCCCGCAGGCGGGGCCTGGTCGACACCGCACGACATGATTCTTTATGTCCAAAATGAGCTCACCGAGGGCCGCCTCGCCAATGGCAGTCAGCTGGTGACGGCGGCAAATTTGCTGGCGCGGCGCAAGCGCGGCGTGACGATCGGCGAGGACCAATGGTACGGCATGGGGCTGATGGAGGACGCCCGAACTGGCGTCTCGGTCATCCACCACGGCGGCGACCTCGAAGGGTATCACAGCGATATGTATGCCATTCCGTCCGCCGAGGTGGGCGCGGTGCTGCTAACCAACTCGGACCGGGGACCGGCCCTGCGCGGTCCCTTCATGCGCCGCCTTCTGGAAGTCATGTATGACGGAAAGCCGGAAGCGGTCGGGAACATTGATGCAGCGGTAAAGAGCATTGAGGCGGACGACGCCGAAACGCGCAAAAAGCTGATCACGCCAGTTCCGAAGTCAACCACCACAGCGCTTGCTCCCGCTTATGAGAATCCCGATTTGGGAGGCCTGGCTATCACCCGGAAAGGCACGGCTCTCATGATCCGGGCCACGGCGTGGAAAAGTGAGGCCGCGCTTCGCAAGAACCAGGACAAGACGCGGTCGCTGGTCACCATTTCGCCGGGCCTGGATGGCTTCGATTTCGTGATCGGCAAGGATGACGGAGGCAAGCGAACGCTAACAACGCGCGATGGGCAGCACGTTTACATCTTCACCGAAACAAAAGGCCACTGATAAGGAACGGCGATGAAGATCGCCGTCGTCGCTCCGAGCTGCAAGTCAACCCGTGACGCCGCCACGGCGGTCGAGGCGATCGTTGCGGCGCGCGGCGACTGCGAGCTTTTTGTCCATCCCCAATGCTTTCTTTCCGAGGGCCATTTTGCCGGATCGGACGAGGCGCGGCTTGCGGCGCTGCGCGAAGTCATCACCGATTCCAGCATCGATGCTGTCTGGTTCGCGCGCGGCGGCTACGGCTCCAATCGCATCTGCGATCCGCTGTTCAGTGACCTGCCGGACGCTGCACGGGGCAAAACCTACATGGGCTATAGCGATGCCGGCTTCCTCCTCGCGGGGCTGCACAAGGCCGGCGTCGAGGTCGCCTGGGGTCCGATGGTGCAGGACGTGCTGCGCCAGGGCGGGGATGCCGCGATCCACCGCGCGCTCGACTGGCTGGTTCGCCGCGATCCTGACGCGCTCGAGCCGCAACTCGACGGGCCAGCGATGGCCTTCAACCTTACGGTGCTTTCCAGCCTGCTCGGGACGCCGCTCGAGCCCGACCTCTCCGGCGTCGATCTGCTGATCGAGGAGGTGGGCGAGCAACTCTATCGGATCGACCGCACCATGTTCCATGTCACGAGCAGCGCCAACGTCCGCGGCTGCGCCCGGCTGCGGCTCGGACGGGTCACGGACATCCTCGCCAACGACCCGCAATTCGCTTCCGACGAGTTGACGATTGTCGAGGATTGGTGCCGCCGTTCGGGCATCACATTCGGCGGGCGCGCGGACATCGGCCACGATGCTCGAAACCGGGTGGTTCCGTTCCCCCTGCGCAAAAGCTGATCCAGATTGCGTTGGCCCATTGCAAAGGCCCAAAAGTTGCGCTCTACCTTAGAGGGAGCACAACAGGAGGGCCATGATGGCAGAAGGTCGTAAAGCAGGGGGCGGATTGGCACGCCCGGTTCAACCGTCGGCGGATCTCGCCCCGATTACCGGCAGCGCGCCGCTGCCGCGCAGCCAGGTCGTTTCGAAGGTGTGGGACCACATCCGGAAGAACAACTTGCAAAACCCGCAAAACAAACGGGAAATTATGGCGGACGCCACGCTGAAGAAGGTCTTTGGGGGCAAGGACCGGGTCAGCATGTTCGAAATGAACAAGCATCTGTCGAACCACCTGAAGTAGGGCGTAGCCGTTCAGGCGTTTCAGGGGATCCGCTTCGGCGGGTCCCCTTTTTCATGTGGTCATTCCGCGACTCGGAGGCTCTTTCACCCGCGCCACAGCCCGTCCAGCCGCTCCTGAGTGACGGGAAACCCGATATCCGGTGGAATGGTGATGAATTTCTCACCATCATGTTCCTCCACCCAGGGCGTGATCGGATCGATCGCATGCGCCGCCGCGTCGGAGCGAATTTCCTCGAATGAGCCATGCTGCGCGAGCCGCTCGAGCGTACGCCGGGTCGGAAAGATCAGCCGCGCTTCGCCGCGCGCCTCGCGCTCGAGGACATCTGCCGCTCGGACCCACGCCGCGCCGGCGCATTCACCGGTGATGACCTGCGGTTGCCACTCGCCCTCCGGGCAGCGCGCCACGTAGAACAAGGTGTCGAAGCGGCGCACCGCGTGGAACTGCGGCACCCAACGGGCGAAAGGCGTCAGGGCCGCTGCGTCGAACGACAGTCCCAGGGCGTCGAGCACCCCGCCAAAGACTTGGTCAGCGACGAGCGCGGTCTGTATTTCGATTGCGACCTGGGCATCCGGCGTCGGGGCGAGCCCTGCCGGCACAGCCGTCTCCTCGACGGTTTCGCGGATGGCCGCCACGGCCGCGGCCTCGATCCCAAGCCGATCGGCAAGGTCCCGATCCGCCGCGTCGATGCGACCGCCGGGAAATACCCAGGCGCCCGCGGCAAAGGCCATGCCGGCCGCGCGTTCGACCATCAACAGCTCGGGCGCGCCGCCGGCGACGTCCCTCACCAGGATCAAGGTCGCGGCGGGAATGGCCTCCTCGGCCACCTACATGCCGCTGACGTTCTGTTCCTCGGCGTCGCTGGGGTCGTCGACAGTGGCGGCCGCGTTCGTGTCCGCGGCCTGCTGATTTGCTTCCGCCGCGGTGTTGGCGGCATCGAGCGCGGCCTGATTCGCTTGTTCGTTGAGCAGGTCCGCGCTCGGCTGATTGAGCTCGACATCGTTGACCTGGTCCTGGTTGCCGCTGCCACACGCGCCGAGCGCCAGAGCGGCTGTTCCGACCAACGCAAAGCCTAGTTTTTTCATCGACTTGGATCCCCTGTCAGAAAGTTCGACTGTCCTGCCCATATCAGTATCGTCGCCCGCGATTCCAGAGCCCTCGGTTGAGATTTTAACCCGAAATCCCTATCTAAGGGGGGCCGGGCAACCGGCTATGTCGGTAGACTGTTGCGTGGAATAGGCACTTCGGACCCGGGGGGCAGTACCCCGGCGCCTCCACCATCAACCCCGCCTCGCGCGGGGATGTTGATGGGGGCGAAATAGGATCGACGAGTGCAATAAAGGCGCGATTGCCGATCGGTATGGATGCCACCGTGACGGCTCATAAACACAAGTGCCAACGATAACGAGGCGCTCGCAATTGCTGCGTAACTGACGGCCTAACGGTCTAAGTTACAAAGACAAAAGCGCGGTCGGACCCCACCGGGCAACAGAAGGGGATTCCAGCGGTTCGGGGAGCACCGGGCAACAGAAGCTCCCCACTTGCTTTTCCCAACTTCATCGGCGCGCTAATCTCCCGGGTAGGGGGATTGCTCATGCGTCATTGGACCAAGCGCGCGTTCGTGGCATTCGCACCGCTGCTGCTCACCAGCTGCCTCTGGGGACCTGGCCGGTTTACCTCCGACCTGACGGTCAAGAAGGACGGCAGTTTCACGCTCGACTATCGCGGCGAGCTCGTCCTGCAGCTCCCGCCCGACGCCAGGCCCGAACCGTGGAAGGCCGACATGGCGCATTGCACGACCGACGGCGGCGAAGATCGTACCTGCACCCCGGCCGAGGTGGCGGACCAGAAGCGGATGCATGGGGAAAGCGCAGCCAAGAAGCTCAAGGATTCCGAGGACATGGCCAAGGCCTTCGGTCTGCCCGGGCTCGACGACCAGTCCAACCGCGCCTTCGCCGCCAAGCTGATGAAATATGCCGGCTGGCGATCGGTGACTTATCGCGGCAAGGGCGTGTTCGACGTCGACTATCACATGGAAGGAAGTACGCGTCAGGACTTCCTGTTCCCCGCGCTTCCCGACAATGATTTGCTCATCCCGTTTATCGCTATTCGCCGCCGGACAGACGGATCGGTGCTGGTCACGGCGCCTGCATTCACCGGCGGCTCAGGTCCGATGGCGGCGCGGGCGGGTGCTGCGGCGGCGAGCCAGATGAAGGATGGGCCCGTGTCTCGGGCAGAGGGCCGGTTCACAGTGATGACCGACGGCGAAATCCTGACCAACAATAGCGAAGACGGCGCCTCGCCGGTGCCTGTTGGCCATCAGTTGCGCTGGGACGTTGGCGCTACCTCGACCAAGATCCCGGAAACCCTGATTCGCCTATAAAGCGCCGGGCCGGCGCGTCCGAACCGCCGCGCCTTCCGCCGGCATGTGAATTGCTCTACCCGAACAAACCCGCGCAACGGGGGAGAGTCTGCGACGTGGCCGACATATTCGTATCTTATGGTCGTTCGACCGAAACGCAGGCGCACCAGGTCGCCGAAGCGCTTCGCGTGGTCGGCTACAGCGTGTGGCGCGACGACGAACTTCCCGCCCACCGCGCGTACGGCGACGTCATCGAAGAGCGATTGCATTCCGCCAAGGCTGTCGTCGTCCTGTGGTCCGCTGAAGCTGCCCGCTCGCAATGGGTGCGGGCCGAGGCGGACATTGCGCGTGAGGCGGGGACTTTGGTCCAGGTCACCATCGACGGGGCTATCCCACCGCTGCCGTTCAACCAGATTCAATGCGCGGACCTCAGCGGCTGGACCGGCGACACCGATGCAGCTGGTTGGCGCAAGGTCGAAAGCAGCGTGGCGCTGCTCGTCGGAGCACCGGTCGAGCCGGGCTCGCCGCCCGAGCGCAAGAGCGCGCCGGCGCGGCGTGTTGCGATTTGCGTGCTGCCGTTCATCAACCTTAGCGGTGACGCCGAGCAGGAATATTTCAGCGACGGCATCACCGACGACATCATCACCGATTTATCGAAGGTTTCGGCACTGTCGGTCACCGCCCGGAACACGGCGTTCACACTCAAGGGGCAGACGCTGGAGGCGGCCCAGATTGCACGGCAGTTCAACGTCACACACGTCCTCGAAGGAAGCATTCGAAAGTCGGGCGACCGCGTCCGCATCAATGCCCAACTGATCGATGCCGAAGCCGGCGACCACCTCTGGGCCGATCGCTACGACCGCGACCTCACTGACATCTTCGCCATCCAGGACGAAATTTCGAAAGCCATCGTCGCCGCGCTGCGGCTGAAGCTGCTGGCGAAGGAAAAGAAGGCGATCGAAAGCCGCGGGACGTCAAGTGTCGAGGCGTACAACCTTTACCTGATGGCGCGGCAGCACTGGATTAGCGGCAACGACGGCGACGTACACCGCGACGAGATAGTGATCAGGATCTGCCGCCAGGCGACGGAAATCGATCCGAATTATGCGAAGGCTTGGGCGTTGATTGCACTCGCCCAGGCGGAAATGCGCTTCCGCCGGTCGATGCCGGTCGATGCGCTCGAGGCTGCCGAGCGCGCCCTTGAGCTCGATCCCGAATTGCCGGAAGCCCTGTGTGTCAAAGCCCGCTATCTCGCCGACGAAGACGGCAAGCCGGAGGAAGCCGACCGCCAAATTCAAGCGGCGCTGCGGCTCGACCCCGAACTCGTGGGAAGTGAACAAGGAAGCCGCTCGCCTGCTCAGCCGGAGCGGCAAGATGCGCGACGCGATTCCTTATTATGAAAAGGCCGCATCCCTCATGGAGGGCGACTATCACTCCGCGGGAATGCTTCAAGCGTGCTTCGCGGCCATCAACGACACCGAAGGGCTGAAGCGCGCCGCGCGAATGTCGCTCGAGCGGGCCGAACGGGTCCTGGCGCAAGATCCGGCCATCGGGTCCGCGCTCGGGTTCGGAGCCTCGGCGCTCGCCGCGCTTGGGGACGGAGATCGGGCGAAGGAATGGATCAAGCGCGCCTTGCTGATGGACCCGGACAATCCCTGGATGCGCTGGAACCTGATGTGCGGACTGTCGCGCTATCTCGGTGACAAGAACGCGGCGATCGAACTTCTCACCAGCTTCATCGACCAGCTTCCGCCTTCAATGGTGACCTATCTGCGGCTCGATACCGATCTCGACCCCCTACGGGACGACCCGCAGTTCGAAGCTTTGGTCGTGGCCGCCGAGCAGCGTGTCGGTTCCGCCAAGGCGGTCGCCACCTGATCCGGCTTTAACGCCGCCGCAATTCGTCCCTGATTTCGGTCAGCAGCTCGACCTCACTCGGGCCGCCGGCCGGCTCCTCGCGCTTGCGCATCAGTTTGCTTGCCCAGCGGATCATCAGGAAGATGATGAAGGCGAGGATCAGGAAACTGACCACCTCGGTCGCGAAGGCGCCCCAGCCGAGCACCGGCGCGCCCGCCTTTTTCAGCGCGGCATAATCGGTCATCGATCCGTGATAATCAGCGGGGACGGGGCCGAGCAGGATGAAGTGGCTCGAAAAATCGAGGCCGCCGAATATCTTGCCGACGATCGGCATGATGATGTCGTCGGTCAGGCTGGCGACGATCTTGGCGAACGCGGCGCCGATGATCACGGCGACGGCGAGGTCCAGCACATTGCCCTTGGCGATGAAGGCGCGGAATTCCTGAAGCATCAATATCCCCTTTCGGTGAACGGCACTTTATCCGCTTGCCGACACTTTGCCACCATGGCTGCACTGTGTTGTCACTGTAAGGCAGCCATTGAACGAGTGCCGGGCCCTATCTACTTATCCCTCCTGTCTTGGCATCGAGGGGACAATGAGATGACCGCACTTCGCCGTTTAGGCTTGCTCGCACCGCTTGCTGCCTTCAGCCTTGCCGGCTGCGGCCTCAACAGCGTTCCGACGGCCGAAGAGAACGTCAACGCCAAGTGGGCGAACGTGCAAGCGGATTATCAACGCCGCGCCGACCTCATCCCGAACCTCGTGGCGACGGTAAAGGGCTATGCGAAGCAGGAAAGCAGCGTCCTCATCGCTGTGACTCAGGCTCGGGCCGACGCGACCAAGGTCACGCTGAACGCGAGCGACCTTTCCGATCCGGCCAAGGTGAAGGCGTTCAACGATGCGCAAGGGCGCCTGACACAGGCGATCATTCCGCTCCAGCGGCTCCAGGAGGCCTATCCGGACCTCAAGTCCAACCAGAATTTCCTGGCGCTTCAGGACCAGCTCGAAGGCACGGAAAACCGCATCAACGCTTCGCGCCGCGACTACAACGAAGCGGTTCAGGCCTATAACGTGCGAATCCGCACCTTCCCTGACGCCGTGGGCGCTAAGATTTTCTACGGCGCCAAGCCCAAGGTTCCGTTCGAGGCGACGTCCTCGGCGCAGCAGGCGCCGAACGTCGATTTCAGCGCCGGCAACGCTGGCTGAGTTGATCCCAACTCGTCATCGCGAGGAGCGTAGCGACGTCGCGATCCAGGGGAAGCTCTTGGATTGCTTCGCTGCGCTCGCAATGACGCTGGTTCTGCTATTTGCTGCCCCGGCGTCTGCTCAGACGTTTCCGGCGAACAATGGCTCGCCGGTGGTCGACCAGGCGGGAATTCTGCGGCCGGAGCAGGTGCTCGACCTCAAGTCGAAGTCGGAGGCGCTGTACGCCCAATCCGGGCGGGCCTTCGCGGTGGCGACGGTCAAGAGCCTCGAAGGCAAGTCGGTCGACGATTACGCCTATCGCCTCGGGCGATACTGGAAGCTCGGAAGCGAAAAGAACGACGATGGCGTTCTGCTTCTGGTCGCTCCGAACGAACGCAAGGTCGCGATTGCGACTGGCTATGGGGCCGGCGGCTACATGACCGACGCGATGAGCGGGATCATCATCCGCGAGGCGATCCTGCCGCACTTCAAGCAGAACCCGCCGGACTATGGCGCCGGCATCGAAGCCGGCGCCGACGCCATCATCAAGCAGATGACTCTGCCCGTCGGTGAAGCCGCCAATAACGTCGCCAAGGCCGACCAGGCGCAGCGCCAGCGCCAGGATTCCAGCCCCGGCATCATCCCGGTCATCTTCTGGATCGTCATCATCAGCTTCATCATGATCGGCTTTGCCCGCGGCGCGCGCGGCCAGCGGCGCTACCAGCCGCGCCGAGGTTCGTCAGGGATCAGCCCGTGGGTGGTCCTGTGGGGCCTCAATGAGCTGAGCCGCGCCTCACGCGGCGGCGGCGGCTGGGGTGGCGGTGGCAGTTCCTGGGGCGGTGGCGGTGGCGGCTCATCCTGGGGCGGCGGCGGCGGCGGAGGCTTTGGCGGCTTTGGCGGCGGGTCGTTTGGCGGCGGCGGAGCGTCCGGCTCATGGTGATGCAGCTTACCGAAGCCGACCATGCCAAGGTTTCGGCTGCAATCGCCGCGGCGGAGGGCAATACCGCCGGCGAGATCGTCGCCGTGGCGACGCCGATCAGCGATCCCTATCACGACGTCGCGCTGCATTGGGCGGTGGCGGTCTTGATCCTCGTGCTCGCCTGGGCCGCATGGAGGCCCGACTGGCTGCAATGGTGGTACGGCATGCTTGCGGTGCGCGGCTGGGGCTCCGAGCCGACCCTCGGCCAGCTCCTCACGTTCCTGATGGTGCTCGCCGTGCTGAAGTTCACCGCGGCGTTGCTGATCCTCAAGTGGATGCCGCTGCGCCTTGCGCTCACTCCGGGGGCGACCAAGCATCGGCGTGTCCGGCGGCGTGCCGTGGCCCTGTTCAAGGCCGCTGCCGAGCGCCGCACCGAAGGGCGCACCGGAGTCCTCATCTATCTCTCCATGGCCGAACGACGGGCCGAACTCGTCGCCGACGAAGCCATCACCGGCGTGACTACCCCGGAAACCTGGGGCGAGGCCATGGCGGCGCTGCTCGTCGAGGTGAAGCAGGGCCGGCCCGGCGACGGCATTGTTGCTGCGATCGACCGCGTCGGCGCGGTGCTGGCCGAGCATTTCCCCCGGTCAGCCACGGACACCAACGAAATTCCGGACAAGCTCATCATCTTATGAACCTCGATGATCTGCCGCCCGAAGAGCTGATGGCCGCGGGCAAGTTCGTTCGTCTGGCAAGGCGCGGTCAGTGGGAATATGCGGGGCGGGTCCGCGGCATCAACGCCGTGGTCGTGATCGCCGAATATGAAGGCAGAATGATCCTGGTCGACCAGCCGCGTGTCGGCCCCGGTTGCCGCTGCGTCGAGCTTCCTGCTGGCCTGGTCGGCGACACCGATCCCGGCGCCACGCCCGAAGGCACGGCGATCAAGGAACTTGAGGAAGAAACCGGCTTCACCGCCGAACGGGTCGAGCGCCTCGGCGAGTTCTACGCCTCGCCCGGCATGCTCTCGGAAAGCTTCACCTTGGTCCGCGCCCACGGCGTGCGCCGCATCGGCGAGGGCGGCGGCGATGAGCATGAGGACATCAACGTCCATCTCGTGACCCGCGCGGACATCCCCAATTTCCTCGAGCAAAAGCGCGCCGAAGGCTTCGGCATCGACGTCAAGCTGCTGATCTTTCTCGGCTACTAGGCGTTGGGCCGGAATGGCCCGGCTCGTTCACCTTTCCGATCTCCATTTCGGCGCCCATGACGAGCGGCTGGTCGAAGCCGTCGAACGGCAGATCGACCAGCTCAAGCCCGACCTCGTCGTCATCAGCGGCGACTTCACCCAGCGCGCGCGGACCGAGCAGTTCAAGGAGGCGTGCCGGTTTCTCGAGCGGTTGCGCGAGCGCGGGCACGAGGTGCTCGGCGTGCCCGGCAATCACGACGTCCCCCTCTACGATGTGCTCCGGCGCTTCCTGTCGCCGCTGGCGCGCTATCGGCGGTTCATCGACGAGAGCCTGTGTCCCTTCGTCGAGCTCCCGGGCGTGGCAGTGCTCGGCATCAATACGGCGCGTTCGCTGACCTTCAAGGAAGGCCGGGTGAACGAAGACCAGGTCGAATTCATCCGCGACACTTTCGCGCGGACGCCGTCGGAGTCGATGCGAGTGCTGGTCACCCATCACCCGATGTTCGCGATGAAGGTTGGCGATGAAGTTCAGCGCGCAATCGGCCGGCAGGAACTGGCGCTTGACGCCATCGAGGAGGCGGGAGTCGATATGCTGCTGGCGGGCCACATGCACCACGCCTCTACTCAGGACGCCAGCGACCTCGTCACGCGGGCGGGCGGTGCGCTGGTGGTTCAGGCCGGCACCGCGACCTCGACCCGCGTCCGCGAGCAGGAACAGAGTTTCAACACCATCGACATTGCGGGCGGCGCCGTGACAGTCACGCTCAATACATGGAGAGGCGACGACTTCGGTCCTGCCGATGCCCAGCGCTACGAATTGCACGATGGGCACTGGCGCATATTGAAAGCGGAAGCGCCGGCGCATTAGACGCCTCACCATGACGCTCCCCACCGACTTCGATCTCGACGCTTTCGTCTCCTCGGTTCTCGCCGAGGATTTGGGCAAGGGCGGCGATGTCACGTCCAACGCGACGATCCCGGCCGGCGCGCGCTTCACCGCCGCAATGAATGCCCGCGAACCGGTCGTGCCGGCGGGCCTGGAGATTGCCGCCGCGTTCTTCCGCGCGCTCGACCCCACTGTACAGATCGACCTCTGTGCTAAAGATGGCGACCGCACCGAAACCGGCGCGATGTTGCTGCGGCTCGAAGGCAATGCCCGGGCGATGCTGACCGCCGAACGATCGGCGTTGAACACGCTTCAGCACCTGTCGGGAATCGCCACTCTCACGCGGCGTTACGTCGATGTCATTGCCGGCACCGGCGCGACCCTGCTCGACACGCGCAAGACCATTCCCGGCCTGCGCGTTCTCGAAAAATATGCAGCGCGGATGGGCGGTGCCGAAAACCATCGAATGCGGCTCGATGACGGCGTTCTGATCAAGGACAATCACGTTGCCGCGTGCGGCGATGTCGCCGAGGCGGTCCGCCGTGCCAAAGCCGCCAACACCGGGCTGCAGGTTCAGGTCGAAGTCGACCGCATCGACCAGATCGAGCCGGCGCTTGCCGCGGGGGCCGATCGCCTGTTGCTCGATAACATGCCGCCGCCGGTGCTGCGCGAGGCGGTCGCGCCTGGTCGCCGGGCGAGTTCCGCTCGAAGCTTCCGGCGGAGTCAATCTCGACACCATCCGCGCCATTGCCGAGACCGGCGTCAACTACATTTCCGTCGGCCGGATCACTCAGTCGGCGCCCGCAGTCGACATCGGGCTCGACTATGCGACGAGTTGTTGAGCAGGTGAAACGGCGTTAATCCTGCGGACAGCCTCTGAGGAGCAGCGGGTATGAGGAGTCGGCCGCGCGTTCCCAGCCGCCGATGCGTTCAAATCGAGGAGTGTTTCGATGATCAAAATGATCACCATGGCGCTTGCCGCCACGGCATTGGTCGCTTTCCCCGCCACCGCCAACGCGAAGGATCGCCACGGCCATCGCGACCGCGACCACAGCTATCGGACGAGCAACCATTATGCCCGCCCGATGGCCTATCGCAGCCATAGCTATCCCGGCTACGGCTACGGTTACCGCAGCTACGGCTATCCCAGCTATAGCTATGGCTACAGCTATCCGTCCTACGGGTACGGAAACGGTTATCCGTCGTACGGCTACGGTTACGGCTACCCGAGCTACGGCTACAGCAACGGCTATCGCCCGACCGCTTATTATGGCGGATATGGCTACAACGGCTACGGTTACGGCTACCAGTGCGGCAATCCGGCGGCGGGCGCGGCCATCGGCGGCATTGCCGGAGCCGTGATCGGCAGCCAGGTCGCGGACAGCGGGCGCGGCAACTATCGCTATGGTTATGGCTATCGCGGCGGCAACGATCGTGCGGCCGGAGCACTAATTGGCGGCGCCATCGGCGCCATCGCCGGCGGAGCCATTGCTTCAGGCAATTGCTACTAAGCTTGTCTCCAACGCGGGGGTCCGCGGAACAACCGCGCCCCCCGCGCACTTTTTTCGGGCATTGACACGCAACCGACACTATATGGGCCCGCGACGGCGCGCCTTGCGCCCGGGAGAGACAGTTTTGTTCAAGGGGCTCAAGCCCATCCTTTATGGCGGGCGAGAAGTCTGGCCGCTGATCGAGGGCGGCAAGGGCGTCAGCGCCACCAATCACGCGAGCTCAGGCGCCTGGGCTGCCGCGGGCGGCATCGGCACGGTTTCAGCCGTCAACGCCGACAGCTATGACGCCGAAGGGCGCATCATCCCCCAGGTCTATGAAGCGCTGACCCGCCGTGACCGGCACGAAGAGCTGATCCAATATGCGATCGACGGTGCGGTCGCGCAGGTCCAGCGGGCCTATGAAATGGCCGGCGGCAAGGGCGCGATCAACATCAACGTCCTGTGGGAAATGGGCGGCGCGCAGCGCGTTCTCCATGGCGTCCTCGAGCGCACCAAGGGGCTCGTGACCGGCGTCACCTGCGGCGCCGGCATGCCCTATAAGTTGAGCGAAATCGCCGCCTCCTACGGTGTCAATTACCTGCCGATCATCAGCTCTGCGCGCGCGTTCAGCGCGTTGTGGAAGAGAGCCTATCACAAGGCCGCCGAGTGGCTCGCCGCCGTAGTCTATGAGGATCCGTGGCTGGCTGGCGGCCACAACGGCCTGTCCAACGCCGAAGACCCGCGCAAGCCGCAGGATCCCTATCCGCGCGTCAAGGCATTGCGCGAAACGATGCGCGAGCAGGGCATCGCCGACAGCGTCCCGATCGTCATGGCCGGCGGCGTGTGGCGACTCGATGAATGGGAGAACTGGATCGACAATCCCGAGCTTGGCCAAATCGTCTTCCAGTTCGGCACCCGCCCTTTGCTGACCCAGGAAAGCCCGATCCCGGCCGAGTGGAAGGCGCGGCTGATGAACCTCGAGGAAGGCGACATCCTGCTGCACCGCTTCTCCCCGACTGGCTTCTACTCATCGGCGGTGCGCAACCCCTTCCTGCGCAACCTCGAGGCGCGCAGCGAGCGCCAGATCGCCTACACCAAGGAAGCCGATCGGCGATCACCATTTCGAGCTCGACGTCGGCATCGGCACCAAGAAGCATTATTGGGTGACCAAGGGCGATCTGATCCACGCTCGCGAATGGTATGCGCGGGGCTACACCAACGCGATGAAGACGCCCGACGACACGCTGATCTTCGTCACGCCCGAGGAAGAAAAGCAGATCCGCATCGACCAGGCCGAGTGCATGGGATGTCTTAGTCAATGCGCTTTCTCGTCCTGGGCGGACAATGAGAAGAACAGCACCGGCCGCCTCGCCGATCCCCGCAGCTTCTGCATCCAGAAGACGCTGCAGGACATCGCCCACGGCGGTCCGGTAGAGCAAAACCTGATGTTCGCCGGCCACGCCGCCTTCCGTTTTAAGAGCGACCCCTTCTATTCGAACGGCTTCGTTCCGACCGTGAAGCAGCTCGTCGACCGGATCCTGACGGGGGCTTGATGTCGCGCTGGGGGGTGTTCGCGTTAGCGCTGGTGATGCTCGCCGCGCCCGCCGCCGCCCAGGACAAGCAGCCGCCTTACTGGGCATCAATCGCGTCGCGGCCAGGCGATGATGCGCACCGGCCCGGGCGCAATTATCCCGGCACTTGGCTCTACCAGCGTCGTGACCTGCCGGTGCGGGTGCTGAAGCTTTATCCCAACTGGCGGCTGATCCAGGACCCTGACGGCACGCGCGGCTGGATGCTGGTGACCTTGCTCAGCGACCGGCGCACCGCGATCGTCAAGCCGGGAGAACCGCGCCCGGTCCGTGACGGTCCATCGGACTGCGCGCACGCGCGCTATCTTGCCGAACCGGGCGTTGTCGGGCGCATCGACAAGTGCAAGGGCAATGGCTGGTGCCGAATCGAGATCGGCAAGAAAGAAGGCTACATCCGCACCAGCGACATCTGGGGCGTCGGCGCGAGTGAGGTAGTGGATTGACGGGCAGGGGAAACAGCAGATGAAACTCGCAATCGCACTCGCAACCGGAGTCCTGATGATGAGCACCGCCACCGACGCCGCCGCGCCGCGCCCCGCGGTCGAACATTTCGGCAAGCCGACGCTCAACGGGCAGCGCCTGCCCTTTTCGAGCGCCGTGCGCGTCGGCGACATCCTCTATCTCTCCGGCGCGATCGGACGGGGTCCCGACGGCAAGCCGCCGGAAGGAATCGAAGCGCAGACCAAAGCGACGATGGATGACATCGGCGAGACGCTGAAGCTCGCCGGACTAAAGCACAACGACCTGTTTCACTGCACGGTCTTCCTTAGCGACATGAAGAACTGGGCAGCGTTCAACCAGGTCTATATGACATACTTCCCCGACGGCCCGCTCCCCGCCCGCAGCGCATTCGGCGCCAACGGCCTGGCGCTCGGCGCGCTGCTCGAAATCGAATGCCAAGCGTACGCCGGCAAGAAGTAGGCCTCGTCATTGCGAGCGTAGCGAAGCAATCCAACTTCCTGCGATGGATTGCCGCGTCGCTGCGCTCCTCGCAATGACGCCTTAGACCAGCTCCACCGCCACCGCCGTCGCTTCGCCGCCGCCGATGCAGAGGCTCGCGACGCCGCGCTTGCCGCCCGTCTGCTTGAGCGCGTTGATCAGGGTGACGAGGATGCGCGTGCCGCTGGCGCCGATCGGGTGACCGAGCGCGGTGGCGCCGCCGTGGACGTTGATCTTGTCGTGCGGGATGCCGAGGTCCTTCATCGCGAACATGGCGACGCAGGCGAACGCCTCGTTGACTTCCCACAGATCGACGTCGGCGGCCTTCCAGCCGGCCTTCTCGAGCACCTTTTCGATCGCGCCGATCGGGGCGACGGTGAACTGCGCCGGCTCCTGCGCATGGGCCGCGGTGGCGACGATGCGCGCGACGGGCTTGAGGCCCTTCTCGTTGGCGTTGGACTCGCTGGTCAGGACGACCGCCGCGGCGCCGTCGGAGATCGACGATGAGGTCGCGGCGGTGATCGTGCCTTCCTTGGCGAAGGCGGGCTTCAGCTGCGGGATCTTGTCGGGGCGGCCGCGGCCCGGCGCCTCGTCGGTGTCGACCATGGTCTCGCCGGCGCGGCTCTTGATCGTGACCGGCACGATCTCGTCCTTGAAGCCGCCATTGTCGATCGCGTCCTTGGCGCGGCGCAGGCTCTCGATCGCGTAATCGTCCATCTGCTGGCGGGTCAGCTGATATTCGTCGGCGGTGCACTGGGCGAAGCTGCCCATCGCGCGGCCTTCCTCATAGGCATCCTCGAGCCCGTCGAGGAACATGTGGTCGTAGGCGGTGTCGTGGCCGATGCGCGCGCCCGAGCGGTGCTTCTTGAGCAGGTACGGCGCGTTGGTCATCGACTCCATGCCGCCGGCGACGATGATGTCGGCATTGCCGGTGCGGATCGCCTCGTCGCCCATGATCACCGTCTGCATGCCCGACCCGCAGACCTTGTTGACGGTGGTCGCCTGGACCGACTTGGGCAGGCCGGCCTTGATCGCCGCCTGGCGCGCCGGCGCCTGGCCGAGGCCGGCGGGAAGCACGCAGCCCATGTAGATGCGGTCGATGTCCTCGCCGTTGACGCCGGCGCGCTCGACCGCCGCCTTGACCGCCGTCGCGCCGAGATCGGTCGCCGAGGCGTCGGCAAGCGCGCCCTGCATCGCGCCCATCGGGGTGCGGGCGATCGACAGGATGACGGTCGGGTCGGAAGCGGTAGTGGCCATGGTTCGAATGCTCCGGAGTTCGCGATTGTTGCAGCGCACATAAGGACTGCTGGCGCTCGCTTGTTCAAACGCTTGAGCGCTCTGCTAGCGCCGCAGGCCGAACAGGAGATGCGCTCATGTCCGATGCCGGACTCGATTTCGACCTCGGCGAAATGGCCGACACCATCCGCGAGACGACGCGGCGCTTCGCCGCCGACAAGATCGCGCCGATCGCCGCCGAGATCGACGAGAAGCGACGAATTCCCGCGCGAGCTGTGGCCGCAGATGGGCGAGCTCGGGCTTCACGGGATCACGGTCGAGGAGGAATATGGCGGGCTCGGCCTCGGCTATCTCGAGCATGTCGTCGCGCAGGAGGAAGTCGCGCGCGGCTCGGCCTCGGTCGGCCTGAGCTACGGCGCGCACTCCAACCTCTGCGTCAACCAGATCCGCCGCTGGGCGCAATGACGAGCAGAAGCGCAAATATCTGCCCAAGCTGATCAGCGGCGAGCATGTCGGCGCGCTGGCGATGAGCGAGGCGGGCGCGGGCAGCGACGTCGTCGGCATGAAGCTGAAGGCCGAGAAATCGGCAACGGCTATCGCCTCAACGGCACCAAGTTCTGGATCACCAACGGCGGCTATGCCGACACGCTCGTCGTCTATGCCAAGACCGGCGAGGGCAGCCGCGGGATCACCGCCTTCCTGATCGAAAAGGGCATGGAGGGCTTCTCGATCGGCCAGAAGATGGACAAGCTCGGCATGCGCGGCTCGCCGACCAACGAGCTGGTGTTCGACGATTGCTTCGTCCCGCCCGAGAATGTGCTTGGGCGAGGAGAATGAGGGCGTCGAGGTGCTGATGAGCGGCCTCGATTACGAGCGCACGGTGCTCGCCGGAATCCAGATCGGGATCATGCAGGCCTGCCTCGACACGGTCCTGCCCTACGTCCGCGAGCGCAAGCAGTTCGGCAAGCCGATCGGCAGCTTCCAGCTGATGCAGGCCAAGGTCGCCGACATGTATGTCGCGCTCAATTCAGCGCGCGCCTACGTCTATCAGGTCGCGCAAGGCCTGCGACGCCGGCAAGACCACGCGCTACGACGCCGCCGGCGCGATCCTGCTGGCGTCGCGAAAATGCGGTGAAGGTCGCCAACGAGGCGGTGCAGGCGCTGGGCGGCGCCGGCTACACCAAGGACTGGCCGGTCGAGCGCTATTACCGCGACGCCAAGCTGCTCGACATCGGCGCGGGCACCAACGAGATCCGGCGCATGCTGATCGGGCGGGAGCTGATTGGCGCCTGATATGCTATGACCCCTAGCTAGGGGGACATCGATGCGACGATTTGCCAATTGGCTGCGCTGCTGCTCGCCGGATGTCAGCCCTAAGCCGGCGGAACAGCCGCCAGCGGAACCTGCCGCGATCACCTTCGACGGGGCGCGACGTGCCACGCGCTGCGGCGAAGATCGCGCATGGTGAGCGGCTAACCTACGTCCTTGGCTGTCGCGGCTGTCATACCAAGACCCTGCAGGGCGCAGACGTGGGACGACGACCCCAAAGGCTATGGCGTGCTGTGGTCTTCTAACCTGACCCGCGCAGTGCCGACAATGACCGACGTTCAATTGCGCGACCTGCTGACCAAGGGCGTTCATCCGCGGCGTGGCGACCTGTGGGTCATGCCATCGCAGCTCTTTCAGCATCTCTCGGCAGCCGACGTGGACGCGGTGATCGCGCATCTGCGATCGCTCAAGCCAGAGGGCGAGACGACGCCCGACCCAAAGCCCGGGCCGATAGCTCTGCGCCAGATTAAAAGCGGTCAGGCAAAGCCGCGCCGCAACGCTGGTGCAAGAGCGGCGCGACATGCTGCCGTTCGACGCTGGACCCGAATACGTGCTTGGCCGCTACATCACCGAGGTCACATGCGCCGAATGCCATGGCCCGAAGCTCGAGGGACACCACGATGAGGAGGGCAGTACGCCCAACCTCATCGTCGCCAGTGGCTACACGCGCGCCGAGTTCGAAACGCTGCTGACCGAGGGCATCCTGCCAAACGGCCGCAAGTTCAAAAACCCGCTAATGGGTCAGGTCGCGAAGAACCGGTTCTCACACCTCACACCGCACGAGCGAGACGCGCTTTATGCGCTATCTCAAGGCTCGTGCGGAGCAGCGCGCCCTAGCCTAGCCCCAGATCTTCACGCGCTTGTCGGGCGGCAGGTACAGCTTCTGTCCCGGCTGCACGTTGAAGGCCGGATACCAGGCGTCGATGTTGCGCACGGTCAGCGCCCTGAACTGGTCGGGCGCATGGCCGTTGGTCAGGACGATCTGCTTGCGCAGCGGCTCACGGTACATCGCCGCCCAGGCCTGCGCGTAGGCGAGGAAGAAGCGCTGGTCGCCGGTGAAGCCCTGCGAGCGTCGGCGCTGGCTTCCCGTTCAGCGACGCCTTGTACGCCTCGTATGCGGCGCCGAGGCCGGCGACGTCGGCGATATTCTCGCCCAGCGTCAGCTTGCCGTTGACGTGCAGGCCGGGAGCGCCTCATATTGGTCGAACTGGGCGGCGAGCGCGTCGCCGGCAGCGGTGAACCGCTTGAAGTCGGCCGGAGTCCACCAGTTGCGATAGGCGCCGCTGGCGTCGAACAGCGCGCCGCCATTGTCGAAGCTGTGGCTGATCTCGTGGCCGATCACCGCTGCCGATGGCGCCATAGTTGAACGCCGCGTCGGCCGCTCGGATCGAAGAAGGGCTTGACCAGGATCGCCGCCGGGAAGTTGAGCGCGTTCTGGACCGGCAAGTTGACCGCGTTGACCAGCTGCGGCGGCATCCACCATTCCTTGCGGTCCATCGGCTTGCCGATCTTCGCGAGCTGGTGCTTATATTCGAACAGCCCGGCGTTCTTCTGGTTGGCATAGGCGTTGTCGGCCGTGATCTGCAGGCTCGAATAATCGCGCCAGGTGTCGGGATAACCGACGCCGACGACGATTCCGTTGACCTTCTTCAGCGCTTCCTGCTTGGTCGAATCCGCCATCCAGTCGATGGCCTGGACGCGTCTGGCGAAGGCGTTCTTGATATTGTCGACCATCGACTGGATTTCGGCCTTGGCCGAGGCCGGGAAATATTTGTCGACATAGGCTTTGCCGACCGCGTCCTGGAGCGCGTTGCTGGTGGCGTTCAGCGCCGACATCGTCGCGCGGCCGCATGCTTCGGCACGCCCTGGAGGACGGTGCCGTTGAACGCGAAGCTCGCTTCGCGGAGCGGCTGTCGGCAGCACGTTGGCCTGGCCATTGATCGTGTGGAAGGCGAGCCAGTCCTTCCAGTTCTGCAGCGGCTCCGAAGCGACCAACGCCGACAGCTTCGGGATCGCCGCGAAATGATAGGCGTCGAACTTCTGGACATTGCCAAGCTGGGCCGCGCCAAGCAGGGCGCCCCAGTCGATGCCGGGCGCCTTCTGCTCGAGCTGCTGCCGCGTCCAGACCTGCGTGCCGTTGGCGAAATCCTCGCTTTGCTCGCGGGGTTCGTGCGCCTTGGCGATCTTGGTCTCCAGATCCATGATCCGCCCGGCCGCGCCCTGCGGGTCGGCATAGCCGGCGAGCTGCAGAAGCTGGGCGATATACGCTTTGTACTTGTCCCGCGTGCCGGCCATGTCGGCATCGCCGGCCAGATAATATTCGCGCGTCGGGCAAGCCCGAGTCCGCCCTGCATCAGATAGGGCAGCTGCTCGCCCGGCGTCGCCAGGCCCTGGCTGACGAAAATGCCGAACAGGTTTTCGGTCGAATAATTGGTCGCGTTCAAGGGATCGGTGTCGGCGCGCAACGTTCCGCCGATCGCCGCCGACAGCGCGCGCTTGTCGGCGATGCCTGCGATCGCGTCCAGGTCGGCCTTGGCCGGCGCCATTCCCGCGCCGATCGATCGCGCGGCATGTTGACATAGGCGTTGTAGTAATTGGCAATCAGCGCGTCATTGCCGCTGCGTCGGTTTGGCTTTGATGATCGCGTCAAACAGCTCGCGGGTGTTCTTCTCGCGCTCCTGGTCGGCGATCCAGAAGGCGCCGATCGACGAACGGTCCTGCGGAATCTGCGTTTTCTTCAGCCAGCTGCCGTTGGCGTAATGATAGAAGTCGTCGCCCGGGACGACGCTCTTGTCCATCGAGGCGAGGTCGATGCCGATCCCGGTTCCCGGGGTCTGCTGCGATGCATTGGTGCCGGACTTGCTGTTGCACGCGCTGAGCGCAAGTGCGGAAACGAAGAGCAGGGCGACGGAACGCTTCATTGAACGACCTTTCCACGGCTGTTTTGCCAACGCCTGCCGCAGTCGCTAGGCGAGCGGCAGGGATTTTCGACCAACGGACGACCAGTAGAGATGAGCGCGCCGCGTATCGAGAGTAAAATTGCGGTGGAGGGGGACGAGTTCCGCGCCCGCGCCGCGCATAATCGCGCGCTCGCCGACAAGCTTCGCGCCGACGTTGCCCAAGCCGCACTCGGCGGCAATGAGAAGAGTCGCGAGCGTCACGTAGGCCGGGGGAAATTGCTTCCGCGCGACCGCGTTGAGCGATTGCTCGACCCCGGCTCGCCGTTCCTGGAAATCGGCCAGCTCGCGGCCTGCGACATGTACGAAGGCGAAGTGCCCGGTGCCGGCATCATCGCTGGAATCGGCCGCGTGTCGGGCCGCCAAGTGATGATCGTCTGCAACGACGCGACGGTGAAGGGCGGCACTTACTATCCGCTGACGGTCAAGAAGCATCTTCGCGCTCAGGAGATTGCCGAGCAGAACCGCTTGCCGTGCGTCTATCTCGTCGATAGCGGCGGCGCGAACCTGCCGCACCAGGCGGAGGTCTTCCCCGACCGCGATCATTTCGGCCGCATCTTTTTCAACCAGGCGCAGATGAGTTCGAAGGGCATCGCCCAGATCGCCTGCGTCATGGGCAGCTGTACCGCCGGCGGCGCCTACGTCCCGGCCATGAGCGACGAGAGCGTGATCGTCCGCAACCAGGGCACGATCTTCCTCGGCGGACCGCCGTTGGTCAAGGCGGCGACGGGCGAAGAGATCAGCGCCGAGGATCTGGGCGGCGGCGATCTGCATGCGAAAAAGAGCGGGGTCGTCGATCATCTCGCGGAGAACGACGAGCACGCGCTGACCATCATCCGCGACATCGTGTCGACTCTCCAGCCCGAAGCCAGCGCCGCGCTCGAACTGCTTGAGCCGCGCCCCCCGCATTATGACGCGGAAGAGCTGTATGGCATTATCCCCGAGGACGTTCGCGCGCCGTACGACGTGCACGAAATCATCGCGCGCATCGTCGATGGTTCGGAGCTGCACGAGTTCAAACAGCAATACGGCTCGACCCTTGTCTGCGGCTTCGCGCACATCTGGGGCATCCCGGTCGCGATCCTCGCCAACAACGGCATCCTCTTCTCGGAGAGTGCACAAAAAGGCGCGCATTTCATCGAGCTCGCCTGCCAGCGCCGGACGCCGCTCCTGTTCCTGCAAAACATCTCGGGCTTTATGGTCGGCGGGAAGTATGAGGCGGAAGGCATCGCCAAACATGGTGCCAAGCTGGTCACCGCCGTCGCCACCGCAAGCGTGCCCAAGATCACCGTGCTGATCGGCGGCAGCTTCGGCGCCGGCAATTACGGCATGTCGGGCCGCGCCTACTCGCCACGCTTCCTGTTCACCTGGCCCAACAGCCGCATCAGCGTGATGGGTGGCGAGCAGGCGGCGTCGGTCCTCGCCACCGTCCACCGCGACGCTGACAAATGGACTCCCGAACAAGCCGAAGCCTTTAAGCGACCAATCCGCGACGACTACGAAGCGCAGGGAAATCCCTGGCATGCGACGGCGCGCCTGTGGGACGATGGCATCATCGACCCGGCGCAAACCCGTGATGTGCTCGGCCTCGCCTTCGCCGCAACGCTGAACGCGCCAATCCCCGAGCGGCCGCGGTTCGGCGTGTTCAGGATGTAGTGATGCTGTCGATCCTTTTGCTCCTCGCAGCTCAGTCCGTGCCGGACAAGCTGCCGCCCGGGAACGTGGCTCCTCCGCCCGCCGCTGGCGAAGAACAGGCGGTGCTGGCCTCGGTTCAGTCGGTCCTTGCGGCGTTCAAAGCCGGGGATTCCGCGGCAATGCTGCGGCTGGTTTATCCCGATGGTCGGGTGACGGCCACGGGCACTCGCGCGAGTGGCTCCGGCCTACGGCAGCAAAGCTGGGCGCAATTTTCCGGACGCATCACGCCGCAAGCCGCTTTTCAGGAGACAATCAGCGATCCCGCCGTGGAGATCGACGGGGACGTTGCGATGGTCTGGGCGCCCTTCGTCGTGCGCGTCGGGGGCAAGATCAGCAATTGCGGCTTCGATCATTTCGATGTCGTGCGTGAAAATGGCGTGTGGAAGGTGATGAACCTGACCTTCTCATCGCGAGTGACGGGATGTTCCGGACTGTGAACTCGGTTGAACAGCAAATTATCGAGGGTGTCGCGCAGAACGGCTGGTTCGCCGTCACCTACGTGCCCGGCCCCGGTGATTCGGAAGAATGGTTTACCTATACGGTCGGCCTGACCAAGACCGCCGGCTGGCCGGAGCTCATCTGCTTTGGCCTCGACCGGGAGCGGACGGTAGGTCTGCTGCACGACGCCATCCTCGAATGCTGGGGAAGGAAGGCGCAACCTTATGACGGCATGGAGCTGGCAGAGGTCCTGCAGGGCCATTCGGCTCGCCTCCGCCAGCTCGATGGCTTGCCAGCGCCCTATTTCGCCATGGCCGATTGGTATGCCGCGCACACTGGCTCGCCTCGGATCGATGAACGCATTCAATTGATGTGGCCGGATTCCGAAGGTCGCTTCCCGGACGATCCGGAATGCGACCCGCGCGTTCGTGAGTTGCAGACGCCCAAGGTCGCCGCGTGATTTCCAGCCTGCTCATCGCCAACCGCGGCGAGATCGCGTGCCGCGTGATCCGTACCGCGCGGCGGCTCGGGATCCGCACTATTGCAGTCTATTCCGATGCTGACGCCAAGGCGCTGCACGTGCGGATGGCGGACGAGGCTGTGCACATCGGGCCGAGCCCGGCGCGGGAGAGCTACCTCGTCGGCGAGACGATCATCGCGGCGGCTCAGGCGACAGGCGCTGAGGCGATCCACCCGGGCTACGGCTTTCTCAGCGAGAATGCCGACTTCGCGCAGGCGGTGATCGACGCTGGGCTGATCTGGGTCGGTCCGAAGCCGGACAGCATCCGCGCCATGGGCCTCAAGGACGCGGCGAAGAAGCTGATGGCGGGCGCCGGCGTGCCGGTGACGCCCGGCTATCTCGGCGAGGACCAGGACCCCAAGCATCTCAAGAAAGCAGCCGGCGCGATCGGCTATCCGGTGTTGATCAAGGCGGTCGCGGGCGGCGGCGGCAAGGGCATGCGCCGCGTCGATGACGCCAAGGGCTTCGACGACGCGCTGGACAGCGCGAAGCGAGAGGCGGCGAGCGCGTTCGGCGACGACCGCGTGCTGATCGAGAAATACATCCTCTCGCCGCGCCACATCGAGGTTCAGGTGTTCGGCGACAGCCACGGCAACGTCGTTCACCTGTTCGAACGCGACTGCTCGCTCCAGCGGCGGCACCAGAAAGTAATCGAGGAAGCCCCCGCGCCGGGCATGGATGCGGAAACTCGCGAAGCGGTGTGCGGGGCCGCGGTGCGGGCGGCTCAGGCGGTGAACTACGAAGGCGCGGGGACGATCGAGTTCATCGCCGACGCGTCCGACGGCCTCAAAGCCGACCGCATCTGGTTCATGGAAATGAACACGCGGCTGCAGGTCGAGCATCCCGTGACCGAGGAGATCACCGGCCAGGACCTGGTCGAATGGCAGCTCCGCGTTGCATCGGGCGAGAAGCTTCCGAAGACGCAGGACGAGCTGACCATCAACGGCCACGCAATCGAGGCGCGGCTTTATGCCGAAGACCCGGCAAAGGGCTTTTTGCCGAGCGTCGGCAAGTTCGACCATTTCGACCTCGGCGACGAAGGCCGGATCGAGACCGGAGTCGAGGAGGGCGACGCAATTTCGCCTTTCTACGACCCGATGATCGCCAAGCTGATCGCCTGGGGAAAAGACCGCGACGCAGTGATCGACGGTCTGGCGAGTATGCTCGACAAAGTCGAAGTCTGGCCGGTCAGGACCAACGCCGCCTTCCTGTTCAACGCGCTGGTCGAACCCGATTTCGGCGACGCCAGGATCGACACCGGCTTCATCGAGAAACATCTTGACGAGCTGGTGCCCGATGCTGAGCCCGCGGAGGATGTGCGCCTCGCCGCGGCAACTGTGGCGATCCTTGCGGCCGAGGAAAACGCGCCGTTCCCAGGCCTCGCCGGCTTGAGGCTCAATGCCCCGCCGCGCCTCGCGGTCGGGCTCGGCGGAGAGACGATCGCGCTCGGCGACGAGGACGAGATCGCCGACGTGTCGGGTTTCGCGGACGAGGAGCGGGTCGTCGTGTTCCGCGAAGGCCAGGCGTTCGAATTCGCACTCCGGTCGCGCGGCACCGGCACCACGCACGGCGTTCATGATGGCGAGATCGAGGCGCCGATGCCGGGGAAGGTGACGGCGGTCGAGGTTGCGGCGGGCGAGAAGGTTGCCAAGGGCCAACGCTTGCTCACTCTGGAAGCGATGAAGATGGAGCATGCGCTGACGGCGCCGTTCGACGGCATTGTCGCCGAGCTCCATGCCGCGCCGGGCCAACAGGTTACCGAGGGCCGGATGCTGGTGAAGGTTGAAGCGGCCTAAGCCATGTTTCGCCCAGCCGCTGAGCGGACCAGCCGCGGCCGGATCGCTCCGGCCGCGACGGTTTATCGCGCGGTCTAGTAGCGGCGGTAGCCGTTATTGTTGTTCTCGCGGATGCGGATGCCGGTGACGGCGCCGCGCCAGTCGACGTTGCAGCGGAAGCTGAGGTCGCCGCCGCGGTTGCCATAGGCCTGGTTATAGCCCTGGCCGTAGCCCTGGTTGTAGCCGCCGTAACCGCCGCCATAGCCCTGGGTGTACATCGAGCGGCCGCTGTCGATCAGGCCCGACACGCGCAGGCCGTTGCCGCGCCGTTCGACATTGGTGATCGATGTGACGCGCATGCGATTATAGTTTTGGCGCCAGTTGTTGCCCCACTGGTTGTAGCCCGGCTGGCCGTAGCCCCAGTTGCGATACTGGTTCTGCGCCTGGACGATCGAGGCGCTCGCGCACTGGCTGACCGCGGTCCGGTCGGTGACGCTGTAGCGGTTGCCGAGCAGCTGATCGATGACCTGGCCGATGACGCCCGAACCCTGGTTCGGATAGCCGGGCTGGTAACCGGGATAGCCCGGCTGATAACCGGGGTAGCCCGGCTGCGGATAGGTGCTGGGCGGGTAGACCGGCTGGATCTGGACCTGCGCGGCGGCGGGCGCCGCAACGGCGCCGATCGTAGCCGCAGCGGCCGCATATTTGATGAAGCTGTGCATGGGAAACTTCCTTGCTCTCAACCGGGGAACGCCGGTGAGTTCGGATGTAGAACGACTTCGCGGCCAATGCGATGCATGAACCGAAAACAACAAGGGCGCCATGACCCGGCAGACGCCGGTTTTCGTACCCCTGCCGGCGGCGCCGGCGCCGGTCCTGTAGGATTTCCCCCGAGGGGAAGTTGACAAAAATGACAGTGTTGCGGGGTTTCTCGGCGGGCCGCGGAAGTTGGCAAAGTTGGCAGCGAAACGTGCGCCCAGGCTCGCGCGCGTACGCGAGGGGAAGGAGCGGCGGCCTTCGATTGGCCGGATCGCTCCCGCGAATGTGCGCGAATGTGTCGCGAATGTGCGTAGTGACGAATGATGAAACGCGGCGAAACGCAGCAAATGCAGCGCCCCTACGCACGTGCACGCGAGGGGTCGGGTCGGCTTGGCGGTTTTGCGGCGGATCGGCGCAGGTCCGCTTCGACAGGCTCAGCACAAGGCATCGCGAGCTTAAACACCAAACAGCGTGCTGTAGGACAGCAAATGTTTGTTCGCCCAATCACAATGGGCCCGGCGCCTCAATAGCGGCGATAGGTGGTGGTGTGGCGTTCGACGTGCATCGAGGTGACCAGCCCGGCGCGGTCGAGGTTGCAGCGGAACGACAGATCGTTGTTGCTGGGGTGGAGCGTGTCATAGGGCTGGCCGCCGGTGCCGACGCCCTGATAGGCGCGGCCGGCGTAGCCGCCCTGATAGTCGACGCCGCTGTCGATCAGGCCCTTGACCCGCATCCCGTCCGAGCGGCGCTGGACAGCGGTGATGGCGCTGACCCGCATGGTGGCGGCGATGCCGGGGAAGCCGGGCACGCCCGGCGCGCCGGGACGATAGGCGCCGGCATAACCGGCATAGCCGGCGGACCCGGCATAGCCGTTGACGCCATAGAGGATCGCCCCCTCGGCCAGCGCGGCGGTGGCGCAGCGGGCGACGGCCTGGCGCTCGCTGGCGGCATAACGGGGGCCGAGCTGCGCATCGACGATCTGCCGGATCGGCGGCGGCGCGACGAACGGGGCGGGAGCGGGCGGCGGGGGCTGCTGGATGGCGGCAGGCGCGGGCGCGCCGGCAAGCGCCGCACTGGCGGCGATCAGGGACAGGATGGTCATGGGGCAAAGCCTCGGCTCTCAGCCGGAAATGCCGGGGAGTTCATGCAGCACAACGCGCGGTCGAACCTAAAGGGGCCGTTCCCTAGCGGACGTTCCGCGCCTCCTGGCTGGCGCCAATCGGAGCGACGTCGTGAGCGACGGCAAGCCCCGGCGCGATCCCGGCCGGGAGCGGCGGCAGGCGGGTCGCCGGCCAGTCGGCGGGAAGTTCGCGCACGCAGCGGCCGTAATGGAGCCGGGCGCCGCGCATCAGGGCCGTGAGGCGCTCCGGGTCGATGTGGCCCTTGCGCATCGCGATGCCTGCGACCTTGACGTCGCGCTTCTCTTGCGACTTCACGGTCACCCGCTCGATGAAAATCCGGCTGTTGCTTAAGAAAGAAATGTGGTTGCCGAGGTTGCGCCTGGGTCTAGCGTTTAGTGTGCTATCGGAGAAGCAGGCGCTCCAGCGGAACAACGCTCTCTGACCCGATCGGCGAGATCGAAGTCGCCTTTTTCGAGAGCGTACTTTTCAGCGCCAGCGCAATCGCCGTTGGCGAGCATCTTTCCAACGGCTTTTCGATTGCGGGCTTTTGGATCACCTTTCAGCATCGAGACGAAGCCGCAAATCTTACACGGATTGACGTTCAGATTGACATTCTGAGTCGTCTCGAGCCTGCAAAGCCAACAGTACCAAAAACATACAAGCCCCCTGGCGCGACTGGCTCCTTGAGAAGATCGCAGCCCGCAGACTGATCCGGTTTGGTAATTTTGCAAATGTCGGAAACTGAGCGGCTCCCCAACCCCGCCCCTAAAACTTCGGCGCCGCATTCAAGTCCACCGGCCGGCACTCGCCGTTATAACTCCCGCTGTCGCCGCTGATCGAGATCGTCCCCGTCACCCGGTCGATGAAGATCCGGCTGTTGCTGAGGAACGCCAGCCCCACGCTCGCCCGGATCGAGCGGGCGTCGCCGGTCAGGCCCTTGAGCTTGAACCAGCCGGCCTTGCCGCCGTGGAAATCGGGCAGCAGCGTGCGCGGGATGCGGATCTTGTCGTCGCCGCCGAACAGCTCGACGTCGACCTGGTCGGTGAAGTCCTGCTTGATCGCCCGGGTGACCGTCTTGTTCTCGGTCTTGTAGGTCGGCGCGCTGCCCGGCGGCCCGTCGACGCGCTTCTTCTCGCTGATGGTGTCGGTGACCGACTTGTTCGCCGTGCCCCGGCCCATGCAGGTCAAGTGCAGCGGCGGCGCTTGCACCGCCGGCGCTTGCACCGCGGCCAGCGCCATCAACAATATCGACATGCGTTCCCCCTTCGCTCAGTCCAAGGGCATGGTGACACGATTGCCGCGACAGCACGAATCCACGGCCTGCCCTTCCCATCCCCGGCCCCGCCGCTAACATTCCCGCCCGGGGGACGCCGATGCACATTCACTTACCGAAGGGGCTTCACGGCTGGGCCGAGCTCGCCAAGGAAATCGCGATCATCGTCGTCGGCGTGCTCATCGCCTTGTTCTTCGAACAGCTCGTCCAGCGCTGGGAATGGCGGCAGAAGGTCCTCGTCGACGCCGGAAATGGCAAGGACGCGATCGATCATCGCTGAAAACGTTTCAAACCATAAACGCTGCCAATCCAGAAGGGTGTTATCGACGTCGGTGATCAGCAGCGAATATTTCATTTTTCCCCTCAAGGATTCGTCCAGTGGCTACGAAATCTTCTCGCCTTCGCCACCCGGCCCAAGCTGTGGCCAGAGCTGCAGATGCTGCGGCGCTGGCCGGAACGCGTAAACGCCATCGCCGAGGTTTTCGAGACCAATCCGAAGCCTTATGGATGGACCAAAGCCGACGAGGGAATGAAGTCCGTCTGCATCTTCATCGACGGAGATGCCTGCAGACAATCCACCGGCAGAACTGAAGGCGATGAGGTCGCCACTATGTATCTCCTGGACCGACCCGCTAAGCTTCAGGGTGGCGCCATCACGAACGAAACCATCAAACTCGGCTACAAGCATTCGAGCGTGAGGGGGCCCTTTGGTTCCGAGAGGTTTGATGATCTTGGCCATGCTGATTCCTACTTCGCCGCAATCAAATCCGGTTCGTCTCTCGAGTTCGGACGCTTTGCGGCGTGATTTGCGCTTGGCTGGGCCCCCGCTTCCGCCGGGGATGACGAGGCTGGGTTTGACGCGACGCCCGTTCCAGCATCGGCTTGAGGTATTGCCCAGTCGCCGACACCGCGACATCCGCAATCGCCTCCGGCGGGCCCTTCGGCGATCACCTTGCCGCCATTCACCCCGCCGCCCGGGCCCAAATCGATCACCCAATCCGCGGTCTTGATGACGTCGAGGTTGTGTTCGATCACGACCACGGTGTTGCCCTGGTCGGCGAGGCGGTGGAGGACTTCGAGCAGTTTGCGGACGTCCTCGAAGTGGAGGCCGGTGGTGGGCTCGTCGAGGATGTAGAGGGTCTTGCCGGTGGCTCGGCGGCTGAGCTCCTTCGACAATTTCACGCGCTGCGCCTCGCCGCCGCTGAGCGTCGTCGCCGACTGGCCGACCTTGATGTAGCCGAGCCCGACCTCCTGCAGCATGCGCATCTTGTCGCGGATGCCGGGGACCGCCTTGAACAGCTCGGCCGCTTCCTCGACGTTCATGTCGAGCACGTCGGCGATCGAGTGGCCCTTGAACTTCACCTCGAGCGTCTCGCGGTTGTAGCGGGCGCCGTGGCAGACGTCGCAAGTGACGTAGACGTCGGGCAGGAAGTGCATCTCGATCTTGATCAGGCCGTCGCCCTGGCACGCCTCGCAGCGGCCGCCCTTGACGTTGAAGGAGAAGCGGCCGGGCTTGTAGCCGCGCGCCTTGCTTTCGGGCAGGCCGGCGAACCAGTCGCGGATCTGGGTGAAGGCGCCGGTGTAGGTGGCGGGGTTGGAGCGCGGGGTGCGGCCGATCGGCGACTGGTCGATGTCGATGACCTTGTCGAGCTGCTCGAGCCCGGAGATTTTCTCGCACGGGCCGCAGACGATGCGGGCGCCGTTGAGGGCGCGGGCGGCGCCGGCGTAGAGCGTGTCGATGGTGAGCGACGACTTGCCGCTGACCGCTGACGCCGGTGACGCAGGTGAAGGTGCCGAGCGGGAACTTGACGGTGACGTGCTGGAGGTTGTTGGCGGTGGCGCCGGCGACGGTGACGTGCTTGCCCGAGCCCTTGCGGCGGGTGGCGCGGAGCGGGATTTCGCGGCGGCCGGAGAGGTAGTCGGCGGTGAGGCTGTCCTTGCAGGCGAGGAGGTCGTCGAGCGTTCCTTCGCAGACGACCTCGCCGCCGTGGACGCCGGCGCCGGGGCCCATGTCGATGACATGGTCGGCGTGGCGGATGGCGTCCTCGTCATGCTCGACGACGAGCACGGTGTTGCCGAGCGACTTGAGGCGCTTGAGGGTTTCGAGGAGGCGGTCGTTGTCCTTCTGGTGGAGGCCGATCGAGGGTTCGTCGAGGACGTAGAGGACGCCCGAGAGGCCGCAGCCGATCTGGCTGGCGAGGCGGATGCGCTGGCTCTCGCCGCCCGAGAGCGTGCCGCTGGTGCGGTCGAGGTGGAGGTAATCGAGCCCGACATTGTGGAGGAAGCCGAGGCGCTCGTTGATTTCCTTGAGGATGGCCTTGGCGATTTCCTGCTGGGTGGCGGTGAGTTTTGGCGCGAGGCCGGCGAACCAGGCGAGGGCGTCGGCGACGCTGCGGCGGGAGGACATGGAGATGTCCTCGCCGGCGATCTTCACCGATAGCGCTTCGGGCTTGAGGCGGGCGCCGTGGCATTCCTCGCACGGCAGCGAGCTCTGGTAGCGCGACAGCTCCTCGCGCATCCACGCGCTCTCGGTCGAGAGCATGCGGCGGCTGAGGTTGCCGAGCACGCCTTCGAACGGCTTCTTGACCTCGTAGCTGCGGCGGCCGTCGATGAAGCGCAGGGTGACGGGCTTGCCGCGCGTGCCGTGGAGGACGACGCTTTTCGCCTCGTCGGGAAGGTCCTTCCACGGCACCGCGAGCTCGAACCCGTAGGCGCGGGCGAGGCTGGACAGCACCTGCATGTAATAAGGCGAGGGCGGGTTGGACTTGGCCCAGGGCACCACCGCGCCCTTGGCGATCGAGAGGTTGTGGTTGGGGACGACGAGGTCCTCGTCGAACACCATCTTCTCGCCGAGGCCGTCGCACACCGGGCAGGCGCCCTGCGGGGCGTTGAAGCTGAACAGGCGCGGCTCGATCTCGGCGATGGTGAAGCCGCTGACCGGGCAGGCGAACTTCTCGGAGAAGGTGATGCGGCCGGGGGGTGCGTAGTCGAGCTTGAACTGGCTCCCCTCCCGCTCGCGGGAGGGGTCGGGGAAGGGCTTGTTGCGTCCCGCACCCTGCTCCGACAGGCCCTCCCCTTCGGTGCTCCGCACCTCTTCCCCTCCCGCGAGCGGGAGGGGAGTGGGGTCCGCCGGATCGAGGTACGCCAATCCGTCGGCGAGCTTGAGCGCGGTCTCGAAGCTGTCGGCTAGGCGCGGCTCGATGCCGGTGCGGACGACGATGCGGTCGACCACGACCTCGATGTCGTGCTTGTACTTCTTGTCGAGCGCGGGGGCGTCCTCGATCGTCGTAGAACTCGCCGTCGATGCGGACGCGCTGGAAGCCCGCCTTCTGCCATTCGGCGAGCTCCTTGCGATACTCGCCCTTGCGGCCGCGGACGACCGGGGCGAGCAGGTAATGGCGGCTGCCTTCGGGCAGGGCCATGACCCGGTCGACCATCTGGCTGACCTGCTGCGCCTCGATCGGCAGGCCGGTCGCGGGCGAGTAAGGGACGCCGACGCGGGCCCACAGGAGGCGCATGTAATCGTAGATTTCGGTGACGGTCGCGACGGTCGAGCGCGGGTTGCGCGACGTCGTCTTCTGCTCGATCGAGATGGCCGGCGAGAGGCCGTCGATATGCTCGACGTCGGGCTTCTGCATCATCTCGAGGAACTGGCGGGCGTAGGCGGAGAGGCTCTCGACGTAGCGGCGCTGTCCTTCGGCATAGATGGTGTCGAAGGCGAGGCTCGACTTGCCCGAGCCGGACAAGCCGGTGATGACCGTCAGGCTCTCGCGCGGGATGTCGACGTCGATGCCCTTGAGGTTGTGCTCGCGCGCGCCGCGGACGCTGATGTGTGTCAGCATACGGAAAACCTATGCTGATGAATGTGAGTGAGCATATGCAGTTTTGTTCCGGCTATGTTCTGAAACTACGCGCGGAGGTTCCCCCGGTCAACGCGGCCTATTGGATATGGGTGCACGGGCTATGCGGATCAACAGCTTGGCGAGGGGTCCGGGCATGCCCAGCGCCACCTTTCGCAGGCGGTCGGGAGCCGACAGCCGCTCTGGCGCGATGGCAAGCAGGCGCCGCGCCGCGGAACGATCGCGCGACACCAGGGCGCGAAAGCGGCTCTCCCAAAGCGTTCGGATATAGCGATCGACCGATAAGGCCGTTGCAGCGGGCAGTGTCGCCCGATCGCGCCGAAGCACGGCGATGACGGGGACAATGCCGTCCACCTCGCCGCCATCGGGATCGGGATCGCCCGTGGGCCGCCGGTACACTGCGGTGACAGCCGTCGAGCGAGCGACTGGCCATTTCAACGCGAGCCGCGCCCAATATTCGATGTCGGAGCCCGTCCGCCAATTCGAAAAACCGCCGACATCGTCATAGGCCGAACGCCGGACCGCGGCGGTGCTGGAACAAACCAGGGGCGCCCCGAGCACCTCCTCGAAATAGGAAACCACTTCGATCTCACCGGACATTCGCGGGGGGCTGTCGGGAATGGCCCCTGGATCCGCTTCGATCCAGCGACTCCCGATCAGGCCGGCGTCGGGAAACCGCCGGCGCACCCGGTCCAATTCATCGAGGTGCCACGGCAGCCACAGGTCGTCGGCATCGAGAAAAGCAATCCACTCGCCTTTGGCTGCCTCGATCCCGCGATTGCGCGCCGGGCCCTCCCCGAGATTGTTCTGGCGGATGACGGTTAGGCGCGCATCGTCGATCCCCGTGAGTTCGCCCGCGCCGCCGTCGGTCGAGCCGTCGTCGATCACGATCAGCTCGAAATCCGGGAATGTCTGGGCGAGAATGCTGGCAACCGTCGAAGCGATTGTCACGCGCTTATTGAACAATGGTATGACGACACTGAACAAAGGTTTCGTGACCTTCATTTCCCTCCGCTGGCCGGGGCAGGAACGTCCGCCGCCGTCGCCTCCGAGTCAATCGGCAGGGCCACGACGCGCGGCCAGGCAAATGAGCGAAATCCTCTTCTCGGGCGCGGTGATCGCGGGGATGATCGGCATCGGCCTCGCGATGACGCGGCTGTTCCAGCCGCAAGGCGAGATTTTGCGAACAGCGAGCGTGACTTGGGGTCATGTCATCGCGGGCGATTTTGCCTTGCTTGGCGCGCCCGAAGTTGGCGCGCTGCTGTGGGTCGGTGCCTTGAAAATCCTGGGTCCGCTCGCCGTGCTGCTCGCGATGGTCCTGGTCGAGCGCCTGATCGGTCGGAGGACGCGCCAGGCCAAAAACCACGTCCTGATCTGGGGTGTGCAGCTGACCTATGGGGCCTGCGCGGTGCTGCTCGCCTATTTCGTCGGCAAGGCCGGCTTCATGCCGCAGAAACCGCTGTTATCTCTCGGTGCCGGGTCAGGCTCGTGGACCAACCCGGCACTGGTCATTCCCGCCTACGTCCTGACATTGTTCCTGTCGGACCTCCTTCGATATTGGTTGCACCGCGCGCAGCATGCCGTGCCCTTGCTGTGGCGCTTTCATGCCGTTCATCATTCGCCGAGCGACCTCGATGTCCTACATAACGTCACACACCCGCTCGAATTTCTTTGCAGCGTGATCGTGATAGGGATCCCGGTTGCCTTCCTTATCGGATTCGACCACGGCGCGATCTACTGGGTCGCGGGCGCGGTCGCCGTGCAAACCCATTTCATTCACATGAATTCGCCGGTCCATTTGGGACGCTTCGGGAAAGTCATCCTCGATAACCGTCACCACTTCCTTCACCACAGTCGCGACCCCGCCGACTTCAACCGCAATTTCGCCGGCACCTTCCCGGTGCTCGACATGCTGTTCGGCACGTACAAGGCGCCGGGCGATGGCTCCCTGCCGCTGACCGGGTTCGAAGAAACGCGCCCCAACCGCCTTCGCGATTTCATCATGGGGCGCGGAGGTCCGGCCGGCCAGGTCTGAACTTATCGGCTGCGCGGCCCGGATCGTCCGGCAGGAGGGCGGGCGGCGTACGGTCCGCTCCCGCCTAAATCATTCGGCAGAAGGCTGGCGGCGCCTTGTTCGCGCAGACGTCGGGCCTGGTGCGGGTGGCGCGCCAATATTTGATCAGGCCGAAACGCTGGAGGACGCGCGGCATGGCCGGTTCGTCGAGCACGCCGCGCATGCTCGGGTACCAGAGCGTCGATGGCCAGTCGAAGCGCGATCCCCAATTGTCGACGAGCATTTCCAGTGCCTGGTGCGGCGCCCCGAGTGCCGCGACCAACCTGACGGTCCACGGGCCCTGCACATCCTTGGGCAGCGCGACAAGCAGTGGCACCGCGCGCGCCTTCGCAGCCTGGTCGCCCGACAGCATCGCCTGGAATCCCGCCAGATAGGCTGCGCTTTCGGCGCTTGTCGCGCCCAGTTTGGGATCCTGGATGGCCTTCATCCCTGCCCGGTAATCGCCGGTGTCGGAGGCTTCCACAAAAGCGATCAGGCTCGGCCAGCCCGGATCGGGAGCAAGGTCGTTCGCGGCGTCGAAGTGCGCCTTTGCTTCGTCGGCCCGACCGAGCACGATGAGCGAATTCGCGAGCTTGAACTGGGAGAGTTCATCGAGCGCAATCATGTCGATGGCGCGGCGGTATTGTTCGACCGCGTCGGCAGGCCGGCCAACATTGTCGAGCATCATGCCATACAGGAAATGTTCGCATCCGCAGTCCAGCGGCCGAGCGGCGATCGCCTGTTTCAGCAGCTTTTCCTGGCCGACCTGATCGTTGAGATCGATCAGCATGCTTTTCATCGACAAGGCTTCGCTGTTCCTGGGATCGAGCGAAAGGGCCTTGGCGGCAGCGTCAAGACCGGCCCGTCGAGTTGCATCTCGCTTTGGCCCAGGAGGGCTGGCCCATTGGGTTTGCGAAGCCGCCATCGCGACAGCCGACCATCCCCAGGAGAAATCCGGCGCCGCTGCAACGACCTTGCTCGCCGAATCGAGACCCTTTTGCGGCGCCGTTTGGAAGACTGCTGTCGTCTGGCAGAATTGCATATAGTCCGAGAGAACGAGATCGGGCAGCGCCTTGCCATAGGTCGAGGCGCCGAACAGCCCGCAACGGGCCATCTTGGCGGCATCGACCGCAATGTGGCGAGGGACGCGCGGCAGTTGGGCGGCGTCATAATCCGCGCTGTTGGACCATAAGGTCGCGCCCGACCGCTCATTGGTAAGGCGGGTGATGACGCGGATTTGATTTCCGTCGCGCCGGATCGTTCCGCCGAGCGCATAGGCCGGCGCCGATCCGGGCGCGGGCGCCGGTGCCGTGCTGACGCCAACCACCCCCTGATCGCCGAAGGCGGCGGTAACCTCGTCGCGGACCGAATCCGACATGCCGGCCGGCAAATCCGATGACAGGCTCTGGAATCCGGCAAGCCGCACCATCATGCTGTGGGCAACGGCGGGGGCGGGGCGGAGCACCCACCAGGCGCCGCCGGCAGCCGCCAGCAGGACCAAGCTCGCAGCTGCGGCAAGGACGCCGCGAGGAGGCTGAGCAACCCGGCGCCGGCCCGGGGCGGGCGGTGAGGCCGATGTCGCTTCAGCGCCGGGCATTTGACCGAGGCGCTGAACCAGCGAGTCGATCGATTTGTCCCAGCCGTCGAAGGCGTCGATCCACTGACGGGTCGACAGCTCGTAGGCGAAGGCGTCGCTCGGCTCGACGTCCTCGATGCGCAGCGCCAGCACGGGAACGTGATAGCGGCTGGCGAGCGACAGCTCCTTCTTGATCTCGTCGGAGTTGTTCGCCGCGTCGGAGAAAACGAGCACCATCGCGCGCGCTTCGCGAAGCGACCGGACGATCGCCTCCTGGTAGTTTTCACCGGGGGCGACATCGCGGGTCGAGATCCAGCACTCGGCGCCGCGACCCTCCAGCGCCTTGCAAACCGACAGCGCTTGCTTGCGATCGGCCGTCGCGTAGCTGACGAAGACGCGCGTTCGCGCGGCGTCGGGATGACTGGCGTCGACTGGCGGTTCGTGCACGGCAAGCCCCCTCGCCGGAAAGCGCGACATTAAGGTGAGGCGCCCGAAATGAGAAGCCGTGAGCGGTGGCACCTCGAACGGCTCCGCGGAAGGCCAGGTCGCTGTCACTCATCGACAGCCGGCGAACCTTTGTCGATGAGCGATGGCCGAGCGCGAACGGATGGCCGAACGAACCCCGGCAAATCAAGGATTTGGGGGGAAGTCATGATCAATCGTTCGGTGCATCGTCGAGTCCGCCTGGGTGCTATCCTGCTCACCTGCAGGTCGCCCATGACGCGTACAAGATGTCGCTTGGCGGCCAGGAAGCGCCGGTAATCGACGGGCTGACCGGCGATCAGCGCTTCTTCCTGTCGTTCGCGCAGGCATGGCGCGGCAACCAGCGGCCGGAAGCGATCAAGACCCAGGTCGCCAGCGACCCCCACAGCCCGCGCCGCTACCGGATCATCGGCCCGCTGCGCAACCTCGACGCCTGGTACGACGCCTTCAAGATCGGTCCGGATTCGAAATTCTACATCCCGCCCGAGAAGCGCGTCCGGCTCTGGTAGGAACTACCTCATCGGGTAGCGGGCTACTTCCTCATAATGCGCGCCGTGGCGGGAGAGGCGGCTCTCGAACAGGGTGAAGGCGTCGACGGCGAACGGGCCGGAAGCAAGGGCGCGGTTGCGGTCGAGGAAGGCGGCGGCCTCGCGCGTGCGGCGGCCTTTCCAGCGGGCGAGCGTGACGTGCGGATGATAGACGCGCCGCTCGGGCTCCAGGCCGGCGGACTGGCAGATGCGCTCGACCTTGGCGGCGAGCGCGGCGACCTGTTCCTTGGCCTCCACCCCGGCCCACAATGCGCCGCCATTGCGCTGGTCGAAGCTGCCGACGCCCTTGATGCGCAGTTCGAAGGCGGGCGCGCGGATGGTGCCCAGCGCCGCGGCGAGATCCTCGGCGAGCGGACGTTCGACCTCCCCGACGAAGCGCAAGGTGAGGTGCAGCTGTTCCTCGCTTTGCCAGCGGAACTCGGCGCTGTCGTCCATGGCGTCGATCAGCAGGTCGCGGATCGGCTCGGGCGGGCGAATGGCGATGAACAGGCGGTGCACCCTTGCGGATTTCCGCGAAACAACCGCCGATGTGAAGCAACTTTGCGTGATCGTCGCAGCCCGTCCCACGGCAGGCTCGACGCGCCGCTAACTGCCTGAACGCCAGATGAAGTGACGGACCGCGGCTCCGACCCGCTCGTTGTGGCGAAATCCCCGAAAACTCGGAAGAATAAGGAGAACATCATGTTTCGCCATGTCCTGACTACTGCGCTCGCTGGCGCCGCCATCACGGTCGCCGCCCCCGCTGTCGCCCAGAAAGTGGGCGCCAACATCAATGCCGGCGCCACCGTCAATGTCCCGCCTGTGGGCGCCACCGTCAACGTCCCGCCGGTGGGCGCCACGGTCAATGTCCCGCCTGTAGACGCCAACGCGCGCGTCAACAGCCAGGGCGCGGTGAACGCTTCGCCCGAAGCCCAAATCAAGGCCAATGAGAACAGCGCCGTCCAGACGCAGGTCACGCCCAACGCGAACGTCAACGCGAACGTCAACAGCCAGGGCGCGGCCAACGCCTCGGTCAACGGCGTCGTCCATGCGAGCCCGAACAGCGTTCATGCCAAAGGCTCGGTCGCGGCGACCGCGCTTCCGGGCCTTGCCACCGGCCTCACCGTCAAAAATTCAGGCGGTACGTCGATCGGCACGGTCAGCCAGATCGTGGCGGGCGCCGACGGTTCGATCCGAGCGGTCATCGTGACCAATGCGCAGGGCCAGAAAATCCGCCTGATGCCGAACACGCTGACGATTTCGGCCGGCGTCGTGACCACGACATCGGCGACGCTCTAACGCCCTCGGACCTATTTCTAGAGTAACGGAAGTGCCGGGTTCCCGATCGGGGGCCCGGCATTTTTCTCGTCGGTCGCGCGTTTCGTGGCTGCGCCGGTTTCCCGCTGCGGGACTGGCGTCGGGGCGTTCGACCGGTTTTGCTTGAAGTCCCCCTTGGCATCCACGATATATTCATCTGGCGGGAGGCAATTTTGGCTCCCCGCAAAGGAGACTGTAATGGCCAATTGGCAAGACCCGCAAACGACTGGCGTCAACACCGCCACGGTCGGTGTTCCGCGCGCCGCCCGCGATGTGGGCCTGCGGTCGTACATGCTGTCGGTGTACAATTACATGGCATCGGGCGTGCTTCTGACCGGCATCGTCGCGCTGCTGTTCGCGCCTTACGCGGGGCAAGTGCTGGTCGGTCCGCGCGGCGGCCTGAGCGGGCTTGGCTGGATCGTCACCCTGGCGCCGCTCGGCTTCGTCTTCGCCATGAGCTTCGGCGTCAACCGGATGCAGACGAGCACGCTGAGGGCCCTGTTCTGGGGCTTCGCGGCCGTGATGGGCCTGTCGATGTCGACCTTGTTCCTGGCCTATACCGGCGTGTCGATCGCCCAGACCTTCTTCGCGACGGCGGCGGCCTACCTCGGGCTGAGCCTGTACGGCTACACCACCAAGCGCGACTTGAGCGGCATGGGCACGTTCCTGATCATGGGCGTGGTCGGGCTGCTGGTGGCGATGCTCATCAACATGTTCCTGCAGTCGAGCGCGATGGCGCTGGCGATCAGCGCCATCGGCGTGCTGCTGTTCGCGGGCCTGACCGCCTACGACACGCAGCGGATCAAGAGCATGTACGCCTACGTCCAGGGCACCGAGATGCAGGGCAAGTACGTCATCATGGGTGCGCTGCAGCTGTACCTGGACTTCATCAACATGTTCCAGTTCCTGCTGACCTTCATGGGCGACAGGCGCTAGACCAGCTGAGCCGTCCGGATGGTGTGCTTCGGCACGCCATCCGGGGGCAGAGCGAAGGGCCGGCGGAGCGATCCGTCGGCCCTTTTGCTTAGGTCTCGACGCCCACCAGATGGCGGCTGAAGAAGCGCAGGGTGCGCTGCCAGGCGAGGTCGGCGGCGGGCTTGTTGTAGCGGTCGGCGGCGGTGTCGTTGTTGAAGGCGTGGTTGGCGCCGGCATATTCGAACACTTCGACTGTCTTGCCGGCCTTGCCGAGTGCTTCGGCGAACGGCCACGCGGTGGCACCGACGCGATCGTCAAGCCCGGCGAGGTGGAAGATCATCGGAGCGGTGACCCTGGCGGCTTCCGACGGATCGGGGGCGGGGCCGTAATAGGAAACGCCGGCGTCGAGATTGGTGCCGGCGGCGACCGCCAGCCGGTCGACGAAGCCGCCGCCCCAGCAGAACCCGACCGCACCGACCTTGCCGTTGGCCAGGGCCGCGTCGTTGGGCTGTTTCAGGAAGGCCAGCATGCGAGTCACGTGCTGGGCCGCGACGGCGAGGTCGACCTTGCCGATCATTTCGCGCGCCTGGTCTTCGTTCGCCGGGGTTCCGCCCTGCGGGCTGAGCAGGTCGGGGGCGATCGCGGCATAGCCGGCCAGCGCCAGGCGACGGACGATATCCTCGATATGCCGGTTAAGGCCGCGATTTTCGTGGATCACGATCACGGCGGCGCGGCGGCCGGGAGCGTCGCGGAGGTGCGCCGAATAAATCTTGTATTGCGGGACTCCGTCCCAACCGCTGAGGCTGCCCCGGTTGGCAACGAGGCGCGGATCGTTCTCGGGCACGATAGCCGCGGCAGCGGGCGAAGCGGCGATGCCGGCGACCAGCATTTCGGCCGCGGCGACGCTGCCGGCCAGCTTGACCATTGCCGCCATGAAGTCGCGCCGCTCCATCCCGTCATGGGTGAAGCGGTCGTAGAGCAGGATCGCCTGCTGGCGGGTGTCGGGATTCATTGCAGATCTCCGTCATTGCGAGCGTCAGCGAAGCAATCCAGCTCCTGGATTGCCACGCGCCTGCGGCGCTCGCAATGACGGCAACCTAAGCCGGCTGGGGGCTGGGCTGTTGAGCCTCGATCAATTGTTGATCCTTGTGCTTGGCGCGGCGGTAGGCGTCGCGGTCGGTCATGCGCCGGGCGTAATCGACGAACGCTTCCTTCGGCTCGAGCAGGTTGAAGGCGAGCATGAAATTGATGTTGGCGCCGACGAACAAATCGGCCGCGGTGAAATAGTCGGCGGCGATATATTCCTTGCCGGCGATGGCCTTTTCCAAGGTGCCGATGGCGAGGTCGTAATTGCCGTAACCGAACATCCGCTGGCGCTCGGGCGTCGGCTCCCAGCCAGCCGCCTTGTTGCTGAACGCCGCCTCGATCGGACCCGAGGTGAAGAAAATCCAGCGGTAGTAATCGGCGCGTTGGTCGACCGGCGGGGCGAGGTTCGCCTCCGGGAAAGCGTCGGCGAGATAGCAGCAGATCGCCGCGACCTCGGTCACCGCCTTGCCGTTGTGGACGATCGCCGGGACCTTCCCCATCGGGTTGATCGACAAATAAGGCTCGGCCTTCATCGTCGTCGCATAATCGAGGATCACGTCCTCGTACGGGCGCCCATCTCCTCGAGCATCCAGCGCGACGGTCTGCCCGCGCGATTGCGGGTGGGTGTAGAATTTGAGGTCGGCCATGGTCGCAACTCCTCGCTAAGGAACAAAGCGCGAACTACTCCTGTTCGGGCGACGGCTCAAGACGCCCCCGTCGTCAAGACTTCGGCTTGGCCTTCGCCTTGTCCGCTTTGTCCCAGGCGGCGAAGCGATCCATGTCGTCGGACTGGCGCAGCACCTTGCCCTGCGGGTCGACGACCCAGTGGCTGTTTGGGCTCGGCAGCGGGACCGAGCCGTGGCCGCCGGTCATCGATACCGTCACCGTCTTGCCGTCGACGGCGACATCGAGCGGCATCGGGAAGGGAATGCCCTTGGGCGTGCGCCATTGCAGGAAGAGCGTGTTGCCGTTGCGCGTCTCCACCAGCCGCGGCAGCCGCGCCTGGTAGAAATAAGCGTTGAAGAACCAGCGCAGGTCGCGGTGCGCTTCCTGGCTGGCGATGGCGACGAACTCCGGAGTGGAGCCGAAGCGCGGCTGGAAATTGCCGGGCCTGGGGTCGGGGCGGCCGTAAACCTCGCGCCGGATGGCGGTGAAGAAAGGCTCATCGCCCATGACTGCGTGCAGCGTGTGGAGGATCAGCGCGGCCTTGTAATAGATGTCGAGACCCGGCCCGGTCTCGTCGTCATAGACCTGGTCCTCGAGCTGGTGGCGGCCGCTGACCATCGGGTGGGTGTTGTGGATTTGCGAGCGCAGCTTCCACAGATAGGCGTCGTAGGGCACCTGGCCGCCGCGCCACTGCGTGTAGAGCGGCTGCATGTAGGTGCCGAAGCCTTCGTGCAGCCACATGTCGTCCCAGTCGCGGTTGGTCAGCTGGTTGCCGAACCATTCGTGGCTGAATTCGTGCTGGAACAGCCAGTCGAAGCCCTCGGGCGCCTTCTTGTAGTCGTTGCCGTAGGCGTTGATGGTCTGGTGCTCCATGCCGAGGTGCGGAGTTTCGACCACGCCGACCTTCTCGTCGCCGAACGGGTAGGGGCCGATATTGGCTTCGAAGAAGTCGAGCGTCGGCGCGAACTCGGCGAACAATTCCCTGGCCTGCGCGTCCTCGCCGGGGAGATACCAATAATCGAGCGGAATGACGTTGCCGAAGCGGCTGCGGTAGGCTGCCGGAGATCTGCTTGTACGGCGCGATGTTGAGCGCGATCGCATAATTGTTCGGATGCTTGGCGCGCCAGTCGTACCGGGTGCGGCCGTCGGCGATCTGATGGACGCCCAGCAGGCGGCCGTTGGACGGCGCGACCAGGCCCTTGGGCACGATGATGTGGAGGTCGACGGTGCCGATCTCGACCAGGCTGTTGTCGAAGCAGGGCCAGAACAGGTCGCAGCCTTCGCCTTCGACCGCGGTGGCGATCCAAGGCTGCCCGTGCGGGCGTGTGCGACCAGACGAAGCCGCCGTCCCACGGCGCGCGCTTGGCGACGTGCGGCTTGCCGCCGTAGTCGACGCCGAGCTTGAGCGTCTCGCCGGCATTGTAGGTGCGGCCAAGCTCGACGACGGCGCGGCCGTCGGGGTTGCTCCAGTTTTTCCTGTCGACCGGCTGGCCGTTGGCGGTGATGGCGCTGATCGGAAGCTTCCGGTCGAGGTCGAACTGGATGCGCTGGATCGGCTTCAGAACCTTCAGCGTCAGGACCGAATGGCCCTTGATCGCGCGCTTGTTGGGGAAGACTTCGAAGGTGAGGTCGGCGGCCTGGAAATCGACCGACTGCTGCTCGGTGGCGAGCGGCCCGCCGGAGCCGGCGGTGCGCTTGCCGAGCTCGTCCCTTTTCTCGCGCCCAAGGAAAGCGATGAGGCCGAAGATTATGACGAAGACGAGGATCGCGGCCCAGGGCTGCCAGTCGCGCGAGCGTTTCGGTTCGGCGGCGGGCGTGTCCTTCGTCGGCTGCTCCAGCTTAACCTCCCCAGGTTGCAACCGTTGGGCCGCGCTCCTTGCCGCTCAAGGCGCGGAGCGGCGCCAGCATCAATCGATCAACGGCTTGACCGGTGCCGCGGACCATCTGTATTATGTAGATAATACAGGAGATTGGTCGATGAAGATTGCCGCCATGCTCATGCTCGCCGGAAGCCTCGCGGCCTGCAATGTCCAGGCCAAGCATGACGGGGACAAGGGCGACGGCAATGTCGCGATCAACGGCAGCGAGGACGGCAAGCTGAGCTTCGACCTGCCGTTCGCCAAGGGCGAGATAAAGCTTCCCGAAGGCGCGATGCACAGCGGCGATTTCGATATCGACGGCGTCAAGATGTACCCGGGCGGAAGCATCACCGGGTTCAACGTCTTCGCCAAGGACAAGGGCGCCGACGTCAACATCGCCTTCAAGGCACCGGCGCCGCCCGAAAAGGTGCGAGCCTATTTCATCGACCAGTTCAAGCAGAAGGGCGTCCAGGCCAGCGCTTCGGGCGATGCCGTGTCGGGGACATCGAAGGACGGCAGCCCGTTCGAGATTCACGTGCAGCCCAACGGCGGCGGGTCGCAGGGCTCGGTGAAGATCCACTCCGACCACTAACGCCGCGCGCTTTTCAGCCTTTCCTCACGTCCTGCTCATGCCTTCCCGTGCGGACGCAGGCATGAGAAGCACGCAATTTTGGGGAAGGTGATACGATGACGGCCATGGTCCAACGGGCAAGCGGAAACCGGGCTTATCGGGCAGGCGTCGCCCTCGCCGTGACGGCGTCCTTCCTGACCGTCTGGACAACCATCGTCCGCGACGACGGCAATGGCATTGGCTTTTTCATGGTGATCATGGCGGCGTTGGTCGGCGCATTCGCCGCCTGGTTCCGGGCGGCGGGCATGGCGCGGACGATGGCCGGAGTGGCGGTCATGCAGCTGATGGTCGGAAGCCTGATCGCGACCGCACCGATCACGCAAGCCGTGCCGGGCGCGTCGCTGAAGATCATGCTGTTCTGCGTGGCCTTTGCGGGCCTGTGGCTGGTATCCGCCGCCTTGTTCCGCGCCGCCGCGAAGCGCGACCGCTAGGCGGCCAGGCGCTGGTTCATCAATGCTCGGTTGGGCCCGCGTCCGGAAGCTGTAGGCGAATGACCTCGGCGAGCCTGTCGACGCCCTTGACGACGAACTGATCGCCGCGCGTCCCTCTTCGTCCAGCGTCGGCGCGTGCTGGGTGATCGCGCCGGCAATCGCCTGGAGGGCCGCGACCTGCTTGGGCAGCATTTCGACCGCATCGACGGTGGCGTTGGGATTGCGCGCCCAGGTGATCGTCCGGGCGACATTCCCGGTAATGAAGTCGATCAGCTTGAGCTCGTCCCTGGTCGGGGCGCCCGCGGAGCGGTGGTAGATGGCAAAGGTGCCCATTACGCCGCCATCGGCGCGACGGATCGGCGTCGACCAGCACGATCGGAGCTGGTGCGACAGCGCCAGGTCGCGATAGGCCGCCCATCGTGGGTCGGTGGTGATATCGGCGACATGGACTGGCTCGCCCAGATAGGCCGCGGTCCCGCATGAGCCGGCCGAAGGCCCGATTTCTGCCCCGTTGATCGCGTCGAGATAGGATTGCGGCAGGCTCGGGGCGGCGCCGTGCGTGAGGTGCTTTCCATCCGGGCTGAGCAGCAGCACGGACGTCAGGATCTCGTCGTCCGACGCGCCTTCGACGGTGAGCAAATGCTTGTTGAGGATGTTCTCCATCGTGTCGCCGCGCCTGAGCTCGGAGACCACATCGGTTTGGCGAAGCGCCAGCAGTTGCCGTCAGCCCGGATGCAAAGGACATTTCAGCTCTCCCACTGAGTCCGCATCGTTGCTGAAAAGGCCATGATGCTCGCTCCCGTCCGGGACCGCAATCGGAGGCGCAATAAGGCCGACTTAATTGCGGTCGATCTTGTGCTAGCTCTCGCCAGGGGGTTGCGCATGGGGCCGTTCGACTATCTGTTCAGTTTCTATGGGCTGCTGCTCGGGATCGCGGTGGCCAATGTCGCGATCGGCTTTGCCGACATGTGGCGCGATTGCGACCGGATCGCGGTCGGCACCTGTCCGCCGCTGGTCGCCTCAAGCGTGCTGCTGGGCGGCATGAACGTGTGGCTCGAGATGTGGCACACCCGGCCCTATGTCATCGTCGACGGGACGCAGATGCTCGCGGCGGCCGCGATCTCGCTGCCCTACGTGTTTGTCAGCCGCGCGATCTTCCCCGGCGTGGAGGAGGAGCCCGAGCGCAGCCTCGAAGAGCATTACCTCCGGCATCGCAAGATCATCCTGATTCTGCTTGCGGTCCCGACGGCGGTGTCGGTGGGATCGCATCTCGTCCTCGATCATGTGCGTTACGTGGGGTGGGAGGCGTGGTGGGCTGTTGCGCGGATCGTCGCGCCGCTGCTGTTATTGCCGTTCGCTGGCCGCGTCGCACAGCGCGGCGGGCTTGCCGCGTTGAATGTGCTGCAGCTGATCGGGCTGTTCCGCTAAGCCCGGCGCGGCCTACAAGAAGGGTCCGGGCGCCCCAAGCAGCTTGCGGGCGCCGTCGTCGAAGCCGTCCGCTTCGGGCGTTTTCAGGCGGAACTCGCGAAGCACGTTCGCCTGGGGCTGCAGCCGGAAATTGCCGCTTTCGAGCAGGCCCGCGACCCAGCCGAGGAATTTGCCCAGCGAGGGGGCAATGACGGCTTTGACGTCCTGGTCGCGGCCGTAGAGGATCACCTGGCCGATGCGGCCCGCGGGCCAGGGATCGAAATCGAGGCCGATGTGATTGCCCGAGCCGTCGTGGGTGAGCGGGATCCAGCGGCGGTTGATGTAGGCGGGGTCGACTGCGTCGCGCGGCCAAGCGCCGCCGCGTATCTTGTATCGATCGCCCTTGAAGTCGGCGAGGACGCGGTTCCACGCCATCCATTGCGACGCCGCTTCATGCAGCGAAAGGATGGGCAGCCCGTAGATATGGCCGAAACGGTCGTCCTCTTCGCCGTCATGCCAGCGGTAGAGTTGGCGATAGGAGCGCGGCAGCTTGATGCCGACGAGCCGCTCGAACGCGTCGAGCTGTCCGTCGCTAGCGGGCGGATTGAATTGGTAGCGGTTCGGCGGGAGGTGGGCCGCGTACCAGGCGTCGAGACGCCGAAGCGTCGGCTCCAGGTCTTCCTCGAGCACAGGCTTCGGCTGGCCGGGCGGCCGAGCGGGAGGAGGATTACGCTTTCCAGCCGCAACCTTGCGCGGTCCTTTGGGAAACAGGTTGGCGAGCCACGCCGCGAGCCCGAGCGCGCCGAGCGAAATTGCGGCAATCAGCAGGCGGCGCCGGTTGCGATTCATCGTTCGAGCCGGCGCGGCCGCTGTTCTGCTTTAACCGCCAGCTTATTCGGCAGCCGGCGCGTCGCCGCCGGCTTTCTTTCTCACGGCAGCCTTTTTCGGCGGCTTGGCCTTGGCGACCTTGGGCGGCGCCGGGGTGATCTCGAACGCCGGGGCATTGTCCTTGATGCGGACCTTGACCTCGCCGCCGTTGACGAGCTTGCCGAACAACAATTCCTCGGCGAGCGGCTGCTTGATCTTCTCCTGCACGAGGCGGCCCATCGGGCGCGCGCCGTAAAGCTTGTCGTAGCCGCGGGTGGTGAGCCACTCGCGCGCTTCGTCGTCGAGGTCGATGTGGACGTTGCGGTCCGCCAGCTGGAGCTCGAGCTGGAGGATGAACTTGTCCACGACGCGGGCGACGACCGCCGGCGGGAGGTAGCTGAACGGGACGATCGCATCGAGGCGGTTGCGGAATTCGGGCGTGAACATCTTCCTGACCGCATCCTCCTGCGCATCCTCGCGGCTGGCCGCACCGAAGCCGATGCTTTCGCGCGCCATGTCGGACGCGCCGGCATTGGTGGTCATGACCAGGATGGTGTTGCGGAAATCGACCGTCTTGCCGTGGTGATCGGTGAGCTTGCCGTTATCCATCACCTGCAGGAGGATGTTGAACAGGTCGGGGTGGGCCTTCTCGATCTCGTCGAGCAGGAGCACGCTGTGCGGGTGCTGGTCGACGGCATCGGTGAGAAGGCCGCCCTGGTCGTAGCCGACATAGCCCGGAGGCGCGCCGATCAGCCGGCTGACCGAGTGGCGTTCCATATATTCGGACATGTCGAAGCGCTGGAGCGGGATGCCCATGACCGAAGCGAGCTGGCGCGCGACCTCGGTCTTGCCGACGCCGGTGGGCCCGGAGAAGAGATAGTTGCCGATCGGCTTGTCGGGATCGCGCAAACCGGCGCGGCTGAGCTTGATCGCCGAGGCGAGTTTTTCGATCGCGAGGTCCTGGCCGAACACGACGCGCTTGAGGTCCGCTTCGAGATGTTCGAGCACCTGCTTGTCGTCGGCCGAGACCGACTTGGGCGGGATGCGCGCCATGGTCGCGACGACCTGCTCGATCTCCTTGGTCGTGATGACCTTCTTGCGGCGCGACGGCGGCACCAGCATCTGCATCGCGCCGACCTCGTCGATCACGTCGATCGCCTTGTCGGGGAGCTTGCGGTCGTGGATGTAGCGCGCCGACAGCTCGACCGCCGACTTGATCGCGTCGGGGGTGTAGCGGACGTGGTGGTGGCCCTCGAACGAGGAGCGCAACCCGGCGATGATCTTGATCGTGTCCTCGATCGTCGGCTCGTTGACGTCGATCTTCTGGAACCGGCGAAGCAGCGCGCGGTCCTTTTCGAAGTGGTTGCGAAATTCCTTGTAGGTGGTCGAGCCGATGCAGCGGATCGTTCCGGAGGAAAGAGCCGGCTTCAAGAGGTTCGAAGCGTCCATCGCGCCGCCCGAGGTGGCGCCGGCGCCGATCACGGTATGAATCTCGTCGATGAACAGGATCGCATCGGGCAATTTTTCGAGCTCCGACACGACCGACTTCAGCCGCTCCTCGAAATCGCCGCGGTAGCGGGTGCCGGCGAGCAGGGCGCCCATGTCGAGCGCGTAGATAACGGCGCCCTTCAGCACCTCCGGAACGTCGCCCTCGATGATCTTGCGCGCCAGCCCTTCGGCAATGGCGGTTTTGCCGACGCCGGGGTCGCCGACGTAGAGCGGGTTGTTCTTCGATCGGCGGCACAGGATCTGCACCGTGCGGTCGACCTCGGGCATGCGGCCGATCAGGGGATCGACCTTGCCGGCGCGAGCTTTCTCGTTGAGGTCGACGGTGAACTGCTTGAGCGCGGACTCCTTCTTGCCGCCCTCTTTCTCGCTCTTTTCCTCCGTCGCGCCGACGTCGCGGGCCTCAGGCTGGGTCTCGCCCTTGCCGACACCGTGGCTGATGTAGGTGACCGCATCGAGGCGGCTCATGTCCTGCTGCTGGAGGAAATAGACGGCGTAGCTCTCGCGCTCGGAGAACAAGGCGACGAGGACGTTGGCGCCGGTCACTTCGTCACGCCCCGAGGACTGGACGTGGAGGATGGCGCGCTGGACGACGCGCTGGAAGCCGCTGGTCGGGGTCGGGTCGGTGGCGCTGTCGGCGACCAGGGCCGAAAGCTCATTGTCGAGGTACTGCTTGACCGAGGCGCGCAGCTCGTCGCGGCTGACTCCGCAGGCGGTCATGACCTTGGACGCGTGATCGTCGTCGATCAGCGCGATCAGCAGGTGTTCGAGAGTTCGCATACTCGTGCCGCCGGCGCTCCGCCTCTTTCAGGGCGTTGTGCAGGGTCTGTTCGAGTTCGCGAGCGAAACTAGGCATTTACGTTGGCACTCCGTGCCCACGGAAAGGTGCCCGCGGGCTTTGACAACAATGTCATATGCGAAAGCGCGGCAATCAAGAGCCGATTGGAGGCTTTTCCCCAGTTAAAGGCGTCAGGGGCGCTCAGCCCGGCTTCTTGAACAGTTCTTCGGCGATGTTGCGGTGGGTCTCGGCGCGGTTCATGTGCGCCTCGACGCGGGCGATCTCGGCCTTGAGCGACTCGATGCGCTCCTTGAGCTCGTCGATCGACAGGGGGTCGAGGTCCTGTTTGCCGAGCGCGACGATGGGGTCGTCGGGCTTGCTTGGGAAAAGTTCGTCGAGGTCCATCTCATTCCCCTCACCGGAATCGTTGACCTCTAAGGGTGCGCTGTCAATAACCGCGGCCGATGGCGGACATTCCCTCTTCGATGCTGGCGGTGGTCGCGCCCAAGCAGGAGCTCGAGCTGGTCGAGCGGGCGGTGCCGCGGCCCGGGCCCCGACGAGGTGCTGGTCAAGGTCGCGGCGGCTGGGGTCAACCGCCCCGACGTGCTGCAGAGCCGCGGCCTGTATCCGCCGCCGCCGGGCGCCAGCGATGTGCTGGGGCTGGAGATTGCCGGCGAAGTCGTGGCGGCGGGCGAGGGCGCGCAGGCCTTGGTCGGCCAGCAAGTGTGCGCGCTGGTCGCGGGCGGCGGCTACGCCGAATATTGCGTGGCGCCGGCGGGAACCTGCCTGCCGGTCCCGCAGGGCCTGTCGGCAACCGAGGCGGCGGCGATGCCCGAGACATTGTTCACGGTCTGGGTCAATTTGTTCGAGCGCGGGTTCGCGGCCGACGGCGACCGGGTGCTCGTGCATGGCGGAACCAGCGGCATCGGCACCATGGCGATCGCGCTTGGCAAGCTGTTCGGCCTGACCATGATCGTGACTTGCGGAAGCGACGACAAATGCGCCCGGGCGCTGGAGTTGGGGGCCGCGGCGGCGATCAATTACCGGACGCAGGACTTCGTCGAGGAAGTGCATCGCATCACCGAGCGGCGCGGGGTGAACATCGTCATCGACATGGTCGGCGGCGATTATGTCCCGCGCAACCTGGCCTGTCTCGCCGAAGAAGGGCGGCACGTGTCGATCGCGGTGCAGCGCGGGGCGAGCGCGGAAGTGCCCATCTTCGACATCATGCGGCGGCGGCTGATGCTGACCGGCTCGACTCTTCGCCCGCGCCCGATCGAGTTCAAGACGATGGTCGCCGACGAGATCGCGACGACCGTATGGCCGTTCGTCGAGGGCGGGCGGCTGCGGCCGGTGATCGACAGCAGCTTCCCGCTGGCCGAGGCGGCCAAGGCCCATGCCCGGATGGATGCCGAGGATCATATGGGCAAGACCGTGCTGACGGTCGGCTAGAAGCTGCGCGGCCACCGGACCATGGTTGACCGGGAGGGGTTCAGCCCGGCCCAGCGGTGGATGCTGCTGGCTGCGTTCGCGCTGGTCGCGATCTTCCGCCTGCCCGAGCCGTGGGTCCACGGCCGCTTCCAGGATGAGGAAGCGACGGTGTTCCTCGCCTACGCCTGGCATTATCCGTGGCTCGACGCGCTGTTCCGGCCCTTTGCCGGCTATTGGAACCTCGGCGCCAATGCCTCGACGGTGCTGACGGCGCAGCTGGTGAAGGGCGGGGTGCTGCCGCTGGAGCGCGCGCCGTACCTCACCATGAGCCTGGGGCTGGCGGCGCAGCTGTTGCCTGCCATTCTGATCCTGACGAGCAAGACGGCGTGGCTGCGCAATCGCGCCGCGGTGATCGTGGCACTGCTTCTGATCGCGGCGTCGCCGGTGACGGAAGAGGTATTCTTCAACGTCCTCCACATCCAGTTTCACCTGGCATTGTGCGTCGCGCTGATCCTGGCACTGGACGTGCCGGAAGGGCGGGCCGCGAGGATCGGTTACGGCCTGTTGCTGTTCACCGCCCCGCTGTGCGGACCGGGAGCGATCGTCCTGCTGCCGCTGTTCGGCTTGCGCGCTTTGGTCGATGGTGACCGGCGGCGGCTCGAGCAGCTGGCGTGGCTTGGCGCCGGGGCCGGCGTGCAGTTGCTGCTGTTCTACGGTTCGAGCCCGATGCGCGGGCATTGGACCGATCCCGCAACCATCGCCGCCTCGCTGCTGGTCCGGCCCCTCGCGCTGCGCCTGGTCGGGCCGGATATCGCCAATCGCCTGGGGGATGCGGTTTATGCGTCGCAAGCTGGCGGCGGCCTCCTGTGGTGGTGGGTCGCGGCGGCTTCGGTCGCGGTGTGCGGCGGGCTGATCGTGCTTGCCGCCCGGCGGCGCGATGCGGTGCTGTGGCTGGTGCTGGCGAGCCTCGCCAGCGCCGTCACCTCGCTCGGGTTCGGGATGGTCAAGATCGCCGAGTTGGACCCGTTCAATGTGCTGAGGGGCGAGCGCTACAATTTCCTGCCGCTGGTGCTGCTGGGCCTGGCGCTGGTGGCGCTGGCGATGCGGCCGGGCGGGCGCGGGCGAGCGGTATTCGTAGGATTGTGCGCGCTGATGCTGGTCAGCGGCGCTTATTATTATTCGAAGACGATGGTCAGCCTGACCTACGGCCCGTCGTGGCCCGCGGAAGTGGCCGCCTGGCGCAAGGACCATAACCACCCGCTGGCCGTGTGGCCGGGCAAATATGGCGCCGACTTGTCCGACGAGGCTCGTCCCTGTTCGCCGGTCGGCCCCGATCCGGCGAAGTCGACCGATCCGCGCTATTGCGAAAGCGGCTGGACGGCGGCCTTTTACCGGGAGAAGTAAAGCGCGCCCGACGGTGATTGTCGGCTTGCCCGAAAGCCGCGGGAGGATTACATCGCCGCCAACGCTGGCCGCTCCGTGAGGGGCGGCCCTATTTATTTCTACTCTCGGGAGAGAAGCAGTGGCCCAGCCCCTGATGCCCCATGCGACCGCCTCTTGGCTGGTCGAGAACAGTTCGCTGACGTTCGAGCAGATCGCCCAGTTCTGCGGTCTTCACATCCTCGAAGTGCAGGCGATCGCCGACGATACGGCCGCGACCAAGCTGACCGGCCGCGACCCGATCCGCGCCGGCGAGCTCACTCACGAGGAAATCGAGAAGGGCCAGAAGGACCCCGACTACGTCCTGCAGATCCACAAGGCGCCGGACCCGGTGCGGCGCACCCGCGGCCCGCGCTACACGCCGGTCAGCAAGCGCCAGGACAAGCCGGACGGGATCGCGTGGATCATTAAAAACCATCCCGAGGTCAGCGACGGCCAGATCGGCAAGCTGATCGGAACCACCCGCACCACCATCGGCGCGATCCGTGACCGCAGCCACTGGAACATGGCGAACATCCAGCCGAAGGACCCGGTGACGCTTGGCCTCACCACCCAGCGCGAGCTCGATGCGGCGGTGGCCAAGGCGGCCAAGGCGGCCGGAGCGCCGGCCCCGACCGACACGCGCTTCGAAGGCGACCGCGCGGCGCTGATCGAGGAACTTCGCGGGGAACGCGAACGCCACGCCCGCGAGGCCGAGGCGGCGTTGGCCGAAGCCGGCGACGAAGACCTGCGCGACGAAGTGGTCCCGGGCATCCGCGACCCGTTCAAGAACATTCCGGTCGAATAGTCTCCGGTTGATTCGCGGGCCCGCGAGGGGGACACTGGCACATGGCCACCGCTGAAACTGACGTCAGCCAGCTGAGCTTCGAGGCCGCTCTCGCCCGGCTCGAGGAGATCGTGCGCTCGCTCGAAAAGGGCGAAGCGCCGCTCGACCGGTCGATCGAGCTCTACCAGGAGGGCGACCGGCTCAAGCGGCATTGCGAGGCGCGGCTCAAGGACGCCCAGGCGCGGATCGAGCAAATCGCGCTCAGCGCCGACGGCAAGCCCCAGGGGCTGAAGCCCTTCGATGCCGATTGACACCGTCGATCGGCTCGACATCGGGCTCGAGGCCGAAGCGGCCGAGGTCGGGCGCCGGGTCGACGAATTCTTTTCGAATCTGCTGGTGGTCCCGAACGACGGGCGCGAGCGGCTGTACGAGGCGATGCGCCATGCCGCGATCGGCGGCGGCAAGCGGCTTCGGCCGCTGCTCACCATCGCTTCGGCGCGATTGTTCGCGATCGATCCCGAGCGGGCCCTGCGGGTCGGTTGCGCGATCGAGGCGATTCATACTTACTCGCTGATCCACGACGATTTGCCGTGCATGGACGATGCCGACCTGCGCCGCGGCAGGCCGGCCGTGCACAAGGCGTTCGGCGAGGCCGAGGCGGTGCTCGCGGGGGACAGCCTCAACGCGCTCGCGTTCGAGGTGCTGGCCCATCCGGCGACGCACGAGGACCCGCGGGTGCGGTCCGAGCTGCTGCTCGACCTGGCGCTCGCCACCGGGCCGGCGGGCATGGCGGGCGGTCAGATGATGGACCTCGATGCGCAGGGGCGCGAACTGGACCTTCCGGCGATCACCCGGCTGCAGCAGCTGAAGACCGGCGCGCTGATCGAATATGCGGTCGAGGCGGCGTGCATCATGGTCAAACTCCAAGCCGACGCGCGCACGCCCTATCGCGGCTATGCGCGCAACATCGGGCTCGCCTTCCAGATCGCCGACGATTTGATCGACCATAGCGGGAGCGAAGCCGCGGCCGGCAAGCGCACCGGCCAGGACGCGACCGCCGGCAAGGCGACGTTCGTGTCGCTGTTCGGCGAGGAGCGGGCGCGCCAGCAGGCGGATTTCCTCGTCAACCAGGCGATCGAGCATTTGTCGCACCATGGCGAGGAAGCGGATTTGCTGCGCGCCATCGCCCGCTTCGCCATCGAGAGGGACCATTGATGCGGATCGCCGTTTATCCCGGGACGTTCGACCCGATCACGCTCGGGCACCTCGATATCATCCGCCGCGGCGCGCACCTGGTGGATCGGCTGGTGATCGGGGTCACGACCAACCCGTCCAAGGAGCCGATGTTCAGCGTCGCCGAGCGGCTGGCGATGGTGAAGCGCGAGGTCGCGGAGATCAGCGGCGATATCGACGTGGTGGAATTCGGCAGCCTGCTGATGGACTTCGCCGAACAGCAGGGGGCGTCGATGATCCTGCGCGGCCTGCGCGCGGTCGCCGACTTCGAATATGAGTTCCAGATGGCGGGCATGAACCAGCAGCTCAACGACGACATCGAGACCGTCTTCCTGATGGCCGACGTGTCGCTGCAGCCGATCGCGTCCAAGCTGGTCAAGGAAATCGCGCGCTTCGGCGGCAAGATCGACAAGTTCGTGACCCCGGCGGTGGCGGAGGACGTCCGCCGCCATCTCAACGACGGTTCATGATCGCGTCAGGGGCGTCGCGCCACTAATCGCCGAAATTTCGGGAGGGATGAATTGAAGGCCTTGTTCCTGCTGCCGTTCGCGGCGTTCCTGATCGCGGCAGCGCCGCCGGCAAAGACGCCGGCGCCGGCACCAAGCATCGCGCCACCCGCGGACGTGGTCGCCAATCCGGCGAACCGGATGATGATCGACCTGTCGAGCGGCGGCACGGTCACCATCCAGCTGCGCCCCGACCTCGCCCCCAATCATATCGCGCGGATCCAGACGCTGGTCCGTCAGGGCTTCTACAACGGCCTCAAGTTCCATCGCGTGATCCCCGGCTTCATGGCCCAGGGCGGCGATCCCAAAGGAACCGGCGAGGGCGGCTCCGACCTGCCCGACCTCAAGGCCGAGTTCACTACCGTGCCCTTCCTGCGCGGAACGGTGGGCGCGGCGCGCGCCGACAGTCCGGACAGCGCCAACAGCCAATTCTTCATCATGTTCGCGCCCAACGCCAACCTCGACAATAATTATACCGTCGTCGGCCGGGTGATCTCGGGGATGGACGCGGTCGACAAAATCGCCCCGGGCGAGCCGCCTGACGCGCCGACGACTATCGTAAGGGCCTATCTCGGCGGCTAAGGCCCCGGCCGATGAAGGTCGACCTGTTCGATTTCGAGCTTCCGCCCGAGCGCATCGCGCTTCGGCCGGCGCGGCCGCGCGACAGCGCCCGGCTGTTGCTGGTCGAAGGGGCCGACATTTCCGATCATGAGGTGCTGCAGCTTCCCGCTCTGCTCCACCCGGGCGACGTGCTGGTGTTCAACGATACCAAAGTGATCCCGGCCCAGCTTGAAGGCAGACGCGGGGATGCAAGCATCGGCGCGACCCTGCACAAGCGCGAAGGGCCGCGCGACTGGCAGGCCTTCCTGCGCAACGCCAGGCGCGCGCGCATCGGCGACAGGATCGAATTTGGCGCGGGCGTCAGTGCAACCGTCGCCGACAAGGCCGAGGACGGTTCGGCGCTGCTCCATTTCGAAGGCGATGAGCCGGTCGAGCTGCTGCTCGAGCGCGCCGGGCGGATGCCGCTGCCACCCTACATCGCGTCGAAGCGGCCGGCCGACGACGCGGATCGCGCCGACTACCAGTCCATGTTCGCGCGCGAGGAAGGGGCGGTGGCGGCGCCGACCGCCGCGCTTCACTTCACGCCGCGTCTGCTCGAAGCCCTCGACGCGCGCGGCGTCGGGCGCGAGACCTTGACCCTCCATGTTGGGGCGGGGACTTTCCTGCCGGTCAAAGCCGACGACACCGCTAACCATAAGATGCATGCCGAATGGGGCCGAATCGACGAAGCGACGGCGGAGCGGCTGAACATGGTGCGAAGGCGCGGCGGGCGGCTGATCGCGGTCGGCACCACCAGCCTGCGCCTGCTGGAAAGCGCCGCCGGCGAGGACGGCACGATCCGTCCGTTCGACGGCGACACGGCGATCTTCATCACGCCGGGCTATCGCTTCAAGGCGGCCGACGGGCTGGTCACCAACTTCCATTTGCCCAGGTCGACCTTGTTCATGCTGGTCAGCGCGCTGATGGGGCTGGACGTGATGAAGGCGGCCTACGCCCATTCCATCGCGGCCGGCTACCGCTTCTATTCCTATGGCGATTCGAGCCTGCTGCTGCCCGCTAAGAGTTCGTAAACCTTGATCGTTAGGCGGGCGGTGACCGACGTGCGGTTAACGTCAGCGGGGCATGCAGCACCAGGTCATCCCTGTTCCGCAATCAGCGGCGTGCGTGTCGCGCGCGGAAATCGTCGCGGCGTTCAGCTATGCCCTCGACATCACCGAGGGGCAGCCCGCCGGCCATTGCGTGCGTGCCTGCTGGATCGGATTCCAGATCGGGAAGGCGATCGGCCTGGGTCAGTCCGAGCTCCACGATCTTTATTACACCCTGCTGCTCAAGGACCTCGGCTGCAGCAGCAACGCGGCGCGCATCTGCGAGCTTTATGCAACCGACGATCGCGCCTTCAAACAGGGCTATAAGACGGTCGGGACGAGCCTCGCGGCGACGCTGCATTTCGTGTTCAGCAAGACCGCGCAAGGCCGGCCGCTGCACCGCCGCGCAGCGGCGATCGGTAACATCCTCGCCAATGGCGACGCCATCGCCCAGGAAATGATCGTCGCGCGCTGCACCCGCGGAGCGGACATCGCGCGGTCGCTGCGCTTTCCGGAAGCGGTGTGTGACGGCATTTACCGGCTGGACGAGCATTGGGATGGCTCGGGGCGCCCGGGACGCCTGCGCGGCGAATCGATTCCCCTTCCGGCGCGGATCGCGCTGCTCGCGCAGGTCATCGACGTCTTCCATTCCCATGCCGGGCGGGAGGCTGCGATCGATGAAGCGGCCCGTCGTGCCGGCGGCTGGTTCGACCCGGGCCTGGTGGCGGCATTCGAACGGGTCGCCCGCGAGCATTCCTTCTGGACTGCGCTCAGCTCGCCATTCCTCGAAGCGCGGGTGGTCGGCCTCGTTCCGGCGGGCGATGACTGCGCCATCGACGAGGATTATCTCGACGCCATCGCCGCGGCCTTTGGACAAGTCATCGACGCCAAGAGCCCTTATACCGCGGGGCATTCGGGCCGCGTCGCCGAACTGAGCGCGATGATCGCGGGGCATCTCGACGTCCCGGCCGACCGCCTGCGCTGGCTGCGCCGAGCGGCGTTCCTGCACGACGTCGGAAAGCTCGGCGTATCCAATGCAATCCTCGACAAGCCGGCCGGGCTCGACACCGAGGAATGGGCGGAAATGCGCGCCCACGCGGCGCATACCCGCGAAATCCTCGGCCGGATCGGCGTGTTCGTCGACCTCGCCGATATTGCCGCGGCGCATCATGAGCGGCTCGACGGCACCGGCTATCCGCTCGGACTCACGGCCGGCCAGATTGCGCGCGAAACACGGATCATCACGGCCTGCGACTTTTACGACGCGCTGACGTCCGATCGGCCCTATCGCGCCGCGCTGCCGATCGACGAGGCACTCCGCATCATGAGCGAGGAGGTCGGACGCTCGATCGATCCGCAATGCTTCGACGGGTTGCGCGCAGCGCTCGGCGCCTAAGGGTTTTTGCGCGGGGCCGCCGGGCGGCTAAGGGCAAGGCGTGACCCGCTTCGCTTTTACCGTTCAGTCAACCGATGGGGCCGCCCGCGCCGGCACCATCGCCATGCAGCGCGGCGAGATTCGCACGCCGGCGTTCATGCCCGTCGGGACCGCGGCGACGGTCAAGGCGATGCGGCCCGAGGAGGTGCGCACGAGCGGGGCCGACATCATCCTCGGCAACACCTATCATTTGATGCTGCGCCCGGGTGCGGAGCGGGTCGCCAAGCTCGGCGGGCTGCACCGGTTCATGGGCTGGGAGCGGCCGATCCTGACCGACAGCGGCGGCTATCAGGTGATGAGCCTGTCCGAGCTGACCAAGGTCACGGAGGAAGGCGTGGCTTTCGCCAGCCATCTCGACGGGTCGCGGCACATGCTGAGCCCCGAGCGGTCGATCGAGGTCCAGCGGCTGCTCGACAGCGACATCGTCATGCAATTCGACCAGCTGGTGCCGACCACCTCGACCGCCGAGCAGCAGCGCGAGGCGATGGACCGCTCGATCCGCTGGGCGAAGCGGTCGCGGGAAGAATTCGACCGCGGCGGCGAGCATGCCGGTCGGAACGCGATCTTTGGCATTCAGCAGGGCGCCCTCCACGAGGACTTGCGGCGGGCGTCGGCCGAGGCGCTGATCGACATCGGCTTCGACGGTTATGCGGTCGGCGGGCTGGCGGTGGGGGAGGGGCAGGACGCCATGCTCGGCTGCCTCGATTTCGCGGTCGGCATGCTGCCGGTCGACAAGCCCCGCTATTTGATGGGGGTTGGCAAGCCCGACGACCTGGTCGAAGCCGTGGCGCGCGGGATCGACATGTTCGATTGCGTGCTGCCGACCCGGTCGGGGCGCACCGGCCAGGCCTTCACCGCCGATGGGGCGCTGAACCTCAGGAACGCGCGCTTTGCCGAGGACGAGGAGCCGATCGAGCCGGGCTGTCCGTGTCCCGCCTGCACGACCTTTAGCCGCGCCTATGTCCACCATCTGGTGAAGTCGGGCGAGATTCTCGGCGCGATGCTGATGACCCAGCACAATTTGTGGTTCTACCAGCGGGCTGATGCAGCGGCTGCGCGAGGCGATTGCGGAGCAGCGGCTGACGCAGTTCGCGAGCGAGTTTTTGGAAAGGTATCGCTAGGGGTACAGCTTAGATCGCGTCGTCCCTGACGGCCGCAAGGTCTTCCTCGGCAAGGGTCAGATGGACCTTGTCCTCGGTCCGGAGCTCGAAATCGCTCGCATCGTGGCGCTCGTGGAGCTGCTCGCGCTGGTCGCCGGTCAGCTTGTTGACGATCCGCCCGCGCTTGACCGCCGGGCGCGCGTCGATCGCCTTCGCCCAGCGCATCACATGCTCATATTCGTGGGTCGCGAGGAAGACATCGGCGCCCGCGTAGCTGCGACCGAGCGCGATGCCGCCGTACCACGGCCAGATCGCGATGTCGGCGATGCTGTAGTCGCCGCCCGCGACAAATTCGTGGTCGGCGAGCTGGCGGTTGAGAAGGTCGAGCTGCCGCTTCACCTCCATCGTGTAGCGGTTGATCGGATATTCGAATTTCTCGGGCGCATAGGCGAAGAAATGGCCGAAGCCGCCGCCAAGGAAGGGCGCGGCGCCGACCTGCCACATCAGCCATGACAAGGTTTCGGCGCGCGCCGGGCCGGACGGGGGCAGGAACTCGCCGAACTTCTCGGCGAGATGGAGCAGAATGGCCCCGCTTTCGAACACGCGCACCGGCTCGGCACCGCTGAGGTCGAGCAGTGCTGGAATTTTGCTATTGGGATTGACCGCGACGAAGCCGCTGGAGAATTGGTCGCCCTCGCCGATGCGGATCGGCCAGGCATCATATTCGGCGTCCGTGTAGCCGAGTCCTAGCAGCTCCTCGAACATGATCGCGGCCTTCTGGCCGTTGGGCGTGGCGAGCGAATAGAGCTGGAAGGGGTGCTTGCCGACCGGCAAATCCTTGTCGTGGGTCGCGCCGGCGATGGGCCGGTTGATGTTGGCGAACTCGCCGCCATTGGGCGCGTCCCAAGTCCACACGTTTGGAAGCACATAGTCGCTCATGCCGGGTCCCTTTTGGTCAGGGTCGGGAGCTAGGAACGCGCCGAAACGCATTCCAGTGTCACCGATGTGCCTTAGCCGGCGCCGACCGACAGGAAGCCGGGGAGCGGCCCGTTCCACTCGTTGCTGATATCCTCGACCACCGTCGAGCGCTCGGGCGCAGGTTGTGATTCCGGCTTGTGGGCAGACCTGACCTTGGCTGCCGGCGGGGCCTCGCTCTTCGGCGCCGCCTTGCGTCGCCCGCCTTTCGCGGATTCCCGTGGAACGCGCGCTTCAGCCCGTTCGCGCTTCGCCGGGGGCGCCGGCTCAGCCTCGACCGCCGGCTCGAGCTTGTCGCCGACGCGGGGAATTTTGTGCCCGATCAGCTTTTCGATCCCGGCAACGGCGTCAGCGTCGGCGCTGGTCGCGAGCGTGATGGCGATGCCCTTCATGCCGGCGCGGCCGGTGCGGCCGATGCGGTGAATGTAATCGTCGGGCTGCCAGGGAACGTCGAAGTTGACGACGTGGCTGACGCCTTTGACGTCGAGGCCGCGCGCGGCGACGTCGGACGCCACCAGGATGTTGATCTCGTCGCGCTTGAAGCGGTCGAATTCGGCGATGCGGTCGGACTGTTCCATGTCGCCCTGGATCTGGCCGACGGAGAAGCCGGCGCGCTTCAGGCTGCTGGCCAGCTCGCGAACGGTGGTCTTGCGGTTTGAAAAGACGATCGCGTTCTTGAATTCCTCGTGGCGAAGAATGTCGCGAAGCGCGTCCTTCTTCTTGTCGGCCCTGACCTGAACCAGCCGCTGTTCAATGTTGATGTTGGCGGTGGCCGGACGCGCGACCTCGACCCGTTTGGGCTCATTGAGGAACTTGGCCGCGAGCTTCTGGATTGGCGGCGGCATGGTCGCCGAGAACAGCAGGGTCTGGCGGTTCTTGGGAAGCTTCGAGCAGATTTCCTCGATGTCCGGGATGAAGCCCATGTCGAGCATGCGGTCGGCTTCGTCGATGACCAGCAGCTCGCAGCCGTTGAGCATGATCTTGCCGCGGCCGAACAGATCCATCAGCCGTCCCGGAGTTGCGATCAGCACGTCGACGCCCTTTTCCAGCGCCTTGACCTGGTCGCCCATCTGAACGCCGCCGATCAGCAGCGCCATCGAGAGCTTCTGGTACTTGCCGTATTTCTCGAAATTCTCGGCGACCTGGGCGGCGAGCTCGCGCGTCGGCTCGAGGATCAGCGAGCGCGGCATGCGCGCGCGGCTGCGGCCGTGGCCGAGGATGTCGATCATCGGCAGGACGAAGGCGGCGGTCTTGCCGGTGCCGGTCTGGGCGATGCCGACCAGGTCCTTGCCCATCAGGACCGAGGGGATGGCGGCGCGCTGGATCGGGGTCGGGTCGTCATAACCGCTGTCTCCGACGGCGCGGAGCAATTCGTCAGAAAGGCCGAGATCGGCAAAAGTCATTGAAATTCCGGATGAAAAGGTTTGGCCGCGGCTTCTTCAGGCCGGTGCGGCAAATGCCTGGCTGCGGCTTTGCCGACAGCCTTGGGCTTGTCAAGGAATGTGGGGTCTCGAAGCGACGATTCCAAGCCTATTGGTCCAAGCCTATTGGCCGACCAGCTGGGGCACCAGTTGCTTGAAGCGGCCGATGGTGCAGCTTCCGCCCATGCGCGAGTGGACGGCGTCACGCCCGGCGCAGATGCGAGCGTCGGCCGGCTGCAGGTACAAATCGCCATAAAAATCCAGACCCGGGCAATCCTCGTCGAATTCGGCGCGAACCCGCGTGCGGTTGGCGAGGATGAAGTCGACCCGTTCGGGTCCGAGAAGCGCTCGCCGGATGGCGGCGACCGGGATGCAATTGGGGCCTTTGCGCTCGATCCAGCGGACGCGCAGGAGCGGCTGACGAGGGACCACCGGCACGCGCAGGATCACTTCGTCCTGGACTACCAGGCGGCTGACCGATTGCTGCACAGTGCCGGGCTGCACGGCGGCGAGGCCGAGCAGCATCGGCAGGAGGGTCAGGAACGCCCCGGGAGTCATTTAGCAGCGCACCATCTCGGGCTCCGGCTTCGCAGCCATCCGTTGAATAATCAATGAACTGCCAGTGGCTTGCGCCGGACAAACGTCGGCGCCAATGCGGCCTTGCCCAAATCCCTCGCTGCCGATAGAGGGCGCTGGACATTGCATTTTCGGCGGGCCGTCGCGTGCGCGAGGCCGTAAGCCCGGCCCCCAGGAGATCACCAGGATGGCGACTGCCGCGCCGAACCAGAACCTGCCTTTGTTCTACAATGCCGTAGAGCCCGTGAACGTCACCCAGCACGGCAAGATGAAGGTCCGCAAGATGCTCAAGATGGGGCAGGTTGCGAAGACCCACGCGATCCCCGTCACGGTCGACGAGTTCACGCTTGCGCAGCGCCATTATCCGATCGTCTTTTCGATCGGCGACAAGCCGATCCCGATCGCGCTGATGGGCCTGAACGAAGGCGTCAACGTCTATCTCGACGACGACGGCCGCCCGAACGATCCAAGCATCTACATCCCGGCTTATATCCGCCGCTATCCGTTCCTGCTGGCGCGCGTGCGTCCGGACAGTGACGAACTGTCGCTCTGCTTCGACCCCAGCGCCGATGCGGTCGGCAACTTCAAGGAAGGCGAGGCCCTGTTCGAGGGCGAGCAGCCGAGCCAGGCGACCAAGGCCATCCTCGAGTTCTGTGAGCAGTTCGAGGCCGCCGGCCAACGTACCGCGGCGTTCATGGAAGACCTGCAGAAGAGCAACCTGCTGATGGACGGCGAAGTCGCCATCCAGCCCGAGGGCTATGAGCAGCCGTTCGTTTATCGCGGGTTCCGCATGGTCGACGAAGAGAAGCTGCGCGAGCTGCGCGGCGACGAGCTGCGCAAGATGAACCAGAACGGCATGCTGCCGCTGATCTACGCCCACCTCTTCTCGCTGAGCGAGATGCGGCAGGTGTTCGGCAAGCAGATGGAGCAGGGCAAAGCCCCGGCCCAGGTCGCGCCGCAACCTGCCCCGGCCGACGCTTAAGGACTATTCCGCCGCGGTCGCCAGTTGCTGGCGGCCGAGGAGGTCCTCGCCGAGCTCGACCGCCAGGGTTTCGAGAAAGCTCGCGACGCGGTCGAAGCCTGGGCCCGGCGCCGCTAGGGTTTCGTCGAGGTAACAACGGCGGTCGATCTCGATCTGCAGCGCATGGACGCCGCGCGCCGGACGGGCGTGACGGTCAATCACATGGCCGCCGGCGAAGGGGTCATTGAGCCCCGCCTCGAACCCTGAGCTTCGCGCAATGTCGAGCGCGGCGTTGCTGACCCACGGTTCAGCAGTGCGGCCGCGGCAGTCGCCGAACACGATCGGGGCGATGCCCTCGGGCGGCGGCGGCATCGAATGGCAATCGAGCAGCAAGGCGACGCCGAAGCGGTCGAGCAATAGCCCGACCTGCTCCTCGATGGCGCGATGATAGGGCCGGTGGGCCTCGTCGAGCCGCTCCTCGAGCTGGCCTGGGCTGATTGCGCGGCGCCACAGGAAGCCATGCTGGAGCGTCCGCGCCGGCACGATGCCGAGCCCCCCGCGCGCCCGCGCCGTCACTCGTCCGCGCCGGGCGCCATCGATCACCGACGGGTCGAGCTCATCCTCGGCGCGATTGCAGTCGACCGCCGCCCGCGGCGTGCGGGCGATCACCGCGCCGCAACCGCGGCCAAGCGCTCGCCATACCAGCCGGTCGACCAAGGGATCCTCGAGCGCCGCCAGCGGACGGCCTGCCCGCCGCGGCCATATCGATGAGCCAGTCGGGATAGTCGCGACCCGAATGCGGCACCGACAGCAGGACCGGGAGGTCGCCGCGGGGAGGGTGCACGATTGGGGCTGAAAGCGGCGTCATGATTAAATTTTGTGCCAGATTAGGACTCGCGGTGAGGACCTGCAACGCGTGAAAGCTTCATTCGCTTCTGGCAAAACAGATTTGGGCAGAGCATAAAGTGGCGATGGCGAGAATCCTCCTGGCCGAAGACGATACGTCGATGCGCGAATATCTGCAGCGGGCGCTGCAGCGCGTCGGCTATGAAGTCGAAGCGGTCGGCTGCGGCACCGAAGCGATGCCGCTGCTCGAGGCCGAGCGGTTCGACCTGCTGCTGACCGACATCGTCATGCCCGAGATGGACGGCATCGAGCTGGCCCAGAAGGCCAGCGCGATCGACCCCGGCATCCGCGTCATGTTCATCACCGGCTTTGCCGCGGTCGCGCTGCAGGGCGGGCGGACGGCGCCGGAAGCCAAGCTGCTGTCGAAGCCCTTCCACCTCAAGGACCTGGTGATGGAGGTCGACCGCATGTTCCAGACCGAGGACCAGCACGGCCGACTTTAGTGTTTCGATCAAAGTGGTACTTTGCTCGAGGCTGATTTGAACCGCGTCGTCCCGGAGTAAATCCGTGTCGCCGCGATGCGTTTTTCATGATTTTGCAGAGCGCGTTGCGGGGCTTGCGCCTTCGTTGGGCTCCCCCTAAATGCGCGCTTCGCCCCAAGGGCGGTGGGCGTGTAGCTCAGTGGTAGAGCACTGTGTTGACATCGCAGGGGTCGCAAGTTCAATCCTTGCCACGCCCACCATTTTTCTTCTTAGAACAGTAGCTTAGCGCCAGTAGCGTTGTGCCTCGCGTGCGGGGCTACAGGCACGCCTCCAAGTACGGCTGGTCGAAGCCGAACTGCTTGGCCTTTTCGAGCGTGTAGGGGCGCAGGCCCATCGAGCGATATTCGCCGATGATCTTGCCGTCGGCGCTCTCGTCCAGATACTCGAACTTGAACAGCTCCTGGGTGACGATGACGTCGCCTTCCATGCCGATCACTTCGGTGATGTTGGTGGTGCGGCGCGAACCGTCGCGGAGGCGCTTGACCTGGATGATGAGGTCGACCGAATCCGCGATCTGGCGGCTGATCGCTTCCTTCGGCACCTTGATGTCCGACATCATCACCATGTTCTCCATACGCGCGAGGCACTCGCGCGGGGAGTTGGAGTGAAGCGTCGCGCACGAGCCGTCGTGGCCGGTGTTCATCGCCGCGAGCAGGTCGAAGCACTCCGGTCCGCGAATCTCGCCCAGGATGATGCGGTCGGGACGCATACGCAGCGCGTTGATGACGAGGTCGCGGATGGTGATCGCGCCCTGGCCTTCGAGGTTGGCGGGCCGGGTTTCGAGCGGCAGCCAGTGCGGCTGCTGAAGCCGCAGCTCGGCCGCGTCCTCGATGGTAATGACGCGCTCGCCCGGGTCGATCATCTTCGACAAGGCGTTGAGCATGGTCGTCTTGCCCGAACCGGTACCGCCCGAGATGACGACGTTCATCCGGCTGGCGCCGGCGATCTTGAGCACGGTCGCCATCTTGTCCGACATCGAGCCGAAGCCCTTCATCATGTCGAGCGTGATTGGCTTTTCGGAGAACTTACGAATTGAGATGGCGGTGCCGCGCAGCGACAGCGGCGGAACGATGACGTTGACGCGGCTGCCGTCCTGGAGGCGGGCGTCGCACAGCGGGCGTGGTCTGGTCGATGCGGCGGCCGACCTTGTTGACGATGCGCTGGGCGATCTGGAACAGATGCTCCTCGTCGCGGAACTGGATCTGCGCGATTTCGAGCTTGCCCTTGCGCTCGACGTAGGTCTGCTCGGGACCGTTGACCATGATGTCGCTGATGGCCGGGTCGGCAAGCAGCTCTTCGAGCGGCCCGAGGCCGAGCAGCTCATCGACCAGCACCTTTTCGAGCGCGAATTGCTCGCGCCGGTTGAGGTTGATCTTGAGCTCGGTCAGCACTTCCGAGATGATCGGGCGGAATTCCTCGGCCAGCTCATCCTTGTTGAGGGTCGCCGCCGCTTCGGGGTCGACGCGCTCGAGCAGGCGCGGAAGCACCTGCTCCTTGATCTTGTGGACCGAGGCTTCGAAGCCCTCGACCTTGCTGCTGCCGGCCTCGCCGCTGGCGTTCTGGCGCGCGGTGAGGCGGTCCATCGCACCGCTCGAGGCGGCGCTGGTCGTGGAGTTGGTTCCCTCGGGCGCGTCGGATTCGCCCAGCGCGGTCAGTTCCTCGATCGGCGGGAACTGGTCGCCCCCGGCCTCCGCGTCACTCGCGGGCGACGCCGGACCGCCGCTGCCTTTCATCGGCTTGGCCACGCCAAAGCTCGGTCGCGCACCGCTGATCCCGCCACGCTTGCCAAATGCACTCATGCTAGCCGCCAAATCCCCATGAAGGTCGGTCCGGCATAACCGGAGATGCCTAAGGAATGCCTAACCCTGACCCGCGCGGCAGGAGCCGGCAGGGGCGGGCGGCAATGGCGAGACGAGCGCGTAAGTATCGGCGGTGGTTCGCGAGACCTCACGATAATGGCTCATCAATGCCGCGAACTCGGGTTCGCGGAGGAAGAAGGCGAGGATGTCGAACTCGCCCTTGGCCGCAACGGCCGCGCGTTGGGCGGTTGATGATGATCCTTTGCGGCGGCGTGCAGCGGAAGTCGGCGACGGTCTCGCGCACGACCTGGCGGCCGAAGGCGGCAAGCGCTGGGTCGGGGAGGGGGCGATGCTCGTTGGCGACGACCGCGCGGAGCATCCAAAACCCGATATAACGCGACGGATAGTTGAAGCCGTGCTGCAGCGTCACCGACCAGGCGAAGGCCGGCTCGGTGGCGAGGAAGCCGACGGTTGCGCCGGGCTCCACGCCCGCGATCGCGGCCTCGAGGTCGGCGCTGGGATAAGTCGGCATCCGGACCTGCTGCCAGGTGAGCACGAATGGCAGGGCGAGGAGCACTGGCCCGCCAATGCGCAACAGACGCCGCGGTTCGGCGAAGCGCGCCAGCAAGGCCGCTAGTGCAATCGCCGAGCAGCCGACGAAGGGAATGGCGTGATAGGTCCAGCCCTTGCGCTGGATGAAATAGGCGACGGCGAAACCGGCGGCGGCGATCATGAGCGCCTGCACGAAGTCGCTTTGTCGGTCTCGCAGCAGGCGCTGGTACGCCGCGGTCAGTGCGCCCATCGCCAGCCCGAGCACAATCACCGGCTGGAATAGCTCGGCGAAGGACGGCGCCCCGGTCGAACCGTAAGCGAGACGGATCATCGGCAGGATGGTCGTCAGGAAATCTCGGGCCCAAAACAGGATTGCGCCTGCGTAGAACATGCCGACGAGCGCCAGTGCCGCGAGTTCGGGGCGAGCCGCCTTCCAATCCCGACGCTGCCGTGCCGCCAGCCACAGCTCGAGCATCGCGGGGACGACGAGGAAATAGTGTTTGAGCGCGAAACCGAGGCCGGCGCCGATCCCGATCAACAAGGCTAGCCAGGGAGCGACCGGGCGGCCGCTCCGACGCTCGGCGATCAGCGCCGCATAGGGCAGGGTGGCAATCAGCACGATCTGCTCGCGCTGGCCGACGTTGATCCACGGGAAGACGCCGAGAATCAGCGCGGCATAGGCCAGCACCAGCGTCTTCCGGTCGCGCGGCATTGGCAACAATCTGCTCGTCGCGCCAAGGCTGAGCATCTGCAGTGCGGCGACGGCGAGGATCAGCACGGATTCGGGCCGGGCGCCGGTCAGGCTCGCAGCACGGTCGATCGGCAGCGCCATCCAGAACCACAGGGGCGGATTGATTTCGATAATGTCGCGGTACAGCTGCGCGCCGGCGTTGAGTTGATGCGCCACCCACAATTGCCAGGCGACGTCGGTATCGACCCGGCCGAACAGGTGGAAAGCGGCGATCAGCGCAACCGTCACCAGCGCCGCCCATTCGGGCCGAGTGTTGCGCAACGCGGCCAACTGGCCGCGCCGATCCGCATGCGGACGATTGAAGGCGCGTGAAGACAAAGGACACTCCGCTTGAAGCGTCGGCGTCTAACGGAAGTTGGTAAACCGCTCCCTAAGGAGGCTTAGGCGCCAGCGCTCTCGGCGAGGATGGTCAGGCCCTTGTCGCTGACCTCGGCGAAGCCGCCGGTGACATTGATCCGCTCCGGCTGCGCGCCTTGGGTGCGATAGACCGCGATGTCGCCGTTTTTCAGCGTCGTCATGTAGGGCGCGTGGCCGGCCATGATGCCGCTGTCGCCCTCAACGCCCGGGACGACGACCATATAGACGTCGCCCGAGGTGACCATGCGGTCCGGGGTGACGAGCTCGAAATGCAGATCGGCCATTATTCCTTGCCTTCAATCGCGCCGTCGAACGCGCGCGTGGCTGCTTCGAACTTGTCGCGGCAGCCGGTGTTGCAGAAGCCGACGACCTTGCCCCGGTAAAGCGTCAGGCTGTCGGCGCTGACCGGCTTGCCGGACCAGGGACAGGCGTCATTGACGCAATCTTCGAGCTTCAGTTCGGTCATCGTCAATTCCCCCCTCCCGCCTGCGGGAGGGGCAGGGGGAGGGCATGTTTGGGTTAGCGAAGCGAGGATAGGTCCTCCCCTCGGTCCCCTCCCGCAGGCGGGAGGGAGGTAGTTAAGCGTCCTGCGCCAGCT
>CAWHYD010000007.1:305000-365992 GCA_963833685.1 uncultured Alphaproteobacteria bacterium | reverse complement strand
CAGTCGAACAGGCTGGAAACGCTGCTTTCATCGGCAATTCGGCGGATCGCCTCCGCCAGTAGCGGCGCAATCGTCAGACGGCGGATCTTGCTGTCCTTGGGATCGCCCTCCCCAGTGCAGATGCTGTCCGTGACGACCAGCTCGGTCAGCACTGACTTGCCGACGCGCGCCGCCGGCGCCGCCCGACAGCACGCCGTGGGTGCAATAAGCGAACACCTCGACCGCGCCTTCCTGCTTCAGCGCCGCCGCGGCGTTGCACAGAGTCCCGCCCGAATCGACGATGTCGTCGATCAGGATGCAGGTGCGCCCGTCGACGTCGCCGATGATGTTCATCACTTCCGATTCGCCGGCGCGCTCGCGGCGCTTGTCGACGATCGCCAGCGGCGCGTTGTTGAGCCGCTTGGCGAGGCCGCGGGCGCGGACCACGCCGCCGACGTCGGGCGACACCACCAGCAGCTCGCGGTTGCCGAGCCGCGCCTGGATGTCGGCGGCGATCACCGGCGAGGCGAACAGATTGTCGGTGGGAATGTCGAAGAAGCCCTGGATCTGGCCGGCATGGAGGTCGATCGACAGCACCCGGTTGGCGCCCGCGGTGGTGATGAGGTTGGCGACCAGCTTGGCCGAGATCGGGGTGCGCGGGCCGGGTTTCCGGTCCTGCCGGGCATAGCCGAAATAGGGCAGGACTGCGGTGATCCGCTTGGCCGAGGCGCGGCGCAGCGCATCGATGCAGATCAACAGCTCCATCAGATTGTCGTTGGCGGGGTAGCTGGTCGACTGAATGACGAACACGTCCTCGCCGCGGACATTCTCGTTGATCTCGACGAATACCTCCTCGTCGGCGAAGCGGCGCACGCTGGCATCGGTCAGCGGCACTTCGAGATAGTCGGAGATGGAGCGGGCCAGCGGCGCGTTGCTGTTCCCGGCGAGCAATTTCATGTGGCGTTCCCCAGCGTGTGGCCGGGCTTTAGCGAGCAAGTCGCCGATCCGCAAAGGTTGTGCCGCGCCCCCCGCTCGCTAAATCGCCTCCATGACCGACACGCTGACCATCGCCTTGGCCCAGATGAACCAGCGCGTCGGCGACCTCGAAGGCAATGCCGTCGCGATCCTCGAAATGCGCGGCCGAGCTGCCGGCGCCGACTTGCTGCTCGTGCCGGAGCTGCAGCTGACCGGCTATCCCGCCCGAGGACCTGGTGCTGAAGCCGGAGTTCGTGCGGCGCACCCACGAATGGACCGACAAATTGATCGAGGCGACCGCCGGGGCGGGGCCGGCGCTGCTGTTCGGAACGATCGTCAGCGAAGGCGGCCTCACCTACAACGCCTTCGTGCTGGCCGACGGCGGGCGGCTGGTCGGGCGGACGCTGAAGCGCGAGCTGCCCAATTACGGCACTTTCGACGAGAAGCGCGTGTTCGCGGCCGGCCCGCTGCCCGAACCGCTCGAGTATCGCGGCGTGAAGCTCGGCGTCCCGATCTGTGAGGATATTTGGCTGGAGTCGGTGTGCGCGCACCTCGCGGAAATGGGCGCGGAGCTGCTGCTGGTGCCCAACGGCAGCCCCTATGAGCTCGACAAGGACGAAACCCGCCAGCACCTCGTTCGCTCGCGCGTGCTGGAGACCGGCCTGCCGCTCGCTTACCTCAACCGCGTCGGGGGCCAGGACGAGCTGGCGTTCGACGGCTCATCGTTCGTCATGCACCCCGATGGCGAACTCGTCGCGCAAATGGCCGACTGGGACGAGGGCATGCTGCTGACCGAATGGGCGCGCACCGGCGAAGGCTGGCGTTGCGAAACCCGCTGCGAGCACCGGCTCGATCCCTTCCCCGCCGATGTCTATCGGGCGATGACGGTCGCGCTTCGCGATTATGTGACGCGCAACGGCTTTCCCGGAATCATCCTCGGCCTGTCCGGCGGAATCGATAGCGCCTTGTCGGCGGCGGTGGCAGTCGACGCGCTCGGCCCGGACAAGGTGCGCTGCGTGATGCTGCCGTCCAAATACACCAGCGACGAGAGCCTCGAGGACGCGGCGGAATGTGCCCGGCTGCTCGGCTGCCGCCATGACGTCATCTCGATCGCGCCCGCGGTGCACGCCGTCGCCGGGATGATCCCCGCCATGAGCGGGCTCGCCGCCGAGAACGTCCAGGCCCGACTGCGCATGGTGGCGCTGATGGCCAAGTCCAACTCGGGCGGCGAGATGCTCCTGACCACCGGCAACAAGAGCGAGATGAGCGTCGGTTACGCCACGCTCTACGGCGACATGGCCGGCGGCTATTCGGTGCTGAAGGACGCCTACAAGACGACGGTGTTCGCGCTGTCGCGCTGGCGCAACGAGAACCGGCCCGAGGGCGCGCTCGGCCCAGCCGGGCCGGTGATGCCGCAGCGGGTCATCACCAAGCCGCCGAGCGCCGAGCTTCGCCCCGGCCAGAAGGACGAGGACAGCCTGCCGCCTTATTCGGTGCTCGACCGGATCCTCGATGGACTGGTCGAACAGGAACTGTCGGTCGGCGAGGTCGCGCGCTCGACCGGCGAGGAGGAATCCTTGGTCGCCGACATCGAACGCAAGCTGCTCCGCGCCGAGTACAAACGCCGCCAGGCCCCGCCCGGCGTCAAGATCGGCAAGCGCAACTTCGGCCGCGACCGCCGCTACCCGATCACCAACGCCTTCCACACCGGCAAATGAGAAGATAGGCTCCTCCGCAGGGGGATTCGGACATGTTCCGAGCGGCTCGAGACTGGTTCGGGAGTGGGCGGGGTCGGCATATTGTGCGGCTGTTCATCTTCGAGCTGACCGTCGTCACCCTTGGCGTCCTGATCGCGCAGTGGGTCCAGGGCCTGGCGCAGGATCGAGGCGCCAGGGCGCACATGGAGGACGAACGGGCCCGCGCCCGGCTCGAGCTCCAACGCGTGCATCTCGTTGCCCAGGATTGGATTACCGCCGTTCCGTGCCTCGATCGGCGGATGACCGAAATCATGTCCGGTGCAAAGGTCGACGGCGCGGCCCTCGTTCGCCCCACCTTGATCAACCCCGGCTATACGCCACCGGACGAGGAATCGATGGTCCTCATCGACCGACTTTACGGACATCGGGAGAAAGCCGTTCTCAGCGGCATGGCGATCGGCACCGTCAACATCCGCAATGTCGTCATCAAGATCGTGGAAAATTGGGGCAAACTCGCGCTGATTGATCCGGCCAACGGTCCGATCGGCCCGAGCGACCGGGCCGAAGCACGAAGTGCAGCAGCGAATATCAAGGCGCAGCTGCACAGCGCGGCGATTATCAGTGACGATATAAGCGTGCGCCTTCGCGGCATCGGCGTTGGCATGTCGGACGACGAAAATCCGGAGAATGGCCCCGCCCGCAGTTGTGATGCGATTTGGCGCAGCAAAAGGATCGATCCGCCGCTGGCCATGCGTTGACCGTTCGATGCGCTGGCCTTGAGGGCCCGGCCCGACTAGGCGTTCGCGCGCAATGACCGTCATTACCCGCTTTGCCCCGTCGCCGACCGGCCGGCTTCATGTCGGCAATATCCGCACGGCGCTCCACAATTACCTGTTCGCGAGGAAGAACGGCGGGACTTTCATCCTCAGGATCGACGATACCGACCGCGAGCGCTCGACCGCCGATTTCGACCAGGCGATCCGCGACGACCTCGAATGGATGGGACTCGTTCCGGACTCGATCGTGCGCCAGTCGGCTCGCTTTGGTCTTTACGAACGGGAGTTCGACCGGCTCAAGGCGGCCGGCCGGGTCTATGCCTGTTATGAAACGCCCGAGGAGCTCGACCTGCGCCGCAAGGTGCTGCTCGGGCGCGGCCTGCCGCCGGTCTATGAGCGCCAGCACGAGGGTCAGCCGGCTCCTGGACGCGCGCCGCACTGGCGCTTTCGCCTAGATCATGACTCGCTAATCGCCTGGACCGACCTCATTCGCGGCGAGCAGAAGTTCGACCCTAAGCTGCTGTCCGATCCAGTCGTGCGGCGCGAGGACGGCAGCTGGCTTTATTTGCTGCCGAGCGTGATCGACGACGTCGACCTTGGCATCACCCATGTCGTGCGCGGCGAGGACCATGTTTCCAACAGCGCGACGCAAATCCAGATGTTCGAGGCCCTAGGCGCGAAGCCGCCGCAGTTCGCTCACGAAGCGCTGCTGGTCGCGGCGGAGGGCAAATTGTCCAAGCGGCTCGGCTCCTACGGCGCCGAGCATTTGCGCGCCGAGGGCGTCGAGCCGCTGGCGATGCTGTCGGTGCTGGCGCGGATCGGCACGTCGCAGCCGGTTGAAGCCATGACGTCACTCGAGGCGCTAGCCGACGGGTTCGACTTCGGAACCTTCGGACGGGCGCCAGCCCATTTCGACCCGAACGAGGTGGCGCTGGTCAACGCCCGGCTGCTGCACAAGCTCGACTTCGCCGCCGCCGCCGACCGTCTGCCCGGCGGGGCGAGCGAGCAGGATTGGCTCCTGCTCCGCGGCAATCTCGAGCGACTGGCCGATTTTGCCGATTGGGCCGCGGTGATCCACGGGGAGATCGAGCCGCCCGAACTCAGCCACGAGGAGCGGCTGCTGGCGAAGGACGCGGCCACTCTCGCCGAGCGCCTCGATTGGAACGCCGAGCCATGGCGCGCGCTGACGACGGAGCTCAAGGCCGCCACCGGGCGAAAGGGCCGCGAGCTGTTTCATCCACTCCGACTCGCGCTCACCGGGCGGGACAGCGGGCCGGAAATGGCCGGCATCGTCGCGGCGATGGGCAAGGAGCGCGCGGTCCGCCGGCTCGAAGCCGCCGCCAAACGCTGAAGCCACCCGCCTCGTAGATTTTGCTTGCGAACTCAGATGTGATAATGTCACATTTGCCTTCATCGAATTGGGATGAAGGAGAGTTTGATGCTCGCCTATGCTGCCAGCCGCTCCGCCGCCGGCCGCCAGTCCAGTCCCAATACGATGCTGTTCATCATCGCGGCCCATGTCGCCGCGCTCGCTGTCGTGATGAGCGCGAAAATGGATCTGCCTCATCGTATCTTCGATCGCCCGCTTAGGGTCGATACGATTCGCCTGCCCCAGGAACAGCCGAAACAGCGTCCTGAACGAAAGCCCGTTGCCGATCCGGACATTCCGACGGTCAATCAGCTCGATCGGGCCGTCCCCATTCCGGACCCATCCCCAGCGCTTGATGCGATCGTGCCGACCCGTGAGCCCGGGCCTGCGGTCGCGGGACCAGGACCGGCGATTGCCGACCCGGTGCCCTTGCCCAAGCCGCCTTTGGTCACCCGGGGCCCGCTTTTGCTGACCAGCGGCGCCGACCTCCGGCCACCCTATCCGGCAGTCAAGGAGACCATCGGCGAAGAGGCCACATTGACGCTCCGGCTGCTGATCAACGAAAAGGGTCGCGTTCTCACCGTCGATCCGATTGGTCGCGCCGACCCCACCTTCGCCGAGGTCGCTCGCCGCCACATCATCATCCATTGGCGTTTTCGACCAGCAGTGAATTCCAGCCAGCCGACCATGTCTACCACGGTGATTACGGTGGCCTTCCGCCTCGACAAGTGAGGGGCTGGCGGTCTTCCCCCCGCCGCCCTATTTTCTCTGCAATGTCCTGGTTCCCCAAGCCGTCTTCGCCAGCCGCCGCGCTGCGCGACCTGTTCGCGGTCATGCGCGGGAGCAGCCGCGAACAGCGTCTCGGCGCCGCGCTGGCGGTTCTGGTCACGCTGATCATCGTCATCGAATTCCTGGTCGATGCGCAAACCGGCATGAAGGTCCCGCCGACGGTCACCTACATTCAGCTCTATCCCGCCAACCGGACCGATGCCGACATCATCCGCGATCAGAAGAAGGACCAGGCGGCCCGCGACGCCGCGGAAGCCGAAAAGCGCCGGCAATTCCAGCAGCTCGAAAAACGCCTCGGAATGCAGTGAGCGATCGCCGCTTCATGGCTGAAGCGGTGGCGCTGGGCGAGGCCGCGCGCGGGCAAAGCGCGCCCAACCCCAATGTCGGCTGCGTCATCGTGTCGCGCGGCGGCCGGGTCGTCGGCAAAGGCGCGACGGCGTCAGGCGGACGCCCGCACGCCGAAGCGGTCGCTCTCGCCGAGGCTGGCAAGCGCGCAGGGGAGGCAACCGTCTACGTGACGCTCGAACCCTGCGCCCACGCCAGCCCGCGCGGACCGGCCTGCACCGACCTCTTGCTCGCGGCGAGGCCGGAGCGGGTCGTGGTCGCCCTCAAAGACCCGGATCCGCGCACGTCGGGCAAAGCCATCCGCCGCCTGCGCTCGGCGGGGATTGAAGTGACGCTCGGCGTCGAACGTCGGGCTGCCAAACAGTCTCTCGCCGGCTGGCTGACGCGCCTCGATCTCGGCCGCCCGCGAATCACGCTCAAGCTGGCGCTGTCGATCGACGGCAAGATCGCGCTTCCCGTCGGGCGAGAGCCAGTGGATCACCGGCGAGGATGCGCGGCGCCACGTCCATCTCGAGCGCGCGCACAGCGACATGATCCTGGTCGGGCGCGGCACCTTCCTCGCCGACCGCCCGCGGCTCGATGTCCGGCTCCCGGGGCTCGAGGAGCGCTCGCCGCGACGGGCGCTGCTGACCAGCGGCGAAGCGGTCGACGGCTGGGAAATCCTGCGAAATCCGGGGGATGTGTCGCGGCTTCATGACGTCAACGACCTCCTCGTCGAGGGCGGGTCGGCGACCGCCACTGCTTTCCTCAGCGAGGACCTGGTCGACCGCATCCTGATCTACCGCGCGCCGATCATCGTCGGCGAGGGCAAGTCGAGCTTCGGCTATCTCGGGCTCGACGCCATCGCCGACGCCCACGACCGTTGGCGCCTGGTCGACGAGCAGCGGCTCGGCGTCGACCGCCTCGAAGTTTACGAGCGCGCCCGCCGGGGCTAGGCGAACGACATGTTCACCGGGATCGTCACCGACGTCGGCACCGTCCGCAGCGCCGAGCAGCGCGGCGACCTCCGGCTCGTCGTCGGCACTGGCTTCGACCTTGCCGGCGTCGAGCTTGGCGCGTCGATCGCCTGCTCGGGCGTATGCCTGACCGTGGTCGACAAGGGCGACGATTGGTTCGCGGTTGATCTGTCGTCCGAAACCGTCTCGCGAACTGCCGCCGATTTGTGGCGCGAAGGATCGCGGCTCAATCTCGAGCGCTCGCTGCGCATGGGCGACGAGCTTGGCGGTCATATCGTCACCGGCCATGTCGACGCCGTCGCCGACGTTGTCGAAGCGGTCGCGCGAGGGCGATTCGACGCGAATCGAGCTTCAGGTGCCGCGTACGCTCGGCCCGATGATCGCCGCCAAGGGTTCGATCGCGCTCGACGGCGTGTCGCTGACGGTCAACGAGGTGACGGACGCCGCGGACGGGACGCGGTTCACCGTGAATATCATCCCGCACACCGCGCAGCACACGACCTTCGCCGGAATTGCCGCGGGACGACAACTCAATGTCGAGGTTGACGTGCTGGCCCGCTATCTCGACCGGATGCTCGCCGCCCGTTCACAATAGGAACATGCTTGTTCCGCCTTTTCATCACATCACAATGTGATATGCAGGGCGAATGAGCACAACACTGATTGAGCAACTGAACGCCATCATCGCCACTGGCGAGATCAGCCGCGCCGGCCTTGCCCGCGCCGCCGGTCTTCACCCTAACTCCTTGCGCAAGCTTGGCGCCAGCCGACTGGAATCCCGACGGCCGACACGCTCGGCCGGCTCGAAAAGCTGATCCAGAAGCGGCACGACGGAGGTTCTGGTCGGGACCGAAACGATCATCAACGAAGCGCGCAATGGCCGCATGTTCATCCTGGTCGACGACGAAGCGCGCGAAAATGAGGGCGACCTCATCATCCCGGCGCAAATGGCGACGCCCGACGCGATCAACTTCATGGCGCGCCACGGCCGCGGCCTCGTCTGCCTCGCTTTGACCGCCGAGCGCGCCGACCAGCTCGGGCTCGAGCCGATGACCCGCACCAACCGCAGCCGCAACGAGACCGCCTTCACCGTCTCGATCGAGGCGCGCGAGGGCATTTCGACCGGGATCAGCGCCGCCGACCGCGCGCGCACCATCGCCGTCGCGATCGACGCCGGCAACGACGCCGACGCGATCGTCTCGCCCGGCCACGTCTTCCCGCTGGTCGCGCAGGCCCGGCGGCGTGCTGGTCCGCGCCGGCCATACCGAAGCCGCGGTCGACGTCTCGCGCCTCGCCGGCCTCAACCCCAGCGGCGTCATCTGCGAGATCATGCGCGAGGACGGCACCATGGCCCGCCTCGACGACCTCATGGATTTTGCCCGCGTCCACGGCCTCAAGATCGGCACGATCCGCGACCTCATCGCCTATCGCCTGAAGAAGGATCATCTGGTCGAGCGCGTCGCCACGAGCCCGTTCATCGCCAGCAGCGGCGCGCAATGGCAGGCGCAGGTCTTCCGCGACAAGTCGAGCGGCGAGGAGCAGCTGGCGCTGGTTCACGGCGCCATCGATCCGTCACGCCCGACGCTCGTCCGAATGCACAGCCTCGACCTGTTCGCTGACATCCTCGACGAGCGCGGCGAGCAATCGGGCGTGCTTCAGGGCGCGATGCGGATGATCGAGCAGGAAGGGCTCGGGCGTGGTCGTCGCGCTCCACGCCGCGGCGCCCGGCTCGCTGTCGCGCGCCATCGACCTGCGCTCGGGCAAGCCGGCCGAGGCCGGCGACGCGGTCCGCGGCTATGGCACCGGCGCGCAGATCCTCGCCGCGCTCGGCATCCACGACATGATCCTGCTGTCCAACAGCCGCCATTCGCCGGTCGGCCTGTCCGGCTATGGCCTCGCGATCGTCGAGGAACGCCCGATCGAGCGTGGCCGCCTGAGATGTCGACCATCCTGCTGGTCGAGGCCCGCTTCTACCCGCACCTCAACGACATGCTGCTCGAGGGCGCGCGGGCGGCGATCGAGGCCGCCGGGCACAAGCATGAGACGCTGACCGTCCCCGGCGCGCTCGAGCTTCCCGGCGCCATCGCGCTCGCCGCGCGCAGCGGCCGCTTCTGCGCCTTCGTCGCGCTCGGCGTGGTGATCCGCGGCGAGACCTATCATTTCGAGCTGGTGTCGAACGAAAGCGCGCGCGGCCTGATGGACCTGACGCTCCAGGGCTATGCCATCGGCAATGGCGTGTTGACGGTCGAGAATGAGGCCCAGGCGATCGTCCGCGCCGACCCGCGCCAGGCCGACAAGGGCGGCGGCGCCGCGAAGGCCGCGCTTGCGCTGTTCGAGCTGCGCGAGAAATACGCGCCGTAACCGTCGTCCTGAACTTGTTTCGGGACCCATTTTCGTGAAGGGCGACGCGGTCGTCAGAATGGATGCTGAAACGAGTTCAGCATGACGGGGAGGAACGTTGATCCGCCACGCCGCCGAACCGCATCGGCTCGCCTTCCCCGCCTTGCTGCTCGGCAATGTCGCGCTGGCGTTCGGGCCGTGGCTGGTGCGCCTGTCCGACACCGGCGCCGGTCGCGACCGGGCTGTGGCGGCTGGTCCTCGCCTTGCCGTTCCTGCTGATCGTTCGCCCGCACCGTCGGCCAGCCAGTCCATTGGCCGAGACGAGCGCTGGTCATCACCGTCGCCATCGCGGCGCTCTTCTACGCGCTCGACCTCGCCGCTGGAACGCCGGCATCCGCATGACCAAGCTCGGCAACGCGACCCTGTTCGGCAACAGCGGCAGCTTCGTCTTCGCCATTTACGGCCTGTGGCTGGCCCACCGCGCGCCGTCGCCGCCGCCAGGCCATTGCGCTGCTCCTCGCCGCGGGCGGCGCCGCATTGCTGATGAGCGGAAGTTATGAGCTGAGCCCGCGCAACTTCGCGGGCGATTTGCTGACCCTGGTCGCCGGCCTGCTCTACGGCGGCTATCTGATCTTCGTCGAGCGCGCGCGGACGAAGCTCCAGCCGATGCCGCTGCTGATTCTCGCGACGCTGTTCTCGATCCCGGTGCTGCTGCTCGATCAGCCTCGGCCTTGGCGAGCGCATCATTCCCGCACGACTGGACCCCGCTGCTGATCTTCGCGATCTCCAGCCAGGTGCATCGGCCAGGGGCTGCTGGTCTATTCGATCGGGACGCTGCCGCCGCTGGTGGTCGGCCTCGCCCTGCTGACCCAGCCGGCGGTGTCGGCCGCGGTCGGCTGGCTCGCCTATCGCGAAACCCTGAGCCTGACCGACGTCGTCGGCGCGGTCGCGATTGCCGCCGCGCTGGTGCTGGTCCGAATGCCCGAGCGGGGCTTGCATCGTCGCCGACGACGAGCCCAGTTGAGCGCCGATGGAACAGCCAGACTCCCCTCGAACGATTGCGCCGCCAGCTGGCGCTCGCGGTCGGCGAGAATGCGGTGTTCGACGGCTGGACCCGCGCCGCGGTCGATTCGGCCGCTGCCCAGCTCGGCATCGATCCGGTGCAGGCGCGGCTCGCCATGCCCAAGACCCAGGCCGGACTGATCGACTGCTACATCCAGGAGGTCGATCGCGCGCTCGAAGCGTGGTTCACGCCCGAGCGGCTGGCCGGCCTCAAGATCCGCGAGAAGATCCGCGGCCTGGTCTGGCGGCGGTTGGAGATCATGGGCCCGGCGCGCGAAGCCGTCCGCCGCGCGCTGGCGATCCTCGCCATGCCGCAGAACCTGCCGCTCGGCCTGCGCATCTCATGGCGGTCGGCCGACCTCATGTGGCGCATCGCCGGCGACACCAGCACCGACTTCAACCATTACACCAAGCGCATGACGCTCGGCGCGGTCTACGCCTCGACCCTGCTCGCCTGGCTCGATGACGACAGCGAGGGCTGGCAGGACACCGCCGCCTTCCTCGACCGCCGCATCGACGACGTGATGAAGTTCGAAAAATGGAAGGCCGAATGGCGCGGCTCGTCCGAGCGGCGGCTGAGCGTGTCGCGCTTCCTGGGCCGGCTACGCTACCCGCCGCGCTGAGGGGCTTTGCATCCGCAGCCGTTAATGATAATCAGTCGCAAGAATGAACGCGCACTTCCATTCCGGCACTGCAAGCCTCGATCAGCTTCCGCTTGGTACCAAGGCGGTCGTGGCCGCGATCGATTGGGCGGCGCTCGACCAGGCCGAGGCCAATCGCCTGAAGAATTTCGGCTTTGACGAAGGCGTAACGGTCGAGGCGCTGCACCTCGGGCCGTTCGGCCGCGATCCGATCGCGATCCGCGTCGGCCGCATGACCGTCGCGATTCGCCGCAAGCACGCCGGCGCGGTGCGCGTAATCCCGCAATAGCGCACCGGTGATCCCGCACCCGCTCGTCGCCGTCGCCGGCAGCCCCAATGCCGGCAAGAGCGCGCTGTTCAATGCCCTGACCGGCGCTCGCCAGAAGGTCGGCAATTATCCCGGGGTCACGGTCGAACGCCACTCGGGCCGGCTGACGCTCGGCGACGGCCGACCGGTCGAGCTGGTCGACTTGCCCGGCGCCTACAGCCTCGATCCGGCCAGCCCCGACGAAGCCGTCACCCGCGACGTCCTGCTCGGCCAGCAAAAGGGCGAGCGCCAGCCGGACGCGCTGGTGATCGTCCTCGATGCCTCCAACCTCGACAACCACCTGCGCTTCGCACTCCAGCTGATCGAGCTCGGGCTGCCGACCGTCATCGCGCTCAACATGGTCGACCTCGCCAGGCGCGACGGCCTCGAGCTCGACCCGGCGGCGATCGAGCGAGAGCTCGGCGTGCCGGTGGTCGAGACGGTCGCGGTGCGCCGCCGCGGCATCCCCGAGCTTCAGGCCGCGGTCGACGACATGCTCTCCGCGCCGCGCTGCGGCATCCACGAGCCGGTCAAAAGCGACCTCATCAACCTCCAGCGCCGGGCGCGCGAGATCGCGACGGCTGCGGTCATCAGCGAAACCCCGGTGCGGCGCTGGACCCACCGGCTCGATTCGGTGCTGCTCCACCCGATGCTCGGCCCGATCATTCTCGCCCTCATCATGTTCGTCATGTTCCAGGCGGTGTTCGCGTGGAGCCAGGTCCCGGTCGACGGGATCGCCAGCGGGGTCGCCTGGCTGTCGGATATCGCCACGCACGCGCTTCCCGCCGGCCTCTTGCGCTCCCTCATTGTCGACGGGGCGATCGCCGGCGTCGGCGCGGTGGTCACCTTCCTGCCGCAAATCCTGATCCTGTTCTTCTTCATCCTGCTGCTCGAAGGCACCGGCTACATGGTCCGGGCGGCCTTCCTGATGGACCGGCTGATGCACGGCGTCGGCCTGTCGGGCCGGGCCTTCATCCCCTTGCTATCGAGCTTCGCTTGCGCGGTACCGGGGATCATGGCGACGCGGACGATCGAGGACCCGAAGGACCGGCTGACGACCATCCTCGTCGCGCCGCTAATGACCTGCTCGGCCCGCCTTCCGGTCTACACGTTGATCATCGCCGCCTTCATTCCGAACCGGACCGTCGGCGGTTTTGTCGGGCTGCAGGGGCTGGTGATGTTCGGCCTCTACATCGCCGGGATCGCGGGCGCGCTGGCTGCCGCCTACGTCCTTCGCCGCGGGGTGCTCAAGGGCGGCGGCGGCGGCTTCATGATGGAGCTTCCCAAATACCAATGGCCGCCCTTGAAGGATGTCGTCATCGGCATCCTCACCCGCGCCCAGATTTTCCTCAAGCGCGCCGGCACCATCATCCTTGGCACCACCATCATCCTGTGGGCGCTGGCCAGCATCCCCCAGGCCGGGCCGGGCCAGCGGCAGAGCGAAGTGTCTATCGCCGGCCATATCGCCGACGGGATCGAAACCGTGGTTCGGCCGATCGGTTTCAACCACGACATCGCGCTCGCATTGCTGCCGGCGATGGCGGCGCGCGAGGTTGCGGTCAGCGCCATCGCCACGGTCTATTCGCTCGATGCCGGGGACGATGCGTCGGCGAATCGGACGTTGGTCGAAAATCTCCAGCATCGCTGGTCGCTGGCGACCGCGCTCGCCTTTCTCGCCTGGTTCGTGTTCGCCCCGCAATGCATCTCGACCATCGCCGTCACTCGGCGCGAAACCAACGGCTGGAAGTGGCCGCTGTTCATGGTCTCCTACCTGTTCGTCCTCGCCTATATCGCAGCCGGCGCAACCTACTGGACGGCGGTCGCGCTCGGTTTATAGCTGTCCCGCAAGAAGAGGAGAGCGTGACATGGCGGGCGTGAACAAGGTGATCCTGGTCGGCAACCTCGGCGCGGACCCGGAGTTGCGGTCGATGCCGAGCGGCGACGAAGTGGTGAACCTGCGAGTCGCCACATCCGAAACCTGGAAGGACCGCGACGGCAACCGCCAGGAACGCACCGAATGGCACCGCGTCGCCATCTTCAACCAGAACCTCGCCAAGGTCGCGAAGAACTATTTGCGCAAGGGCAGCAAGGTCTATCTCGAAGGCCAGATTCAGACGCGCAAGTGGACCGACCAAGGCGGCCAGGAGCGCTATTCGACCGAGGTCGTGCTGCAGAATTTCCGCGGCGAGCTGGTGCTACTCGATAGCCGTGAAGGCGGCGGTGGCGGCGGGCGCGGCGCCTTCAACGAGGATTTCGGTGGCGACGACGTCGGCGGCGGTGCGCCGCAGCGTTCGCAATCGCGGCCCCAGCCGGCGGCCTTCGACACCGACCTCGACGACGATGTTCCGTTCTAGGATCTAGCTTTCGTCGCTGTTGCGAAGCTTCGCCAGGACGGCGAATGGGCTTGCCTGCTCTTCGGTCATCACGCCCGCTTCCTTGAGCGCGGCGTCGGCGCCCGCGCTGCGCGGGAACGGATCGATGCTGAGTGCGAGCGTGTCGGCAATGGCGGTGCCGAGGTCGATTTCCGCTCCGTCGTGAAAGATCGTGTCGAGCTCCGCGCCGCCAAGCTCGATCTCTTCGTCGTGCCCGGTTCCCGACGGCTCCGGCACGAACGCGAAGGTAAAGGGCTCGTCGACGTGGGCGGCGACCGGGTCGCCGGTAATCACGCAGCGCTGCGCCAGCGAGGCGGCCAGCCGCCCTTCGGCCCGCACCGTCTCGCCATCGCGGGACAGGGTGACATGAGCTTCCAGCCGGTCGAGCCCGTCGAGGTCGAGCCGCTGGGCGATCGCCGCGCATTCCTCGTCCCCAGCCACCAGATCGAGCCTCTGGCCGTCGCCGATCTGGTCGATGCGCAAATGATGAGCGAAGTCGTCCGTCAATTGATTCTCCCTTGAACGAGCGCGTCGAGACCGGTGCGCTCGAGACGCACCCACAATGCTTCCACGGCCTCGCTCGAATGGCTCAGGGCGTCGGCTGACACCGCGTCTTTATACAAGCTGCGCTGAGTTGCTTCGACCCAACCGGCCTGGCCTTCGACCGTGCCGCGCCACAGCTCCACCCGGTTGGCGAGCGATCCGACCAGCTTGCGAACCTTCTTCCCCAGCGCCGGATCGCCGAGCCCAAGCTCGCGATGCTCCGATTCCATCACGGCGATAAATCGCTCGGTCAGCGCCGACCGAGGCGGCATTGCCCGCTTCGCCGAGTTGCTCCAGCAGCGCGAGCGACAACGCGGTCACCGTTGCGAGCACGGCGAAGCGGCCCTCGAGGGTATCCGGAATTTGTCCTTCGACGTACCAGTGCGGCTTTCGAGCCTCCGCCGTCACGGCGTCGAACAACGCAATTCCACTTGGCCGCTCGGCCGTTAATCTCCGGAACAGGAAGTTCAGCATAGCGTCCTCAAGCGGCGGCCAAGCGGTCAGGCTTGCGCCCATGCTTGCCGTCCGCATATTGAGGCCCGCAGCCCGCCAGGCAAGCGCGGCGGGTTTTGGCGCTCGTTTGGAAGCGCTCCACGGAAAGGCTCGATCGAATGACGCGTACGCAGCTTCGGATCATTACGGTCGCACTGGCCGCGGCATCGCTTGGCGGCTGCGCCGGCGTCCGCGCCCACAAGGGTGCCGTGATCGACCCGCAACTGGCGAGCTCGATCCAGGCCGGAGTCGACAACAAGGCTTCGGTCACCAAGCTCCTCGGCAGCCCGAGCTTCACCGGCCAGTTCACGCCCAACGACTGGTATTACGTGTCGCGCAACACGCGCCAGTTCGCTTTCCGCAATCCGCGCGTATCGAAGGCAACGGTGCTCCACGTGACGTTCGACAATGCCGGCAACGTCGCCTCGGTGCAGCAGACCGGCAAGGAACTGGTGCTCAACCTCGACCCGACCAAGCGCACGACTCCGACCCTTGGCCGCGAACGCAGCTTCTTCGAAGAATTATTCGGCGGCATCGGCTCGGTCACCCCCGGCGGTCTGCCCGGCGCGGGCGGCGGGGGTGGCGACCAGTAGGACGCTTCCTAGGGCTCCGACTTTCCCTTAAGCGTCGGCCATGACCGCGACGCCCGCCGGCATCACCTATGCCGACTATCTGAAGCTCGACCGCCTGCTCGGCGCGCAGGCGCCGCTGTCGGATCTCCACGACGAAATGCTGTTCATCGTCATCCACCAGACCAAGGAGCTGTGGATGAAGGAGATGCTGCACGAGCTTCGGCTTCGCGGTCCCGCTGGTTCGAGGACGACCGCTTCGCCGAGGCTTACAAGGCGATGGCGCGGATCAGCCGCATTCAGGCGGTGATGACCTTGTCGTGGGACGTGCTCTCGACTCTCACGCCCGGTCGATTACCTCAAGTTCCGCCACGTCCTCGGCACCTCGTCGGGCTTTCAGTCGCGAGCAATTCCGCGAAATCGAATTCCGCCTCGGCCTCAAGGAGCCGAACTTCCTCACCCAATATGCCGAAGACAGCGAAGCGCGAGCGGCGCTGCAGCAGGCGCTCGACGAACCGAGCCTGCGCGAAGCCTCGCTCGGCGCGCTCGAACGCGCCGGCTTCGACCTCGGCGACCGCTCGGTCGAGGCAATCGCCGCGGCCTGGCTCCAGGTCTATCGCGACGCCGACCGCTGGTTCGACCTCTATGGCCTGGCCGAAAAGCTGGTCGACATCGACGATGCGCTGGCGATGTGGCGGCACAAGCACGTGCTGACGGTCGAGCGGATCATCGGCAACAAGCGCGGCACCGGCGGCTCGGCCGGCGCCCCCTATCTGCGCTCGACCCTCGACAAGCGCGTGTTCCCCGAACTGTGGGCGCTGAGGACCGATCTTTGAGCTTCAAACGGCTGTTCAGCCGGACTCTCTCGGCCGATCCCGATCGTCTCCATTTCGCCGCCCACAGCCATCACCTGTGGCCCGACGCCAGCTTCGATGGGCACATGCAGGCATGGTCCGACGCCGCGCGGCTCGCCGACCGCAAGTGGGACAAGGTGATGGACGAGGTCTGGCCCGAAGCGCAGGCGCGGGTCGCCGCCGAGCTCGGCTCCGGTCAGCCCGACGCCATCGTCTTTTCGTCCAACACCCATGATTTCCTGCTGCGCATCGCCGCGGCCTGCCCGCGCGCCGACCCGCGCCGCCTGCGCGTGCTCACCAGCGACGGCGAGTTCCACAGCGCCCGGCGCCAGTTCGCGCGCTGGGCCGAGGACGGCTGGCTGGCGCTCGAAACCGTCGCCGCTCGACGGCCTGCTCGATGCTGCCCGGGGCGGTGGCCACGATCTCATCCTAGTCAGCCAGGTCCAGTTCGGCAGCGGGCGGATTTTCGACGCGGTCGAGGAGCTTGCCGCGCTCGGCCGGCCGGACGGACCGTGGGTCGTGATCGACGGCTATCACGCCTTCATGGCGCTCGAACGGCCCTTCGGCGAAACCGGCCGCACGCTCCGCTTTCTACCTCGGCGGCGGCTACAAATATGCGATGGCGGGCGAAGGCTGCGCCTTCATGCATGCGCCGCCCGGGCTTCGGCCCCCGGCCCCCGGTCACCGGCTGGTTCGCCGAGTTCGAGGATTTGAGCCTGCCGCCCGGCAGTGTCGGCTATGCCCAGGATGCGCGGCGCTTCCTCGGCGCCACCTTCGATCCGTCGGGCCTGTACCGCTTCACCGCGATCCAGCGCATGCTGGAGGAGCAGGGGCTGACCACCGCGCGCATTTCCGCGCACGTCGCCGGCCTTCAGGCGCAATTGCTGGGCGATCGGCGGTCACGCTTGGAAGCGCGAGTTGCTCAATCCGCTCGACGGCAAACCGCACGCCCGCTTCCTCGCCTTCCAGCACGCCCCACGCGCAGCGCTGGTACGACGAACTTTTGGCCCGCAACTGCATCACCGACGTCCGCGGCGACGTTCTCCGCCTCGGCTTCGGCCTGTATCAGGACGAGGAGGACGTCGCCCGCCTCGCCGGCCTGCTCGGGAAACTGACGTGAAGAACCGCCGCCTGGTGATCGCCTTCCTGGTGATCGCCTACACGCTGAACTTCGTCGACCGGCAGATCGCCGGCATCCTCGCCGAGCCGATCAAGCACGACCTTCACCTGACCGACGCCCAGCTCGGCTGGCTCGGCGGCACCGCCTTCGCGCTGTTCTATACCATCCTCGCCATTCCGATCGCGCGAATGGCCGATCGCGGCGACCGCAGCCTTGTTCTCACCATCGGTTTGGCGCTGTGGAGCGTGGCGACCGCCGTTTGCGGCCTGGCCCAGAATTTCACCCAGATGTTTTTGGCACGAATGTCGGTCGGGATCGGCGAGGCGGCCGGCGTCGCCCCGGCTTATTCGCTGCTCGCCGACCTCTATCCCGCCGAGCGGCGCGCTCGGGTCATGGCGCTGTTCTCGCTTCGGGATCCCGATCGGCAGCGCGCTCGGCGTGGTGTTCGGCGGGCTGATCGCGGCGCGCGTCGATTGGCGCGTGGCCTTCATCGTGCTCGGCCTCGCCGGGCTGGCCTTCGCGCCCCTCTACAAATGGGGCGTTCGCGATGTGCGGCATCGCTCACCAGCCGAAGCGGCGTCGGTCGGCGAAGTGCTCGCCATCCTCGCGCGCAAGCCGAGCTTCTGGCTGATGAGCCTCGCCGCCGGCATCGGCTCGCTCGTGGCCTACGGCCTCGCCTTCTGGATTCCCTCGTTCCTCGCCCGCAGCTTCCATCTCGCTCTGGTCGAGCGCTCGCTGATCTTCGGGCGCATCCAGCTGGTCGGCGGGATCGCCGGCATTTGGCTCGGCGGCGCCATCGGCGATCGCCTGTCACGGTCGCGGCCGGCGGCCTTCGCGCTGGTCCCGGCGATCACTTATGCCTTGTGCCTCCCGGCCTTCCTGCTGGCTTTCTCGAGCTCCTCGATCGCGCTCACGGCGCTGCTGTTGCTGGTCCCCACCGCGCTCAGCGTGGCCTGGCTTGGCCCGGTGGTAGCCGCCATCAACGGCCTGGTTCCGGCCCACATGCGCTCGACCGCATCGGCGATCTATCTGTTCATCCTCAACCTCATCGGCCTCGGCCTCGGCACGCTGGTGATCGGTTCCATCTCCGACGCGCTGACGGGGCGCTTCGGCGATGAAGCGTTGCGTTATTCGGCCATGGCGACGACGTCGCTTTATGCGCTGGCCGCCCTGCTGATGGCCCTCGCGGCCCGGAAACTGGCTCGCGACACATTGCCAACTATCTGAATAGATTAGCCATTTGAGGTTCACCCAAGTGGGCTAACCTGCCTGATCCAGCCGCTAAGTGGCGGGAACGGGTGGGCTTTCGAGCCGTTCTTCCCCCGAACAAAGTGCGAGAAGGAGATTTATGATGACCAGGCTATATCTGGCCGCGGGCGTCGCCGCCTTGGCGATTTCGGCCCCGGCTACTGCGGGTCCTGGCGGACATGGCGGTGGCCAGCGCGCCGCCGCTCAGCAGCAACAACATCAGCGCGCCGACCGTGGCGCCATGCGCGCCGCGCGCACGGAATCGCGTCAGTCGATGCGCACGGCCGCGCCGCGTGCAGCAGCGCGTCATGCAGGCTCGTCCGCAGCGCGCTGAGCGCGTTGCGCAGAGGCAGCCGCGCCACCAGCAGCGCGTTGAGCGCACCGCTCAGGTGCAACCGCGCCATCAGCAGCGCGTCGATCGTTCGGCCCAGGTCCACAATCGCGCGGCCGCTCGACAGCAGGTTCAGGCCAACCGTTCGGCTCAGGTGAACAACCGCGCGGCGCGCCAGCAAATGCAGGCCAGTCGCGCCGTGCGGGTCAATGATCGCATGGCCGCCCGCCAGGAAATGCAGGCGAACCGCGGCCTTGCCGTCCACAACCGGACCGCGGCGCGCCAGCAGCTCCAGGCCAATCGTGTTGCCGCCGCCAACAGCCGCGTCGCGCTCCATAGCGCGCTTGCGACCCAGCGTCTCGACACCGTCCGTGCCCTGGCGCCGCTGCCGCTGAGGCTCAGCAGTTATTCGACCCCGATCCTTCCGGTCGGCAGGGCCGTTTCGTACGTCGGCCAACCGCTGTCGGCGCTCGGTGGGCTCGGCCTCGTCGCCATGCCGGCCTCGATGTCGTACCTCTATCCGACGACGCCCGACTATTATTACCAGTACGGCAATGGATACGCCTACCAGGTCGACCGCAGTTCGAGCCTGATCTCCGCTTTGCTCCCACTGCTCGCGGGCGGCTACATGCCGGGCCAGTATCTGCCGACGTCGTACATGAACAGCTACGTGCCCAATTATTACGGGCTCAATAGCTTCTATCCGGCGAGCTACGGTTCGAGTTACGGCTATGGCTACGACAACCTCTGCAACCGCTACGGCAATGGCGTGGTGTACCAGGTCGATTGCATGACCGGCCTCGTCCAGAACGTGGTCCCGCTCTACGCGTCGGGCTACGGCGTCGGGCAGATGATCCCGTCGTCCTACGACTATTACAACGTGCCCTATCAGTACCGGTCGGTCTATCCGGCTTCGGCCAGCAATGGCTACTGGTATGCGCCCGGCGCGATCTACCAGTACGACCAGTCGTCGAGCCTGATCACGTCAGTCGCAGCGCTGCTGTCGCCGGGCATGACGATCGGCCAGCCGCTGCCGATGGGCTACAACACCTACAACGTGCCCTATGGCTATCGTACGCAGTACGTCGACACGGCGAACGACTGGTACCGTTACAACAACGGCTACATCTACAGGGTCGACCCGACCACCCAGGTCGTCTCGGCGATCGTCGCTTCGATCCTGACCTAAATCGAATCCATCAAAATGGATTGCGTGTGGCCCGGTCATGGAACCCAATCCATGCCGGGCCATTTCGCCGACAAAACAATAAAGGAGGAACATGATGTCCAGGCATGCGCTTGCGCTTGCCACCGTGGCGGCCCTGCTCGCCACCACCGCCTGCAACAAGGCCGGCAACGAGACATAAGAATGCCCAGACCTCCGAAGCCAGCAAGATTGCGGGCGACAAGACCATCGCCGCCGGGCTTCCCGCCGACGGCAAGTTCATGGCCTCGGCCAAGGCTGCCGGCCTCGATCAGACGCTGGCCGGGCCCTGGCCCCTACACCGTCCTCGTTCCCGACGACGCGGCGTTCACCGGCGCCGGCGATGCCATGGCGGTCGATCCCTCGAACCGCGGCAAGCTGACGGGGACCCTCACCAACCTCATTCTTCCAGGCACGGTGCTGGTGGCCGACATCGACCGCGCCATCGACAACAACAAAGGCAAGGACGTCCTCGCCACCATGGGCGGCGGAACGCTGACCGCGACCAAGGAAGGCGACAAGACCGTCCTTACCGATGCCGCCGGTCACAAGGCGACCATCACCAAGGGCGACGACATGTTCTCCAACGGCGTCGTCCACCATATCGACGCCATGCTGATGCCATCCAAGGAGGCCGCGGCCGACGCGCCCGCGGTCGGCAAGCCGGCCGGCAAGTAAGCCGCGCTTGGCGCTCGCCTAAATCAACCCACTTCCGCGCGCGAAACGGCTCGCTATAACGAGCCGACACGCGTGCGGATGATGGGGCTCAAGGGCGATGAAAGCGACGATTGAACGGGCGACACTCCTCAAGAGCCTCGGCCACGTCCAATCGGTGGTCGAGCGCCGAAACACCATCCCGATCCTGTCGAACGTGCTGCTCGAAGCGCGCGAGGACGGATCCATCCGGCTGATGGCGACCGACCTCGACCTGCAAGTCGATGAAAGCGTCCCCGCCAACGTCACCCAGGCCGGCGCCACCACGGTATCGGCGCACACCTTGTTCGACATCGTCCGCAAGCTGCCCGACGGCAGCCAGGTCGAAATCACCGCCGCTGAAGGAAAGATGCAGGTCGTCGCCGGCCGCGCCCGATTTAACCTGTCGACCCTTCCGCGCGACGACTTCCCGGTGATTGCCGAAGGCGAGCTTCCGACCCGCTTCGAGCTGCCCGCCGCGACTCTCCGCCAGATTATCGAGAAGACCCGCTTCGCCATCTCCAGCGAAGAGACTCGCTATTATCTGATGGGAATCTTCTTCCACGTCGTCGACGACCAGATGCGCGCCGCCGCGACCGACGGCCACCGGCTGGCACGCATTACGGTCGCGCGGCCGGATGGCGCCGAAGGCATGCCCGACGTCATCGTCCCGCGCAAATGCGTCCAGGAGCTCTACCGGCTGCTCGAGGAGCTTGAGGGCACGGTCGAAATCTCGCTGTCCCCGACCAAGATCCGCTTCGGGCTCGGCAGCGCGATCCTCACCAGCAAGCTGATCGACGGCACCTTCCCCGATTACAATCGCGTCATCCCGACCGGCAACGACAAGCTGTTGAAGCTCGATCCGAAGAGCTTCTCGGCCGGCGTCGACCGGGTCTCGACCATCGCCAGCGAAAAGACCCGGGCGGTCAAGATTGCCGTCGACCGCGACAAGGTGACCCTGTCCGTGACCTCGCCCGAAAACGGCGTCGCCACCGAGGAGCTCGCCGCCGATTATGGCGCCGACGGGATCGAGATCGGGTTCAACGCCCGCTATCTGCTCGACATCCTCGGCGAGATCGACGGCGACGTGGTCGAGGTTCACCTCGCCGATGCCGCCGCGCCGACGCTGCTGCGCGAAAATGACAAGTCCAACGCGCTTTATGTCCTGATGCCGATGCGGGTCTGAGGCGGAGCGGGGGCGTGGAAGTCGAGATCGAAAAGCCCCACGCCCATCATTCCACGGGCAACCGGCACCTCGACCTATCCTGCCGATCACCGCCATGTTCGTATCCCTGGTGTCGATCCTGATCGCCTGGCATCACAGCCAGATCATGCGCGAGCTGGTTCACGAGAACGAACGCATCGTCGAGGCGGAATTGCTTCCCTATCTCGACATCTACACCAGCGACATGGCGAGCGATAACAGCCCGACCCTGCGCCTTGCCGTGCAGAACGAAGGCGTCGGCCCGGCGCGCATCGCCGAGGTGGTGATGACGGTGAACGGCACGCCGGTGCCCGATTTCAACACGCTGATCGACCAGTGCTGCGCCCGCGGCCTGCTCCATTCGAAGGGAGCCGACGCCAAGCAATATCGCTCGCTTCGCAACGGCGAGGTGGTCCTGTCCTCGATCCGCGACCGCATGATCCGTCCGGGCGAGGGCGCGGACGTTTTCGCCTGGCCGATCACCGAAGAGAACAAGCCCGTCGTCGATCGCCTCGAGGCCGCGCTGGCCTCGGACGCGGTCAACATCGCGGTCTGCTATTGCTCGGTGTTCGACGATTGCTGGGTCCGCACCGACAGCGGCCGGCGGCCGACGCCCGTCAAGGAATGCCCGGTCGCCGCCGTGCCCTACCGGCAATGACGGCACCGTGTCCGTCCACCGGCTGACCCTTACCGACTTCCGCTCCTACCCATCCGCTGCCCTCGACCCTGGGCCCGGGCTTCGTCCTGCTGTCCGGCGACAATGGCGCGGGCAAGACCAACCTGCTCGAGGCGGTGTCGCTGCTCGCGCCCGGGCGCGGCCTGCGCGGCGCGGCATTGTCCGACATGGCGCGGCGGGGCGGCAGCGGCGGCTGGGCAGTGGCCGCGAAGCTCGGCGAAACCGACATCGGCACCGGCACGCAGGCGGCGGCGCCCGAGCGGCGGCAGGTGCGCATCAATGGCGCCGCTGCCTCGGTCAACGCGCTGTCCGAATGGCTCGCGATCCTGTGGCTGACCCCGGCCATGGACCGGCTGTTCAGCGGCAGCGCGGGCGAGCGCCGCCGCTTCCTCGACCGCCTGGTGCTGGCGTTGGAGCCGGGCCATGCCCACCACTCGACCCGCTACGACGCGGCCATGCGCGCCCGCAACAAGCTGCTCGCCGACGAGCGCCCCGACCCGGCGTGGCTGGCGTCGCTCGAACTGGCGATGGCCGAGCATGGCGCGGCGATCGCCGCCGCGCGGCGAGCAGGCGGTGGAGGCGCTCGACCAGCGCCTGGCCAGCGTGCCCGAGGACGAGTTCGCCCGCGCCGCATCGCGCTCGACGGCTGGTCCGGACAGCGATCTCGCCGCCATCCTCGCCGCCAACCGCAGCGCGCGACGCGGCCGCCGGCCGGGCGACCGCAGGTCCGCACCGCCAGGACCTCGTCGTCACCCACCGCGCCAAGGCCATGCCCGCCGCCAATTCCTCCACCGGCGAGCAAAAGGCGCTGCTCCTCGGCCTCGTCATGGCCCATGCCGAGCTGGTCGCGGAGCGCCGCGGCGAGCCGCCGCTGCTGCTGCTCGACGAGGTCGCCGCCCATCTCGATCCCAGGCGCCGCGCCGCCCTCTTCACCCGCCTCGAGGGCCGCGGCCAGGTATGGATGACGGCGACCGAAGCCAGCCTGTTCGACGGCATCGGCGACGCCTCGCGCTTCCACGTCGAGCCGGGGCGAATCACGCGGCCTAGCGCGCAATCGCCGAAGCTTGGGACTTTCCGCCGTCGCCCGCAACTCCTCGCGCCGGACCGCCTTGGCGGCTTAGCGCAACTTTCACGGACGCTGGCACATTCCTTGCTCAACCCAGGGGTGAGGACACGGGGGCCGCAGCGTAAACGTGGGGCAGGCGCAACTTGATCGCAAGCCTGCTCGTCGCCGCCCTTGCCGGTGTCATCGTCCTCAGCCTCGCATTCGGCGACTGGCTTTCGCTGGATACGCTTAAGCACAGCCGCGATGAGCTCCTCGCTTTGGTCCACGCCCGGCCCGCCGTCAGTGCCATCATCTTCTTCTGGCTGTGCGTCACCGCGACGGCTTTATGCTTCCCCGCGGCGCCGCTGATCGGCCTCACCGGCGGCGCTTTGTTCGGCCTGTGGCCCGGGCTCGCTGATGGTCACCGTCGCTTCGGCGATCGGCTCGACCCTCGCCTTTTTGAATCGCGCTATCTGATGCGCGACTGGGTCCAGCGCCGGCTCAGCCGGCGGCTCGCGCGGATCGATCCGGGACGTCGCCGGACAAGGCGGAGCTCTATCTGCTAACGCTCCGCCTCAACCCGTTCATTCCCTATTGGCTCGTCAATCTCGCCATGGGCCTGACCGCCATGCGCCTGCGCACCTATGTTCCGCTGACGTTGATCGGGCTGGTGCCGTCGATCTTCCTCTATGTCGAAGCGGGTACGCGCCTGGCGACGCTGAACGGCCTGTCCGACATCGCCTCGCCCACCCTGCTCGCCGCGCTGTTCGTCGTCAGCCTGTTGCCGCTCCTGTTCAAGCTGCTCGAGCGCACGGCTGAGCCGACCCGCGACTGAACCTTTGCAAGCGGGTGGACTTTTCACGCTTTCTCTCTATATTGCACCGCAGCACGAGGCGCTTTCCAAGCGGCGTGAACGGTTCAACGCTTAGGTCGGGAACCGGCCCGCGTCTCGATCTTCTTGCTCTCCAATTCACGCGGGGCGCTTTTCGACCCCGCTCGCGGCCTGCGCCATCCTGGCGCGGCCGCGCGCAAATTTTTTTGGAATTTTTTCAAATGTCATTTCATAACCTCGGGCTCTCGAAGCCCCTGCTCGATGCGCTTGCCGCGCAAGGATTATACGCAGGCCGACGCCGATCCAGACCCAGGCCATCCCGACCGTTCTGACCGGCCGCGACCTGCTCGGCATCGCCCAGACCGGCACCGGCAAGACCGCGGCCTTCATGCTGCCGTCGCTCGACCGGCTCGCCGCCGCGCGCAACGTACCCGAAGCCCGGCCAGGTCCGCATGCTGGTGCTTGGCCCCGACGCGCGAGCTCGCCGCCCAGATCGCCGCCAGCGCCGCAGGCCTATGGCAAGCTTCATGCAGCTTGTCGGTCGGCGTCATCTTCGGCGGCGTTCCCAACGGCAAGAGCGTGCGCACCGTCGCGCGCGGCCTCGACGTGCTCGTCGCTACCCCGGGCCGCCTGCTCGACCTCATCGACCAGCGCGCCTTGAGCCTGCGCGAGCTCGAAATCCTCGTCCTCGACGAGGCCGACCAGATGCTCGACCTCGGCTTCATCCACGCGCTGAAGCGGATCGTCGCCTTGGTCCCGCCCAAGCGCCAGACCCTGTTCTTCTCGGCCACCATGCCGAGGGCGATCAAGGAACTGGCCGACAAGTATCTGACCAACCCGGCCGAAGTGTCGGTGACGCCGGCCGCGACCACCGTCGACCGCGTCGAACAGAGCGTCACGATGGTCAACCAGGCCGAAAAGACCGCGCTGCTGGCCATGATCCTGCAAGGGCGACGCAGATCGAGCGCGCGCTGGTCTTCAGCCGCACCAAGCATGGCGCCGACAAGATCGTCCGCATGCTCGAAGCGGCCGGCATCGCCGCCGGCGCGATCCACGGCAACAAGAGCCAGGCCCAGCGCGAGCGCGCCATCGCCGCCTTCAAGAGCGGGCGACATGCCGGTGCTGATCGCGACCGACATTGCGGCGCGCGGGATCGACATCCCGGGCGTCAGCCATGTCGTCAACTTCGACCTGCCCGACGTGCCGGAGCAATATGTCCACCGCATCGGCCGCACCGCGCGCGCCGGCGCCGACGGCATCGCCATCGCCTTCTGCAGCCACGACGAGCGCGGCAATCTGCGCGACATCGAGCGGACCACCCGGCAGAAGATCCCGGTGGCGCCGCTGCCCGCCGATTTCATGGCGCAGGCCGAAGCGTTCAAGCGCCTGAAGCCGGCGCCCAAGGCCGGCCTGAGCGGAGCGAGCGGGCGCATACCAAGTCGGACCGTCGCCATGACGGCCAGCAGCGCCGCAATCGCAACAACGGACAGCAACGCCATGGCCAGCGTGCCGAAGGACATGCCGCCCATCGCTCGAACGCGCAGGATGGCAACGGCCAGCGCCGCGACGATCGCTCGACGCCGCGCCCCGAAGGCGCCCGCGGCCCGGTCCGTTCGCCCTACCGGCCGGAAGCGCATCGCGAGGCGTCGTCCGAACCGCGGTTTCCCCAGCGAGTTGAAGGCAGTCAGCGTCCCGAGGGTGGCCAGCCCAAGCGCAAATTCTACGGCCGCGTCGCGTCGTCCCGGCGGCGGCGCCCGCCGCGCCGGCTGATTTCACTGTCCTACAGGGCGCAGGCCAGCGCATAGGCTCGTGAATGCGAGCTGTGCTGCCTGCGTCCTTGTTCCAGTTGGTCTCTTCCCTCTCGCGCGCGCGCCTGCGCGCACGTGTCGCTGCCAACTTTGCCAAACTTCCACCAGCCGTCGACTCACGCGCGTACGCACGCGCACGCGCGTGACTTCTCGCGCTGAAAATCCCTATATCTGGACTATGGCAACCGACCCCAACCAGAACGACTATGGCGCCGACAGCATCAAGGTCCTCAAGGGCCTCGACGCGGTGCGCAAGCGCCCCGGCATGTACATCGGCGACACCGACGACGGCTCGGGCCTCCACCACATGGTGTTCGAGGTTTCGGACAATGCGATCGACGAGGCGCTCGCCGGCCATTGCGACCGCATCCTGATCCAGCTCAATCCCGACGGCTCGGTCACGCGTCGAGGACAATGGCCGCGGCATCCCGACCGGCATCCACGACGAGGAAGGCGTGTCGGCGGCCGAGGTCATCATGACCCAGCTCCACGCCGGCGGTAAGTTCGAGAACACCTCGCGACGACAATGCCTACAAGGTCTCGGGCGGCCTTCACGGCGTCGGCGTCAGCGTCGTCAACGCGCTTCAGCGAATGGCTCGACCTCACCATCTGGCGCGACGGCGAAGAGCATTTCATGCGCTTCCGCCACGGCGATGCCGAGGCGCCGCTGAAGGTCGTCGGCCCGGCGCCCGAGGCAAGAAGGGCACGCAGGGTCACCTTCCTGCCGAGCCCCGACACCTTCAAGATCATCGAGTTCGATTTCGAGCAGCTCGAGCATCGCTTCCGCGAGCTCGCGTTCCTCAATTCGGGCGTGCGCCTGATCCTCGCCGACGCGCGCCACGAGGAGCGGGTCGAGCATGAGCTTTATTACGAGGGCGGCATCGCCGCGTTCGTCAAATATCTCGACCGCGCCAAGACCGCCGCTGTTCCCCGACCCGATCGCCATTTCCGCGGTCCGCGACGGCATCGGCATCGACGTCGCGCTCGAATGGAACGACAGCTATTACGAGAACGTCCTGCCGTTCACCAACAACATCCCGCAGCGCGACGGCGGCACCCACATGGCCGCGTTCCGCGCGGCGCTGACCCGGACGCATCAACAATTACGCCGACAAATCGGGCGCTGCTGAAGCAGGAGAAGGTCACGCTGACCGGCGAGGACATGCGCGAAGGCCTGACCGCGATCGTCTCGGTCAAGCTGCCCGACCCCAAGTTCAGCTCGCAGACCAAGGACAAATTGGTCAGCTCCGAAGTTCGCCAGCCGCTCGAAAGCCTGATGGGCGACAAGATGAGCCGAGTGGCTGGAGGAGAATCCCGGCGACGCCCGCTCGATCATCCAGAAGGTGATCGACGCCGCCGCGGCGCGCGAAGCGGCGCGCAAGGCGCGCGAGGCGAGCCGCAAGTCGGTGATGGGCATCGCCTCGCTGCCCGGCAAGCTCGCCGACTGCCAGGAGCGCGATCCGGCCAAGTCCGAACTGTTCCTGGTCGAGGGCGACAGCGCCGGCGGCTCGGCCAAGCAGGGCCGCAACCGCCAGAACCAGGCGATCCTGCCGCTCAAGGGCAAGATCCTCAACGTCGAGCGCGCGCGCTTCGACCGCATGCTCGGCGTCGAAGGAAATCGGGACCATGATCCAGGCGCTCGGCACCGGCGATCGGCCGCGAGGAATTCAACCTCGAGAAGCTGCGCTATCACAAGATCGTGATCATGACCGACGCCGACGTCGACGGCGCCCACATCCGCACCCTGCTGCTGACCTTCTTCTACCGCCAGATGCCCGAGCTGATCGAGGACGGGCACCTCTTCATCGCCCAGCCGCCGCTCTACAAGGTCGCCGCGGCCGCTCCGAAGTCTATCTCAAGGACGACGCCGCGCTCGACGATTATCTCGTGGACGCCGGGCTCGAAGGCCTGGTTCTCGACACGCGCCGACGGGCAGCGCAGCGGGCAAGGACCTGCAAGACCCTGGTCGATCATGCGCGCCGCATGCGCACGCTGATGCGCTATGCGCCGCGCAAATATGATCCGGCGCTGATCGAGGCGCTGGCGATCAACGGCGCGCTCAAGCCCGACGCTCGACAAGGACGGCCGCGCCAAGGCGATCGCCAAGGTCGCCGCATGGCTCGGCGCCGGCGATCTCGAAGCGAGCTGGATCGGGCGAAGTCGCGGCCGAAGGCGGCTATCTGCTCAAGCGGCTGTGGCGCGGCGTGACCGACGCCCATGTCATCGAGCCGAGCTTCCTGGTCTCGGCCGAAGCGCGCAAGCTCCACACGCTCGCCAAGGAGCAGGCCGCGGCCTACGCCAAGCCGTCGACGCTGCGCACGCTCAAGAAGGGCGCCGCGGCCGAAGAGCCGAAGCCCGAAGCCGGCCGAGGGCGAAGACGCCGAGACCGCCGACGCCGAAGCCGACACCAAGGGCAAGCCGGTCCCGGTCACGCGCCCGTCGGAACTGCTCGACGCGGTGCTCGCCGCCGGCCGCAAGGGCCTCAGCGATCCAGCGCTACAAGGGCCTTGGCGAAATGAACGCCGAGCAATTGTGGGAGACGACGCTCGACCCGTCGAACCGCTCGCTGCTGCGGGTCGAAGTCGCCCAGGCCGACGTCGCCGACGAGATCTTCACCCGCCTGATGGGCGACGTCGTCGAGCCGCGCCGCGAGTTCATCCAGGACAATGCGCTCAACGTCGCCAATCTCGACGTCTAGGAACCGATCGCGAGCGGCGGCTGGTTGGCGACTGCGTGACCGCGGCCCCTGCATCACCGTCGCCAGCTACAATATGCGCAAGGCGATCGGCGCTCGACGGCGGCGCGATCCGCATCGGGTGCTCGACGTGCTGCAGGAAATCGACGCCGACATCGTCGCGCTGCAGGAGGCGGACAAGCGCTTCGGCGGGCGCGGCTCGGCGGTGCCGCACGAGCTGATCGACAGCCACGGCCTCTACAAGCCGGTGCACCTCGGCGTCCGCCACAAGCGCATGTTCGACAAGGCGCGGCAGGCACACCGACCGGCTGCTCAAGGTCAACACGCCGCAACATCGGCTGGCACGGCAATGCGATCCTGGTGAAGCGGCATATCGGCGTGCTCGACTGCGCCGCGCTCGACCTGCCGACGCTGGAGCCGCGCGGCGCGGTGATGGCCGAGCTGCTGATCGGCGACCGGCCGCTGCGCGTCGTCGGCATGCACCTCGATCTGTCGGGGCTGTGGCGGCGGCGGCAGATGCGGGCGATCCTCGACGCGATCGCAGCGGCGCCCGCAGAAGATGCCGACGGTGCTGATGGGCGACACCAACGAATGGCGGACCGGCGGCGGGCTGCCTCAACGACCTCGAGCCCGAATTCCACATCGCCCCGACCGGCCCGAGCTTCCACGCCCGCCATCCGGTCGCCGCGCTCGACCGGATCATCGTCCACAAGCGACCTCAGCATCGAAGCGGCGGGCGTGCACATGAGCGCGGCGGCGCGGCGCGCGTCCGACCATCTGCCGATCTGGGCGCGGCGTCAGTCGCCTAGCCGCCGATCTTCCGCATCCGCCGGCGCTGGATCGACGAGCCGATGCCCATCGCCTCGCGATATTTGACGACGGTGCGCCGGGCGACGTCGAAGCCCTTGCTCCTTGAGCAGCCCGGCGATGGCGTCGTCGCTGAGGATTTCGGTCCTCGGCGTCGATCAGCTCGCCTGATCGCCGGCCTTGACCGCTTCCGCCGCGGCGCCGCCCTCGCCGCCGTCCGCCGACGGCGACGCCCGAGCCGAAGAAATATTTGAGCTCGTACAGCCCGCGGTCGCACAGCAGATATTTGTTCGAGGTGACCCGGCTGACGGTCGATTCGTGCATTCCGATCGCTTCGGCGACCTCGCGCAGCGTCATCGGCTTCATCGCCGACACGCCGCGTTCGAAGAAGCCCTGCTGGCGCTTGACGATTTCGCGAGACGACCTTGACGATCGTCCGCGCGCGCTGGTCGAGCGCTTTCACCAGCCAGTTGGCGCTCTGCAGGCATTCGCTGAGCCAGGCCCGCGACGCCTTGTCCTGCGGGCCGGACTTCAGCTCCTGATAGTAGCGGCGGTTGACCAGCAGCCGCGGCAGGGTCGCCTGGTTGAGCTCGACCGAATGACCGGCGCGGGTGCGGCGCACGAACACGTCGGGCGTGACGTCTTCGCACCGCTGACGACGAGAATTGGCAACCGGGCTTCGGGTCATAGGCGCGAAGCTCGCGGATCATGTCGGCGAGGTCCTCGTCATCGACTCCGCAAATCCGCTTGAGGTCGGCGGTGCGGCCCTTCGACAGAAGCTCGAGATTGTCGATCAGCCGCGCCATCGCCGGATCGTAGCGGTCGGCGGCCTTGGCCTGGAGCGCCAGGCATTCGGCCAGCGACCGGGCGCCGACGCCCGGCGGTTCGAGGCCCTGGACCAGCGCCAGCGCCTGCTCGACCAGCGGCCACCGGCGCGCCCGTCAGCCTCGGCAATGTCGTCGAGCGGCACGGTCAGATATCCGGTCTCTTCGAGCATTTCGGCGATGATCCGGGCGAGCTCGCCCTCGGGCCCGGACGCGCCGTGCAGCTGGTCGAGCAAATGCTCGGACAGCGACGCCGGCGGCATATTCCAGGCGGTCGAAATCGAATGCTGTCCTCGCCGCCGCCTGACGTGACGACGTCGGCGAAGCTGTCGGTCTCCAGCGCTTCGGCGTTCCAGTCCACGTCGAGCGGGCGGTCGTCGTCGGCCGCGCCCGTGAATCAGATCGTCGGCGCCGGGATCGTCGGGTGCTTCGTCGCTGTCCGGCTCGTCGGCGAAGTCGCCGGCCGGCGCGCTCGCCGTCCTCGTCGGACCGCGCTTCCAGCAGCGGGTTCTTCGACAGCTCCTCGGCGATGTAGGCTTCGAGCTCGAGGTTGCTGAGCTGGAGCAGCTTGATCGCCTGCGCCAGCTGGGGCGTCAGCACCAGCTGCTGCGACTGGCGGATGCTCAAGTGAGGGGCCCAGGCCCATCGAGCGCAACTCGCTACAGCGCGAAGCTCTCGCCGAGGTAGAGGCGCCGGACCTCCTGGTCGGCGACCAACGCTTCGGGAGTACCCTGGAACAGGACCTGTCCGTCGTAGATGATGCAGGCGCGGTCGACGATGTCGAGCGTCTCGCGGACATTATGGTCGGTGATGAGGACGCCGATGTCGCGGCTCTTCAATTCGCGCACCAGCTCGCGAATGTCGGAGATCGAAATCGGGTCGATGCCGGCGAACGGCTCGTCGAGCAGCATGATCGACGGGTTGGCGGCCAGCGCCCGGGCGATCTCGCAGCGGCGGCGCTCGCCGCCCGACAGCGCCATCGCCGGCGAGTCGCGCAGGGCGGTCAGGCCGAACTCGCCGAGCAATTGTTCGAGCCGCGCCAGCCGGGTGTCGCGGTCGGGCTCGGCGACCTCGAGCACGGCGATGATGTTTTGCTCGACGCTCATGCCGCGGAAGATCGAGGTTTCCTGCGGCAAATAGCCAAGGCCGAGGATCGCCCGGCGGTACATCGGCAGGGCGCGTGATGTCGCGCTGGTCGAGGAAGATGCGGCCGGCGTCGGGCTTCACCAGCCCCATGACCGAATAGAAGCAGGTGGTCTTGCCGGCGCCGTTGGGACCGAGCAGGCCGACCACTTCGCCGCGGCGCACGTCGAGCGACACGTCGTGAAGCACGGCGCGGCGGTCGTAGGCCTTGGCGATCGAGCGGACCTGAAGCCCGTTGACCGATTGCGCCGCCTCGCTTGCGGGGCGGGCGAAGGTCGCGGCTTCGTTCACTGATCTGGCCTTAGCGCTTCTGCGGGACCGTGAAGTGGCCGGACACGCGGCCACCATTCTGATTCACTCCCGGAGGGCCGCCGTCGATCACCGCGCGCCCCGAATCGAGGTCGATCACCAGCCGCGCGCCGCTGATGCTGTTGGCTTCGCGGTCCAGCCGGACATTGCCGATCAGGGTGATGAGGCGGCGGTCGAGGTCGTAGATGCCGAAATCGCCCTTGGCGGTTTCCGACGGGCTGCGCACGGTGACTCCACCGGCCGCGTCGAGGCGGCGAATCTGGATTCCGCCGGTGCCGCTGTAGGACACGGTCAGCCGCTCGGTATCGAGGTTGAGCTCGCCCTGCTTCACATGGACGTTGCCGGCAAAGATGGCGCGGTCGGCGCGGTCCTGAACTTCGAGCCGGCTGGCGCTGACGTCGACCGGCGCGCTGCCGTCATGGCCCTTGAGCGCCGACACCGGCTGTTGCGCAAGCGCCGCCGATACGCCGGCGGCGGCGAGCAGGCTTGCAAGGAGGATGCCAACGAAGCGCATTGGCATCATCTGACCGCCCCTTGCACGATTTTCAAGCGAGCGCCGTCACTGAGCACCACCGTTCGGGCGCCAAGGTCGGCCTGCAGCTGCCCCGCCTGGAACTGGCCGAGGCGCATCTGGCCCGACACTGGCCCGGCGCTGACGAGCTTGCGCTGCTTCATGTCGACGGTGACGTCGCGCGTCTCGAGCCTGTAGCCGTCGGGCCCGACGACCCGCACCGGTCCGGAAATCGCGACCTTCTGCGAATCGAGGTCATAGCGGCCCTGGTTCGCGGCGATGGACAGCGGCCCCTGGGCGAGGGCCAGTTGCGCGAACATGCCCTTGATGTCGACGATTGGCACATCCGAGCTGCGCTGGACCGCGTGGTTGGCGGAGATGGTGAAGCGCTGGCCCTTGTCGTCGGTGCCGATGTAGCGCGCGGCTTCGACGCGCATGCGTTCGGGCGCATTATCGACCTTCTTCTTGTCGAGAATGAAGCTGACATCACCCTTTTGGCTGAGCGGCGCCAGCGCCAGCACGGCGACAAGCACGCCGACCGCCGCCGGAAGCGCCACCTTCGACCAGCGCACCAGCCGGTCGTGGGCGCTGCCAGGTTCGGCCCAACGCTGCTTCACCACCCGCTCAGCCATCGTGGGCGAAGATGTCCTGTTCGGGCCAGCCGGCGATATCGAGCATCGCGCGGGCGGGCAGGAAGTCGAAGCACGCCTGCGCCAGCGCCATCCGGTCCTCGCGCCGAAGCCGCTCGTCGAGCTTCTCCTTGAGCTGGTGCAGGTAGCGCACGTCGCTGGCCGCATAATCGCGCTGGGCGTCGCTCAACTCGTCCGCGCCCCAGTCGCTGGTCTGCTGCTGCTTCGACACGTCGATGTTGAGCAATTCCTTGACCAGATCCTTAAGGCCATGGCGGTCGGTGTAGGTGCGGACCAGGCGCGAGGCGGTGCGCGTGCAATAGAGCGGCGCGGCCATGATCCCGAGATAGGCCTGCATGATGCCGACATCGAAGCGCGCGAAATGGTAGATTTTCAGCCGGTCGGGATCCGCCAGCAGGGCCTTGAGCCGCGGCGCCGAATAATCGCTGCCGCGCGCGAAGCGGACGAGATGCTCGTCGCCCGAGCCATCCGACAATTGCACGAGGCACAGCCGGTCGCGGCCGGCAACCAGTCCCATCGCCTCCGTGTCGACCGCAATCGGGCCGTCGAAAGTCACGTCGGCCGGCAGGTCTTCCTCGTGAAAATGGATGGCCATTCAAGCTCCTGTCGCAAGTCCTGGCACCGCTTTAGTCCGGGTCGCGGGCGGCAGGCCAGCCCCGCTTGATGGCATGGCTGATTCAATCACTAGAGCAGGCCACATTTTTTGTGTAAGGGCGTGAACGGTGCGCGAGTGATACCTCGCGCTGCGACCGGTTGCGCCTTGAGCCCAGCGCGTTGGTTTTTATGTAGTTGGGGCACAACGGAAGTTTGGACAAGCATGGGTTTCGACAGAGGGCGCAAGGGGGACCGCGGTGGGCGCGGCCGTGACAAGCGCGACAGTTTCGGCGGCGAAGATACGCCAGGTGACATCGGATTTCAGGAGCGCGGCGGCTACGGCGGTGGCCGTGGCGGATTCGGCGGCGGCGGTGGTGGCTACGGCGACCGCGGCGGTGGCGGTGGCGGCGGCTACGGCGGCGGCGGAGGCGGTGGCTTTCGCAGCGGCGGCGGTGGCGGCGGCGGTTTCCGCGGCGGCGGCGGCGGTAGCGGCGGCGGAATGCCCCCGCAGGTCGTTGGCGAGGGCAAGGGCATCGTCAAATTCTTCAACCCGCAAAAGGGCTTCGGCTTCATCGTCCGTGACGACGGCGGCGAGGATGTGTTCGTTCACATCTCGGCGGTCGAGCAGGCGGGTCTCACCGACCTCGCCGACGGCCAGCCGCTCGAATTCACGCTCGTCGATCGTGGCGGCCGGGTTTCGGCGACCAACCTTCGAATCGAAGGCGAGCCGATGGCGGTCGAACGGAGCGGCGGTGGCGATCGGGCAGGTCCCGGCGGCGGCGCCGGCGGCCCGCAGCGCCAGCTGACTGGCGAGAAGGCCAGCGGCACCGTCAAGTTCTTCAACGCCATGAAGGGTTTCGGCTTCATCCAGCGCGATGACGGCCAGCCCGATGCGTTCGTCCACATTTCCGCCGTCGAGCGCGCGGGTATCCCGACGCTCAACGAAGGCGACCGGCTCGAGTTCGAGCTCGAGGTCGACCGCCGCGGCAAATATGCGGCGGTGAACCTTCAGTCGAAAAGCGACTAGGTTACGGATCTAGAGGGGGCGGAAGGGCCGGCGGAGCGATCTGCCGGCCCTTTTCCTTTGTCAGGTCGCCATCGCCCGAAGCGTGGCGATCCGATCCGCCTCGGCCGCCGGCTTGTCGGTACGAATCCGGCTGACGCGCGGAAAGCGCATCGCCAGCCCGGACTTGTGGCGGCTGCTGGTGTGAATCGAATCGAAGGCGACTTCGAGCACCAGTCCCTTCTCCACCTCACGCACCGGCCCGAAGCGCTGGACCGTATGGCCCCGCACCCAGCGGTCGAGCCATTTCAGTTCCTCGTCGGTGAAGCCGAAATAGGCCTTCCCGACCGGCAGCAATTCCCCCTCCTCGGTCCAGCAACCGAACGTATAGTCGCTGTAATAGCTTGAGCGTTTGCCCGACCCGCGCTGGGCGTACATCAGCACGCAATCGGCGGTCAGCGGATCTCGCTTCCACTTGTACCACAAGCCCGTGCGGCGTCCCGCGACATAGCTACTGTCTCGGCGCTTCAGCATGATCCCCTCGATCGCGACGTCGCGCGCGCTGGTGCGGAGTTCCTCGAGCGCTTCGAAACTGTTCGCGGCGATCAGCTGGGAAACGTCGAAGCGCTGGGAATCGAGCGGCGCTGCGAACCGTTCGAGCCGGACGCGGCGGTCGGTCCAGGGCAGCTCGCGCAAATCCTCGTCGCCATCGAACAGGATGTCGTAAAGCCGAACGAAGGCGGGATAAGCGCCGAGCATCCTGGCGCTGACGTTCTTGCGCCCGAGCCGCTGCTGAAGCGCGTTGAAGCTGGCCGCCGATTCGACTTCCAGGCCCGAACCCTGCGCTTCGCCGCGCACAAGCAGCTCGCCGTCCAAGACACCGTGCGTCTGGAAGGCCGCGGCGACGTCGGGGAAGCTGCCGCTGATGTCGTCGCCGGTCCGGCTGTAGAGGCGAGTCTCGTCGCCGGCGTGGACGATCTGGACCCGGATGCCGTCCCACTTCCACTCGGCCGCATAATCGGCGAGCGAGACTTTGGTCTCGTCAAGCGGATGGGCGAGCATGAAGGGCCGGAAGACCGGCACGTCGCGCACCGCCGGCTGCTCGGCACGGCCTTCGGCCCAGTCGAACAGCTCGCCGAACGGCGGGCGCAGGCCATGCCACACCTCCTCGACCGCTTCGACTTCCAGGCCGAATGCGGTCGCCAGGGCCTGCTTGGCCAGGCGTGCGTTGATCCCGACCCGAAGGCCACCGGTGGCGAGCTTCAGAAGCGCGAATCGGCCGGAAGCATCGAGATGATCGAGCATGTCGGCGAGCGCTCGCGGGGCGTCGAGCTTGGACGCGGAGCGCAGCCGTTCGATGGCGCTGCTGATCGAGATGGTGGCGTCGTCCAGTTCGGGCTCGCCGGCGCGGCCGGGCCACAGCAGCGAAATGGTCTCGGCCGAATCGCCGACGTAATCGCGGCTCATGTAGAACAGGACGGGATCGATCCGCTCTTCGACCAGGCCGCGGATCGCCGCCGGCTTGACGTGCGGGATGTCGAGCGTCCCGGTCAGCGCGGCGAGACCGTAGCCGCGGTCCGGGTCGGGCGTTTCCTTGAGATAATCGCCGATCAGCCTCAGCTTCGAATTGCGCGAGCGCGTGTAGACGAGATCGTCGAGCAGCTGCGAAAAGGCGCGCATTGCCCCTTCAATGCGCGAACCGGAGCGAGGTGCCTAGTGCAGGCGCACGGCGAGCGAGGCGAGGATCGCGGTGCGGTCGCGCGCCGAGTGGCTGTCGAGCGCGTCGGCAACCCGATCGAGGCAGGTCTGGGTCGCGATGCGCGAGCCGGGGAGAAGCGCCACCTGCGCCGAGCGCCGGGCCAGCCCTTCGAGCGCATCGAGACCGTGCGCCGCGGCAAGCTGTCGGATGGCGTCGATCCGGGCGTAGAGGTCGGTCGCGGAAAGGCGCGGCGCGATCTGGCGGATTTCGGCCACGCGCAGGCCGACTTCGCTTCGCACCTTGGCCAATGGATCGATCGCCATTAACGCCTCCTGTTAAACGGAAGCTGCGCCAATTGCGTTAACGCTTGGTTACGAGGCTCGTGTCGGTTGACAAAATCGGCCCGTTGCGACTAGGAGCGCGGCGATACGGGCGGCGGCAGCCGCTTTTTCTTTTTCAAGCATTGGGACCGTTCCGATGGCCAAGCCGGCAACCGTCAAGATCAAGCTCGTCAGCACCGCCGACACCGGCTTCTTCTATGTGACCAAGAAGAATCCGCGGACGCAGACCGAGAAAATGGTCATGAAGAAGTACGATCCGCGCGTGCGCAAGCATGTCGAGTTCAAGGAAGCCAAGATCAAGTAACCCAAGCGGCCTAGCCGCTTCGGAGTCATCCCGGACTGGATCCGGGATCCATCTCTTTCCTCAAGCTTCTTCCTCCCCGCCCGCTTCCGCCGGGCCGGGGCCGTCCTCCGATTCATTCGCCGCGCTTTCGGCGACGACCGGTTCCGCCACCGCCGCCGCGCTCTGCTCGAGCAATTCGTCGACCGCCTGCGCGAACCGCACCACCGATATCGGCTTCGATACATAAGCCTGGGCGCCGGCCTCGCGGATGCGCTCTTCGTCCCCGCGCGCCGAATAGGCCGTCACCGCCATGATCGGCGTTTTCGAGAGCTTCGAGTCCTCGCGGATCAGGTGGATAAGCTCGAGCCCGCTGACGTGCGGTAGCTGGATGTCGGTGATGACCAGGTCGGGCTGCGAAGCTGCGCGCCGCGTCCAGCGCATTGCGGCTGTCGGTCACCGCCTCGGGCTCATGGCCGTGCGCCGCCAGCAGGTCGCAGAACAGCTTGATGTTGAGGGCATTGTCCTCGACGATCAGGATCTTCGCCATTCGTCCCTCCCTCTTGCCGGGCTTGTAGGCCGTGCTTCCCAGGACACCAAACGACCCGGTAGCTCTTGCCCTCGCCGCCCTTGCGGCAACGCTCGGTGACGCTCGCCGGGCGCAGCGGTTCCTCGACCTGACCGGAATCGGGACGGACGAGCTACGGGAAAAAGCCGCCGATCCGGAGCTTCTGGCCGCGCTGATCCGCTTCCTTGAAGCGCATGAGCCCGACTTGGTCGCCGTCGCCGAGGCTATTGGCGTCGCGCCCGGCGACCTCGTAGAGGCGCGGCTATCAATGGAAGGCGGGGCATGAAGACGATCCTCATCACCGGCGCGACCGCGGGCTTCGGCGAAGCGGCGGCGCGCAGGTTCGTCGCCGGCGGTTGGCGCGCGATCGGCACCGGCCGGCGCGGCGACCGGCTGAGGCGGCTGGCCGACGAGCTTGGCGAGAATTTCCTGCCGCTCGAAATCGACATGCTCGACCGGAACGCGGTCGAAAGCCTCGCGCGCCTCGAAGCGCCGTGGGGCGACATCGACCTGCTGCTCAACAATGCCGGCCTGGCGCCGCCGACCGATCCGCTTCCGGAGACCGACTGGGACAAGATCGAAACGGTGATCGACACCAACGTCACCGGCCTGGTCGCGCTGACCCGCGCGCTCCTGCCCAGGCTGGTCGAGCGCAAGGGGCAGATCATCAACCTGTCGTCGGTCGCCGCGACCTATCCCTACAAGGGCGGCGCGGTCTACGCCGGGACCAAGGCGTTCGTCCGCCAATTCTCGCTCGACCTGCGCTGCGACCTCGCCGGCACGGGCGTTCGCGTGACGTCGATCGAGCCGGGCATGGCCGAGACCGAGTTCACCGTTGTCCGCACCGGCGGTGACAAGGCTGCGTCCGATAACCTCTACGCGGGCATGGATCCGATGACGTCGCAGGACTTGGCGGACCTGTTCTGGTGGCTCGCCAACCTGCCGCCGCACCTCAACATCAATGCGATCGAGCTGATGCCGGTCAGCCAGAGCTTCGCCGGCTTCACTATCAACCGCGAGGCTTGATTCGCCAGGCCGCGGGTGCTTGGGGCGGGCCATGAGCATCGACCAACATATCGCCGAACTCGGCATCACCCTTCCTCAAGCCGCGGCCCCGGTGGCGTCCTACGTCCCCGCCGTCGAAGCCGGCGGACTGCTGCACATTTCGGGACAGATCAGCTTTGCCGAAGACGGTAGCCTGATCAAAGGCCGCCTCGGCGAGGACATGGAGCTGGAGGCGGGACTGCCGCGGCGCGACGCTGCGGCATCATGCTGCTGGCGCAGATCAAGGCCGCGCTCGGCTCGCTCGATCGGGTTGAGCGGATCGTCAAGCTCGGCGTGTTCGTCAACAGCGCGCCCGCTTTCACCGACCAGCCCAAGGTCGCCAACGGCGCGTCCGAGCTGATGCAGGAAGTGTTCGGGGAGGCCGGCCGCCACGCGCGCAGCGCGGTCGGAGTCGCGGTCCTGCCGCTCGGCGTCGCCGTCGAGGTCGACGCCATCGTCGCGGTGAAGGCCTAGTTCAGGAAGCGCGGCTTACCCATAAGCGGGCATGGCCGACCGCGAATCCGACATTGTCGCGAAAATCGCCGGGGGCGTTTCGGGGCTCAACCCGCACGCCTGGGACCGGCTGACCGGCGGCGAGCCCTTCGTCAGCCACGCATTTCTTTCGGCACTCGAGGATTCGGGCAGCGTCGGTCCCGGCACGGGCTGGACGCCGGCGCCGATCCTGATCGAGGACGAGGCTTCGCATCTGATCGCCTGCGCGCCGGCCTATCTGAAGACCCACAGCCAGGGCGAATATGTGTTCGACCATGGCTGGGCTGACGCCTGGGAGCGCGCCGGCGGCGCAATATTATCCCAAGCTGCAGGTTTCGGTGCCGTTCACCCCCGGTGCCGGGGCCGCGGCTGCTCGGGTCGCGACCCGCATCAGCTGCTCGCCGCGATGGAGGCGGTGACCGTCCAGAACGACATGTCGTCGGCGCACATCACCTTCATCGACGAGGCCGGCGCGGCCGAGGCGGAGCGCCGCGGCTGGCTGATCCGTCACGGCATCCAATATCATTGGTTCAATCGCGGCTATCGCAAGCTTCGACGATTTCCTTGCCGCATTGTCGAGCCGCAAGCGCAAGGCGATCCGCAAGGAACGCGCCGCGGCGCGCGAAGGCCTGGAGTTCCGCCAGCTGCGCGGGTCGGAGATCAGCGCGGCCGATTGGGACGCGATGTGGGCCTTTTACCAGGACACCGGCTCGCGAAAGTGGGGCCATCCTTATCTGACCCGCGAGTTTTTCGACCTTGCCGCCGACCGGCTCGGCGACAAGCTGCTGCTATTCCTCGCCGACCGCGATGGGCGACCGATCGCCGGAGCGCTCAACGTCGTCGGACCCGACGCCCTTTACGGCCGCTATTGGGGCACGGTCGACGAAGTCCCCTGTCTCCATTTCGAGCTTTGTTATTACCAGGCGGTGGAATGGGCGATCGATCACGGCCTGAGCCAGGTCCAGGCCGGCGCGCAGGGTGAGCACAAGCTCGCGCGGGGCTATGAACCGGTGATCACGCGTTCCGCGCACTTCATTCCCAACCCGAGCTTTCGCAACGCGGTGGCGGAGTTCGTCGAAGCTGAACGCGAAGGGGTGGCCAACGAAGTCGAGTGGTTGCGGCGGGACCTGCCTTATCGCAACGAGGCTTGAATCAAAAACTCGCGCGATTAGCCTGAGCCAGAGATCGACGCTGGGGGGCGTAATGCACGCATATACTTTGGCCAATCCAGTCTTCGCCGCCTACGTCGCGGCGGCGGCGATCATGATCCTCAAGGGCGTCGCCATGTCCTGGCTGACCGTGGTCCGGATGATGGGCGAGAAAGGCGGCTTTCGAAGCCCGGAGGATTTGCGCAAGACGCGGCTCAATCCTGATCCCAGCGAAGACCAATTAAAGCCCAATGACCGGGTCGACCGAATTCGGCGGATCCAGCTCAACGATCTCGAAAACCTGCCTTACTTCCTCGTCGCCGGCCTGCTGTACGTCGCGACCGGCCCGTCCCTGCTCGTCGCGCAGTTGCTGCTCTACGGCTATGTCGTCACGCGCCTCCTGCACTTCGTCGCCTATCTGACGGCCCAGACCCACGACTTGCGGGCGACGCTGTGGACCCCGGGCTCGCTGATCATCATCTATATGGCCGGAGCAGCGCTGGTCGCCGCCTGCAGCTAAGACCGCTATTCGTCGCCATAGATCGCGACCGTTCGCCCGGTCGCATCGGCCGTGCCGCGGTACATGGCGGGCGTGGTGAAGCCCAAGGCGGCATCGCCGTCGGGACCCACGGCGATCAGCCCGCCCTTGCCGCCGAGCGCGGCAATGTCGGCGAGCACCGCATCCAGCGCCGCCTGAAGCGGCTCCCCCAGATAGGCGCACGCGCTCGGCCAGTTGGTGGGCGGCGACGGCGCGGATGAAATACTCGCCGGAGCCCGTGGCCGAAACCGCGGCGGAACGGTCGTCGGCGTAAGTGCCGGCACCAATCAGCGGCGAATCGCCGACCCGGCCCCAGCGCTTGGCGGTGATGCCGCCGGTGGAGGTCGCCGCCGCGACGTGGCCGCGAAGATCGACGGCCACGGCACCGATGGTTCCGTACTTGATCGGGTCTGCCGCCTTGCCTGCCGCCAGCGCCTCGGCGAGCTGGCGTTGCCGCTCGGGAAGGATGAAGAAGTCGTTCGGGACCTGTTCGAGCCCGGCTGCTTCGGCAAATTTGTCCGCGGCGTGTCCGGACAGGAAAACATGCGGGCCATGATCCATCAAATGCCGCGCCAAGCTGATGGGCGCTCGCGTTGTCGTGGTTCCAGCGACTGCGCCCGCATTACGGTTGGCGCCTTCCATGATCGCGGCGTCGAGCTCAACTTGTCCCTGCTCGGTCAGCACGCTTCCGCGCCCGGCATTGAAACAGGCGTTTTCCTCAAGCAGGCGGGCCGCGGCTTCAACGGCATCGACCGCGCTTCCGCCCCTGGTGAGGATGGCCGCGCCCGCTTCCAGTGCCGCTTCAAGCCCCGCCCGCGCGCTCGCCTCATGGCCGGGATCGTCGTGGGCAATTCGCTCCGAGCCCGCGCCGCCGTGAATCACCAATCGCCAGCGCCCCGTCATCGCTGGCGGCCTTAGCCGCGCCCCGTTGCCGAATCCAGTTGACTCGGCGCTTCCTGGCATATTATTATGATATCAATTAAAGGGAGGCAGAATTGGCAAACGACAAAATCATCGCGCTCACCGCTACCAGCGAACGGCGAGCTGAAACAATGAGCGGCTATCCGATGCTGATCGCGCTGCTTCTGGTTATCGCGCTGCAGGCGTTCGGGGTGTTCAACCTCGCCAACGACAAGGCCGGCTGGCTGCCGATCATTTGTGTGATCGTTGGTCCGATCCTGCTGCTATTGATCCTTCCAGGGTTCTACATGCTTCAGCCCAACCAGGCCGCGGCGCTGACCTTGTTCGGCTCGTACAAGGGGACCGACCGCTCGACTGGCCTGCGCTGGACCTGGCCGTGGCTGATGAAGAAGAAGGTGTCGGTCCGCGCCAACAACTTCATTTCAGAGAAGATCAAGGTCAACGACCTGCGCGGCAACCCGATCGAGATGGCGGCGCAGATCGTGTGGCGCGTGATCGACACCGCCCAGGCTTTGTTTGACATCGACGATTACAAGCAGTTCGTCCGCGTCCAGGTCGAAGCCGCGATCCGGACGATCGGTTCGCGCTATCCCTATGACGATTTCGAGCATCTCGAAGTCACCCTGCGCGGCAACCACGACCAGGTCGGCGGCGAGCTTCGAACCGAACTTCAGGCGCGCCTTGCGGTTGCCGGCATCACCGTCGACGAATGCGGCTTCACGCATCTTGCTTATGCCCAGGAGATCGCCGGCGCGATGCTTCGCCGCCAGCAGGCTCAAGCCGTGGTCGCCGCCCGCAAGACCCTGGTCGAAGGCGCGGTCGGCATGGTCGAAATGGCGCTGGCGATGCTCAGCGAGAAGAATGTCGTCGAGCTCGACGACGAGCGCCGCGCGGCGATGGTCTCCAACCTGATGGTCGTGCTGTGCGGCGAGCGCGATACGCAGCCCGTCGTCAACACCGGCACCCTGTACCAGTAGCGGCATCGTGGCCGGCGGCGAGCGCAAGGCTTATCCGTTGCGCGTCGACCCCGCCTTGTGGTCGGCGGTCGAGCGCTCCGCCTCGGCTGAACTGCGCAGCGTCAATGCCCAGGTCGAATGCCTGCTTCGCGAGGCGCTGTCCGCGCGCGGCGTGAAGCTGAAGTCGCCGACTGCCCGCAAGCGCGGCCGGCCACCCAAGGAGGTCAAGGATGACTGAGGACGATGATTGGTTTCGGCCCAAGCGCTACGGATACGGCGCCGGCCTCCCGCTCAAATGGCAGGGCTGGGCGCTGCTGCTGGTTACACTCGCGATCATCTGGACCGTGGTGTTCTGGTTTCCCAACCGGCCGCTGGTCATCGTCGCGGTCGCTATCCCGGTGGCGATCGTCTGCAGCTTGATCGCAGCAAAGACGACGCGTGGCGGCTGGCACTGGCGCTGGGGAGACAAGGACTGATGCTTACGATGATGCTCGCCGCGGCGGTTGCAGCCGCGATCCCGATGACAGTTCCCGGCCCAAGCGGCCCGATTGAGGGCACGTTCACCGACGCCGGCAAGGGTGCGCCGGTGGTGCTGATCATTCCCGGATCGGGCCCGACCGACCGCGACGGCAACAATCCGATGGGCGTGACGGCCGCGCCGTACCGACTGCTTGCCGATGCGCTGGCCGCCAAAGGCGTGTCGACCCTGCGCGCGGACAAGCGCGGGCTGTTCGGAAGCAAGGCCGCGATTCCCGACCCGAACAAGGTGACCATCGCCGACTATGCCGACGACGCGCATCAATGGGCTACAGCGCTGCGCAAGCAGACCGGCGCCAAATGCGTCTGGCTGCTCGGGCATAGCGAAGGTGGACTGATTGCGCTGGCGGCGGCCCAGAAGCCGGAAGGCCTGTGTGGGATCGTCCTCCTTGCCGGCCCTGGCCGGAAGCTCGGCGCGATCCTTCGCCAGCAGCTCAATGCCAATCCGGCCAATGCGCCCTATATCGCGCAGGCGACGGCAGCGCTGGAAACGCTGGAGGCCGGCAAGCCGGTCGATGCTTCAACCATCGCCGCGCCGCTGCAACCGCTGTTCGCTACCCAGGTCCAGCCCTATTTGATGGACATGCTGGCGCAGGATCCGGCCAGGCTTGCGGCGAACGTGACGCTGCCAATGCTCGTCCTGCAGGGTGGCAAGGATATTCAGGTGTCGCGCGAGGATGCCGACGCGCTCCACGCCGGCCAGCCGAACTCGCAGATGGTCGTCCTCGATAACATGAACCATGTGCTGAAGGATGTCGCCGCCGACGACCGGGCGGCGAACCTCGCCACTTATGCCGACCCCAGCCTGCCCGTGGATCCCGGCCTGGTCGAGGCTATCGTCCAGTTCGTGAAGCGCTAGTCAGCCGACCGACAGGTCGCGCTGCTGGTTGACCAGCCGCCACTCGTCGAGGTCGGCGAGCATGATCCGCGCCGCTTGCTCGGCGAGGTCCCCGGCGCGGGCCAAAGTGACGTTGTCGCGGAGCTGCGTTTCGATCTGCTCGAGCGTGTCGCCGGTCGCCAGCGAGCGCAGTGCATCGCCGCCGAAGTCGGCCTGAAAGCGAATGCCGAAGACTGCGGTGCCGAGCGCCGGAAAGCCCGACGACACCAACGAGAACCAATTGCCGTAGGTGTTGACGAAATTGAGCCCGAGGCCGAGCCCGACCAGGGTCGCGGCTGAAACCAGGAGTGTCGCGGCGAAGAGGAGGAAGCCAACCTGCCCCAGGCGATGGTCGAGCCGCTCCACCTGAAGTGCGTTGCGGCGGTGATAGGCGACCTGTGGCGCAATCTCATGCTCGGCGATGGCCGCGGCCAGGGCCGCTGCCCGCGGCGGATCGATCGCCCCCGAAGGACAGCCCATCCCCCGCCAAATTCCTCCCGCATACCAGTCGATCCACCGGCGTGGGATCGGATTGGTCGCGGTCCCCGGCGGGTCGGGCGCCGCGACCCCAAGCAGCTTGAGGCTGCGCATCGGACGAAGCCGTTCGGCGAGCTGCCGGTAATCGAGCCAGCGCCGGTGCCACTCCTGCTGAGTGCCGACATAGGCGTTGGCGATGATCGCGATGCTGATCAGCAATTCGGCGGCGGCGAAATCGAATTTGTAATGAGGCGCCATGAAGGCGCTGAGGCCGAGGCAGACGGCGACCCCGCCCAGCAGGAAGTTGAAGATATGTCCGCTGCGATAGGTTTGGGCGAAGTGGGTCGCGAGCTGATCGGCCCAACTGTAGGCTTGTTGGAGCAGTTCGATCGGAGCCGCGACATTGTGGGCCTCGCCGCAGCCCTCCCGATAGCGCTGCCATTCGTCGCGGATCGCCGCGATGCACCTCTTGTTGTCGATGTCGCCGGGCTTGATGCGCCGCACCCCGGCAGCCGTCAGAAGCAGCGGATATTCGATCCGCGTCCGCAGCGCTCGCGAGCGTTCATCGCAGAACCGCGCAAGGAATGCTTTCTCCTCTGCGTTCGGCGGCGGCAGCAAAAGCCCGGCGAGCAGGGCGTCGACCCCTTCGCGATTGAGGTCGCGCTCGACGCCGGGATCATCGGCAACGGTCAGCACCGCCGGATCGAACGCGCTCCACAATAACCGGGCGCGCGCCTTGGCGTCGGGCGGGATGTGGAGCACCGCGGTGCCGCGAGTCAGGCCAAGTTGGACCACTTCGGCGGTGCCGCCACGCCCGCGCGGGGGGAGGCCGTCCCAGATGGCCATCAGGATGTCGCAATGGGCCACCGTCGCCCGGCCGGTCATGACATAGGCGTCGAGCTGGCGATCCTTTTCGCCCGGCAGTTCGAGCACACAGGCGGCGCGTTCGAGCAAGCTATCGAACCGCTCGCGCGCGCCGTGATTGGCAAGGCTTGAGCGATAGGCCTCGCGGGCGAAGGGCGTGATCACCTGCAGCTCCCAGCCGAGCTCGAGCGCGGCTTCGGCAGCGACCTGATCGGCGCCGTCGGCGATCGGCGACACGAAGCGGAATAGTGGCCGGTCTGCCGCGAAGCACGCCCGTTCGCGCTCGAATAGCGCCTGACTTGCCTCCGCGATGAGCCGAAGGGCATCGCGAATCCGCTGACCCAGGACCGTCAGATTGCTTTCGCCGAGAACCTCGGCGCGGTGGCCCGTCACGCCGACGCTGATGACGAAGGGCACGCGCGGCGGCGCGGCGCCAGGGCGGGGCTCAGCCATGCAGGTATTTTAGCGCGCTGATCATCTGCCGCCCCCGGCACGTTGCTAAACGATGCTAACACAAGCGGATAGCATGACGCGAGCTTTCCGCGGGCGGCCTCAGCGCCTATATGCGCGGCCATGTCCATTCGTCCCTGGCGCGATATCGAGCGGCGCAAGTCGCGGCAGATCATGGTCGGCTCCGTGCCCGTGGGCGGGGACGCGCCGATCAGCGTCCAGACCATGACCAATACGCCGACCGAGGATGCGGCCGCCACGATCGCCCAGATTCGGCGCTGCGAGGAAGCCGGCGCCGACATTATCCGTGTGTCCTGCCCGACCGCCGACGCCACGGCGGCGCTGAAGGAGATCGTCCGCGCCGCCAACGTGCCGATCGTCGCCGACATCCACTTTCACTACAAGCGCGCGCTCGAAGCCGCCGATGCCGGCGCTGCCTGCCTGCGCATCAACCCTGGCAACATCGGCTCGGAAGAGCGGGTCCGCGAAGTCATCGCGGCGGCCCGCGCGAACGGTTGCGCAATCCGAATCGGGGTCAATGCCGGAAGCCTCGAGAAAGACCTGCTCGAAAAATATGGCGAGCCCTGTCCCGAGGCGCTGGTTGAAAGCGCGCTCGACCATATCCGCATTCTCGAAGACCACGGCTTCCGCGATTACAAGGTCGCGGTGAAGGCCAGCGACGTGTTCCTCGCCGTCGCCGCCTACATGCAGCTGGCGAGCGAGGTCGACTGTCCGCTGCACCTCGGCATTACCGAGGCCGGTGGCCTCATCGGCGGAACCGTGAAATCGGCGATCGGCATGGGCAACCTTCTGTGGGCGGGGATCGGCGACACCATCCGCGTGTCACTCTCGGCCGAGCCGGAGGAAGAGGTCCGGGTCGGCTACGAGATTTTGAAGTCGCTGGGCATCCGCAGCCGCGGTGTTCGCGTCGTCTCCTGCCCAAGCTGCGCCCGCCAGGGCTTCGACGTGATTCGCACCGTCGAAGCGCTGGAAGCGCGGCTCCAGCATATCAAGACGCCGATGAGCCTCTCCGTCCTCGGCTGCGTGGTCAACGGCCCGGGCGAAGCGCGCGAGACCGACATCGGCATTACCGGCGGGGGCAACGGCACGCACATGGTCTATCTGTCGGGCGTCACCGACCACCATGTGAAGGACCAGGACATGGTCGACCATATCGTCCGGCTGGTCGAGGCCAAGGCGGCCGAGCTCGACGCGGCCGAAGCGCGCGAAGCCACCCTCGACGCGGCCGAGTAAGCCCGCCATCCTCGGCGCGTGAACCGCGTCGAACAACGTCCCGTTGCCGCCTTCCTCGTCGCGCTCGCGGCGGTGGCGGTGCTGTCGGTGATGGACGCGATGATGAAGCATCTGGTGCTGGTCATCGGCATCTTCGCGGTCAGCGTATGGCGCTCGGCGGCCAATCTCGGGATCGGCGCCGCGCTCTATCTGCCGCGCCGGAAAACATGGCCAACCCGCAGCACGCTGATCATCCACGTCGCCCGCGGCATGATCGTCACCGTCATGGCCTTCCTGTTCTTCTGGGGCATCGGCCGGGTGCCGCTCGCCCAGGCGATTGCCCTGACCTTCATTGCGCCGCTGATCGCGCTGCTGCTCGCCGCTTTGTTCCTCGACGAGCGCATCGGCGGCCGCTCGATCGCCGGTTCGCTGGCCGCCTTCGCCGGAGTCATCGTCATCGTCCTTGGCCAGGCCCATGCGGCAGTCAGCCGGGACGCATTGCTCGGCATTGCCGCGATCATCGGCTCGGCGCTGACCTATGCGGTGAACATCGTGCTGATGCGCCACCAGGCGCTCGCCGCCAAGCCGTTCGAGATCAACTTCTTCCAGTCGCTCACGGTGATGACTCTGTGGCTGATCGCACTCCCGTTCGTGGGACCGCCGTCATGGCCGGCCGGCCAGTGGCCGTGGATTCTCGGCGCGGCCGCCCTGTCGAGCACCGGCACCTTGCTGTTCGCCTGGGCCTATGCGCGGGGTGAGGCAAGCTATCTCGCGGTCACCGAATATAGCGCGTTCCTGTGGGCGGCGTTGATGGGCTGGCTGATGTTCCGCGAACAGGTGTCGGCGTACACCATCGCCGGGGCGGTGCTGATCGTCGGCGGCTGCCTGGTCGCGGCGCGCAGCCGCGGCGCCGAACCGCCGGAGATGGATTACACCTAGCCGCCGAGCGCGTTGATGGTGAACGCCAGCACGCCGAGATTGAAGATGAATGCGGCCATGCACTGACCAATCGCGATCCGCCTGATCGCGGGCGCGGTGATGTCACAATCGGATGTCTGGAAGGTCATGCCCAGCGTGAAGGCGAAATAGACAAAGTCCCAATAATCGGGCTCTTTCGTGCCGGGGAAGACGATCCCCGCTGCGTCGCCGCCACGATCCTTGCCCGCCTGATAATACATGTGCGCGTAATGGAAGGCATAGACGACGTTTCCGAACAACCAGGCGAGCGTCAGCGTGGCGATGATCATCAACACGTCGAAGATCTGCAGGCCTTTGGTCCGCGCGATGATTGCCCCGACGGTCACCAGGATCACGATCGTTACCGCAACGGTGATTGCGAGCAGCGTCAGGCGGTTGGCGTCATTTTCCTTCGAATGGCGGCGCATCTGTGCGGGATCGTCATCGAGCAACGGAACGCAGGTTCCGAGGAAGACGAAGGCTGCGACATCGAAACCGGCCATGATTCCCTGAAGTGGCCGCCACAATGCCAAGCCGGCCGCCGATGCCGACGATCAGCACCAGCAGAAACACAATGAACCGGGCGGGCGCATAATTGCTCATGTTGCTCGTCTCTCCGGTTGCGATGCTAGCGGCAGCGCCTCGCCGGCGCTAACGACATTATTCATGCCCTGGGTCTGGCTGATCATCGGTGGCTTCTTCGAAGTGGGGTTCACGACGTCGCTGCGCTTCGTCGACGGTTTCCGGAACCTGCCGTGGACGCTCGCCTTTCTCGCATCAGTCGCGGTCAGCATGGGCCTGCTCGAGGTCGCCTCGCGCTCGATCCCGATGGGGACGGCCTATGCGGTGTGGGGCGGTATTGGCGCGGTCGGAACCGTCATCGTCGGCATGCTGTGGTTCCACGAGCCGGCGACCACGGTTCGCCTGCTCCTGATCCTTGCTATCGTTGCCGCCATCGCGGCGCTGCGGCTAACCGCCTGAGCTATTCGGGCATGACCAGAAATTGTTCGAACCGGCCGTTGGCACCGGGTTCGGCATAGGTGATCAAAGTCAGCGTATGCTTCGGATATTTGATGGTGAAGTTGCGGTTGACGAAGCCGCCGCGGAGCCGTGGCGGGCCCGACGCTTCGATCTTCGGGTGACCGAGCGGTGCCAGGCTCTTGCGATAGTCGGCAAGCACGGTCGCATCGAAATATTCGCTGAGGTGGCTCGTCAGCTTGCTGCGCTCGACCTTGCCGCTCGCGAGCGCCGCATAGAGCGCTTTCACGTCGGCGAGCCGGTCGCCTTCGCCGGTCAGCTTGGCGTCGGCGCTGTTGAGCAGGATATTCTCGAGGCCTGAGGTCAACGAATCCGATGCGCCGCTGAAGTCGGCATTGGTGAAAACGACGATCGCGTCCTTGGTGTCGGGATAGACGCTGTTCTGCGTCAGGAAACCGACCGCCTCCCCGCCATGATCGATGATGTGCCGCTGGCGCGCGAACCTGGTGAAAACGCCGAGGCCGTAGCCGTTGGTGCGCCCGTCGGTCCGCAGCACCGGCCGCTTCCTGCTCCTCCCAGTCGCGCGCCGGAAGCACGCTGCGGTTCATCCGCGCAATGTCCCATTTCGCGAGGTCGGCGGCGGTCATCGACAATTCGCCCGCGGCGTACAGCCAGCCGCGCCCCGGCGGAGCGGCGATCCGGACCGGACCGAGTGCATAGCGATGATAGCCCGCCGGAAAGGCCGGCGTGTTCGTGTCGTCCTGGCTGACCGGATGCATGCCGAGCGGCGCGAAGACCTTCCGGTTGAGGTAGGTCAGCAACGGCTCGCCACTGACCTTCTCCGCGATCATGCCGGCGACGACATAGCCGGTGTTGCTGTACTGCCAGCGCGTGCCCGGCTCGAAATCGAGCGGCTTTTTGGCCCATTTGTCGACGATGTGCTGCGGCGTCGTCGCCACCGTCATCTCGGAGAACATGTAATCCTGCGGCCAGAAGTCCTGCAGGCCCGAGGTGTGCGAGAGCAATTGGCGGACCGTGATCCGGTCGCCGTTGGTGATCCCCGGAATGAATTTTGAAACGTGGTCGTCGAGGCTGAGCTTTCCTTCATCGCGCAGCAGCAACAGCGCCATGGCGGTGAATTGCTTGGAGTTGGAAGCGATCTGGTATGGCAGGTCAGGAGTGGCGGTCAGGCCATCATTGGCCTTGCCATAGGCCTTGCTCAGCACCAGCTGGCCGTCCCTCACCACCGCGATTTCCGCCGACGGCACGCCGGTGTCGGCGAGCGTCTTGGCCACCAGCTTGTCGACCTGGGCCGCTTCGTCGGCGGTGAGCTGTTGGGCACCGCCGGGGCTGGCGACGATGACCAAGGCGGCGAGGGCGGGTGCGAGCATGTTCATGATGTTCCTTAGTGCTGCGGCTTGAGCGCCGGCGCGACCTGCGGGCTGTCCTCGATCGACCGGTAGAATTTCGGCGCCGGGAACGGGCCGCGCGCCTGCTCATAGGCATAGCCCAGGGACAGGAGGCGCGCTTCCGACCACTTCGGGCCGATGAAGCTCAGCCCGACCGGCAGGCCCTTCACCAAACCCATCGGCACGGTGAGGTGCGGATAGCCGGCGACCGCCGCCAGACTGCCCGCGCCGCCGCCCGAAATCTGATCGCCGTTGACCGCATCGATCTTCCATGACGGCGGCATGGTCGGCCCGACCAGCGCGACCACATCATATTGCTTGAGCAGCTGGTCGATGCCGTTGGGTCCGGCGGCGTTGAAGCTGACCTGCCGCGCCTTCTTGTAGGCGGGGTCGTCCAGCCCCTTGGTCTTCTGGGCGTCGATGAAGGTTTCCTGCCCGAACAGCGTCATTTCCTGCGCCTGGTGGGCTTGGTCAAAGGCGATGACGTCGGCCAGCGTGCGCACGGGAATCGGCGCAGGGCTGCTTTTCAGATATTTGGCGAGGTCGGCCTTGAGCTCGGCGAGGAGTACGAAGTTCTCGTTCTTGCCGATCGCGCTGTCGTCGAATTTTTTGATCTCGACCAGGGTGGCGCCGCGCTCGCGGAGCACGGCGAGCGCGGTGTTGAAGGCGGCATTGGTGCCGAAGCCCGATGCGAACCGCATCACGCCGATGCGCTTGCCCTTCAACGATCCGGCATCGAGCGCAGAGGCATAGTTCATCCTGCGCCGGTCGGCCTCGCGCGTCGCGGGGTCTTTCGGATCGCTTCCGGCGATGGCCGTCAGCAGGTCGGCCGCTTCGCGGACGGTCATGGTCATCGGCCCCGCCGTGTCCTGGCTATGGCTGATGGGAACGATGTGCGTGCGGCTGACCAGCCCGACGGTGGGCTTGAGTCCGACGATGCCGTTGATCGCCGCCGGACAGGTGACCGATCCGTCGGTCTCGGTGCCAATGGCGTAGCGCACCAGGCCCGCGGCGACCGCCGCGCCGCTGCCGCTCGAGGAGCCGCACGGGTTGCGGTCGAGCGCCCACGGGTTGCGAGTTTGTCCGCCCACGGCGCTCCAGCCCGAGATCGAACGGGACGAGCGGATGTTGGCCCATTCGCTAAGATTGGTCTTGCCGAGGATGATCGCGCCGGCCGCGCGCAGCCGCGCCACCAGCGGCGCATCGCGGTTGGTGACATTGTTGGCGAGCGCCAGGCTGCCCGCCGTCGTCGGCAGCGGCCCGGCGCTTTCGATATTGTCCTTGATCAGCACCGGCTGGCCCGCGAGGGGCCCGCGCAGGGTGCCCGCATCGACCGCGCGCGCCTGCGCCATAGCCGTCGGATCGAGCGCGAGGACGGAGCCGATCTGCGGATCGATGCGAGCAATCCGGTCGAGCGCGATCTGGACGTTGCTCTGGGCGGGCGGGAGCGGCTGCGCGATCGCCGCCGACCCGGCCGCGATCAACAGAATTGACAGCCTACGCATACGCTCCCCCTTTCAGCCCTCAGCGCGGCGCAAGCAGGGCGTCGAGCGTGCCTGGCCCTTTGCCTGTCTTCACCAGGCGCGGATAGCGCAGGCCGCCGTGCCAATCGAGATTGACCGTGCGGTAGAGGTCGCCGGCCTTCAACAGCAGCTGGGGTGCCGAACCCTTGCCGGCTGCCGCCTTGATGGCATCCTTCAGCGCATCGGAACTGTAGGCGCGGCCGTTGAGGGCAATGATCTGGTCGCCCGGCGTGATGCCGGCGTTGAAGGCGGCGCTGTCCCACAGGACGCCGCCGATCTTGCCATCATTGCCGACCGAGAAGCCGCCCGAATAAGTGAGGTTGGCGGACTTGCTGTCCTTCTCGCCCATCTTCCACCATTTGGTCGGCTCGCCGGTATAGACCAGCTTGTAGCCGCCCTGGTTGATGCCTTCGAGCGGCGCCGCCGGGGCCACGTCATAGACCCGGCGCTGCAGGTAAGCGCGCCAGTCGTAGGGCTGGACCTTGTTGAGCGTCGCGGCGACGTCGTCGAGCGTGTAGGTGACCTCGCCCCAGTCGCGGTCGCGGATCCCGAAGAAGGCCTTGGCGAAATCGTCGATCGAGCGCTTGCCGCCCGACTGCTGGCGGATGATCCGGTCGACGTCCATCCAGATGAGCTGGCCTTCGCTGTAATAATCCTCGGCGCGCTGCCAGCTGCGCCACGGCTGGGGCTGGCGGCCGGCGGCGATGGGATCATTGGTGGTGTCGACCAGGGGGCGCCAGGCGCGGCCGGGGGTGCCCTCGCTATAGCTGGCCGCGGTCGCGGCGATGGCGTCGAGCGTGTCCTGCTTCGACAGCATTCCCGAACGGGCGCCGAGCACATAGCCCCAGAACTGCGTGCCGCCTTCATAGACCCACAGCAGGCTGTCCTCCATCGGCACGCGATAATCGGGCGTCCACAGGTCCGCGCCGCGGCGGAACTTGCCGTCCCAGCTATGGGTGTATTCGTGCGGCAGCAGGTTGCGGTCGCGTAGCTTGGTGTCCCAGTCGGTGAAATAGCCGCGGCCGACGCCATCCTCGGAGCTGCGGTGATGCTCGAGACCGTTGCCGCCGAGATTGTCGGAAATGGTCAGCAGGAAGTCGTAATGGTCGTAATGCTGGCTGGCGAAGGCCTTGACCGCCTGCTCGACCAGCCGCTTGTGCGCGGCGATCTGCTCGGGCGTCGCGGCAAGCTCGGCCTCGGTGTCGGCGATGACGTCGATGGCGACGTCGTTGGTCAGCGGGATGCGGCGATAATGGGCGCCGGCGATCAGCGGGGAATCGACCAGGATCTCATAGCTGGTCGCTGGATAGTCGACCCGGCTGCCGGTCGCGGTGGCGGTCTCGCGGCTGGGACGAAGCGCGGTGCCGATCTTCCAGCCGGTCGGGACGATGACCGACGCCTGGACCGGGATCTGCCGGACGTAATAGCCGGCGGGGTACATCGAGTTGGACAGCCACTGGATGCTGGCCATGTCCGGCGTAGCCAGAATGCGGCCCTGGTTGTTGTCGGTCGGCGTCACATATTGATAGTCGACGTCGATCGACTTCACGCCTTCCGGCACCAGGATGTGGAAGGCATAAACGTCGAGCGTGTCGCGCTTCCACACCAGCGGCTTGCCATTGGCGCTCGGCCGGAAGCCGGTGACGTTCTTGATGTCGTTGCGCGGGCTGTGACCGCCCGGCACCCACTTCGGGTACATCATCACGAAATCGCCCGCGGCCGGCACCGGCACCGTCTGGTGGATGCGGAAGATCGCGCGCGTCACGTCGCTGGCGTCGACCGTCAGCTGCATGGTTCCGGGATAGGGGATGTCGCGCGCCGCCGGGATGGTGTCGGTCTTGGCGGTCGGCTCCGGACGACTATTAGTCGCGGGAACGATCTGGGCGAAAGCGGGCGTAGCCGCGGTGAGCAACAGGACGGCAAGCACGGCGCGGCGCATCGGCGAAAACTCCTCAAAGGAACATTGATTGGCAGGCGGCGATTTAACGACAGTTTCATCGCCCGTGCAACGCATACGGGTAGCCCCTTCGTCGGAGCCTGTCGGCGCTTTGTCGAAGTTCAGTCGCTTGTCAGCCGCCGTTCACGTCGCGCCACTACCCGGAGCCGCATGACTTTTCGAACGACCCTGCTGCTTGGTGCGGCCTTCACTTTCGCATCTCCTGCCGCCGCCCAGCAAACCACGCAGGCGGCGCCTGCCCAGCCGGGCGCGCAGCCGGCGGCGGAGCCCTCGGTCGACCCGATGCTTGACGAAGAGGGCGACGAGGCGATCGTGGTCACCGGCAGCCGCGCGCGTGGCTCGGCGATCGGCGACATCCCGCCCGAAAACACGCTCGACAGCCGCGACGTCCGCGCCACCGGCGCCACCAACATCAACGAGTTGCTCGACGCGCTCGCTCCGCAGATCGGCAGCGCGCAGGGCCGCGGCGGCGAACGCCCGGTGCTGCTGCTCAACGGCCAGCGCATCTCCGGCTTTCGCGAGCTTCGCGACATTCCGACCGAAGCGATCGAGCGCGTCGAGATCCTGCCCGAGGAAGTCGCGCTCAAATACGGTTATCGCGCCGACCAGAAGGTCGTGAACATCGTCCTTCGCCAGCGCTTCCGCTCAACCGCGGTCCAGGCCGCCGGGACAATGGCGACCGACGGCGGCTATCTCGGCGGTAACGGCGACGTCACCCGCCTCCAGATCAACCGCAACGGCCGAACGACCTACAATCTCCATGCCGAGGGCAACGGCATGCTGACCGAGAATGAGCGCAACATCCTGGTTGAGGGATTGCCGGATGGCGCGACGTCAGACCAGGCGCTTGCCGCGCGTTCGCTGATCGGGACCAAGCGCGACGTGCGCGGCGCGGTCACGGTCAACCGCAAGATCCTCGGCGACGTATCGGCGACCGTGAATGGCGAGCTCGAGCACAACGAAGGGCGCTCGCTGATCGGGCTCGGCGAGACTCTGCTCGCCCCGCTGGCGCGCAACACCACCGCCGACAGCGCGCACCTCGGCACCACGCTAAATGGCGACAAGGGCCAGTGGCATTGGAACGTCACCGGCAATGCCGACCTCGAGCATGACACCACCGGAACCCAGCGCGACGAGGCCAATGCGTTCGACCGCGCGCGCGAAAATCGCGTCTCCGGCGACCTGACCGCCAACGCCAACGGCAAGCTGTTCAATCTGCCCGCCGGGGACGCCAGCGCGACCGTGACCCTGGGACTTTCGACCGAGCAGCAGGACAGCGAACGGACCCGGCTCGGGGTCAGCAATCAGACCTCGCTCGGCCGCACCAGCGAGCGCGCGCGGGTCAATTTCGACCTGCCGATCTCGCGCCGCAACCGCGACTTCAGCGCGCTCGGCAATCTGACTCTCAACGGCAATGCCGAGGTCGAGCATTTTTCCGACTTCGGGACGCTGACGACCATCGGCGCCGGGGCGAATTGGTCGCCGGTCGACCGTCTCAACTTCCTCGGGAGCTGGAGCCGCGAGGAAGGCGCCCCGACGCATCCAGCAGCTCGGCGACCCGATCCTCGAAACGCCGGGCACGCGGATCTTCGATTTCAGCACCGGGCAGACGGTGCTTGCGACCGTCGTCACCGGCGGCAACCCGGCGCTGCTCGCCGACAAGCGCGACGTGTTCAAGCTCGGCGCCAACTGGCAGCCGTTCAAGAACACCGACCTCCGCTTCCGCGCCGACTATGTGCACTCGAAGATCGATCATCCGATCCAGGGCATCTACGGTCCCACTCCCGCGCTCGAGGCGGCGTTCCCCGATCGTTTCGTCCGGCAGGAAGTGTGCGACGACGAAGGGACTTGCACCAACCAGCTGGTCAGCGCCGACCTCCGCCCGGTCAATTTCGACAGCGCGACCCGCGAAACCCTGCGCATCGGCTTCGACTTCTCCAAGCCGCTGAAGTCGAAGCGGCCGTCGCAATCGACCATGGATGCGCTCCGTTCGCAGTTCCGCGCCGCCTTCGGCGCAGGCGGTCGCACGCCGCAGCCGGGCCAGCAAGCGCAGCCGGCCCCCGCTCAGGGCCAAGCGCCTCAGGGCCAGCAGCCGCAAGGTCAGCAGGCCCAGCCGCAAGGCACTCCGGCAGCAGGCGCGCCGCCGCCTCCGCCCGCTCAAGGCGCCTCGCCCCGCGGCGGCGGCGACTTCGGCGGACGTGGCGGCTTTGGCGGTCGCGGCGGCGAGGGGCGCGGGGGAGGCGGCGGCTTCTTCGGCGGCGGCAGCCGCGGCCGCATCAATTTCTCGCTGACCGACACCATCACCTTCCAGGACAAGGTCTCGATCGGTCCGGGCCTGCCGGTGCTCGACTACCTCCATGGCGAGGCCGCTGGCGGCACCGGCGGCACCCCGCGCCACAAGGTCGAGGCGCAGGCCGGCTGGTCGAACAACGGCCTCGGCGCGCGGCTCAGCGCCAATTGGCGCAGCGGCACGACGGTCAACACGCTGAGCGGCGACAACCTCCATTTCTCGCCGCTGGCGACCTTCGACCTTCGCCTGTTCGACAATTTCGGGGACCAGCCGGACCTCGTTGTGAAGCACCCCTGGCTGCGCGGCACGCAGGCGCGGCTGGAGGTCCACAACATCTTCGACAGCAAGCCGAACGTGCGCGACGCCAGCGGGCAAGTGCCGTTGAGTTACCAGCCCGACCTGCTCGATCCGCTCGGACGGACGATCATGATCAGCTTCCGCAAATTGTTCTCGCCCTCGCCGCGGGCCATTGCTCGCGAACGGCGGCAGGAAATGCCAGCCGCGCCGCCGCCGCCGGCACCGGCAGAGCCCGCGTCGGCGGCACCGGCTCCGGCGCCCTCGACGCCAACGCCCTGATTTACGCCGCCGCGCAATTTGTGCTTTAGGCGCGCGGGATGACGCCTGTTCAGCCCGTCCGGGGCACGCAAAGCCTGCTCGGAGAAGACGCCGACCGCCAAGCCGCGGTGGTCGCGGCGTTCGATCGCGTGCGCCGCCTGTACGGCTTCAAGCGAGTCGAAGTCCCGACCATCGAGCCGACCCAGGTGTTTGCCCGGACCATCGGCGAGACCACCGATGTCGTCGCCAAGGAAATGTACAGCTTCGACGATCGCGGCGGCGAATCGATTACGCTGCGGCCCGAGTTCACGGCCGGCATTTGCCGCGCCTATTTGAGCGAAGGCTGGCAGCAATATGCGCCGCTGAAGGTCGCCACTCACGGTTCGGCGTTCAGGTACGAGCGCCCGCAAAAGGGCCGCTTCCGCGAGTTCCACCAGCTCGACGCGGAGATCATCGGCGCCGCCGAGCCGCAGGCGGATGTCGAGCTGCTCGCCTTCGCCGACCAGCTGCTCAAGGAGCTTGGGATCGAGGGCGTCATCCTGCAGCTCAACACGCTGGGCGATCCGGAAACGCGGTCCGCCTGGCGCGACGCGCTGCACGAACATTTCCGGCGGCCACGCCTCGGCGCTCAGTGAGGACAGCCAGACGCGGCTCGAACGCAACCCGCTGCGCATCCTCGACAGCAAGGCGCATGGCGACTGGCCGATCGTCGACAGCGCCCCCGCCATCGACGATTATCTGACCGCCGAAGCGTCGGACTTTTTTGCCAAGGTGACCGAGGGGCTCGATGCCGCCGGAGTCGCGTGGGAGCGCGCGCCCCGGCTGGTGCGCGGCCTCGACTACTATCGCCACACCGCGTTCGAATTCGTCACCGACCGCCTCGGCGCACAAGGCACCGTGCTGGGCGGCGGGCGCTACGACGGGCTGATGGAAACGCTTGGCGGACCGCCTACGCCGGCGGTCGGCTGGGCCGCGGGGATTGAGCGGCTGGCGATGATGATTGATGCGCCGAGGTCGGAGCGTGCCGACGTTGCCGTCGTGGCGGAGAATGCTGCTCGCGAAGCCGACGCATTGGCATTGGCGACGAAGCTGCGGGCCGATCATATTGCGGCGGAGGTCTTTGTCACAGGAAGCCCGCGCAAACGATACGACCGAGCGCTCAAGGCGCAGCCAGGCGCTATCGTATCGTATGATGTCAGGGACGGCGTGCCGACCGGAGGATTCAAGCTTCTCGACAGCGCAAACGAGCGGGCTAAGCAGGCTCACGGAATTTTCGACGCGCAGTGACCCAAATCTCCTCCGAACGGATCGCCTCGATCGAGGCGCGCAGGCATGAGCTTGGCCAAGCCATGGCCGCGCCGAACCTCGCGCCCGAGGAATTCGTGCGCCTGTCCAAGGATTATGCCGCGATCGAGCCGGTTGCCGAGGCGGCGCGCGAAGTGCGCCGGCTGCGGGCCGAGCTCGAGGTTTTGAACGGGCTCGTGGCCGACCCTACGGCCGAGGCCGAGCTCAAGGAAATGGCCGCGGCGGAAGCGGATGAAATCCGCCACAAGCTGCCCGAGGCCGAGCGCGCCCTGGCGCTCAAGCTGCTGCCCCGCGATGCCGCCGACGACCGCGCGGCGATGATCGAGCTTCGCGCCGGGACCGGCGGCGACGAGGCCGCCCTGTTCGCCGGCGATTTGCTGCGCATGTACCAGCGCTTCGCCGAAAGCCGCGGCTGGCGCTTCGAGCTGGTCAGCGCCAGTGCCGCCGAGCTTGGCGGGTACAAGGAAGCGATCGCCTCGATCAGCGGACCGGGCGTGTTCGCCAAGCTCAAGTTCGAAAGCGGCGTCCACCGCGTCCAGCGCGTTCCCGTGACCGAAAGCGGCGGGCGCATCCACACCTCCGCGGCGACGGTCGCCGTGCTGCCCGAGGCCGAGGACGTCGACGTGCAAATCGACGACAAGGATCTGCGCATCGACGTCTATCGCTCGTCGGGTCCGGGCGGACAGTCGGTCAACACCACCGACAGCGCCGTGCGCATCACCCACTTGCCAACCGGCCTGGTCGTCATCCAGCAGGACGAGAAGTCGCAGCACAAGAACAAGGCCAAGGCGCTGAAGGTGCTGCGGACGCGGCTGTTCGAGCTGGAGCGCGAGCGGCTCGCCAGCGAACGCGCCGGCGCGCGCAAGTCGATGGTCGGCTCGGGCGACCGGTCTGAACGGATCCGCACCTATAATTTCCCGCAGGGGCGCGTGACCGACCACCGCATCAACCTGACCCTGCACAAGCTCGAGGAAGTGCTCGAAGGCCCGGGCCTGACCCAGCTGGTCGACGCCCTCGTGGCGGAAGACGAAGCGGAGCGCCTCGCGGGCCTCGACGAACAGTGAAGCACATCACCCGCGCGCTGGCCGATGCCGCGCGCCAGCTCAGCCCAACCAGCGATACCGCGCGGCTCGATTCCGAGCTGCTGATGGCCGAGGCGCTGCACATCGACCGCGACCGGCTGATCCTCGCCCCGCCCGACCGCAAGGTGCCCGAGCGCTTCTGGGACATGGTCGAGCGGCGCAAGCAGGGCGAGCCGATCGCCTACATCACCGGGCGCCGCGCCTTCTGGAACATCGAGCTTCACGTTGGCCCCGGCGTGCTCGTGCCGCGACCGGATTCCGAAGTGCTGATTGCGTCGGCAATCGAGCATTTCGACGGAACCGCGGGCCCGAAGCGCATCCTCGATCTCGGGACAGGCCCCGGAACGCTGCTGCTCGCGGCGCTCGACGTGTGGCCGGAGGCGACCGGGCTGGGGGTGGACCTGTCGCGCAACGCCTTGACCTACGCGTCGGCGAATGCCCGGCGGCTCGAATTCGAGGCGCGCGCCCAATGGCTGCAGGGCGATTGGGCCCAGGGGCTGGCCGAGCGCTTCGATCTCGTCCTGTGCAACCCACCCTATATCGCCGACGGCGCCGCCCTCGGTCCAGGGGTGCGCGAATATGAGCCCGACGAGGCGCTGTTCGCGGGTGAAGAGGGGCTCGACGCCTATCGAGCGCTGGCGCCGCAGCTGCCGCGCCTGCTCGAGCCGGGCGGGCTGGCCGCGGTCGAGATCGGCGCCGGCCAGGCCGCTGCGGTGACCGCGTTGCTGGCCCGCGACGGGCTTTGTGCGCGGGTCGCCGAGGACCTTGCCGGGCTGCCTCGCGCCCTCCTGCTAACGTGGTTTGTGACGAAATAACTTGGCAGACGGCCCGCGGGGCACTACATCGGTGTCAGGGCCAGGCCCGCTCCACCACGAAAGATGTAGAGCGCATCCTGTCCCGACCCCCGACGCCATCGGCCGTTCGTTTCGCGCTTCAGCGCAGACTGGAACGAGGGTCAGAGCAGCGCACTAGCGCCGCTTTGCCTGACCGAGGCCAAAAGGGGCTAGCCACTACTGCGTAAGGAAGTAGGCATTTGATCAATAATCGACAGGGCGGCCGCCGGCGCGGTCGTGGGGGACAAGGGAGCGGACGGAACCTCGGCGGACAGCCGGGCAACCGCCAGGACAATCGCCAGCGCGGCAATGCCGCCCAGCTGCTTGAGAAATACAAGAGCATGGCGCGCGATTCCCAGCTCGCGGGCGATCGCGTCCAGACCGAATATTACCTCCAATATGCGGAGCATTATTTTCGCGTGCTCGACGAAAATCGCTCGCGCTTCGAAGGTCAGGGTACGCGCCGCCAGCGCGACGACGACCTTGATGGCGACGACGGCGACGAAGAGCTGGTGGAAGCCGAGGGCGAAGGCGCGTCGGATGACGAGCGACCGGAGCGCCAGAGCCGTGAGCAGCGCCCGGAGCGTAGCGAGCAGCGCAACGAGCGCTTCAACCGCCAGCGCCGTCCGCAACGCGACGATAGCGATGACCGCGACCAGCGCGAAGGGGGTGAAGAGCCCGGCCGCGTCAACGGCGGCGAGACCATTCCTTTCGACGTCCTGCCGCCGGCGATCGGCCGCGACCAGCCTGAAGCCGAGGCCGAGGAAGAGCCGCGCCGTCCGCGCCGCCGCACTCGGGCCGCTCGCCCCGCCGGCGACGAAGACGAAATCGCGCCGGCGGCCTAAGCCGCCGGTTTAGCGGTCGACCGCCCGCGGGCGGTTGTCTTCGTCCAGCGCGACGAAGGTGAATACGCCT
>CAWHYD010000007.1:0-300000 GCA_963833685.1 uncultured Alphaproteobacteria bacterium | reverse complement strand
CTGCACGCGGTAGCGGAGCGTTCCGTAAGCCTGTGAAGCCGAAGGGTAACCGACGGTGGAGGTATCGGAAGTGCGAATGCTGACATGAGTAGCGATAAAGAGGGTGAGATGCCCTCTCGCCGAAAGCCCAAGGGTTCCTGCGCAAGGCTAATCCGCGCAGGGTAAGTCGGCCCCTAAGACGAGCCCGAAGGGGGTAGTCGATGGGAAACAGGTTAATATTCCTGTACCTGGTGGAATGTGACGGATCTTGTAAGTCGTCAGTCCTTATTGGATTGGTACTGGCGGCGAAGAGGTTCCAGGAAATAGCACCACCATATAGACCGTACCCGAAACCGACACAGGTGGGCAGGTAGAGTATACCAAGGCGCTTGAGAGAAGTGTGCTGAAGGAACTCGGCAAATTGCCTCCGTACCTTCGGAAGAAGGAGGCCCCATGTTAACGCAAGTTTTCATGGGGGGCACAGGCCAGGGGGTAGCGACTGTTTAACAAAAACACAGGGCTCTGCTAAGTCGGCTTCAAGACGACGTATAGGGTCTGACGCCTGCCCGGTGCCTGAAGGTTAAGAGGAGGAGTGCAAGCTCCGAATTGAAGCCCAGGTAAACGGCGGCCGTAACTATAACGGTCCTAAGGTAGCGAAATTCCTTGTCGGGTAAGTTCCGACCTGCACGAATGGCGTAACGACTTCCCCACTGTCTCCAGCACATGCTCAGCGAAATTGAATTCTCCGTGAAGATGCGGAGTACCCGCGGTTAGACGGAAAGACCCCGTGCACCTTTACTGCAGCTTCAGAGTGGCAGTGGAAAACAATTGTGTAGAATAGGTGGGAGGCTTTGAAGCCCAGGCGCCAGCTTGGGTGGAGCCACCTGTGAAATACCACCCTGTTGTTTTCTACTGTCTAACCTCGCGCCGTTATCCGGCGCAGGGACCCTCTGTGGCGGGTAGTTTGACTGGGGCGGTCGCCTCCCAAAGAGTAACGGAGGCGCGCGATGGTGGGCTCAGGACGGTTGGAAACCGTCTGTTAGAGTGCAATGGCATAAGCCCGCCTGACTGCGAGACTGACAAGTCGAGCAGAGACGAAAGTCGGTCATAGTGATCCGGTGGTCCCTCGTGGAAGGGCCATCGCTCAACGGATAAAAGGTACGCCGGGGATAACAGGCTGATAACCCCCAAGAGCTCATATCGACGGGGTTGTTTGGCACCTCGATGTCGGCTCATCACATCCTGGGGCTGGAGCAGGTCCCAAGGGTTTGGCTGTTCGCCAATTAAAGTGGTACGTGAGCTGGGTTCAGAACGTCGCGAGACAGTTTGGTCCCTATCTGCCGTGGGCGTCGATACTTGAGAGGAGTTGACCCTAGTACGAGAGGACCGGGTTGAACGTACCTCTGGTGGACCTGTCGTGGCGCCAGCCGCGCAGCAGGGTAGCTATGTACGGAAGGGATAACCGCTGAAAGCATCTAAGCGGGAAGCCTCCCTCGAGATAAGGTATCTTAGAGTCGTGGAAGACCACCACGTTGATAGGCCGGGTGTGGAAGTGCGGTAACGCATGGAGCTAACCGGTCCTAATTACTCATTTCGCGCTTGAGAGTCCCACCATCATCGTCAGTTCTGCTGACGGTAACTGGTTAGATCTCAGCTAGATGACGCTAAATACCACAACCCAAGTGCACGATTTCTAGATTCCTTTTGCGCTGGCCCCATAGCTTGGTGGCCATAGCGTCCGTGACCCACCCGATCCCATCCCGAACTCGGCCGTGAAACCGGACAGCGCCGATGGTACTATTGCTTAAGCAATGGAAGAGTAGGTCGTCGCCAGGCTTTGAAGCCAGCGCTCAAGGAACCCATTCACATGTTACAAAAGCCGCTGCCGGGCGACCGAGCGGCGGCTTTTGTGTTTGGCGCGGGGTGGAGCAGCCCGGTAGCTCGTCAGGCTCATAACCTGAAGGTCGCAGGTTCAAATCCTGCCCCCGCAACCAACCAATCAGCCCGCTTTCGAGCGGGCTTTTTTGTGTCCGCCGTCCGCGCGGGATCAGTAATTGTACGCGCGTTCGCCGTGGTCGCTGATGTCCAGTCCCTCGCGCTCGGCATCGCGGCCGTGGCGCAGCGGCATCACTAGCCTCACCGCGCCGAAGCACAGCGCCGAGCCCGCCGCTGACCAGGCAATCGCGACCGCAACCGCCGCGAGCTGCGCGACAAGCTGGCGGCCAAGCGCATAGCCAGCGCCGCCATGGCCGCCGAGCGCCGGTAGCGCGACGATCGCCGTCCCGATCGACCCGGTAATCCCGCCGAGCCCGTGGATGCCGAACACGTCAAGACTGTCGTCGAGGCGGAGCTTGTTCTTGAGCGTCCCGACGAACCCGTAGCAGACCAGGCTCGCGGCCAGGCCGAGCAGAATTGCGCCGACCGGCCCACTGGCCCCGGCCGCCGGCGTCACCGCCACCAGCCCGGCAACCGCGCCCGAGGCCCCGCCGAGCATTGAGGGCTTGCCCGACACCCATTGCTCGAGCGCCATCCAGCCGAGCGCGCCGGCGGCGGGCGCGACGAAGGTGTTCATCATCGCCACCGCGGCCAGGCCATTGGCCTCCAGCGCCGAGCCGGCGTTAAACCCGAACCAGCCCACCCACAGCAGGCCCGCGCCGACCATGGTCAGCGCCAGCGAGTGCGGCGGCATCGCCTCCTTCAAATGGCCGATGCGCGATCGGGCAAAGGCAACCCCGACGAGCCCCGCGACGCCCGAATTGACATGCACCACCGTGCCGCCGGCGAAGTCGATCGCGCCAAGCTTCAGCAGCAACCCGTCGGGCGCCCACACCATGTGAGCGATCGGCGCGTAAACGATGGTCAGCCACAGCAGGGCGAACAGCATGATCGCGGGGAAGCGCACGCGCTCGACGAGGGCGCCGATTACCAGCGCAGCCGTTATCGCCGCGAAGCTCATCTGGAAGGCGGCGAAGACCAGCTCGGGAATGGCCTTGCCGGCGCTGCCGACCGCCCAGGCGCTGTCGGCATCGATCCCGGCAAGCCCGGCCTTGGCCAGGCCGCCGATCACCCCATGCCCGTCGCTGAAGGCGAGGCTGTAGTCCCACAACACCCAGCTCAGGATCGCGATGGCGGCGATGCCGAGCACCTGGCTCATCACCGACAGCAGGTTCTTGGCGCGGACCAGCCCGCCATAGAACAAGGCGAGGCCGGGCAGGATCATCAGCATGACCAGCGCGGTCGACGTCAGCATCCACGCCGTGTCGCCGCTGTCGATCGCAAGCTGCTGCCCCGCCATGCCGCCCCCGCCTTGTGTTCGTACAAGCTAGCGGCGTGGCCCCGCGCTTCCATGTGAAAGCTTCACCTAGGGCGTGGGCGGCTCGGGATGCGCGGCCTTCCACTCCATCGCCTTGCGGACGCGCGCTTCGACCGACGGGTGATCGTAGAACAGGAATTCTTCGACCTTGCCCGGGCGTGGGTAGCGGTACGCAGCGGTCTTCACGAGCGAGGTCGCCAGTGCGTCCGGGCGATTCTCGGTCCGCAGCGAATAGGCGTCGGCCTGCGCTTCGAACGTCCGCGTAAAGCTGTTGGAAATCGGCAGTCCAACCAGGCCGAAGAAGCTGATCATGAACATCAGCAAGGGGACGCCGCGTGGGTCGGCAAGCGTGGCGGAGCTCCCGAACAGCCGTGCAAAGAACGGAAAGCTGAAATTGGCCAGCCAGAACAGGACGATCGCACTGACGGTGTAGAACATGAGCGCCCACCAGGTGTGTTTCAGCACATAGTGGCCGATCTCATGACCGGTGACGGCCCGAACCTCGTCGAGCGATGCATTCTTCAGGGCAACGTCGGAGATCGCGACGCGCGCGGTGCTTCCGACCCCGCCCGCATTGGCGGTAAAGTTGTTCGACTGCCGTGAGCCATTGTACATGAACACGCGTTCGGGCGGCACGCCCGCGCGGCCTGCCATTCCGACGACCGCATCGCGTACGGGGCCGGCGGGCACCGGCTCATATTTGTTGAACAAGGGCTCGATGAAGATCGGTGCGGCGAGCAGCAAGATCGCGAAAACGACCCCGGTCAGCGCCCCCGACCAAAGCCACCAACGCCGCCCGGTGCGGCGAATGAGCCAATAGACGCCCATCATCAGCAAAGCTGTCAGGACCGCGGCGATCATCGTCATCAGTCCGAGCTGGCCGAGATAGTCGCTCAGCGGCTGGTCGCTGAGCCCGTAGGACTTCTGCCGAAAATAGTCGGCGTACAGCGACCACGGCAGGCTCAGGATGGTCGAAACGATGGTGAAGACGAACGTGACGATGAATGCGGCAAGGTTGCGTCGGCGTGGACCGACCTTCGCTTCGACCTTGTCGAGAATATTGGAGCGGACGATCAGCCAGGTGATCAGCGCGCTGACGAGCAGGGCCCACAGCAGCATCCATTCCTTGCCGACCGTATAGTCGTGCGCTTTCTGGAGCGCGGCGGGCCCCAAGCTGTCGATATAGCGCGCGGTCGCGGCCTCGACTTGCGGATTCAGTTTCATATCGTCCCCCTTCGACGGCCAGCCTAGGGCTTGCGCCCTCCACGAGCAAGGGAACGACTGCAAGCGGCCGGCGATTGTCGTCCAATGGCGAAGGCCAGGATCGACGCGCCGATGGAGGCATTGCTCGCGGCCGAGCTGCCGGAGGGCGAAGGCTGGCAGTTCGAGCCCAAGTGGGACGGCTTTCGCTGTCTTGCCCGGCGCGATGGCGACGAGGTCACGCTGACGTCAAAGTCGGGCAAGCCGCTGGCGCGCTACTTCCCCGAAGTCGCCGAGATGATCGGTTCGCTGAAGGCGAAACAGTTCCTCCTCGACGGGGAGCTAATCATCCCCGTCGGCGACGCGCTGTCATTCGAGGCGCTACAGCTCCGCCTGCATCCTGCCGAGAGCCGCGTGCGCCGGCTGGCGAGCGAGACACCGGCCGAGTTCATGGCCTTCGACCTGCTCGAGCTCGACGGCGAGTCGCTGGCTGACCAGCCGCTCGGCAAGCGGCGCAAGGCGCTGGAGAAATTCTTCGACAAGAACCGGGTGCCCGCACTGCACCTGTCGCCGATGACCAGCGACCGCGATGTTGCACTCGGCTGGCTCAAGCGCAGCGGCGGCGCGCTCGACGGAGTCATCGCCAAGCGCTCCGGCCTCGAATACCGGCCCGGCGAGCGGGCGATGATCAAGGTCAAGCAGCAGCGCACCGCCGACTGCGTCGTCGGCGGCTTTCGCTATGCCGAGAAGAAGCATGAAGTCGGATCGTTGCTGCTCGGCCTCTATGGCGAGGATGGCCTGCTCCATCACGTCGGCTTCACCTCGGCGATCCCCGCGGCCGAGCGCCCCACGCTGACCAAGGAGCTGGAAGAGCTGATCGCGCCGCCCGGCTTTACCGGCAATGCGCCTGGCGGCCCAAGCCGCTGGAACACCGAGCGCACCACGCAATGGCAGCCACTCAAGCCGAAGCTCGTGGTCGAAGTCCGCTACGACCAGGTGACCGGCGGCCGCTTCCGCCACGGCACGGCGCTGCTTCGCTGGCGCCCGGACAAGGACCCGAAGCAATGCACGTTCGACCAGCTGGCGCCCGAGCTTCGGCCGTCCGAGCTCAAGGAGCTGTTCGGTTGAGCTAGCGCCGCTCGAAGCCGGCGAGGCACTCGGCGAACCAGCGCGCCGCGGTCAAGGCGCTGAGGTCGCTCGGATCGAGCGGCGGGTCCCATTCGGTGAGGTCGATCAGCCGCACCCGCCGGTCCGCGGCCAGCCGTCGGACTGCCGCGAAGAACTGGCTCGAATCCATCCCGCCGGGCCGGCCACCGGGCGCTCCCGGGAATTGCGCGCGATCGATGACGTCGATGTCGCAATCAATGACCAATGTCTCGCAATGATCGACATGGTCGAGCGCGCGGTCGATCGCCGCGGCAATGCCGCGCTCGCGCACTTCGCCAGCAGTGACGACCAGGTTGCCGAACGCGACCGCATCCTCGTGCATGACGCGGCTGTTGGCGAAGCTCGCGAGGCCGACCTGCGCGATGTTGCGGCCGGGCAGGCCGTCGGCGATCAGCGCTCGCACCGGATTGCCGTTGCTCAAGCCGGCGTCGAGGTCGCGCATGTCGAAATGCGCGTCGAGCGTGATCAGCCCGACGCTGCTCGATGTCGCCCCCAATGCCGAGCAGTCCCGGCCGGGTCACCGCATTATTGCCGCCGACGAGTAGCGTCAGCGCGTGCGCCTTGGCGCTCGCCGCGACCGCGTCGCAGATCAGCGGCGTCGCCTCTTCGATGCTGAGCCCGGCGAGCTCGATGTCGCCGCGGTCGTTGACCCGCGTTTCGATCTCGCGCCCGGTCTCGATATCGTAACGGCCGATCCGGCGAAGCGTCTTGCGCAGCAGCTCCGGCGCAAGGTCGCAACGCCCCGGAGTCACCGAACCCGCGGCGAGCGGCGCGCCGACCAGGCCGATCGGCGCATCCCCATTGCACGCTCGAAACCAGCTCGGCAATGTTCGGCCATCCGCTCACGCTTTGACCGTAGCAACGCCGCTCGCCTAAGGGCAAATCATGTGGGACCGGCTGCTCGTCGACTGCAACATCGCCACGATGGAAGAACGGCCCGGTAATCCGCTTGGGCTGATCGAAAATGGCGCCATCGCCATTGCCGACGGCAAGATCTTGCGCGTCGGCAAGCGCACCGAGCTGGCCGGGTTCCGCGCCAGGACCGTCGATGCGCTCGACGGCGCCTGGGTGACGCCCGGGCTGATCGACTGCCACACGCATTTGGTGTTCGGCGGCAACCGCGCCGACGAGCATGCCATGCGCCGCGCCGGCGCGAGCTATGAGGACATCGCCCGGGCCGGCGGTGGCATTGCTTCGACGGTAGCGAAAACCGCCGCGGCGTCCGACGAAGAGTTGCTCGGCCAGTCGCGGCTGCGGCTCCACGCGCTGATGCGCGGCGGCTGCACGACGATCGAGGCCAAGTCGGGCTACGGCCTCGATCCGAAGAGCGAGCTGCGCTTGCTCAAGATCGCGAGCGAGCTTGGGAAGAGCGAAGCCGTGCGCATCGTTCCGACGCTGCTCGCGCTTCACGCGCTACCCGCCGACCAGAAGGACCGCCGCGCCCATTATGTCAGCGAGATCGTCGACAAGCTGATCCCCGCCGCGGCCAAGCAAGGGCTGGCGGCCAGCGTCGATGCCTATTGCGACACCATCGCCTTCACCCCCGACGAGGTCGAGCGGCTGTTCAAGGCCGCGGCGCACCACGGCCTGCGCGTCCGGCTGCACGCCGAGCAATTGTCCAACCAGCACGGCGCCGCTTTGGCCGCGCAATATCGCGCCTTGTCGGCCGATCATCTCGAACATTTGGACGAAGCCGGGGCCAAAGCGATGGCCGCCGCCGGCACCGTCGCGGTGCTTCTGCCCGGCGCTTATTACGCGCTGCAGGAAGACAAGAAGCCGCCCGTTGCGATGCTGCGCAAGCACAAGGTGCCGATGGCGGTCGCGACCGACTGCAATCCCGGGACATCACCGTTGCTGTCGCCGACGCTGGCGATGAACATGGCGTGCACCTTGTTCGGACTGACTCCGGAGGAAGCGCTTGCGGGCATGACCACCAATGCCGCGCGCGCGCTCGGCCTGGCGCACAGCATCGGCAGCATCGCCACGGGCAAGCAGGCCGATCTGTGCGTCTGGCGCATCGAGAACCTTGCCGAGCTTGGTTACTGGATCGGCCTGCCGGGGCCCGAGCGCAGGATTTTCGGGGGCCAGGATGCGTAACCTGGCCGCGGCGCTGGTCGCGATCATGTGCTGGGTCGGGCTGGCGATCCAGTTCGCCAACACCTTCGGCAACCAGCATCACCAGGTCGCCACAACCCTGTGGGTGCTGATCCGCTTCTTCACCGTGCTTACCAACCTGCTCGTCGCGCTGGTCATGACCTGTGTCGCGACGGGCCGCCGCGCCTCGCCGGAACTGCTCGGCGGCGTGACCTTCTCGATCATCCTCGTCGGCGTGGTTTACTATGAGCTGCTGCAGGGCCTCCATCATCTCAAGGGCGCGGCGCAGGTCGCCAATCTCCTGCTCCACCGCGCCTCGCCGATCGCCATGACCTCGTGGTGGCTCCTGTTCGCCCCGCGCGGCCGGCTGAAGTGGAGCGCACCGCTGCTGTGGGTGATCTATCCGGTCACTTACTTCCTCTACGTCCTCGGGCGCGGGCAGCTCGACGGGAAATATCCCTACCCCTTCATCGACGTCGGCCAGCTCGGCTGGCTCCAGGTCGCGCTCAACGCCGGGGGCATTGCGCTCGGCTTCATCCTCGCCGGCCTGCTGCTGGTCGGGATCGACCGCTGGCGGCCACTTGGGTCCAGACGGGCGAACGGCTAAGGCGAAACAACTAGCGCCAGCGGTCGGTCGGCGCTTTCACATAGTGCCGCCAGACATAGCCCCAAGGGATCACCAGCGGCATGATGAAGATGCCGGGCAGGATCGCCTTGAAGTCCTCGGCAAAGGTGTCCGGGACAACGCCCGACGACCATTGCGGCAGTCCGAAGAAAATCACCCATAGCGCCTTCCACACGAATTCGAACAACAGCAACGGAAGCATCCGGCGGGGATATCTGATCCCGACCAGATCGAGCAGGCACATCGCGATCAGCAAGCTGGGCATGACCCCACGGGCGGTCGCTTCGTGATGGAATAATGCCGGCGCGACGATGGCGCCTTCGGCAAGCCCGATGACGGCGAAGGTCACCCTCAGCACATAGAGGCGAAACAGGGACAGCTCGTCGTGCGCCGCTCGAGGCGGGGCGGGTTGCGCTGCGGTGGCCATTGAAATCTCCTTCAGGCAGCCATTCTTTGGTCGGCTTCGTCGGGCTCGTAGGTGATCAGGTCGCCCGGCTGGCAGGCCAGCACGGTGCAAATCGCCTCGAGTGTGGAAAAGCGGATCGCCCGCGCCTTGCCGGTCTTGAGCACCGACAGATTGGCCAGCGTGATGTCGATCCGCTCGGCGAGTTCGGTGAGCGTCATGCGGCGCTGGTGAAGCAGCTCGTCGAGCTTGACGATGATCGCCATCAGACGGTGCCTTCCAGGTCTTCGCGCATCAAGGTCCCCTCGGCGAACACGCGCGCAAGCACGAAGGCGATGATCACTGCGAGCCACCCGCTTGGCGAAAAACCGGCATTGAGGTGCAGGGGATGCTCGGGCGTCGAGATGATCCGGGCGACCAAGCCGACGGCCATGCTGAGCAACTGCTGCCCGAGCAGGATCCAGGCGATAGCCTGGAGGCGATAGGCGTTGGACGCGACAAATGGATCGCCCAAGCGGACAGTCGCGATCATCGCCAGGAGGCGTCTGAGCAGGCCGAGGTTGAGCGGGATGGCGAGCAGGCCGAGCCCGGCGATCAGCCGCAATCCTGTCAGGTAAGTCGTTGTCTGCGCTCCGGGACTCACGCCCAGCGCCGCCATTGTCCAATGGGCCGCGACAAACAGGCCCGTCAGGATCGCCAGGACGACTGCGCCATATAGCCAGTTGAGCACGATCAGCGATTGGAGCGCTATGAAGGCGAGCGGTAAGGCGCGCGGCTTGGGCATGCTTTGTCCTCGAAAGTCGTTATCGAAAAACGATATGAGCAATATCGATAAACAGCAAGCTGATTTTTTCGGTGCTTCCATTTGGCGCGATCCGCTAGGAGCGCCGGATGGCTAACCCGCGCTTCGACAACAGCCGCCACATCCGCGCCCGCCGCGGCAACGAGATCGTGGCGAAGCATTGGACCACCGAGGCGGCGGTGCGCATGCTTCAGAACAACCTCGACGACGAGGTTGCGGAGGACCCGCAGAGTCTCGTCGTCTATGGCGGCATCGGCCGCGCGGCGCGCAACTGGGCCTGCTACGACAAGATCGTCGAGACGCTCGAGCGCTTAGAGGAAGACCAGACCCTGCTCGTCCAGTCGGGTAAGCCGGTCGGCGTGTTCCGCACCCACAGGGACGCGCCGCGGGTGCTCATCGCCAATTCCAACCTGGTGCCCAAATGGGCCAATTGGGAGGTGTTCAACGAGCTCGATCGCAAGGGGCTCATGATGTACGGCCAGATGACCGCCGGCAGCTGGATCTACATCGGCACGCAGGGCATCGTCCAAGGCACCTACGAAACCTTCGCCGAAATGGGCCGCCAGCATTATGGCGGCGACCTCAAGGGCAAGTGGATCCTGACCGCCGGGCTCGGCGGCATGGGCGGCGCGCAGCCGCTGGCCGCAGTCATGGCCGGTGCCCACTGCATCGCCATCGAGGTTCAGGACAGCCGCATCGAGAAACGTCTCGAGACGCGCTACGTCGATCGCCGCGCCACCAGCATCGACGAGGCGCTGGAGATCATCCGCGCCGCCAGCGAGCCGACCAGCGTCGGCCTGCTCGGCAATGCCGCCGAGATCCTGCCGCAAATGCTGGAGCGCGGAATCAAGCCCGACGCGCTAACCGACCAGACCAGCGCGCACGATCCCGCCAACGGCTATTGCCCGGCGGGTTGGACCGTCGCCAAATGGCAGGAGATGCGCGAGCGCGACCCCGAAGCCGTGGTGAAGGCGGCGCGGGAATCGATGGCGCGCCACGTCGAAGCGATGCTCGCCTATAAGGCGATGGGCGTCCCGACCTTCGACTATGGCAACAACATCCGCCAGGAGGCCTATGACGAGGGTGTCACCCATGCCTTCGACTTCCCGGGCTTCGTCCCCGCCTACGTCCGCCCGCTGTTCTGCCGCGGCATCGGCCCGTTCCGTTGGGTGGCGCTGTCGGGCGACCCCGAGGACATCTACAAGACCGACCAGCGGGTCAAAGAGCTGATCCCCGACGACCCGCATCTCCACCGCTGGCTCGACATGGCGCGCGAGCGGATCGCGTTCCAGGGCCTGCCGGCGCGGATTTGCTGGGTCGGCCTCGGCCAGCGCCACCAGCCTCGGCCTCGCGTTCAACGAGATGGTGCAGGAACGGCGAAGTCTCGGCGCCGATCGTCATCGGCCGCGACCATCTCGACAGCGGCAGCGTCGCCTCGCCCAACCGCGAGACCGAAAGCATGAAGGACGGCAGCGACGCGGTCAGCGATTGGCCGCTGCTCAACGCCTTGCTCAACACCGCCAGCGGCGCGACCTGGGTGTCGCTCCACCACGGCGGCGGCGTCGGCATGGGCTATTCGCAGCACGCCGGCATGGTCATCGTCGCCGACGGCAGCGACGATGCCGCGCGCCGCCTCGAACGGGTGCTGTGGAACGACCCCGCGACCGGCGTCATGCGCCACGCAGACGCTGGCTACGACATCGCCATCGACTGCGCGCGCGAGCAGGGCCTCGACCTGCCGATGCTCTAGCTCCCCGGCGAAGGCCGGGGCCCAGGAGCGCGAAGCGCTTTCAAAGAAAAGACTGGACCCCGGCCTTCGCCGGGGAACAAGAAAGTGTCGATGATGAAGCTCAATCCTGAAAGCGTCTCGCTCGACCAGCTGCGGCAATTGTGGACCGGCGCCGAAGCCCGCCTCGACGATGCCTCGATGCAGCGCGTTGCCAACGCCGCCGCCTCGGTCGACCGCATCGTTGCCGGCGGCGAGACCGTCTACGGCGTCAACACCGGCTTCGGCCTGCTCGCCAACACCCGCATCCCCGACGACCGGCTGGCCGAGCTCCAGACCAACCTCATCCTGTCGCACAGCGCCGGGCTCGGCGACCCGCTGCCGCGTCACGTCACCCGGCTGATGATCGTGCTCAAGCTGCTCGGCCTCGGCCGCGGCTATTCGGGCGTCCGCCCGCTGGTGATCGAAGCGCTTCAGGCGTTGCTCGACCATGACGCCATGCCGCTGATCCCGAGCCAAGGCAGCGTCGGCGCATCGGGCGACCTCGCCCCACTGGCGCATTTGATCGCGGCCCTCATGGGCTACGGCCGCATCTGCTTCGCCGGCGAGATCGTCAGCGCCGCCGCCGCCCTCGAACGCCTCGGTCTCGAACCCTTGCAGCTCGGCCCCAAGGAAGGGTTGGCGCTGATCAACGGCACCCAGGCCAGCACCGCGCTCGCGCTCGACGCCCTGTTCGCCGGCGAGCGCGTGTTCGCCGCGGCGATCGCCGCCGGCGCGATGTCGGTCGATGCGCTCAAGGGCAGCGCCAGGCCGTTCGACCCGCGCGTGTCTGAGCTGCGCGGCCAGCCCGGACAAATCCGCGTCGCCGCCGCGATCCACGGCCTGCTCGACGGCAGCGACATCCTCACCAGCCACGTCAAGTGCAGCCGGGTGCAGGACCCCTACAGCTTCCGCTGCCAGCCCCAGGTGATGGGCGCCGCGCTCGACCTGCTCGCAGAACGCGGCGCGGACCCTGACCATCGAGGCGGGGGCGGTGACCGACAATCCGATCGTCTTCCCCGACGACGACAGCGCCATCTCGGGCGGCAACTTCCACGCCGAGCCCGTGGCCTTCGCCGCCGACATCATCGCCATGGCGCTTGTGCGAAGTGGGCTCGATTTCCGAACGGCGCGTCAGCGTGCTGGTCGACCCGAAAATGAGCGGCCTGCCCGCCTTCCTGACCGAGGATTCCGGGCGTCAATTCCGGCCTGATGATCCCCCAGGTCACCGCCGCCGCTTTGGTCAGCGAGAACAAGACGCTGGCCTTCCCGGCCAGCGTCGATTCGATCCCGACTTCCGCCGGGCAGGAAGACCATGTGTCGATGGCGCCGATCGCCGCGCGCAAGGCGGCGCAGATCGCGCGCAATGCCGCGGGGGTGATTGCGGTCGAGTTGATGGCCGCGGCGGAGGGCATCGATTATCACGCGCCGCTTCAGACTTCGCCCAGGCTGCAGTCGGTCCACGCAGCGGTGCGCGCCCATTCGCCGCATTTCACCGCCGACCGTTATTGGGCCGATGAAATGGCCGCGCTGCAGGCGGCGGTGCTGGCCGGCGGCTTCGGCGCCGACGTAATCGCGCTCGAAGCCTAGCTCGGCAGGCGGTCGGCGCGGGTCCACACTTGCGAGCGGCAGAAGATGCCGATGATGCAGCCCGTGAGCTTCATCTGCCGGGCAGTGAGCGGCTGCAGCCTGGCCGACACGTGGATGTTGTCGTCGGGGATGTAGAGGTTGCCCGTCCAGCGCTCGCCGCGCGGTTTCACATTGGTGAGCACGGTGGTCCCGACCACTTTCGGCGCATGGGCGGCGACTTCGCGCTGGCCGCGCGCGGAGGCCCATACGACCTTGCCGCACAGCACCGGCCCGCACGGCGCGATGGCGATGATCGCGGTGCCGCTGGGGTTGCGCCACAGCCCTTCGATCGGTGCCTGCGCGGCTGCCGGAACGGCCATTGCGGAGGCCCAAAGGCCAAGAGCGATCCTGGTCGAAATTGTCTTCATCATGCTGCGATATGGGGATTTTGTGGCAGAAGTTAGGAACGCATTTAATGGAAATCGCGGCTTTTGGGAATAATTTGGACGTCGCGCGGATGGCGGGAAACGGGCGCCCGCCAGCGATCCGGCGCCATCGCCCTGCGACAGGGTCGAAGGCATGACCTCCTCGCTCAAATGGCCGAGCATGTGCGTATGGTCCTCGAGCCGGCGGGCGACGACGTGGATGACGTTGCTGTCGGGATCGCGCTGGATGATTCCGTGCACCGCCATCAGCCGCGCCCCCATGACGATCTTGCGCTGTCGGGCGAACACGTCGGGCCAGACGACGAGGTTGGCGACCCCGGTCTCGTCCTCGATGGTGATGAACACCACGCCCTTGGCGCTGCCCGGCCGCTGGCGGATCAGCACCAGCCCCGCGATCGACAGCCGTTTGCCGTCCTTGATCTGGTTCAGCCGTTCGGCGGTGACGAACTTCCGGGCGGCATAGCGCTCGCGCAGGAAGCGCATCGGATGCGCTTTCAGCGACAGGCGGACGGTCTGGTAATCGTTCACCACATGCTCGGCGAGCGGCATCGCCGGAAGCTGCGCCGGTTCGGCCTCCGACCCTTCGTCGCGGGCCTCGGCATGGACGAACAAGGGCAGGTCCGGCGCCGGCTTGAGCGCGCGCGAATCCCATAGCGCCGCGCGGCGGTCGAGGCCGATCGAGCGGAAGGCGTCGGCCGCGGCGAGACGCTGGATGGCATGCACCGGAACGCCGCCGCGGCTGCGCAATTCCTCGACCGACGCATAAGGCCGGCGAGCGACCACCCGCGCCCCAGCTTCGGCATGCAGCCCGTCGACCTGGCGCAGGCCAAGCCGCAATGCTCTCCCCTCCCGCCATGCGGGAGGGGCCGGGGGAGGGTATGTCTGACGAACCGGCAGGCCCTCCCCTTCGGCGCTGCGCGCCTCTTCCCCTCCCGCTTGCGGGAGGGGTTCCAAGGTCGAATCCCAATCGCTGAAATTGACATCGACCTCACGCACCTCGACGCCATGCTCGCGCGCGTCGCGGACGATCTGCGCGGGGGCGTAGAAACCCATCGGCTGCGAATTGAGCAGCGCCGCCGCGAACGCCGCCGGATATTTCCACTTCAGCCAGCTCGACACATAGACGAGGTGCGCGAAGCTCGCGGCGTGGCTTTCGGGGAAGCCATATTCGCCGAAGCCCTTGATCTGGTCGAAGCAGCGCTGCGCGAAATCGGGGTCGTAGCCGCGCTCCACCATCCGGCCGACCATCTTGTCCTGCAGCGTCTCGATATTGCCGCGGCTGCGGAAGGTCGCCATGGCCTTGCGTAGCTGGTTCGCTTCCTCGGAGCTGAACCTGGCCGCATCGAGCGCGATCTTCATCGCCTGCTCCTGGAAGATCGGCACGCCCAGCGTCCGCCCGAGGATTTTCTCCAGCTCGTCGGGCGGGCCGTGCGCCGGGTCGGGGCAGGGGAAGGTCACCGATTCCTTGCCCGACCGGCGCTTCAGGAACGGATGGACCATGTCGCCCTGGATCGGCCCCGGACGGACGATCGCGACTTCGATGACGAGGTCATAAAAGCAGCGCGGCCGGAGGCGCGGCAGCATGTTCATCTGCGCCCGGCTTTCGACCTGGAACACGCCGAGCGAATCGCCTTCGCACAGCATGTCGTAGACTTGCGGCACTTCCTGCGGGACGGTCGCCAGCTCCCACCGCTCGCCATAATGCTGCGCCACCAGGTCGAAGCATTTGCGGATGCAGGTCAGCATGCCGAGCGCGAGCACGTCGATTTTGAGGATGCCGAGCTCCTCGATGTCGTCCTTGTCCCATTCGATGAAGGTGCGGTCGTCCATCGCGCCGTTGCCGACCGGCACGGTCTCGGTCAGCGGCCGCTCGGTCAGGATGAAGCCGCCGACATGCTGCGACAAGGTGGCGGGGCATGCCGATCAATTGCTCGGCGAGCTTCATCGTTCGTTTGAGGTGAGGATCGGAAAGGTCGAGCCCGGCATCATTGGCCCGCGCATCCTCAAGCTCGGGGTCCATGCTCCCCCACACGGTCGAGGCCAGCGCCGCGCAAATGTCTTCGCTCAGCCCCATCACCTTGCCGACTTCGCGGATCGCCGAGCGCGGGCGGTAGTGGATCACTGTCGCCGCGATCCCGGCGCGGTCGCGGCCATATTTTTGGTAGATATGCTGGATCACTTCCTCGCGCCGCTCATGCTCGAAATCGACGTCGATGTCGGGCGGCTCCTTGCGCTCCTCGGAAATGAAGCGCTCGAACAGCAAATCGCTGGTCGCCGGGTCGACCGCGGTGATGCCGAGGCAATAGCAGACGGCGCTGTTGGCCGCCGACCCCCGTCCCTGGCACAGGATCGGCGGGTCGAGGCTGCGCGCGAAGGCGACGATGTCGTGGACGGTCAGGAAATAGCGCGCGAAGTCGAGCTTCTCGATCAGCCGCAGCTCCTGGTTGAGCTGGGTCAGGACCTTGTAGGGGATGCGCTCGCCCCAGCGCCGGTGCGCGCCCTCCCAGGTCAGATGCTCGAGATATTGTTGCGGCGTGCGCCCCTCGGGCACGGTCTCGCGCGGATATTCGTAGCGTAGCTCGTCGAGGCTGAAGTGGAGGCTGTCGGCGAACTCTCGCGTCGCCGCAATGGCGTGCGGCCAGCGCGCGAACAGCCGCGCCATCTCCTCGGGGGACTTCAAATGCCGCTCGGCATTGGGGTTGAGCAAGTAACCGGCGGTGGCGATCGTCACTTTCTCGCGGATGCAGGTGACGACGTCCTGCAGCGGCCGCCGCTCGGGGGCATGATAATGGACGTCGTTGGTCGCCAGGATGGTGCAGCCATGCGCTCGCGCCAGCCGGTCGAGCCGCTCGATCCGCGCATTGTCGCCGCCGCGATAAAGCCAGCTCGCCGCGATGTGGCTGAGCGACGGCAGTGCTTCCTTCAGCCGCGGCAGTTCGCCCTCGAACGCGTCGAGATCCTCGCCGGGCCAGGCGATGAACGCAATGCCCTCGGCATGGCCGGCGACGTCCTCCAGCGACAGGTCGCATTCGCCCTTTTTCGCCCGCATCTTGCCGAGGCTGAGCAGCCGCGACAGCCGGCCATAACCGTCGCGGTCTTGTGGGATAGAGCCGAGGCAGCGCTCGGCGCATCCCTCCCCCAGAGTCGAGCCGGCAGCCGATCAGCGGCTTCAACCCCGCGCCCTTGCACGCGCTGTGCATGCGCACCACGCCGGCCAGCGTGTTGCGGTCGGCGACCCCGATCGCATCCATGCCGAGCGCGAGCGCCTGGAGCACCAGCTCGATCGCGTCCGACGCCCCGCGCAGGAACGAGAAGGGCGTCGACACGCCAAGCTCGACATAGGGCGCTTGGCGGACCGGTGGCGACGGCGTGTCGTCGCGCCGCACCAGCTTGACGCGGGAAAAGGCCGATTTTTCAGGCACGGCTTCGTACCCCGGCGAAGGCCGGGGCCCAGGCCGCTGCGATAAGCAGCGGTTCCCGCTGCCCTGGACCCCGGCTTTCGCCGGGGTACTGGTGGCGAAGCATCACCCGAACAGCCCATGGATGAACCAGGCGGGCGCACCGCCGCGGCCGTCGCCGGCCAGGCCTTCGCGATAAATCCAGTAGCGGCGGCCTTCCGCGTCCTCGACGCGATAATAATCGCGCAGCCGTGCCGATCCCGGCTGGCGCCACCATTCGGGCGCGATCCGCTCGGGTCCCTCGACTCGGGCGATGTCATGCGCCGCCCGCCGCCACACGAACCGCCGCGGCAGGCCTTCGGGCGTGGCGTAGATGACGTCGATCGCTTCGGGCCGGTCGAGGAGTTTTGGTGGCCGTTGTTTCCTCCCCTCGATTTCGAGGGGAGGGGGACCAGCGAAGCTGGTGGAGGGGCCCCTCCGTCGCGCTACGCGCGCCACCTCCCCTGCAAATGCAGGGGAGGAGATAGCATGACTCCACCCACTCGCCCGCTCGGGCACATGGCTCTGCACCGGGCAAGGCCGCCGCACCGCGTCCGGCCCCAGCTTGACCGTCAGCCGGTCGACCAGCCGGGCGACGTCGCGCTCGCCGCCCGGCTCCTCGACCAGGCTGTCCTGCGCGGCACCCAGCGGCTCGGTCCAGTCGGCGGTCAGGGCGAAGGCGTCGAACCCGAACTCGGGGTTCAACGCGGCGGCCCCACTCTCAATGACTCCGGCGAGCAGCCGCGTGAGATGTTTCGGCTCGCGGCTCGCAATCGCTGTCGCGACCGAGGCGACGCCGACGCTTCCGTCAACGCGATAGCCGGTGAGACTGAGCCGCCTTGCGCCGAGATGGCGCTCCTCCAATTGCCGAACCAGCCCGGGGATCAGCCGTTCGAGCGCCTGGCTCGCCGCCTCGACATGGGTCGCGGGCTCCTCGAGCCGAAGCGCCGCGCGCGGCGTCGGATCGTCGGGTGCGGCGGTCAGCGGCTCGGGCTTGCGGCCGGTCATCCGTTCGAGCGCCTCGACGACATCCGCCGCGCCCCGGAACCGCCGCGCCAGCGCCAGCCGCGGCAGGTCGAGCAAGGCGCCGATGGTCTTCAAGCCGAGCCGCTCGAGCGTCCGCACTGTATCGGCATCGAGCCGCAGCGCGGCGACCGGGAGCGGTCTCACCTCGTCATGCCAGCGAAGGCTGGCATCCATGTCGATGGAATCCGCTGATGCTTGCAGATTTGCACAAACATGGACCCCAGCCTTCGCTGGGGTGACGATTGAAATTCGTTGTCTGAAGTGAGCCAGCGCCCATGCCGCCGCCGCGGTCGGCGCAATCGCGACCCGCGCGGTGAAACCGAGGCCGGCGAAGCGCCGCTCGATATCGGCGGCCAGCGCTTCCTCGCCGCCGAACAGATGTGCCACTCCACTGATGTCGAGCCGCAGCGCATCGGCGCCATCGACCTCGACCAGCGGCGACCAGCGCCCGGCCCATTTCCCGAATCGTTGCAGCAGCGCGGCGTCGCCTTCCGGGTCGGCGGGCACGGCCACCAGCGCCGGATCGAGCGCCCGCGCATCGGTCAGCCGCGCGCCGGGCCGCGCGCCGCGCTCGGCCGCGGCCTTGGTGACGGCGTGGATGATGAGCCCATGCGCGCCCTCGACGGTGAGGACGACCGGCGCGTCAGGCGCGCAATCGCTCGACTTCGCCCAGCGCTCGATCGCCAGGCCCGGCAACCAGATGGAAGCGATCCGCGTCATGCGCGAGTGTCCACCGCCCCGGCGCGAAGCCCCGCGCGCGGAACAGCTCGGCGTCCCACACCGGCGCCCCCGGCGCGCGCGGATCGAGCGTGTTGGGCAGCGATGGCGAACTCGCGACCCGCCAGCGCATCCGCGCGCCGCTCAGGTTGGTGATACCGCCGAGCCGCACCAGCCAGCACGGCGTGCCGCTTCGCTCCGACGCCACCGCCAGCCGCCGAGTCGCGGTGAAGTCGAGCGCCCTGGGGTCGCCCCAGATTTCGCCGATCACGGCCGACAGCGCCGCGCACCTTACCCCCTCCTCCATCGCCCACAGCGCGTCGCGCGCGTCGCGCGCCTCGACGTGGATGAGGTTGCGGCTCGGCAGGCCGGGCGGATGGAGGCGCCCGCCTTCCAGGATCGCCATCCGCTCCTGGACCCACAGCAACGGCTTGCCGGTGCCCAGCTGGGCCAGGAGAAAACCCGCCCAGCCGCCGTCGCGCGAGTGCGCCGCGAACAGTTCGGACAGGGTGTGGCTGGGCGGCGCGGGCAAGCGCCAGGGATCGCCCAGTCCCTTGGGGAACGCACGAGGTTCAGCCGGCCCGGAGCGCGCAAAGACAGCTCCGCCGGCGACCAGAGACAAGCCTCTTGCCACACGACTCACAACGTTCTTGTTCTACTTTTGTTCTTGTTTCTCGACTCGACCGGAAGAGTCAATGGCGCGACTCGGCCTCGTTCAGGAAGCGCCGGATTTCCGCCGCCACCCGGCGCGTCGCACGTCGCGACACGGCCATCCCCATATGCGTCGAGTCGATCTCAACCGCGCGATCGCTGCAATGTGCCGCGCCGCGCGCGGAAGCCGGGGCGACGATCCCGTCCCTGCGCGACCAGATCGCCAGCGTCGGCACCGGCGGCTTCTCCTGGCTGTGCCGGATTGGCGGCCGGTCGACCGGATGACCGGCAACCCGCTCATACAGTCTCCACACGTTGGTCGAGAGGCGCGGATCTCCCGACAGCGGCGACCCCAGCGTCACGACCGCCCGCACCCGTGCGGGCTCGATCCGCGCCAACTCGCGCGCGAACAGCCCGCCAAGGCTCCAGCCGACAACCAGTACCGGCTGCTCACCCGGCACCGCAACGAGCAACCGGCGCAGGCGCTCCAGCGTGTCGGGACGCGCGCCCATGTTCCACCCTAGTTGCCATGGATGCACGCGAAAGCCGTCCATCGCGAGCGCGCGGCGCAGTTCCATCGTCGTCCAGTCGCTGGCGATGAAGCCCGGGATGACCAGCGCCGGCTCACCGTCTTCCGGCCCGCGCGGCCCCTTGTGCCCGAACCCACGCCACAAGCGCGCGGCCAGCGCCGCCGCCTCAAGGATGCGACGCGAGGCCGGGGGCGCTCGGTCGTCGCTCAGAGAAACTCGCCGCCCATCAGCTCCTGCAGCGCTTTCGGCAAGCGAACGCGGCCGTCCTCAGTCTGATGGTTTTCGAGCAAGGGCACGAGGATGCGCGGGCTCGCCAGCGCCGTATTGTTCAGCGTGTGCGCGAACCGCACCTTGCCCTCCTTGCCGCGGTAGCGAAGGTTCGCCCGCCGCGCCTGCCAGTCGTGCAGCGTCGAGCAGCTGTGCGTCTCGCGATATTTGCCCAGGCTCGGCACCCAGCTCTCGATGTCGTTCATGCGAAACTTGCCCAGGCCCATGTCGCCGGTCGAGGTCTCGATCACCTGATAGGGAATCTCGAGCTCGCGCAGCAGCTGTTCGGCCAGGCCCAGCAGCTTGGCGTGCCACTCGGCCGACTGCGCCTCGTCCGCCTCGCACAGCACATATTGCTCGACCTTGACGAACTGGTGGACGCGCAGCAGCCCGCGGACGTCCTTGCCGGCGCTCCCCGCCTCGCGGCGGAAGCAGGGGGAGAAACCGGCGTAAAGGATCGGCAATTTGTCGGCCTCGATGATCTCGCCCGAATGGAGCGACGTCAGCACCACCTCGGCGGTCCCGGCGAGCCACAAATCGTCGTTGGGCAGCTCGTAGGTCTCTTCCTTGTGCCCCGGGAACTGCCCCTGGTTGAGGAATGCCTGTTCGCGCGCAATCGCGGGGACCGTAATCGGCGTGAAACCGGCGGCCGCAATCTGTTCGAGCGCCCAGCCCATCAGCTTGGTCTCGAGCAGCGCGAGGCGGCCCTTGAGGCAGTAAGTCCTGGACCCGGACACCTGGGTTACGCGCGACAGTTCGGCCCAGTCGTTCTTCTCGATCAGCGCGACATGGTCGAGCGGCTCGAAATCGAATTTGGGCAGCTCGCCTTCGGTGCGAATGACCTGGTTGAAGCTTTCGTCGGGCCCGACCGGCGCGCCCGCATACGGAATGCCGGGCAGCTTCAGCATCAGCACCTTCAGCTCGGCTTCCTTGTCGGCGAGCCCGGCCTCCAACTCCGACGCCCGCGTCCCGGCCTTCTTCGCCTGGCGGCCAAGCTCGGCCTTTTCCTCGGGCTTGGCGTCCTTGAACATCGCGCTGACCGCATTGCGCTCGGCCCGCAGCCGGTCGATCTCGGTCTTGGCCGCTCGGACCTCCCCATCGAGCGCGAGCAATGCGTCGAGGTCGAGGTCGACGCCCTTGTCGCGGATCGCCCTCTCGACCGTCGCGCGGTTCGCCTTGATGAAGTCCAACGCCAGCATGGCCGCTTGCTAGCGCAAGCTAGTCGAAGTGCAACCTGCGGTAGCGGCCGCGGAAGAACAGCAGGGGATCGAGCGCGGCGTCGAAGCTCGCTTTCTCGACCTCGCCGACCAAAATGTGATGGTCGCCGCCGTCATAGACCGCGTAGCGCTGGCATTCGAACACGCACAGGGATTCGGCCAGGATCGGCGCCCCCGCTTCGCCGCACGACCAGGGCGTGTCGCCGAACCGGTCCTCGACCCGCGTCGAAAAGGTGATCGAGGCCGGCTGCTGGCCGTTCTGAAGCACGTTGATCGCGAAATGCGGCGCTTCGACCAGGATCGTCGATGCCGCCGCCAGCTTGTGCAGGCACACCAGCAGCAAGGGCGGATCGAGCGATACCGAAGTGAAGCTGTTGACCGTCAGGCCGGTCGGCTTGCCGTGCGGGTCGACGCCGGTGACCACCGTCACCCCGGTCGCGAAGCAGCCGAGCGCGTCGCGCAGCGTGCGCGGATCATGCCCGCTGCGATATTCTCCTCTGTCGGGCTGGTCGGCCATGCGCCGCCTATAGCGCGAGCAGGCGCTCCGGAGTCAAAGCGAGAACCTCGGCAATCGTCTGTTCCAGCGATTCGGAAACGAGGTAGCGCGGCTGGAAGGCGTCGTGGCGGTAGGGCGTGTGCACCGCCCGCGCGACCGAGAAGGGCAGGCGCTCGACCGCCTCGCTTTCCAGGCTGAAATGCGATTCGCCGAAGCTGGAGGCGAGCCCCGCCCCGAGGATCTTCAGCTCGCCTTGCTCCCTGGCCAGCCCGAACTCGACGCTGTGCCAGTACAGCCGCGCCGCGCGATCGCCCTCGCCGGCCGCGATCGCCGCCACCCCGAGCTCGCCGATATGCCGGGTCATCTCGGCATAATCATGGTGCGCCAGCATCGGGATATGGCCGAACATGTCGTGGAAGCAGTCGGGCTCTTCCAAATAATCGAGCTCCTCGCGCTTGCGGATGAAATTGCCGACCGGAAACACCCGCTCGCTCAGCATGGCGAAGAAGATTTCGTCCGGGACCAGCCCGGTGACGGCGACCGTCCGCCAGCCGGTTCGCGGCTCCAGGATCGCGTTCAGTCCGTCGATGTCGGGAACGCCGGGGTGCGACAGGCGCAACAGGTCGATGCCGTCGAGGAATGGCGTCACCACGCGCGTGCCGAGCAGCTCGACCTGCCGCGCGAACAGCAGGTCCCACACCGCATGGTCGTCGTCGGTGAAGGACTCCCAATCCTGCGGCACGACATAGTCCCGCCAGCCAAGAGGCTGCTCTTTGGTGGCGGTGGCTCGGTGAAGCATTCGTCGGTCCTTCTCGGGCAACAAAAAACCCGCCGCGGAAGCCGGGGCGGGTGGAGGTTGGTCGTCTGAACTAAGCGCGCGTCAGCCGATCCCAACCTCGTCGGGATAATAATAGACGGCGTTGATCGTGCGGCTGGTCATTGCCTGGGCCTTATTCCACTTCGCGCCTGAACGATCAATGGCCGGGAGAGGTCCCAGGTCAGCGAGATTCGACACGTTGTTGAACATGACGTCCATCTTGGTGCCGATGCTGCGCATGCCGCCGATCGCGGCAATCGCGATCAGCGAGGCGATCAGCGCATATTCGATCGCGGTGGCGCCGGCCCGGCAGCGTTGAATTAACATTATCCTGTTCATGGCACGCTCCAGGTTAACGCGCGCCGGGAAGAAAGCGTTGGCGCAAGAGGGCATTTTCGCTCGCCGCGCCTGCGAAATCCTTACGAACGATGGTTAATCGGCGAGGGCGTCGATCGCCTCTGCCAGCTTCATGTCGCGGTCGGTGACGCCGCCGGCATCGTGGCTGGTCAGCCGAAAATCGACCCGGTTCCAGACGCTGGTGAACTCGGGATGGTGATCGGCCTTCTCGGCCTGCAGCGCGACCCGCGTCAGGAAGGCGAACGCCTCGCTGAAATCCTTGAACTTGAAGGTGCGGGTCAGCGCCTTGCCCCGCTTCCAGCGTCATCCCTCCGGCTCCATCGAGAATTCGTCCACACGCCCTTCCTTAAGCGGCCGCATGGCCAAATCGTCACCCCCTCGACAGCGCCTTCGCGCAGTACCGGTGCCTCACCGCGATGGAAGCACGGCATTCGCTGCGTTTCGAGCGCTTGAAATGCCGCCGTCAAGGCGCAGCTGGCCCGCAAAGGAGATTGAAATGGCCACGCAAGTCGCCGACGAGACCACCGTCACCGGGTTCGCCAACCCGATGGGCACCGACGGGTTCGAATTCGTCGAATATACCGCGCCCGACATCGAGCTGCTGCGCTCGCTGTTCACCAAAATGGGCTTCCCCGAGGTCGCCCGGCACAAGAGCAAAGAACGTCACGCTTGCACAAGCAGGGCGACTGCAACTTCATCATCAATGCCGAGCCCGGCTCCTATGCCGAGCAATATGCGCGCGACCACGGCCCGAGCGCCTGCGCCATGGCCTTCCGGGTCAAGGACGCCAAGGCGGCGCACGAGCGCGCGCTCAAGCTCGGCGCGACCAATGTCGAGGTGGTTAGCGGCGACGGCGAGCTCGACATTCCGGCGATCGAGGGCATTGGCGGCTCGCGCCTGTTCTTCGTCGACCGCTATGGCCCGGGGGCGGATGTTGCCGGCTCGATCTATGAGGTCGACTTCGACTTCCATCCCGACTGGCAGCAGCGGATGGCGCAGGCGGATTTCGAAGCTCACCTACATCGACCATCTGACCCACAATGTGAATCGCGGGCGGATGGCGGTCTGGGCCGACTTCTACGAGCGGCTCTTCAACTTCCGCGAGATTCGCTACTTCGACATCGAGGGCAAGCAGACCGGTCTCTTCTCCAAGGCGATGACCAGCCCGTGCGGCAAGATTCGCATCCCGCTCAATGAGAGCCAGGACGACAAGAGCCAGATCGAGGAGTTCCTGCGCGAATATAAAGGCGAGGGCATCCAGCACATCGCGCTCGGCACCTCGGACATCTACCAGTCGGTCGACATCATCCGCGGCCGCGGCATTCCCTTCCAGGACACGCCCGACACTTATTACGAAATGCTGCCCGAGCGCATCAAAGGCCATGACGAGGATATCGCCGAGCTCGAAAAGCGCCGCATACTGATGGACGGCGCCCCGACCGAGGGGCAGGGCCTGCTGCTGCAGATCTTCACCCAGAACGTGATCGGCCCGATCTTCTTCGAGATCATCCAGCGCAAGGGCAACGAGGGCTTCGGCGAAGGCAATTTCAAGGCGCTGTTCGAATCGATCGAGCTCGACCAGATGCGGCGGGGCGTTCTCTGACCGAAGCCTACATCTGCGACGCCGTCCGCACGCCCATCGGCCGCTACGGCGGCGCGCTGTCGAGCGTCCGCGCCGACGACCTCGCCGCGATCCCGATCCGCGCGCTGGTCGAGCGCAACACTGACATCGATTGGTCCGAGCTCGACGACGTCATCCTCGGCTGCGCCAACCAGGCCGGCGAGGACAACCGCAACCTCGCGCGCATGGCGGCGCTGCTCGCCGGACTCCCCGACAGCTCAGGTGGAGTGACGCTCAACCGGCTGTGCGGCTCGGGCCTCGACGCGGTGGCGATGGCTGCGCGGGCGATCCGCGGCGGCGACGCCGATCTGATCTTGGCCGGCGGCAGCGAAAGCATGAGCCGAGCGCCGTTCGTCATGCCCAAGGCGACCAGCGCTTTCGACCGCAACGCCGAGATTTACGACACGACCATCGGCTGGCGCTTCGTCAACCCGAAGCTGCGCGACCAATATGGCGACGACACCATGCCGAGCACGGCCGAAAATGTCGCCGAGGAGTTCCAGATCAGCCGCGAGGACCAGGATGCCTTCGCAATGCGCAGCCAGGAAAAGACCGCCGCCGCGCAGGCCAGCGGCCGCCTCGCCGCCGAGATCGTCGCGGTCGAGATTCCGCAGCGCAAGGGCGATGCGGTCATGGTCGATACGGACGAGCATCCGCGCCTGACCAGCCTCGACAAGCTTGCCGCGCTGAAGCCGATCGTGCGCAAGGACGGCAGCGTCACCGCCGGCAATGCGTCGGGCGTCAACGACGGCGCCGCCGCGCTGATCATCGCGTCCGAGGAAGCGGCGAAGCGCCACGGCCTGACCCCGCGCGCCCGCATCCTCGGCACCGCCGTCGCCGGCGTGCCGCCGCGGATCATGGGCATCGGCCCGGCTCCCGCGACCCAGAAGCTGATGAAGCGCCTCGGCCTGTCAGATCGCCGATTTCGACGTCATCGAATTGAACGAGGCCTTCGCCGCGCAGGGCCTCGCGGTGCTCCGCCAGCTCGGCATCGCCGACGACGATGCGCGGGTGAACCCCAACGGCGGCGCGATCGCGCTCGGCCATCCGCTCGGCATGTCGGGCGCGCGGCTGGCGCTGACCGCGACCGAAGAGCTGCAGCGCACCGGCGGCAAGCTCGCGCTCGCGACCATGTGCATCGGCGTCGGCCAGGGCATCGCGCTGGCGCTTGAACGGGTGTAGAACGACGCCATGGGCGCGGTGCTTGAAAAAGTCGACGAGGCGGCCATCATGGCCGTGCTCGAAACCGTGCCCGACCCGGAAATCCCGGCCCTCAGCATCACCGACCTCGGCATCGTCCGCGGCTTCCGCGCCGATCCGCCGATGGTGCTGATCAGCCCGACCTATACCGGCTGTCCGGCGACGCTGGCGATCGAGGAGAGCATCCGCGCCGCGCTCGACCAGGCGGGTTTCCACGACGTCTATGTCCAGCGGGTGCTGTTCCCGCCGTGGACCACCGACTGGATCACGCAGCGCGGCCGCGAGCGGCTCCACGCTTACGGCATCGCGCCGCCGACCACTGCGGCGACCGCCGAATGCCCGCAATGCGGCTCGACCGACACCGCGGAGGTTAGCCGCTTCGGCTCAACCCCGTGCAAGGCGCAATGGCGCTGCAACGCCTGCCTGGAGCCGTTCGACCGCTTCAAATGCCATTAGCTCCCCGGCGAAGGCCGGGGTCCAGTCATTTTGACTCGCAGAGCTTGCCGGTATCCTTGCAATAAGCCGCCCGCACGTCGCCCTTGAAGTCCATATTGCCGACCGACTTCATGGTGTCGCCGATGACGCCGGGGATCGCCGCGCGGGTCCGCCGGCCGGCGGTGCTCGACTGAAACGCGACTGCTGCCCGCAAATCGCGGATGCTGAGCCGCTTGGCATAGGCCTGCGCTTCGGCCTGCATCAGCCGGTCTCGGCCGCCCTGATAGATGCGCTGAGCGGTGGCGCGAAGCTTCGCCTTTTCGGCGGCGCTAAGCTCCGGGTGATCGGCGACCAGCTCTTCGGTTTCCTTCTGCTGGATCAACGGCAGCAGGCTGGCGAGGGTCCCGGTTTCGGCGAGCTTCCTGCCAAGCCGAAGCGCTTCGGGCGACGGCTGGGCAGCAGCCAACAGCAATAGTGCGATCACCATTCGGCAAAGCTCCCGTCGGCGGTGCGGAAGATCGGGTTGCGCCAGCGGTGGCGGTCCTTGTCGGCTTCGCGCACCGCGGCTTCATCGATGTCGACGCCAAGTCCCGGACCTTCCGGCACCGGCAAATAGCCGCCGACCGGCGTCAGCGCCTCCTTGTTGGTGCAGAAGTTCAGCAAGTCGTGACCGCCGGTATTGTAGTGGATGCCGAGGCTGATTTCCTGGATCGCGTGGTTGGGCGTGCAGGCGGCGATCTGCAGGCAGGCGCCGAGCGCCAGCGGCCCGAGCGGGCAGTGCGGCGCCACCGCGACGTCATAGGCCTCGGCCATGGCCGCGATCCTGCGCACCTCCGAGATGCCGCCAGCGTGGCTGAGGTCGGGCTGGATGATATCGACCGCGCCCTGCTCGAAGAAGGGCTTGAACTCCCAGCGTGAGTACAGCCGCTCGCCGAGCGCGATCGGCGTCGTCGTGTGCGCCGCGATCTCGGGCAGGCCGTCCATGTTCTCCGACAGCAACGGCTCCTCGATGAACAGCAGGCCGAGCGGTTCCAGCACTTTCGCGAGCTGCTTGGCGAGTGGGCGATGGACCCGGCCGTGGAAGTCGAGGCCGACCTCCATGCCTTGCGCCTGCGCCGCCTCGGCGCGCTTCACGATGTCGTCGAACTGCTTGTTCGTGCCGATCCAGTTCAGCTCGGCGGTCGCGTTCATCTTGACCGCGGTGAAGCCCTGGTTGCGGCGCACCTCGGCGGCCTCGGCGATCTCGTGGGGCCGGTCGCCGCCGATCCAGGCGTAGGAGCGGACCTTGTCGCGCACCTTGCCGCCCAGCATCTGCCAGGCGGGTAGTCCGAGCGCACGGCCCTTCAGATCCCACAACGCCTGGTCGAGCCCGGCAAGCGCGCTCATCAGCACCGCCCCGCCGCGATAGAAGCCGCCGCGATAGCCGACCTGCCAGATGTCCTCGATATTGAACGGGTCGGCGCCGATGAAGCGGTCGCGCAGCGCCTCGAACGCGCCATCGACCGCCTCGGCCCAGCCTTCGAGGCTGGCCTCGCCCCAGCCGACCGCGCCCTCGTCGCTCTCGACCCGGACGAACAGCCAGCGCGGCGGCGCGAAGAACGTCTCGATCCTGTCGATCTTCACCGCCTCATTCCCCTGCTGCTTGTGCCGGCGGGTCCTCTTCGCCGATGAATTCGGAATCGTCCTCGCCGAGCTTCTTGATCGGCACCACCAGGCACACGCTTTGCGCCGGAAGGACGTTGCGCCAGTCGGCGATCAACTGCTTGTAGGCCTTGCCGACGTTGCGGATCTTGCGGTCGAGGTCGAACAGGCCGAGCGGGTTGACGTTGCCGTTCTGCTCGCGGAGCGCGGTGTCCCAGTCGACCTGGTCGGTCAGCGAATACCAGGTGAAGCCGACGGTGGGGATACCAACGTTCCGCAAGCGCAGGACGTTGGCCCATTCCTTCCACAGCCATTTGACCGCTTCGTCGCCGTGCGGGCCCTCCCATAAATTGGTCTCGGTGTGCATCACCGGCACGCGGTAGCGGTTGTAATATTGCCGCGTGATCTCGGAATATCCGAACGTCTCGCCGGCCGCGACGGTATGGCCGTCGGCGAACACGCGGTGCTCGTTCAACTGGTAATAATCGTTGCCGAGGATGCAGTGCTGCTTGAGCCGGTGGTTCAAGAACCACTCATACTCATCGCGGGTCATGCCGCTGTCGAGCAGATACTGGTACATGCCGCTGTCGACCCGCCGACCGTAATTGAGGTCGAGGCTGAGGAAGCGCATCTGGTTGAGCACTTCGGCGCGGCCGATCGCGGCGGGACTGTCGGCATGATAATATTCCGACGATTCCGACTGGATGAAAATCGCGTCGTGGCGCCGCTTGAGGATTTCGATCATCCCCATGACGTTGGCTTTGACGATATGCTTGAGCGCCGTGATGAAGGACGTGTCGTCCTTCTTCTGCTCGTTCCACCAGCCGTATTTGGCGGAGAAGACCGAGCAGATGAACATCTCGTTGATCGGCGTGTACAGCTGCACCCACGGGAAGCGCTCGGCGAACGCCCCCGCATAATCGGCGAACAGGCGCGGGAAATCGGGGTTCTGGAAATTGCCGAGCCAGTCGGGCACGCCGAAATGGCACAAATCGACGATCGGCGTGATCTCGCGCTTCTTCAAATCGGCGAAGGTCAGGTCGGCGAATTCCCAATCGAACTTGCCGGGGCCGAGATAGGTTTTGTGGATCGGCGGCCCGTAGCGGAGGTAGTTGATGCCGATTTCCTGGACGCAGTCGAAATCCTCGCGCCATCGATCATAATGGCCGCACACCGCCATCTGGTCGACGCGGGTCTTGCCATGGTCGATGGTCGGGTAACTGTTTTCGATCCCCGTCGCGAACATGAAGTTGGCGATCGTTCAATCTCCTCGATCTTGCGGCGTCGACATTGCCGGGTGCAGCACTAGCTTCACACGCCGAAAAAGAAAACCTCGATGGAGCGATGTCGCCTGCCCGAGGTTTTCGGCTACGGAGCGAAAAAGCATGCGCTGGGCAGATGGTTTCATTGCGGTCGACTGGGGGACCACCAATCGCCGCGCCTATCGGCTCGATTCGGCGGGCAAATGCGCCGACGAATTCGAGGACGGGAAGGGCGTGCTGTCAGTCGACAAGGGCCAGTTCCCGGCGGCCGTCGCCGAGATTCGGGATCGCCTCGGCGACCTGCCCTTGCTGATGGCCGGGATGGTCGGCTCCAACCGCGGCTGGGCCGAGGCGCCTTACGTTCCCTGCCCCGCCGGGCTCGACGAATTGGCGGCGAAACTCGCCTGGGCCGGTGAGCGCGAAGCCATCGTCCCAGGCGTGTCCTATGCCGGCGACGGCCGCGCCGATGTCATGCGCGGCGAGGAAGTGCAGCTGCTCGGCGCCATCGCGTCCGGCGAGGTCGAGCCCAATGGCCTGGTCTGCCACCCCGGCACCCACAACAAATGGTGCGACCTTCGCGGCGGCCGGCTGCATCGCTTCCGCACGGTGATGACCGGCGAGCTGTTCAACCTGTTGAAGACCCACAGCATCCTCTCGGACCTGCTCAGCGGCACCGTCGAGCCCAACGATGTCTTCCGCGCCGGCGCCCACAAGGGCCTCTATAATGAGGAGCTTCCCGCCGACCTGTTCGGCATCCGCGCCGGCGTGCTGCTCGGTCAAACCAAACGCGAGGATGCGGCATCCTATGCCAGCGGCCTCCTCATCGGCACCGACGTGCGCATCGGCCTGGGCACGCCGGTCGCCACCCACATCACCGTCATGGGCCGACCCGAACTCACCCGCCTTTACGCCGCCGCCATTGACGTCGCCGGCCGCAGCGCGGTTGAACTCGATGGCGAGAAGAGCTTTCTCGCCGGCATATCCGAGATCGCGAAGAGGATCTGACGTTGAACGCACGAGTACTGTTGCGGCGCTATCTCGACCAATGCCCGCTGATCGCCATCATTCGCGGAGTCACGCCCGATGAGGCCGAAGCGATCGGCGCCGCGATCTACGAAGCCGGGATGCGCATCGTCGAGGTCCCGCTCAACTCCCCCGAGCCGCTCAAGAGCATCGAGAAGCTGGCGGCGCGGTTCGGCGAGGATATGCTGGTCGGCGCCGGGACCGTCTTCACCCCCGCCAACGTCGCCGATGTGCGCGCCGTCGGTGGCCGGCTGATCGTCTCGCCCCACGTCAATCCCGCGGTGATCCGCGCCACCGCCGAAGCTGGCATGGTCTCCTGCCCCGGCTATTTCACGCCGACCGAAGCCTTCGCCGCGCTCGATGCCGGCGCCACCGCGCTCAAGCTTTTCCCGGCCGAAGCCGCCGCGCCCGAAGTGTTGAAGGCGCAGCTCGCCGTCATCCCCAGGGACGTGCCGATAATCGTCGTCGGCGGGGTGAAGCCCGATAACATGCGCGGCTGGGCCGAAGCCGGCGCGGCCGGGTTCGGGCTTGGCGGCGGGCTCTACCAGCCCGGCCAGTCCGCCGATGACACGCTCGCCAAGGCGCGGGCCTATGTCGCCGGGGCGCAACGCTGATGCGCCCGATCAAAGTCGCCATCATCGGCTTCGGCAAGATCGCCCAGGACCAGCACGTGCCCTCGATATCGGGCAATCCGCGCTTTGAGCTGGTCGCGTCGTCGAGCCGCTCGGGCCAGGGCGTCGGCCGGACCTTCACCGACTGGCGCGAGCTGATCCGTTCCGTTGACGGCCTCGAAGCGGTCGCCATCACCACCCCGCCCGAACCCCGCTACGAGATCGCGCGCGAATGCGTCCTGGCCGGACTTCATTGCCTGCTGGAAAAGCCGCCGAGCGCGGGCCTGGCCGAGATCGCCGACCTCGACTGCCTCGCCCAGGCGCAGGGGGTGAGCCTGTTCACCACCTGGCACGCCCAGCATCACGCGACGGTCGACGCCGCGGCCGAGGCGCTGGCGGGCAAGCGCATCGCCTCCTTCGCCATTCGCTGGCAGGAGGACGTGCACAAATGGCATCCCGGCCAGCAATGGATCTGGGAGCCGGGCGGCTTCGGCGTGTTCGATCCAGGCATCAATGCTTTCTCGATCGCGACCAAAATCTTTCCCGGGCCCCTGTTCGTCCGCTCGGCCGACTTGAGCTTCCCGGAAAATGCCCAGACGCCCATCGCCGCCGAAATCGCCTTTTCCAGCCCGGTCGCTGACGGGCCGCTGACCGCAAGCCTCGATTTCCGGCGCACCGAGGGCGAAGAATGGACCATCGACATCGCCACGAGCGACGGCGCCACGGTCCGCCTGGAAAATGGCGGTGAGACGCTGATCGTCAACGGTCAGTCGCGCCAGGATGACGGACCGCCCGAATATGCCGACATCTACCGCGTCTTCGCCGACCTTATCGATGAGCGCAAAAGCCTTGTCGACGTCGCGCCCCTGCGTCTCGTCGCCGACAGCCTGCTGCTCGCCCGACGGCAGATGGTCGAACCGATCACGATGTGATGGAGCAATGTCGGCTCCCGCGCATTTAAGGGAAATTGCTCCAACGTAACGACTGAAGCGGCGGAAAGCCGCGGGACGCTGATCGTGCCACACACGTTTACCGACGAACTCTCCCGGGCGGATACGGCCTTTGCTGGCAATCGCCTGCTTTCCACCTTCAATGCCGAGGATCGGGGCCTTATCGAGCCGCACGGCGAGCTGGTCGAGCTCGACGTCGGCGACGTTGTGCTGAAGCGCGGGGAGCAGGTTCGCTCGAGCCTGTTCCCGGTCGGGCCGACCACCATTTCGATGGGTGTCGAGCTAAGCGGCGGCCGCTCGGTCGAAGTCGCCTCGGTCGGGCGCGAGGGCGCGGTCGGCGGGATCATCAGCTGCGGCCAGGCGCCGGCTTATTCGCATGCGGTCGTGCTGGTTCCCGGCCCGGCCTTCAAGGTCCCGATGGAAGCGCTGGAGGAGGCCAAGCGGCGATCGCAGTTCGTCGCCAACCTGTTCTGCCGCTTTTCCGATTATCTGTTGTCGCAGGTCATGCAGTCGGCGGGCTGCACGGCCTTTCATTCGATCCCCGAACGGGCCGCCCGATGGCTCCTCCACACGCAGGATCGGGCCGGGGACCGGATCGAGCTCACGCAGGAGGCATTGGCCGGGCTGCTCGGCGTGCAGCGCACCACGGTGAACGCCGTGCTTCGCGCATTACAGGACGAAGGCCTGGTCGCCAGCGGGCGCGGCGTGGTCCACGTCACCGACCGCGCCGGCCTCAAGCGCCGGTCATGCGAATGCTACGACCAGCTCGAACAACATTTCGCGGCCGTTATCGGCGCAACCGGGATCGGCCGCCGCTGACCAGCCCGCTTCAATCAGTCGTTGGACTGATTGGATTTCGTCTTCGTCTTGATGACCGCTGCCGCTTGGGCCGCGCCGCACAGGCCGTCCGCGTTGGCCAGGGTGATCGGCGCCCAGTCCGGGCCGTCGCCGGCGATGCGTGCGCCGGTACCCTCGACCTTCTTGATGTCATAGCTTGGCGACATCTTGGCCAGCTGCGGACTCGCCGCGCCCCATTCCTTCACGATCGTGAACGGCTTGTGCATCCGCTTGCCGCTCGCCTGGCCGGTCGCCATGTCGCGCGGGCTGGTGACCGTATATTGAGCGGAATCGAGCGTGGCGCCGGTGCAGGCCAATTTGATTACTCCAGCATCGGGGACCCCGTCGCCGTCAAGATCGCCGCCGGCTACCCTTAGATAGAGCGCGCCGCTCGATGGGTCGCTGCTCACTCCGTCGATCTTCAGATAATAGTCCGCGCTTGCGGCGCCGGCCGCGGCGCTCGTCAGCAGCAGGATGCCGGCCGATAAGGATGTGATGCGCATGATCGCCCCCTTTGATGGTGCGGCAACAGAATGCGCCTCAACCCCGGCTTTCGCAAGCAACGCTCAAACGGCCAGCCGCCACGGCAGCGTCTTGCCCGCATGGAACGGCACCACCCCGCCAATCTCGCCGGGGACCTGGGCCTCGGCACGCTCAAGCGTCACCGTGCCCTCGTTGAGCGGCAGGCCGTAGAAGCGCGGTCCGCTTTCCGACGCGAAGGCCTCGAAGCTGTCGAGCGCGCCTTCCTCTTCGAAGACCGCGGCATAGCTTTCCAGCGCGAACGGCGCGTTGAAGATGCCGGCGCAGCCGCAGGAACTCTCCTTGGCGCCGCGCAGGTGCGGGGCGCTGTCGGTGCCGAGGAAGATGTTGGGCGATCCGGAAGTGGCGGCGTGGCGAACCGCCATCCGGTGCACCTCGCGCTTGGCCACCGGCAGGCAATAAGAGTGCGGCCTCAAGCCCCCGGCGAACATGGCGTTGCGGTTGATGACCAGATGATGCGGCGTGACCGTCGCCGCGAGCATCGGCGAGCATTGCATGACGAAGCCCGCGGCGTCGGCGGTGGTGATATGCTCCAGCACGATCTTGAGGCTCGGGAAGTCGGCCATCAGCCGTTTCAGCACGCGGTCGATGAACACCGCCTCGCGGTCGAACACATCGATTTCCGGGTCGGTGACCTCGCCGTGGACGCACAGCACCATGCCGATCCGCTCCATCGTCTCCAGCGCGGGGATGATGTGGCGGACATCGATAACTCCGCTGGCGCTGTTGGTGGTGGCGCCCGCCGGGTAGAGCTTGGCCGCGACCCACACGCCCTCCTCGAACCCGCGCCGCAGCTCATCGGGGTCGGTGCGGTCGGTCAGGTAAGCGGTCATCAGCGGCGTGAAGCCTGGCCCGGCCGCCGCCGCGATCCGCTCGCGGTAAGCCTTGGCCAAAGCGACATCGGTCACCGGCGGCGACAGGTTGGGCATGATGATCGCCCGGGCGAACTGGCGGGCGGTGTACGGTGCGACGCTTTTCAGCATGTCGCCGTCGCGCAAGTGGACGTGCCAATCGTCGGGGCGGCGGATAGTGATGCTTTGCATTGCTGGGCACGCTCCCTAACTGATGATCATGGCTGCAACCACCCTCGCCGACCGCGCGCTGATCCGGATGTCGGGTGAGGGCGCGCGCGATTTCGTGCAGGGCTTGGTGACCAGCGATATCGCCGGCGCACTTCCGGTATGGGCCGGCCTGCTCAGCCCACAGGGCAAGTGCCTGTTCGATTTCATCGTCTGGGCCGATGGCGAAGATTTGCTGCTCGATTGCGAAGCGGCGGCGGCGGACGATCTGATGAAACGCCTCGCTATTTATCGCCTGCGCCGCCCGATCACGATCGAGCGCGATGACAGGCTCGCGGTGCATTGGTCACCGGACGGCGCGGACGACCCGCGCCTCGCCGCGCTCGGCCGGCGCTGGCTCGCCCCGGCTGAGGAACCCGCTTCCGGCTGGCTCGAGCATCGCCTGCGCCTCGGCGTCTGCGAAGGACGCGCCGAGCTCGGCGATCTCCTCTGGCTCGAATGCAATGCGGCCGAGCTGAACGGCGTCAGCTTCACCAAGGGCTGTTTCGTCGGCCAGGAGAATACGGCGCGGATGAACTGGCGGCAGAAGGTCAACCGCCGGCTCGTCGTTGTCCCGACCACAGTGGAAGGACCGCGAACGCGGGTGCTCTACAAAGACCTCGGCCTGGCGGTTGAGCATCGCCGCGCTGACGACCTTGCCGGCGCGCTTCTGCCCGACTGGCTAGTAGCGGCCCTTGGCTCGCCGCACGATCCGGACGGAGGCGATGCCGCCGATCAATAGCCACAGCACGTTGAGCGCCGCTGAGGCCAGGCGCCGTGCCACCAGCCGTTGATCACGAAACCCGCGCCCCCGGCCACGTTCATGCCCTGATAGACCAGCGACTGGCCCGTCAGCTTCTCCGCCGACAGCAGCAAATAGGCGAGCAGGATCAGCGCCGCGCCGGCCCAGCCGGCAACTTCGACCGCCACTTGAATCGCGCTCATGCCGGCCAGCTGCGCCCGTCGACCGGTTTCACCGGAATGCCGTCGAACGTCCCCGGCTCGAACAGCCGGGCGTTGACGCCCATACGCTCATGCGGCGGGTCGGTCAGCGGCGTCCAGTGGGTCACGATCCCGCAATGCTGGCAGCGCTGCTGGGCGATATAGGCCGGGTTCGAATCGGCGCGGATGTAGCTGTCGGTCTCGCCCTCGATCTCAAGCTCGCCGGACGAAAAATAGATGCCCTGGAAGCCGGTCTTGGCGCACAGGCTGCAATTGCAGTGGGTGATTTCGCTGGGTTTGCGCGGGATCGTGATCCGCACTCGCCCGCAATGGCACGTGCCCACCAGCGCGCTCACTGCGCCGCCAGCCTCCGCAGCACATAGTGGAGGATGCCGCCCGAGCGGAAATATTCGAGCTCGTTATAGGTATCGATGCGGCAGCGGGCCGTGACCGTGAACGTCGACCCGTCGGCGCGGGTCACCTCGACCGCGACGTCCTGGCGCGGCTCGATTGTGGCGACGCCGGTGATCGTGAAGCTCTCGCTGCCGACGATCCCCAGGCTCTCGGCATTCTCGCCGTCGCGGAACTGCAGCGGCAGCACGCCCATGCCGACCAGGTTGGAGCGGTGGATGCGCTCGAAGCTCTCGGCGATGACCATGCGCACGCCGAGCAGGACGGTGCCCTTGGCCGCCCAGTCGCGCGAGCTGCCGGTGCCATATTCCTTGCCGGCGATGACGACCAGCGGCGTTCCGTCGTGCGCGTAGGCCATGGCGGCGTCGTAGATCGGCAGCGTTTCGCCGGTCGGCGCGTAACGGGTGAAGCCGCCCTCGACATTGTCGAGCATGCGGTTGCGGATGCGGATGTTGGCGAACGTGCCGCGCATCATCACTTCATGGTTGCCGCGCCGCGCGCCGTAGCTGTTGAACTCGGCGCGGCTGACCCCGTTCTCGAGCAAATAGCGGCCGGCCGGGCTGTCCGGCTTGATCGCGCCGGCTGGCGAGATGTGGTCGGTGGTGATCGAATCGCCGAACACCGCCAGCGCCCGAGCAGCCTTCGATGTCCGCCGGCGGTGTCGCGGTCATGGTCATGCCGGCGAAGTAGGGCGGGTTCTGGATGTAGGTCGAAGCGGCGGGCCAGCTGTAGGTGGCGCTGCGTGTCACCCCGATCGCGCGCCAGCGCTCGTCGCCGTGATAGACGTCGGCGTAGCGCTTGCGGAACATGTCCGAATGGACATGTGCGTCAATCAGGGCGCGGATTTCGTCGTTGGTCGGCCAGATGTCCTTGAGGAACACGGGCTCGCCATTGCTGCCGGTGCCGATCGGCTCGGCGACGAGGTCGGATCGGACCGTGCCCTTCAGCGCGAAGGCCACGACCAGCGGCGGCGACGCGAGATAATTGGCGCGGCAGTCGGGCGACACGCGGCCTTCGAAATTGCGGTTGCCGCTGAGCACGCTGACCGCGACCAGGTCGCGCTCGTTGATCGCCTTGCTGATCGATTCCGCCAGCGGTCCCGAATTGCCGATGCAGGTGGTGCAGCCGTAGCCGACGAGGTCGAAGCCAAGCGCGTTCAGGTCCGCGTCGAGGCCGCTCGCCTTCAGATAGTCGGTGACCACCTGGCTTCCGGGCGCAAGGCTGGTCTTGACCCACGGCTTGCTGGTCAGGCCCCTGGCGCGCGCCTTGCGGGCGACCAGCCCGGCCGCGACCAGGACCGACGGGTTGGAGGTGTTGGTGCAGCTGGTGATGGCGGCGATCGCCACGTCACCATTGCCGAAATCGAAGTCCTCGCCCTCGACCGGCACCCGCGGGTCGTGGAGCTTGCGATAGGTATGCTCCAACTCATGGTTGAACTGGTCGTCGACGTCGGTCAGCAGCACTCGGTCCTGGGGGCGCTTGGGCCCGGCCAGCGAGGGCTCGATGGTGCTCATGTCGAGTTCCAGCGTGTCGGTGAACAGCGGTTCGGGGCTGGCGGCGTCGCGCCACAGGCCCTGCGCCTGGGCATAGGCCTTGACCAGCGCGATCCGGTCGGCGTCGCGGCCGGTCAGCTCGAGATAGTCGAGCGTGCGCTGGTCGAGCGGGAAGAAGCCGCAGGTGGCTCCATATTCGGGCGCCATGTTGGCGATGGTCGCGCGGTCGGCGACGGTCATGCTGTCGAGGCCGGGTCCGTAGAATTCGACGAAGCGGCCGACGACGCCCTTGGCGCGAAGCATCTGGGTCACGGTCAGCACCAGGTCGGTCGCGGTGATTCCTTCCTTCAGCGCCCCGTCGAGGCGGAAGCCGACCACTTCGGGGATCAGCATGCTGACCGGCTGGTCGAGCATCGCCGCTTCGGCCTCGATCCCGCCGACGCCCCAGCCGAGCACGCCGAGGCCGTTGACCATGGTCGTGTGGCTGTCGGTACCGACCAAGGTATCGGGATAGGCCAGCGGCTGGCCGTGCTGGTCCTCGCCGGTCCACACGCACTGCGCGATATGCTCAAGGTTGACCTGGTGGCAGATGCCGGTGCCCGGCGGCACCACCTGGAAATTGTCGAACGCCTGGCTGCCCCATTTGAGGAATTCGTAGCGCTCGCCGTTGCGCTGATATTCCAGCTCGACATTCTTGCCGAAGGACTGGGGCGTGCCGAACTCGTCGACCATCACGCTATGGTCGATGACCAGATGCACCGGGACCAGCGGATTGATCTTCTGCGGGTCGGAGTTGAGCGCGCCCATGGCATCGCGCATGGCGGCAAGGTCGACGACCGCGGGCACGCCGGTGAAATCCTGCATCAGCACCCGCGCCGGCCGGTACTGGATCTCGCGGGCGATCTTCCGCTCCTTGAGCCAATCGACCATCGCCTGGAGGTCGTCGCGAGTGACCGTCTGCCCATCCTCGAAGCGCAGCAGGTTTTCGAACAGCACCTTCATCGAAAAGGGCAGGCGGGAAATGTCGCCAAGCACTTCGGCCGCCTTGGCCAGCGAATAATAAGCGTAAGTCTTGCCCGCGGTTTCGAGCGTCGAGCGGGTGTTGAGGCTGTCCTGGCCGGTCGGAATCATCGCTGTCCTTCTGTACGGCGCCAATGGCGTCCAAACGCTAAGGTGGGGGCGGGGGTGCCCTTAGCAACCGCCCTGCCAAGCGGCAAATTGCAGCGCTCGAAGCTAGATCCAGCCGCGCCGCTTCAAATAGAGGATCGGCAGCACCGCGCTGGCGACGATCGCAACGATCGAAATCGGATAGCCGTAATTCCAGTCGAGCTCGGGCATGTGATGGAAGTTCATGCCGAAAATGCCCGCGATCAAGGTCGGCGGCAGGAACACCAAAGCCGCCCAGGAAAACAGCTTCATTGCCGCATTCTGCTCGATGCTGATCAGGCCCAATGAGGCGTCGAGCAGGAAGGTGAGGTTGCCGGTCAGGAAGCTCGCATGCTCGCTCAATGAATTGACGTCGGTGCTGAGGCTGTCGAGGTGGTGGCGCGTCTCCTGGTTCTTCTCCTCGTGCATCCGGCTCGAACCGAGCAGGAAGCTCAGCATCCGGCTCATGCTGACCGCCGAATAGCGGCTCTTGTTGAGCAGGGTCTGGGTTCGGCCGATGCGGGTCAGGAGCGCCGTCAGGCGCGCCGCCGGAATGCGCCGCTCGTCGGCCTGGCTCTGGAAAATATGGCTCGAGATGCGTTCGAGTTCGCTGCTCAAATCCTCGAGCTCGTCGGCGAGCCGGTCGATGATCGCGTCGAGCATCCGCACCAGCACGGTCGAAGCGTCGCGGACAAGCTCGGGCTCGCGCCGGACATGCTCCTCGAACGCGCGCACCGGCTTGGGCGTCGCATAGCGGACGGTCACCAGCCGGTTGTCCGACAGGACGAACCCGATCGGGGTCGTCGAGGGGTCGCCGTCGATCACGCCGCGAAGCACGCTGACCGTCATGTAGAGCGCGCCATTGCGTTCATACAGGCGGCTCGACGGCTCGATCTCGATCAGTTCGTCATGGGTCGGGACATTGAGGTGGATGCAGCGCTCGACCAGCGCTTCTTCCTCCTTGGTCGGTTCCTCGAGGTCGATCCAGGTCGCGCCGTCGGGAATGGATTCGAGCGGCGCTTCGACAATGCTTCCGTCGCATCCGGGGCCGTAGGTCCTGAGCATGGCGCTTCATCTGTCATTGCCGGCGGTGCGACGCAATCCGGCAATGATTGCGCCGGCCGCCCGGCGCCGCCATGACGGGCCATGTCCCGGCGTCGCGTATTTGCGTTTTCGATCCTCATCTTCTTCATCGCCGGAGCCCTGCTGCTGGCGATGGGCCGGCATCCCATCTGCACCTGCGGGTCGATCGCGCTTTGGGTCGGCCAGCGCGACAGCGCTCGAACCAGCCAGATGCTGCTCGATTGGTACAGCCTTAGCCACATCGTCCACGGGCTGTTGTTCTACGCCTTGCTGTGGCTCGTGGCGCGCCGCTGGCCGGTGACCTGGCGCTTCCTCACTGCGTTGATCCTCGAAGCGTCCTGGGAAGTGATCGAGAATACGCCGATGGTCATCGACCGCTACCGGGCCACCACCGCCGCGCTCGGGTACAGCGGCGACAGCGTCCTCAATTCGCTGTCCGACATCGCGATGATGGTCCTCGGCTTCCTGCTCGCGCGGAAGTTGCCGCTTTGGGCGTCGGTGCTATTGCTTGCCGCGCTGGAGATCGTCCCGCTATTCGTCATCCGCGACAATTTGACCCTCAACATCCTCGCTTTGCTTGCGCCCAATGCCGCCATCCAGGCGTGGCAGGCCGGCTAAGGCACGAATCCTTTCCCAAAGCATTGAGCGTTCCATGAAATTTCCCGTGCTGCTGTTCGCCTGCCTGAGCTTTGCCGTGCCGCCCCCGCGCAGGCCGGCGAGCTGTTCGGCGGCCTCCATGTCCACGACGTCAAGCTGCCGCTCGACAAGTCCGGGATTGAGGGGGGCCTCGATTTCTCGCTTGGCTATCGCGGCGGCAACATCGGGCATCACGCCGCTCCAGCCCTATGTGTTCGGCGCGCTCAATTCGGCCGGCAGCACCAATTATGCCGCGGCCGGCCTGTCGGCCAGGTTCGGTGGCCGGTTCTATGTTCGGCCCGGCCTCGGGCTCGCCGTTCACACCGGCTCGGCCGAGAACTTCCAGGACCCCACCAATGGCAAGATCGATTTCGGCAGCCGCGTCCTGTTCGAGCCGGAGCTCGCCCTCGGTACCCGCATCAATGATCGAATGAGCGTCGAGGCGAGCTGGGTGCACATGAGCCACGCGACGCTGTTCAGCCGGCAAAACCCCGGGATCGACAATCTCGGCGTGCGCGTGAACCTGAAGCTTTAGCGCTTCACCATCGCTTCGGGCTTCACCACCCGGTCGAAGGTCGCCTCGTCGACCAGCCCCAGCTCCAGCCCCGCCTCCTTCAGCGTCTTGCCATGTCTTGTGAGCGTGCTTGGCGATCGTCGCCGCATTGTCGTAGCCGATCTCGGGCGCGAGCGCGGTCACCAGCATCAGCGACTGATTCATCAGCTGGGCGATGCGCTCGAGGTTGGGCTCGGTCCCATCGAGCATCCGCGTCGTGAAGCTTTCCATGCCGACGCTCAGCAGGTTGATCGAGCGGATCACGTTGGCGCCGATCAGCGGCTTGAACACATTGAGTTCCAGGTGGCCCTGAAGCCCGCCGATCGTGACCGCGACATGATTGCCCATCACCTGCGCGGCGACCATGGTCAGCATCTCCGCCTGGGTCGGGTTGACCTTGCCGGGCATGATCGAACTTCCCGGCTCATTCTCCGGAAGCTTCAGTTCGCCGAGCCCGCAGCGCGGTCCGCTTCCAAGCAGTCGGATGTCGTTGGCGATCTTGCTCAGCGCCACGGCAATGACGTTGAGAACGCCCGACAGCTCGACCATCGTGTCGTGCGCGGCCATTTCCGCGAACTTGTTGGGTGCCGAAATGAACGGCAGCTGCGTCAGCTTCGCCACCTCTTTGGCGAAGTCCTCGGCGAAGCCCGGCGGCGCGTTGAGGCCGGTGCCGACGGCGGTCCCGCCCTGGGCCAGCTTCATGACCCGCGGCATCACGCCCTCGACCCGATCGACGCAGTCGGCGACCTGGACGGCATAGCCGGAGAATTCCTGGCCGAGCGTCAGCGGCGTTGCATCCTGCAAATGGGTGCGGCCGATCTTGACGATGTCGTCCCAGCGCTCGGCCTGGTCGGCGAGGCGGGCGTGCATCAGCCTCAGGGCCGGAAGCAGGCGGCCGCGCACTGCTCGCGCCGCGGCGATGTGCATGGCGGTGGGGAAACTGTCGTTGGACGATTGGCTGCGGTTGACGTGGTCGTTGGGGTGGACCGGGTCCTTGCCGCCGCGCTTGCCGGTCAGGATTTCATTGGCTCGCCCGGCGATCACTTCATTGGCGTTCATGTTGGACTGGGTGCCCGACCCGGTCTGCCAGATGACCAAAGGGAACTGGCTGTCGAGATCGCCGCGGGCGACTTCGGCGGCGGCCTGCTGGATCGCTTCTGCGCACTTCGGGTCGAGCCCGGCGATCCGTGCATTCACCCGTGCCGCGGCCTGCTTGATGAAGCCCAGGGCGTGGACGATTTCCAGCGGCAGCTGCTCGCGCGGGCCGAACGGGAAGTTCTCGATCGACCGCTCGGTCTGCGCGCCCCAATAGGCGTCGCCGGGGACCTCGATCGGGCCGAAGCTGTCACTTTCGGTGCGGGTGTTGGGCATTGAATTCCCTTACTCGTCATTCCCGCGAAAGCGGGAATCCATCTTTCCCGCCGGTAAAAGCAAGGTAGACCCCGGATCAAGTCCGGGGTGACGGCCTCAAACTCGTCACTTCTTCCGCGTAAAGTCCACGCTGACGACGTTTGAGCCGTCGTCGGCCTTCTCGATGTCGGGCGCATCGTTTTCGGCTTCCTCATGCTCCTCAACCGGTTCCTCGGCGCCATTGGCCTGGAAGGTGAGGGCGAACTCGACCGCCGGATCGTGGAACTGGGTCACCGCCGCGAACGGCACGTGAAGCGTCGCGGGCACGCCGCCGAACGACAGGCCGACGGTGAAATTGTCTTCTTCGACCTTCAAATCCCAGAAGCGGTGCTGAATGACGATCGTCATCTCATCCGGGAAGCGCTCCATCAGATGCTTGGGAATGGAAACGCCCGGCGCCCGTGTCTTGAACGTAATGTAGAAATGGTGCTCGCCCGGAAGCGCACCGGTTTGCTCGATCTCGCCCAGCACCCGGCCGACGACCGCGCGCAGGGCGTCCTGCACGATCTCGTCGTAGGGGATCAGAACTCTCGGGCGTGTCGTCGCTCATCGCTTTCGTGGTAGCGGGCGAGGCTTAGCGGTCAAGCGGAGTCAGCCATGCCCATCGACGCGACGCAACCCTATGACGACAACAACATCTTTGCCCGCATCCTGCGCGGCGAGATTCCCAACCGCACGGTCTACGAAGACGACCATGTGCTGGCCTTCGAGGACATCAATCCGCTCAGCCCCACCCATGTCCTCGTGATTCCAAAGGGGCCCTACGTGTCGTGGGACGATTTCTCGCAGCGGGCTTCCGATGCCGAGATCGGCGCCTTCGTCCGCGCCGCGGGCCGAATCGCGCGCGATGCCGGGCTGGCCGAGCCGGGATATCGCCTGCTCGCCAATGTCGGGCCGGATGGGGGACAGGAGGTACCGCACCTGCACGTCCATATTTTCGGCGGCCGGCCGCTCGGGCCGATGCTTGCGCGCTAAGGGGGATTGCCCTCTCCCGGTGAGCCGTTAGGTTCCTCGCCAATCAAATTTGACGTTGAGGGGAGTATCATGGCGACAGCAGCACCGCGCGAAGGCGGCCGCGGACGAATCAAATCGCTCGATGCGATCCTTGCGACCGCGGAAAAGAAGTCGCTCAAGCGCTCGCTTGGCGCCTTCCAGCTGACCTTGCTCGGCATCGGCGCCGTCATCGGCACCGGCATTTTCGTCCTGACCGCCACTGCCGCGCAGAAGGCCGGCCCGGGCATGATGGTCAGCTTCATCATCGCCGGTACCGTCTGCGCACTTGCCGCGCTCTGCTATTCTGAACTGGCCTCGATGGTTCCCGTCGCCGGCTCGGCCTACACTTATTCCTACGCCGTCATGGGCGAGATCATGGCCTGGCTCGTCGGCTGGGCGCTGATTCTCGAATATGCGCTCGGCGCCAGCGCCGTCGCGGTGGGGTGGTCGGGCTTTATTAGCGGCCTGCTTGATAACGTCGGCGTGCACATACCCCATGCCCTAAAGGTCGGTCCGCAGATCCAATGGGGCTTCCTGCAGGGCGGTGAGGTTGGCGGTGTCTTCAATCTTCCGGCCGTGATCGTTGTCGGCTTCGTCACGACCCTTTTGGTGATCGGCACCAAGGAAAGCGCGACCTTCAACGCGGTCCTGGTGGTGATCAAGGTCACCGCTTTGACCCTGTTCCTGATCATCACTTTGCCGATGGTCAGCGGCCATGCCGAGAATTTCCACCCCTTCGCGCCGCGCGGCTGGGGTAATCCGCTCAGCTCGTCGGGCACCGGCATCCTCGGCGCCGCGGCTTCGATCTTCTTCGCCTACGTCGGTTTCGACGCCGTTTCGACAGCGGCGGAGGAGACCAAGAATCCTCAGCGCAACGTGCCCATCGGCCTCATCGGCAGCTTGATGATCTGCACCGTTTTCTACCTGCTCGTCGCTGCCGGCGTGGTTGGTGCTTACGGCGCCCAGCCGCTGATGGATCCGGCCACCGGCCTCGCGTTCAAGGAAGGCTCGCCGGAATTGTTCGCCTCGGCGGCTTGCCAGGCGGCGCATGCGCCGACGGTTTGCTCGAAGGAAGCGCTGGCGCACATCCTTCGCGAAGTATCCAACCCGCTGTTCGGCAACCTCGTCGGTCTGGCTGCCGCGATCGCGCTGCCCTCGGTCGTGCTGCTGATGATGTACGGCCAGACCCGCGTCTTCTTCGTGATGGCGCGCGACGGCCTGCTTCCCGAGCGGCTGTCGACTGTCCACCCGCGCTTCAAGACGCCTTATGTCGTGACCATCTTTACCGGTGTGTTCGTGGCTATTGCCGCGGCCTTCCTGCCGGTCGGCACATTGGCGGACTACTCGAACGCCGGGACCTTGTTCGCCTTCGCGATGGTGTCGCTGGGCGTCATGATCCTGCGCAAGAAGGATCCGGGCCGCGCCCGGCCGTTCCGGACGCCGGCGGTCTTCGTCGTCGCGCCGCTGTCAATTGCCGGCTGTGCCCTGCTGTTCATCAACCTCAACGTCGAATCGAAACTGCTGTTCGTTTCGTGGACGGTGATCGGGCTGATCTTCTACTTCCTGTACGGGTACCGGCACAGCCACGTCGCCCGCGGCGTCGTCGATGTTCCGGAGTTGTCGCCCGACGCGCCGGGCTCGATCGGGATCGCGCCGATGCCGGGCGCCCCGGTCCCGCCGCAGGATCGAGACTAGGCTAGCAGCTCACCGGCAAGTGCCCTGAGGTCCGCCTCGGGGCGCGCGCCATAATGCTGGATCACTTCCGCGGCGCAGATCGCGCCCAGCCGTAGCGACTGCTCGAGGCTCAGGCCCCGCGCGGTCCCGGCCAGGAAGCCGGCCGCGAACAGGTCACCCGCTCCGGTCGTATCGACCAGCTCGCGGATCGGTTCGGCCGGCACGTCGGCTCGCTCATTGCCGCGCACCGCGAGCGCGCCCTCATCGCCACGCGTGATCACCAGCGTATCGACCTTGCCGTGCAGCGCCGCGACCGCGCTTTCGACGTCGCCCACTTCCGCCAGCGCTTCAGCCTCCGCCTGGTTGGCAAACAATATGTCGATGCGGCGCTCGTCGAGCAGCCGGTTGATGTCGGCGCGGTGGCGTTCGACGACGAAGCTGTCGGACAAGGTGAAGGCAACCTTGGTGCCGGCCTCGCGCGCCGCGTCCATGGCCTTCATCATCGCCGAGCGGGGTTCCGCCGGGTCCCACAAATAGCCTTCGAGATAGACGATCGCGGCGTCCGCGACTCCGGCGGGGTCGACCGCTTCCGGCCCCAGCATTTGCGCTGCGCCGAGGAAGGTGTTCATCGTCCGCTGCGCATCCGGCGTCACCAGGATCAGGCAGCGCGCCGGTGGCGCCGACGCCGTCCCTGGGCGGCGTGTCGTAAGCGACTCCCAGGCTCTGGATGTCGTGCCGGAAAATCTCGCCAAGTTGGTCGTTCGCAAGCTGGCCGACGAAGGCGGCGCGCAGGCCCAGTGCCGCAATCCCCGCCGCCGTGTTCGCGGCCGACCCGCCGCTCAGCTCGCGCCCCGGCGCCCATGGCGTCGTACAGCGCGGTCGCTTCGCCTTCGTCGAGCAGCCGCATCGCGCCCTTGTGCATGCCCTCGCGGGCGAGGAAGGCGTCGTCGGCATCGGCGATCACGTCGACGATGGCATTGCCGATGGCGAGCACGTCGAGGCGGCGGTCGGGCATGAAATCTCCGAAGCTGTGCGGGAAAGCGCGGCGCCTAGCCTTGGCCGTCCGTTCAGGCAACCTTGCGCGGCGCACCCGCTCCGGGCATCGTCCCGCGCATGCGTTTCTATCCAGCCTTCGCCTTGACCCTCTTGCTCGCGGCCTGCGCGACCAGGCCGGAGCAGCACGGCCCCAGCGCCCGCTCCGACCCCGCCCGCGCCCCAGCCTGCCGTGGCGCGGCCAGCTCATCGGGAAGACCTCGTCCGACCTGATCGGGCAGTTCGGCACGCCGGCGCTGCGGATCCAGGAAGGAAGCAGCCTCAAGCTGCAATTCCGCGCGCCGGAATGCATCCTCGATGCCTATCTTTATCCATCGGGCGGCACGATGCGGGTGACTCACGTCGATGCCCGCTACCCGTCAGGCGGCGACTACAATCAGGCAGCCTGCATCGTCGTTTTGACCGATGTCAGGCCGCCTCGGCCTCTTTGACCGAGCGCCCAGCGCGCGGCTTCGGCAATCGACCGGGTCGGGATCGCCGAGGTGCGGCTCGATCGCGGCCGTCAGCGCCGGATCGCCGCTGTTGCCCGCCGCGATCAGGCAATTGCGGATCATCCGCTTCACGCCGATGCGCTTGATCGGCGATCCGGCGAACATCTCGCGAAAGCGGCGTCATCGAGCGCGAGCAGATCGGCGAGCCGCGGCGCGGCCAGCTCGGCGCGCGGCAAGAACGCGCGGTTGGCCGCGGCGGCGTCGGCGAAGCGGTTCCACGGGCACACCGCCAGGCAATCGTCGCAGCCGTAGATGCGGTTGCCCATCGCCGCGCCGCAGCTCATGCGGGATCGGCCCGTCATGCTCGATCGTCAGGTAGGAAATGCAGCGCCGCGCATCGATCCGGTGCGGGCCGACGAAGGCCTGGGTTGGACAGGCGTCGAGGCAGCGCGTGCAGCTTCCGCAATGATGGCCCTCTTCGGCCGGCGCGTCAGGCTGCAGCTCGAGACTGGTGAGGATGACGCCGAGGAACAGCCAGCTGCCGTGCTCGCGGCTGACGAGATTGGTGTGCTTGCCCTGCCAGCCGATTCCCGCCGCCTGCGCCAGCGGCTTCTCCATCACTGGCGCGGTGTCGACGAACACTTTGAGCTCCGACGGCACGGCAACGACGATGAACCGCGCCAGCGCCTTCAGCGCCTTCTTGACCGTCTTGTGATAGTCCCCGCCCTGGGCGTAAGCCGAAACCCGCCCAAGCTCCGGATGAGCCGCCAGTGCCAGCGGATCGCTCGCCGGCGCGTAACTCATGCCGAGCGCGATCGCGGACTTCGCTTCGGGCCACAGTGCCAGCGGCGACACGCGATGGTGCGCGCGCTCCTCCATCCAGCCCATCGTCCCGTGGTGCCCGGCCTCCAGCCAGCGCTTGAGGTTGAGCCCGGCCTCGTCGGCCGCGTTTGCGCGCGCAAAGCCGCAAGCCGCGAAACCCAGCCGCTTGGCTTCCGCTCTTATTGCTTCCTCAAGGCTTTGGCCGGTATCCACCCGGCTCCCATACCCGTTCACCCTGAACCTGTCGAAGGTCCGCCGTTGAATCTCCAAGGAAAAACAGTGGTTCGACAAGCGTGGGACGAACGGTTCGCGGTTGAAGCGCGCGATCTCGTCAAGGACTTCGGCGACACGCGCGCCGTCGACGGCGTCAGCCTCGCCGTCCCCACCGGCACCATCTTCGGACTGCTCGGCCCCAACGGCGCGGGCAAGACGACGACGTTGCGCATGCTGCTGGGGATCATCGATCCGTCGAGCGGCAGCCGGTGCGTGCTCGGCCGCGAGCGCCCGCTCGAGGCCGCCAGCGAGATCGGCTATCTGCCCGAGGAGCGCGGCCTTTATCCCGCCATGCATGCGCGCGAGGCGATTGCCTTCATGGGCGCGCTGCGCGGGCTGCCGCTGGCCGAAGGACGGCGCCGCGCCGACGCCTTGCTGGCTGAGCACGATCTTTCCGACTGGGCCAAAAAGCCGATCCGCACACTGTCCAAAGGCATGGCGCAGATCGTTCAGCTGCTCGGCACCATCATCCACAAGCCGCGCCTGATCGTCCTCGATGAGCCTTTCGCCGGGCTGGATGCGATCAACCAGGCCAGGCTGGAGGAGCTGATCCGGCGTGAGGCGCGGACGGGCGTGACGATCATCTTTTCGACCCATGTCATCGCCCATGCCGAGCGGCTGTGTGAGGAGATCGCCATCATCGCCAAGGGCAAGGTGGCGTTCGACGGCCGAGTCGACGAAGCCCGCGCCAGGCTGCGCCCGATCGTCCGCCTGCGCACCCGCGCCGAGGACGGACCGTGGCGCTCGGCCATCCCGGCGGGCGCCCGGCGCGAAGGCGGGGAATGGGTGTTCGAGCTTCCCGAGGGCGGGCCCGAGCCCCTGCTCAAGGCGCTGATCGACGGCGGGGCCGGCATCGATACGCTGGCGATCGAGCGGCCCGGCCTCCACGATGCCTTCGTGTCCATCGCGGGCAGCGCCGCCGCCGAAGCCATGGGCGAGGAGAAGCCGCAATGATGCGCTTCGTCCGCTCGGCTTTCGTCATCGCCCGCCGCGATTTCGGCGCCACGGTGCTGTCGAAGACCTTCATCTTCTTCCTGCTGGGGCCGATGTTCCCGCTGCTTCTCGGCGGTGTGTTCGGCGGCATCGGCGCCCAGGTCGCGAGCCGCACCGAACGGTCGACCATCGCCGTGTCGATGTCGCAATCCGATTTCTCGCGCGTCATCGTGGCCCGCGACCGCCTGGCCCAGGCGATCGGTGAAACCGGAACGGTCAGGCTGATCTACGCTCCTCCCGCGCCGGCTGACGCAGGCCGGCCGGAACTTCAGCTCAGGAAAAGCGGATTGCGCGCGATGGGGCTGCTGTCGGGCCGTCTCGGCGACGCCCAATTGACCGGCAGCGTGGGTGAGGACGATCCCGTCGTGCACCAGATCCGCTTGATCCTCGACGATGCCCGGGCGCAGCCACAGGCACTTGCTCCAGGGCGGCTGCTTGTCACCACCGTCAAGCGCTCGACCGAGGGCGCACTGGACGCGCAGCGCGCGCAGACCGCCCAGATCGGCCAGGTCCTGCTGTTCTTCCTGACGCTGATGCTGTCGACCATGGTCCTGTCGCAGCTGATCGAGGAGAAATCGAACAAGGTCATCGAGATCATTGCCGCCGCAATCCCCATCGACGCCATGTTCGTCGGCAAGCTGTTTGCGATGCTTGCGGCGTCGGTCCTGGCGCTGATGGTGTGGATCAGCGCCGGCGCCTTGCTCATCCAGATGGTCAAGACGGGCGGGGTTCACACCCTCTCGCCGCCCGCGGTCGGCTGGCCGGCCTTCCTTGCGCTGGGGGTCGCCTACTTCGGCATGAACTATCTGCTGTTCGGGGCCGCGTTCCTGATGATCGGTGCCCAGGCCTCGACCGCCCGCGAAGTCCAGACCCTGTCGCTGCCGGCAACCTTTGGCCAGGTGCTGCTGTTCGGCCTCGCCTCGACCGCCGTCGGCGCCCCCGATTCCGCTAACGGGCTGGCGGCTGCCGCTTTCCCTTTGTCCTCGCCGATGGCGATGCTCGCCCGCGCCGCCGAGCGGCCGGAGATCTGGCCGCATTTCGCCGCCTTGCTGTGGCAGGCCTTGTGGGTCGCGGTCATCCTGCGCGTCGGCGCCCAGCTGTTCCGCAAGACGGTGCTGAAATCCGGCCCGCGCAAGTCTTTGTGGAAGCGCCGGTCCGTGGCATAAATCGATGCGCCGGGGGGCAGCCATGATCCTGTTCAAGCGCGTCAGTGAATCGTTCCATCGCATCGAAGGGCGCGAGTGGGCGCTGCTCGTGCTCGAAACGCTGGGCGTGATTGTCGGCATCCTGCTCGCCTTCGAGCTTCAGGAATGGGCGGCCAGGCGCGGCGCCGCGCAAAGCCGGCAAGAACGGCTCGAGCGCTTGTTCGAAGAATCGGAAATGACCGTCACCGTGCTTCGTGGCGACCGCGACCAAATGAATACCATCGTCGACGCCGAAAAGGCCTTTGCAACCGCGCTCGTGCACCGCGGCGAGTGCCCGCCCGAGCCGATGTGGCGGGCGGTCGATACCTTGCCGATGTACCCGACGATCTCGGTCCCGTCCTCGGTTTACCAGGAGATCATGGGCGCCGGCGGACTGTCTGAAATCGATGACACAAACGTGCGCCGGTCGGTCAGCTTCTTTCACTACGTGCTGGGTTGGACTCAGGCGCAAAATGATCACTTCCGGGACCATCTCAACTATCCAATTTCCATTGCCGACAAGGCCGTCACCTACGATTTCGACCTGTCGAAGGAGGAGCCGCAGGTTTCGCACTATGACCGCGGGAGGTTGTGCTCGGACCACAAGTTTCGCAACGGCATTGCCGATAGCACCCGCAACCATCTGGTGATCGCGTCCGCCCGTGACGACCTGGTGCGGGCAGCGATTTTCATGTGCGCCCGAGTCGGCGCGGCGGTTCACAAAGCCTGCAAACCAGGCGACGGTCCGCTCAAAGGCGCCGACGCCGCCGCTGCCAGGGAAGCGCTCTCGCCACGCGAGGCGCCGCGCCCCGATTAGCCGATCGCGTGCCTGGCCATCTCCGTCAGCTTGGCCATCAGCGCCTTGTGCGGGAAGGGGCCGTGGCTGATCCGCGCCACGCCGGCTTCAGCCCACACGCTTTTGTCCGGCGCGCCGGGAAATGCGATGACGTTGAGCGGCAGGGGGACTTCGCGCACGATCCGCTCGATTTGCGCTGGATCGGCGAGGCGCGGCACGAAGAACCCGCTCGCCCCGGCGTCCGCGAAGGCCTTACCGCGCTCGACCACCTGGTCGACCAGCGCGTCGTCATAGGTCTTCGTCTTCAGGAACGCATCGGTCCGCGCATTGATGAAGAAGCGCTCGCCGACCGCGCGCCGATCGCGGCGATCCGTTGGACCTGAAGCTCGAGCGGATGGAGCCCCTCACCGCCGATCACCTGATCTTCGAAATTGCACCCGACGGCGCCAGTGTCGGCCAACCGCTTCGCATTCTCGCCCCCTTCTTCGGGGTCGGCGGAATAGGCGCCTTCGAAATCGACCGTGACCGGGATCTCGACCGCTTCGGCGATGCGCTTCGCATTGGCCAGCGCGAAGTCGATCGGCACTTGCTGGCCATCGGGCCAGCCGTTGGCGTCGGCGACCGGATGGCTGCCAGTGGCGAGTGCCTTGGCCCCCGCCGCAACCACCGCATGCGCGCTGCCGACGTCCCAGATATTGTACAGCACCACGGGATCGCCCGGCACGTGAAGGGCGGCGAAGGTTTCGAATGTGTTGGCCATGGACGCCCGCCTAATCCTTGGCGAAACCCTGCGCAATCGCTGGCGCTCGTAACCGCTGTGTCTTAATTCGCGCACATGGTGACAGTCGTGACCGATCTCCGGGCCCTGCTCGAAGGATTGACCGAAGCGGCACTGGTCGCGGCCGGCGATCGGGTAGTTGCTGCCAATGATGCCGCAAGGACGCTGCTCGGCGCCTCCATCGAGGGCACTGCGGTGGGGCAGGTTATCTCCCATCCGGCCGCGATCGAGGCACTCGAAAGGTCGGGGACCAGGAACGGCGAAGAGGTCGAGCTAACCGGCCTCGGCGGATCGCGCCGCCACTGGCTGATGCGTATCGCGCACCTTTCGGACGGAACCCGGCTGATTCGCTTCGTCGACCGCAGCGAAGTCGCCGCCGCCGAGCGGATGCGCGTGGATTTCGTCGCCAACGCCAGCCACGAGCTGCGCACGCCGCTGTCGACGCTGATCGGCTATACCGAGACCCTTCGCGAGCAGGCTGACGAGATCGATTCCGGGACCCGCGAACGCTTTCTTGCGGTGGTTCACGATGAGGCGCGCCGCATGCAGCGCGTCGTCGAGGACCTCATCTCGCTGTCGCGGATCGAGGCCGAGAAGCTCCTGACCCCGACCGAAGCTATCGACCTTGCGCCAATCATCGATCAAGCGCTCGGCGGTGCCCGGCGAATGGCGGATGACCGATCCTCGCCGCTGTTATCGCGCATCGACAAGGATTTGCCGCGTATTGCGGGGGACCGCAGCCAGATCCTGCAGCTGCTCGACAATCTCTTGACCAATGCCCTGCGCTACGGCGAGCCGGGTACGCCTGTCACCGTCGGCGCTCATGCCGAAGGGCCGATGGTCCACCTCTCGGTGGCCGATGAGGGCGAGGGCATTGCTCCCGATCATATCGCGCGGGTCACCGAGCGCTTCTATCGCGTCGACACCAGCCGCAGCCGCTCGCTTGGCGGAACCGGCCTTGGCCTGTCGATCGTCAAGCATATCGTCGAGCGGCATCGCGGCCGCCTCAGCATCGACAGCGAGCTCGGCCGGGGGACGACGATCCACGTGCTCCTGCCGGCCGCGCATCCGGCGTCATGAAACTGTCATGGCCGCGCAATAAGAAGCCCGCGTGACCAAGCCGAAGCTCTTGCTCGTCGAGGACGACCGCGCGCTCGCCGACCTGCTGATGTGGCATTTCAACCGCGAGGGTTACGACATCGTCCGCACCGCCGATGGCGACGAGGCCCTGATCCTGGCGGAGGAGCGCACGCCCGACCTCGTCATCCTCGACTGGATGATCGAGGGCGTGACCGGCATCGAGGTTTGCCGGCGCTTGAGGCGTCGCGCTTCCACCGCGCAAGTTCCCGATCATCATGCTGACTGCCCGCGGCGAGGAGAGCGACCGCATTCGCGGCCTGGAGACGGGCGCCGACGACTATGTCACCAAGCCGTTCAGCCCGCGCGAGCTTATGGCCCGCGTCGGCGCCGTGCTTCGGCGTGTCCGCCCGGCGCTCGCCGGCGAGCAGCTGGCTTATGAGGATGTCGAAATGGACGTCGTGGCGCATCGCGTCCGCCGCGCCGGGCAGCACATTCCACTCGGCCCGACCGAGTTCCGCCTGCTGAAGCATTTCCTCGAGCATCCCGGGCCGCGTTTTCTCGCGCGAACGGCTGCTCGACACGGTCTGGTCGCACGATCGCCGACATCGACGCACGCACCGTCGACGTCCATGTCCGGCGGTTGCGCCAGGCGCTCAATGCCGACGGCCGCCCGGACCTGATCCGCACCGTCCGCTCCGCCGGCTATTCGCTCGACGCCGAGCGCTGAACGCCGTCACAAAAGTGAAATGCGGTTGTCACGGCACCGCCCCGCGGCAGTCCTAAAGCAACTTTCGAACATCCACGGAGGAATGCGTGAAAGCGATGACTTTGGCGGTTGCGGCGGCTGCGCTGCTGACCGCGGCTTGCGGAACGAAGAACGGCAACGAGGCCCAGGCGCCCGCAGCCTCGGCGCAGCAAATCACCGGCGCGGGCTCGACCTTCGTCTATCCGGTGCTGTCCGCCTGGGCGGCCGACTATCAGAAGCAGGCGGGCACCAGGATCAACTATCAGTCGATCGGCTCGGGCGGCGGCATCGCGCAGGTCAAGGCCGGCACCGTCGACTTCGGCGCGACCGACCAGCCGCTTGCCAGCGACGAGCTCGCCAAGGCTGAGCCTGGCGCAATTCCCGATCGTGATCGGCGGCATCGTCGCCGTCGTGAACCTCCCCGGCCTGGAGCCCGGCCAGCTCAAGCTCACCGGCCCGCTCCTCGCCGACATCTATGCCGGCAAGGTCAAGAACTGGAACGACCCGGCGATCGCCAGGCTCAATCCCGGCGTGAAGCTGCCGAGCGCCGACATCGCCGTCGTCCATCGCTCGGACGGCTCGGGCACGACGCTTCAACTTCACCCATTATCTCAGCCAGGTCAGCCCGGCGTGGAAGAGCGGCCCCGGCGAAGGCAAGACCGTCTCCTGGCCGACCGGCGTCGGCGGCAAGGGCAATGAAGGCGTTGCCGGCTACGTCAAGCAGATTCCCGAACTCGATCGGCTATGTCGAATATGCCTACGTGGTGCAGAACGGCATGAACTATGCCGCGCTGCAGAACGCGGCCGGCAACGTTCGTCAAGCCGAGCGCCGCAGACCTTTTCCAACGCGGCCGAGACCGCGGACTGGGCGAATGCGCAGGACTTCAACCTGGTCATGACCAATGCGCCGGGCGCCGAACGCCTATCCGATCACCGCGACGACCTTCATCCTGATGCCCAAGCAGCCGAAGGACAAGGCCAAGTCCGACGCCGCGCTTGGCTTCTTCCGCTATGCGCTCGACGCAGGGCCAGGCGCAGGCGCAGAAGCTCGACTATGTCCCGCTGCCGGACGCGCTGGTGAAGCAGATCGAGACCTACATCGGCGCCAGCCATCAAGTGAGCTGCGTCGCCTCTCCGCGACGGCGTCCGCAGGAGCGGCGCGGGCGCTGACCGGCTGTTCCGGCCTGGTCACTGCCGGCGCCGCCTGGCTCGTGCTGCTCCTGCTCGGCGCGCGTGGCGCTGTCGATGGCGTGGGGCGGGCGGCTGGCGTTCGAGACATTCGGCTGGAGCTTCGTCACCAGCCGCGAGTGGGACGCGGTCGGCGGCAGGTTCGGCGCGCTGGTGCCGATCTACGGAACGCTCGTCACCTCGCTGCATCGCGCTGGTCATCGCGGTCCCGGTCAGCATCGGCATCGCGCTTGTTCCTGACCGACATCGCGCCGCGCTGGATGCGCGGGCCCGATCGCCATCGCGATCGAGCTGCTCGCGGCGATCCCGAGCATCATCTACGGCATGTGGGGCCTGTTCGTGTTCGCGCCGTTCATGGCCGCTCATGTCGAGCCGTGGCTCAACGATCATCTCGGCAACAATGCCCATCGTCGGCGCGCTCTTTTCAGGGCCCCCGATCGGCATCGGCATGCTCACCGCCGGGCATCGTGCTCGGGATCATGGTCATCCCGTTCATCGCCTCGGTCGCGCGCGACGTGTTCAACGCCGTGCCCGCCGTCGCTCGAAGGAATCGGCGGTCGCGCTCGGCTCGACCCGCTGGGAAATCCTCAGCCGCGTGACCCTGCCCTACACGCGCTCGGCGATCATCGGCGCGATCTTCCTCGGCCTCGGCCGCGCGCTCGGCGAGACGATGGCGGTGACCTTCGTGCTCGGCAACGCGCACGATCTTTCGGCCTCGCTGCTGATGCCGAGCAATTCGATCGCCGCGGCGATCGCCAACGAATTCACCGAGGCCGACACCGAGCTCTACCGCTCGTCGCTGATCGCGCTCGGCTTCCTGCTGTTCGTCGTCACCTTCATCGTCCTCACCATCGCCAAGCTGATGCTGATGCGGATCGGCCGCACGCACGGAAGGACGCAACTGATGGCCATCGCCGCTGCGCCGCAAGCTCGCCGACATCCTCGCGCTTCGCTGTTCGCCGGCGGCAGCGACGCTGTTCGGGCTGCTCTGGCTGGCCTGGATCCTGTGGACCACGCTCAGCCAGGGCGCCGCCGCGCTGTCGCCCGCGCTGTTCACCCAGATGACGCCGCCGCCCGGCGCGAGCGGCGGCCTGCTCAACGCCTTTTACGGAAGCGCGGTGATGATCCTGCTCGCGTTGGCGATCGGCACGCCGGTCGGCATCGCCGCCGGCACCTACCTCGCCGAGCATGGCCGCCACACGCGCCTCGCCGCCGTCGTCAGCTTCGTCAACGACATCCTGCTGAGCGCGCCGTCGATCGTGATCGGCCTGTTCGTCTACGAGCTGGTGGTCCGCCCGTCCGGCCATTTCTCCGGGCTTCGCCGGCGCGCTCGCGCTGGCGATGATCCTGCTGCCGATCGTGGTCCGCACCACCGACGAGTCGCTGCGCCTGGTGCCCGACCAGATGCGCGAAGCGGCGTTCGCGCTCGGCCTTCCGCGCGTGGCGCGTGACCTCGCGGATCCTCTACAAGGCGGCGCTCAGCGGCGATCGTCACCGGCGTCCTGCTCGGGCGTCGCGCGCATCGCCGGCGAGACCGCGCCGCTGCTGTTCACCGCGCTCAACAACCAGTTCTGGAGCGCCGACCTCGACGCAGCCGCTCGCCAACGTGCCGGTCGTCATCTTCCAATATGCGATGAGCCCCTATGACGAATGGCACGCGCTCGCCTGGGCCGGCGCCTTCGTCCTCACCGTCTTCGTGCTCGTGCTCAACCTCACCGTCCGGTTGCTTCGCGCGCAGAGGGAAGCCAATGAACGACACGTCGCTCCGAGCATCGCCGCGCCGACGAGGCCGGCGCTGTCGCACCGTCCGAGCGCGAAGATCGACGTCCGCGACCTCGACTTCTTCTACGGCAAGACGCCGCGCGCTGAGCAGCGTCAACCTGGCGGTTCCGGCGAATGCGGTCACCGCGATCATCGGCCCGTCGGGTTGCGGCAAGTCGACGCTGCTGCGCACGATCAACCGCATCTACGAGCTCTATCCCGACCAGCGCGCGACCGGCGAGATCGTGATCGACGGCCGCAACGTGCTCGACCGCGCGCTACTCCGCTGTCGGACCTGCGCCGCTGGTCGGCATGGTGTTCCAGAAGCCGACGCCGTTCGCCACGTCCATCCGCAAGCAATGTCGCTTTCGCTCTGTCCTATTACGAGCGGCTGTCGAAGCGCGAGCTCGACGACCGCGTCGAGGACGCGCTTCGCCAGGCGGCGCTGTGGGACGAGGTCAAGGACAAGCTCGACGCCAGCGCGCTGTCGCTGTCGGGCGGCCAGCAGCAGCGGCTGTGCATCGCCCGCACCATCGCGGTGCGGCCCGAGATCATCCTGCTCGACGAGCCGACCTCGGCGCTCGACCCGATCTCGACCGCGAAGATCGAAGAGCTGATCCACGAGCTTCGCGAGCGCTTCACCATCGTCATCGTCACCCACAACATGCAGCAGGCGGCGCGCGTGTCGCAGCGGACCGCTTTCTTCCACCTCGGCGAGCTGGTCGAGTTCGGCCAGCACCTCGCAGATCTTCACCAACCCTCGCGAGCAGCGGACGCAGGACTATATCACCGGCCGGTTCGGCTGACGGAGCAAGACATGCAGCAACCGCACGGACATACGCTCAAGGCGTTCGACCAGGATCTCGACCGAGCTGCGCGAGCTGATCAGTCAACATGGGCTGCCTTTGCCGAAGCCGCGATCGAGGAAGCGATGCGTTGCCTGGTCCAGCGCGACGAAGGCCGCGGCAAAGCGATTGGTCGACGCCGACGAGCAGCTCGATGAGCTCGAGGCCGAGGCCGAGCGGCGCGTCGTCGAGCTGATCGCGCTGCGCGCGCCGATGGCCGACGATCTGCGCGACGTGATCGCCGCGCTGAAGATCGCCGGCGTCGTCGAGCGCATCGGCGACTATGCCAAGAACATCGCCCGGCGCGTGCGGCGGCTGCCGAAGAAGAGCCGCGAGATCGAGCCGCTCGTCGCTGCTTCCGGAAATGGCCGCGATCGCGTCGGCAATGGTGCACGACGTTCTCGATCGCCTTCGTCGAGCGCGATCCCCGAACGGCGCAGGCGCGTGTGCGAGCGCGACGATGCCGTCGACGATTTCTACGAAATCATCTTCCGCACGCTGCTCACCTACATGATGGAGAACCCGCACAACATCGGACCGTCCACGACCCTGCTGTTCGTCGCCAAGAACCTCGAGCGGATCGGCGACCATGCCACGAACATCGCCGAGATGGTCTATTACTGCCGCGACCGGCGAACGGCTCGTCGACGCTTCGGATTAAGTCACAAAAATGCAGCGTCGTTGAAACCGCTACGTCGCCAGGGCGGCATAATCTCCCTTCCAACGAAGTTCACTTTGATGAGGTATGAAATGAAACTTGGCATAACCGGTCTGGCACTCATGGTCGCCGCGGCCGCAATCGCCGCGCCTGCACAGGCTGCCACCGACAGCCAGGTCTGGACGACGCTTGGCGCGACGGAAAAGCTCGGCTCGAGCCCGTGGCGGCTGCAGCAGGAATTCGTCAGCCGGTTCAGCGACAATCGCGGCGGCTTGTACGAACTCGAGGTCGTCGGGCTGGTCGGTTACAAGCCGAGCAAGAACGTCACGATTGCCGGCGGCTACGTCTTCAACCCGCAATATTCGCACGGCGATTTGACCGCCACCGAGCACCGCGCGCGTGAGCAGGTCACGGTCGACAATGTCGCCCAGTTCGGGCGTGCCAAGCTCAGCCTGCGTTGGCGGATGGAGGAACGCTGGCGCGACAATGCCGGCGGGACTGGCTGGCGCGCCCGGCCCTACGCCAAGCTCTCGATTCCAATTCGCGGAAAGACGTCGCTGACCCTCAGCAACGAGACCTTCCTCAACCTCAATACGACGGCGTTCCAGAAGCAGGACGGTCTCGACCGGATGCGCAACCTGATCGCGGTCAACACGCCGCTTTCGAGCAAGCTTTCGCTGGAGGCCGGCTACATGAACCAGCACGGCTTCGTCCGCGCCGGCCCGGACACCAGCGATCACATCGCCTCGGTGTCGCTCTCGCTCAATCTGTGATTGGCAAGGCTTAGCCGCGCTCCTCGGCGAACAGGGCGCGGAGCACCGCTTCGACCTGGTCGAGCGTGTACGGCTTTTGCAGCCGCAGCCGGTCCTCCCACTTGTCCGGCATCTGCCAGTCGGCATAGCCGCTCGACAGCACGAACGGCACGCCGCGCGCCTCGAGCAGCTCGCACAGCGGGAACACGCGCTCGCCGCGGATGTGCACATCCATGATCGCGGCGTCGAACGGCTCGGTTTCCAGCAGCTCTCGCGCCGAAGCCATGTTCGGGGCGGGTCCGACGACCGCGCAGCCAAGCTCTTCGAGCACGTCGACGGTGAACGGCGCCACCACCGGCGAATCCTCGATGATCAGGATGCGCCGTCCCGTGAGATCCGCCGCCGAGGCTTGCTCACCGGCCCTCTTAATGGACGAACCTCGCGACCACGTCGCGGTACGACCGCGATACCTTCACCTGCGCCCCTGAATCGAGCACCAGGAAGCATTCGCCGTTGGTGTGCGGCTTGACCTGCCGGACGAGGTCGAGGTTGACGATGGTCGAGCGGTGGACGCGCTGGAACCGGCGCGGGTCGAGCCGCTTTTCCAGGTCCTTCATGGTCTCGCGCAGGATCAGCGTGTTTTCCCCCGTCTGGATGCACATGTAATCGCCAGCGGCGTCGATTCGTTCGATGGTGTCGACGTCTACCCTGAAAATCTGGCCCTGGTCCTTGATGTTGATCATCTTTTCATAGCGGTTGGCGGCGGGAGCCTCGGGTCCGGCGTCGGCCAGCTCCTCGGCCGCTTCGGGCGCATGCTCGGCCAGCGCGTCCTTCAGCCGGCCGACCTCTTCCGCGCCGCGCTTTTCGGCGAGGCGCTGGCGCACCCGGTCCATGGTTGCCGCGAGCCGATCCTCGTCGACCGGCTTCATCAGATAATCCACCGCCTGGGCGTCGAACGCGCGCAGGGCATGCTCGCCGAATGCGGTGACGAACACGAACAACGGCGGCTCGACGTCCATCAGTCCCTGGATGACCGAAAAGCCGTCGAAGCCGGGCATCTGGATGTCGAGGAAGACGAGGTCGGGCTTGTGGGTCTTGATCTGGCGGATGGCGTCGCGCCCGTTGGCCGCGGTGCCGACGATTTCCAGATCCTCGAATGCTTGCAGTCGGAGCTGCAGGCCCTGCGTCGCAAGCGGCTCGTCGTCGACCAAAATGGTCCGGATGGTCATCAGGCCTTGTCTCCGCTTTCATAGGGAATTTCGATGATAACGCTGAACCCCCCGCGATCGTTCTTTCTGGTCTCGAAACGATGCGCCGCGCCATAGGCCTGCGACAGTCTGTCCCGAATGTTGGCCAGTCCGACGCCGGTCGACGGGCTGGCGGTCAATTCGCCGCCGGTCCCGTCGCCATTGTCGGCGACCTCGATCCGCACCGCTTGCCCCTCGCGCATTGCGGTCAGCCAGATGTCGGCCCCGTTTTCGGCCGGCGTCACCGCATATTTGATTGCATTTTCGATCAGCGGCTGCAGCAGCAGGGACGGCAAGCGCGCGCCGATCGTCTCGGATTCGATCTTGAAATGCGGGCGAAGCCGCTCCTCGAAGCGCATCTTCTCGATCTCGAGGTAGAGCTTCAGCGTCTCCACCTCCTGCGCCAGCGTGACCTTGGCGGTCGGCTCGTTGGCCAGCGTGTAGCGAAGGAAGGACGACAGGCGCGCAAGCATCGCATTGGCGCGCTCGGTCTGCTTCAGCAGGACCAGGGTCGAGATCGAATTGAGCGTGTTGAACAGGAAATGCGGGTTGAGCTGGTAACGCAGCATCGCCAGCTGCGCGGTCGAGGCCTGGCTCTCCAGCCGTTCGCGCTGGTCGATCTGCTCCTCGAGCAACAGGAAGTAATTGATCCCGTAATAAAGTGCGGTCCACGCCGCGAGCAGCGCGAAATCGAGCAGGATCGGGCTTAGCAAGGCGACGCCGACCGGCCGGAAGTTCGGCTTGATGAAGGTCGACACGCTCCACGTCTCGATCACCGAGAATACGCCCGAGGCGAGGACCACCGCCGCGAACGAGATCACCAGCGTCCAGATGGGCTGCATTTTGATCACGCGCCGGAACAGCGATGCCAGCAGCAGGGTCAGCGAATAGCCGGTCGCCGTCAGCAGCAGCGTGTGGACCACCAGCATCCAGCCGAGATCGTTGGCGATGCCGGATAGAGTGCGGAGGGAGAAATAGCCGCTCCACCCAATGGTCTGAAGAATCCAGAAAGCACGATTCTTATCGTCGAAGAAAGGCTGGTTGAGCCCCGCCGCCCGGGCGATCGGGTCGGCCGGCGATTGGATCTTGGGCACGTCGGCCGCACGTCGCGGCATGCTTGCCCGCCGATCCAGGGTCGCGCTATCAGTCGCCATGGGGCGGATATAGAGGCGCTTTCCGCCCTTTGCGAGCAGCCCGAAGTGAGGGCGATTTTCCCCAGCCGTTTCGGTGCCTCCTTAACCCCGCCTCAACTCTCTTTGTCTAAGCCGCTTGAGTGGCAACCAAGCGGCGGGCGAATGTACGAGGCTCCTAATCGTTATAAACGATTGATTTCGGCTCGACTTCCGGGCGGGGAGTCGGCTGGCCTCGCGGCTCGCAACGAGGAGCTCGAAAGTTCCCCGCTGCGCGATGTCCAGCTGATTTCACGCGCCCATCTCGCGCCCTTTTTCGCCGCCGCCAATGTCGTTGCCTCGCTGATCCTCGCCGCCGCCTTGTGGGGCACGACCTCGCCCTTGTGGCTCGCCGGCTGGGTCGGCGCCGTCGGCGGGGTCAATTTCGTCGCCATGCAGGTTGCCCGGACTCAGTCGATTTCCTGCGTCGGCCGCTCCGGCCGGCGGGTGCCCCAGTGGCTGCTGGTGGGCGAGGTCGCGGTGCGCGCCGCGGTCTGGCTGAGCTTGCCGCTCTACGTCTTTCCCTCGCTCAATTCGGGCGAGCAGGTCATCGCCGCCTCGGTCATGGCCGGCCTCGGCGTCGGCGCTCTTGGCCTTGTCGTGATTCCGCCCTGCGCCAACGCGTGGATGATCGCTTTCACCGGCGGCGTCGTCGGGGCGTTGCTGATGGGCCGTCACAGCGTTCCGTTCCAGCACATGCTGTCGATCGTCTTCACGCTCGGCGTGTCGATCTTCGGCGTCCTCACCGTCGCCCGCTGGGCCTTCCTCCAGCTCAAGACCAATGCCGACGTCGGCAGCCAGAGCGAGAGCGCGAGCCTGCTGCTTCAGGAATATGAGCAACGCGGCGTCGGCTGGCTGTGGCAGATCGATTCCGAAAACCGCGTCACCTACATCAGCTCGCGCATGAGCGCGCTGCTTGGCCGCCCGGCCAATGCGCTGCTCGGCCACTCGCTTCCCGCTTTGCTCGGCGGCCATGCCGAGCTCGGCCGGGTGCTGCTCGAAAAGCAGCCGTTCAACGCCCTCGAAATGGAGCTGAAGACCGGGCGCGGCAGCCGCTGGATCTCGATCGGCGGCGACCCCATCATCGACACCGCCGGCCGTTTCGAAGGGTTTCGCGGGGTCGGCTCCGACGTCACCGAAATCCGCCAGACGCAGGAGCGCCTGACCCATCTCGCCAACGTCGACGTGCTGTCGGGCCTGCCCAACCGCGGCCGCGTTCGCCAGCTGCTCGGCGAGGCTTTGCGCGCGGCCACGACAAGCAACGTGCCGTGCGCGATCATGTTTCTCGACCTCGACGGGTTCAAACCGGTCAACGATACCTTCGGCCACCCCAAGGGAGACGCCGTGCTTCGCGCGGTTGCCAAGCGGCTGGTCGACGAAGTCGCCGACAGCGGCAATGTCGGCCGCATGGGCGGCGACGAGTTCGCCATCGTCATTCCCGACGCCCAGAGCCGCCAGCAGGTCGAGCAGCTCGCCGACCGCATCATCCACGCGATCAAGGAACCCTATGTCATCGACCAGACCGAGATCCGCATCGGCGTGTCGATCGGCTGCGCGTTCGGGCCGATCGATGGGGCGACGGTCGACGATCTGATCCTCAAGGCCGACCTTGCGCTCTACCAGGCGAAGGACGCCGGCCGCGGCTGCGCGCGCTATTTCTCCTCGGAGCTCCAGTCGGAGCAGGAAGACCGGGTGCGGCTCGAAGCCGACCTTCGCCAGGCGGTCGCCTCCAGGCAGTTCCACCTCGTCTTCCAGCCCCTGGTCAACGCCAAGACCCAGAAGCTCATCGGCTTCGAGGCGCTGATCCGCTGGAACCACCCGCAGCGCGGGCTGGTCCCGCCCAACGTGTTCATTCCGGTCGCCGAGGAAAGCGGGCTGATGCCCGTGATCGGCGACTGGGTCATCGAAGAGGCCTGCCGGGCGGCGGCAACGTGGCCCGAGCCGATTACCGTCGCGCTCAACATCAGCCCCAAGCAGATCGTCCTGCCGTCGCTTCCCAACACCATCAGCGAAGCCCTGGCCCGCAACAAGCTGCCGGGCAACCGCATCGAACTGGAAGTGACCGAGGGCGTGTTCCTCGGCGATAATGGCTCGACCCTTGACGTCCTGAAGCGCTTGCGCGCGCTCGGCGTCGGCATCGCCCTCGACGATTTCGGCACCGGCTATTCGTCGATCGGCTATTTGAACAAGGCCGTCTTTCACAAGCTCAAGATCGACGGCAGCTTCGTCCGCGAAGCCGGCTCGCGGCCGGAAAACGTCGCGATCATCCAGTCGATCGTCCAGCTCGCCAAGAGCTTCCGCATGTCGGTCACCGCCGAAGGCGTCGAGACCGCCGAGGATTTCGAGCGCATGCGCGACCTCGGTTGCGACACCATTCAGGGCTATTTGTTCGGCAAGCCGCTTGCCTACGAACGTGCCAACCAGATGGTGGTCGGGCTCGGCACCAAGCGCATGGCGGGCTAAGCGCCCGAGGGGCAAAGCATATTTGAGCTTGGGCGACTTGCCGCTACACTCCTGCCCTGGGGGAGAGTGAGCGCTGCAGGCCGGATCCATCCAAACGCTGTTCCAGTATCAAAGCGCTCGGGTCATTGCGCTTGGCCGGGCGGTTCTGGCGGCGTTGTTCCTGATTTCCATCTGGTTCGACAACAGCCAGCCGGCGCAGGCGGCGGGGCAGACTTACGCCTTCCTCTTTTTCTACCTGCTGTTTTCGGCGGCGATTGCATTGGCGACGTGGCGCAACTGGTGGCTCGACGCCCGCCTCGCCGTTCCGGTGCACCTCGCCGACATGGCGGCCTTCGCCTTCATCTGTTTCTCGGTAAGCGGCTACACCAGCCCCTTCTTCCTGGTCTTCATCCTGCCTCTGCTGTCGGCCGCGATCCGCTGGGGCTGGCGGGAAACCGCGCTCACCGCGATCGCTCTGGTGCTGATCTTCCTTACCGGCGGAATTCTCGTCGCCGGCTCGCAGGCCTTCGAAGTGCAGCGCTTCATCGTCCGCACCGGTCACCTCGCGATTCTTTCCGCGATCCTTATCTGGTTCGGCATCCACCAGCGCTTCGCCAGCCTGTACCTGCGCCTTCACGAATATGATCCGTTGATCGGCGAGGGCGATGCGCGCGAGCTCGCTCTGCAGGTCACCATGCGCGCGGCCAATGCCGCTAAGGGCATTTTGCTGCTGCACAGCGATTCGACCGGCCGCTTGTCCGGCCTGCGGGTCGAGGGCGGGGCGCTTCACGTCGCCGAGGATTTTGACCGGCTGGTGATCGACCCTGATTTCGGCGCCGCGTTCCTGTACGATACCGCCAGGGACCGGGCGCTGAGCAAGACCAGCCATTCCACCGCCTGCTTCGCTCGCGCCTCCAGGCTGTTCGATGCGGACGCCGCCGCTCGGCTCCAGCTTCGCCAGGGGCTGGCCGCCCGCATCAGCTCGGGCACGACGGAGGGCTGGCTGATCCTCGAAGGCATGGCCGAGCTGTCGGGCGACTATGTCGAGCTCGGCCTGGAGTTCGGGCGCGCTGCCGGGTCGTTGCTCGACCGGTCCGCCTTGCTCGGCGCAATGGCGGAGGGGGCTGCGGCGCGAACTCGGCTCGGCCTCGCCCGCGACGTCCACGACAGCATCGTCCAGTTCATCGCCGGCGCGACCTTCAGGGTCGAAGCGATCGCCCGCGCCGCGCGTTCGGGCGCCGATGTCGACGGCGAGCTGAAAGAGCTGAAGGAGCTGCTGGTCGAGGAGCAGCGCGACATTCGCGGCTTCGTCACCGCCCTTCGCCGCGACAGCGAGCTTCCGCTCGCCGATGCGGTCGACGAGCTGCGCGTGCTCGCCGCCCGGCTCGGCCAGCATTGGGCGGTAAAGTGCAACATCGAAGCCCAACATACCGAGGTCCCGATCCCGATCCGGCTTCAGCTCGACCTTCACCATCTCCTCCGCGAAGCCGTCGCCAACGCCGTCCGCCATGGCGGCGCCGACCGGATCGACGTCAACCTCGATGTCGACGGCGACGTCCTCCGCTTCGACGTGCTCGACAATGGGCGCGGCTTTGTCACTGCCAACGGCAATTCGCCGGCGCACCCCTGGTCGCTCAGCGAGCGGGTCGAACGCGCAAACGGTTCCTTGTCGCTGGTTTCCAAACCCGGCAGGACCAACGTCACCATCAGCCTGCCACTCAATGGAGCCGCCGCCGCATGACTTGAATCCTGCTTTCCGACGATCATCCGATGATCGCCTCCGCGCTCGACATGCTACTGCGCGGGACGGATTATGAGATCGTCGGGCGCGCGCGCAACGGTACCGAGACGCTCGACCTGCTCGACCGGCACAAGCCCGACATCCTGCTGCTCGACGTCAACATGCCCGGCAAGTCGGGCATCGACGTGCTCCGCAAGTTGCGCCGGGACCGCAAGCCGCAGTCGGTGATCCTGCTGACTGCGGGAATGGACGATTCGCAGCTGATGGGCGCCGCCGAGCTTGAACCGAACGGCATCGTACTCAAGACGTCCGACCCGGCCCTGCTCCTCGAATGCATGGACAACGTGCGCGATGGCCGCCGCTGGGTCGATCCCGAAGTCGAGGAGCGGATCATGACGGTCCGCATGCGCGCCAAGTCCGGCCCGTCGCTGACCGCCCGCGAACGGGAGCTGGTCGAGCTCGTCAGCAAGGGCCTGCGCAACCGCGACATCGCCGCCGAGCTCGGCGTGACCGAAGGCACGGTCAAGGTTTACCTCCACGGCATTTTCGACAAGTTCGGGGTCGAAAACCGCACCGAGCTGGCGATGCGCGCACCGGAGTTTCTAGGCCGCTAGATTAGATTTGGAGCTGGCTGCCCAGCTCGACCACGCGGTTGGTCGGCAGCTTGAAGAACTCCATCGCGCTTTCGCTGTTCTTGAGCATCCAGGCGAACAGCTTCTCGCGCCACAGCGCCATGCCCGGCTTCTCGCGCGTCGGGATCAGTTTCTGGCGGCCCAGGAAGAAACTGGTTCGCATCATTGCGAAGGGCTCCCCGCAAGTCCGGATCGAGGCGAGGTCGCGGGGGATGTCCACCTCCTCCATGAAGCCATAGTGCAGGACTACGCGGAAGAAGCCTTCGCCGGCGTCGTGCATCTCGATCCGCTTCTCGGGCGCGACATGGGGCACGTCCTCGACTTTCACATGAAGGATCAGGACGCGTTCGTGCAGCACCTGGTTGTGCTTCAAATTGTGGAGCAGCGCCGCGGGAACTGTATCCGCTGAGGTCGACAGGAACACGGAGGTGCCGCGAACCCGGTGGACCGATGAGCCGGTTGACTTGATGAACACCGGCAGCGGCAGCGCCGCTTCGAGCAGCCGGGCGCGCATCAGCTCGCGCCCTTTGGCCCAGGTCGTCAGAACGGTGAAGCTGACCGCCGCAACCAGCAGGGGGAACCAGCCACCGTCTGCGATCTTGGTGATGTTCGAAGCAAAAAAGATTGTGTCCACGGTGAGGAACAGCCCGATGACGATCATGGCGAGGACTCGGTTCCACTTCCACACCTGGAACAGCAGCACGCCCAGCATCGCCGTGGTGATCAGCATCGTTCCGGTCACGGCAATGCCGTAGGCAGATGCGAAGTCGCGTCGATTCGCGGAATCCGAGCACCAGCAACACGATCATGACGAGCAGCGTCCAGTTCACGAGCGGAATGTAGATTTGGCCGGCTGCTTTGGCGCTCGTGTGGACCGTCCTTAGGCGCGGCAGGAAGCCCAACTGAATCGCTTGATGCGTCACCGAGAAAGCGCCGGAGATCACCGCCTGGCTGGCGACTATGCAGGCAAGAGTTGTGATCCCCACCAGTGGCAGCCGGGCCCATTCCGGTGCCATTAGGTAGAAGGGATTAACGGCGGCGGCAGGTGTGCCGAGCAGCAACGCACCCTGGCCGAGATAATTGAGCATCAGGCAGGGGTAAGCGACCGTCAGCCACGACAGCCCGATTGCCTTGCGACCGAAATGTCCCATGTCAGCATAGAGCGTTTCGGCCCCGGTGACGGCGAGGAACACCGACCCGAGCGCGAGAAACGCAAGCTTCGGGTTGATGAGGAAGAAATGGACCGCCCAATACGGGCTGAAGGCCGTGAGGATTTCGGGATGAATAAGGATGTTGGAAATGCCGAGCACTGCCAGCACCGCCATATAGACGAGAATGATCGGGCCGAAGAACACGCCAACCGTGCCGGTTCCACGCCGCTGGATCGCGAATAGGCCGACAAGGATTGCAATGGTGATCGGGAGGATCAGCGGTTTCAGGCCGGTTTCGACCAGGGCGAGGCCTTCGATCGCAGGCAACAAAGTGACCGCCGGCGTGATCATTGCATCGCCATAGAACAGGCAGGTCGCGAGCACGCCCATCACGACAAGGCCTTTAGTCCAGCGCTTCCCTTCGAGGTTGCGCGAGATCAGCGAGAGCAATGCGAAGGAGCCGCCTTCGCCCTTGTTGTCGGCGCGCATCGCGACGAACACATATTTCATCGTCACGACCAGCATCAGCGACCAGAAAATGAGGCTGAGCACGCCGAAGACGTGCGCTGCGTCGACCGCCAGCGGGTGCGGCCCGAGGAAGCTTTCCTTCATCGTGTAGAGCGGCGAGGTACCGATATCGCCATAGACGACACCGATCGCGCCAAGCATCAGCTTCGGCAGCGGCTCCTTCGATCCGTGATGGACCAAGGGATTCTTGTTTTGGGATGCAGTTTCTATAACGGCTGTAGCCATTTGGCGGGACTGCGCCGTTTTGGCATAAAGATTCCATGTGGATTCCGGTCCATCGCGAACCGCCGCCCCAAGTCAGGTTATAACCACGTCTCTCACCTGCGCGCGCCGGAGGCGCACTTAATAGCCATGATTGCCACCCAGACTTACGTCACCGAGCGGTCCAGCCGTCCCGTCATAAAGGACGTGGAGCATTATGCCGCCGCGCTTGCGACAGTCGCCGCCGTCACGCTCGCTGGCCTGTGGATCGCGCCGCGCTGGGGAACTGGGCCGGTCGACATGATTTACCTGCCCGCCGTGCTCGCCGCGGCCGTCCTCTGGGGTCTCGGACCGGCGCTTGCCGCCGGGGTTGCGGCAGCCCTGGCCTACAATTTCTTCTTCACCGTGCCGGTCCACACTTTGCGTATGGATCGGGTGACCGACGTGGTGACCGTGATCGTGCTGCTGATCGTCGCGCTTGTCACAAGCCGGCTCGCTGCGGGCATGAGAAGTCACGCCCAATTGGCCACCGCCCATGCTACACGCAACGCCACGATTGCGGGATTTGCCCGCCGTCTGCTGTCTTCCAGCGGCGAGGATGAGATTGCTCGCAGCGCCTGCATCGAGCTGCGCCGTCTCTTCAACTGCAACGTTTTGCTCGTGCGCGGCCTGCCAGAACCACAGATCATCGCGGGCGATCCGGAAGGCAACCGTCTCGGTCCTAGCGATATTGGTGCCGCGGCGCTTGCGATCGAGTCGGGCGATCCTGCGGGCCGCGGAAATTCGCGGTCGGCGGAATGGGTATTCTATCCTCTGCGATCGACAGGTGCCGTCCTGGCTGCGATCGGGCTTGCACGCGATGATGGTATGCCTCCTGTCGACGAGCACCAGCTTCTTTTGCTTTCAAACCTGTTCGATCAGACCGCGCTGGCATTGGAACGAGCGCAGCTGGAGGACGCCGCGCGGGAGTTCGCGGCAGTGCGTGAGCGGGACCGTGTGCGCGCTACTCTGCTTTCTTCGATTGGACAGGATGTCACGCCCCGCCTGACGGTGATGGGCAATGCTGTTCGCGAGCTCAGGCGCGCGGGTTCAAGCGACAAGAACCTCGTGTCCGCCATCGGGTCGGAACTGGTCAAGCTTGATCGCTACATGTCCAATTTGCTCGAGCTTGGACCGGAATCGGGCGAACAAGACATCGAAGCAGGCGGCATCAGAATCGACCTATTCCATCGCACCGTTTCGCGGGACGGCGACGAAGTGCATTTGTCGCCCAAGGAATATGCCGTCCTCGCTGAACTCGCCAAGCACCGCGGACGCGTGCTCAGTCACTCCTACCTGATGCGTGCCGTGTGGGGGCCCGCACAGGAACGTCAGATCGAGTATCTGCGGGTCGCGATCCGCTCGCTTCGCCAGAAGCTCGAGCGCGATCCGGCCAGGCCGAAGATCATCCTCAACGAACCGGCGGTCGGCTACCGGCTGATCGGCTAAGCGCCTCAATAGCGTGCGAGGATGAAGGCCCGGGCGTTGCGATATTCGGTGGGGGTCACGCGCCCGTCGCCGTCGCTGTCGGCGATCTTGCGGAAGTCGTCGGCGGCCGCCGCGGCCTCGCCGGGCTCGAGCAGGATATCGCGGTCGGTATCGTGGAACTTCAGCGCCCAGTTCATCAGCACCCAGTCGCGCTCGAACAATTGCGCAGCCGCCGGCATGACCGGCACGTTGGTTGACGCCGCCGCCGCCGCGGCCAGGAACAGGATCGGAAACGCCATCGTCACTCTCCAATCCCCGCCCACGCCGCATAACGCGCAGGTCGTGATCGGGTTCAGGCGTTGGCGCTGACCGCCGCGCGAATGGCCTTGAGCAGCGCTTCGGCGCGGAACGGCTTGGCGAGCAGCGGGGTGTCGGGCGCGATGCGCTTGACCGCGTCGGTCTCGCTGTAGCCGGACACGAACAGGATCGGCTGGGCCGGGGTCGCGGCGAGGATCCGTTGGGCGACCTCGGCCCCGGACAGCCCGGGCATGATGAAGTCGATGATCACCAAATCGGCCGGCTCGCGCTTGATCTGGGCCAGGCCGTTGCGGCCATCCGGCGCCTGGCGCACGGCAAATCCCTGCTCCTCCAGGGTGGCGGCGATGAAGCCGCGCACGTCGGGGTCGTCGTCGATGACCAGGATGGACAGCGGGGCCGCCTGCTGCGGCGCTGCCGCGGGCTCGTCGAATGCCTGGCCGGCTTCCGCGACGGCGCCCTCGGCCTTGCGGAACAGCAGGCTGACCGCCGTGCCTTTCCCGACTGTGCTTTCGATCCGCGCCGTGCCGCCCGACTGGCGCGCCATGCCATATACCATCGACAGCCCGAGCCCGGTGCCCTTGCCCACCTCCTTGGTGGTGAAGAAGGGCTCGAACGCGCGCTCGGCAATTTCGGGCGGCATGCCGGCGCCGGTGTCGGTGATGATCAGCTCGATATAATCGCCGGCGGCAAGGTCGCCGTCGTCGGTGGGGACCGTAACCGGGCGGCTGGAGAAACTGAGCACGCCGCCCCTCGGCATGGCATCGCGGGCGTTGATCGCGAGGTTGAGCACCGCCACTTCGAGCTGGGTCGGGTCGGCCATGACCTGCATCATCGCGTCGTCGAGGTCGAAGCGCTTCTCGATCCCCGGGCCCAGCACGTTGCGCAGCAGCGGGCGCATGTTCTGGATCAACGGCGCGACGAACGTCGGCCGAACCTCGAGCCGCTGGACCCGGCTGAACGCCAGCAGCTGGCCGGTCAGCCGGGCCCCGCGCTCGGCGGCCGACAAGGCATTGTCGGCATAGGTCTTCAGCTTCGGGTCTTCGGCACGCTTGGCGATGATGTCGAGGCCGCCGACGACCACGGTCAGCAGATTGTTGAAGTCGTGCGCGATGCCGCCCGTCAGCTGGCCGAGCGCCTCCATCTTCTGGCTCTGGCGCAGCTGCTCCTGGGCCGCCTTCAGCTCGGTGATGTCGCGGGCTTCGAACAGCAGATAGATGATGTCGCCGCCGGGCCCGCGCACCGGCTGCACCGACACGTCGAGGTGGGAGGCCGGCTTGCCCTCGAGATCCATCCGCACCTCGGCGGTGAACACCTCGCCGCCCGCCGCCTTGGCGATGCCGCTTTTCAGTAGCGCGACATGCTGCGGGAACATGCGCATGGTCGGCGCCTCCCACAGCCTGGTGCCAATGGCTTCGCTCGGCTCCGGATGGCGCCACGCCTCCCGCCGATTGTTCACCGCGATCACGGTACCGTCGGGTTTGAGGAGGACCATCACTTCCAGCGCCGCCTCGAACACCGCGCGGAACTGCGCTTCGGACATCGCCAGCTGCGCGGTGCGCTCCTCGACCAGCCGGCGAAGCTCGATCTCGCCCTCCTTGGCGAGGGTGATGTCGGACGCCACCCCGATGAACCCGGCCAGCTCGCCATCGGCATTCAAGCCGCGGCTGCGACACGCTGCGGAGCCAGCGATATTCCCCGTCGGCGCGGCGGTAGCGGCCCTCGAGCGTGAACGGCTGCAACGTCGCTTCCCCGGCGATGCTCTCCGAGACGATGCGCTCGACGTCGTCGGGATGAATCCGCGTCCGCCAGTCGAGCCGGCACGCTTCCTCGCGAGTGCCGCCGACGAACTCGACATAATGGTCGTTGACGAAGTCGCGCACGCGGTCGAGCCGGGTCACCCACATCATCACCGGGGCGGAATTGGCGATCCGGCGGAACCGCGCCTCGCTCTCCCGCAGCGCCCGTTCGGTCGAGCGCTGCTCGGTGATGTCGGTGACGACGATGACGACCCCGTCGACGGCGCCGGTCGCCGGATTGACCCACGGCACATAGTCGCTCTGCGCCGCGGTCGGCCCGCGCGTGGGATGATCGAAGCTCGCCGCGAAGAACTGCCGCTCCCCGCCCAGCGCCGCCTCGAACATCGCCCGCCGCGCCGCGAACGCGTCCTCGCCCAGCACTTCGGCCATGGTCTTGCCCAGCACCTCGGCGCGCGGCATCTCCAGCCATTCGGCCAGCGCCTTGTTCAAGAAGCGGTAGCGCGCCTCGCGGTCGACGTAGGCGGTCATCACCGGCAGCAGGTCGGACAAGCGCCATCAGCCCCGGCCCGGTGAACATCGCCGCCGGCAGCCCGGTCGCCAGCGCCGCCGCCAGCGCGGCCTCGTCCGCCGCCGCGCCGCGCCGCTTGCCCTTCTTGCTGCCAGCGTCCGCCATGCGCTTATGATTAGGCGGATTCTTCACAGAGTCACTGCACTGGATCAGTGCGTGCGCCGCTCAGCGGCCACCAGGAAAGGATTTTCACGCGAAGCCGCGAAGCCGCGAAGGGAAGAAGGTGGGCGGGGAGAGCAGCCTTCGCGCCTTGGCGTTGTCACCGTAACCCCGTAATCCTAGAGAATTCCTATTGTTGGAAATTGTTGGACATCGGGCTGCATGCCCAGGCCAGCGGCCTCGTGGCCCGATGCAAAAGCTGCCGCCATTTAGTGCATTTAGTAAACTGTCACCGAAATCAATCGGTCACCGAAATCGACACCGAAATCGAAGACTGTCACCGAAATTCGAGGAAAGATGAGTACGACAAGTATTTATGTGATTGCCATAGTCTTAGGTCTGGTTATCCTATTTTTTGCCTTGAAATTTGGTTCAATTGGAGGAGGCGGACGCGGAGCGCGCCGGGATGAAAACCCAGTTCTTTATTGGTTAGGTGTGGTAATAACGGCCGGAATAGTTTTAACAGCGATTGTAATACTGGTGTTTGTAAGACCAACCTAATGACGGATTACGGTGGATTACAGGTTACTAAATTAGATTACGGTGACGTAGCGATTACGGTGACAGATTACGGTGACAGTTTACTAAATGCACGAAACTGTCTCCGCCGCCCGCATCCTTGGCTTCGGCCCTCGCTTCCTTGGCGCGAGCGTGCGGCCGCTGCGCTCTTCCAGCTCGCGAAGCCATTGCTCATTGCCAGCCGGCCGTCCGGTCGTCTCCGCCGTGCGCAGCGCGCGGGTCGCATGTTGGTCCTCGGCACCGCCCAGGAAGGCCTCGAAATCCCCGTAACGGCCAAGCACAGGGGCGACCTCGACCAGCTCGTCGTCCTCGCCCGCGTGCAAGGCCCGGCTGCTCGACCATGGCCAGTCGATCGCCGTCTCCGTGAGTTTCGCTCGAACCGGGTTCAGCGCGACATAGCGCACCGCGGCAGCAAGGTGGGCCTCGTCCATCGCGACTGCTCCGAAGCGCCCTTGCCACAGGTGGCCGGTCCAGCGCTGGCGGGCATTGATGAAGCCGGTATAGCGGCGGTGCGCGTCGGCAAAGGTGCGGCGCAACCCATCCTCGTCCGACGGAACGACGATCACGTGGACGTGATTGGGCATCAGGCAATAGGACCAGACCGAGGCTCCGGCGCGGCGCGCTGCTTCCGCCAGCAGGTGGCGGTAGAGGGCATAGTCGAAATCCTCAAAAGGTTTGCTGGCGGCGGTTGCCGCGCTGCGTCACGTGATAGGGAAGCCCCGGAATCACGATGCGCGCAAGCCGGGCCATTCTCCCCTAACCCGAGCGCGGTGAGGCTAGCCGGGTTGTCGGAAGGCGCAAGAGGCGAAGGCGATTTAGTGTATTTAGTAAACTGTCACCGTAATTCGCGGCGCGCTGCTTCCGCCAGCAGGTGGCGGTAGAGGGCATAGTCGGAATCCTCAAAAAGGTTTGCTGGCGGCGGTTGCCGCGCTGCGTCACGTGATAGGGAAGCCCCGGGATCACGATGCGCGCAAGCCGGGCGCATTCTTCCCCCTAACCCGAGCGCGGTGGGGCTAGCCGGGTTGTCGCAAGGCGCAAGAGGCGAAGGCGATTTAGTGTATTTAGTAAACTGTCACCGTAATCTCGGGATTTCTCAGTGCGGGCTCGCACAGCCGCATTTTTGCGAAAGAGCTATTTTGAAATCGCCGCGAGCCTTGAGGATGGCACTATAAGTGTCAGCCAAGCGGATGCCGCTTTGTTGAGGCTTTCTGCGGAAGAAGAACCACCTTACATGGCGGCCCACGCGCTAGCTGAGAATTGGGCAAGCGGGGCGGTGTATGGCTCCGATAAGCCGTTACCTTCCGCATAGGAGTGGTCGAGTGACCCCGCTCGACACTAATGCACCATGCAATTGGCCACGATTTTTCCATTGAAGCCACCGGACCATGACCTGCGGCTTGCGCGAGTTCGCGACAACCCGGAAAAACGGCTCCCTCAAATCGTCCAACAACTCCGTTGTGTGAACGATGGCAGGCACCACTACCAACTGATTTCCTTGTTGATATTCGCCGTGCCCACTCGCATGTTGATGCTGCGCAGGAAACGGAGCGCCGAGGCCTAGGCCCCATGAAGTTCAATGACCGGCCATGCTCCCAGGCGATAGCTCCGCCGCCCGCCAACCCAGCAGCATGTGCACGGATTTCGAGCTCTTCTAGGATTTTAGATTTGTCGGAATCCGATTTGTAATGGACGCTAGAGTCCAACGGAAAGATCAGCATATTCTGACCCTGCTCACGCAAATGAGCTACCTTGAATTTTGGCACGGGCACTTTCCCCAAAACGACAAGGGGTGGTCCGAGCGGCATCAACCTATCGGCGTTGCGCTCGGTCATCAACTCAGGTGCCGATCCAGAAATCGCACTCAGGGCGTGCGCCGATGCGCCTTAACCCAATCGTACTTCCCCGATTTTTCGTTGAAGCGCCAATGGCCGCGGACCCCCTCGTTTGGCCAATTTTTCCAATCGGCAAAATGTTTTGGATTTTTTCGATCGGTTTGATCGGACGAATGCGCTTGATGCCTGGAATCTTCCGAATCATTTGCCATCGTGGTTGCTACTCCGACTCGTGATGTTCCTATTTAGTTCACGGAGATCAAATCGGCAACAAAACGACTGATTTTAAGGCCCGTCACGCGGGATAAACCCGACGTGACGTCGGTCGCGTCTTCACTCGCGGTTTAGCCGCTCGCTCGCGCGCCGGCCGGCGCTTCGCATCTCTTCGACATAAGCTCCCGTTCGCTGCGCAAACGCTCCCTTATGCTCGGTGCGTCACCTGCGTTCTTCGCGCTGCATATCTCGCATCGCGCGCCGCCTTGAGCTCGGCCTCGGTCTTGGGCGCCGCGGCGGCGGCCGTGGCTGCGTCCTCCGCCGCGGCGGCGTCGGCGGTGGCCTGGCGCTCGGCCTTTTTCGCGGCGGCCTTCTCCGCCTTGGCGGCGCGCTTGCGCTCGGCGGCGGCGGCGCGCTCGGCGGCGAGCTGCTTCGTCGACCGGCGGGCGCGATTGCGATATTGCTCGAGCGGCCTTTGCCTTGGCCTCGGCGGCCTGGCCGGCGCGGTCCTGGTAGGTGCTGTTGTAGGTCATGGGGGTGTAACGATCCTGAGGTGAGGTTGGGCCCGTTGGGGGGACGGTTGCGGATGAAGGAAGTGGAACTCGCCGGATCAAGTCCGGGATGACGAGTGACGAACAGGCTCCCGGATCTCTCCGCGAGCGAGGAGATGGGCAGATGCGCCGCTAGGCGTCATCGCCCATGCGCAGCGCCGCAATGAACGCCTCCTGCGGAATGCTACACGCTGCCGTACTCCCGCATCCGCTTCTTGCCCTCCTTCTGCTTCTCCAGCAGCTTGCGCTTGCGGGTGGCGTCGCCGCCGTAGCATTTGGCGGTGACGTCCTTGCGCAGCGCGGCGATGGTCTCGCGGGCGATGATCTTGCCGCCGATCGCGGCCTGGATCGGGATCTTGAACAGGTGGCGGGGGATGAGGTCCTTCAGGCGCTCGCACATGCCGCGGCCGCGCGCCTCGGCGTTGGCGCGGTGGACGATCATGCTCAGCGCGTCGACCGGCTCGTCGTTGACCAGGATGCTCATCTTGACGAGGTCGCCCTCGCGGTGGCCGATCTGGTGATAGTCGAAGCTGGCATAGCCGCGGCTGATCGATTTCAGGCGGTCGTAGAAGTCGAACACCACCTCGTTGAGCGGCAGCTCGTAGCGGAGCATGGCGCGGGCGTGGCTGCCGGTGCCGACGTAGGTCAGGTCCTTCTGGATGCCGCGGCGGTCCTGGCACAGCTTGAGGATCGCGCCGAGATATTCGTCGGGGACGTAGATGGTGGCGTCGATCCACGGCTCCTCGATCGCTCGATGCGGTTGGGGTCGGGCATGTCGGCGGGGTTGTGGAGCTCGATCGTCTGCGCCGGCTCGGTCTTCGAATGGCGTGAGGTGGATCCGGTAGACGACGCTCGGCGCGGTGGTGATGAGGTCGAGGTCATATTCGCGGGTCAGCCGCTCCTGGATGATCTCGAGGTGGAGGAGGCCGAGGAAGCCGCAGCGGAAGCCGAAGCCGAGCGCGGCGCTGGTCTCCATCTCGAAGCTGAAGGAGGCGTCGTTGAGGCGCAGCTTGTAGAGGCTGTCGCGGAGCTTCTCGAAGTCGTTGGCGTCGACCGGGAACAGGCCGCAGAAGACGACCGGCTGGACCAGCTTGAAGCCGGGCAGGGCCTGCGGCGGCGGGGCGCTTGGCGTCGGTGATGGTGTCGCCGACGCGGGTCTCGGCGACTTCCTTGATCTGCGCGGTGATGAAGCCGATCTCGCCGGGGCCGAGCTCGCTCAATTGCTCGATCTTGGGGCGGAAGCAGCCGACGCGGTCGACGAGGTGGGTGGTGCCGGCGGCCATGAACTTGACCTGCGCGCCCTTGCGGAGGGTGCCGTCGATGACGCGGACGAGGATGACGACGCCGAGGTAGGGGTCGTACCAGCTGTCGACCAGCATCGCCTTCGAGCGGCGCGTCGGCGTCGCCCTTGGGCGGCGGGATGCTCGTCGACGATCGCGTCGAGCACTTCGCTCGATGCCGATGCCGGTCTTGGCGCTGGCGAGGACCGCCTCGCTAGCGTCGAGGCCGATGATCTCCTCGATCTCCTGGCGCACGCCCTCGGGGTCGGCGGCGGGGAGGTCGATCTTGTTGATGACCGGCACGATCTCGTGGTCGTGCTCGATCGACTGGTAGACGTTGGCGAGCGTCTGCGCCTCGACGCCCTGCGCGGCGTCGACGACCAGCAGCGCGCCCTCGCACGCGGCGAGCGCTGCGCGACACTTCGTAGGCGAAGTCGACGTGGCCGGGCGTGTCCATCAGGTTGAGCTCGTAGCCCTTCCACTCGAGCCGCACGGTCTGCGCCTTGATGGTGATCCCGCGCTCGCGCTCGATGTCCATATTGTCGAGCACCTGCGCGTTGCCGCTCATCTCGCGGTCGGTGAGGCCGCCGGTGGCCTGGATCAGCCGGTCGGCCAGCGTCGACTTGCCGTGGTCGATGTGGGCGATGATGCGAGAAATTGCGGATCTTGTCGATATGTCGGTCATTTGAGCCGCGCGCTAGCAGAGCGGGTTGTCGCCCGCCAGCTGTCAGCCAACCGCCGCCAGATGTTACAGGGCCGCAATCAACAGCGGGGGCTGAATCGATGTTGAGAAGCGCGTCGCTCAATCAAGGGGCGCTTGCCATGACGAGTACGCGTTCTCGCCGGCGCAGCGCTGGCACTCGTCTCCACCCAGGCGCGGCCGGTCGGCAGACCGACCACCGAGCTCGGGCCGCAAGGACCAGGCCAGGGGCATGGCCGAAATCCCGGTCTGCACGCACCGCATCGGCACGCTGGCGATCGTCGAGCCCGACAAGGAATGGTGGCGCGAACTCAACCTCGGCAGCCCCGAGGCGATCATCAAGGTGTTCGTCCAGCAGTCGGGCTGCTTCAGCCATGGTCAACCGCGGCCGGGCGATGCACAGCCGGGCGATGGAGCGCGCGATGGCCGAGCAGGGCGAGCTGCAGCAGGGCTCGAACATGGGCGCGGGCCAGGTCAAGGCGGCCGATTATTTCCTCCAGCCCGACATCGTCAGCGCCAACCAGAATAGCGGCGGCAGCGGCCTCGGCGCGGCGCGGCGGGCGCATTCGGCGGCCTGTTCGGCCACTGGCGGCGGCTTCGGTCGGCGCGCTCGCCGGCGGGATCAACGTCAAGAAGGGCGAGGCCAACGTCACGCTGACGCTGGTCAACGCCCGCACCACCGAGGAAGAAGCGCTGACCGAAGGCTATTTCCGCAAGCGCGACCTCAGCTTCGCGCGTCGGCGGCGGCGGCGGCTGGTGGGGCGGCTTCGCGGCGGCCGGCGGCGGCGGCTACCAGAATACCGAGATCGGCCAGATCATCGTGCTCGCCTATCTCGACGCCTACAAGAAGCTGGTGACCCAGCTCGGCGGATACTCGCCGGTGCCGCGGCAGCCGCAACGCTAAGCACCAAGGGGGCTGAAAACATGGATCGCAAAACCGCGTTGGCCGCGAGCGTATGCGCGGCGGTACTGCTCGGCGCGGCGCCGGCCAAGAAGGGGACGGCGGCCAAGGACCCGCCGCCGATCGCCAGCTATTGGATGGACGTCGCGACGCAGAGCGGCATGGGGGCGGGCATGGCCCAGGGCCAGCGGCCGGACATGGGCCAGATGATGGCGATGATGCAGGGTGGCGGCGGATCGGTGATGCACACGCTCGACCTGCGGCTCGCCTCCCGGGACAGACCGGCGGCGGCGCCGCAGGCCGATCATATGATTCCGCCGGGGCTGCAGATGGGCGCGAGCCTGCCGCTGCTCACGCCCGCGACGGTCCGGGAAGAGCCGATGACCCCGGGCATGCCTTTCCAGCAGCCCAAGGGCCGGATGCTGATTTACTGGGGATGCGGCGAACATGTCGGCGCCGGCCAGCCGATGGTCGTGGATTTCGCCAGGGTTGCGGCGGGGCAGATGCCGCCGGGGATGGCCGCGATGGCCAGCATGGCGCATGTCGTCACCGGACCGCATAGCGCGCCGGGCTTCGGCAAGTGGCCGAACGAACGCGACAGCCGGCCGGTGCCCGCCCAGGGCTCGCTGACCGGCGCGCACAAGGTGCAGGCCAATTATGCGCCGCCGATCGATTTCAGCCTCGCCGCCGGGCAGGACTTCATGCCGGGGCTCGGGCTGCGCGAAGCGGGCACGCTGCCGTCGGGCGCGTCGCAGCTGATGTGGCAGGCGGCGGCGCAGGCGACCGGCTATGCGCTGGCGATGTTCGGCAGCAACCAGAACCAGGACGTCATCATGTGGAGCTCGGCCAACCGGGCCAGCATGGCGGCGATGGATTACCTCGCGCCAAGCGAGGTCCGGCGGCTGGTCGCGGCGGGCGCGGTGCTGCCGCCGAGCACGACGCAATGCGTGCTTCCGGCCGAAGTCGCCGCGGCCTCGCCCTACGGCATGGTGACGATGATCGGCTACGGCCCCGAAGTCGGCTTCGCGGAAGCGCCGAAAGCGCCCAAATGGGTCGCCAAGGTGCGGTACAAGAGCACCGCCTCGGTGATGCGCGGCATGAGCGGGATGATGGGCCAGATGGGCGGCGACGACGACGGCTCGCCGCCGCAGCAGATGCCGCCACAGCAACAGCCGCAACGCAAGCGCGGCGGGCTCGGCGGCATCGGCGGAATCATCGGCGGGATGTCGATTCCGCATTGAGGTTGCGAGGAGCGGATGGCCTATATCACCGCATCGCCGAACCCGGTCGGGGTCTACAGCGCGACCTTCGGCGCTTATGCCAGCCTGGTGTGGGACGTGCAGGACGGGCCGAACGAAGTCCGCGCAAGCGAGGTCGCGGTGTCGATCAACGGCGGACCGTCGCAGCCGGTCCAGGGCCCCGGCGTGTTCGGCCGCTTCGTCTATCCGGTGGCGTGGCCGAACAGCTACGAATTCATCCTGCGCTATGCCGACACCAAGTCGGAGCTGACTCGGGTCGAAGTCCAGACGTTCGACCTCAGGACCCAGCTTGCAACGGAGCTCGCGTCGCAATCGCGCCCGCTCGGCGGCAATTTCCGCCGCGTTGGCCCGGGCGATGGGGAGTCGGGATTGACCGAGCGTCCGCAATTGCTGTTCGCCATCGATAGCGAGGGGCAATTGCATATGCGCGAGGGTGACGAGGGCGAGCAGTGAGCCGCCGTTTGTTGGTCACGCCTGGCAAATCTGATACACGATCCGCCGGGGGTGGGTTCTGAGGAGAGCCCTATGAAGCTGCTGATCATCGCGGGCATTTCATTGCTGATGGCCGGTTCGCCCGCCGAGGCCAAAACGCGTCACGCTACTCTCAAGTGGATGGACGGACCGCCGAGCCTTCCGAGCGGCGTGCAGATGGCGGTCGTGTCGGGCGATCCCGGCAAGAAAGGCATGTTCACGATCCAGCTCAAGATGCCGGCGAATTATGCGGTTCCGCCGCATTCGCATCCGACCAACGAGGTGGTGAAGGTGCTTTCGGGCAAGCTCCACTATGGCATGGGCGACAAGCTGATGGGCGATGCGAAGACGCTGAACCTCGCCCATTCGGTGACCATGAAGGCGAAGATGCACCACTGGGTTCACGCCCCGGCGCCGGCGACTGTGCAGGTCAGCGGAATGGGTCCGTTCCAGATCACCTACGTCGATCCGAAGGAGGATCCGCGCAAGTAGCGCGCCGCGTTTAACGAGGCCGCCATCGAGCCTGGCACTACCGCGAAAATCGCGGGCGGCCGCGCCTGAACGGCGACTGACCTTTGCGTTCACTCGCCTTGCAACCCAAAGAGGCTAGGCGATCGCGCGAAACAGAGGCAGTCGAGGGAGACGTTCGTGGCAGTTCGAAGCGTGTTGAAGGCCGCCGCCGTAGCGGCATTGGCGATGCAGCCGGCGCATGGCCCTGGCGCAGCAGGCGCCGACGGCGAGCATCGCGGAAATGGCGAGCACGCCGCTGGTCCGCGTCAACATCGGCGAATCGTTGCGCACGCCGCCCGACGAAGCGACCATGACGGTCGGGACGCAGGCCAAGGCGGCAACCGCGACGGCGGCGGTGGCGGCCAACAAGGTCAAGACCGAGAAGCTGCTGGCGGCCATTCGCGCGGCCGGGATTCGCGAGCGCGACATCCAGACGCAGGGCATCCAGCTGCAGCCCGATTATCGCTGGGATACGGTGCCCGGCGGTCAGGGGCGGCAGACGCTCATCGGCTATATCGCCAGCAACTCGGTCCAGATCAAAACGCGCAACATCGACAAGCTGACGACGCTGCTCGACGCGCTGACCACGGCCGGCGCGGACAGCGTTTACGGCCCCAATTTCGGCATTTCCGACCCGGCCCCGCTGCGCAAGGAAGCACGCGTCCGGGCGATGGCGCGGGGCAAGGACGAAGCGACCGAATATGCGCGCAACAACGGCTTTACTTCGGTGCGCCTGCTGTCGGTCGAGGAAGGCACGTCGTACCGCGGCACCGACGTCATGGTGACGGGCTTTCGGGTCGCCAATGTCTCGGCGCCGCCGCCACCGCCGCCGCCAGCAGCGCCCGAGCGCGATGGCGGCGATCGTTGCTCCGGGCCAGCTCGAAACCAGCGTGTCGCTGAACCTGCTTTACCGGATGGAACGCTAAGGCTTCGCCGCGGCGCGTGGCCGACGCGCAATCATATCTCCATGAAATCTCCACCTCGTCTTCAAGCAAGGTCGCGGCGAACGACGTAATTCCCCCGGATTATCGAGGGAGGATGAGATGAGAAGAACCAAAGCGGTCATGATGTTCTTGTTGCTCGGCGCCGGGTTCGATCCGTTGCCGCTGGCCGGCATTGCGCCGGCCGCAGCGACGACAGTGGACGGAAGCCTGTGCGGCTTGTCGGCCAAGAAGATCGAGCAGGGCTATGTGTGCGACGAGCAACGGTCGGTGCTGTATTCGGAATTGCACCTGGACCTGGACGGCACCAATGAATGCCAGGATCGCGACCTCTATAGTGCGACGTGGTCGATCATCGGCCGGAACGGCAAGACCAACGAGAAAAAGTCGGTGATATCGGATGACCCGATCACCGGGGAATGGGGTGAATGGTACGCCGGAACTCCCGCGCCGACCTTCGAAGACCCCCTGCGGACGCTGTGCAATTATGACATCGTCCTGACGACCGGCTGACCGCTAGCGGCGAACGGCTGACTGTTGTTGCCATGGCTTAATCGACGCGCATACCCCATATCGCGCTGTCGGCCGGCCCGCCGTTGGTCGAAAATCCGGGCAACTCGGGCGAGAGGCGTTGCGCGCGCTGGCAAGGGCGGTTAAGCTGTCGCGCATTCCGCAATAGATTATCCGGGGATTACAAGCCGATGCGCTGTTGACCGCACCTTCGCGCTGCTCGCCGCAGCAACGTCCTTTCCTCGCCGGCGCTGGCCGCGGCCCAATCGGCGCCTCAGGCCGCGCCGATCGCGAGCCTGGTCAAGGACGTCTCGCTCCAGCATACGAGCTTCAAGCTGAAGAACGGGCTGACCGTCATCGTCCACGAGGACCATAAGGCGCCGGTGGTCGGCTTCGGCGTGTGGTACAATGTCGGGTCCAAGGACGAGCCGGCGGGCAAGACCGGCTTCGCGCATCTGTTCGAGCATCTGATGTTCTACGGGTCGGACAATGTCCGCGAGGGCATCCTGCCGTTCCTCGAGAATATCGGCGCGACCGATTACAACGGGACCACCTGGTTCGACCGCACCAACTATTTCGAGACGGTGCCCAAGCCCAACCTCGAGCGGGCGCTGTTCATGGAATCGGACCGCATGGGCTATCTGCTCGGCGCGATCGACCAGAAGCGGCTCGATACGCAGCGCGGCGTCGTCCAGAACGAGAAGCGCGAGGGCGACAACCAGCCGGGCGGGCTGGTCGAATATGCCCAGCTGGAGAATCTGTTTCCGGCCGGCCACCCCTATCACCACTCGACGATCGGCTCGATGGCCGACCTCGACGAGGCCAGCCTGGCGACGGTGAAGGGCTGGTTCATCGACAAGTACGGCCCGAACAATGCGATCGTCGCCTTGTCGGGCGACATCACGGTCGATGAAGCCAAGACGCTGATGGAGAAATATTTCGGCGCGATCCCGCGCGGGCCGGTCAACAATCCGGCCCGGGCCAGCGTGCCGACGCTCAAGGCCGACAAGACGATCGTCATGAAGGACCGCATCCCGGCGGTCGAGATCAAGCGGTTCTGGGCGACCCCGGGCCTGCAGTCGCCGCAGCTGGCGGCGCTCGACCTCGGCGCGGCGGTGCTGGGCGGGTTGGCGAGCTCGCGGCTCGACCAGATCCTGGTCCGCGACGAGAAGATCGCGACCTCGGTCTCGGCCGACATGATGCCGTTCCACCGCATCGGCCTGATGGAGGTGGACGCGACGGTGAAGCCGGGCGTCGACCCCAAGCTGGTCGAAAAGCGGCTCGACGAAGTGCTCGCCGACTATATCGCCAAGGGCCCGACCGCCGACGAGGTCGAGCGCGCCAGCATGCAATATGTCGCCGGCCAGGTGCGCCGGATCGAGCGCGTCGCCAGCCAGAACTCGTCGCTGGCCGAGGGGCTGCTGTATAATGGCGACAGCGATTTCTACGCCAAGCGGCTGGAGAGCTACGCCACGGTTACGCCGGCCGCGGTGCGCACGGCGATGAAGCAATGGCTTGGCCGTCCGGTGCTCAAGATCAACCTCGTTCCGGGCGACCGTCCGCCCTACGTCGAAAGCAAGGCGACGCCGGCCAAGTCGGCGGCGGACATCAAGGTCAAGGCGGTCAAGCGCGACGTGCCGCCGGCCGGCGCGCCGGTGCCGCTCGACTTCCCCGAGGTCACCCACGTCACGCTGCCGAACGGCATCAAGCTCGCCTACGCGCAGCGCACGGCGGCGCCGCTGACCCAGGTGGCGATGGAGTTCGACGCCGGCTATGCCGCCGACGCGCCGAACGGCCGCGGCCTGCAGAACATGGTCGTCAGCCTGCTCGACGAAGGCACGCCGACCCGCACCTCGCAGCAGATCGCGGAGGAAAAGGAGCGGCTCGGCGCGGTGCTCGCGGCCGGCGGCTCGGCCGACCGCACGTCGGTGACCCTGTCGGCGCTGAGCGCGAACCTCGCCCCGAGCCTGGCGCTGATGGCCGACCTGGTCCGCAACCCGGCCTTCAACCCGCCCGAAGTGGAGCGCGTGCGCACCGAGCTGGTCACTGCCGTCCAGCAGGCGCGGACCAACCCCAACGCCATGGCGCAGCGCGCCTTCATGGCGCAGGTGTTCGGCGCCTCGCACCCCTATGGAACGACCGCGCTCGGCGACGAAGCCGCGATCAAGCGCTTCAGCCGCGACGATCTGGTGGCGTTCCAGCAGCGCTGGCTGCGGCCCGACAAGGCGGAGCTGTTCGTCGTTTCCGACCGGCCGCTGGCCGAGGTCCAGGCGCTGCTGACGCAGGCGTTCGGCGACTGGCGCACCCCGGCGGTTCCGGCGGGGCAGAAGACGTTCGGCGCGCTCGCCGCGCGCGCGACGGCCCCGCGGATCGTGCTGATCAACCGGCCGGGTTCGCCGCAGTCGGTGATCTATGCCGGCGAGACCACGCCGCTCGACCCGCGTTCCGACGTGACCGCCAGCATGGCGGGCAGCGACGTGCTCGGCAGCGGCAGCTTCTCGCGCATCTTCCAGGACCTGCGCGAAACCAAGGGCTGGGCCTATTCGCCCTACAGCACCGTGGTGCTGCGCGAGAAATCCGCGCCTTACCTGATCGCCGCATCGGTCCAGTCCGACCGAACCGGCGAATTCGGTTGCGGAACTGCTCAGCCTGTCCCGCGACCTGCTCGGATCGAAGAAGGTGACGCCCGAGGAGCTGAAGCTGTCGGTCGCGAGCGCGACCAACGGGCTTCCGGGCCAGTTCGAGACCAGCGACGCGGTGCTGAGCGCGATGGTCAGCAACGCGCTCTACGGCCGGCCCGACAATTATTACGAGCTGATCTCGGCGCGCTACAACGGCCTGACCACGGCCGGCGTCGACCAGGCGCTGGCGCGGATGATCGACCCCAATGCGCTGGTGTTCGTGGTCGTCGGCGACGCCGCGCAGGTGCGGCCGCAGCTCGACAAGCTCGGCATGCCGATCGAGGTCATCGAAGCCGCCGTAAGGCGGCGGGCGCGGCGTGGGCGCCGGCTCAGTCCCGGCGGCGACCTTGGTCACATGGCCCATCTTGCGGCCGGGCGAGGGCTTCGCCCTTGCCGTAGATGTGGACGTGGGCGCCGGCTTCGGCGACCAGCTCGGGCCAGCGGTTGACGTCGTCGCCGATCAGATTGTCCATCACCGCGCCCCCACCGACGAGCGCGGTGTCGCCCGGCGGAAGATCGCAGATGGCGCGGATGTGCTGTTCGAACTGTGAAGTGACCGCGCCCTCGATGGTCCAGTGGCCGCTGTTGTGGACGCGCGGCGCGAACTCGTTGACCACCGGGCCCGAGGCGCTGGCGAAAAATTCGATGGTGATGACGCCGATGTGGCCAAGCGCTTCGGCGATGGCGAGCGCGGCTTCGCGGGCCTCGGCGACCTGGAGGGCGACGGCGTCGCTGCACGGCACGGTCGAACGGCGCAGGATGCCCTCGCCATGCTCGTTTTCCGGGGAGTCCCACAGCGCATGGCTGCCGTCCGCCCAGCGCGCGACGATGACCGAGAATTCGGCGCTGAAGTCGACGCCGGATTCGGCGACCGCCGGCTCCTCGCCGATCGCGGCCCAGGCGGCGGCGGCTTCGGATGGGTCGTGGATCCAGGCCTGGCCTTTGCCGTCATAGCCATAGCGCCGGGTCTTGAGGACGATCGGCGCGCCGAGCTCGGCCAGCGCCTGCTCGACGTCGGCCAGCGAGGCGACCGCGCGCCACGCGCGCGACGCGTCCGCCGCAATCCTCGATGAACTGCTTTTCGGCGGCGCGGTCCTGCGCGATCGCGAGCGAGCGCGTGCCGGGATGGAGCTTGCGCGTTCGAGCACCTCGAGCGGGGCGACCGGCAAATTCTCGAACTCGTAAGTGGCGACGTCGACGGCGCGGCCGAAGGCTTCGAGCGCGGCGCGGTCGGTGAAGTCGGCGCGGGTGAACTGGGCGGCGACGGCGGCCGCGGGCGGCGCTTCGGCGGGATCGAAGACGTGGCATTTGTAGCCCAGCTGGGCCGCCGCCAAGGCGAGCATGCGGCCGAGCTGGCCGCCGCCGAGGATGCCGATAATTGCCCCGGGCGGAATGGTCATTCGGGGGCTTCGGCCACCGACCCGGTCTGCTTCTCGCGCCACGCTTCGAGCCGGGCGCCGAGCGCGTCGTCGCCGGTGGCGAGCATGGCGGCGGCGAGCAGCGCGGCGTTGATCGCGCCGGCCTTGCCGATGGCGAGCGTGCCGACGGGAATGCCGGCGGGCATCTGGACGATCGACAGCAGGCTATCCATGCCCTTGAGCGCCTGGGTCTCGATCGGCACGCCGAGCACCGGCAGGCTGGTCATCGAGGCGGTCATGCCGGGCAGGTGCGCGGCACCACCCGCACCGGCGATGACCAGCTTGAGCCCGCGCTCCTTCGCGGAATGGGCGTAGTCGTAAAGCCGCCTGGGCGTGCGGTGGGCGGACACGACCTTGGTCTCATGGGCCACGCCGAGCGCATCGAGTGTATCGGCGGCGTGGCGCATCGTCTCCCAATCGGAGCGGCTGCCCATGATGATGCCGACCAGCGGCTTGGTCATTGTCCCGCCTTGAACCAGTAGTAGGAGCGCGCTCGTTTAAGGGGCGGATTTTCGCTAGGCAATGAGCGGCTTGATCGAGGTGATTCCCATGGACCGGCATTCCCGGCCCAAGAGCCTGTATTTTCAAGCCTTTGGAATTGGGTTATGACCAGCAGCACAGACAAGAGCAGAGCTCGGGGGCAATGTCTGATCAAATGACCGACATTTCGGATGCGGACCGCATGATGGAGGAGATCGGCCGCTTGCGCGGCAAGGTCGCCCAATTGCAGGAACGCGTCGAGCAGCTCGACCTGCTGGCCCACCAGGACACGCCTGATCAACCTGCCCAACCGGCGCGGCTTCATGCGCGCGCTCGAGCGGTTCATCGACCGCGCCAGCCGCTACGGCGAGCATTCGGCGATGCTCTACGTCGACCTCGACGGGCTGAAGATGATCAACGACAGCTTCGGCCACCAGGCCGGCGACCAGGCGCTGATCCAGGTCGCGGAGCTGCTGGTCGGCGGCGTGCGCAAGAGCGACGTGGTGGCGCGGATCGGCGGCGACGAGTTCGGCATCCTGCTCGCCCATTCGGACGAAGCGAGCGCGCACGAAACCGCGGCCCGGCTGGTCGACCAGATCGCGGGTTGCGACTTCATGCACGACGGCGACGCGCTGCCGCTCAGCGTCGCGATCGGGGTGGCGATGATCACCGGCGACGACACGCCCGAGGAAATCATGTCCCGCGCCGACGAGGAAATGTACCGGCGCAAGGCGGCGGCTTAGGTAATTCCTCCCCGGCCACAGGCTGGGGAGGGGAACCAGCGAAGCTGGTGGAGGGGTCATTCCCCGCCGCCGTTGCTACCCCTCCACCATTGAATCTTCGTTCAATGGTTCCCCTCCCCACGAGCTTCGCTCGCAGGGAGGAACTCAGGCCAAATCGTACCGGCGCTCGACCTTGAGGTCGTCGCGAAGCTCGTAGACGATCGGCTTGCCGGTCGGGATTTCCAGGCCGACGATGTCATCATCGCCGATGTCCGAGAGATATTTGATGATGCCGCGCAGCGAATTGCCGTGGGCGGCGACGAGGACGCGCTTGCCGGCGCGGAGCGCGGGCGCAATTTCCGCTTCGTAATAAGGGACGGCGCGGGCGATGGTGTCCTTGAGGCTTTCGGTGCGCGGGACGGCGACCCCGGCGTAGCGGCGGTCGTTGCTGACGGCATAGGGACTACCGGGGTCGAGCTCGGGCGGCGGGATGTCGTAGGAGCGGCGCCAGATCCGGACCTGCTCCGCGCCTACCTGGTCGATCATCTCCTGCTTGTTCAAGCCCGTGAGGCCGCCGTAGTGGCGCTCGTTCAGGCGCCAGTCCTTGGTCACCGGCAGCCACAGCCGCTCCATCTCGTGCAGCGCGAGGTGGAGGGTGCGGATGGCGCGGGTGAGGACGCTGGTGAAGCAGCAGTCGAAGTCGAAGCCCTTGTCGCGCAGCAGTTGGCCGGCGGCGCGGGCCTCCTCGACTCCGGCGGGCGACAGGTCGACGTCCCACCAGCCGGTGAAGCGATTTTCGAGGTTCCACTGCGACTGGCCGTGCCGCAGGAGGACCAGGGTCGGCATTAGGCCGTGACCTTTTCCCGGCGCTCGGCCCGCGCGCCGACCTTGAGGTCCGGGAGCAGGGCATGGAGCGCGTCGAGGCAGGCGTAGGCCAGATATTTCGAGCGCTGCGGCGACCAGCCGTAGACCGGGTCGGGCAGGTTGAAATTGTCCTTGAACGGCATTTCCAGCGTCATCGAGACGCAGCCGTAGCGCTCGGCGAGCTGGGTCGTGGACATCGACATGTTGGCCTGGCCGGGCGCCGGGATCTCATAGCCCTGCTCGCGCTGGAAGTCGGGCGACAGCCGCTCCAGCGTCTCGGCGAACTGGTGGAACAGGCCGGTCTGGCGATCGGTCGGCGAGGGAATGCCCTCGAAGCCGGCGAGGAAGTTGGCGGGGATCGCTTCGTCGCCGTGGACGTCCATGGCGAAATCGACGCCGGTTTCGTCCATCGCATTGCGGACGCACAGGACCTCGGGGCTCTTGTCGGCCGACGGCGCATGCCATTCGCGGTTGAGGTTCACGCCGGCGGCGTTGGTGCGCAAATGGCCGCGGCGCGAGCCGTCGGGATTCATGTTGGGAACGACGCGGAAGGTGCATTGGGCGCGGAGCACGCGGGCGACCGGATCGTCCTCGTCGGTCAGTTTTTCGAGCGCGCCTTCCATCCACCATTCAGCCATGGACTCGCCGGGGTGCTGGCGGGCGTAGAGCCACACGTTCACGGGGCCTTCGCCGATGGTCAGGCAGTCGATGTCCTGGCCGTCGAGGCTCTTGCCGAGCGAGGCATAACCGACGCCGGCAAGCGCCGCGATCTGGGTGACGAGGTCGTGGTGCCGCTCCATCGAATAAGGCGCGAAATAAGCGATCCACACGACGTCCTGCGGCGGGGTCAGCTTCATCGTCAGCACGCCGTCGGCGTAACTGGTGCCGTCGATCCGCACCCATTCCTCGCGGTCGAGGCTCATCACGCCTTTATAATCGGGCCAGCCATGCGGGTAGGCGGAGCCGGCGCAATTGGTGATGCGCAGGGTCACTTCGCGGCCGGCGGCGCCGGCGAGGCGGAAATAGAACCATTGGTAGAAGTCGGACATGTGGTCCGCGACGATCTCCAGGTCGGCGGTGGCGCCGTCCTGCGAGACGACGCGGATGTTGCCGGCGTCGAATGCGCTCGAAATTGAGAGGGCCATTGGGACTTTCTTGAATGTGATGGCGGATGTGCAGCGGCTGATAGAACCACGCCGCCCGCGAGGCAAACACGAGCGAACGCGGGTCGGCGCGGGCGGTTTTCACCGAAGTTAATCCAACGGCTTATCGGCGGATCGAGGCGCGCCGCCGTAAACCGATGAACAAACTGTAATGCTCGCGGCTTGCACCCCAGACGCCGAAATCCCGGCAATTTGAACAGGGGCAGCATGTGATCCACCGCATTGCTCGGTTGCATTTCTGCGCGCTCCAGAACCGTCCCGATCGACACGGCCGTTCCGTCGTCAGGCCAGGTGGCCTGGCGCGGATTCCTGCTGTTCGCGGGCCTTCTAAATCGCAGGAGAGATGAATGAGCAGGATCCGTACGTCCTCGAGCTCCACGGCCTGGAGCGGCACGCCCGCCAAGCTTTATGACGCTTTCCCCGCGGACGGCGTCGGGACCAAGGCCGCGGTCAGTGCCCCGACCGTCCTGATCCTGACCCCCGACGATATCGCCGACAACGCGACCACCACCGCCACCGTCACCGTCGGCGGCGACCATGTCGTGTCGACCATCAACAGCATCGGCGACCAGGATTTCTTCAAGGTCGAGCTGCAGGCCGGCAAGACCTACGACATCGGCGAATATCTGGTGACCGGCGGGCCGAGCGGCGTTCCGCTCAACGACGCCTTCGTGGAGATCTACGACGCCAGCGGCAATCTGGTCGGCGCCGCCGACGGGGGCGGGCCCAATACGCCCGAGGGGCTGGACGCGCTGCTGACCTTCACCGCGCAAACCAGCGGCACTTATTACATCAACGCCCGCGCGTTCGACCAGGACGGGACCAACGGGACCACCGGCGACGGCGTCGGCGACTATGAGCTGTTCGTCAACGACGTCACCGGCCAGCCGCATTACGTCCCTTATTACGACATCAGCAGCCCGCTCAATTCGATCGACTGGGGGACGCAGGTCGACCGCACCTCGCGCAATCCCGACGGCCAGGAAGGCCCGCGAGTGACCGGCAACCCGTATACCGGCGTCGGCATCCAACCCCTACGGGATCGAGGGCAAGAACGTCATCACCGTCTATTTCGCCAAGGCCGGCGACATCTTCATCGACGAGGACCCGACCACGCCCGGATCGACCGAGACCATGGTCGCCAAGGGCATGGCGGACTGGGAAAAGCAGGCCTTCTGGAGCGCTCTGCAATGCTATGAAAATGTCGCGGACGTGGTCTTCGTCGAGGTCCAGGACCGGGCCGAGGCCGACTTCAAGTTCGTCACCTATATCGGCACGCCGGGCGCCGGCGCCTCGCTGCTCGGCCGGATGAGCCCGCCGGGAACCGACAATGAAGGGCAGGGCGAATTCAACGCCGGCGACGTCCGCTGGACCCAGGATGGGCTGCAGCCGGGCGGATTCTATTTCCCGACGCTGATCCACGAGATCGGGCACGGCATGGGCATGGCCCACCCGCACGACAATGGCGGCCATTCGAGCGTCATGCCGGGCGCCGATGGCGGCACCGGCGGCATCGGTGGCGGCCTTGGCGACTATGAGCTCAGCCAGCAGGTCTTCACCGTCATGTCCTACAACGATGGCTGGCAGACCTCGCCTTACGGCCAGCCGGCCTCCGGCGGGATCACCGGCGCGCAGGTCGACCAGTTTGGCTGGGTCGCGTCGCTGAGCCCGCTCGACATCGCGGTCATCCAGGACAAATATGGCGTCAACGAGGATACCGCGATCGGCAACGACACCTATACGATCCTCGACTTCAACGGGCCGGGCAACAGCTACACCTCGATCTGGGACGCCGCCGGCACCGACCAGATCGTCTATGGCGGCGCGGCCGACGCCAACATCGACCTGCGCCCGGCGACGCTGCAATATGAGTTCGGCGGCGGCGGCTGGGTGTCCTACGCCTCTGGGCTCTACGGCGGCTTCACCATCGCCAATGGCGTGACCATCGAGAACGCCAGGAGCGGATCGGGCAACGACACGCTGACCGGCAACGAGGCGGGCAACCGGCTCGAGTCCGGCGCCGGCAACGACATCCTCAACGGCAATGGCGGCGACGACTTCCTGATCGGCGGCGCCGGCCACGACACGCTGAGCGGCGGCGCCGGGCGCGGACAGTTTCGCCTTCCTTGCCAATGGCGACAGCGCCACGGGCGCCGGCCGCGACAGCATCACCGACTTCACCCACGGCAGCGATCACATCGACCTGTCGGCGCTCAATGCGGCGAAGTTCATCGGCACGTCGCTGTTCTCCGGCCAGGCGGGCCAGGTCCGCTACGCCTCGTTCGACGGCAGCACGATCATCGAGCTCGATTCGAACGGCGACCGGGTGGCGGACTTCCAGGTCGAGCTGAAGGGCGGCCCCGCGGTGACGTTCAGCGATTTCATCGGGCTGGAGATCGACGGTACCGCCAAGAGCGGCGGCGGCGGCGGAAAGAAGGGCCTGCTCGCAAATTCGACGAGTGCGAACAGCGACCCCTCGCCGTTCGATCCGCATCACGATCAGGCGATGCATCATTACCAGGCGGGTGCCGATTATCTGGTGATGTGAGCCTGACCGAGGCGGGCGCGGCTCCGGTGCCGCGCCCGTCCGCCGACCTCCGCGGCTGGAATCACCGGCCAGCCTCCGCTAGCGCCCCCACATGACCAAGGTCCCAGTGCTCGTCACCGGCGGCGCCGGCTATATCGGCAGCCACGCCGTCCTCGCCCTTCGCGACGCGGGCTGGACCGTGGCGGTGATCGACGATCTGTCCAACGGCAGCCGCGCGCGTCGTGCCGGAGGACGTGCCTTTCTATGAAGGCGACGTCGCCGACCGGGCGCTGGTGACGCGCATCTTCGCAGAGCAGAGGATCGGCGCGATCATGCATTTCGCGGGGTCGATCGTGGTCCCGGAATCGGTCGAAAGGCCGCTCGAATATTATCGCAACAACACGCTCGCCAGCCACGCGTTGATCAGCGCCGCGGCGGATGCCGGGATCAGCCCGATCCTCTTCTCCTCGACCGCGGCGACCTATGGCGCGCCCGACCGGGTGCCGATCGCCGAGGACGACCCCAAGCAGCCGATCAACCCCTATGGCTGGTCGAAGCTGATGACCGAGCGGATGCTCGAGGATGCGTCGGCGGCGGGGCTGCTCCACTATGGCGCGCTGCGTTACTTCAACGTCGCCGGGGCCGACCCGCAAGGGCGCTCGGGGCAGATCGGCAAGGGCTCGACCCATTTGATCAAGGTCGCGGTCGAGGCGGCGGTCGGCAAGCGCGACCGCGTCGCCGTCTACGGCAGCGACTATCCGACGCCCGACGGCACCTGCATCCGCGATTATATCCACGTCAGCGACCTCGCCGCCGCGCATGTCGCGGCGCTCGAATGGCTGATCGCTCACCCGGGCGAGAATCTGGTCATCAACTGCGGCTACGGCAAGGGGCTGTCGGTGCTGGAAGTGCTCGACGCGGTCGACCGCGCCAACGGCACGCCGGTCGAACGGGTGATGGAGGGGCGGCGCGCGGGCGACCCGCCGCAGCTGGTCGCGGCCAATGCGCGGATGCTGGGCACGCTCGACTGGCGGCCGGCGCATGCGGATATCGACGAGATCGTCGGCGATGCGCTCAGCTGGGAGCGCAAGCTCGCTCAAGCTTGACTTGCGCCGCCCCCCTGACTAGGTGAGCCGCCGGTCCTTTCGGGGGCCGTTTCCGACAATATACAGACAGATACGAGCAGGCGCCCGGCCATGAAGATTCGCAATTCGCTAAAATCGCTGAAGTCGCGTCACCGCGACTGCCGGGTCATCCGCCGCCGCGGCCGCACCTACGTCATCAACAAGACGAACCGCCGCTTCAAGGCGCGCCAGGGCTAATCCCGGGGCTTCGGCCCCTTGCAAATCACTGAAGATGCGCCACCTTTTCGGTGAACCTTTCGTCGCGCCCGCCGCTCGATTCGCCGTCAGGGCGAGTTCATCTGTCGGCTGGTAGACGGTAAGGCGATGAGGAGCCGTGCAATGACCAAGACCGCCAAGAGAGCGCTGGTGCTGGGCGCGGTCGCGCTGGCCGCGACGGCGGCCTATGCGTCGGCCGCTTCGGCCCAGGCGCAGCAGACCCCCAAGGGCTGGAACTACGAGATCAAGAACGGCAAGCGCGTGCCCAAGGCGAGCGACCGCGTGACCAGGCCGGATGGCAGCTGGCGCGAGGAAACCCGCCAGGGCAATTGCGTGACGGTGAAGGAAAAGTCGTCGGCCGGCGAATATAAGGAAACCCGCCAGTGCAACCCGGGGCAGGCGGGCTAGACCCTATTTCTTCACTTCGTTGAAGTCGCCCTTGGGCCGCTTGGCGATCTTGCAGGCCGGCAGGCCGGTGCCGGGAATATCCCTGCAGTCGCGGACCTGGGCGCCGCCGTCCGGACCCGCGAAAATCGCCCAGTCGACCGCCGGCCCGCGATCATATTCGCAATGCGCGGTCCACATATCGAGGTTCTTCCATTCCGCGACGAAGCCGGCGTCGGTCACCCTTTTGCAGGTGTAGCCGGCGTCGTAGATCGCGCGCTTCAGCGCGATGGCGAGGTTGAGCGCGTCGAGCTGGTGAAGCTGGTTCTGCTCGGCGCTGCGAACCTTGATGGCGCGCGTCGGCTGCTGCTGGGGCTGGTCGCAGCCCGCCAGCACGAGCGCGGCGAGCAGCGGGACGGCGAGCTTCACGGACATCATCAGGCTCCTTTGCTCCATCATAACGAATGCGGACGCGTCCGGCTGCGGTCTTGGCGCGGGCAATCGCATCTTCGGCGGTTTCGCCCCGCGCCAGCGCAACGCCCATGCGGCGGTTCACCAAAGTCTGCGGCTTGGCGAACAGGCGGAGGTCGACCGGGCTTCCAGGGGCGCCCAGCGCCAGCGCTTCGGCTACGCCGTCGAACGAGAAGCTGTCGCTCTCCTCGCTCGGCGAGGATGACCGCCGACGCCGACGGGCCGGCCAGCTCGATCGAGGGGATCGGGAAGCCGAGGATGGCGCGCAGGTGAAGCTCGAACTGGTTGGGGAATTGCGAGATCAGCGTGACCATGCCGGTGTCGTGCGGGCGCGGCGACAGTTCGGAGAAGATCGCCTGGTCGCCGGCGAACGAAGAACTCGACCCCGAAGATGCCGTGGCCGCCGAGCGCGTCGACCACCTTGCGGGCCTGGGAGCGCGCCGACTGCAGCGCCTCGCGCGGAATTCCGGCCGGCTGCCAGCTTTCGCGATAATCGCCGAGTTCCTGGCGGTGGCCGATCGGGGCGCAGAACAGCACGCCGTCCTTGGTCGCGACGGTCAGGAGGGTGATCTCGCTGTCGAAGTCGATGAATTCCTCGACGATGACGCGCGGGCGATCGCCGCGCATCTTTGCGACCGCATAGTCCCAGGCGGCGCCGACCTCGTCCTCGGTCGTGGCGGTGCTCTGGCCCTTGCCGGAGGAGGACATGACCGGCTTGATCGACGCACGGCAGCCCGACTTGCGCGGCGGCGGCGATGGCCTCGTCGCGGCTTTCGGCGAAGCGGTATTGCGAGGTGGTGAGGCCAAGCTCGCGCGCGGCAAAGTCGCGGATGCCGTCGCGGTTCATGGTCAGCTGCACCGCCTTGGCGGAGGGGGCCACGCGCCAGCCTTCGTCCTCCAGCGCAGCCAAAGTGGCGGTGTCGATCATCTCGAGCTCGGGCACGATGACGTCGGGCTGGTGCTTCTCGACCGCGGCGCGGAGCGCCTTGCCGTCGAGCATCGGGAAGACTTCGCAGGCGTCGGCGAGCTGCATCGCGGGCGCGTTGGCGTAGCGGTCGCAGGCGACGATCCGGCAGCCGAGGCGCTTGGCGGCGATGGCGAATTCGCGGCCGAGCTCGCCCGATCCGAGCAGCATCAAGGTGGCGAGATACATGAGCGGGCGATAGCGGGGCGCCTCAGGTTCGTCATCCCCGCGAACGCGGGGGCCCAGTAACGAAGAAGAATCCTGGGTTCCCGCTTTCGCGGGAATGACGAATGTGGTTCATTGCCGCCATGAACAGGGTCCTCATCATCGCCGCAATGGCGCTCGTCGCCGCGGCGCCGCCGCCGGCCAAGAAGAAACCGCTGACGCCGGCCGACATCATCTCCGCCGCGCCCGCCACCGTGTGGAAGCAAATTCCGGCCGACGACCTGATGGTCATCCAGCTCAAGAACGGCGGCCGCGTGATCGTCCAGCTGGCGCCGCAATTCGCGCCGGTCCACGTCAACAACGTCAAGCTGCTGGCGCGCGGCAATTACTGGGACGGCGCGACCATCTATCGCGTGCAGGACAATTATGTCGCGCAATGGGGGCTGAACGAAAGCGACCGGCCGTGGCCCGAGGGCGTCGTCGCCAAGCCGCCGGCCGAATATGTCCGGCCGTTGAAGGGTCTGAAGATCAAGCCGCTCGGCTATGCCGGATCCCTATGCGCCGCGCGTCGGCTTCGTCGACGGCTGGCCGATGGCTTATTCGCCCAAAGGGGGATGGGCCAACCTCGCTCATTGCTATGCCAGCGTCGGCGTCGGCCGCGACCTTGCGCCGGACACTGGCACGGGCGGTGAGCTGTACGCGATCATCGGCCATGCGCCCCGCGCGCTCGACCGCAACATCGCGCTGGTCGGCCGGGTGATCGAGGGCATCGACCGGATGAGCTCGCTGCCGCGCGGGCCGGCGCCGATGGGTTTTTACACCGACCGCAAGCTCGATGCGCCGATCGCGTGGATCCGCATGGCCAGCGACATCACGCCGGCCCTGCGCCCCAACTTCGAATATCTGGACACCAACAGCCCGACCTTCGCGCAGCTGCTGCGGCTCAAGGCCAATCGCAAGGATGATTTCTTCGAGCGGCCCGCGGGCGGAATCGACCTGTGCGCGGTCAACCCGCCGGTGAGGAAAAAGAAGGCCTAGCGGTTACGCCGCCCAGGCGTGGGCGTCGCGGTTCTTGTGCTGGATGACGACCGGCCCGTTGTGCGACCGCATGCTCGCCTCGGCGAGCGGCAACGCGGTGGTGCAGAAGGCGCATTCGGCCGAAATCCGGCCGATGATCCACTGGATGCGGCCGCAGCCGGGGCAGTGGTTGACCTCATGCTCGCGATAGACGGCGTGATAACCCCGCTCGGCCGGCTTCCATTGTTCGCCCGGGACGATGTGCATTGCAGACTTCCTTTCGCGACTCGCCAAACGAGCGGCGGCGCGCGCGGTTGCACGGCATCGGATCAGCGGCGGCCGTGCGAAGGGAAAATGCGGGACGGGCCGAGGCTGGCGCCCGACCGGCGGCGGGACCTTAGCCGGCCTGGAGGTCCTCGAGCGCGATCGGCTCGGCGAATTCGGCGCCGAGCTTGTCGCCGGCGGTCCAGCGCACGACGGCATTGGCGCGGTCGCGGCCGGGAAGCATCAACCACACCCGCGAACCGACCTCGAACTGGCCATCGGCGACCGCCATGAAGCCGGTCTCGGAAATGTTGAGAATCCGGGCGTCGACGCCATTGGCGCCAAGCTCACGCATCTTGGCGTCGAGCTCGACCGGGAGGCGCACGCTTGCGCGCCGCTCGTCCTGGTCCTCGGCAATGCGCGCCTTGATCATTGCGAAACTCATCTCCATCCGCGCTACTCCCGCGGGACCGCGAACGACAGGCCGATCCGCCCGTCCTTCACCCAACGCACCTGTGCCCAGACAAGGCCCCGGTCAAGAAGCTGGAGGGCCAGGCGTTCGCCAATGTTGGGAGTGTGTGGGAAAATCACCATGGCGCCGCTGCTCGACACATTGACCAGGCGGACGACGTGGCGGCGGCCGCGAAATTCCAGCGCCGCGGTCGAGGAAATCGCCTCGCTGCGCACCTCCGCGCGCTCGTCGATCGAGCGCGTCGCGCTGCGCGGGATCATCCCGCCGTCAAGAAAATATGCACTGCCCACGTAAACCGGCCCCCCACAAAGGCGGACGGCTCTAGTCAGCGGGGCCTTAAGGATTGGTTTGCGACGGAATGACCGAATGCAAAGTCCGGAAGTGTTGCGGCGGTGCGTCTGGCGGGCGATTCTGAAAGCCTGTAGGGTGGCGGACGAGCGATTGTTCGGTTTGAAATGAGTGGGTTGGCGATGTTGAGTGCTGGAAAGAACGGATTGACGATGTTGACTGCGGCGGCGGCGCTGCTCGCCGTGCCGGCCGTGGCCCAGGTGCCGCTCGATCCGCCGCGGCAGCCGCTGCCGGCGCCCGTCGACCCGAGTGCCGGCCCCGCCGCAAGCCCAGCCCGCGCCGGTGCCAGGCCCCCCGCAGCAGGCACAGGCGCTGCCGCCGGCACCGCTGCCGCCCGCGATGTGGGACCCGGCCAGCGTTCAGGCGCTCGTCACCTATATCAACGGCATCGGCGCCGAGGGGCTGAACCCGGCCGATTACGATGCCGCGGGGCTCGAGGCGGCGATGGCGACGGGCAACCCGATCAGTGTGTCGGAAGCTGCGACCCAGCGCTTCGACCTGGTGTCGTCGGACCTGGCGTTGGGCCATGTCAGGAACGCGGCGCGGGTCGCCTGGTTCGTTACCGATGGCGATCTCAATGCCGAAAAGCAGGACGCTTTGCTGCGCCAGGCGCTGGCGGCGCACGACATTGCCGGAGCGCTGAACGGCCTGCTTCCGACCCATCCGCAATATGCGGCGCTGAAGAGCCGCGCTAGCGGCAACGGCGCCAACCGATGCGTCGCGGCGCGACAAGATCCGGCTGAACATGGACCGCTGGCGCTGGCTGCCGCGCGACCTTGGGCCGAAGTACGTCATCGTCAACGTGCCCGGCTTCCACGCCACCTTGGTCGAAAACGGGGTCAACCGCTGGAAGCAGCGGGCGATCGCCGGCGCCACCAAGACGCCGACGCCGCAATTGTCCGCCATGGCCGTCGGCGTCATGCTCAACCCGTCGTGGGAGGTGCCGCCGAGCATCACTCACGAAGTTTCGGGCAAGAAGGGCTTCGTGCCGATCATGAAGGACGGCAAGCTGATTTGCTGGAGCCAGCCGCCCGGGCCGGCCAATGCGCTCGGCCAGCTCAAGTTCGTGATGTACAACCCGCACAACATCTATCTGCACGACACCAACGCCCGCAGCCGCTTCAGCAGCCGCATGCGGGCGCTGAGCCACGGCTGCATCCGCACCGAGCATATCGTCGACCTCGCGACCGAGCTGCTCGGCGATGACGGCGGCACGTGGACGCCCGACAGGATTCAGGCCCAGCTCGCCACGGGCAAGACCAAGCAGGCCAATTTCGTGAAGCCGCTGCCGGTGTACATCGTCTATTTCAGCTCGGCCGCGCTCAACGATGGGCGGATCGTCGATTACAGCGACCTTTATGGGCGCGACGCCAAGGCGCTGACGGCGCTGAACATGAAGGATGGCGGGGCGGCGGCGTTCAAGCCGAAGCCGAAGGCAGCGAAGCCGGCGGAAGTGGCGGCTCGGTAATCAGGAGCGGCGCGTTCCTCGATGTCGCCTTCGAACATCCTGGATTCTTACTACGATCGGTGCCGTCGCGAAGCCGTCGCGGGCCACGGCGTCTAGGCGAAGATGAACTCGTCGGTGGCGACGCTGGAGGTGTTGAGCAAGATGATTGCAAAGTCGGGTTTGCCGCCATCGATGTTTCCGAACATCACCGTGACAGGTCCGCTGACTCCGCCGGCGTCGGGGTGACCGTCGATGTCAATTCCAAGCGCATTCTCTGCCCCTGTCACGCTGCCATAGACCTTGTAGGTGAGGTCTCCGGCGTGGCTGTTGTTGCCGGTGCCATGGAAGTCGAACGCCATGCCAAACGCGCTCAGGTCAATCAGGTCATCCGAGCCGTTCAAATCCGTGATGACGTCGACTGACATCGAACCAAGCTTGGTGCTCATCCGTGCGCCGAGCTGATCGACGAAGACGTCATTGCCCGCGCCGAGCGATATGATGTCGAAACCATCGCCGCCGATGAGGTTATCATCGCCGCCCCGGCCAAGCAGCGTGTCGTCCCCGGCGTTGCCGGTCAGGACATTGTCGGCGTCATTGCCGATTAGCACATCGTTGCCGCTGCTGCCGGCGGCGTTCTCAATGACTACGCCATTGGCGATTGTGTACCCGCCGAAAATACCCTGCGCATAGGAAACGACGCCGGCGCCAGTCGGGCTGTAATCGAGCGTTGCGGCGGTCAGGTCGATGCGCGCGTCCCGGCTTCCGGAATAGACCAGGGCATCGGTGCCGCCCGTGTCCCAAATCGTCTGATACGAGGTTCCGTCGGCATTGACGTCGGGCAGCGTGTAGATGTTGTCGCCCGTATTGTACGCGTGAACGCCGTAGCGTTGCTGAAGGACGGCGATGTCCAAGGCACTGAGCGTGGCCTGAAAGCTGTAGTCAAAAGTCAGAGGGTAGCCGTCGGGATCGCCTTCCCAGCCGAAGTTGTAGGACATGACGGTATAGATGCCCTGGTTGAGGTCGAAGGCGCCGAAATCGAAGTAATTCCGTACTCCGGGCATGATTTCCGAACCGCCGCCGTCGTCCTGCGGGTGCGCGAGGCCGTGCGAATGACCGAATTCGTGCAACACCTCTTCATAGGCCAGCCCGCCCGGGCTCAGACTTGCTGGATCGTCGCCGAAGCCGGCGTAGTCCTCGGCGAACACCAAGATGCCCTGTTGCGTCCCGAAAACCGGATCCTGCGGGTAGGCATAGGCGCCGAAGAGGTCGGAAGTTGTGGTCAGCAAGCGGAACGTCGCCTGGTTTACGTCATCCGTGATCACATAGTGGGTGCCGAGGATGTGCGAGTATTGTTCGAGCGCGGACATCACGCCGGCGATCTGCCAGTCGGTCCAGCCATAGGTGGTCATGAGCGTAACGCCGTCATCCGCCTTTTCGCCAAAATTCTCCCCGGCCGGCGCGAAATAGACATAGGCGGTGTCGCCGACGCCATCGCTGTCGGTATCGATGAAGGGCACGTTGTTCGCGCTTCGCCAATAGATGGTGTCGAGAGGATCGAGGCCGGCGAGGCTCTGCGATGAAACGTCTATCGTATAACCGCCCGTCATTGCCGGATCGACAGGATCGACGCTGAGGTAATAGGTCCCACTCTGCGTCGGCGCGTAGGTGAGAAACGTCTTGTAGTTGACGTTCAGCTCAACGAGATTTCCGCCGCTATCATACATGCGAAGGAAGCTGATATTCTCACCGGGCTGGCCGTCGAAATCGTCGGCGTTCGCGACGCCGCCGGCATAGTCGAACGAATAGAGAATGCCCGCAGTGAGGCTGATCGCGTACATGTCGGTGTCGCCCGCGGCTTCCAAACTGCCGTAGGTCGTGCCTAAGCCGATCTTGCCCGCAGTCTTGATGGTGTCGCCGACGTCGGCCGTTGCCTTGGCGATCCACATGTCGACGCGGTAATCGGCGCCAGGATCGTGAAACGGAGTGAACAGGTCGAACCAGGACGACGTCACGACATAATAGGTCCCGGATGCAGCGGGCGTGAAGCTCAACAACGATGAATGATCGAAGCCGCCGTCGTCGTCCTGCGCGACGAACTGATCTGTCACCGGATCATACAGCAACAAGTAAGGATCGATCAGCGGGTTCGCGCCGCTGCCGCGCTCATCGAAGGCGTAAGTCGTCCCCCCTTTTAGGGAGACCGGATAGAGGTCATAAATCTCGCTATCGAGCAGTTGACCGGCAAAGATCGCGTCCGGACTGCCAGCGGTGTTGCCGGTGTGGGTTTGGAGGGCCGGCGAAACGCCATGTGCGATCTGAGTTCGCAACGCGTTGAACAGGACATTCGAAAAGGCAATGTCCGCCGATTTCGACGGTGAAAGTTCCCCTTGCGCATCAGCGCGCGCTAACGGCTCGTAGAACGCCATGGAGCGCCCCCTATGTTCGACCCGACTCGCCCAAAACTAACGATTCAGGGAAGCACAGCGAGCGCTAAGCCTCAATAAACTCGGTGCGGCGGCGCTGGCAGTGTTCCGGCATGGGAGTCGCGATCCTCGTCGCAGCGGCACTGGCGGTCGGGGCGAATCCAAGTGAAGCGCAAGCGGCATGTCGGAAGGATGGCATTGTGAGTCCTGGCGGTCCGAAGGGCGAGCAAGTCGCCAACCTCCCGTTTGCGATGGGCAAGACCTTTTCGAGCCTGGATGCTTACTTGAACCACCTCGCTTGTTTCGCCGGACCGATCGACCTGCCTTGGTGGCGTGAGGTCAGTCCCGGCATCTACGAGCACATGACGACCGCCCCACAGGCGAGGACCGAGCGCGCGACCCGCGCCGAGCTGATGCGGCGCTTTGGATTTGAGCAATAGTCGCGGGCAAGTGTGAGGCGGCCCCGGCTCAAGGCCGGGATGACGGTTGGGGCTTACGCTCTGGGGTCGGCACGGGAGTGAATCCCGTGACGTCGATCAGGCTCGCGCTTGGATGGCTCGTTCCATCCAAGCCAACCGAACGAGCGCGACCTGTCGGCCGGCTTTCGCCGTCTCTACGTGCTACTTGTGATTGCTGCGCAATCCCTGCGCTGCACTCGGCGGCTCAAGCTTACGCGAGCTTATCCGCATAGATCATGCGGCCGCCGGCGAGCTTGCGCATCACCTTGTACTGGCTGTCGCGGCTCATGGCGAAGCAGCCTTCGGAGCGGCCGAGCATGCCGTGCAGCGGGATCATGTCGTCCTCGGCATACCAGGCATTGTGGATGACGATGGCGCGCGGCTCGGCGTTGTTGTTCGACCAGTCGAGGCCGTTGACCTTCATCGAAAGGCCGTACTTGCCCTGGTAATAATCGCCGGTGGTGTAGGTGCCGTTCGACGTGGCGTAGGAGCCGAAGTCGTTGGAGAAGCGCTCGAGGTAGCCCGAGTGGGCCGGGTCGGAACCGCGGCCGTGGGCGACGCGGTGGCTTTCGACCTGGCCGCTGGCGAGATCGACGAGGTGGAAGCGCGGCTCGGCCGACGGCTTGGAGAAGTCGACGATGCCGATCGTGTCGCGGGCATAGATGCGATGCTGGTCCATCGCCGCCTTGGCGCGGGCGAACAGCTGCGGGTCGATGCCGGCCGGCGCGGTCAGGACCGGGCGCTGCGCGAACGGCGACTGCGGGACGAGCATTCTGCGGCCGCGGGGCGACGAGGCCCAGCGTCTGCGACGCACCCGACGAGGAGATGAGTGCTCCGGCAGCGCCCATGGCGCCAAGACGCAGCATTTCCCTCCGATTCAGCATTATCCACCCTCCGCTCGTGAACGCAGGTCTTATCATTCAAAGGGTTAACCGCCGATAACCTTATGGTTCAGTTGGCCCGTTCCACCCCTTTCGGCGAACGGTTCGTCGCAGCTTTCACAAATTGTTCCCGAATCGTGCGTTCATGAGCTGCGGGTTGAACCTCGGCAAAGTCGCTGCTACAGCGCCGCCCGCCGCCGAGGACTCTCCTCCGGAGGCCGATCTCCATTGCCTTAGAAGGGTTGTGTCGGACTTTTTATGCAGATCATCGTTCGCGACAATAATGTCGAGCAGGCGCTGCGCGCGCTCAAGAAGAAGCTGCAGCGCGAAGGCGTCTACCGCGAGATGAAGCTGCGCCGCCACTATGAGAAGCCGTCGGAGAAGCGGGCCCGCGAACGCGCCGCCGCCATCCGCCGCGCCCGCAAGCTCGAGCGCAAGCGCGCCGAGCGCGAAGGCTCGCGCTGAGCTTAGCCGCATAACACTGATGTCAGTCGCTGAAGCCGCCCACCGACCTGCCCGTAGCGGGCGGGCAGTATCGCTGTGGCTCGCCTTTTTGCTGGTGATCGCCGCCGGCGTCGGGCTGGCGTGGATCGGGGCCGGCTCGCTGCGCCCGGAAATCAGCTCGAGCGGACTGCAATTCCGCAGCCATCAAGGACGGTCATGGCGAGCCGATCGGCGAGGCCGACGCGGCGCTGCTCGACTATGTCCTGACCGCCAATGACGGGACGGTGTTCGACAACAGCCAGTCGCATGGCGGCGCCCAGCCCTTCACCATGGGCCAGGTCTTCCCCGGCTTCGCCGAGGCGATGACCGAGATGAAGGAAGGCGGCGAATATCGCTTCACCATGCCGGAGAAGCTGGCGTTCGTCGGCTCGCCGCCGCCGCCCAATTGGCCCAAGGGCAGCCCGCTGACCTTCGACGTGCGCGTCACCAAGGTCGTGCGCGGCGGCGCGGCAATGATGCAGCAGCAGGGCGCGGCGCAAGGGCAGCCGGCGGAGTAAGACGGCCAGCTGCCGTTAGCGGCGGCTGTCCCTACTTCTTTTTCCGTCATGCTGAACTCGTTTCAGCATCCATAGTCGTGCCGGGCTCGGCAATCGGCGGAATTAGATCGTTCCCATCGTCTGGCTGCACAGGATGCAGACGCAGGGCTGCTTTTCCACCGGTAGAGCATGCGGCCTGATGGATGCTGAAACAAGTTCAGCATGACGGCATCAACTGTGGCGAAGCGACATGCCCGCCCGGCCCGGGCGGAAGGCGGTGAACCAGGTCAGCGGGTTGTACCAGATTGTCGAGCCGTCGAGCGAGAAGGTGATGAACTCGGCGCGGCCGCCGATATTCTCCCACGGCACCGGGCCGCCGAGCCCGCCGCGCCAGATGTCGATGCGGCTGTCGGCCGAATCGTCGCGGTTGTCACCCATCAGCCAGACGTGACCCGCGGGGATGGTGACCGGCCCGAAATTGTCCTCAATCGTCCGGCCGAGCTCGACGGTGTCGTAGCTGCGACCGTTGGGCAGGGTCTCGCGGACGATAGGGACGCGGCAGACGGTCTTGCCGTTGGCGCCCTGGACACGGTGATCGAGCAGGGCCGCGTCATGGTCGGAGCCGCACGGCGAATTGGCGTCGATCGGGATCATCCGCTGCGCCAGCGGCTGGCGCTTCACCGCCTGGCCGTTGATGAACAGCTGTCCGTCGACCATCCGCAGGGTGTCGCCGGGAAGGCCGATGACGCGCTTGATGTAATCGACCTTGGTCCCGGGCGGGGTGACGATGACGATGTCGCCGCGCACCGGCAGCCGGCCGAGCACCCGGCCCTTCAGCGGCGGGAGGACGTGGAAGCTGGGGCTGACCCACGACCAGCCATAGGGATATTTGCTGACCACCAGCCGGTCGCCGGTGAGCAGGCCCGGCATCATCGATTCGGACGGGATGTAGAACGGCTTGGCGATGAAGCTGTGGAAGGCGAGCACCGCGAGGAGCACCCACACCAGGCCCTTGATCTCACGCCATATGGCCGAGCCTTTTTCTTCCTTCTCTGCGGGCGGAACGGCCGGCTCAGCGGCGGTCGGCTCGGGCACGGTGTCGCTCAACAATTAAGGCTCCAGCTTGCGGGCGGTCAGGATGACGAAGGCCTGAGCCCAAGGATGATCGTCGGTCATGGTGAGGTGTATGTCGATGGCGTGGCCTGCTGGTGCAAGGGCGTCAAGACGGGCCCTGGCGCCACCGGTCAGCTGTAACGTCGGCGCCCCTGACGGTAGATTAACGACGCCGATGTCCTTCATGAACACGCCGCGCTTGAAGCCGGTGCCGACCGCCTTGGAGAAGGCTTCCTTGGCGGCGAAGCGCTTGGCGAGCGTGCCGGCGATGGTGTGCGGGCGCGACGTGGCTTTCTCGCGCTCGGTGTCGGTGAAGACGCGATTGAGGAACTTGTCGCCCCAGCGGTCGAGCGAATGCTGGATGCGCTCGATGTTGCACAGGTCGGAGCCGATGCCGATGATCAATTTCAGATCCTCCCTGCGAGCGAAGCTCGTGGGGAGGGGGACCGCGCAACGGAGATCGCGTGGTGGAGGGGTTGTCCGGCCGCGCAGGACCCCTCCCCCATCCGCTCTTCGGCGGATGGTCCCCCTCCCCATCGCTGCGCGATAGGGAGGAGCTTCACCGCGCTTCGTCCATCAGTGCGCGCATCCGGCGGACGCTGTCGCCAAGGCCGGTGAAGATCGCTTCGCCGATGAGGAAGTGACCGATGTTGAGCTCGGCCAGCTGGGGAATGGCGGCGACGGGGATGACGTTGTCGAAGGTCAGGCCGTGGCCCGCGTGCGGTTCGATGCCGTTCTTGGCCGCCAGCGCGGCGGCATCGGTGAGGCGTTTCAGCTCGGCTGCACGATCCTCGCCCTCGGCATGGGCGTAACGGCCGGTGTGAAATTCGACGACCGGGGCCTGGAGGCTGATCGCCGCGGCGACCTGCGCTTCGGACGGCTCGATGAACAGGCTGACGCGGATGTCGGCATCGCCGAGCCGGTCGACATATTCGGCGAGCTGGTCGAGCTGGCCCGCGGCGTCGAGCCCGCCCTCGGTGGTGCGCTCCTCGCGCTTTTCGGGGACGATGCAGGCGGCGTGGGGGCGGTGGCGAAGCGCGATTGCCAGCATTTCCTCGGTCGCCGCCATTTCGAGGTTGAGCGGCAGGTCGATCTCCGCGCCCGAGCCGCTCGATGTCGCGGTCGGTGATGTGGCGGCGGTCTTCGCGGAGGTGGGCGGTGATGCCGTCGGCGCCGGCCTCGGCGGCGAGGATCGCGGCGCGGACCGGATCGGGAAAGTCGCCGCCGCGCGCGTTCCTTATGGTCGCGACGTGATCGATATTCACGCCGAGCCTGAGTATTTTGGGGCGCAGGCGCTGGGTCAAGCCGCCGCGCGGCTCCCCGGCTTGACCGCGGGGATCGCCGCGAGCTCGGGCGGGACGGCGTCGGCCTCGTAGGTCGGAACGTCGATGCGGATCAGCGGGACGAACGGCACGCCGAGGTCGGCAAGGCCGCCCGAGCGGTCGACCAGCGAGGCTTCGGCGACGACTTCGCCGCCCGCGGCGTGGACCGCCGCGATCGCTTCGCGCGACGACAGGCCGGTGGTGACCACGTCCTCGACCATCAGCACTCTGGCGCCGGGGTCGAGGCGGAAACCGCGGCGTAGCTCGAACACGCCCTGCGGCCGCTCGAGGAACATCGCGGGCTTGCCCAGGGCGCGGCCCATTTCGTGGCCGATGATGACTCCGCCCATCGCGGGGGACACGACCGCCTCGATGCGCTCGCGCAGCTCGGCCGGAAGCTTGGCGGCGAGCGCCCGCGCCAGGCGCTCGGCCCGGGCCGGGTCCATCAGCACCCGCGCGCATTGCAGGTAGCGCGGGCTGCGGAGGCCCGAGGAAAGGATGAAATGGCCTTCGAGCAGCGCGTCGGCGGCGCGGAACTCGGCCAGGATCTGGTCGTCGCTCATCATGTCGAGTTGGGCCATTAAAGCTCCGGGCGATGAGCTTCAACCGCTGGGGCGAACAGGCGCTTGAGGCTCTGGAAACCCGCGCCTATAGAGACGCCCAAATCCGGCGGCCGCGGCGTCTCGCGTGCCCGTCTTAACGATGCAATTTGGGGTGAAGATGAAAGCGATTTGGTTGGCGATTGCCCTGGCCGCGGCGGGGCTAACTCCGGCGGCGGCGCAGACCCCGGCCAGTCAGCCGACGACCGCTGCGGCGACAACCGCCACTCCGCCGGCGGGAACCGCCCAGGACGCGACCAAGCCTGACGCGGCCCAGCCGGCGATCGTTCCGGGCAGCGTCGGCCACGCCATTCCGACGCCGGGTATCGGCGAGCCCGACGGGCGCAAGGGCATCCAGTACCAGGTCACGCCGATCGGCCGGGAAGCCGAAGCCTTCCACGACGGCCCGCTGATGATCATCGCGGTGGCGATCAGCATCTTCGTGCTGCTGTTGCTGCTGTACGTGATGGTGCGCTTCCGCCGAAGCAAGAACCCGGTGCCGTCGCGCAATTCGCACAATACGCTGATCGAGGTCATCTGGACGGTGGTCCCGGTGTTCATCCTCGGCGGGATCGCGATCCCCTCGATCATCCTGCTCGCCCATCAGTACAGCCCGCCGCCGGCCGATGTGACGGTCAAGGTGACGGGGCACCAATGGTATTGGTCGTACGAGCTGCCCGACTACGGCGTCAGTTTCGACAGCTATATGCTGAAGGAAGCGGGCGACCCGACCCGGCAGAAGAACCAGCGCGCGCGGACCGACAATGACGGCCCGCCGCTGCTCGCGGTCGACGAGCGGCTTGTCATCCCGCAGGGCAAGACGGTGAAGTTCATCGTCACCGCCGACGACGTCATCCACAGCTTCGCGGTGCCGGCCTTCTGGATCAAGCAGGACGCCAACCCCGGCCAGCTCCACGAAACCTGGGTCAAGGTCGACCGGCCGGGCGTCTATTTCGGCCAATGTTCCGAGCTGTGCGGCGCTCGTCACGGCTATATGCCGATCGGTGTCGAAGTGACCTCGCCGGCGCGCTTCGCCGAGTGGGTTGCGGCGAAGGGTGGGCATCAGCCTGGCGCACAGCCGGCAGCCGCGCCGGCGGCGACCACGGCAACGCCCGCAGCCGCCGAGCCCGCGGGCCAGCAGCCCGTCGTCAACCAGTCCGTGACCGCGCAGAATTAAGCGAAGAGAGCCTTAGTCAATGAGCACCACCGCCGACGCACTGCACCTCAAAAGCCATGAGGCGCATGACGCGCATCACGATGCGGATCACAAGCCGGGCTTCTTCACCCGCTGGTTCATGTCCACCAACCACAAGGACATCGGCACGCTCTATTTGATCTTCGCGATCGTCGCCGGGATCATCGGCGGCGCGATCTCCGGGATCATGCGCTGGGAGCTGATGGAGCCGGGCATCCAGGTCTTGAACCGCGCCTGGCCGATCGGCGCCGGGACCGCGAACTTCGACGAATGGACCCATCACTGGAACGTGCTGATCACCGCGCACGGGCTGATCATGATCTTCTTCATGGTCATGCCGGCGATGATCGGCGGGTTCGGCAACTGGTTCGTGCCGCTGATGATCGGCGCCCCCGACATGGCCTTCCCGCGCATGAACAACATCAGCTTCTGGCTGCTGGTCCCGGCGTTCCTGCTGTTGCTCGGGTCGACCCTGGTCAGCGGCGGCACCGGCCTTGGCGCCGGCACCGGCTGGACGATCTACGCGCCGCTGTCGACCTCGGGCTCATCCGGGCCGGCGGTCGACATGGCAATCTTCTCGCTCCACCTCGCGGGCGCCAGCTCGATCCTCGGCGCGATCAACTTCATCACCACCATCTTCAACATGCGCGCGCCGGGCATGACCCTGCACAAAATGCCGTTGTTCGTATGGTCGATCCTGGTCACGGTGTTCCTGCTGCTGCTCGCGCTTCCGGTCCTGGCCGGCGCGATCACCATGCTGCTCACCGACCGCAATTTCGGCACCGCCTTCTTCGACGCGTCGGGCGGCGGCAACGTCGTGCTGTTCCAGCATCTGTTCTGGTTCTTCGGCCACCCCGAAGTGTACATCATGATCCTGCCCGGCTTCGGCATGGTCAGCCAGATCGTCGCGACGTTTAGCCGCAAGCCGGTGTTCGGCTATCTCGGCATGGCCTATGCGATGGTTTCCATCGGCGTCATCGGCTTCGTCGTCTGGGCGCACCACATGTTCACCACCGGCATGAGCGTCGACGAGAAGATGTACTTCACCGCGGCGACCATGGTCATCGCGGTCCCGACGGGCGTGAAGATCTTCAGCTGGATCGCGACCATGTGGGGCGGCAGCCTGACCTTCGAAACGCCGATGCTGTGGGCAATCGGCTTCATCTTCCTGTTCACCGTCGGCGGCGTCACCGGTGTCATCCTCGCCAACGGCGGCGTCGATAATTACATGCACGACACTTATTATGTGGTCGCGCACTTCCACTACGTGCTGAGCCTCGGCGCGGTGTTCGCGATCTTCGGCGGCTTCTATTACTGGTTCCCGAAGATGAGCGGGAAGATGTACAACGAGCTGCTCGGCAAGATTCACTTCTTCCTGATGTTCATCGGCGTGAACGTGATCTTCTTCCCGATGCACTTCCTCGGCCTCGATGGCATGCCGCGGCGAATCCCCGACTACACCCCGGCCTTCGCCGAGTGGAACCGGATCGCGACCATCGGCTACATGATCACCATCGCCGGCGTCGCGGTGTTCTTCGTCAACCTGTTCTGGTCGCTGGGCTGGGGCAAGAAGGCGCCGGCCAATCCGTGGGGCGAAGGCGCAACGACGCTCGAATGGACGCTGTCGAGCCCGCCGCCGTTCCATCAATTCTCGACCCTACCGCGGATCGATTAGGAGGACTCCTGGCGGTACCCCCGCGTCGCATTCGGTTCGGAACCCTGCTAGGAAAATGGCCTCGACTTAGAGGGGGCGCCGCTATGTCCAGCCGTGGTTCGCTGCTTCGCATCCTCGGGGTGGCATTCGGGATCGCCGTTGTCGTCGGCGGGATGGTCGGGCAGGGCATTTTTCGCACTCCGGGGATTATCGCCGCAGCGGTTCACTCGCCCGAATTGATTCTCGGCCTGTGGGTAGTGGGAGGCTTGCTCGCCGGGATTAATGCATTTGCCTATGTCGAGTTGGCTACCGCCATCCCGTGTGCCGGCGGTACGTATGATTTCGTTCGGCGCGCCTTCGGGCCCTTGGCCGGGGTCGTCACCGGCTGGGGCGCGTGGTTAGTGCTCGTGACTCTCGAAGCCTTCCTCGGGATCGTGGTGGCCGAGTTCCTCCAGCGGCTGGGCGTATTCCCACGCATTCATCCGTCGGTTGTCGCAATCGGCGTTATCATCATTTTCTCGGCCCTGAACTGGACCAGCACGCGCGTCGCCGGGGACAGCCAGATCATCTTTTCGGCGGTCAAAGGCGCGGCCCTGATTGCCCTCATCATTCTGCTATTCGCGCGACCCGCCTCAGGTGCGCCGCCAAGCGCCGCAGAGATAGGCGGACCGATCGGGATCGCCGCGCTTGCCGCCGCCATGCGCCAAGTCATCAACACCTACAACGGTTGGGACGAGGTCGTTTATTTCAGCGAGGAGATGAAGGCGCCCGAGCGGACGCTGCCGCGTGCCATGGCCACCGGAATAGCCAGCGTCGCGATTCTGTATCTGCTCATCAATCTGGCGCTTTTGAACGTTCTGACACCGGCCCAGATGGCGGGGTCGAAACTCGTCGCCGCGGATGCGGTCAAGCTTGTGGCAGGATCGACGGGCGAGCTCGTCCTGACGATATTCGCGGTGATCTCCGTCGGTGCAATCACCAACCTGGCGATTATGAAAAGCGCCCGAATCAGCTTCGCCTTGGCGCGCGCCGGTCAGCTGCCCTCAAAACTGGGCCAAGTCGCCACGAGCGGGATCCCGCGGTGGGCACTGGCGGTCAGTTCGGTGCTAGCCATCGCGTTCGCGGCAACCGGGACTTATGAGACCGTCGTCGCCATGAATGTCGCGGTCGGCCTGGTCGTCGTCATCGCTGTCAATCTGGCGGCGATCCGGCTGCGTCGGAGCGAGCCGGACCTCCCACGTCCGTTCCGTATTCCGTGGTTCCCGCTACCGCCGCTGATTGCGATCGGACTCAACGCCGCGCTTCTTGCCGCGCTGATCTACGAAGACCCAATGCACAGCCTGGCGGGCCTGTTTGCGCTAGCCGTTATCGCTGCCGCTTATTTCGTCATCGGGCGCCGACCACAGGCGCAAGTCGCCTAGCGTCCCGAGCGGACATTCGCTTACTTCACCCGCGCGGCCTTGATGATCTTGACCGGCGGGTCGAGCATCTGGCCCTGCATCGCGCCTTCGCCCTTGGTGGCGGAGAGCGGGGCGTCGTAGATTTTCTTCACCACGTCCATGCCCTCGACGACATGGCCGAAGGCGGCGAAGCCGACCGCGTCGCCGCCCGGGCCGCCGGCGTCGAACGCGGGCACATCGTCCAGCAGGATGAAGAAATCGGCGCGCGCGGTGCCGGCGCCGCCGTTCGCCATCGAGATAGCGCCGGCAACATTGTGGAGGCCGGTCTCGCTGGTCGGCTCGTGCGCGATCGGCGGGTAGAGCTTGCGCGCGTCGCTGCGCACGCCGCCCTGGATGAGGTTGCTCGTGGCGCTGTGCATGGCGCGGTAGAAGCTCTCGCCGTCGAGCCGGTGGGTGTCGACATAATGGAGGAAGTTGGCGGCGGTGATCGGCGCATGGGTGCGGTCGACGGCGACCACGATCCGGCCGAGGCTGGTGTCGATGGCGACGGGGACGAGGTCGGTTTGCACGGCGGCGGCGGGCGCCGGAGCGCTGGCGGCCTGGGCGAGGAGCGGGGCGGGAAGGGCCGCGAGCAACGCGGCGGCGAGGAATCGGTGATTCATGGCATGACCTTAGAGAACCTCGCCCGCTTGCGGGAGAGGGGTTTCCCCTCCGCAGCCAACCTCTTATAGGCCGCGCCATGCCTTCACTGGAGATGTCGAACCCAGCCGCGCTGCCGGCCGATTGGCGCGATTTTCTCGCGCTGACCAAGCCGCGCGTGATGAGCCTAGTGGTTTTCACCGGCCTGTGCGGACTGCTGGTGGCGCCGGAGCTGCCGCCGCTGGCGCTGGGATTTACCGCGATCCTGTGCATCGCGCTCGGCGCGGGAGCGTGCGGGGCGCTCAACCAATGGTACGAGGCCGACATCGACGGCAAGATGCGGCGCACCGCCACAGCGGCCGCTTCCCGATGGCCGCATGGAGCGCGAGGCGGCGCTTCACTTCGGGGTCGGGCTCGGCGTTTTCTCGGTCGTTCTGATGGGCCTTGCGACCAATATGCTGGCGGCCGCGCTGCTGGCGGCGTCGATCCTGTTCTACGTCTTCATCTATACCGTGTGGCTGAAGCCGAGGACGGCGCAGAACATCGTCATCGGCGGCGCCGCCGGCGCTTTCCCGCCGCTGATCGGCTGGGTCGCGGCGACCGGCCATGTCGCGGCGCTGCCGCTGCTGCTGTTCGCGATCATCTTCTTGTGGACGCCGCCGCATTTCTGGGCGCTGTCGCTGTTCGTCCGCTCGGATTATGCCGCGGCCGGAATCCCAATGCTGCCGGTAGTCGCCGGAGCATCGGCGACACGGCGCCAGATATTCCTCTACAGCCTGCCGATGGCGGCGGCGGCGGTTGCACCGTGGCCGTTGGGAATGGCCGGCCCGATCTATGGGGCTTGCGCGGCGATCCTCAGCGCGGTGTTCCTGGTGCTCGCCGCGCGAGTGTGGGCCAGCCGCGCCACCGACCCCGCCGACATGGGCGCGGAGAAGCATTTGTTCGGCTATTCGGTGTTCTACCTGTTCGCCTTGTTCACGGTCCTGGTCGCGGATCGGTTCCTGCCGTGGTGAGCCCGGAAGACGAACTGATCCGCAAGCGCCAGCGCGACCGCGCGCGGGTCATGGCGATCCTGCTCGGCGCGTTCGTCGTGCTGATGTTCTTCATCACGGTCGCCAAGACAGGGATGAACTGGTGAGCGCCGAAGTCGCCGAGCGGCAGCATGGCAAGACGCTCGCCATCCTGCTTGGCATCATTGCTTTCATGGTCCTGCTGACGGCGATGACTCCGCGGCTCTATCGGGCGTTCTGCGAGGCGACCGGCTTCGGCGGCACGACGCTCCGCGCCGACAAGGCGCCGGGCGCGGTGGCTGGGCAAATCAGCGTGCGCTTCGATGCCAACGTCCATCCCGGCCTGCCGTGGCGCTTCGAGCCGGAACAGCAGACAGTGCGGATCCAGCCGGGCGCCCAGACCAAAATCTTCTACCGCGCGCAGAACCTCGCCGCGCGGCCGTGGACCGGCCAGGCCGTGTTCAACGTCTCGCCCGACCAGGTCGGCAAATATTTCAAGAAGATCCAATGCTTCTGCTTCACCGAGCAGACCTTGAAAGCGGGCGAAACGGTCGACATGCCGGTGGTGTTTTTCGTCGATCCGCAGTTGCTCAAGGACCCCGACACCAAGGACGTTCACGAGATCACGTTGAGCTACACATTTTACCCGGTGGAAACTGCCGCGGCGGCCCGCTAGAGCCGCTGGCAAACGTAACGAGGGAAGCTGCACGAATGGCCGCGACGAAGCCGAACCACGATTATCATCTGGTCGATCCCGATCCGTGGCCGATCATCGGCGCGGCGTGCGGCGGCATCTTGTTCAGCGGCCTCGTCATGTGGTGGCACGAGAACCCCTACGGCAAGTTCGTGTTCGCGCTCGGGGTGCTCGGCGTGCTCACCACCATGTACAATTGGTGGTCGAACACGGTGCGCGAATCGCACAGCGGCCATCACACCCCGGTCGTCCAGCTCCACCTGCGCTACGGCATGATCCTGTTCATCGCTTCGGAAGTGATGTTCTTCCTTGCCTGGTTCTGGGCCTTCTTCGACAGCGCGCATCTTCCCGGCGGCGGCGGTCGGCGGCGTGTGGCCGCCCAAGGGCGTCGAAGTCCTCAACCCATGGGGCTTCCCGCTGCTCAACACCATGATCCTGCTGTGCTCGGGAACGACGGTGACCTGGGCGCACCATTCGCTGATCCACGGCGACCGCCATGGGCTGAAGGTGGGGCTGTGGCTGACGATCCTGCTCGGCATGCTGTTCACCAGCATCCAGGCCTATGAATATGCCCACGCGCCCTTCGCCGTTCAAAGGCAGCATCTACGGTTCGACCTTCTTCATGGCGACCGGCTTCCACGGCTTCCACGTCATCGTCGGGACGATCTTCCTGATCATCTGCCTGATCCGTTCCTATCGCGGCGACTTCACGCCCAGGCAGCATTTCGGCTTCGAAGCGGCGGCCTGGTACTGGCATTTCGTCGACGTCGTCTGGCTGTTCCTGTTCACCTCGATCTACGTCTGGGGCGGCTGGGGCGCGCCGGTCCACGGCTGAGGCCCGCGATGGGCGCGGCCGAATGATCCGCCGGCTGCCGATCCTGCCGACGCTGGTCGTTGCCGCCGCTATCGCGGTGCTGATCGCCCTTGGCGTGTGGCAGCTTCACCGCGCGACGTGGAAGCAGGGCCTGCTCGCCCGCTACGCCGCGGCGGAGACAATGCCGCCGATCAGCTGGCCGACGGTGCCGCTGGCCGATGCCCAGCTGCCGCTGTTCCGCCATGCGACCGGCCTGTGCCTGCGCCCGGTCGCCAAGCGCGCGATGGCCGGCGAGAATCTGGCGGGAGAGGGCGGCTACGTCCACATCGTCGATTGCGCGACCGGCGCCGAAGGGCCGGGGATCAGCGTCGAGCTCGGCTGGTCGAAGGACCCCAACGCGAAGTTCACCTGGCGCGGCGGCCTGGTCAGCGGGATCATCGTGCCCGACCGCCACAGCCGCATCCGGCTGGTCGCGGGCAGCGCGCCGCCGGGGCTTCAGCAGAGCGCGCCGCCAAGCGCCGCCAACGCCAGCGCGGTCTCGCCCTCCCAGCATCGCGGCTATGCGGCGACCTGGTTCGCGCTCGCGCTGGCGGCGCTGGTCATTTACGGCTTCGCGATGCGCAAGCGGCTGCGCGAAGGCGGCTGCGAAATGATGCGGCTGACGACGTTGGCCAATGGGCTCCGCGTCGCCAGCCGGCCGATGCAGAGCGTCGAGACGATCGCCGTCGGCCTCTACGCCGGCACTGGATCGCGCAACGAGCCGGCGGCGCTCAACGGCATCGCCCATCTGTTCGAGCATATGGTGTTCAAGGGCGCGGGCGGACGCTCGGCGCGCGAGATCAGCGAGCTGGTCGAGGATGTCGGCGGCGACCTCAACGCCTCGACCGACCGCGAGCTGACCGCCTTCTATGTGAGCCTGCTGGCGGCGGACCTCGAGCTTGGCGTGAAGCTGCTCGCGGATTTGACCCAGCGCCCGCATTTCGATTCCGCCCATCTCGAGCTCGAGAAAAAGGTTGTGCTGCAGGAATTGGCCGAAGCCAATGACACGGCGTCCGACCTGGTGTTCGACCTGCTCCAGGAAGCGGCGTTCGGCGAGCAGCCCTTGGGGCGGTCGGTATTGGGCGATGCCGAAACCATCCGCGCCGTGACGGCGGACGATCTGCACGCCTGGTTGCGGACGCAATATGCGCCGGCTTCGCTGGTGCTGGTCGGCGCGGGCAAGCTCGAGCATGAGCGGCTGGTCGACCTTGCCGAGGCTGCGTTCGGCGGGCTTGCCTCGGGTGCGGCGCCGCAGCGGATCGCGGCGACTTTCACCGGCGGCAACCGCTTCGGGCGGCGGAAGAGCGCGCAGGCGCATATCGCCATTGCCTGCTCCGCGCCGCAGTGGGGTGCAGCAGATACCTATGCCTCGCAAATGTTCGCCGACGCGGTCGGGGGCGGGTCGTCGTCGCGACTGTTCCAGCAGCTGCGCGAGGAGCAGGGCCTGGCTTATTCGGTCGCCGCGGGCGCGCAGAATTATGCCGATTCGGGCCTGTTCTGGAGCTATGTCGCGAGCGACCGCGCCGACGCCGGGCTGGTCCATCGCGAGATCGAGCGGGTCATCGCCGAAGCCGCGTCGGGGCTCGAGCAGCGCGACCTCGAGCGCGCCCGCAACCTCGCCAAGGCGGGGATGATGATGAGCCTCGAAAGCTGCTGGGGGCAGGCGAGCTATCTGGCGACGCGGCTGCTGCGCGACGGCGAACTGGTCGAACCGGCGGAGATCGTCGCGCGGCTGGACCGCGTCACGCTCGACGAGGTGCGCGATGTCGGCGCGCGCATGCTGGCCGGGCCGCGGGCGGTGGCTAGCGTCGGCGCGAAGCTCGCGCTGGCGGCGTGACTGATCTCGTTACGATTGTCGCCGAACCCTGGGACGACTGGGGGCTGATCGACTGCGGCGACGGCCAGAAGCTTGAGCGTTACGGCCCATACAAGGTGGTGAGGCCAGAACCGCAGGCGATGTGGGCGCCGGCGCGCGACGACTGGGACCCCGACGCGACCTTCGTTCCCGGATCGGACGAGGAAGGCGGCGGGCGCTGGGTCCAGCACCGGCCGGTGCCGCGGCGCTGGGGGCTGGAGCGCGACGGCGCCAAGTTCAACGCGTCGCTGACCCCGTTCCGCCATCTCGGCTTCTTCCCCGACATGGCGCCGCAATGGGACTGGATGCGAAGCCGGGCGGATGGAGCCGAGGTGCTCAACCTGTTCGGCTATACCGGCGTCGGCACCCTGCTGCTGAGCGAGGCCGGCGCCAAGCTCGTCCACGTTGATGCCTCGAAGAAATCGGTGGAGCAGGGACGCGAGAACGCGGTGCTGTCCGGGCTCGACGAGCGGCCGATCCGCTGGCTGGTCGACGACGCCAGCAAGTTCACCGCGCGCGAGGTCCGGCGCGGCCGGCGCTACGACGGCATCCTGCTCGATCCGCCCAAGTTCGGGCGCGGGCCCGATGGCGAAGTCTGGCGGCTGGAGGAGAATCTCGTCGCCGCTGCTCGCCGATTGCCGGCGGCTGATGGACGCCGACAGCCGGTTCCTGGTGCTCACGGTCTATGCGGTGCGGATGTCGGCGATCGCCATCGGCGAGCTGGTCAGGCAGCTGTTCGCCGACCTTGGCGGGACGGTCGAGATGGGCGAAATGGCGGTGCGCGAGGAAGCGCGCGGGCTGCTCCTGCCGACGGCGATTTTCGCGAGGTGGTCTAGGTCCGGCTAGCGCGAATGGCGGCGCCGGCGACGAACGGCGCCCCGGCGGTCAGCAGCAGCGAGATGGCGGCTTCCAAAAGAAGCGCGCCCGAGCGGCCCTGGCTCGCCGCGGCGCCGAAGATCAGCAGCGGCACCGCGAGCGGCAGCAGCAGCAGGCCGGCGAGCGCTCCGGCGCGGGGCAGGCCCGCGGTCAGCGCGGCGACCGCGACTGCCAGCGCGGCGAGGCCGGGGGTACCGATCGCCAGCGCCAGCTCGGTCCGCCCGAGCGCGGCGCCCGCCATCGCCAGCAGCGGCGACGCGATCACCGCGGCGAGCAGCAGCAGCGGAGCGAAGGTCAGCCAGTGGGCGGCGATCTTGGCCGCGGCGATGCTTTCCTCGGCCATGCCGCGCAGGAACAATTGGTCGAGCACGCCATCGGCGCGGTCGGGCTCAACCAGCCGCTCGATCGGCAGTAGCGCCGCGGTCAGGGCGGCGATCCACAAGGCGCCGGGGGCAATCTGCGCGAGCAGGCGCGCATCCGGGCCGATGGCGAACGGCAACAGCGCCGCGACCACCCAGAAGAACGCGATCGGAAGCCAGGCCGGGCCGACGAAGCCGCGCCGCGCATCGCGGGCGATGAGCGCGCCGATCAAGCGCCGAGCTCCAGCTTGCGCCACTCGCCGGCGAGGGCGGCATGGCTGGCGACGACGACTGCGCCGCCGTCCTCGCGATGCGCCGCGACGGCGGCAGCGAGGCGCTTGGTCCCCGCTTGATCAAGACCGTTCTGTGGCTCGTCGAGCAGCCACAGGGGCGCGCTGCTTGCCATCGCCCGCGCCAGCGTGGCCCGTTTGAGCTGGCCGGCGGAGAGGAAGCGGCACGGCACGGCCGCCAACTCATCGAGGCCGAACGCCGTCATCGCCGCGTCGAGCTTGCGTCCGCCCCAGAAGGCGAGCGCCGTCTTCAGCGGCAGCTCGCGGTCCAGCGCAGCGTGTTCGTCGGCGAGCGCCACGGGGCCACGCTGGATTGTCCCCGCACTCGGCTTAAGCAGTCCGGCGATGAGGCGGATGAGGCTGGTCTTGCCGCTGCCGTTAGGACCCGAGAGCTGCAGTCCATCGCCGGGGGCGAGCTCGAAGCCCAGACCTTCGAACAACAGCCGCCCGCCGCGCATCAGCGCAATGTCATCGCAGCGCAACAGCGCGCTCACTCCGCGCTGTCCTCCAGCGCGTGCATGTCGTCGTCGGAAAAGCCGAAATGATGGCCGACCTCGTGGATGACGATGTGCGACACGAGCTGGGCGAGGCTGAACCGCGTCTCGCGCCATTCGGAAATGATCGGCCGGCTGTAGAGCGTGATCCGCTCGGGCAGGGTGGTGGGATAGCTGACGCTTTGATGGTTGAGCGGGACCCCGCTGTAGAGGCCGCTGAGCTGCATTGGGTTCGTCAGCCCGACGCTGCGGGCGGTATCGGGGTCGGCGACCGGTTCGATCTGCAGCACGATGTCGCCCAGGCTCTCGCGGAACGGCGAGGGCAGGCCGTCGAGCGTGCGCCGCGCGATCACTTCGATGTCGGAATCCGACGGGAGTGTGCCGGAAAGGCGCTCGGCGGGTGTCATGGTTTGGCAACTAAGGGCGGGTGGAACCGGCGGCAACCTTGCCCACCGCCGCGCAGCCCCTTAGATGCCCGCCTTTCCAAGCATGCGGAGCGGTGGCCGAGTGGTCGAAGGCGCTCGCCTGGAAAGTGAGTATACGGCAAAACCGTATCGAGGGTTCGAATCCCTCCCGCTCCGCCATTTCCGCTAGGGTCGTTACCGGCGAGCCGCCGGTCGCGGTTAGAATGCCCGGACGATTCCCCACCTCGGTGCGTGTGCGCCGGTAATCGTAGAAGGCGATCGTGCTTGCGTTGCGCTCGATGCTGAGGCGCAGGATCGGGGCGAAGCCGCGGAGCTGAAGCTGGCGAAACGTCGCGCCGATAGAGAGGCTCGAAAAGCGATCGGAGCGTCGTTCGGGGAACAGCGCAAGGGCCTCGTCGGCGTGCAGCTTGCCGAACTGGGCGGCAAGGCTGAACGTAATCCGCCCGGTTTCACGCCAGCCGAGCACTCCGACGTTCCAGCCCGTCGTCGAATAGCCGGGGTCGTTCAGCGCATCACGGCTGAGTGACACGCTCGCGCCGAGGCCCATGGCCGGCGATAGCGCCCGTTCGATGGCGAGTTTGCCGGCGTAGCGCTTGCCGTCCTGGAGGTCGTTGAACCGATTATCCAGCACCGCGGCGCTGGTGCTGATGCGAAGCTGGGCAAGACTTCCGAGCGGCCGCGCCACGGTCGCGGCCAACTGCAGGGACCGAAGCAAGGGCTCCTGCCCGTACCAGCGTTGGGTCGCACCCAGATCCAGGTTGATCCGGGTCCTTCCCAGCTGGAACTCAGGTCCTGCGGTAAGGTCGACCGCAAGGTCGTTGAACCGTGTTTCGCGGTACAAATCGCCGGATCCGCTAAAGCGAACGAGCAAGCTTGCATCGGATTGCCCCAGCCCGAAGCGGCGGTAGGCTTGCCCGCGGAGGGACAGTCCAGTGCCCGATCTGGCCTTGCTGTCCTCGTCGATTTCGAAATCGCCGATCACCGTTCCCAAGCTGTCGAGACGCGTTGCGCGGTTGATGTTGCTGTCGGGCGCGAGCGCTATTTCGAAGCTGCCGCCGGTTGGCCGGGATGCCCGGAGCGCTTCGGAATAGCGATCGACCATCCGGGCGACGGCGGGCGGAAGGCCCGTTGATTGGACGGCGCGCAGCTCGCGCAACGCCGCCTCCCGATCGCCCAGGCCCGCAAGGACATTGGCGAGCTCCAGCCGGACTGGTGCTGCGTCGGGCTTTTCGTCGAGGACGCGTCGCAGCAGCACCGCCGCCTCTCGCTTGCGCCCTTTGGCGATGTAAAGCCGAGCGCGGCGGTATCGCGCTTCGGCCCGCACGTCGGCGTCGGAATCCTGCTCCATCACCGAATAGATCGCCTCCGCTGTCGCCGTCTGGCCTTTGGCCACCGCGGCATTGGCCAGACGGAACATCGCCGATGCCCCAAGTTCGACCTTCCGTTCACGCCGTTCCGAGACCTTGATGGCTGGATCGCGGGGGCGAGCCGAGACCGGAGCGACGTCGATCAAGAGGACGATGAACATCACGGAACTGGATTAGTGCTTGGCGATGAAAGCGCCGCCAGCCTGGTAATTCTTGCCGTCGAGTTCAGATTTGTAGGGAAAGGCGAAATTGCCGATGAGTTCGCTGGCTTGCGGTCCGGTGAAGATTCCCGCGAAAGCATTTGCACCTGTCAGGTTGGTGTCGAACTTGCCGGAAAACGTCGTGCTCCCCTTCGAGAACATGGTTTCGACGAAGTTCATGGTCGGCAAATCGAAATCCGACCCGGCCCAGATGTGCGGCTTGATGTTCCCAGCGAGAGAGCCAGCGCCGAAGTCGAAGGTCAGGTTGATGTCGCCACTGACTGCGGCAGGACCGCGGCCCCAATCTGCCCAGTCCCAGGTTTCGGTCGTGATTCCGCTGATCGGCCCCGTAAAGGTCGCACTTCCGGAGACGGGAACCGAGGACGCATCGCTGGCGACGCCAAAGGCGACCGATCCGCCATGTGAATAGGTCAGGCCGCCGTCATTACCCGCGCTGTACCAGTTGGCCAGGGATGAGTAGCTGTAGCCTAAGTCCGAGCCCGCCACGGGGGTTAGCATCGCGCCCTCGCCCGGCGAGGAAGTCGTCCATTGCGAACCGCTGGGAGTCAGTTCCTGCCAATCTTTCGCGTCGGGCTGAAGGATGGCGTAGCTGTTCGTCGTGGCATTGTAGCGGATTCGCAGCTGATCTGACTGGGCAAGGAGCGGATTTTCATAGTTGGGAAACGCGACCTCCTTGATCGCCGCGCCCATGACGGAAAATTCCTGGGTGGCAGTCGCGCCCGGAATGATGGCGGGCGTTGGCGTTGGCGTTGGCGTCGGTGTCGGCGTGGGTTTCGGTAGCGGGTGATAAGACCCACTGTTCACCCCGTCTCCGCCACAAGCGGCCACCGTTGCAGCCGCGGCGCCGATGATCAGGAATTGGACAGGCTTTGCGGGCATTTTCGTGCTCCCTTCTTTTCGTACCTGCCCGCCTGCCGCGGGGGATTTGGGAGAACTGCGCGGCAGGCGGGGCAAGCCTTCGCATGGGATTGACCGCGCCGATGTGCGATGATGATGTGCCGATGAAGGCCTGATCATCTTCTGATCGGGGGAGGGCGTTACAGTTCAATGTTGAAGTCATCCGACCTGGTCAGCCGATCGGATTTTCGCTCCGGCCCTCTGTCGGTGAGCCCGGCCAGGCGGTTGGTGGTTGGGCCGGCCGGCACCGTCAGTATCGAGCCGGTCGTGATGAAGGTGTTGATCGCGCTGATCGACGCCAAGGGTTCGGTCGTCACCCGCGGCGATCTGTTCGAACTGGTGTGGGGCGGGGCCCTGGTCGGGGACGACAGCTTGAATTGGGCGGTAGCGCGGGTCCGCAAGAACCTCGCCGACGTTGCTCCCGGACGCATCGAGCTCGAGACTATTCCGCGAACCGGCTATCGGCTCACCGGCGCGGATTTGACGCCCATCGCAATGGCCGACGATCAGCATGCGCAGCCTTCACGACCCGGAATATCGCGGCGCGCTATACTAGGCTCGGTTGGCGGCATTCTCGCCGGCCTCGCGGGCTTCGGCCTGTGGTCGATGCGATCGAATGATCGCCGCTTCGAGGAACTGTTCAAGCGCGGCGAGGAAGCACTCGAATATGGCGACGGCTCGAGTGAGCCGGCCGACTATCTGCGCCAGGCTGTCGCAATCCGCCCGAATGACTCCGCGGCCCAGGGCCTGCTGGCCTACGCGCTCATGGCCAATTCGGACAACGTCCACAAAGGGGTGCATGTGGGTGGGGTTGGGGAAGCTGAAGAAGCTATCAATCGCGCGCTCAGGATCGATCCCTCGGATGCAAACGCCCAGCTTGCGAAGATCCAGGTCGATCGCACGACGCTGGACCTCGCCGGGACAGAAGATCGCTTGCGGCAGGTGCTTGCATCTGCGCCCAACAACATCTTCGCCATGCGGCTTCTGTGGAACCTGCTGCAGTCTGCCGGGCGCAGTGATGACGCGCTCGCCCTCGTTCAGCGCGCGATCGCCCTCAAGCCGCTGGCGGCTGCGAACAACTTTCCCTTGGCGCAGCTACTGTGGATCGTCGGGCGGACTGCGGAAGCGGACCGCGTCATCGATCGGGCGATGGAATTCTGGCCGGATCATCGGGTCGTGCGCTTCGCGCGCTTCACCATATTCACCTATACCGGCCGACCGCGTGCGGCGCTCGCGATGCTCGATAATCCGGGAACCCGGCCGCAGGTGTTTCCCCCAGATTCATTAGCGCTTTACCGCACGTCATTGGCCGCGATGGACCAGCCTTCGGCCGCCAACATCGCCAAGGCTCGCGCCGCGAATCTCGAAGCCGCGAAGCGCGATACCGTGCTAGCTTCGCAGGCGATTCTCATGCTGTCCACGCTTGGCGACGTCGATGACGCGTTCGACGTTGCCAATAATCTCCTGCTGTTCCGCGATGCGGAGAAGGCCCCGCCCAAGGGGCCTGGTCAGCCGGGGGCCAACAGCACCGCGTGGCGCTTCACGCCCTGGCTGTTCACGCCCCCGGCGGCGGCATTGCGAGCCGACTCGCGCTTTAGGGCGCTGGCTGATGGAACCGGGCTCTCCGCATATTGGAGCAAGCGACATATCCGCCCCGACTACCAATTTGCGACCTAAAATCTGGCCTCAATTCCGGCGCTGATCCGCCGCGGGTCTTCCGCTTCTCCTGACACCGCGGTCGACAAGCTCCGCATCGCGAACCGGTCGAAGACGTTGCGCGCCTGCACAAAGACCGCGACGAGTCCCAAGTCGTACTCGGCTCGAGCGTCGATGATGGTGGCGCTGCCGATACTCAGCTCCGGCTTGTTCGCATTGTCCGAGAAATAGGAATCGTGATGCCGGACCTGCGCCGACAGGCGCGGACCGCGCGGCATTTGCCAATCGACCGCGAGCGTGGCGGTCAGACGAGGCGATCGATCGAATTGATGGCCCTGGTAGATCGCGCTTTCGGTGTCCGTCGCGGTGATCCGGGTTTCCAACAGGCCGACAGATCCGCGCAGCGTGAGCCGCCCGTCGGGACGCCAGTCAGCCTCGGCCTCGAGGCCCCTGCTATAAGCGCGAGGGACGTTGAACAGATTGGCGAAGCCGGCCCGCCGCCCGGTTGGCGTGGTGATGATGATCGGCTCGGCGCGCTGGGCATTTCGCATCGCATAGTTGAAGGCATTGGCAGTGAGCAGCAGCTGGCCGCCAGCGGCACTCCCGCGCACGAACACTTCGGTGTCCCACAAGGTCTCGGCGGCAAACGTATCCGGTATGGCGGTGTCGATGCGGATCGTCGTTCCACCGGGATTATAGGCCTTCTGCACCAGTACGCCGGCGCGCCAGTTCGGTGTCAGGTCGTACGCCAGGCTGACCTTGGGCAGCCAGGCATGGAATATTCCGACATAATCGATTGGCACCGAGAAGGCGTCCGCCACCAGCCCGCCGACGCGCTTCTGCCGGTCCTGCTGGTAGCGCAGGCCCGCCGTCAGCGTCGTCTTCGGCGCGACAGCCAGGCTGGCTTCCCCGAACAGACCCGTCCCATCCTGCCAGTCGCTGAAGCTGCCCATCAGTCCCGAGAGAAGTGACAGGTCGATTTGCTGGCGCAGCCGGGCGTGCGCATGCGAAAGGCCGACGACTGCGGTGTTACCGCCCGGCGATTTCCAGTTCATCACCGCTTCGCCCGACCAATCCGCGCCATCATTTTGCGCTTCACCGAAGCCGGGAAACGCGAAGCGGCGCGCGCTGGTGTCGCCTGCGGTCAACAGCAGGTTCGCAGTAATTCTTCCGCCAAGCGGCTGCCGGTAGGCGGCGGAGATCGAGTCCGACCTGACGCGGAATATGCCGTAGTTCGGCGCAGTATCGGCGCGCTCCCGAAACGGTGCGCTGACCCCGACAGTTTGCGGTCCTTGCGAAAGCGAGTGAGCAAGAGTCACCAGCAGCCGGCCATCGTCGCCGCCCGGCAGCACCAGCAGCTTGGCTCTTAGCATCCCGTAAGCCTCGTGATTGGGATCTGCTCCCGCCATGACATCTGTGATGCGGCTGGTCGTGCGGTTGTATCGAAGGTCGCCGGCCAGCCGCGCTGCAACGTGCCGCGAGAGTGGCGCAGACGCCGCGAACGAGGCTTCGCCCGTGCGGTAATCGCCGCCGATCAGCCGGACTTTAGCTTCCGGCTCGAACGTCGGGTCCTCCGAGTAAACGAAGATCGCGCCGGCGATGGAATTCTGGCCCTGCGTTGTTGTCTGCGGGCTGCGAAAGATTTCGACGCGTTTCACGTCCCAGACTGGTGCCGGACCGAAGACGAATTCGTTATAGGTCGCCGGTCGGCCATCGACCACGACCGTGGTCCGGGGCCTGTTGCCGCCGAGAAAGGCGGGAAGCGCATAGAGCGGTCCGGTCGTGTCCTGGCCGCGGATTGCGGGTCCCTGGCTGCCGTTGCCAAGCTGCACATTGGGGACAGACGACAGCAGCTGATCGAGGCCGTTCGCGCCCGTAGCCTCGATGTCGGTTGAACTCGAATACCGCGACGCTGGACGCCGTCTCGCGAAGCGTCCTTCTGGTCCGCTCTCCGGTCACGATGATCGCCTGGCCCGTCTCCTTTTCGGCTCCTTGAGACGGCCTTGGTGCCTCGGTTGTGTGAGCCGGTACGAGTGCCGCGATCAATAGCCAGGCCGGGCTCACCAATGTCGTCGCCCCTCTCGGATAACCTTCGGCAACAACAGGCTATATCGTCCGCATACTATTGTCGACTTCGACAACCACACAGGGACGTCAGCGGAGAGCGGTTGATTCGCCGTTCAATTGGGTGCGGTCGAGCCGGTCGAAATCGGCGGGCAGCTCGACCAGCAGGCGGTTGCTGACACTGAATTCGCCCTTGTACGGGTAGTTGACCGTCAGGATGAACAGGAACAGCAGCCCGAGCGTGAGCGCGATGCCCGCGGTCATGAACAGGTTGTAGCGTGTCGGGGTGAATGCCGAGGCATAAGCGACCGTCAGCAGGCCGCCGACAATGCCGATCGCCCACAGGATGGCCGGAATCCCCTCGCGGCTGTCCTCGATTCGGCCGCGGCGGAAATCGATGAGGCTGTTCACCTTGCCGAGCATCTCGCTGTAGATCGCGTTCGCGCGATTGTCGGCCGGGTCGAGCTTGCCGATTTCATTGAAGACCGTGTGAAGCGCGGCTTCGCTTTTCGGGCTGCCTTTGCCGTCTTCGAGCAGCGGCCATTCGTCATGAGTGACGCTGATCACGTAGTTTCGCAAAGCCTGTCTGGCAGGGATGGTTTCCGGGCCGAAGATGGTGAGGTCCTGGTAAAGCTCGGCGGCAGCGGCGGCTTCCTTGGAAACCGAGTTTTGCGCGTCCGTAAAATCTTGCCAGACCTGCACGCCCGCGAAGGCGATCATGATTCCGACATAAGCGGCGACGACCTGCATGAGGTTGATGGCGACATCGCGCTCCTCGTCGTTGACTTTCAGGCGGAGCACTTTCTGGACGCCGTGGCTGGCGGCAAGCCCGATCGCCAATGACCCGCCGACAACGATGATCGTCACCGCCCAGATCGGGATGGCGTAGAACCAGTTCGTCATTCGGCTTCCCCCCAGATCCGCCGCATTCGCGCGACAGATTAAGGATTGGCCGGCCAACCGCAACGGCCGGACCTCTCGGGCCACGCGCGCCGTTGGTGTTTATGCTCGCTTCCGTCCCGGCAATGCGGCATGAATGCGTGAAAGTCGGGGCAGGGGCGCAGCATGCAGGTCCAGTTCCTGGAACAGGGGGAGCGGCTGGTCGCCCGGCCGCAGGGCCGGATGGACGCGGCCGACGGGGCCGGCTTCGCCGCGGCGGTCAAGCAGCACCTTCGGCCCGCGACCAAATCCCTGACCATCGACCTTGAAGAGCTGGACGCGGTCAGCTTCGGCGGCATTCGGGCCATGCTGCACCTCGCGCGCGCGCTCAAGGATGACGAACAGGAGCTCGATTTTCTCGGCGGCAACGGGCTCGTTCGGGACATGCTCGACCAGGCCGGGCTCGACGACTTCTTTCCGTTCACGCCGCCATATGTTTCCAACCGGGGGGTACCAAGATGAAACGCGTCAAACTGCTCGCTTCGTTCGCGCTCGGCCTGTCCTTGATCGTTGGCGGTTGCGGGAAGGAGCAAGCGGGCTCCGGGTCCGTCCCGAAGGTCATCAACGTCGCCGTCACCCCGGCTTCGCCGCCCAATCTGTTCGAGGAGAATGGCAAGACCCAGGGCCTCGATTACGATTTGTTCGACGGCTATTGCAAATCGCGCGGCTGCACGATGAACATCACCGATTACGACTGGCAGGGGATGCTCGGCGCCGTCGTCAGCAAGAAGGCCGACGTCGCTTTCTCCGGCATTTCGATCACCGAGCCGCGCATGAAGGTCATGGATTTCTCCAAGCCCTACATGGACAACAGCTGGAACCTGGTCAGCCTGAAGAACCGCAACATCAAGCTCGCCAATCTCGACACGCTGAAGAAGTACACGATCGGCTTCCCGCGCGGCATGGCCTACATGGATTTCATCAAGACCGACCTCGAGCCCAAGGGCATTTACAAGACCGACCAGGTGAAGCTCTATCCGAGCTATAACGAAGCCCTGACCGACTTGCAGAACGGCCAGGTCGACATGGTCTTCCTCGACGGCACGGTGGCCTCGGTTTACCGCAAGAAGCTGCCGATCCAGGACAGCTATGTGTTCGAGGGCATCGACAAGCTCGGCTTCGCCTTCCCCAAGGGATCGGCGCTGCGCGCCGACTTCGACAAATATCTCGATGAGCTGGGGCCGGAAAAGCGGCAGGCGATCATCGACAAATGGATGAAATAGGCGCGGACTAGAGCCGCGTGACGTTCGCCGACATCCTGCTGACGCTGCTGCAGGGGCGCCGGCTACACGCTGCTGATCACGCTCGCGTGCAGCGCGACGGCGCTGGTCGTCGGCCTTGGCCATCGCCATCGCCCGCGAGCTCGGCGGCGCGTGGACGGCGCGGGTGCTTTCGATTCTCGTCTACGTGCTGCGCGGCGTGCCGATGCTGGTGCTGCTGTTCATCGTCTTCTTCGGCCTGCCCGGCATCGGCGTCGACGTCCCGCCGCTCTTTGCAATGATGCTCAGCCTCGGCCTGATTTCGGGCGCCTATCTGGCCGAGGTGTTCCGGGGCGCGCTCGCGGCGGTCAATGCGAACGAAGTCCTCGCCGCGCAGTCGATGGGCTTCACCCGGTTCGAAACGCTTCGGTTGATCAAGCTTCCGCAGATGATCGCGCTTTTCGGTGCCGGGCATGGTCAATGAGCTGACGTCGGTACTCAAATATTCGCCCTTCGCTTACACCGTGGGCATTCCCGAAATCACCAAGCAGGCGATGGCGCTGGTCGCGACGACGATGCGCGGGATCGAAATCTATGTCGCGATCGGCCTGCTCTATTTTGCAATCTACCGCCTGCTGCTGGTCGTCGTCCGGTTGATCGAGAAGCGGTTCAGCATTGCCGGGTTCGCGCAGGAGTAAAGGCACGAATGGCCCTTCTCGAAGTCAGGAACCTGACCAAATCCTACGGCGAGCGGACCGTGCTCGACGGCGTCAGCTTCGACCTCGAGGAAGGCCAGGCGAAGGTCATCATGGGGCCGTCGGGCTGCGGCAAGTCGACCTTGCTGCGGTGCCTCAACCGGCTGATCGAGCCGACGTCGGGCACCATCCATTTCGATGGTCAGGATGTTACCGCGCCGAGCGTCGACGTGCGCGCGCTGCGCAGCCGGATCGGGTTCGTGTTCCAGAATTTCGCGCTCTACCGTCACCTGTCGGTGCTCGACAATGTGACGCTGGCCCTGCGCCGGTTGAAGAAGATTCCCAAGCGCGAGGCGGAGGACCGCGCGCTGCACGAGCTCGACCGCATGGGCATGGCCGACAAGCGCGATTCCTATCCGGCGGCGCTGTCCGGCGGGCAGAGCCAGCGGGTCGCGATCGCCCGCGCGCTGGCGATGGATCCCAAGGTCCTGTTCTTCGACGAGCCGACCTCGGCGCTCGACCCGATCATGGTCCGCGAGGTGGTGACGCTGATCAATCGGCTGTACCTCGACAATGTCACGATCCTCTGCGTCACCCACGACCTCGGCCTCGCCAGGCTATATTTCCGATCGCGTCGTGTTTCTCGATCGCGGGCGGGTCTACGCCGAGGACCTGGATCGAAAATTTGCTCGACCGCGAAGCCGACCCGGTCATCGACGAATTCTTCGGCGGCGACGGCTAAAATGCTCGCTCGACGCCTTCCCCTTCTTCGCCGACCTGATCAGCTTACTGGCCGGCAGATCGTCAAAGGCCTGCGCGACACGATCCTGCTGTCGGTCACGATCACGGTGACCGGCCTGATCGGCGGGGTCGGGGTGTTCGGGCTTGCGCTCAGCCACAACCGGCTCGTCCGCTTCGCCACGCAAAGCTATATCTCCCTGTTCATCGGCACGCCGCTGATCGTCTTCCTGTTCCTGCTTTATTACGGCCTGCCCAACCTCGGCGTGAAAGCTGTCGCCGTTCGTGATCGCGGTGTTCGGCTTCACGCTCAACGTAGTCGGCGTACAACGCGCGCTATCTGACCATCGCGTACAAGGGCCTCGAGCAGGCCGAGCTGGAATCCGCGCGCGCCCAGGGCTTCTCGCCGCCTCCAGGTTTTCCGGCTGATCACCGCGCCGCAGTCGCTGCGGATGTCGGTGCCGGCGCTGACCAACCAGGCGATTCAGAACGTCAAGGACAGCTCGATCGTGTTCCTGATCCAGTACATCGAATTTTTCGCGCAGATGCAGGAAGTCGCGTCGCGCACCTTCCTGTTCTTCAAGACCTATCTGTTCACCGCGTTCGTCTATCTGTTGCTGGTGTCGGTGGTCGTCATCGCCGCGCGGCGGCTCGAGCGCAAGCTCGCCATCCCGGGCATGGGGTGACCAGCCCAGCCGCACCGTCGATGTGTTGATTGCCGGCGGCGGCATCATCGGCATGAGCGTGGCATTCCAGATCGCGCGGCGATCAAGCTGCTCGGTCATGGTCGTCGACAAGGGCGCCGGACCCGGCGAGGGATCGACCGGCGCTTCGTCGGCGGTATGCCGCTTCAAATATACCCATCCCGAGATGGTCCGGCTCGCGCGGGACGGGATCGATGCGTACCGGCGATGGCCCGAGTTCCTCGAACATGCGCGACGTGCGCGCAGAATATCATCGGCTTGGCGTGCTGTGGTTTGGCGATGGCTCGGACCCATGGGCCGAAGCGGAGGCGATACGGCTGGCCCAAGCGGGCATCCGCACCGAGGTGCTCGGCGCTGGCGATGTCATCGACCGCTATCCCGCGCTCAACCCTTGCATTCTGCCGCCGGACTTCGCCGAAGCGGCGCCCCATGACTGCCGCTATGGCGGGTCGCATCTGCTCGAGGTTGACGGCGGCTACGTCGATCCGGTCAGCGCCTTGCAGGACCTCATCGAAGCCGCTCGCGGGCGGGGCGTCGACGTCCGCTTCAAATCCGAGGTTACCGATGTGCGTCTCGACGGTGACCGGGTTTCCGCCGTGACGCTGAGCGATGGCGAGACGGTCCATTGCGGGACGCTCGCCTGTGCCACCGGCCCCTGGTGCAACGCACTGCTGGACAAAGTGGGGCTGGGCGGCCGCTGGCCGTTGGAGCCGACCCGCATCCAGATCGTGCATATCGACCGTCCGGAGAGCGTCGGCGGCGACATCCCGGTATGCGGGGATGCGCTGGGCGGCATTTACTTTCGCACGCAGAACCGCGGGCAGCAAATCCTGGTTGGGTCGGTGCTGAGCGAAGATGAAGAAGAGCGCGTCGACCCCGACAATTTCGCAAAATATGTCGACGACGACTTCGCGCGGGTGAAGCTGCATGCGTTGCAGCACCGCATCCCCGGCCTTTCGTACGCCGCGCCGGCCGTGCGCGGCTACAGCGGGCTGTACACGATCAACCGCACCGACATGCATCCAATCGTCGGCCGCACTCCGGTTGACGGATTCTATGTCGCCAATGGATTTAGCGGGCACGGGTTCAAGCTGGCGCCGGCGATCGGCTCGCTCCTCGCGCAGGCGATCACGGGCGAAAGCTGCGCCTTCGATACTTCGGTGAGCGCCGACTTCCTGGCTTTCGACCGGGCGCCGATCGCTTTGGCATCGAAGACGGTTCTGGCTTAAGCCTGTTCGCGAACGCATTTACCGGAGAGAGCCATGACCGCAGCGACGGCCGCGCGGGCCCTGATCGAAAGCAGCCTGGTATGGGACAATCACGGCTGCATGCCGGTGCGGCCCCACGACGAGGCCTTCCTTCCGAAACTTGAGCGCTACCGCGCTGCGGGGGTCGATACCGTGGCGCTCAATGTCGGCTACGGCGAACAGGGCGTCGAGGAGCATGTCCGGATGATCGCCCATTTCCGACGCTGGCTGCTCGCGCGGCCGTCGGATTATGTGGTCGCGGGGACAGTCGACGACATCGAGCGCGCGCGGCGCGAAGGCAAGCTCGCCGTGATGTTCGACATCGAGGGCATGAACGCCGTTTCCGATCAGCCGAGCCTCGTTCAACTTTACTATGACCTCGGCGTTCGCTGGATGCTCGTCGCCTATAATCGTCAGAACCGCGCCGGCAGCGGTTGCCAGGAAGCCGAGGACGGCGGCCTGACGGCGTTCGGCCGCGAGCTATTGGACGAAATGGCGCGGGTCGGCATGGTCGCCTGCTGCTCGCACACGGGCCATCGCACGACGATGGACGTCATGGCCTACAGCAAGAACCCCGTCATTTTCTCGCACTCGAACGCGCGCAGCATTCACGATCATCCGCGCAACGTGCGGGACGAAGCTTTGAAGGCCTGCGCGGCCACGGGAGGAGTCGTCGGCATCAACGGCATTGGGCTTTTCCTCACCGCCGACGGCGACCTGGTCGAGGCTTTCGTTCGTCATATCGACTATGTCGCGCAACTGCTCGGACCCGACCACGTCGGCCTCGGCCTCGATTACGTCTTCGACCAGAAGGAGCTCGACGAGGCGGTCAGCGATCCGGCGATCTTCCCGCCCGAGCTCGGCTACGCGAGCGGCATCGAGATGGTCCCGCCCGAAGCGATCGAGCAGATCGTCGAACGCCTGCTGGCGCTGGGTTATGCCGATGCCAACATCCGCGCGATCCTTGGCGGCAATTTGTTGCGGGTGGCCAGGCAGGTGTGGCTGCCGCCAGGTGCGGCGGGGCGGGTTGAGGCTGCGCGTTGCACCGAGGCGGCCTGATCTCGCCGCGCCAACTCAGCCGAAGGTGAAAGAGAAGGCTTCGGCGCCGGGGTCGAGGAATTCGATGGTGAAGGTGCGGTCGCGCACCGCGCCCTTCTGCCGCACCAGCTGGTAGAGCCGCTGCTCCGTCACCACGCCGCGTGCCGTCGGGCTTCGACGTCGACGCCGGCGTCGCCGCCCGGCGCCTGGCCGTCGAGCGTCACGCGGAAGCGCACCGGCTTGCCGCTCGCCGAGCCGAGCACGAGGTGCAGGTCGCGGGCGTGGAAGCGGAAGCTGATCTTCGCGCCGGGCGCCAGCGAGCGCGCGCTTTGCGCGCCGTCGATCCATTGGCCTTCGAGCGACCAGTCGTTGAGCGACAGCGGCGCGGCCGCATAGGCCTTGGCAGCGTCGTGCAGCAGCCCGCCGGGCGACACGAACCGCTCGGCGCGGGCATAGCCGATGTAGGTCTCGGGCGACTTGATCTCGCCCAGCGCCGCGGCGGCTTCGGCGCCGGCTGCGCTCGCCTGCGCCATCGCCGCATCGCGCGGCGCGTGGCCGGCTTCGGCGAGCAGCTGGCGGATGACGCGCTCGGACAACGCATATTCGCCCTCGCCGTGATGGTGGAAGCGGATGCGCCCTTGCGCATCGACGAAATAATGCGCCGGCCAATAATTGTTCTTGAGCGCGCTCCACAGCACGTAGCGATTGTCGAGCGCGACCGGATAGCGGATGCCGAGGTCCTCGATCGCCTTGGCGACATTGGCGGGATCGCGCTCGAACGCGAATTCGGGCGCGTGGACGCCGATGATCACCAGCCCGTCCTTGCGATACTTGGCGTCCCACGCCTTGAGGTAGGGCAGCGTGCGCAGGCAGTTGATGCAGCTGTAGGTCCAGAAGTCGATCAGCACGACCTTGCCCTTGAGCTGCTCGCGGGTGAGCGGCGGCGCTGTTGAACCACGGGCCGAGCCCGTCGAGCGGCGGCAGCTGGCCTTCGACGGGCAGCACCAGCTCGCCCATCTTGCCGGTGCGGGTCGCTGGTATCGCCCATCGCCTGGCTCGCGCCGAGCTTGCGGGCGAGGCCGGTTTCGAAGCTGGCGGTCTGCGCGCTCGACAGTTTCGACAGGACGCGCGTGTCGAGGCCGAGCGCGATCGCCGCGACGCCGACGAGCACGAGCACGCCGAGTGCCTGGCGGATGCGCTCGCTGGCGCCCAGCGACTTCTTCATCCGCGCGAACACCTTGCCGCCGACCAGCAGCGCGAGCGCGAGCGAGGTCGCCGCGCCGAGCGCGTAGGCGAGCAGCAGCAGCGTCGTGTTGAAGCTCGCGCCCTGGAGCGCGGCGGCGGTGAAGATGATGCCGAGGATCGGCCCGGCGCACGGCGCCCACAGCAGCCCGGTCGCGACGCCGAGCACCGCCGACGACCAGATGCTTTCCTTCTCGCCCGGCTGGCGCTCGGACAGGCGCGAGCCGAGCGCGACCAGCGGCCGGGTCATGCGGTCCGAGATGCTCGGGAAGACCAGCGCGATGCCGAACAGCGCGAGCAGGATCAGCGCCGCCCAGCGGCCGATCGCATTGGCGCGGACCGCCCAGCCGCCGCCGACCGCGGCCAGCGTCGCGACGATCGCGAAGGTCGCGGCCATGCCGGCGAGCAGCGGCAGGGTCGCTGCGCATGAAGCTGCGGTCGGCGCGCGCGAAGACGAACGGCAGCACCGGCAGGATGCACGGGCTGAGGATGGTCAGGATGCCGCCGAAATAAGCGAGCAGGATGAGAAGCATGGCCGTTCGTTTCCCTTGATTCAGCGATCCGCCGCGCAGCGCCCGCGCCCGGTACTCCGGCAGCTACGCGGCAAAGGCCAGGGCGGATGCACCCTGCATCTGACCCGCTCCCCTCCCCGTAACTCAGGCCGCAGCGCATCGAAAGCTGCACCAAAAGGAGAATTCATCATGAGAATCCCGACTCTCGCCACCGGAATCGCGCTGGCCCTTGCAAGCGCATCCGGAGCGGTCGCCGCGTCCAATCCGATGGTTGGCGGCGCCGCCATGTATTCGACCCGCAACATCGTTCAGAATGCGGTCAATTCGAAGGATCACACGACCCTGGTCGCCGCCGTCAAGGCCGCCGGCCTGGTCGACACGCTGTCGGGCGCGGGGCCCTTCACCGTGTTCGCGCCGACCAACGCCGCGTTCGGCAAGCTCCCCGCCGGCACGGTCGACAATCTGGTGAAGCCCGCGAACAAGGCGACGCTGACCAAGATCCTGACCTATCATGTCGTTCCCGGCCGCATCACCGCGCAACAGATTGCGGCGATGGCCGCGCGCAACCATGGCACCGCGACCCTGACCACGGTCGAGGGCGAACAGCTGCGCTTCATGAAGAGCGGCAGCGGGTGGGTCGTGGCCGACGCCAAGGGCGACCGCGCGCGAATCACCATCGCCAACGTGATGCAGTCGAACGGCGTCATCCACGTCATCGATTCGGTCCTGATGCCGTGACGAATTTGGCGCTCGGCTTCGCCCTCGGGGCCGAGTGCCTGCCGGCGGGACTTTGCGGGTGGTTCGACCCCTGCAACATCCGCGCGCCCCGCCGGCTTTCGCTTTTATCGGGGAACGGCTTGGGGCATGAATGGGGACATGGACCAGTTCGCGTCACGAAGCGCCCAGGCGGGATCGTCCGCCGAATTGGCGCGGCTCCTCGGCGACGTCGCGGCGGGCAAGCCGGGTGCGTTGAAGGACGTGTACGGGCGCACCTCCGCCAAGCTTTACGGCATCAGCCTGCGGCTGCTCGGCGACGAGCGCGATGCGCAGGAAGTCCTGCAGGACGTTTACGCCTCGGTGTGGAGCAAGGCCGGCCGGTTCGATTCGGACAAGGCCAGCGCCATCACCTGGCTGGCGACGCTGACCCGCAACAAGGCGATCGACCGGCTGCGCCAGCGGCGCGGCCCGACCGAGAGCCTCGATCAAGCAACAGAGGTCGCCGACGGCGGCCCGACCGCGCTGGAGGTGCTCGAGGAGGAGGAGGATTCCGCGCGCCTCGCGCATTGCCTCGGCGAGCTCGACGAGCGAGCACGAACGATGATCCGCGCCGCCTTTTTCGACGGCGCCACCTATCCCGAGCTTGCAAGCAAGGAGGGAGTACCGCTGCCGACTATGAAAAGCTGGATCAGGCGCGGCTTGCTGCGCCTCAGGGGGTGCCTCGAACGATGACCGACCGACGTTCCAGCCAGCGCTACACTCGCCGCGGAGCAGGCCCTTGGGCTTGCGGCCGGCGGCGATTCGTCGGCCGAAGCCGCGCGCTGGCGCGGCCGCTTCGCGCCGCTGTTCGACGAGGTTGAACCGGTCGATCCGCCCGCCGACCTGTGGGCGCGGATCGCGCTTCGCACGGGGGGCGCAGCTGACACCGGCAACGTCGTCGTGCTGCGGCGCCGGGTGAATCTGTGGCGGGCCGCGACCGGCGGCATGACCGCGCTCGCCGCATCGCTCGCCCTGGTGCTGTTGCAGCAGCCCAACGCGCCGCCGCCGCCGATTGCCGCGGCCCCGGTCGAGCGCGCCGCGGCGCCGATGGTGGCGATGCTCGGCGAAGGCAAGCAAATGAAAGTCGTCGCCAGCTGGGACCCGAAGTCGCAGCGGCTTGTGCTGGCGGTCGCCGACGACATGCCGGCCGATCCCAAACATTCGCACGAATTGTGGGTCATCCCAGCGGGCGGCCAGCCGACTTCGATGGGCACGATGCCCGACAGCAAACAGATGCACATGGAACTTGCCGACCAGCTCGCGCGGCTTCTTCAGCAAGGCGCAACGATCGCCATCACCGTCGAGCCCCCGGGTGGATCGCCGACCGGGAAGCCAACCGGCCCGATTGTCGCCGCGGGCGCCTTGACCTCGGCTTGAGTGCATCCGTTCGGTGGGCATCCGCGTATATTGGGGACATTCCTCAAGAGGTTCGAGATGACGGAAACCAAATTCGATCGCCGCCGAATGCTCGGCCTTGTCGGAGCCGCCGGAGTCGGTGTGCTGCTGACCGGTTGGCGCAGCGGCGCGAGCGCGAGTCCGCGCTTCGCCGTCAATCGCGCGCCGGCGGACTGGCGGCGGATGCTCGGGCCGCAGCGCTATCACATCCTGCGCGAAGCCGGGACCGAGCCGCGCTTCACCAGCCCGCTCCTCAACGAACATCGCCGCGGCATTTTCACCTGCGCCGGCTGCGCGCTGCCGCTTGTTCAACGCGGCGACCAAGTTCGAAAGCGGCACCGGCTGGCCGAGCTTCTGGCGGCCGCTGCCGCATGCGGTCATCGAGCGGCCAGACCCGCACGATCGCTATTTGGGATCACCGCCGACCGAGGTGCTGTGCGCGCGCTGCGGCGGGCATCTCGGCCACGTCTTCGACGACGGGCCGAAGCCGACCGGCCTGCGCTATTGCATGAACGGCCTGGCGCTCAACTTCCGCCCGGCCTGAGGCCGGCTAAGCGACAATCCGCAGCGGCTTGCGCTTGCCGGGCGCGGCATAACAGACGACGCCCAGCTCGGCCTGCAGCCGTGCCAGCTCGCGCTCCTTGGCTTCGCGCGATTGCTCGACGTAGCGCTGCTCGACCTCGGCTTCCTCGTCGGTTTGCGGGCGGAAATAACTGATCGTGATTCGCCGTCCGAATATTTCATCGCCGCGCAACCGAAGCTCGGCATCGGCATCGCCGGGCATGGAATCGCGCAGCTCGGTCAGCTTGGCGATCAATTCGTCGAGCTCGAGATGATCCTCGACATCGACATATTCCTTGACGCGTCTACTCATCGTTCACCCTCCCCGGCTCCCGGGGCGTTAAATACATTTTGCGCGAATCCCCGCGCAACATTCTGGGCCCAACTTATCCCCAAGGAAGTTTCATGACGGTGAATCCGCCAGCAATCGGAGGTTTAGATTGATGCATTCGGAACGCACCGTGGAACTTGTCCGGGGTCGGTTACGACTGGTGCTAAGTCCTTCAATTGGCGGGGCAATTTCGGCGTTCGAATGGATCGATGGCGGCGCGGCGCGGCCGATATTGCGCAAATGCCACAGCGGCCTTGAAAAGGTGCTCGACGCCGCCAGCTTTCCGCTCGTCCCCTACGTCAACCGCATCCGCGGCGGTCGTTTCGAGTTCCGCGGCCGAGAGGTCGTGATCGCACCCAACATGGCCGGCGACCCGAGCCCGCTGCACGGTCAGGGCTGGCTCAATCCGTGGACGGTCGAGGAGCAGGACGAGGCGCGGACATTGCTGAGCTTTACCCACGCGGCCGGAGAGTGGCCGTGGGATTATGAGGCGCGGCAGGAATTTGCGCTCGACGATCACGGCTTCTCGCTGGTTCTCGAATGCCGCAACACCAGCGGCGAGCCGATGCCGTGCGGGCTTGGGCAACATCCCTATTTTCCCTGCGGCGCGGATACCCGCATCGACACGCAGGTCACCGACGTCTGGACCATCGACGAGCATGTCCTGCCGGTGGCGAAGGTTCCCGCGGAAGGCCGCTTCAGCCTCGCCGACCGGCTGGTCTGCGGGCAGGGTCTCGACCACGGCTTCGGAGGCTGGGGCGGCGAAGCGCGGCTGACCGATCCCCATTGGCCATACCAGCTTCGCATGTCCTCGCCCGATGCCCATTTCTTTCAGCTCTATTCGCCGAGCGACGGCGGCATCTGCGTCGCCGAGCCCGTCACCCACGCCAATGCCGCGCTCAATGCCCCCGAGGCCAACTGGCCGGAGCTGGGGATGCGGGTGTTGTCGCCGGGCGAGACGATGCGCCTGGCGATGCGGCTGGACGTGGTCCCGAAATAGGTGCGCCGGTCCGGTTGAAGCTTGGCGAAGCCACCACTATAGCCGCCGCATCTTGCCGCTTAACGGAGACGTGGGTGAGTGGCTGAAACCAGCGGTTTGCTAAACCGCCGTACGGGGATTTCCCGTACCGAGGGTTCGAAATCCCTCCGTCTCCGCCACTTCGACGTTATCAGCGCGCCCTGGCGTCCCCGGAGAAACCCGGGGGGAGCGGTTGGCGGCCGCGCTGTGATCCAAGCCAGCCGGATTGGACGGCGATGAGCAGCAACCCGCCGGCGGCGATGGCGAGGCCATAGGGTACGCGCGTCGCGCCGCGCTTGCGGACGCCGCCTCCGCGCATCATGCGGGCGATGAGATAAATGAGCCCGAGGATCCCGCCCGCGAGGAACACGCAGGCCACAAACCAGATCGCGGAGCGAAGGTCGAACCATAGGCCCGTCGCGGCAAACAGCTTCACGTCGCCCCCACCGAGCAAGCCGGCGCTGAACGCGGCGGTGCCAAGGACCAGTATGGCCGCGAAGACCGCGAGATTTTGCCACGCCGAAAGCTCGATCCCCTGCCACGCTGCCGCGACGACGGCACCAACCGCCACCGCGACGCTTGTCAGGTTGGAAATCTTGAGGCGCCAGGCGTCCTCCGCTGCCGCAAGGCAGAGCAGCAAACACAGTATCGCGAGCAGCCAGGACGGCGCCGACGCGGCGAGGTTCATTCCCTGGCCAACCGCAGATTATTCCATGCGCGGGCGTACCAGGTCGGCTTGGCCTCGATCGCCTGCGTGAAGGCGGCGAAGGCGCGCGTGCGATCGCCGAGCAGGCGGGCGGCGACACCGGCATCGTTGAGCCGGACTGCCCAGTCGCTCGCCAACTCCCCCGAAGCGCGCTGCGGAAGCTTCGATGACATCGCCGCCTTTGCGAGTTCGAGGTTGTTCCTCACCCGGTCGGAGCGCGGATCGAGCGCGGCCGCCTCTTCCAGCAACGGCAAGGCATCGGCCCAATGGCCGCGCAGCAGCAGCGACCAGCCCTGGTTATTGACCAGGTCGGGCCGATCCGGGCTGAGGGCCCGGGCGCGCGCATAGGACGCGTCGGCCGTCGCCCAGTCCTGCATCAGATCGGCGACCACTGCGCGGGTGTTCCAGGCCTGCGCCGATTGGGGCGCGATCTCGATCGCACAATCCGCGAAGCTGCGCCCTTGCTGCGCATGGCCGAGCCGGACTGCGGCCACGGCCCCGTTGTTGCACACTTGCTCGTCGCGCAGTCCACCCTTGAGGAGCAGTTCGTAACGAGCAACGGCTTGATCGAGATTGCCCCCGGCAAAATCCAGGTTCGCGAGCAGGCGATCCATCTCCGGTCCCGTCGATCCCGCGGCGCTCAGCCGCGCGGCCATCAGCCGCGCTTGTTCGAGGCGGCCGGCGGCGATCGCATGTTCGGCCTCGGCAATCCGCGGATCGGCGGCACGCAGCGGACGAAACGCGGGCTCGGCCGACAGAAGCAGCGTCGCCAGCAGTCGCGACGACGGCCGGCTGGGGGACCGCGCCAGCTCCTTCGGGCGGTCGGCGACCGGCAGCGGGTTGGCCGGCGACGAAGCGGTGACCAGCGCTACCTCGCCGAACGACAACCGCTCAAGCCGCGGCTGGGACATCCGCTCGGCGACGACCAGGATCGCCGGTACGGCCTTCGGACTCGGCTCGCGCGCTGCGGTCGCGGCTTGCTCCACGACAGGCTCGACCGGTGCCGGGTCAGCGGTCGCTGTCGCCGCCGGAAGTTGGACCGTGACGCTGCCCGCCGCGGGAAGCTCCGGCGACGCGGCCCGGGCATCGGCCCGCGCCTGGTTTGCGCGCGCATGCTGGCCCTGGTTGTCGAGGATCGCCGCCAGCGCGAACAACAGGTCCGGATTATGCGGCGAAAGCGCAAGCGCTGCTTCGTAGCTCGACTGCGCCACGTCGGGCCGCCCCATGGCCGCGTAGCAATCGCCGATTCCGGCCAGGATGGCCGGGTCGCTCGGCCTGCTGCGCTGAAGCTTGCGGAACTCTTCGAGCGCCAGGCCGGCATTGCCGAGCGCCAGCTGGGCGCGCGCCACACCGACGCCGTTCGCCGCGGAAGACACCGCCGCGGCGCGATCCGGGATCGCCCGCACCTGAAGCTTGCCGGTGCTCGTGCAAGCGCCGAGCGCAGCAGTGGCAAGCAGCAATGATGTTCGCCGAGTGATCTGCATCAATGTGTCCCGTGAAGCGCCGGCAGGACGGCCCGAACGACGCGGATTGCCGCCGGAAGCATCAGCACGCCGATCATGCACGGCAGCATGCATGCGACCAGCGGAATGGAAATGAGGACGGGCAGACGGTGCGCCTTTTCCTCGGCCCGCATGCGGCGCTTCTCCCGCATTTCGGACGAATAGGTCCGCAGCGTCTGCGAGATCGACGAACCGAGCTTGGTCGACTGGATGAGCAGCGTGGTGAACGCGCGGATATCGTCGACCCCGGCGCGATCGGCCATGCGGCGCAAGGCGTCATCGTGGCTTCGGCCGGCCCGCAGCTCGAGCACGACCGCGCCGAACTGTTCGGCCAGGAGCGGATGCGATCGCGTGATTTCCATGCCGACGCGTGCGAACGCTGCCTCCATGCCAAGCCCCGCCTCGGTGCATACCAGGAGGAGGTCGAGTGCATCCGGAAAGGCGTTGACGAGCTGCTCCTGGCGACGGCTTGCCCGCGCGCGAACGAAGAGGTTCGGAAGGTACAGCCCCAGGCCGGCGGCGATGACGAGCGAAAAGTAGAGCTTCATCAAGCTCGGGCTCGACCCGGTAAGCCAGTAGAAAAGGAGCACGAGGATCGGCAGTCCAAGCACCAGGGTCAGGCGAATCAGCGTATAGAGGCGAGGGGCATAAGGCGCCGAATAGCCAGCCGCGATCAGCCGCCGCCGAAGCGTCTCGTCCCTGGTGTCGACAAGACTGAGCCCCTTCTTTTCGATGCTGTTGACGAGCCTCAGCCAGGCACTTTCGACATTGTCCGCGCGAAGCGACCCATGCAGCTGCTCGACGGCGATGTCGGGCCCGCCGCCGACCAGCCGGCGCCGCGAAAGCTGCCGGGTGGCGAACGCCTTCGCGACGATGAAGCTGACGATCGCGACCAGGCCGAACAAGCCGAGCAGGAGGAGAATTCGCAGGACGCTGTTCTGGGCGAGTAGCTGGAGCATCGTCAGACTTTCAGGTCGATCATTTTTTGGATCCAGAAGTAGCCGATCAGGTACAGCCCGATCAGGAATCCGAAGCCGGGCAGGAACCAGGGGTCGTTGGCCACATCGAGGAAAAAGGCCGGATTGAGCAGGAACAGCGTGGTGAACGCGAGCAGTGGCAGGACCGTCAGCATCGTCGCCGTCATCCGCCCTTCACTCGACAGCGCGCGGACCTTCAGCAGCATGCTGTGCCGTTCACGGATTACGCGCGAAAGATTCTCGAGGATCTCGGCGAGGTTGCCGCCCGTCTCCGATTGGATCGACAGGGAGACGACGAACATCCGCATGTCTTCCGACTGCCACCGTTCGGCCATGCCATCGAGCGCGTCGCGGAGCTCCGCGCCGTAAGTCACTTCGTCGACCACCAGCCCGATCTGGGACCCGATGGGGTCCGGCATTTCGGTCGTCAGCAATTCGAGCGCGGCGGCGACCGGGTGCCCGGCGCGAAGCCCGCGGACGAAGACATCGAGCGCGACCGGGAACTGGTCGTCCATGCGCTTGCGCGTCCGCGCGGCTTTCATCCGGATCACCATCAATGGCAGCGCCGCGCCCAGCACTCCGGCGAAGACGGCGCTGATCAGGATGCGGCCAAAGCTGATCCCGACGCCCCACCACAGGGACATCAGCAACAGCAGCCCGAAAAAGATGACCAGCGGCGCGAGAAAAATGAACAGCATCAGCTGGCCGGTCGGTAGCCTGATCTGCGCCTGGCTTAACGTCCGTTCGACCTTGAGCGCCGATCGCCGCGATTGGCGCCGGCAGGCCCTCGGGCAGGGAGCTCGTGGCCCGGCGCAGGATGCTTACCGTCTCCGCGCGTGTTGCGCCCCGGCCGATCATCGTCAGCCGCTCGTTGATCGCTCTTTCCCCCGCACGCGCGTTGGCACAGCGCGCACCAACGCCTCCACCGCCAGCACCACGGCAGAGAAGATGCAGACCAAGATGAGGGCGCGCAGCCAGGCCGGATTCATGCGTCAAACCTCGCGTCCGGACGGAACAGGTCGGCCGAAAGTTGCCCGCCATGGGCATGCACGTGCTCAAGGAAGCGGGGCCGGATTCCGGTCGCCTCGAACCGGCCCTGACGATGCCTTCGGTGCTCATGCCGGTCTGGCGGAAGCGGAACAGCTCCTGCATGGTGACGACCTCGCCCTCCATGCCGGTCAGCTCGGACAGGCTGACGACCTTGCGCCGGCCGTCGGCCAGACGCGCAACCTGGATGACGACGTGCACGGCGGAAGCGATCTGAGCGCGCGACGAGCGCGCCGGAATGTCGATCCCGCTCATCCCGATCATCTGCTCGATCCGCGACAGCGCATCGCGCGGCGTGTTGGCGTGGACCGTGGTCATCGACCCTTCGTGGCCGGTATTCATCGCCTGCAGCATGTCGAACGCTTCACCGGCGCGAACCTCGCCGACGATGATCCGGTCCGGGCCGCATGCGCAGCGCATTCTTGACCAGGTCGCGCTGGGTGATCTCGCCCTTGCCTTCGATGTTCGGCGGGCGCGTTTCCAGCCGCACGACATGGTCCTGCTGCAGCTGCAGCTCGGCCGAATCCTCGATGGTCACGATCCGCTCGGTTCCGTCGATGTAGGCCGACATGGCATTGAGCAGCGTCGTTTTGCCCGAGCCGGTACCGCCGGAAATCAGCACGTTGCGCCGCGATCCGACGATCGCCTTCAGCACTTCGGCGACCTGCAGCGGAATGCTGCCGATTTCGATGAGCCGCTCCATGCTGATCGGAACGCGGGCGAACTTGCGGATCGAGAGCAGCGATCCGTCGAGCGCCAGCGGCGGCACGACCGCATTGACGCGGCTTCCGTCCGCCAGCCGAGCGTCGACCATCGGCGAAGATTCGTCGATCCGCCGGCCGACTGCGGAAACGATTTTCTGGATGATCCGAAGCAAGTGCTTCTCATCCTTGAAACGGATCGGACTGCGCTCGAGCTTGCCGTAACGCTCGACGAACACCTGGTTGTGGCCGTTGACGAGGATGTCGGCGATCGTCGGGTCCTTGAGCACCGGCTCGAGCGGTCCCAGGCCGAGAAGCTCGTCGAGGACGTCGCCGACAAGCTGCTTGCGTTCGGCCTGGTTCAGTGCCTGGTTCTGCTTGGCCAGCTCTTCGTAGACGATGTCGCCGACCTCGGCCTCGATTTGCTGGCGCGACATTTTGTCGAGCGCCTGCAGGTTGATCAGGTCGATCAGCCGCTGGTGAAGCTCGACCTTCAGCTCGGTGTGCTTGTCGCGCTTTTCGAAGGCGCCGGCATCGCCGACCGTGACCAGCCGATGTTCGTCGATAATGCGCTGGCGCTGCGCTTCGTCGGGGACGGCATCGGGGCTGGCCGGTTTGCGGATCTGCCACATGTCTACCGCTCCAACCCCAGCGCCGCGGCGATGCCGCCGTCGAGCGCGTCCAGATCCTTGGCAAGCGGCGTCTTGCGCTTGATCTCGTCGATCGGCACGCCGCGGTCGATCGCCGCGCGCATCAGCGGGAAATCGTTGGCGACGATGTAATCGATGTCGCGGCCCGAGCGCCTTGCGGGCATCGGCCAGGCTGATGGTCCGGGCAAGCGACTTGTCGAAGCGGTTGAGCACGACGCGGACGTCGAGCTCGCCGAGGTCCTGCGATCGAAGCAGGTTGAGCTGGCGGCGCGCGCGATTGAGGCTGGCGACAGTCAATTCCGTGACGAGCAAGACCAGGTCCGAACGTGCGACCAGCGACAGCGACCAGTTCGTCCAGTTCGTCGGCAGGTCGAGGAAGACGGTGCCATATTCGCGCGTCGCGAGGTCGACCACCTGGAGCACGTGCTCGCTGGGAACGCCTTCCAGCGGCATCATGTCGGCGGGTGCCGCGATCAGCTTGAGCCCGCCTGAATGATCGGCCGCGGTTGTGCGAAGCATTGCTCCGTCGAGGCGGTTGCCGGCCTCGAGCAGGTCGAACAGCGACAATTTGGGGCGCATGCCCAGCTGGAAGGCAACGTCGCCGAACTGCATGTCGAGATCGATGACGCAGGCTTCACGCTCACGGCCGGCTTCGCTTCGTGCGAAGCGCGATCGCCAGCTGCGTGAGAAGCGCAGTCGCACCCACGCCGCCGACCGCCTTGATGACGCTGACCAGCTTGCCGGTGGCGAGCGAGCCATGCGCCGCCTGAGCGCGGCGGGCATCCGCGATCGGCAGCAGCGAAGCTTGGAGCTCCTCGACGTCGATCGGCAGTGGAATCACATCGTGCGCGCCGGCCCGGACCAGTGATCGAACCAGTGCGAGCGGCGGATCGTAGGCAGCCGCGATCAGCGGCGTGGGGCTGCTCTTGGCGAGCTGCCCGAAGCGTTCGATCGAAACCGAATTTCCCGTATCGACCTGGACAATCCCGGCGGCCGCCGTGGCGAGCGTCTCCGGGATCGATCCAATCGGTCGATTCCATGACTGCCAGCGAAACCGGGAAGCCGCCCACGTTGGAACCGACCAGGCTCGCGGCCGAATCGGCCTCCGACGCGCTGAGGAGCAGCACGACCGTGTCCCGGCTCTTGCTGGTCTTCCAGCTCTGCGCCGTTTCGTTGGGAGTAATCACGCTCACTTGCTCACCTCAATCTGAAGCCGTGCCGACAAGGTCTTCGGCCGTCAGAGTCGTCGAAAAGCTGGGCATGGAAATCGTGGCCAGCATGAATGATGTCACCGGCGTGAACTGCAGGCTCTTGAGACGCACAGTGACCAGCGGCGAGACGTCGGCGCCGGTCGGGTCGCCGGCATAGCCAAGGCCCGAACCCGAATAGACCACTTCGACATTCGCAGCTTTAATGTCGGGCTTCATGTCGGCCATGCGGCTGACCAGCGCCGTGAAAGCGGCAGAATTATACGTGCCGGGCAGGCCGCCGGGGCAGCCGCCGCAGGTGCAGCTTAAATCGGTGCACGTGATGGCAGGAACGGTCGCTGCCGGTATGGGATCGCCGACCTTGAGACCGCTGACGCCGGTGAAGTCCGTGCTGTTGAGGCCTCCAGCAACCGGATTGGTCACGGCCGCCATCCTGGCGCCCATCTGGGTCGCCTTCTCCGCGCGGTTCGCCTCCCACATGAAGCGGCAACCGTCGATGATTCCAAACAACAGGATCAGCGTCAGCGGCAGCACGAGCGCAAACTCGGCCGCGCTGTTCGCGCGCTGATCTGAGAGGAGGCGGCGGAGCGCGGTCATAGGCCGGTCGCTGCCGCTTGTTCGGAACCGCCAAGCGTCAAGTTGGCGACGTCGATGCCAATGCTGCCGAGCAGGGTTCGATAGGGCAGCTGGGCGCTCACCGTCAGGACCGGCGCCTTGCCGCCGTTCAACGCGTAGATCCCCGTCATTGTCGAAGCGCCGGCAGTGGTCGCGCAGTTGACCGTGACGGAGAAGGTCGCGCTGCTCCAGTTGGGAAGCCGATCCGCTCCGCCGCTCAGCTGACCGCTGCGGACGATATTCTCGGTGTCGGTGACGATGCCCGACGGAACGGTGGGCGTTCCGGCCGAGCAATCGTAATTGGTCACGATGTTCTGGCGCGCGGCATAGACCGCGCCGTCCCTCAGGCCCTTGATCAGGACGTGCTGGGAAACGAAATAATTGCCGAGCTCGAACGCGCCCATCATCAGGATGAGTAGCATCGGCGTGACCAGCGCCATCTCGACGGCCGCAGAGCCGCGATCGTTCTTGCGAAGGCGGCCGATCATCGGATCAGCCTCGGCCGCTGGCGAAGATAAAATTGGAAGGCGGACTGGCCGTTCGGCTTTTTCGCCAAACCGGCGATCTCGACATAGATCTGCTCTTTGCCCGTGGCGTAGGCACTTGTTGGCGTGGTCCGTGTCAGAGAAGGCTCGACCAGAAAGACGTCCACCCACTCCTTGACGATCACATTGGATTTCCCGTTCATTCCAGTGCAGTCGACTGCCGCGACAGTCAGAACCCTGCGATCCTTCTGGCTGGTGCTTGCCGCGACGCCGGTTCCGTTGACCGGCTGCGGAAATGTGCAGCGGTTCCGAAAGGTCCATTTGCCGTTTGCGGAAGCGCCATTGGCTTTGAAGGTCGGGTAGCCCGGCACAGGAATCGATTTCGACTTAAGACGATTGGCCGCATCTGCCAGCTGCCACTTGTAGACATCGTAACGCGTCAAAGTCGCTGTAGTCTTCCCGATCGCGGCGGCCACCGCTGATGCAGTAGTTCCATTGATCGCGCCGAGATATAAATCGCGCCCCCACGTACCGTTGCCGAACTTGGCGCTTGGCGTGCACGTGCCACTGATGTGGCAGTCGTCGCGAGGCATTCCCTGAGGCGGAGTTCCCAAGGAGAATCCGCCATTTTTGTCGATACTGTTGGAGGTGTCGACCAATTTTGCACCAGGCGTGCCAGCGCAGTTGGTGTCCAGCGGATTCGTTGGAACCGTGCCCGACGTCCCGTTGACGTCGACCTCGTAAGTCTTGGCCAAATCCTTCTGCGTGTTCTGAGATGGGCAATAGTTGCCGGTGCTGGCGTTGCATGCATTCGCGGAAGCCGGATAGAGGTCGAAGCGGCTGTTGAGTGAATCCGTCACTGAAGCCTTGTTGCCCGGCTCCGTCGGGATGCCGTTAGACATGTCGACGCAGCCGCCGGTTTCGTTGTTGACGCCGAGGTTGGTACTGACGCCGCTCGCGCCGTTGCCGAAGTCCATGTAGCCGTAATCGCCGGGCGCCCACGCTCCAACGTTGGGACCGGGCTGAAGCAGGACCCCCTTGCCGATGTCGCTTGCGGTCGGAAACTCTGTGCCGCTCGGCACGCACATCATCAGCGGTGGGACGTTGCATACTGCCGACGCGAGGCTCGCGGCGGCACGAGCGCTGATGCTGCCCGACGAGAACAGCCCGACAATCGGGGTCAGCGCATAGTCCGCCGTGCGGCCGCCGACGACGACCTCGACCACCCGCGCGTCGGAACCCGCGGTGGCCGCGTCTCCGAAGGTTTCCGTCGCGTCGTCGTAACTCTTGTAGAAATGCACGTCGGAGATGGTGACCTTGCGTTCATCGCTGTCGTCGCCGCCCGCATCGCTGGCGAACATCGTCGAATTGCGCAGCAGGGATTGCGCCGCGGCCGTCGCCCTGGTCTGGGCGTCGGAGCCCCCGTCGAGCTGGGTCGCCGCCGCAAGCGCCGCCTGGTCGGCGGCATTCTGCAGCTCGGTGTGCATCGCGGCCATGTGCGCATAGTCGAACGCCAGCCCGCCCGCCGCGATCAAACCGACGAGCGACAGGGCGACCATCGGCGCGACGGCGCCGTCAGAGTTGCCCCACAGCCCTCGCATCCAGCGGGTCATGCATGGCTCCTATTGGGGACCACCACCTCCAGAGCCTCCACTCGAGCCCCCGCCGCCGCCGCCGCCGGAGGTGGAGCGGGTGGTGCTGAGCGTCCTGGCCTGGGAGTTGTGGCGCTCCATGACCTTGTCGGTGCGATAGCGCTCGACCGCCGCCGCGCCCTGCGCGCCGCCGGCGCCGGGCTTGGCGTCGGCGGCGGTATAGACCGGCGCCGGATTGATGGTCTGCAGCGCGGCATTGTACTTGACCGCCTCGCCCATGCCGGGATCCTCGTCGCCGATATGGGTCTTCTCAGTGGTCGCGCAGCCGGCCAGCGCCAGCGCGCCCGCGGCAATCGTCAGAAGCCTAGAGGACATGGCCATAATCCTTTTCGAAGCCGGCGGCCTGCTTCTGCCCGGCGGGCTGGGCGGCCGAAGCCGATGGCCGCGGTGGAGGCGGAGCCGGGGGCACCTCGGTCACCGGGAATATCCGGCTGGTCGGCGGCACGGCGGTGTCGGTACGCCCGTTGATCAGCAAATCGGCTTCGTTGGGCGGGCCGACGCGGTCGGTCGGAAGCTTCAGCGTTCCCGCCGGCACCGGCGCCACCAGCCGCGGCGTGACGATGATCACCAGCTCGGTCTCCTCATGCTGGAAGCCGGTCGAGCGGAACAAGGCGCCGATGATCGGCAGCGACCCGAGCAGCGGCACCTGGCGGACAGTGTCCTGGAAATCCTTGCGCAGCAGCCCGGCCATGGCGAAGCTTTCGCCGTCGCGGATCTCCACCACCGTCTTGGCGCGCCGGGTCTGGATGCCCGGAATGGACAAATTGTTGATCACGATCGACGCCGAAGGATCGATCGAGCTGACTTCCGGCTGGACGACCATGTTGATGACGCCGTCGCTGAGCACCGTCGGCGTGAAGGCGAGGCTGACGCCGAACGGCTTCCATTCGACGGTGTAAGCCGCGTTCGTGCCGCCGCCGCTGGACCCGCCGACGTTCTGAACGACGGGAACCGGGAATTCGCCGCCGGCGAGGAAGCTGGCAGTTTCGCCCGACAGCGCGATCAGCGTCGGCTCGGCAAGGGTCGTGATGGCGCCCTTTTTCTCGAGCGCATCGAGCGTGACGTTAAAGTTCGAACCGAACGCCCGGAACATCCGCGAGATGATTCCGAAGCTGTCCACGATCGATCCGAGCGCGTGGATTCCCGGACCCGGACTGGTCGAGGTCGTGGACGAGCCCGTGATCGGATCGATGATGGTCGTCGTGATGTCCTTGCCCGGCGTCAGGCTGGCCCCCGAGCCGATAACCCCGATTGTCTTGCCATCCTTGACGCCCCAGCTGAGCCCCATCTGGGTCAGCGCGGAGCGCTTTACCTCGGCGAAGCGGACTTCGAGCATGACCTGCTGGGCGGAACCCATGGTCAGCAGGTTCACGACCTTGCCGGGCGCATAGGTCGAGGCAATCTGGACCGCCTTGTCGGCGTCGACCGCGTTGCGGACCATGCCTTCCAGCACGACAGAGTCATTCGCCATGCGCGCGGAAATCTCGGTGGCCGGAAGCAACTCCGAAAGCTGGCGCTTCAGGGTGGTGACGTCCGGACCGACGACGACATCGACCACCGCAATCAAGTGGCTGGAACGGTCGTAAAGCGTGAGGCTGGTCGTCCCCGTCTTCTTCCCGAGCACATAGACCGACGTGCTGTTGATCGGCACGATGTCGGCGATGTCCGGATTGCCGATCAGCACCTTGGCATAAGGCCGGTCGGATCGAAGGATCTGGCTCTTGTTGATCGGCACGTCGAGCTGGCCGGCATCGATGTTGGACGCGACACTGACCTGCGCAGCCGCAGGAGTGGCGACGGCGAGCGCGGCAAGCGCGGCTCCGGCGACGAGTGCGTGCTTGATTCTCACCATCATCATCCGCCTACCGTGACCTGTTCGCTCTTGGTGCCGTGATAAACCTGGATTGCCGGCGCGCTCCTGGCGGGCGCGGTCTTCGGCCTGGAGCCCATTGCCCTCGCGGGCCTGGACGCCCTCGACGCAGACGAGTTGGCGATCTGCGCGGCTGTGGCGTTCATCCTTCCAGAAATTGCGCCGGCAAGACCGCTGCCCAAGCTGCCGACGACCGCGGGCGCGGGATAACGGGCGCCGCCGTACATATTGTAGCGGAGGTCGTTCAGGCTGACCGTCTCGGCCACCGGATTATTCTGTTCGCCGGGCTTGCGCAGCACCAGGCTGAGCTCGCCGACCTGCTGCGCGAGCGCGAGCTTCTGCGCGTCGAGCGGCGGCACCTCCAGCGTCGCGGTCTTGGCGAGCTTGGGCGTTCCATCGGCATTCTTGGCCTGCTGGTCGATGGCGATGACGCGGACGTTCTGAAGCAGGATGTCGCTGACCTGCACCGTACGGTCGTTGCTTCCGATTTGCCGAGTGATCAGGACGTCGACGCTGTCGTTGGGCTGGATGAAGCCGGCGACGCCCGAGACGTCGTTGATGCGCACAGCCGCGGCCCGCATCCCATCAGGAAGCAGAGCGGCGATCGAGGCACCCTGGCCCTGGACCGAAATCTTGTCCTTGAGGATCGGTTCGTTGACCGAAATCGGCATCAGCGCGACGCGCTTGCGGCCCGCAGGGACAAGTAGGGCGGCGTCGGTGAAGGCGCCGGGCGGAATGCTGGAATTGGGATAGTCGACGAAGCGGATCTTGTCCGATGTGATGTCCGAGCCAAAGGCGAGCGGCGCAGCGGCAACGGCAACCTTGGTGGTGCCTCCCGCATAAGCCTGTCGCTCGGCGTGGCCGAGATAGGCATTCGCGACGAACACCGCGACCAGGCCGAAAACCAAAGCGACCGCGAGCGCGATCATCGTTTGCCGTGACATAAGCTGTCCCCCCGGACGCGGGCACCATAACGCAGTTGGGATCTGAAGGAATCCCGCTACTTAACAGGCGCTGCTGCGACCGAAGCGCAGCAACGAATTGGGGCAGGCCCGAAGGACCTGCCCCTTCCCGTCTTAGCGAACCGCCGGCGCCGCCGCTTTCGACCTCGGTCTGAGCGTCGCCAATGGCGTTCTTGATCGCACCGCCGAGGCCATAGGCCGCGACCGCGATGCCGGCACCGATGATGGCCAGGATCAGGGCGTATTCCGCCGCCGAAGCGCCGGACTCGTCCTTCAGCATACGAATGAAGGTTTTCATGGTTACATCCTCTCGTTCACGCACGTGCCCCTCGTGTGCACGAGCTTCGGCTTTGCGCCGGTGAGAGGAAATACACGCAGACTCGTAGCCACGACGTCGGTTGGAACCGAGTTAATTCGACGCCTGGCTCGATGCCCCCCGAGCGCTTAGCTGCAGAGAGGCTGCGACTCGGTTAACACCTTGTCAACTACGGACATTTACTTCCCGTTAACTCACAACCGAGTCAGCTTGTCGGTCAACCGTCTGTAATCGCTTCTATTTTGGGTAAGTTTAGCATGGGTTAGGGTGTTACGGATTGTGCCAAATCTGAACAAACTGTCGTTCCGCAGACACAATCGTCCACAGCCCAAGCGTCGGTTTTTGTTGCGATTCCGAATCCGAAGGGCCGATTCGCGACCGATCCGAAATCAAGCCGGAACGCGGTGGCGATAGGTCACGTTCACCCGGGTCGAAAGCAGCAGATAGGGCAGCCACAAAGCCATGCTGATCAGCGTCTTTTTGACATTGCCGTTCAGCACGGTGTGAAGCGCTGTCGCGACGTTAGCCGGGACGTCGGTCGAGGCGACCATCTGTGCCGTGACCAGCTGCATCGCCAGGTCGCCAAGCCAGATCGCGAGCAACAGCCGAGGGAACAGCGGGACGCGGCGAAGCGCGGCAACGAAGGCGATCATGTACAGGCTGGTGAACAGCACGACGTCGAACGTCATGACGAAGTGAAGCACCGACAGCCAATGCGGGGCGACAGCGGGCATCGGCGGCATGGCCGTCAGATATTCCGCCGCTCGCACGGGCACGTTGAGCATCATGCCGATGAGGAGTGAGACCATGATCCCCGTGGTGCCGTAGGCTGAGTGATGCTCAGCCTCCCGCCTTTCCAGCGGGCGCCAGCGCCCGGCAATCGCCAGCCTGGTCGCCGGTTGCGCTTGGAGGTGACCGTCACGAAACCAGCGCAGCGCCAGCAGGGTCGAAGCGAAGGGCGCCACGATCAACAGCATGTAGGAAGCGAAGGTCGAGGTTTCGGCGACTGGAAATGTATGCGGCGTCAGCGAGAGCTTGGCGACGGTGAGGAAGCCAGCAATCAGGAGCCACAGCCGTAGGATGCGATCGAGATTATTGTCCAGGGACAGGAGCAGCGCGGACGATCGCGCGTGCATCCGTCGATTCAAGCCTTCGAGCATCGGGCGTCCGTTCTCCATCGACTCGCCCTATCCCGCGTTCGCTTGAGATATGGTAAATGGTCGATGCCCTTTGCAGTTCCTCAGCGCTAGTCGCCTGTGTCGCACGGTCCCCATTAGATCATATTGCTGGCCGTTAAATTTCGCCTAAAATCAAGACGATTATTTCGGGGGAACGTGTGCGCCTACGTTTCATCATTGACCTAGCGGATCGCTTCATTCTTGCGGTGGGTGGATTCATCTTCTGGTGGCACTTCTCAACTGCATCGCTTGTACACCCGCAATATATCCTCCTGATGCTGGAAACCGGCTTCGTCACAATCATGACGACCATCCGGCCTTTGGGCCGCCCCTTCGCCGATCGCCTCTGGCCGATCTTCATTTCGATGCTAGCCGCCAACCTTCTGATGTGGGTAAAGCCTGATGGGTACAACCCGCACGGCGCGACAATCGGCGCGATCTTGATGGCAACAGGTTTCGCCTTTTCGAGCTGCGCCAAGGTCTTTCTCAACCGGCGTTTCAGCATCTTTCCAGCCGCTATAGGCGTTCAGGATAACGGCCCGTATCGGCTGGTCCGGCACCCAATTTATGCAGGCTACTTCGTCAGCTATTTAGGCTTTCTCATCACCAACCCGACGCTGTGGAACCTTAGCCTCTATGTGTTGGCCATGTTCTTCCAGGTGCTGAGGATAGGCGAAGAAGAGAAAATTCTTGGGACAAACCCCAAGTACGAAGCTTACCGTCAGCGTGTTCGCTTTCGGCTCATTCCCTTCGTCTACTAGCCGTTACGAGGAGCTCCGCCTGCGGCCAAACAGGAAGGCAATTGAGAAGGCGAACATCATCGTCGGATAGGAGAAAAACAGCGCCCCGTCCGTCGCCGCGAGCGTGAGGATGCTCAAGGCTACCAGCAGCGCCGCGGTTCCTGGGGCGTCCAGCGATTGCAGGACCTGCCTGTTCACCCAGACCAGGTATGCGGAGAGTGAGAGCACCAACGCAGTTCCGACAAGGCCCCACTGAAGGAGCAGTTGGAGCACGATGTTGTGTGGATGATAGAACGCACCGTTGGCTGCGGGCACCACCCACATGAATTGTCCTGCGCCAAAGCCGAAGAGCGGGCGCTGCGCGATCGTGGAAAGCGTCGATGACCATAAATCCAATCGCCCGCTAGTCAGCGAGCCTGCCTGCACGGATGCCGCCATCCGGGTGATGCCCAAGATGTGATTCGACGCTGGAACGAGCAACGACAGCATGGCCCCTGCGGCGATAGCGCCGACCAAGATCAACCAAGCGCGCGTTGAACGCAGCTTCGGCGAGAAAGGCTGCGCCAACAGGAATGCGACGATGGTCGCCAGGATTGCGCCGCGAGTGCCCGACCAAAACGCCATTGCGAACATTGCTGCAGCAAAGCTCGCATAAACGAGCCTTCGCCAACCTTTTTGGAACGACGCCAAAGCCAATGCGCCCGACGCGCCCACGATGGCATAGTGGCCGAGGTGGCGGATGTTGGTGGTGCCGAACCTCAACGTTTCCCAGTTGAATGTGGACGGATGCGGCAGCGAGAATGCGAACAGTGCGAGCAGGATGACGTAAAGTCCGACGCCGGCTGTAATGGTCGGCCAAATCGCGCGTTGCGCATCGCCGTCGACAGTTCGCGCCAAGGCGTACACGGCGAGCGCGAACAGCACGTGTATCAGCGTGATCAGCGTCCAGCACAGAGATATGAATGGGGCGCGCGCAATCGCCGTCGTGTAGATGCTGATGCCCACCAGCGCCGCGAGTGACAAATAGACCCAAAGCGGTCGCTTGCGCAGCGTTCGGAGGGGTTTCTCTCCGAGGCAAAAAGCCAAAGCGATAACGGCCAGTTCGGTGCCCACCACCGGAAGGCCCAGCAAGCGCGTCCAGTCCGTCGAGGGATTGCGGACGCCCCCGGGCTCCCATGTGGAGAGGACAAAAACAGCGGGCGCCATCGCGACCAAAAGCCACAGCAGGAAACGGAGGTCGGTGAGCATGCCGAGAGACTGGTTGCGCGAGATGAGACTCTCTCGCGCCGAAGTTGAGCTCATCGGCCGATCAACTGCGGATCAACAAAATAGATCTCAGCTCATTCTGGAAGGCGACGAGCTGGGCGCCTTGGAGCTGGCCGGGGCCGGCGGTGAGCCTGGCGTTCATCGGGTTGACCGGGCGGCCGTTCTTCATGACCTCGAAATGGAGATGCGGGCCGGTCGACAGGCCGGTCGAGCCGACATAGCCGATGACCTGGCCGCGGCGGACCATCTCGCCCGCGCTGGCGGCGATGCGGCTCATGTGGCCGTAGCGTGTCTCGAGCCCGCCCTGGTGAGCGATGACGACTTCGCGGCCATAGCCCCCGGCCCAGCCCGAGGCGACCACGCGGCCGTCGGCGGCGGCGGCGATCGGCGTGCCCGCGGCGGCGGCGAGGTCTATGCCGTCGTGGAAGCGCGCATAGCCGAGGATGGGGTGGAAGCGGTTGCCGAACCTCGACGTCACCCGCCCCGCGACCGGCATTGCGAAGCCGTCGCTGCCATCGCCTCCGACCCCGTCGGCGTTGACCCAGATGACCTGCTTGCCGTCGGTCCATTTCATCAGCTCGACATCGGCGCGGGCGACGCGGTCGAGGCCGGCGTAGACGAGCTGGCCGAGGCTGCCGTCGGGGGCTCGCTCGACCACCAGGTCGAAGCGGTCGTCGACGCTGAGGCCGTCGGCGAGCGTGATGGCGCGGGCGAGCAGCGCGACATATTCGCGGCCCTGGGCAGCGGGCACTCCGGCCGCGGCGAGCGCGCTCGACAAATCGGGGCCGACGGTGCCGGTGAAGCGGCGGATGGCCGGGTCGGCTGGCGCGGCGGCCGGCTGGGCGGCGGCGGCTGCGCCGAGGTAGCGGATCGGCGGGAGCGGGGCCTGGACCACCGCGGCGACCGCGCGATTGTTCGACGTCAGCGATGGCAGCACCGCCGCGATGGCGAGCGCGAGCCCGGCCGAGCTCAGCAGGCCAAGCGCCAGCGGCACGCGCGCTTGCGCCAGGCGCGCGGCCACGGCCTCGGCCTTCGCGAAATTGAAACGGGGTAATGACTGCACGGCCGGTTGCCCCCCAAAGGCGTCGGCTCGGTTCCGCCTATATTGTCTCAGGAACGCCGCGCCGGCGTCAAGTGGCAAGCCACAGGCCGATCGCGAGCGCGGCGAGAATGGTCACCGCGGTGACGATCACCAGCCTGCGGAAGCTGGGCGCGCTGTAGGGGCTTGCGGGCTTTGCCGGCAGGTCGGCGACATGGCTTGCGCGCGCCCGCCGTTCGGTCTCGGCGATGGCCAGCGCGACTTCATCGCCGCCGGCCAGGCCGCGGCCGATGAGCGCGCGCAGTTCCTCGATCGGGCGGTTTTCCCATGCCGTTGACGTAGCGGCGGCGGGCGCTTGCGTGCCTGAGGCTTGATTGTCGGCCATGGCCATCCCCCGATGGAAACGGAGCTGACGCCGGCTCGACTCATCACGCCGCCGAAGCCGCGGGACGGTTCTAGCACGGACCGGAACGATGCGAACGCTTCACTTTGGTTAGGTGGCGGGTCCGGGCATGCCGCGCGGCGAACGCTCCGGCTGCCTTGCGGCGCGGCGCGGGCGATGTAGATTGCGCGGCCTCGAGGGAGAGTACAGTGACGAGCCTGGAGCTCATTGGCGTTCGCAAGGCATATGGCGCGACGCCGGTGCTCGACGACATCGACCTCAAGCTCGAAAAGCGCGAATTCATCGCCTTCCTCGGCCCGTCGGGCTCGGGCAAGTCGACCTTGCTCAGGATCATCGCCGGGCTGGAGCGGGCGGATGCCGGCGAGGTCTTCCTGGAGGATCGGCGCATCGACCCGCTGCCACCGGGCGAACGCGGCGTCGCGATGGTGTTCCAGCATTACGCGCTCTACCCGCACATGAGCGTGCGCGAGAACATGGCTTTCGGGCTCAGGAACATGCGCGTGGCGAAGGATGAGATCGAGCGGCGGATTTCGGCTGCTGCGCAAGTGCTCGAAATCGAACCCTTGCTCGACCGCAAACCGGACGAGATGTCGGGCGGGCAACGCCAGCGCGTTGCGATCGGCCGGGCGCTGGTCAAGGAGCCCAAGCTGTTCCTGCTCGACGAGCCGCTGTCCAACCTCGACGCCGCGCTGCGGCTGCGCACGCGGGTCGAGCTCGCGCAGCTGCGGCGGAAGGTCGACGCAGCGGTGATCATGGTCACGCACGACCAGGCCGAAGCGATGACGCTCGCCGACCGCATCGTCGTCATCAACGACCGCCGGATCCAGCAGGTCGGCCCGCCGATGGAAATCTACAACCGGCCCGCGAACGTGTTCGTGGCGCAGTTCGTGGGGTCGCCGGCGATGACCCTGCTGCCCGCCAAGCTGCATGGCGAGGGCGAGTTCGCCAGCGTCGAGCTTGGCAACGGCAGCGTTATCGAGACGCGGGTGCCGCGAAAGCGACTGACCGGCCGATCTGCGCCTTGGCCTGCAGGCCCGAAGCGGTTCGCGTCAGTTCGCGGCGCGCGGGCAATCAACGCCAAGGTCGAGCTGGTCGAACGGCTTGGCGAACGGACCTTGATTTACGCCCAGCTTGCCGATGGCCAGGCGATCGTTGCCGAGGACGAGGGTGACAGCGCGGTGAAGATCGGTGACGACGTGCCGCTCAACATCGACGGCGCGGCCGCGTATCTGTTCGGGCCGGACGGAGCCGCCCACCACCGGGCCACCGCATGACCAGCCAGCGGGACTGGCGCGGCCTGTTGTTCGTCGCGCCGTTCATGCTGCTTTATTCCGTCATCCTGATTTTCCCGCTGCTGCGCGGAATGTGGCTCAGCCTCAACCGCGTCGACCTGTTCAGCCAAACGCATTTCGTCGGCTTCGGCAATTACGACCGCCTGCTCCACGATGCGGTGTTCGGGCAGTCGCTGATCAACACCTTCACGGTCACGCTGATGATCGTTCCGATGCTGACGGTCATCGCGCTGCTGCTCGCGATCGCGCTCAACCGCGGCGGCAAAAGCGCGGCGGTGTTTCGCGGCGTGTTCTTCTCATCGGCGGTGCTGTCGGTGACCATCGTCACCCTGATCTGGCGCTTCATGCTGGCCCCGGACGCGGGCCTGCTCGGCTATGTCGCCAAGGGGCTGGGAGCGGCGCCGCTGCCGTTCCTCAGCGACGAACATCTCGTGCTTCCGGCGCTCGCGCTGACGACCATCTGGTGGTCGGTCGGTTTTCCGATGCTGCTGTTCCTGGCGGGGCTGCAGCAGATTCCAGGCGACATGTACGAGGCCGCGGCACTCGACAATGCCGGGCGCTGGACGACGTTCTGGCGGATTACGCTACCGTCGCTGAAGCGGACTGTCGTGCTTGTCGTCATGCTGCAGACCGCGGCGCAATTGCAGCTGTTCGGCCAGTCGCAATTGCTAACGGCCGGTGGCCCGAGCGGTGCCTCGCGCACCGCCGTCCTGTTCCTGTTCGAAACGGCGTTCGGCCGGTGGGAGCTGGGCTATGCCAGCGCCGCCGCCGAAATGCTGTTCATGCTCATTCTCGCGGTCACGCTGACGCAATATTGGGCGACTGCGCGGGCGACGCAAAATGGCCGGTGATGTGCGCCGCGGGCGGCTGACGCCGATCGGCTGGGCCGGGCTGCTGATCGGTGCCGCCATGATGCTTGCGCCGTTGATGTGGACGCTGCTGCTTTCGCTCAAGAACAACAGCGAGCTGGTCGGACACAGCGAAGCAGCGCTGCATGGTCCGTACACGCTGCAGAATTATGCGGCGATTTTCGGCAACAGCCTGACCCTGCGCTGGCTGCTCAACAGCGCCATTGTGGCGGTCGGTCAGACGACCGGGGTGCTGATCCTTTCAAGCCTGGCCGGATACGGCTTTGCGCGGCTCGATTTCCCGTTCCGGCGGACGCTCTACATCATCGTTCTCGTCGGGCTCGCGGTGCCAAGCCAGGCGGTGATCCTGGTGCAGCATCAACTGTTCGCCTGGCTGCATTTGCACAACAGCTATCCGGGGCTGATCCTGCCCGGCCTGATCGCGCCGTTCAGCGTGTTCTTCATGACGACGTACATGCGCGGGATTCCGCGCGAGCTCGATGAAGCGGCGATGCTCGACGGGGCGTCACGCTGGACGATTTTCTGGAAGATCATCCTGCCGCTGACGATCCCGGCGCAATCGACGGTCGCGGTGTTCACCTTCCTCGGCGCGTGGAACGATTATTGGTGGCCGCTGATCAGCGCCACGCGCAGCGACATGTACACGCTGACCGTCGGCCTCGCCGCCGCGCAAATGAATTACGCGCAGACCAGCGGGCTTGGCTATCTGATGGCGCAGGCGGTGTTCGCGTCGATCCCGATCTTCATCGTTTACATCATCTTCCAGAAACAGATCGTCCGCGCCATGGCCGGAACGGCCGTGCGATGAAGCGCGTCATTGCCGCACTGTTGCTTGCCCTGGCGCTCGGCAGCTGCGCACGGGGCGACGGCAAGACGCACATCTATCTGCAGCGTTTCTTCGGCGAGTGCGGCGCCGAATATGGCGGCAGCATCGACATCGCCAAGGCCGAGGGCGAGTGCGGCATCATCACCGCCATGGTCGACCGCTTCAATGCGGAAAATCCCGACCTGCACGTCGACGTCAATGTCGTCGCCTGGCCGGGATATCCGCAGCTGACCGCGCAAATGGCGGCGCGCGATCCGCCCGACCTCGTGACGATGCATGAGGGCGTCATCTCCGATTATGCCGCCAAGGGGCTGGTCGAGCCGGTCGACAATTACTTGCGGCAGGCTGGCATTAGCGAGGCGGACTTCACCGACGCGGCGCGCGCGGGCGTGACCATCAACGGCCATCCGTACGGCCTTCCGTGGGACACGCATGGCGGCCTGTTTCACGTCAACACCGCTTTGTTCGCGAAGGCCGGGCTGATGCGCGGCGGCAAGCCGGTGCTGCCCACGTCGGGAGACGAGCTTCTGCAGCAGGCGCGGCAATTCCAGCAGCGCACGGGCAAGCCCTATCTGATCCAAAGCAACGTCGGCGATCCGGCCTTCGCCGCGCGCAACCAATATACCTATATGATGGCGCTCGGCGCCAAGCTGTTTCCGGATCCGCGGCACATCCGCCTGAACACGCCCGCGGGCCTCAAGGTCGCTGCATTTTTCCGCACCATCAACGCCGAGCACCTAGGCACGCAGAACATGGACACGCCGGCGGCGATCGCCGCCTTCGTCAACGGCGAGGGCGGGATTTATCCGACCGGGACGTGGATGATCGGATCATTCCAAAAGGAAGCGGAGACGCCCGGGCGGCCGCTCTACAACAGCTATGCCGTGTTTCCCTATCCGCGGTTGTTCGGCAGCCATGTCGAATATGTCAGCGGGCACAGCTGGGTGGTGCCGGCGCACAAGCGGAGCGCCAAGCAACGCGACGCCATCGCGCGCTTCTTCAAGTTCATGGCGGCGCACAATTACGACTGGGCGCGCACCGGCCATATCCCGGCGTTCAAGGCGGTCCTCAGCGATCCAAAATTCATCGCGCTGCCGCACCGCGCCGACATTGCCCCGCTGGCCGACATTGGCCGCCCGCTGCCCAGCTACGTCCAGCGCCAGAATGCGATCGAGGGCATCGTCGGCGAGGAAATGGCGGCGTCGAACATCGGCCAGAAGCCGGTTGGCCAGGCCCTTCGCGATGCCGAGCGCCGGGTCAACGACCTGCTCGGCCAGCTCGACTGACGCCGTTCAACAGCGCGAAAATTAATCTCGATCACTGTTGCCCGATTGCTTCTTGTCGGGATTCCAACGGCGCGTCATACTTTCGCCATAAGCCGCTGAAGCGGCGCGAGTTTAAGGGGGAGCTCGGCTATGACCAATCGCACATCCATGAGCCTGTGGTCGACGACCGCAATCGCTGCAGCAATGATTGCCGTACCCGCGCACGCGCAGGACCAGGTGACGCCGCCAAATCCGAACGCCACCGCGCAGCAAAGCCCGGCCGACCCGCAGCCGAATGCGGACGCTCCGCAAAGCCCTGAGGCGGCGGCGGGGACGCAGACGACAATGCCATCGTCGTCACCGGCCTGAGGCGCGCGCTGCAGTCGGCGCGCAACATCAAGCGCAACAGCGTCCAGGTGGTCGACGCGGTCGTCGCCGAGGATATCGGCAAGCTGCCGGACATCACCGTGTCGGATACCGCGGCGCGCATTCCCGGCATCGATGGTCGAACGGTCGCGCGGCGAAGCCGGCCGCGTGCTCCTCCGCGGTTTCGACAACAACTTATTATCACGACGACCTACAACAGCCGCGAGATCTTTACCGCGGAAACGCGCTCGGTCGCGCTGCAGGATTTCCCGTCGGGCGCGATTGCCGCGATCGAAGCCTTCAAGACCTCGACCGCGAACCTGATCGAGCCGGGCATCGCCGGCCTAATCAATGTCCGGTCGCGCCGCCCGTTCGACTTCAAGGGCCTGGAAGTCGCGGGTTCGGTCTGGGGCCTGTATCCGCTCGAGTCGCGCGACCTGACGCCCAATGCCAATTTGCTCATCAGCGACCGCTGGCGGGTCGGCGATGGCGAGATGGGCGCGCTGATCAATTTCTCCTACACGCGCCTGCACTATCGCGATTTCGATCCGGCGCCATCGCTTCTGGATTGCCGGCAATCTCGGCGGCGCCGCGGCGGCCGTTCGCCGGATTTTCCGCGAGCTTCAGTATAACGAGGGCGAACGCACGCGCCCGTCGATCAACGCGCGCGCTGCAATGGCGTCCGTCGCCCGACCTCGAGCTTTATGCCGAAGGCCTGTGGCAGGGTTATCGCGACGATTGGTCGGACCGCTGGATGCACTTCCCGCTGTGGGGCGCGGCCAGCTATCGACAATCTCGACGTCGATGATCAGGGCCACGTCATCAGCGGCACGGTCAAACCCCGGTACCTGCTGCACCGGTCCGGCCAGTTCCAGGGCGACCTCAATCGTTCCCGTGGGCTTCGCAGGGCGCGACCAAGCGGCGGACCAATACCTATCAGTTCGCCATCGGCGGCAGCTACGATGCCGGTCCGCTGCGCATCAGCGCCGACCTCGCGCACACCACCAGCACGTTCAAGCTGTATACGTCGAAAGCGTCGACTTCCAGCTCAATCCGACGTCACGATCATACGATCGATTGCTATAACGGGCGCCCGGCGGCTACGGCCCGACGTTCAATATCAGCGGCCTCGATTTCAGCGATCCGCCAATTACTATTACCGCGGCTTCTTATGAAGCGCGCCAGCGTTCCGCATGGGGACGACTGGCAGGCGCGGCTCGACTTCGAATATACGCCCGCCAGCCTGCCGGCGATTTCGAAGCTGCAGTGGGGCGTTCGCTACGTCGACCGCAACGCCTCGGATCACGTATGGCGACCGTTACGCATTTACGCCGGCGATCTCGGAATTCCGATCAGTGCCGTGCCGCTCGATTACGTGCTTTATCCGGCCGGATTCCGTGGAGACAGCCACGCTCCGACCCGCCGACCTGGATCGGCCCGAGCTTCGACAGCGTTTGGGCCAACATGTTCGCAACTCAGGCAGTTCGACGTCGATCTCGGCCGTGCGCCCGACACCAACGATCCCGCCACCCAATCCGACGAGCAAGTTCAACATCAACGAGAAGTCGTATGCAGGTTACGGCCAGGCGAACTTCCAGTTCGGCCTGGGCGGCGACGACGCGTCGACGGCATCGTCGGCCTTCGCGGCGTTCGCACCGACGAGAACATCCAGGGCTTCTCGGTTACCGGAATCCGGCGGTCGCCACGCCCGTCGATTATCAAGCGAGGCTATTCGGACTGGCTGCCGAACGCGAACGTCAACGTCCACTTTGCGCGCGACGTGATCAGCTTCGGCTGGCGGCGACGCGGACTCGCACGCGGCCGACCTTCCAGCAGCTCAATCCCGCGCCTTGCGCTCGACCCGCCAGTCATTGGCTGCGATCCGCAACGGTAACTCATTGCGTACGCACCGGCAACGGCGGCAATCCCGTTCCTCAACCCGCTTCGAGTCGACGAACTTCGATGCGAGCCTTGAATATTATTTCTCGCGCACTGGGTTCGCCGCGATCAGCGGCTTCCATCGCGATATGTCGGGCTTCGTCGTCAACCAGATCTTCACCTATCCCGATCCTGATCCTGTCACCGGATATCCGATCGGAGATTAGCGGCCCGGTCAACTCGGGCAAATCGCGATGATCGACGGCATGGAAGCTCAGGTCCGCACCTTCTTCGACTTCGACGGCGCGCCGAGCTGGCTGCATTCGTTCGGCGTTGAAGGAATGTCACGTACATCGACGCCAGGGCGGACTACACGCTCTTCTGTGCGGCATCGGCGACGACCTGTGCGGCGCCGACCGGTGGTCCTAATGCGACCGTCCGGCGACTGCAGATTCAGACGTGTCCAAGTGGGCGGCGAACGTCACCGGCATGTACGAAACGGCCATTCTCCGCCCCGTCTCACCTACAACTGGCGTGGCGCCTTACCCCGAAGGCGGGCTGGCCGAATACAACGGTGAAACCGCACCAGCTTCACGCTGCAGGGGCATGGGCGCCCGGCGCCGCGGCTCGATTTCTCGTCGAGCTACACTGTCACCCCGAACCTGACTTTCTTCTTCGACTGGACGAACATCCTCAAGAAGCCGTTCAAGTCGGACATCATTCGCGTCAACTCACGCGGGCGGAGCGCCGACGACGGTCGACGAGTTCCCGATGGTCGTGCGGTACGAGGAAGAGCATCCTGTCGGCCGGCGTCCGCTTCCGCTGGGGACGCGAAGCGCCGCCGCCGCCGCCGCCCGCCGTCGAGCTGCCGCCGCCTCCGCCGCCACCGCCGGCGGTCGAGCCGGCACCGCCGCCGCCGCCACCCCCGCCGCCGCCGCCGGCGCCGGTGGAGCGAGGCGAACGCGGCTAAGCAGCCGTTGGAAATTGGAAAGGCGGGGGCTTCGGCCTCCGCCTTTCTGCTTGTCTGGAGCGGGGCACGGTGCAGGATGCGCGGATGAACGAGCACGCCATCCGCAAAATCGTCATTGTCGGCGGAGGCACCGCGGGATGGATGGCCGCCGCCGCTTTCGCCGTCCGCCTCGATCGAGATCGAGATCGAGCTGATCGAATCCGACGAGATCGGCACCGTCGGCGTCGGCGAAGCGACGATCCCGCACCTCGTCACCTTCAACCAGATGCTCGGCATCAACGAGGACGAGTTCCTTGCCGCGTGCCAGGGCACGTTCAAGCTCGGCATCGAGTTCGTCGACTGGGGCGACAAGGGCGAGCGCTACTTCCATCCGTTCGGGGAGCATGGGCAGAACCTCCGCGGCGTCCACTTCCACCAGTTGTACCTGCGCGAAGCGCTGCGCCGGCCGCTGCCCGACATCCGCGAATGGTCGATGAGCGGCACTGCGGCGGAGCTTGGGCGCTTTGCGCGACCGGGGCCCGACGCACGGCTGCCGCTGTCGCAGCTGGCTTATGCGTTCCACTTCGACGCCAGCCTCTACGCGCGCTTCCTGCGCCGGCATGCCGAAGCGAACGGCGTGCAGCCGCACCGAAGGCAAGATCGTCGACGTGGCGCTCGACTGGCGAGACCGGCCACGTCCAATCGGTCACGCTGGCGGACGGCGCGCACGATCGACGGCGATTTGTTCATCGACTGCTCCGGCTTTCGCGGGCTGCTGATCGAGGAGAAGCTCGAGAGCGGTTACGAGGACTGGAGCCGCTGGCTGCCGTGCGACCGCGCGGTGGCGGTTCCGAGCCGCCTCGCCGGGCCGCCCGACCCGTTCACCCGCTCCACCGCACGCGAAGCCGGCTGGCAATGGCGCATCCCGCTGCAGCACCGGATGGGCAATGGCCTGGTCTATTCGAGCGCGCACATGGAGCGGCAGGCGGCTGAGGATCAGCTGCTCGCCAACCTCGAAGCCGAGCCGCTCGGCCAGCCGCGCCATTTGTCGTTCACGGCCGGCCGCCGCAGTCTCGCGTGGAAGGCCAATGTCGTCTCGCTCGGGCTCGCCAGCGGGTTCATCGAGCCGCTCGAATCGACCAGCATCCACCTCGTCCAGATGGGCATCGCGCAGGCTGCTCGCGCTGTTCCCCGACCGCCGCTTCAACCCCGCCGAGCGCGACGAATATAATCGCCAAGTGCGCGACATCAGCGAAGACATCCGCGACTTCATCATCCTCCATTACAAGGCGACGCGGCGCAGCGATTCAGCCTTCTGGGATTATTGCCGGACGATGGATGTGCCCGACACCCTCGCGTCGAAGATCGAGCTGTGGCGCGCCAAGGGCCGCATCTTCCGCGAAGGCTGTGAACTGTTCGGGACGCCGAGCTGGGTCGCGGTGCTGCTTGGCCAGGGCATTGTGCCGAGCGAGGCCGAGCCCGCGGCGGAAGCGATCGATCCGGCCTTCGTCAGCGAAGCGCTCGACAAGATGCGGCTGAGCTATCGCCAGATGGCCGAACATATGCCGGCGCACGCCGAGTTCATTGACCAGGCTTGCGCCGCGGAGCCCGTGGCCTAGCGCAGGCTGGGGGCAATCTGCGGTTTGCCGTCCTTCCAGAAGATCGGCGCGATGTAGAGCTGGCGGCGGTCGTCCTGCTTGCGGCAGCTGCTCGTCGCCTGCCACGCGTGGAAGCTCATGAAGGTGCGGGCGCCGACCTTGAAAATGCTCTGGTGTCCGGGCCCGCTAAGGCAGCCCGCCTCGCGTTCGGAAAAGCTGTGGAGGATCGGATTGTCCTTGGCGGCGGTGCACGGGCCGAGCGGGCCGGTGCAGCTGGCGTAGCCCATGGCGTAGGGCGACAGGCGGCCTTCGTCCGGATTCCAGCCGAAAAAGCCGCCCGAAAAGAACAGCTCATAGCCGGATGGCGATTTGACCATGGTCGGCGCCTCGACGACCCGGTCTTCCCAGCGCTGGTCGTCCTTCAACAGCTCGGCCGGCTGCCCGACGACCGCCAATCCGTCAGGCGCCAGCGGCTGTCCCCACAAGGAGGTGCGGGCGTGGACGCGGTTGCCGTCATTCTTGAAGTACAAATAAAGCTTGCCGTCGGCGTCGCGGAACGGGCTGGCGTCGATCGTCCCGCCGAGCGCGGTCTGGCAGAGGAGCGGCTCGCCCCGCTCGTCGACGAACGGCCCGAGCGGATCGGCGGCGACGGCCACGCCGACGCACTGCATATTCTTCCGGCTGTCGCTGGCGGTGTAATAAAGCAGGTATTTGCCGCCGAGCTCGAGGACTTCGGGCGCCCAGGTGAAGCCAGTTTTCGCCCAGCTGCCAAGCCGCGGCAGCGCGTCGCGTTTCTTGCCGTCTGGGCCGGCGACGAAGCTCCAGTGCACCAGGTCGGTCGAGGTGGCCATCGGGACATTGGGGCCGTTGTTGGTCGCATAAGCGATGAATCGGCCGTTATGGAGAAGGACGAAGGCGTCGGGGAAATCCTCCCGGAACACCGGCACGAAGGACGGATCGGCGGCAGCCATGCCCGATGCGCACAGGCTCAAAGCCGCGACGATTTTCCCTAAAGCGCGAAATGCCACCGGCGCCTCCTTATGATCCTGGCGAACCTCGACGTTCCTACCCTTCCGCCGGGCGGGCCGTCCACTTATAGTCCGCGCGATGCGTAGGCTGTTGCTGATCCTTGCTCTCGCCGCCCTCGGGAGTTCGACGGCGCCGCTGGCTCGTCCGCTGCAGGATGCGAGCTTCGCCAATCCCGTGCTCGACGCGGACTTTCCCGATCCGACGGTGATCCGCGTGCCGGGCGGCTATTATGCTTACGCGACGCAGACGCAGCGGGACGGCAAATGGATCAACATCCAGCTCGCCCGTTCGACTGACCTGGTGCATTGGCGCTACGGCGGAGACGCGCTGCCGGCGAAGCCACGCTGGGCGGCAACCACGCAGGATTTCTGGGCGCCGCACGTCGAGCACGTGGGCAAGCGCTGGGTCATGTATTATTCGGCCAAGCCCGACAATTCGGACGAGCGCCACGGGCTGTGCCTCGGCGTCGCCACCGCGGCCAGTGCGGCGGGTCCGTTCGTCGACGTCGGCCGTCCGCTGCTGTGCGGTGCGGGCTTCGTCAACATCGACCCGATGGCGTTCCGCGACCCGGCGACGGGCAAGCATCTGCTTTACTGGGGGTCCGGGTTCGAGCCGCTCAAGGTTCAGCAACTCGCGCCCGACGGCATGTCCTTCGCTCGCGGCAGCCGCCCCAGGGATCTGGTCTGGCCGAACCCGACCAAGGGCGCCTTCCCCGTGCTCGTCGAGGGTTCGTGGGTGGTTCGCCACGGCGGCTATTATTTTCTGTTCTACTCGGGCGATAATTGCTGCGGGCCGAAGGCGAATTACGCCGTGATGGTCGCGCGCTCGCGGCGCGCCACCGGGCCGTTCCAGACGCTCCAACGGGCAACCGGCAAGCAGCACTCGATCATCCTTGAAAAGAGCTGGCGCTGGATCGCGCCAGGGCACAATTCGGTTGTCACCGACAAGGCCGGGCAGGACTGGATGGTCTATCATGCCGTCGACGCGCTCCGCCCGCGCACCCAGCCAAGTGACGAACTCAACACGCGCCGGGTGATGCTGATCGACCGCATCGTGTGGAAGAATGGCTGGCCGGAGATCGCGCCGCCTTCGGACAAACGCCAAGCAGCGCCGCGCTAGCTTGGATCGTGGCCGGGATGGCCTCCGGGCCGCTGCGGCAGGACCATAATCAACGCGATGATGACGGCGGCCAGCACCGCCGATGCGATCGGCCGGCTGAGTTCCAGCCCGCCCTTGGCGACCGGCTTGTCGAGGAAGTCGCCGACCGTCGCCCCGAGCGGGCGGGTGAGGATGAACGCCGCCCAGAACAAGGCGACGTGGCTAATGCGGGTCGCGAAATAGAGGATGGCGAGGACCGCCAGCGCGGCGCCGAACACCAACGCGCCGCCCGAATATCCAAGTCCGGCATCGGCGATCCAGTCGCCGAGCGCGGTGCCGAGCGTCTGCGAGAAGGTGATGGTGACCCAGTAAAAGGTCTCGGCGCGCGGCGTCGACACGCTGTTAACGTCGATGGTGCCGAGCGTCCGCTTCCACGCGAACAGCGAGATCATCACGCAGGCGAGCAGAATCAGCGACCCGCCCGGATAGCCGACACCAAGCGAGCGGTCGGCGAAGTCGGCGAGCGTCGTGCCGCAGGTGGTCGAAGCGACGATGGTCGCCCAGTAGAGCCACGGGTTGAAGCGCCTGGCCCGGATCTGGGCCCACACCAAGGCGATCAGCAACACGCCGAAAATCGCGGTGCCGATGAGATAGCCGTTGGGCACCGGATGAGCGGTGGTCTCGCCGAGCCAGGTCATCGTCACCGTGTCGCCGCCGGTCTCGCCGAGCGTGGTGGCGAGGATCTTGATGATCCAGAAGCCGAGCGTGACCGCCGGGACCTTGGACAGCGCTTCCAGCCTTGCTTCGCGGTCGGTCATTGCATTCCTTCCCTGGTGGCGCGGGGAATAACTACGGCCATCGGCTGTTCCAACCTGTCACCGAATTCATGAAACCGGGGAGCTAGGTTCATCCGCCCGCAAGACCGGTCAACGCACTGATGCCCAAGGCATTCTTGCCTTTCAGGAGTCCAATATGCGCAAAATCATCTCGCTCGCCATCGCCGCTTCGCTCGGCGCCACTGCCGCCGCCGCCGCCGCGCCTCACGGCTTCGCTGGGGCCAACCTTTTGCCGCTGACCAAGGTCTCGTTGAAGCAGGCGCGGGCCACAGCGCTGGCCGCGCGCCCGGGCAAGATCACCGACCAGGAGCTCGAAAAGGAGAGCGGCGGGACCGGCCTGCGCTATTCGTTCGACATCCGCAGCCACGGCAAGACGTTCGAAGTCGGCGTCGATGGCCGGACCGGCAAGGTCCTCGAGAACAAGGCCGAAGGGCGCAATCCCGACTAAGCGCTCGGCACCGCGCGGCGGACGATGTTCACTCTCGGGTAACGACGAACCGAGTCCGCTGCGCGACTGCCGGAACTTCCCCTTCGCCGGGGCGCGCGTATCCTTCCTTGCTCGAGGGAGGATATTCGAATGAGCTGGTTCATCGGCCGCACCGAAGCGATGGCGGACCCGGTCGCGGCGCGGCGCAAGGCGCTGGCCAAGTTGCGCGGGCTGGAGGGGATCGACGATCCCGAGGCGCTGGTCGTGCCGATCCTGATCGACGCGATCCTGATGGCCGAAAGCTATCGCGGCGCGCGCCACGAAATCACCTTCCTCGCCGAGCTGACGCGCAGCGTCGACGCCCTGATCCGCGAGCTGAACGCGGCCGAAAAAGCACGCGAGTGGGCGGAGCCGGTCACCGGCGCCTGAGGTCACACTCGCAGCGCCGCGGCGGCTTCGGCCTCGCGTTTCAAATTGCGGGCGAGCTGGGCGAGGCCGTTGAGATATTGTGGCGGGCAATGGACATCGCGGTAATCGAGCTGGGCGGCGGCGCGCAGGGTCCAGAAGGGATCGACGAGGTGCGGCCGTGCCAGCGCGACCAGATCGGCGCGGCCGGCGGCGAGAATCGAATTGGCGTGGTCTGGCTCGGTGATGGCGCCGACCGCCATGGTCGCGAGCCGCGCTTCGTTGCGGATGCGGTCGCTGAACGGAGTCTGGAACATGCGGCCGTAAACCGGCTGCGCGCCCTCCCAGGTCTGGCCCGCCGAGACGTCGATGAGGTCCGCGCCTTCGCGGGCGAAGGCTTCGCCGATCAGCACCGCTTCCGCCGGGGTGACGCCTTCCGCGCCCGCCCAGTCGTTGGCCGAAATGCGCACGGACATCGGCTTGTCCGACGGCCACACGGCGCGCATCGCCGCGAACACTTCGAGCGGGAATCGCAGGCGGTTGTCCAGGCTGCCGCCATATTCGTCCGTACGGTGGTTTTGCAGCGGAGTGAGGAAGGCGGACAGGAGATAACCGTGCGCGGCGTGCAGCTCGACCATGTCGAAGCCGGCCTCAATCCCCATCCCCACCGAGGCAACGAACTGGTCGCGGACCTGGTCCATGTCGGCTCGAGTCATCGGGGTCGGCGACTGGTTGGCGGGCGACCACGGCACGTCGCTCGGCCCCATCACCGGCCAATTGCCATCGTCTAGCGGGACGTCATAGCCTTCCCAGCCGATGCGGGTTGAGCCCTTGCTTCCCGAATGGCCGAGCTGGAGCGCGATCCTGGCCTTGGAATTGGCGTGGACGAAATCGACGATGCGCTTCCACGCGGCGAGCTGCTCGCCGTTCCACAGGCCGGTGCAGCCGGGGGTGATCCGGCCTTCGGGTGAGACGCACGTCATCTCGGTGAACAGCAGCCCGGCGCCGCCCATCGCGCGCTCGCCGTAATGGACGAAGTGGAAGTCGTTGGGGACGCCGTCGACCGCCGAATACATCGCCATGGGCGAGACGGTGACACGGTTTTCGAGCGTCATTTCGCGCAGCTTGAACGGCGCGAACATCGGCGGCGCCGTCTTGTTCGAGCGGCCTTCGGTGGCGCGCTCCCAGAACCACCGCTCGACCGTCTCCAGCCATTCGCGGTCGCGCAGGCGCAAATTCTCGTGGCTGATGCGCTGCGAGCGGGTGAGGAGGGAATAAGCGAACTGGAGCGGCTCGAAATGGGTGTAGCGCTCCAGCGTCTCGAACCATTCGGTCGAGTTGCGGGCGCTGTTCTGGAGCTTGAGGACTTCGAGGTTCCGCTCGGCGACATATTCGTCGAGCGCGGCGGCGAGGCCAAGGCCGTCGCGGTTGAGGACCTCGGCGAGCTTGATCGCGTCTTCGAGCGCGAGCTTGGTCCCCGAGCCGATCGAGAAATGGGCGGTGTGCGCGGCATCGCCGAGCAGGATGACATTGCCGCTCGACCAGCGCTCGCACTTGATGCGCTTGAAGTTCAGCCAGGCGGCGGAGCCAACGAGGTGCGAGGCGTTGGATTGGAGCGGATGGCCGTCGAGATATTTGGCGAAGATGCGCTCGCAGGCGGCAATGCTGTCGTCCTGCGACATCGTGTCGAAGCCGAAGCCTCGCCACGTTTCCTCGCTGCATTCGACGATGAAGGTCGAGGCGTCGGGCGCGAAGCGATAGGCGTGGGCCCAGATCCAGCCGTGCTCGGTTTCTTCGAACGCGAATGTGAAGGCGTCGAACACTTTCGACGTGCCGAGCCACACGAACTTGTTGGCGCGCACGTCGACGTCCACTCCGAACGCGTCGGCATGAGCGTCGCGGAAGCGCGAGTTGGCGCCGTCGGAGGCGATGACGAGATCGTAGTCGCGCCACTTGGCGTCCGTCGGATCGCACTCGGACTCGAAGTGAAGCGCGACGCCTAGCTCCGTGGCGCGATCGACCAGGATGTCGAGCAGGCGCTTGCGGCCGATGCCGATGAAGCCGTGGCCGCCGGAGGTGATCGTTGTCCCCCGGAAGTGGACGTCGATGTCATCCCAATGCGCGAACTCGGCGGTGATGGTTTTCGCGGAAACGGGATCGTTCCTGCCGATGTTGTCGACGGTGAGATCGGAGAAGACCACGCCCCAGCCGAACGTCACGCCGCGCGGGTTGCGCTCGAAAATCTCGATCTCGTGGCTCGGATCGCGCAGCTTCATCGAGATGGCGAAATAGAGGCCGGCCGGGCCCGCGCCGACGCACGCGATCCTCACCGCGCAAGCCCACCGAAGTTGGCAAAGTTGGCAGCGACACGCGCGCGCAGGCGCGCGCGTACGCGGGGAGAGGCCGACGACGCGAAGCTCAGCGCTTGCCGATCAAGCTGCATCGGCGCAGCATGGCACAGCATCGCGGCAATAGGACAGGGCAAAGTCCCCCTTGCCGCAACTGTATTACTTGGCTAACACTCCTGCCGACTCATTCCTTTGGGGGATTTCATGCGCGCCGTTTCACTCGCTCTCGCCATGCTTCTGTCGACCGCCGCCGCCGCTCCGGCGTTGGCGGACACGCCGATCACCGCCGACGCCAATGCGCCCAAGGGCAAGCTGCCCGACGTCGCCGCGCCGACCGCCTACCGGCTCGATTTGACCATCCTGCCCGAGAGCGACCGCTTCTCCGGCCACGACGAAATCGACGTCACGCTGAAGCAGGCGACGCGGTCGCTCTACCTCCACGGCCGCGACCTCGACGTGAAGCGAGCGGTCGCGATGGTCGGCGGGCAGGCCGTGCCCGGCGACGTTCGTCCAGGTCGACAAGTCCGGCACCGCGCGGCTCGATTTCGCCCAGCCGCTGCCGGCCGGCAAGGCGACCCTGGTGTTCGATTACAGCGGGCGCGTTCGGCGACAGCGCGTCGGGCCTGTTCCACGTCAAGGTCGCCGACCAATGGTACAGCTGGACGCAGTTCGAGAGCATCGACGCGCGCGCCGCTTTCCCCGGCTTCGACGAGCCCGGCTTCAAGACTCCGTTCACGGTATCGGTGACGACCCACCCCGGCCTGCTCGTGGTCGGCAACGCGCCGGTGGTGTCGGTGACCAAGACCGCCGACGGCATGGAAAAGCACCAGCTGATGCCGACCAAGCCGCTGCCGACCTACCTCGTCGCGTTCGACACCGGCCCGTTCGACCGCAAGACGGGCATGATCGCGCCGACTCCGCAGCGCTCGGCGCCGATGCCCTATGGCGCGGTCGCGACCCAGGCGCAGAAGGACAAGATGGACTATGTGATGGCGGAAACGCCGCGCATCGTCTCGCTGCTCGAAAACTATTTCGGCGAGCCGTTCCCGTTCCCCAAGCTCGACCAGATCGGCACGCCGATCATGCCCGGCGCGATGGAGAATGCCGGCGCCGATACCTACGGCGACGAGCATCATCTTCCTCGCCCCCGGCGCGACCACCGGCGACAAGCAGACCTTCGGCATGGTCGTCGCGCACGAGCTGTCGCACCAATGGTTCGGCGACCTCGTCACGCCGGCCTGGTGGGACGACATCTGGCTCAACGAAAGCTTCGCCAACTGGATGGGCTATCGCATCGGCAACGAGTGGCGGCCCGAGCTGAAGATCGGCGTCGGCGCGCTCGACGAGGGCTTCAGCGCGATGAACACCGACGCGCTGCTGGTCGGCCGCCCGATCCACCAGCCGATCAACGACAATAGCGAAATCGATTCGGCGTTCGACAACATCACTTACGGCAAGGGCGGCCAGGTGGTGGCGATGATCGCCGCTTACCTCGGCGACGAGAAGTTCAAGGAGGGCGTGCGGCTTCACCTCAAGCGCCACGCCTACGGCAATGCGACGTCGGAGCAATTCTTCCAGTCGATCGCGGACGCCGCCAAGGACGCCGAAGTTCTGGCGGCGTTCAAGAGCTTCGTCGACCAGCCGGGCGTGCCGCTGGTCAGCCTGCGCCGCGACGGATCGAAGGCTGGTCGCGACGCAATCGCGCTACGCCTTCCTCGGCACGCAGGCCGCCGGCGCAGAGCTGGACGATTCCGTTCTGCATCCGCTCGGGCGAGGCCAAGAATTGCATGCTGCTCGACAAGGCGGAGACCGCGTTCGATGCGCCGGGCAATGGCGCGCTCGTGCCCAACGTCGGCGGCACCGGCTACTATCGCTTCGACATGCCGACGGCGGACTGGAACGCGCTGATCGCCGATTCGGCGGCGCTGCAGCCGGGCGAGGCGATCGCCACCACCGACAGCCTGTGGGCCAGCTTCCGCGCCGGGCGCGCGCCGGCTTCGCTGCTGGTCGACGGAGGCCAGGGCGATGGCCGCCAACCCGAGCTCGACCGCAAGCGTCGATCCCGGCCAGCGGCTGTCGGGACTCGCTGCGCGGGGCATGGTGCCCGGCGGCGGCAATGCCCGCGTACCGCAAGCTGATCGATTCGATCTACGGCCCGCGGCTGAAGGCGATCGGGTTCGACCCGTCCTTCGGCGCGCATCACGCCGACACGCCGGAGCAGCAGCAATTGCGCCAGCAACTGGTCGCGCTGGTCGGCGGGCAGGCCAAGGATGCGGCGGTACGCGCCAAGCTCAAGGCCGCCGCCGCGCGCTACATCGCCGGCGACACGCAAGGCGCTCGATCCGGGCTACCTCGGCGCTGGACTGATGGTCGCGGCGCAGGACGGCGGCCTGCCGATGGCCAAGAAGCTGGTCGAGATGGGGCTGTCCAGCGAAGACCCGTCGGTGCGCCAGGCCGCCCTGGGTGCGGCAACGCAGACCGGCACGGTGGCGACCGCGGCGTACCTGCTGAACCTGTCGGACAAGCGCATGCGCAGCTACGATCGCCTCGGCCTGGTTGGCGGGCTGGTCGGCAACGACAAGACCAGCGCCTATACGGCCAATTGGATCTTCGCCAATTACGACAAGCTGGCCAGCGGCAACGGCATTTTCTTCGGCAGCCGCTTGCCGAGCATGCTCGGCGGCCAGTGCAGCGCGGCCGGCGCGGACCGGATCGAAAAGGACCTTGGACCGAAGGTAAAGAAGGCGGGCGTCGGCCTGCTCGAGTTCGAGCGGACGGTCGAGCGCATCCGCAATTGCGGAATCCTCAAAAAGGCCAAGACGGCGGAAGTCGGCGCGGCGATGCGGGGCAAGTAGTCGGCGGCGGTCAGGCGCGCGAATCCACCCCGCGGACGAAAGCGCCGACCAGAGTGTTGAATTCGTCCGGCCGCTCGAGGTTGCCGAGGTGCCCGGCGCGCTCGATCGGCTCGTAGCGGGCCCCGGGGATCAGGTCGCGCGAGCTCGCTCGACAGCGCGCGGCGGCGTAACCCGGTCCTCGGTACCGCAGACGACGAGGGTGGGCGCGCGAATCGCCTCGGCCCGCGCGCGCTGTTCGGCGAGCCACACCGCCTGCGCGCCGATGCGATAAGCGGCGGGGTCGATGCGGGCCATCGTCTCGACGACTTCGCGCCGCACCGCCGGGTCGGCGGGCTGGGCGATGAGCACGTCGACCCGCCCTTCGGCAAGCGCGCGGAGGTCGCTGCTCGCCGCGATCGAGCGGTCGTAAATTCCCTGGCCGTCCGGATGAGCCGCGAACGTATCGGCGAGGACCAGCGACGCGCAGGCTTCGGGATCGGCATGGGCCATGGCGATGGCCACCACGCCGCCCAGCGACAGGCCGCAGACATGCGCGCGATCGATGCCAAGCGCCTTCATCGCCGACAGGATCGCGGCGGCATAATCGTCACGGGACGTGCCTTCGGGCGCCGGCTCGCTCTCGCCATAGCCGGGATAGTCGAACGCGACCGCGCGCCGCTCGTCCGCGAAATGCTCGAGCTGCGGATGCCAGACGGTGCGGTCCGAGCCGACGCCGTGGAGGAAGACGATCGGCATGCGCTCGCCGTCGCCGGCTTCGTCGTAGCCGATCGACAATCCGAGGCTGGTTGGAACGCGCGGCATCAATTCTCCCGTCATGCAGAACTTGATTCAGCATTCATTGCTGAAGCACGTGCAGCCTTCATCAAAATGGACCCTGAAACAAGTTGTCCTGCGGTCATCTCCAATTCCAGGGTGACGGTCGAATTGGTCCTCGCTAGCCTGCTGCCATGACCCGTCTCACGCTCAACGGCGAACCGACCTTGTACAAGCTCGATCCCGCGACGCCCTTGCTGTGGGCGCTGCGCGACGCGTCCAACCTCACCGGCACCAAATACGGCTGCGACAGCGGGGATTGCGGGGCGTGCACGGTGATGATCGACGGCCGCGCGGCATTGAGCTGCACGACGGCGATCGGCACGCTCGAAGGCGCCGACGTGGTCACCATCGAGGGACTGTCGGGCGACGGCTCGCACCCGGTGCAGCAGGCGTGGCTGGCCGAGCAGGTGACGATGTGCGGCTATTGCGAGCCGGGGTTCATCATGGCCATTGCCGCGCTGCTCAAGGCGAGTCCGAGCCCGAGCGACGATCAGATCGCGGCGCTTCCGAACCTGTGCCGCTGCGGCGCTTACCCGCGTATCCGCAAGGCGATCGCCCGCGCAGCGCAAACGGCTGCAAAGCCCACTCCGCAGCCGTCGCAGCAACCGCCCGAGCCCAATTTACAAAGATGAACATACGGCTCCGAAACCATTAAGCCGCCGCTAAGCTGGCGAGGCGCAATTTCACGGCCAACGATGAACTTGAAAGGTCAAAGTCATGCGTAAGGTTTTCCTTTCCCTGCTCCTGGCGACCGTGGCCGCAAGCCCGGCCCTCGCCCAGGATAATAACTCCGACCAGCGGCCGACCAAGGCCGAGCGCCAGCAGGCGCGGTCGGAACGCCAGTCGGCACGCGAGGATTCGCGTCCGGCGCGTCCAGAGCGGCAGTCGGCGCCGCGCTCGAACGACCGCCAATCGGCGCCGAATTTCGCGCCGCAATCGAACCGGTTCGTTCGCCAGCAGGCTCCTCAAGCTCCCGACAATTATGCCGGGCGCTTCGAGCAGCGCCAGCAGGTTCGCGACAACCGGGTTCAGCAACAGCAGCTGCGCCAGAGCCAGATCCGCGACGTGCGCGAAGGCCGCCAGGATCTGCGCGAACAGCGCCAGGACCTCCGTGAGCAGCGCCAGGACCTGCGTCGAGCAGAATCGCGTCCCGCCGGTCATGAACACGCGCCCGCCGATCGTGAGCCACACGCCGCAGGTTGGAACGCAGCCGCCCGCGCCGACGACGCGGCGTCACAGCCCGTCGCCGTCAGTGGAGCACCCACTGGCGCAACGACCACCGCTACGACTGGCACAATTATCGCAACCGCCACCGGTCGCTGTTCCACCTCGGCTTCTACTATGATCCGTTCGGCTGGGGTTATCAGCGCTACGATATCGGCTGGCGCCTGTGGCCGAGCTATTACGGCAGCAACTTCTGGATCAACGATCCGTGGAATTATCGCCTGCCGTATGCGCCTCCGGGCACGCGCTGGGTCCGCTACTATGACGACGCGATGCTCGTCGACACGTGGAGCGGCCAGGTGGTCGACGTGATCTACGACTTCTTCTGGTAGAGACCGTCACAACGTTGATCGAAGGGGCGTTGCGGCATTGCTGCGGCGCCCCTTTTCGCTATTTAGCCGCTGTGGCGACGTGACCATCGGGGGTGCTATTTTCCTTGCTGCTGCTTGCCGGCCGCCTGAGCGGATGTGCGCTGCTGCTCGCGTTCGCCATGCCGGCGGGCGCCCAGCAGCCGCGCCCGCTCCGCGCCGGCCGCCGCCGCCGGCCCAGCAAAGCGCGCATGACCGGCTGTTCAAGCTGTTCAAGGACAGCGACGAAGCCTTCCTCCGGCGCAACCCGCTGCAGGCGCTGTACCGCGGCGAGCTGCGCTTCGCGCACGGCCTCGGCGACCTGTTCAGCGAGCGCCCATTTCCAGGCCGAGAAAGCCGCCGCCGAGCAGGACCTCGCCGCGCTTGGCGCCATCCCGCGCGACCGGCTGAGCCCGACCGACCGGCTCGCCTACGACGTGTTCGATTATACCACGCGGGACACGCTGCGCGGTCTTCAGCCCGACATTTTGCGGCTCGTCGAAGCCTTCCCGATGAACCATTTCTACGGCCTTCATAACGACTTTCCGACCATCGCCAGCGGGCAGAGCGGCGGGCGCTTCGCCACCGTCGCGGATTATGAGGACGGGCTTCGCCGCAACAACGACTTCGCGACCAATGTCGACACCGCGATCGCGCAATGGCGCAAGGGCATGGCGGAGGGCGTGGTCGATACCAGGCTGACCGTCCGCAACATGATCGAGCAGCTCGACGACCAGCTCAAGCTGAAGCCCGAAAACTCGCCTTATTGGACGCCGATCCGGGTCTTCCCCGAAGAGCATCGGCGCCGCCGACCGGGCGCGGCTGACCCGCGCCTATCGCGACTCGATCAGCGGCGACGTCTATCCGGCGCTGAGGCGGATGCGCGACTTCCTCGACAACGAATATCTGCCGAAGGCGCGCGACGGCGCCGGGCTGATGTACATGAAGGGCGGCGACAAGCTATTACCGCTACCTGGTCCAGTCGACGACGACGACCGCGCTGACGCCCGAGGAGATCCACGCGCTCGGCCTCAACGAAGTCGCGCGGATCACCGCGCGAGTTCGTCGAAGGTACAGAAGGAGATCGGCTTCAAGCGGCGACCTCCACACTTTCTTCGACTACCATGCGCACCGATCCCAAGTTCCAGCCGAAGAGCCGGGACCAGGTGCTGTTCGATTATTACCGGCTGAAGACGGCGGTCGACGCCAAGGTGCCGCAATATTTCTCGAAGCTGCCCAAGACCCAGCTCGTGATCCTGCCCTATCCGCCGTTCCGCGAGAAGTTCGAAGCGGCGGCGGCCTATGACGCCGGGCACGCCCGACGGCTCGCGGCCCGGCACCTTCTATTTCAATGCCTACGACCTGCCGTCGCGCAGCACCTGGGACGATGACCACCTTGTTCCTCCACGAAGGCGAGCCGGGGCACCATTTCCAGATCAGCCTGGCGCAGGAGAATGCGGCGCTTCCGGCGTTCATGCGGTTCGGCGGCAACACCGCCTTCGTCGAAGGCTGGGCGCTCTATGCCGAGACGCTCGGCTACGACATGGGGCTCTACAAGGACCCCTATCAGCGCTTCGGGACGCTCAACGACGAGATGCTGCGCGCGATGCGGCTGGTGGTCGACACCGGCATCCACACCAAGGGTTGGACCCGCGAGCAGGCGATCGATTACATGCTCGCCAATTCCGGCATGGGCCGGACCGACGCCACCGCCGAGGTCGAGCGCTACATCGCCATTCCCGGCCAGGCGACCGCCTACAAGATCGGGGCGCTGACCATCCAGCGGCTGCGCCGCAAGGCCGAGGCCGAGCTCGGCGACCAGGTTCGACATCCGCGACTTCCACGCCCAGGTGCTGAACAGCGGCGCGCTGCCGCTGTCGATCCTCGAAGACAAGATCGACCGCTGGATCGCGCAGGCGAAGGTCGGGCCGCCGCCAAAGCACGGCCGGCGCGGCACGCGGATTCGCGGCTAGGCCGAGGCCAGCGCCTCGGCGATCAGCTTGCGGCTGTTGTCGATGCCGTAAAGGGCGATGAAGCTGCCCATGCGCGGGCCCTGGCTGGAGCCGAGCAGGGTTTCGTACAGCGCCTGGAACCAGCTGCGCAGGCTTTCGAACGGATGGCGCTTGCCGACCTCGAACACCTGGGTCTGGATGTCCTCGGCGGACGCGTCGCCGGGCAGCTTGGCAAGCTCGGCGTCGAGATCGCGCAATGCCTCGGCCTCCATCGTCGGTCGGCGCGCGGCGCTTCAGCTCGGGCACGACGAAATCGCGCGCGTAATTGACCGCGAGGCCGATCAGCTCGTCGAGCTCGGGATCGCTTTCGGGCGACGTGCCGGGCGCGTAGCGCTGGACGAACCGCCAGGCGGTGTCCTTGTCGGCGACGCCCGGCAGGCTGACGAGGTTGAGCAGCAGGCCGTAGGTCAGCGGCAGCGTCTCGCCCGGCACCTTGCCGGCGTGGATGTGGTGGACCGGATTGCCGAGCTTCTGCTCGATCGGCTGGTTCGGGTAATTGCCGCGGAACTGCCAATATTCGTCGACCGCGCGCGGGATGACGCCGATGTGCAGGCTCTTGGCGCGCTTCGGGCTCGCGGTAGATGTAGAAGGCGAGGCTCGGCTCCGATGCCGTAGCGCAGCCATTCCTCGAGGCTGAGGCCGTTGCCCTTCGACTTGGAGATTTTCTCGCCCTTTTCGTCGAGGAACATCTCGTAATTGAAGCCTTCGGGCGGGCGATGCCCAAGGATGCGCGCGATCTTGGCCGACTGGGTGACGCTGTCGATCAGATCCTTGCCGGCCATTTCATAATCGACCCCGAGCGCGACCCAGCGCGCCGCCCAGTCGACCTTCCACTGCAGCTTGCCGAGGCCGCCGAACGCGGACTGGTGGACGCGGGTGCCGTCCTCGTCGTCGAACGCGATCAGGCCGGCCTCGGCGTCGATCACTTCGACCGGCACTTGGAGCACGCGGCCGCTGGCCGGCGAAATCGGCAGCAGCGGCGAATAGGTCTTGCGGCGGTCCTCGCGCAGCGTCGGCAGCATCACGCCCATGATCGCGTCCCAGCCGAGAAGCACCTTGCGGATCACTTCGTCGAACCGGCCGGATGGTGTAGCAGTCGGTCGCCGACAGGAACTCGTAGTCGAACCCGAATCGGTCGAGAAAGGTTCGAAGCATCGAATTGTTGTGCTCTGCGAAACTTCCATGCGTGCCGAACGGATCGGGGATTTTGGTCAGCGGCCTGCCCAGGTTTTCCGTCAGCAAGTCGGCATTGGGAATGTTGTCGGGCACCTTGCGCAGCCCGTCCATGTCGTCGCTGAACGCGATCAGCCGGGTCGGCGCGCCGCCGGTCAGCTCGGCATAGGCCTGGCGCACGAAGGTCGTGCGCGCGACCTCGTTCCAGGTGCCGATATGCGGCAGGCCCGACGGGCCGTAGCCGGTTTCGAAGATCACCGGATCGCCGGCGGGCTTGCCATCCGGCCAGCGCTTGAGAAGCTTGCGCGCTTCCTCATAGGGCCAGGCCTTGGAAGCCATTGCGGCGGAACGAAGGTCGTCGGGGTCCAAACTCGTTGCTCTTCTGTTCTCGTGACGGCAGGGTCGCGGAATGGCCGCTCCTTTGCCCCTTCCCGCGCTGCACGCAACCCATGCGGGGATCTGGCTGGCGGACGGGCATGGCGACATGCGCGAGGCGAGCCGGGGCGAGGCCATCGCCCGCGCCGCGGAAACGCCGCACATCATCCTTAATGCGCCGCTGGTCGGGCAGCGGCTCGGCTATCCCGATCTGAGCGGGCTCGACCTGCTCGAATTGTTCGCCTTCATCCATCCGGCGCGGTTCGCGGTGCCGACCGTGGCGGGGCTCAGCCGGACGGTCGGACTCGAGCCGCCGGGCGGCGAGGCCGAGGCGGCCGGCGCGTTGCGCGCCATCGCCGAGCGGTTGCTGGCGGTGTTCGACGATCCCGATTGGCCCGAGCGCGAGGGCGCTTGGACGTCCAATGCCACGCTGCACCGCCTCGGCTGGGGGTGGGCGGCGATCGTCGGCGCCCGGCTCGAACGGCCCGAGCAAGGCGAGCGCATGCTGTTCTCACGGCTCAAGCAATGGGACGAAGCCGCCGACCGGCCGCCGCCGCGCACGGTGGCGGTCGATCCCGCCGAGGCGGCGCTGAGGCTCGACCGGCTGACCGGCCGCGCCGAAGCTCGCGCGGGCCAGCGAGCAATGGCCGAAGCAATCACCCAAGTGTTCGCGCCCAAGCATGCGAAAGGCGCGCCGAACCTGCTGCTGGCCGAGGCCGGGACGGGCATCGGCAAGACGCTCGCCTATCTCGCACCGGCCTCGCTGTGGGCCGAGCAGGCCGGCGGCGCGGTGTGGGTGTCGACCTTCACCAAGGCGCTGCAGCGGCAGCTCGACGGCGAGGGCCACAAATTGTTCGCCGATCCCGAAGGAGCGGGCGGAGAAGATCGTCGTCCGCAAGGGCCGGGAAAACTATCTGTGCCTGCTCAATCTCGAAGATGCGCTTCAGGGCGCGTTCGCGGGACGCGCGGCGATCCTCGCGCAACTGGTCGGGCGCTGGGCGGCATACAGTAAGGACGGCGACATGGTTGGCGGCGACTTGCCCGGCTGGCTGCCGAGCCTGTTCCGCCGGGCGGGTGCCGCGGCCTTGACCGACCGGCGCGGCGAGTGCGTTTACGCCGGCTGCCCGCATTATCGCCGCTGTTTCATCGAGCGGGCGGAGCGGGCGAGCCGCGAGGCCGACATCGTCATCGCCAATCACGCTTTGGTGATGGTCAACGCCGCCCGCGCCCGCGAGGACGCGCCGGGGAGGATCCTGTTCGACGAGGGCCATCATCTGTTCGACGCCGCCGATTCGACCTTCGCGGTGGCGTTCGGCGGGCAGGAAGCGATCGAGATGCGGCGCTGGATCGTCGGGCCGGAAGGGCGCTCGCGCGGCCGGCGGCGCGGGCTGGCGGCGCGGCTGATGGACGTCGCCTCCTATGACGAGGAGGGCAATCGCGCGCTCGACTCGGCGATCGAGGCGGCGCGCGCGCTGCCTTCGGACGGCTGGCTGCAGCGGCTGGTCGAGGGCGACCCATTCGGGCCGATCGAGGCGCTGCTGCAGGAGGTGCGGGGCACAGTCTATGCGCGGGCCAAGGCGCAGGAAGCGGGCTACGGGCTTGAGACCGAGCTGGCCGAGCCCGACGGCGCATTGGTGTCGGCGGCCGCGGCGGCGACGCAGGCGCTGGAAGCGCTGCACAAGCCGCTGTCGGCGCTGGCGCGGCGGCTGGAAGCGGTGATCGAGGATGCGCCGGACTGGCTCGACGCGCAGGCGCGGGCGCGGGTCGACGGCGCCATCCGCGGACTCGCCTGGCGGCGCGAGACGCTGGCGGCGTGGATCGCGCTGCTGGCGCGAATCGGCGGCGAGGCCGACCCCGAGTTCGTCGACTGGCTGGCAGTCGAGCGAATTGACGGGCGCGAGATCGATGTCGCGATTCATCGCCGCTGGCTCGACCCGACCAAGCCGCTCGCAGCCGCGGTGATCGCGCCCGCCGACGGCGTGCTGGTCACCTCGGCGACGCTGCGCGGCGGCGAGGATTGGAGCGCGGCGGAAGCGCGCACCGGCGCGCTGCATTTGCCGGTGCCGGCGATCCTGTTCGAGGCCGAGAGTCCGTTCGATTATGCCGGCTGTTCCGAAGTGCTGATCGTGACCGACGTCAAGCAGGGCGACACGGCGGCGCTGGCGGGTGCTTATGCGCGGCTGATCGAGGCGGCGCAGGGCGGCACGCTCGGCCTGTTCACCGCGATCCAGCGCTTGAAGGCGGTGCATGCCCGCATCGCCGACCGCCTGGCGCGTGGGGGCTTGCCGCTACTCGCCCAGCATGTCGATCCGATCGACGCGGGCACGCTGGTCGACATTTTTCGCGACGATCCGCGTGCGTCGCTGCTCGGCACCGACGCCTTGCGCGACGGGGTCGACGTGCCCGGCGAATCGCTACGGCTGGTGGTGATGGAGCGGGTGCCGTGGGCGCGGCCGACGGTCCTTCACGCCGCGCGGCGCATGGCCGGAGGCGGCAGCGCCTATGACGATCGCGTGGTCCGGGCGCGGCTGGCGCAGGCGTTCGGCCGGCTGATTCGGCGGCAGGGCGATTGTGGCGTGTTCGTGGTGCTGTCGGCCGCCTTCCCGTCGCGGTTGCTCAGGGCGTTCCCGCCGGGCGTGCCGATCCGCCGCGTGCCGCTCGATGTTGCCATCGCGCGCGTGGCGCAAATCCTCCCCGGAACGGGGAGGTGGCAGTCCGAAGGACTGACGGAGGGGTCGAACGGAGCGGCCGACCCCTCCACCAGCTTCGCTGGTTTCCCTCCCCGTTCCGGGGAGGATTTATGAAGCGCCTGACGATCCTCCGGCATGCCGAGGCGAGTCCGGCTTTGCCCGGTGGTCACGATTTCGAGCGGCCGCTCAGCCCGCGCGGGTGGCAGGAAGCGCGGGGCGTTGGCCAGGCGTTCAAGGCGCGGAGGCTCACCTTCGATCTCGTGCTGGCGAGCACGGCGTTGCGAGTCCGCGAGACGCTCGCCGGCGTGGCCGAAACCTATGGTCCGCTGGCGATTCGATTCGCGGAAGAACTCTACCTGGCGACCGAGCGATCCTTGCTCGACCACATTCGAACGACGCCTGGCAATGTCTCGTCGCTGCTCCTCGTGGGGCACAATCCCGGGCTTGAACGGCTCGTCGCCGATCTCGCGCGCGATGATGCGCATGGCTTGCGAGCACGCGTTACCGCGGGTCTGCCGACGGCCGGTGTGGCGATCCTCGAAATGCAAAGCTGGTCAGCCGCGGAACGCGCGGGCGCCGACCTTGTCGACCTGATTTTGCCGGGCGAGCCCTAACGAGTGAGCGCGTCGGCGAGGCGGTTGCGCAGCGCCAGCAGCCGGTCGAGGTCGAGGTTTCGGCGCGGCTGCTCGAACGAAGGCGCGGCAGTGGCGGTCGTCGGCGCTTCCGGCGCTGGCGGAAGCTCGGCAGTGGCCTTGTCGCGCAGAAGTTTCTGCACGCCGCGCACGGTATAGCCTTCTTCGGTCAGCAGGCGGTGGATGCGGTGCGCCAGCTCGACATCGTCGGGGCGGTAATAGCGGCGATTGCCGGCGCGCTGCATCGGCCGCAATTGCGGGAACTTGGTTTCCCAATAACGCAGGATGTGCTGAGCGACGCCCAGCTCCTGCGACAGCTCGCCAATCGTCAGAAGTGCGCCGGGATCTTTTTGTCCGGCTGCCAACAAGGTCAGTCCTTCGCGATCCGGTCGCGCATGATCTGGCTGGCGCGGAAGGTCATGACGCGGCGCGGCGCGATCGGCACTTCGATGCCGGTCTTGGGATTGCGGCCGACGCGCTGGCCCTTGTCGCGCAGGATAAAGGTGCCGAAGCCGGAGATCTTCACGTTCGCGCCCTCGGACAGGGCATGGCACATATGATGGAGAACGCGCTCGACGACCCCCGCCGATTTGGCGCGTGACAGGCCAAGCCGGCGATGAACAACATCGGCGAGGTCGGCCCTGGTCAGCGTGCCGTTGGTGTCGGCGTCATTATTGAGCCGCGCGATCCCGAGATCGGCCATTGTCTTCTCCCGCTTTGGAACGGCGTGCCCCCGCCGCCTTCAATACGCCTTCGTAACGGAATTCCGCGATGTCGGCAATTCGACAATTGCCTGAAACTCCAAATTTTTCAATACCTGAGCGCTGCCGCGCCCCATGTAAAGCCCCCGCCCATCGCTTCAAGTACGATCAGGTCGCCGCGCTGGATTCGGCCGTCCTTGACGGCCGTGTCGAACGCCAGCGGAACCGAGGCCGCGGAGGTGTTGGCGTGACGGTCGACGGTGACGACGACCTTCTCCGGCGGCAGGCCGAGCTTCCGCGCGGTGGCATCGAGGATGCGCGCATTGGCCTGGTGCGGGACGACCCAGTCGACGTCCGCGGAGGTGAGCCCCGCGGCGTCGAGCACCTCGTTCAACACATCGGCGAGATTGACCACCGCGTGGCGAAATACCTCGCGGCCTTTCATGCGCAGCTTGCCGACCGTGCCCGTGGTCGAGGGGCCACCGTCGACGAACAGCAAATCGTTGTGGCGGCCGTCGGCATGGAGCCGGGTCGCGAGGATGCCGCGCTCGCCCTCCTCGGCGCCCAGCACCAGGGCGCCGGCGCCGTCGCCGAACAGCACGCAGGTGGCGCGATCTTCCCAGTCGAGGATCCGGCTGAAGGTCTCGGCGCCGATCACCAGCGCCTTGGTGGCGCTGCCCGAACGCAGCATCGAATTGGCGACCGACAGCGCATAGAGAAAGCCGGTGCAGACGGCGTGCACGTCGAACGCCACGCAATCGTTGATGCCGAGCGCCGCCTGGACCTTGGTCGCCGATGACGGGAAGGTCTGGTCGGGAGTTGCGGTGGCGAGGACGATCAGGCCGATGTCGGTCGCGTCGACGCCGGCATGCTCGAGCGCGCGGCGAGCCGCTTCGGTCGCGAGGGTCGCGGTGGTCTCGCCGTCGCCGGCGACATAGCGGGCGCGGATTCCAGTGCGTTCGACGATCCACTCGTCGTTGGTGTCGACGGTCTTGGCCAGTTCCTCGTTGGTGACCATGCGCTTCGGCAGGGCGCTGCCCACGCCAAGGACCACCGAGCGCGTCATTGCGCAGCTTCGTTGGCGAAGGCGTGGGCGCGGAAATTGTCGAGGTCGTCGCCGATCTTCCGGGTGATGTCGTTGCGGACCATGCTGGCGGCGACATGCACGGCGTTGGCGACGCCCTTGGCATTGGCGCCGCCGTGGCTCTTCACCACCAGCCCGTTGAGGCCGAGGAAGACCGCGCCATTGTGATTGTTGGGGTCGAGGTGGACCTGCAGCAGGTTGAGCGCCGGACGCGACAGCGCGAAGCCGGCCTTCGACCGGAACGAGCTTTTGAAGGCGCGACGCAGCAGGTCGGTGACGAACCGCGCGGTCCCTTCCGCGGTCTTCAAGGCGATGTTGCCGGAGAAACCGTCCGTGACGACGACGTCGACTTCGCCGCGCGACAATTGGTCGCCTTCGGTGAAGCCGTCGAAGCGGAACGGCAGATAATGCGCCTCGCGCAGCAGCGCGGCGGCATCCTTCAGCTCGTCGGTGCCCTTCAATTCCTCGGTGCCGATGTTGAGCAGCTTCACCCGCGGCTCGGCGAGGCCGAGGACGCAGCGCGAGTAAGCCGATCCCATCACCGCGAACTGCACCAGGTTCTGGGCGTCGCACTCGGTGTTGGCGCCGAGGTCGAGCATGATGACGTCATTCTTGCCAAGCGTCGGCAGGAGCGCGGCGAGGGCCGGGCGGTCGATCCCCGGCATGGTGCGCAGCGCCAGCTTGGACATGGCCATCATCGCGCCGGTGTTGCCGCCCGATACTGCCGCGTCGGCTTTGAGCTCCTTCACCGCGTTGATCGCCATGCCCATCGAGGTGGTGCGGGCGCGGCGGATGGCTTGCGTCGGCTTCTCGCTGGCGGCGATCGCTTCGGGCGAATGGATGATTTCGCCCTTGGCCTTGAGGTTGCGGTGGCGCGCGACCTCTTCGCCAACCAAGGTCTTCGTCGCCGTAAAAGGCGAAGCGCAGGGTCGGGTCTTCGCGCAGCGCGCGCGACGCGCCGGCAATCATCGCCACCGGGCCGGTGTCACCGCCCATGGCGTCGATAGCGATGCGTGGGCCGTCGGTCATGGCCCGCTCAGCCGGTTCAGCCCTCGGGGGCGTTGATTTCGCGGCCGTTATAATGGCCGCAGGCCGCGCACATGTTGTGCGGCAGCTTCAATTCGCCGCAGTTCGGGCATTCCTGGAACGTGGTCGCCTTCAGCGCATGATGGCTGCGGCGCATGTTCCGCTTCGACGGCGAGGTTTTTCTCTTGGGGACAGCCATGCGGCACCTTTAACATCAATAAAAATTGCGACGATCTGCGCCTCATCACTGTGGGGTTCCTTTGGGGATTGCCCACGGGCGGCGGCCGGATCGTCGCGAACCGCCGCTCCTATAGCGAATGGGGCTAGGGTTGCAAGTCAGGCCGCGGCGAGCACGGCATCGCCAACCAGGGGGTTGGTGGCGCGTTCGTGGCCGAAGGTCGACATCGGCCCGTGGCCGGGGACGAAGGCGGTCTCATCGCCCATCGGCCACAGGCGCTGGGTGATGGAATCGATCAGCTGCTGGTGATTGCCCAGGGGAAAATCCCAGCGCCCGATCGAGCCCTTGAACAGGACATCGCCGACCAGCGCCAGCTTTGACGGCTCGTGGTGGAAGACGACGTGGCCGGGCGTGTGGCCGGGGCAGTGGCGAACGCTTAGGGTGAGCTCGCCGACGCTGACCGTGTCGCCGTCGCCCAGCCAGCGGTCCGGCTCGAACGGCTGGCCGGGGACGCCAAAGCGCGGGCCATCCTCGCCGAGGCGGTCGATCCAGAAGCGGTCGGCTTCGTGCGGGCCCTCGATCGGCACGCCGAGCTGCTCGGCGAAGGCGCCGGCGAAGCCGCAATGGTCGATATGGCCGTGGGTCAGCAGGATTTTCTCGACGGTGACCTTGGCCTGCTCGGCGGCGGCCTTGAGCTTGCCGAGGTCGCCGCCGGGATCGACGAAGGCGGCGCGATTGGTGGCGGTGCACCAGATCGAGCGAGCAATTCTGCTGGAGCGGAGTCACCGGGATGATCGCCGCCCGGAGCGGCGGCTCTGCCGCGCTCATCTTGAAAGACCCTGCGGGGGTTCACTCATTGATAGTCGGGCGTCAGCTTGTCGGCGGCGGGGGGTTCTCCGGCCATCGCTTTGGACACGGCTTCGGCCTGGCGCATCACGCGCAGGATATTGCCGCCGGCAAGCCTGGCGAGGTCGGCGTCGGACCAGCCGCGGCGGATCAGCTCGGCGAACAAATTGGGGTAGTCCTGCACACCCGTCAGCCCGGTGGGCGTGTCGGGAATGCCGTCGAGGTCGCCGCCGATCCCGACATGGTCGTGGCCGGCGACACTGGGCGATATGATCGATATGGTCGGCGACCTGCGCGACGGTCGCCACCGGCTCGGGATGCGCCGCCAGCCAGGTGGCGAGGGCGGCGTCGATGTCCGCCTGCGGCATGGCCGGTGTTCAGCCGGACGATCCGCGCTTTCTCGGCATCGCGGTCGGCCGACCATTTCCAGATGGCTTCGTTGACATAGTCGGGCGCGAAATTGACCATCACCACGCCGCCGTTTCTCGCCACGCGCGCAAGCACCGCGTCACTGACATTGCGCGGGTGGCCGTCGATCGCCTTGGCGCTGGAATGGGAGAAAATCACCGGCGCCTTGGATGTGTCCAGCGCGTCCATCATCGTCGCTTCGCTGACGTGGCTGAGATCGACCAGCATGCCGATCCGGTTCATCTCGCGGACGACGCTTTCCCCATAAGCGGTCAGCCCGTCGTGCTGCGGCACATCGGTGGCGGAATCGGCCCAATCGGTGGTCTTGAAGTGGGTCAGAGTCATGTAGCGCGCGCCGAGCGCATAATATTGGCGGAGCGCGGCGAAGCTGTGCGCCATCTGGTGGCCGCCCTCGACGCCGATCATCGATGCGACTTTCCCGGCCTTGTGAATGCGGACCACGTCGTCGGCGGTGAACGCCTGCTCGAGGTCGTGCGGGTAGGCGGCGATCATGCGCTTGACGATGTCGATTTCTTCGAGCGTGTCGCGGATCGCGCGGTCGCCCTGGACGTCGGCGGGGATGAAGACCGACCAGAATTGCCCGCCGACGCGCCCGGCGCGAAGTCGCGCCATGTCGGTCATCAATGGCTTGGGCTGCCAGGCCTCAGTGCCGCTCGCCAGCTTCTCGGTACGGCCGCCGTAATTTTCGCGCAGCAGCTCGGCGATGTCGTTGTGGCCGTCGATCAGCGGCGTCGCCTTGAGAATGCGGTCGATCCGCGCCTGGACCCTGGGATCGATCGGCGGGGGCGGAGCCGCGGCGACCGCGACGGCCAGGAGGATGGCAAAGCTCATGGCGCCAAGCTTAACCGAGGCAGGGGGTTGCGCAATCCTCCGCGAGCCGCGAAGCATGGCGAGGAATGGGGCACGATCTTCAGGAAGTGATGCAGTTCGATCCCGATGACGGGATCGCCGACCTCGACCAGCATCTCGACCGGCTCAAGGACGCGGCCGAAGCCCAGGGCTTCAAGTTCGACCGCCACGCCGCCCGCAACGAGCTCCAGGCCGCGACCTTCGGCAAGCGCCGGCGAGCGACCGCGCGGCTGCTGCTGTCGCCGACCGGGGCGATGGCGATCGAGGTGGTGCAGAGCTAGGCGGCGAGCGGGAAGCGCAACAGGCGGTCCGAGACCGGGACCAGCGCCGCCGCACCATTGCCGACCGAGCCGAGAATCTGCGGATGATGGGCGTCGAGCCCGCCGGTCAGCGACCCGAACGCCGGCATGATGAGCTTGGCCGGCGAAGCGACGAAGCAGCGGCGCGAAACGTGGCGGCCCTTCATGTTGAGCCGGAGCTTGGGGTGAAAGTGACCCGAAATTTCGGGGCGAGGATCGCCGCGGACCGCTTCGTGACGAAGCACGATGCCGTCGGCCACAACCTCTTCCTCGATCCGTCCGCCGCAATGGTCGGAGAAGCCGGGGTCGTGGTTGCCGACGATCCACACCCAGTCGAGACGCTCGGTCAGGCCGGTCAGAAGCTCTCGGGCACTGGCCGGCAGGCGGTCGCAGCCGAAGCGGTCGTGGAAGCTGTCGCCGAGGCAATAGAGGCGCGCCGCGCCGGTCGTGTCGACGTCGGCGGCGAGCGCGGTCAGCGTCGCGTGCGAATCATAGGGCGGGAGGAACTGCCCGAGCCGCGCGAACCAGCTCGCTTTTTCGAGGTGCAGATCGGCGACGAGCAGCGCCTTCCGGCGGCGCCAGAAGAGCGCGCCGGAGGCCGTCGCGAAGAATGTTTCGCCTGCGAACGAAAGGGGAACCATCATTCCGTCATTGCGAGGAGCAGGGCGACGAAGCAATCCATTTTCTGAATTGCTTGGCTGGATTGCTTCTCTCCGCTCGCAATGACGAGCGGTTATGACGGCTTATTCGTAGTCGCCGCCGGACGGAGTCGGACGCGGCGGGGCGGCGGCGGTCAGGCGCAGCGCCTCGGCCGCTTCGCTGATCGACGCCAGCTCCTCGGTCTCGTCCTCTTCGTCGACCCGAACCTTCTGCAGGTTGGTGACGATCGATTCGTTGAGCTCCTTGGGCTTCACGGTCTCGTCGGCGATCTCGCGCAGCGCGACGACCGGGTTCTTGTCGCGGTCGCGGTCGATGGTGAGGTCGGCGCCGCCCGAAATCTGGCGCGCGCGCTGAGCCGCCATCAGGACCAGGTCGAACCTGTTGGGGATCTTGTCTACGCAATCTTCAACGGTAACGCGCGCCATTCGATGCTCCGGTGGAGTGGGGGTGTCCGGTTATATGGGGTGCCGGAAAGCCGGGGCCAATAGCTTGCGGGGGGCCGAAAAGTCAACAAAAGCGGTCGAATGGCCGATGCTTCTCCCGCTTCCGCGACCCGCCCCCCGATCCGCGCGGAGATCGCCGGCAACCAGATCGAAGTGATCGAACGCGGCGAGGACCGGCTGCATGCGCTGCTGGCGCTGATCACCGGCGCGACGAGCAGCATCAAGATGCTGATGTACATGTTCAACCCCGACCATGCCGGCGGCGTGGTCCACGACGCCTTGCTCGCCGCGGCCCGGCGCGGGGTCGACGGTCAAGCTGCTGATCGACGGCTTCGGGTCGGACGCGCCGCCGCGCTTCTTCGCCGACCTCGCCGAAGCCGGCGGCGATTATTGCGTGTTCAACCCGAGCTGGGGCCGCCGCTATTTGCTGCGCAACCACCAGAAGCTGATCACCGCCGACGACCGCGCGGCGATCATCGGCGGCGCCAATATCGACAACAGCTATCTGAGCGACGAGGACCCTGGCCGCTGGCGCGACCTGTGGCTGCGCATCGAAGGGCCCGAGGTCGCGGTCGCCGGCGCGCTATTTCGATTCGGCTGTTCCGCTGGTCGCGGCGGAAGAAATCGACGCTCAAGTCGCTGCGCCGGATGATCGGCGTGCAAAGCGAATGGCGCGGGCCGCTGCAGTGGAAATTCAGCGGCCCGTTGAGCCTGCGCAACAGCTGGTGGCGGAGCATCGGCCGCGACCTCAAGAAGGCCAAACGGGTCGATCATGATCTTCGCTTATTTCGCGCCGCCGGGCGCCATGCTCCGGCGCATCGGCCGGGTCGCGCCGGCGCGGCCAGCGCGCGGATCATCAACGCCGCCAAGTCGGACAATAATGCGACCATCGCCGCCGCCCGCCACACCTACAGCCGGCTATTGCGGCGCCAGGTCGAGCTGTTCGAATATCAGCCGGCCAAGCTCCACACCAAGCTCGCGGTGATCGACGACGTCGTCCACATCGGCTCGTCCAACTTCGATTACCGCAGCTTCTACATCAACCTGGAGCTGATGCTGCGGATCGAGGACGCGGGTTTTGCCGATGCGATGCGGGGCTATGTCGAACGCGAGCTGGCCGATTGCCGCGCGATCACGCTCGAGGTGCACAAGCGCCGCGCAACGCTGTTTCGCCGGGTCAAATGGGCGGTGTCGCACTTCCTGGTGAACATCGCCGATTATACGCGTGACCCGGCGGCTGAATTTCCGCCCGGAGCGTTAGTCCTTGGCTTCGCCCTTCCAGGCCCAGAACAGCATCGCCGGCGGCACGTTGATCCATTCGAACCCGCGCTCGATCCGGTCGAAATGCGGAGCGATGAAGTCGCGGACCTTGGGGCTGAACTGGTAGACGAGGAAGGCGCCGCCCGGGCGGATGACCTTGGCGGTCGCTTCGCCGATGGCGTCGCCGACGCCCGGCGGAAGGGTCGAGAAGGGCAGGCCCGACAGCACGTAATCGGCCTTGTCGAAGCCGCGGTCGGTCAGGATCTTTTCGACGTCGGCGGCCGATCCGGTCACCGTGACCAGGCGCGGATCGTCGATCGCTTCCTTCAAATATTTGGTGAAGTCCGGATTGGTGTCGATCGTCAGCAGCGTCGCGTCTTCGCGCAAATGTTCGAGGATCGGCCGCGTGAATGTGCCGACGCCCGGACCATATTCGACGAACAGCTTCGTATTGTCCCAGTCGACCGGGCGAAGCATCTTGTCGATCAGCACGCGGCTCGACGGAATGATCGAGCCGACCATCACCGGATGCTTGAGGAAGCCGCGCAGGAACTGCCATTGGGGGCTGGCCCCGCGGCGGTCGTGTCGGCGATTGAGGCGGCGCGAGCCCTTCAGCGTGCGCGCGGTCGAAATCGGCATCTGTTCTCCGTCTGGCCCCCGGGAAGGGGCGAACCCGTGGCAAATCGATTGCGTGTTGGCAAGCTCAAATCCGCGACGAACACGCAGGTTGCGCGTCCGCGCGACGAAGCGACGTTATTCCTTTCCGCCCGGCTTTCGGCCGAAGCATGCCCGGAAGGACGAAGCCGATGCCGCCCATCGGCCGCGTCGCCTCGCTCTTCAGCGTCTCCTGGATGCGGTCATATTCCTCGAGCATTTCGGGCGTGACCGAAGCGCGGGTCTCGGCCAGCGCGACCTCGAAGTCGGCCATCGTGACCTTGACCGCGTCGAGCCCGCGGCGAAGCGCGGTCAGGCCGGCGCGGCGCACCAGGTCCTCGAGGTCGGCGCCGGTGAAGCGGTCGGTCCGCTTGCGCCAGCGATTCGAGGTCGACGTCCTTGGCCAGCGGCATGTTGCGGGTGTGGATGGCGAGGATCCGCCGCCGCCCGGCGGTATCGGGCGTGCCGACGTAGATCAGCTCGTCGAAGCGGCCGGGGCGAAGCAGCGCCGGGTCGATCAGCGTCGGCCGGTTGGTGGCGCCGATGACGACCACGTTCTGCAGCTCCTCGAGCCCGTCCATCTCGGACAGGATGGTGTTGACCACGCGCTCGGTGACCTGCGGCTCGCCGAGCCCGCCGCCGCGCGCCGGGACCAGGCTGTCGAGCTCGTCGATGAAGATGATCGTCGGCGCGACCTGGCGCGCGCGGTTGAACAGCCGCGCGATCTGCTGCTCGCTCTCGCCGTACCATTTGCTCAGCAGGTCGGACGATTTGGTGGCGATGAAATTCGCTTCGCTCTCGCGCGCCGCGGCCTTGGCCAGCAGGGTCTTGCCGGTGCCCGGCGGGCCGTAGAGCAGGAAGCCCTTGGCCGGCCGGATGCCGAGCCGGCGGAACGCCTCGGGATGCTTCAAGCGGCAGCTCGACGCCCTCGCGCAGCCGGTCGCGCGCCTCGTCGAGCCCGCCGATGTCGTCCCAGCGGATCTGTCGGCGCCTCGACCATCACTTCGCGCATCGCCGAGGGCTGGACGCGCTTCAGCGCATTGTCGAAGTCGCGGAGCTCGACCGACAGCGCGTCGAGGATCTCGGTCGGGATGGTCTCCTCGGCGAGGTTGAGCTTGGGCATGATCCGCCGCACCGCCTCGAGCGCGGCTTCGCGGGTCAGCGCGGCAAGGTCGGCGCCGACGAAGCCGTAGGTGCGCCGCGCGAGGTCGTCGAGGTTGACGTCCGGCGCCGAGCGGCATGCCGCGGGTGTGGATGCCGAGGATCTCGCGGCGGCCGGGCTCGTCGGGGACGCCGACGACGATCTCGCGGTCGAAGCGGCCGGGGCGGCGAAGCGCCTCGTCGAGCGCTTCGGGCCGGTTGGTCGCGGCGATGACGACGGTGTTCTGGCGCGGCTCGATCCCGTCGAGCAGGGTCAGCAGCTGGGCGACGAGCCGCTTCTCGGCCTCGCCGGTGACCTGGCCGCGCTTGGGCGCGATCGAATCGATCTCGTCGATGAAGATGATCGACGGCGCGCGCTCTGCGCGGCCTGCTCGAAAATCTCGCGCAGCCGCCGCTCGCTCTCGCCATAGGCCGAGCCCATGATCTCGGGGCCGGCGATGTGGAAGAATTTCGCCGCGCTTTCGTTGGCGACGGCGCGGGCGAGCAGGGTCTTGCCGGTGCCGGGCGGGCCGTGGAGCAGGACGCCCTTGGGCGGATCGACGCCGAGGCGCTGGAACAGCTCGGGATGGCGCAGCGGCAGCTCGACCATCTCGCGCAGCGCGTCGATCGTGTCGCGCATTCCGCCGAGGTCGTCATAGGTGACGTCGGCGCGGCGCTGGCCGTCCTTCGCGGTATATTCGGGCAGCAGCTCGACCGCGGTCTTGGCGTCGATGTGGACGATGCCCTTGGGCGCCGTCGACGACGACGACCAGCCGCAGCTCCTGCAGCGCGAAGGCCGGCGCGTTGAGCATCTGCCGGATGTGGTCGGGCATGTCGGCGTTGATCCGCTGGTGGCCGGTGGTGGCGACGGTGTCGCCCTCGACCAGCGGCCGGCCGGCGAAGGTGCGCTTGCAGCGCGTCGGCCGATCCCTGCAGCCGGACGTTGGGCTGCGCCGGCGCGAACACGACGCGCGTCGCCGGCTTCGACTCGGCCTTGCGGACCTCGACGAAATCGCCCGAGCCGACGCCGGCATTGGCGCGCTGCAGGCCGTCGAGGCGGATGATGTCGATGCCTTCGTCCTCGCCATAGGGGCGGATCGCGCGCGCCGCGGTCGAGCGCTTGCCGACGATCTCGATCACGTCGCCTTCGGTGAGGCCGAGCTCGTCCATCAGCTTGTCGGGCAAGCCGGGCGAAGCCGCGGCCGCTGTCGGCGGGCGGCAGGCTCGCGACCTGCACCTTGCGCGACTTCACGCGGTCGATCGTGTCGGCTTCAGGCATTCTGTCTCCTCGCTCCCGCTTCATGCCGTATGCGCAACGGCGGCATGCGCCGCGCGGTTTCAATTGCTGGTTCAATATTTGATCGCCCCGGCGATTTTGCGAACGACCGAGCGCGGCGCGAAGCGCGTGCTCGCCGCGCCGATCTTGTTCATCGAGCCGGGAACGACCACCGCACTGGTTCCTGTCGAGCCCGTCGAAGCCCGGCCTCGACGACCTCGGCGCGTTCCATCGCGACCCGGTCGAACAGGCCGTTGCCGCCGAAGCCGGCGACCTCGCCGAACTCGGTGCGGGTCGGGCCGGGGCACAGGCAGGTGACCTTGATGCCGTGCGGCTTCAGCTCCTCGTGCAGCGCTTCGCTCAGCGACAGGACGAAGGCCTTGGTCGCGAAATAGACCGCCATCTTCGGGCCCGGCTGGAAGGCGGCGGTCGAGGCGACGTTGAGGATCGCGCCCGACTTGCGCTCGATCATGCCGGGCGCGACCGCGCGGCAGAGGTCGGTCAGCGTGCCGACGTTGAGGTCGATCATCTGCCGCTCGCGCTTGGCGTCGAGCTCGGCGAAGCGGCCGATCAGGCCGAAGCCGGCATTGTTGACCAGCAGGTCGACCTGTCTCGCCGTTGGCCTCGAGGTCGGCCATCAGCTTGGCCGCGGCGTCCGCCTTCGACAGGTCGATCGCGACCGCGCGCGCATTGCCGAGCTCCTTCGGCGAGCTCGTCGAGCCGCTCCTTGCGCCGCGCGGCGAGCACCAGCCGGTGGCCGCGCTTCGACAGCTGGCGCGCGAACTCGACGCCGAGCCCGGCCGACGCGCCGGTGACGAGCGCGACTTTCTTCAATCGCCTCAGGACACCGTCGCCTTGACGATCTTGCCCGGCTCGCGCGGCGGCTCGCCGACGGGCAGCGCGTCGACATGTTCCATGCCGCTCTCGACCTCGCCCCAGACGGTGTACTGGTTGTCGAGGAAGCGGCGCGTCGTCGAAGCACGATGAAGAACTGGCTGTTGGCGCTGTCGGGATCGGGCGTGCGCGCCATCGAGGCGACGCCGCGGACGTGCGGCTCGCTGCGAGAATTCGGCCTTGAGGTTGGGCAGGTCGCGATCCGCTCGTGCCGGTGCCGGTCGGGTCGCCGCCCTGGGCCATGAAGCCGGGGATCACGCGGTGGAACACGACGCCGTCGTAAAAGCCGCTGTTGGCGAGCTCGGTGATGCGCTCGACGTGGCCGGGCGCGAGGTCGGGCCGAAGCTTGATGACGACGTCGCCGCCGGTCGAAAGGGTAAGGGTCAGGCGGTCGGCGTCGGCCATGATTATGCTCCGGATGAAAGCGATCGAAGGCGCGCGATTTAGGGGCCGCGGCGTGGTTGCGCCAGAGCGGCCGCGACCATAGGAGGGCGCGCACCGGGTCCAATCGAGGGGAGCAGCACGTGAGCGAGAGCGAGCCACATCGCCGCCGCGCCCCCGTCGAATTCGGCATCCGCCGATCGACGAGGAAGACCGGCTGCGCCCGGAGTTCGTCGACAAGGTGCTCGACGCGGTCGACGCCGGCGACGACGAGACCGCGCGCGAGCTGGTCGCAGCCGCTCCACCCCGCCGACGTCGCCGACCTGATCGAGCTCGCCGCGCGCGACGAGCGCGAGGGGCTGGTCAAGGCGCTGGCCGGGATCGTCAGCCCCGACGTGCTCGCGGAAATGAACGATTACGTCCGCGAGGGCCTGCTCGACGAGATGGAGCCGCAGCAGGTCGCGGACATCGCCGGCCAGCTCGAGACCGACGACGCGGTCGCGCTGATCGAGGACCTCGACCGCGACGAGCAGCAGGCGGTGCTCCAGCGCGATGGAGCCCGACGACCGCGCCGCGGTCGAGGAGGCGCTGAGCTATCCGGAGGAATCGGCCGGCCGCCTGATGCAGCGCGACCTGTGCGCGGTGCCCGAGCATTGGAAGGTCGGCCAGGTCATCGATTATCTGCGCTCGACCGACGGACCTGCCGACCGATTTCTGGGAAGTGTTCGTGGTCAGCCCGACCACCACCCGGTCGGCACCTGCAAGCTGTCGACCATCCTGCGGACCCCGCGCGACACGCCGGTCAGCGACATCATGGCAGCGCGAGCAGACCCTGATCCCGGTCGACATGGACCAGGAAGACGTCGCGCTGCGCTTCCAGAAATATGCGCTGGTTTCGGCCGCGGTGGTCGACGATGCCGGGCCGGCTGGTCGGCATGATCACCGTCGACGACATCGTCCACATCATCCAGGAAGAAGCGGGCGAGGACGTGCTGCTGCTGTCCGGCGCGGGCGAGGGCGACATCAACGAGCCGATCCGCATGACCGTCGCGCACGCGGCTGTTCTGGCTGGTCGATCAACCTCGGCACGGCGATCGCTCGCGGCGTCGCGTGGTCAGCCTGTTCCAGGGCGAGATCGGCAGCTACGCGGTGCTTGCCGTGCTGATGCCGATCGTCGCCGGAATGGGCGGCAATGCCGGCACGCAGACGCTGGCGGTCGCGGTGCGGGCGCTCGCGACCAACCAGCTGACCGAATCGAACACGCATGCCGCGCCGTTCGGCGCGAGTTCACGATCGCGCTCGCCAACGGCGCTGTCGCTCGGCGCTGCTGATCGGCGTCGGCGTCGCGCTGATCTTCGCGCAACCCGCTGCTCGGCGCGGTGATCGGCGCGGCGATGGTGATCAACAATCTCGTCGCCGGGCTTGCCGGGATCCTCGTCCCGGTGACGCTCGACCGGTCCAAGATCGACCCGGCGGTGTCGTCGGCGGTGTTCGTGACGACCATGCACCGACGTGACTGGGTTCTTCAGCTTCCTCGGCCTTGCGACGCTGTTGGCCTCGGCCGCTAAGCCGCTTGAAGTCATGGCGATACGCCGCCAGATCGCGAGCGCCGTGCCGACGCTTCATCTGACCAAGGTCGCGTTCGGCTGCGCGAACCTCGAGGCGCTGCGAAAAGCGCGTCGCCGCGCGGACGCCACGACGGCGAGATGCGGGTCGCCACCCGGATGCGGCCGAAGCGCGCCGACGAGCTGATCGGCGGCTCGCTCCACTGGATCGTCAAGCACCGGCTGATCGCCGGCGCAGCAGATCCTGCGCTTCGAGGACCGCAAGGACGGCCGCATCGACATCGTCTGCTCGGCCGAGCTCGAGCTGATCTCGCCGAGCCGCGAGCGAGCGCACCAGGGCTGGCGCTATCTCGAAGGACCAGGACGCGCCCACCGGCGATGACGACGGCAGCGGCCTCGGCGCGCTTCCGCCGCGGCTCTACGGCAGGCTCGCCGCGCTCGCTCTGTTTATAGTCGGCTTGCCGACGCTACTCGGCCGCTATCCGGCGAAACCAACAGGGAGGCCGAGCATGACCAGCTACAGTCGTCGCTGATCGATTCGAAGGTCGCCGAGCGGGCGATGCTCAACCATCCCTTCTACCAGGCGTGGACCGAAGGCCGCCTGCCGCTCGACACGCTGCGCGATTATGCCCGCCAATATTTCCACCATGTCGAGGCCTTCCCGCGCGCGGTGAGCGCGGTGCACAGCGCCTGCCCCGACCGCGACGGCCGCCGCATGCTCGCCGAGAACCTCGCCGAGGAAGAGGGCATCGAGGCCGGCAAGCAGGACCATGCGAGCCTGTGGCTGATGTTCGCCTGCGGCCTCGGCGAAAGCGAAGACGCGGTGCGCGCGCAGGCGCTCAATGCCGAGACGCAGGCGCTGATCGACACCTTCCGCAGGCTGTCGCGCCGCTCCTATGCCGTCGGGCCTCGGCGCGCTCTACGCCTATGAGAGCCAGTTCCCGGGCGTCGCCAGCGCCAAGATCGAGGGGCTGATCGACCGCTACGGCATCGAGGACGAGGAGACGCTGCGCTTCTTCCGCGTCCACGAGAGCGCCGACGTCGAGCATAGCGCGGTGTGCCGCGCGCTGCTCGACCGGCTGCCGGAGGCGCGAGAAGGCCGAAGCGGTCGCCGCGGGCGAAGAGCTGGCCGGGGCGCTGTGGAACTTCCTGTCGGGCGTGGAGGCGCGCGCCTCGCTCAACTGAGGTCTAGCGGCAGCCGCTGACGCTCGCCGAGCCGCTGACCCGCAAGGTGCAGGCTGGGCCTGCCCGGTCAGCCGGATCGTCGCCGGGCCGTCGGCGTCGACCTTGACCGCTTGCTGACCGTAGCGTCGACCGTCGCCGCGCCGTCGGCGCCGATCAGTCGCGTCCTGCGCGGCGAGGCCGCCGGCATCGAGCGCTCGAAATGCCGCGGACGATCGCGGTCAGCTTGCTCGGCTTGCCGGCGACCGCGGCGCTGCCGGTGCCGACGACGCTGACGTTCAGCTGGTCGACCGCGGCCTGGCCGATCTCGGCGCCGCCCGAGCCCTGGACCGACAAGTCGAACTTCAGGCCCTTCACCCGGTCGATCGCGAGCGTGCCGGAGCCGGTGAGCCAGGCCGATTGAGGTCGTGGGTGCCGAGATGAATCTCGACCGGGCCGGTGTCCTCGCCGGGATAGCCGCCCCAGCGAGGCCTGGGCATTGCGGACGACCAGCGTGTCGCCGCGCATTTCGACCGTGACCCGGTCGAGCGCCGCGGCTGAGCCGTGGCGCGCGCGAATGGCGCGACGCCGGTCGTCAGCCGTGACCCTGAACGGGCCCTCGACGCAGCTTTGTGAAGCCGGTGATGCCGAAGTTGCGGGTCGCCGCCTCGGCGGGGGCGGGAGCGGCGGTGACGATGGCCGACGCGGCGGCGAAGGAGGAAGGTGCGCATGGTCACACCTTCCACAGCTATGGTTAAATCGCTAAGACCAGCGCCGCTTTAAGAGCAGCGGACGTTGCCCGAGCCAGCCTTGCTGACCGTGCACTTGGCGCCGCCGGTGATGTCGACGTCGCCCGAGCCCATCATGCTGACCTCGGCGGTGCCGGTCGCATGGGCCCGGACGCTGCCCGAGCCGGCGATCGAGACCTTGGCCTGCTCGGCTTGACCGCGCCGGCGTCGATGTCGCCCGAGCCGGCGATTTCATATTCGGCGGTCTTGCGCCTTGCCGGCGCCGGCCTTGACGCCGCCCGAGCCGGCGATCGTCGAGCTTCAGCGCTGGACGTCGATCGAGTCGACGTTGAGGCCGCCCGAGCCGGCGACCGCGCCGTCGAAGCGTCGCCCTGGACCTTGTCGACCTGGATGTCGCCCGAGCCGGCGATCGTCGCGCCGCGTCAGCTGCGGGACGGTGACGGTGAACTTGGCCTTGCCGTGGGTGCGACCAGCCGAAGTGGAACAAGCCGTGGCGCTCTTCGCGGATGGATCACCAGCTTGTCGCCCTTGACCTCGACCACGGTCCGCTCGAGCAGCTTTTCGCCGCCCTTGGCGGAAACGCTCGGTTGGCGCCGGTGCGGACCTCGACGTCATAGGGACCGGCGACCTCGATCTGCTGGAAATCGCCGACCTGGTAGTTGCGCGAGACCGTCGGTCCGGCGTCCTCGCGGGGCGTGGCCGCAGCCGGCGGTGGCGGCAAGCGGCGATGAGGGCCGCGGCGGCGATCGACTTGCGCATGATTCCTCCTGTCTTGCTGTATTACGTGCAATAACACGCTAGGACTGCCGGCTGCAAGCGCAAAAAGAAAGGGCGCCCGGTGAGGGGCGCCCTTCGATTGTCATCCCGTCTAGCGGGAGAGCGGTTATGCCGGCTCCTTGGCCTTGTTGTGGATCGCCGCCGCCTTGTTGAGGATGTCGAGGATCTTGGCCAGCGCCGACTTCTCGTCGGTCTGCTCCATCGCGCCGAGCTCGCGCGCCAGGCGCGACGAGGCCGCTTCGAAAATCTGCCGCTCCGAATAGCTCTGCTCGGGGGCATCGTCCGGGCGGAACAGGTCGCGGGTCACTTCGGCGATCGAGGTCAGGTCGCCCGAGTTGATCTTCGCTTCATATTCCTGGGCGCGGCGCGACCACATGGTGCGCTTGACCTTGGGCTTGCCCTTCAGGGTCTCGAGCGCGTCCTTCATGGTCTTGTCGCGACGACAGCTTGCGCATGCCGACCGAGTCCGCCTTGTTGACGGGCACGCGAAGGGTCATCTTCTCCTTCTCGAACCGGAGCACGTAGAGGTCGAGACGAGTCCCGGCGATTTCGGTGCTTTGCAGCTCGACGACGCGGCCAACGCCATGCTTGGGGTACACGACATAATCACCGACGTCGAAGCTAAGCGCCTTTGTAGCCATTGCTAACCTTTCCAGTTGCGGCAGAGGAGCCGACACATCCGCATCGTCCCCCAAAACGACCCGGCGGTCGTGGCTCCATGCCGATTTCGTGGCTTCCTTTGAAGTTAAGGCCGCAGCTGAATCGCTGCGGCCCCTATGTGACAATTTTATATCACAACTGGCCTTGAATTCCAGCCCGAGCTGAATCGGCCCATTAATTTCATCTTCAACGAGGTTGTGGAGGCCGAGGCCGAGCAGCCTTATACCTTTCGATAAGGGGTGGAGCGCGCCGAGCAGCGCCTGGCCGGCGGCGGTGAAAGCGTCGAGGTCGGGCACCGGCGCGGCGAAGCTCTTCGAGCGCGTGATCAACGTGAAATCGCCGTACTTGACCTTCAGCGTCACCGTGCGCCCGGCGACCTCGGCGCGCTTGATCCGGTCCCAGGCATAGCCGGCGATCCGCTCCAGCTCGGCCGCGAGCCGGTCGGGGTCGCGCAAGTCCTCGTCGAAGGTGCGTTCGGCGCTGACCGACTTGTACGGCCGGTCGGGCTTGACCTCGCGCTCGTCGATGCCGCGGCAGATGCGCCAGTACCAGCGGCCGAGCTGCCGAAATTGGCCTCCAGCGCGGGCATGCTCCAGTCGCGCAGGTCGGCGCCGGTGAGGATGCCGAGCCGCTCCATCTTGCGCGCGGTGACCGGCCCGACGCCGTGGAAGCGCGCGACCGGCAGCGAGGCGACGAAGTCCGCGCCCTTGCTCCGGCGTGATCACGCACAGCCCGTCGGGCTTGCGATGATCGGAGGCGAGCTTGGCGATGAACTTGCAGTAGGAGACGCCGGCCGAGGCGGTGAGCTGGCACTCCTCGCGAATGCGGCGGCGGATGTCCTCGGCGATCGCGCGCGCGCTGCCGAGCCCGCGGCGGTCCTCGGTGACGTCGAGATAGGCTTCGTCGAGGCTCAGCGGTTCGACCAGGTCGGTGTAATCGGCGAAGATCGCGCGGATCTGCTGGCTGACGGCGCGATAGACGTCGAAGCGCGGCTTGACGAAGATCAGGCTCGGGGCAGCAGCCGCTTCGCGGTGACCGACGGCATCGCCGAGCGCACGCCGAACGGGCGCGCTTCGTAGCTCGCCGCCGTGACCACCCCGCGATGGCCGCCGCCGACCGCGACCGGCTTGCCGCGAAGCTCCGGATCATCGCGCTGTTCGACCGACGCATAGAAGGCGTCCATGTCGACATGGATGATCTTGCGGATCGGGCGCGGGTCGCTTTGCATCGCTGCTGCGTTCTGATTAAGGGCCGCGCTCATGAACATCCACGAATATCAGGCCAAAGAGCTGCTCGCGAAATACGGCGTGCCGGTCCCGGCGGGCTTTGCCGCGATGAGCGTCGACGAAGCCGTCGAGGCGGCCCAGAAGCTCCCCGGGCCGTTGTGGGTCGTGAAGGCGCAAATCCACGCCGGCGGCCGCGGCAAGGGCAAGTTCAAGGAGCTGGGCGAAGGCGCCAAGGGCGGCGTCCGCCTCGCCGCATTCGATCGACGAAGTGCGCGAGCATGCCGCCGAGATGCTCGGCAAGACGCTGGTCACGATCCAGACCGGCCCGCACGGCAAGCAGGTGCAGCGGCTCTACATCACCGACGGCGTCGACATCGCCAAGGAATATCTACCTCGCGCTGCTGGTCGACCGCGAGACCGGCCGGATTGCCGATCGTCGCCTCGACCGAAGGCGGCATGGACATCGAGACGGTCGCCCACGACACGCCCGAGAAGATCGAGACGCTGACCATCGATCCGGCGACCGGGCTGATGCCGCATCACGGCCGCGCGGTCGCCGCGGCGCTCGGCCTCACCGGCGACCTCGCCAAGCAGGCGGGCAAGGTGCTCGCCAAGCCTCTATCGACGCCTTCATCGGCACCGACGCCTCGCAGATCGAGATCAACCCGCTCGCGGTCGACCGACAAGGGCCGGCTGCTGGTGCTCGACGCCAAGGTCGGCTTCGACAACAATGCCGAGTTCCGCCACCCCGACCTCGAGCAGCTGCGCGACCTGACCGAAGAAGACCCGATGGAGATCGAGGCGTCGAAGTACGACCTCGCCTACATCAAGCTCGACGGCAACATCGGCTGCATGGTCAACGGCGCCGGCCTCGCCATGGCGACGATGGACATCATCAAGCTGAACGGCGGCGAGCCCGGCCAACTTCCTCGACGTCGGCGGCGGCGCCTCGAAGGAAAAGGTCACCGCGGCGTTCAAGATCATCCTCAGCGACCCGGCGGTGAAGGGCATCCTCGTCAACATCTTCGGCGGGATCATGCGCTGCGACATCATCGCCGAAGGCATCGTCGCGGCGGCGCGCGAGGTGGAGCTCAACGTGCCGCTGGTCGTCCGCCTCGAAGGCACCAACGTCCAGCAGGGCAAGGACATCCTCGCCGATCAGCGGCCTGCCGATCGTCGCCGCCAACGACCTTGGCGACGCCGCGAAGAAGATCGTCGCCGAGGTCAAGGAAGCGGTGCCGCGCGCTGACCAGCGACGCGTGGAGAGGTGAAGCATGAAGGTCCTGGTCGCGGTCAAGCGGGTGATCGATTACAACGTGAAGCCGCGGGTCAAGATGGACGGCTCGGGCGTCGATCTCGCCAACGTCAAGATGAGCATGAACCCGTTCGACGAGATCGCGGTCGAGGAAGCGATCCGCCTCAAGGAAAAGGGCGTCGCGACCGAGATCGTCGCCGTCTCGATCGGCCCGGCCAAGGCGCAGGAGACGCTGCGCACCGCGCTCGCGATGGGCGCCGACCGCGCGATCCTGGTCCAGACCGACGAGGAGGTCGAGCCGCTCGGCGTCGCCAAGATTCTCGCCAAGATCGCGGAGGAGGAGCAGCCGCAGATGGTCATCCTCGGCAAGCAGGCGATCGACGACGACAACAACCAGACCGGGCAGATGCTCGCGGCGCTGCTCGGCTGGCCGCAGGGCACGTTCGCCTCGAAGGTCGAGGTCGTCGGCGACAGCGTCACCGTCACCCGCGAAGTCGATGGCGGGCTCGAGACGGTGAAGCTCAACCTGCCGGCGGTGGTCACCACCGACCTGCGCCTCAACGAGCCGCGCTACGCCTCGCTGCCCAACATCATGAAGGCCAAGTCGAAGCCGCTCGCGACCAAGACGCCGGCCGATTACGGCGTCGACGTCGCGCGCGCGGCTGGAGACGCTGAAGGTCGTCGAGCCGGCCAAGCGCCAGGCGGGCGATCAAGGTCGGCATCGGTCGACGAGCTGGTCGGCAAGCTCAAGGCGCTGGGAGTGGCGAAATGAGCGACGCTGGTCCTCGTCGAGCATGACGGCGGCACCGATCAAGGACGCCACGCTCGCCACCGTCACCGCGGCCGCCAAGCTCGGCGAAGTCCATGCGCTGGTCGCCGGCAATGACGTCGACGGCGTCGCCGCAGGCCGCGGCAAAGATCGCCGGCGTCGCCAAGGTCCATGTCGCCGACGGCGGCGCATCTCGAACACCAGCTCGCCGAAGCATGTCGCGCCGGTCGCCGCCAAGCTGATGGACGGCCACGACGCCTTCGTCGCGCCCGCCACCACCACCGGCAAGAATATCGCGCCGCGCGTCGCCGCCTTGCTCGACGTGATGCAGATCAGCGACATCCTGTCGGTCGAAGGACCGGACACGTTCACGCGCCCGATCTACGCCGGCAACGCCATCGCGACGGTCAAGTCGAACGACGCCAAGAAGGTCATCACGGTGCGCACCACCGCCTTCGAAAAGGCCGCGCCGCGAGGGCGGCTGCGGCGACGGTCGAGCAGGTCGACGCCGGCGGCGACCCCGGCACCAGCAGCTTCGTCGGCCTCGAAGCCTCCAAGAGCGAGCGGCCCGAGCTGACCAGCGCCAAGGTCATCGTCTCGGGCGGCCGCGCGTTCGGCTCGACGGAGCAGTTCCACGCGCTGCTCGACCCGCTCGCCGACAAGCTCGGCGCCGCCGTCGGCGCCAGCCGCGCCGCGGTCGATGCCGGCTATGCGCCCAACGACTACCAGGTCGGCCAGACCGGCAAGATCGTCGCCCCGGAGGTCTATATCGCGATCGGCATTTCCGGCGCGATCCAGCACCTCGCCGGCATGAAGGATTCCAAGGTCATCGTCGCCATCAACAAGGACGAGGAAGCGCCGATCTTCCAGGTCGCGGACATCGGCCTGGTCGGCGACCTGTTCAAGATCGTGCCGGAGCTGACCGGAGAAGCTCTAGAATCGCGCTTGGGAGGTGGTGCCCAGGGACGGGATCGAACCGCCGACACCGTGATTTTCAGTCACGTGCTCTACCAACTGAGCTACCTGGGCGCACGGACAGCGCGGACGGGCCGCCGCGAGCGAAGCGGCTCCCTAACCGCCGCTCTCGTCGCTGTCCACCCTTTCGGGATCGGCCGGCGGGCCGGGGATGCGATAGCCCTCGCCGAGCCATTTCAGCAGGTCGCGGTCCTTGCAGCCGCGGCTGCAGAAGGGCGCGTGCTCGGGCGATTCGCGGCTTGCCGCACAGCGGGCAGCGCTTGGACTTAGGCTGGTTCGGCATAGCCCGCCCGACATGGCGAAGGCCCGGCTCGGCGCGCAAGGTGACCGCGCCGCCGACCTTGCCGCGCCAGCGCTCGAGCCAGCCGGGCTGGCCTTCGAGCACGGCGATCACCGCGGGATGGGCGACCAGGCGCTTTGGACCGGGCCGTTTCGAACGCGACGCGGCGAAGCAGCGCCCGCGCTTCGAACGCGGCGCGGTCCTGCGGCCAGCTCGAACAGCGAAGCGCGGCGGCGCGGGCGGACGATCTGGAGGAAGCCGAAGCCGTTGACCGCGGTGCGCTCGAACGGCTGGGGCAGGATGGCGTCGATCGCCGTCGGCCGCGGCCTGCCGCGCCGCCTTGCCGCCGACAGTCGGCAAGTCGATGCCGATCGAGCCGCCGATGTCGAGGCGGCGGATCGCCCTGGCTGCCGCCGTCGCGCCGGCAACCGCCAGCTCGTCCGGCGGCAGATGGCCGTCGACGTCGATCAGCGTCATTGCCGGCGTCGGCGAAATGCGCAGCTCGCCGCCGGCGAAGCGGACGATGCCGCTGCGCGCCTCCTCGAGCAGGTCGGACCAGCCGGCGGTATCGAGCGGGCTGTCGCGGGGCGGGGAAGGGCATGGATGTTCGCCTCGACAGCCGGCGCTCGGCCGCGCCGTCGGCCAGCCTGCGCGAGCGGCCGCTTCCACGGCTCGCTCCCGGGGATCGCTCGCGCGTGACCTCGATCGCGATGGCTTGCGCCTTCGCTGTGCCTCGCCGGCGCCCTTCGGGCAGCAGATATTCCTCGCCGTCCGGCCACCGCGACGCGTTGGCGCTCGCGCGCTCGTCAGCTTGGCCTCGAGGACCGTGCCGGCGCGCGCGATCTCCGTCGAGCAGGATCCGCGCTTCGACGATCTCGCCGTCCTCGACCAGCGCGCAGCGGGTTTCGCCGATCCCGCGCTCGATCAGCCACTCAGGCAAGCGGATATCCCGCCGACTTTCAGCAGCACGCGGGTTTCGGCCAGCGGCAGGCCGACGACGTTGGAATAGCTGCCGGCGATGTGGCGGACATAGACCTCGCCATAGCCCTGCAGCGCATAGCCGCCGGCCTTGCCGCGCCATTCGCCGTGGCTGGCATAATAGTCGATTTCCTCGTCGCGACAGCCGCTTCATCGCGATCATCGTCTCGACCAGCCGCTCGCGCACGCCGTGGCCGGGGATGGCGAGCGCGACGCCGGTCAGCACGCGGTGGCGCCGGCCCGACAGCAGTTTCATGCAGGCGCGCAGGGTCGCTTCGTCCTCGACCTTGGGCAGGATTCGGCGGCCGACCGCGACCACCGTGTCGGCGGCGAGCACCAGCGCGTCGGGCTCGCGCGCCGCGACCGCTTGCGCCTTTTCTCGCGCCAGCCGCAGCGCATGGATCGCGCGGCAGCTCGCCCGGCGGAACGCTTTCGTCGATGTCGGCGGGATCGACCGCGTCGGGCACGACGCCGATGCGCGCAAGCAGGTCGAGGCGGCGCGGGCTCGCCGAAGCGAGGATCAGCCGCATCGGTTTGGACTTAGCCCGTGTAGCCGGGCGGGCCTCCGCGACCGGGCATGAAGCGATAGGTGATGCGGCCCTTGGTCAGATCGTAGGGCGTCAGCTCGACCAGCACTTCGTCGCCGGTCAGCACGCGGATGCGGTTCTTGCGCATCTTGCCGGCGGTGTGGCCGAGGATCTCATGGCCGTTCTCGAGCTCGACGCGGAACATCGCGTTGGGCAGCAGCTCCACGACCCGCCCGCGCATCTCGAGCAGTTCTTCCTTGGCCAAGCAAATCCTCTTTCTTCCGGCGAAAAGTCGCGGAGCCTTAGCGGCGCGGGCGCGCAAATGTGAAGGCGGCGCGCTCAGATCGTCAGGATGGTCGAGCCGCTGGTCTTGCGCGCTTCGAGGTCGCGGTGCGCCTCGGCGGCGTCCGTGAGCGGGAAGCGCTGCTCGACCTCGATCTTGACCTTGCCGCTCGACGACCATGTCGAACAGCTCGCGCGCGCTTTGCTCGAGTTCGCTCGCGCGTGGCGATATAATGGAACAGCGTCGGCCGCGTCAGGATAGAGCGATCCCTTCTGCGCGAGCATGCCGGGCGCGATCGGCTCGGGCGGGCCCGAGGCATTGCCGAAGCTGACCATCAGTCCGCGCGGTCTGCAGGCAGTCGAGCGATTTCAGGAACGTGTCGCGGCCGACCGAATCATAGACCACCGGCAGCTTGTCGCCGCCGGTGATGCGCTCGACCTCGGCGACGAAATCCTGGCGCGTATAGACGATCGGGTGGTCGCAGCCATGGGCGCGCGCGAGCTCGGCCTTTTCGTCGGTGCCGACGGTGCCGATCACGGTCGCGCCGAGCGCCGCGGCCCATTGGCACATGATCAGCCCGACCCCGCCGGCCGCGGCGTGGACCAGGATCGTGTCGCCCGCCTGGATCGGGAACACCGAGCGCAGCAGCATCTGCACGGTCATGCCCTGGAGCATCATCGCGGCGGCCTGGTCGGAGTCGATATCCGTCGGGCAGCTTCACCAGCCGGTCGGCCTCGATCAGCCGCTCCTCGGCATAGCCGCCGATCGGCCCGGCATAGGCGACCCGGTCGCCCGCTTTGACGTTGGCAACGTCGGGCCCGACCGCCTCGACGACCCCGGCGCCCTCGACGCCGGGGGTGAACGGCGCTGTCTGCGGATAAAGGCCGGTGCGGTGATAGACGTCGATGAAGTTGAGGCCGGCGGCCTCCTGGCGGAGGCGGACCTGGCCGGGGCCGGGCTCGCCGACCTCGACCTCCTCCCATTGAAGGACGCTCGGGACCGCCTGGCTGATGGATTCGGATTGCGTGACGGCATGCGGCGCTTCAAGGCGTTTCCAGGGCAAAAGAAAAGCCCCGCCGCGGCATGGCCGGGGCGGGGCTTAGGTTCGATCGATGCGCTTAGTGCGCGGCGTGGGCCGCCAGCGCCGCGAGCAGCAGCAGCGCGACGATGTTGGTGATCTTGATCATCGGATTGACGGCCGGGCCGGCGGTGTCCTTGTAGGGATCGCCGACCGTGTCGCCGGTCACCGCGGCCTTGTGGGCTTCGGAGCCCTTGCCGCCGTAATTGCCGTCCTCGATATACTTCTTGGCATTGTCCCACGCGCCGCCGCCCGAGGTCATCGAGATGGCGACGAACAGGCCCGAGACGATGACGCCGAGGAGCAGGGCGCCCAGCGCCGCGAAGCCCGAAGCCTGGCCGGCCACCGCCGTGATCACGAAATAGACCACGATCGGCGTCAGCACCGGCAGCAGCGAGGGTACGATCATCTCTCGGATCGCGGCTTTGGTGACGAGGTCGACGGTGCGCCCGTAATTGGGGCGTACCGTGCCTTCCATGATGCCCGGATTGTCGCGGAACTGCGCCGCGGACATCCTCGACCACCGCCCCCGCGGCCCGCCCGACCGCAGTCATGCCGAAGGCCCCGAAGCTGTAGGGCAGCAACGCGCCGAGCAGCAGGCCGACGATGACGTACGGGTTGGAGAGCGAGAAATCGACCGTCACGTTCGGAAAGAATTCCCGAAGGTCGGTCGTGTAGGCGCCGAACAGCACCAGCGCGGCGAGCGCCGCCGAGCCGATGGCATAGCCCTTGGTCACGGCCTTGGTCGTGTTGCCGACCGCGTCGAGGGCGTCGGTGCGAGTCCGCACGTCCTCTTCGAGTCCGGCCATTTCGGCGATGCCGCCGGCATTGTCGGTGACCGGACCGTAAGCGTCGAGCGCGACCACCATGCCGGCCATGGCGAGCATCGACGTGGCGGCGAAGGCGACGCCGATCACCCCGGCCAGCTGATAGGCGGCGATTACCGCGACCACGATTGACAATCGTCGGCAGCGCGGTCGATTCGAGGCTGATCGCCAGGCCCTGGATAACGTTGGTGCCGTGGCCGGTCTGCGACGCCTTCGCGATGCTCTGAACCGGCCGATAGTTGGTACCGGTGTAATATTCGGTGATCCACACCAACAGGCCGGTGAGGCCCAGGCCGATGAGCATGCAGTAGAAGAGTTTCATGCCGGTCAGCTGGATTTCGGCACTGCCGACGCCCGGGATCGTCGCGACGACGGCGTTCATGTCGCCGAGCACGTACTGGGTGACCGGATAAGCCAGAATCGCGCCGAGCACCGCCGAGGTCCAGAAGCCCTTGTAGAAGGCGCCCATGATCGAGCCCTTGCCGAGCCGGACCATGTACGTGCCGATGACCGAGGTGACGATGCACAGGCCGCCGATGATCAGTGGCAGGCTCATCAGCTTTAGCAGCATGTCGCTGCGCGCCGCCGGTGACGGTCAGCGCGATCGACACCATGGTGACGCCGAGCGTGACGACATAAGTTTCGAACAAGTCGGCGGCCATGCCGGCGCAGTCGCCGACATTGTCACCGACGTTGTCGGCGATGGTCGCCGGATTGCGGGGATCGTCTTCGGGAATTCCGGCCTCGACCTTGCCGACCAGGTCGGCGCCGACGTCGGCGGCCTTGGTGAAGATACCGCCGCCAAGACGGGCGAAGATCGAAATCAGCGATGCGCCGAATGCGAGGGCGACAAGGGCGTCGATGACGACGCGGTCGTTGGGCGCGTGGCCTGCAACCGCCGTCAGATAGTAAAAGAAGACCGTGATCGCGAGCAGGCCGAGGCCGGCGACGAGCATGCCGGTGATCGCTCCCGAGCGAAACGCCATGGTCAGGCCGCCCTGCAGCGACGTCCGCGCCGCCTCGGCAGTGCGAACATTGGCCTTCACCGACACGTTCATGCCGACGAAGCCAGTCAGGCCCGACAATAGCGCGCCGATCAGGAAACCGATCGCGGAGACCGGCCCCAGGAAATAATAGACGAGGGCGGCGACGACCACGCCGACGATGGCGATAGTGCGGTACTGGCGGGCCAGATAGGCCCGAGCGCCTTCCTGGACGGCGCTGGCGATGTCGACGCATCCGCTCGTTACCGGCAGGCGCCTTCAGCACCTGCATGGTGGTCAAAACCCCATAAAGGACGGCGATCACGCCGCAGATCATGGCGATATACAGCAGGTTCATGAGTTCAAGCTTCCCCGTTTATTGAAGCAGTTAGCGCGGCCGGACGAATGCGGCCGACGCTGAAACGGCGCCGGTTTAGGGAGCGTTTTCGCGGCTGGCAACCGCGGCGATTAAGCGCTTCTAGCGGAGGAGAAGCGCGAGCACCATGCCCGAGGCGAGGCCGCTAATGGCGATCAGCCACTGGCGAAGCGGGCGCTGGGCGATGCTGGCCGCGATGGTCTGCACTGTCATGCTCAAAACCCAGCCTTTCCGGCAATTGCACCGGCTCCCCCCGGTGGGCGAGCCGCAGCTGCGGACCGCCGGCTTCGAGGCGCGCCGATGCGGACCATCCTCGTCCCTGGCGGTAAAGAAAGCGTTGCCGGGTCGAAATCAGGGGCGAAGGCGCCGAGCAGCGCATAGTCGTCGCCGCCCGTCGCCGCGAACAGCCGCGCCTCGAGATCGTCGCCGCGCGCTTCGACGAAGGCGCTCGACAGCGGCAGGTCGCCGAGCTCGATGGCGATCGCGCAGCCGCTCGCCTCCGCCATGCGCCGGGCGTCGAGCAACAGGCCGTCGGACACGTCCATCATCGCGTGGGCGTGCGGCGCCAGCGCCTGGCCGGCGCGGAGCAGGGGAATGGGCCGGCGATAGATGTCGACCAGCGGCCCCGCGGCGCGGCCGTCTGTCCCGCAGCAGCGCAAGGCCGGCGGCGGCATCGCCGAGCGTCCCGACCAGCCACAGGCCATCGCCGGCCTGGCCGCCGTCGCGGGCCGGGACGCGCTCGCCGGCGCGGCCGATCGCGGTCAGGCCGAGCACGCGCGGGGCGCCGTCGGGAAGCGCCAGCGTGTCGCCGCCGATCAGCGTGAGGCCGTAGCTTTCGCACGCGCGCCTCGACCCCGCTGAGGAACAGGTCTTCCCATTCGCCGTCGCCCGCCAGGGTCAGCGAGAGCAGGGCCGCGGCGGGCGTCGCGCCCTTGGCGGCGAGGTCGGACAGGTTCACCGCACCAGCTTCCAGCCGACGCTCGCCGGCGGATCGGAGGGCAGGAAGTGGACGCCCTCGGCAATGCTGTCGTGGGTGATGACGAGGCCGTCGAGCACCGCCACATCGTCGAGCAGCCCGCGCGCTTCGGGCGCGGTGGCGATCCGGCGCAGGCGCTCGATGACCTCGGCTTCGCGCATCGGCCTCAGCGCTCGCGCGGGCCGCGCCTCCTTGGCGATGGCGTCGAGGAGGCCGTTGACGAAGCCGCTCTCGCGCTTGTCGTAGAAAGCGTGGGCGACGTCGACATATTCGGAGATGACCGAGCCGACCGGCACGTCGGGGCGGGCGATCAGCTCATAGGCGCCGGCGCGCAGGATGGCGCGCATCGGCCGGTCGAGCCGCTCGAGCGTCCAGCCTTGCGCAAGCCGGGCCGCGATCAGACCGTCGATCTCCTCGCGGCGGGCGTCGGCGCCGGTCGACGATGTCGTCGAAGAAGTCATATTCGGCGGGATGATATTGCTCGTCCTCGATGGTCGCGCCGAGCCGGTGGTCGTGGAACTCCTTGAGCAGGCGGGGCAGCGGCGTGCCTTCCATGTCCTGCTGGTACAGCGCCTGGACGGCGGCGAGCCGGGCGGCGGAACGCGAACGGGAGCGGGTGGTCATCGCCGCCAGCGCTTAGCGGCGGCGGTCGGCACTGTCACGGATAGCTGACGGTCAGCGGCTTTTCGGGAAGCGGGATGAACTCCTGGTCGTCGCCGGGGATCGCGGCGAAGCGCTGCGCCTTCCAGTCGTCCTTGGCCTGGTTGATCCGGTCGCGCGAAGAGGAGACGAAGTTCCAGAAGACGTAGCGGTGCGTCGAAAAGGCCTGCCCACCCATCAGCATCGCCCGCCCGCCGCGCTCGCTGGTCAGCTGCGCGGCATGGCCTGGCGCCAGCACGTAAAGCGCGAACGGCTCGAGCGGCCGGCCGTCGAGCGAGCCGTCGCCGCCGACCAGCATCACCGCCCGCTCGTCGGCCTCGGCGTCGATCGGGATCGATCCGCCGCCGGCCAAGCTCGATGTCGGCATAGATGGTCGGCAACGGCTTGCGGGGTCGCCGCGGTCGCGCCCCACAATGTCCCCATCAGCACCCGCGCCTCCGCACCGCCATCCTCGATGAATGGCAGGCCATCGCCCGGGACATGGTCGAACGCCGGAGCGACCTCCTCGCCGCCGTCGGGCAGCGCCAGCCAGGTCTGCATGCCGTACAGGCTCGGGCCGTCGGGCCGAAGCGCCTCGGGCGAGCGCTCGGAATGGACGATGCCGCTGCCCGCGGTCATCAAATTGATCGCGCCCGGCTCGATCACCTGGTGCGAGCCGATGCTGTCGCGATGTTCGATGGCGCCGTCGAACAAATAGGTGACGGTGGCGAGGTTGATGTGCGGGTGGGGTCGGACGTCCATGCCCTGGCCCGCCGGCAGCCGCGCCGGCCCGAACTCGTCAATGAAGATGAATGGCCCAACCATCGTCCGCTCGCGGCTGGGCAAGGTCCGGTGAACCTTGAAGTCGCCAAGGTCGTGGGTGACCGGAGCGATGATCTGGAAGAAGTCGGTTTCACTCGTCGCCATGATCATTCTCCTGGTGCGGTGGCGCGGATCGACAAGGCGTGGACTCGCGCGTCCATCAGCTCGCCGAGCGCGGCGTAGATCATCCGCTGGCGCTCGACCCGGCTCTTCCCCGCGAAGGCCGGGCTCTCGATGCGCAGGCTGAAATGGCTTTCGCCGGCGGGGTTGTAGCCACCGTGCCCGCGATGCGCTTCGCTGTCGTCCTTGAGTTCGATGAGGCTTGGCGAAAGCGCCGAATTGAGCCGCTCCAGCATCTCGGCAGCGACCGGCCCGGTTTCACGCGCGTTCATGGCCTCTATATAGAATGGTTCGATGGCTTCGAAACAAGCACGACTGCATGGCCGGGTCGAAGGGGCGAGGGCGCAATGCGCGGTCCCCGGATGCGGCGCGCCCGGCGAATATAAGGCGCCGCTGCAGCCGGCCAATTTCGACGGGCCGGGCGCGTGGCGGTTCCTCTGCCTCGACCATGTCCGCGAGCACAACGCCAAGTATAATTTCTTCGACGGCATGAGCGCGGACGAAATCCAGGACGCCCAAGGCCCGCTCGCCGGCTGGGAGCGGCCGACCCGGCCGTTTGCCGGCAATGGCGCCGACCCGCCGCCACGGTGGGGCGACTTTTCCGATCCGCTGGATGCCATCGCCACGCGCTTCGGATCGGTCCGGAACCAGGCGCCGTCCCGCTTCACCAAGCCCGAGCGGCAGGCGCTGGCGGTGCTGGGCCTTGGCGACGACGTCGACCGCCACGCCCTGCGCCAGACCTATTCGACACTGGTCAGGCGTTATCACCCGGACAAGAACGGCGGCGACCGCTCGAAGGAAGTCCGCCTGGCGGCGGTGATCGACGCTTACCAGCTGCTGCGGAAATCGCCGGCTTTCGCCTAATCGCGGTCGGGGGCGCCGAGCGGGAAATAGTGACGATAGGGCCGGGCGCCCTCAACCGACTTCGACACCGCGGGGTGGGCGAGGAGGCGCGCGCGATAGGCCTTGAGGCGCGGACGCGCGTCGCCGATCTCCTCGATCCAGTCGGCGTAGAAGAGCGCGGGCGCGGCGGCGCAATCGGCGAGCGTGAAGCGTTCCCCGACCGCCCATTCGCTGTCGGGCAGGTTTTGCTCGAGCCAGTCGTAGGCGATGCGCAGCTTGTTCAGCCCAATCTCGGCGCCATAGGGATCGCGCTGGCCTTCGGCGCGGATGGCGTTGTTGACCGTCGGCTGCATGTTGCCCTGGATGTGAAGGTCGAAGAACCGGTCGAGGAAGCGAACCCGCCGGCCGAGTTCGCCCTCGGGGATCCAGACGTTGGGACCCTTATGCCTGGCCTGAAGATGTTCGATGATGCAGGTGGTTTCGACGACGACCTCGCCGTCATCGACCAGCACCGGGAACTTCCCCAGCGGCCACAGCCGGATCATCTCCTCGCCGGCGCCCGGGTTGGAGGGATCGACGTTGCGATAGGTATATTCGGTGCCGTCGGCGGCGAGCGGGATCTGCACCTTCCAGCAAAAAGAGCTGAAAGGGTGCGCGAAGAGCTCCAGCGCTCACTGCGGCGCGGCTTCCGGCTTGAACTGCTCCTTTTGCCGTTCCTCGCTTTCGGGCGTCGCGAAACTGCCGGTCGGCACCTCACCCGCGGGTTCGTACATGACGAAGACCACGCCCTTGTCCGACACCGCATGTTCGACCAGCTTGAGCGCGCCGGCGGCCGGCGGACCGTCGAAGATCGACTTGCCGCCGCCGAGGATCACCGGGAAGGTCATCACCACCAGCCGGTCGATCAATCCGGCTGCGAGCAGCGGCATGTACAGCGTGCTGCTGCCCTGGATGAGGAGGTCGCGGCCTTCGCTGCGCTTGAGCTCGGCGACCGCTTGCGGCGGTGTCGCCCGAGAGCTTGTGGCTATGCTCCCATTCCAGCGGCTCGTCCGAATGGGTCAGCACATATTTGTTGATGCGCTGAAAGGTGGCGCCGATCGGGGATGTCCTGGTGCCGGGGCCAATAGCCGGCGAAAATGTCGTAGGTCCTTTTGCCGAGCAATAGGTCGTAATCGGCCTCGATGATTTTGCCGAACGGCTGTTCAAGGGTCTCGTCCCAGAAGTGGAACGACCAGCCGCCGAAGCGGAAGCCGCTGGTCAGATCCTCATCCGGCCCGCCGGGCGCCTGCATGACGCCGTCGAGCGACTGGAAGACGGCGCCCGTCAGCTTACGCATCGGCGGTTTCGCCCTTCAGCGCCGCCTCGATCGTGGCGATGTCGATCTTCTTCATCGTCATCATCGCGTCGAACGCGCGCTTGCGCCGCCGCCTTGTCGCGTGCTGGTCGTCGCCTCGAGCAGCACCCGCGGGGTGATCTGCCAGGAGAAGCCCCACTTGTCCTTGCACCAGCCGCAGGCGCTTTCCTGCGCCGCCGTTGCCGGTGATCGCGTCCCACTAGCGGTCGGTCTCGGCCTGGTCCTCGGTCACGACCATGAAGCTGACCGCTTCGTTGGGCTTGAAGTTGGGGCCGCCGTTCAGGCCGACAAACTGCTGGCCGAGCAGCGTGAACTCGACCGTCAGCTCTTCGCCCTGCTCGCCGCCGGGGAAGTCGCCGGGCGCGGCGTTGACGCTTGCCGACATGGGTGTCGGGGAACACGCGAGGCATAGAATTCGGCCGCCTTGCGGGCTTCGCCTTTGTCGAACCACAGGCAGGTGGTCATCTTGTTGGCCATTGCGATTCTCCTTCTTGATCTTGCTTACTGGCCGCCGACGAGCGCGAATTCCGCGCCCTGCGGGTCGCTGCCGATGACGATCCAGTCGCCGGTCGGCACCTGGTGCGGGCCCATGTGGATCGGTGCCGCCCTGGGCTTCGACGGTCGCCTTGGCCGCGGCGATCGACGGCACGCGGAAATAATAGCGCCACTTCGGCTGGCCACCGGGCATGGTTCCGCACAAAGCGCCGATGCGCTGGCCCTGGTGATCGATGAAGCGATATTGGCCCATCTCGCCCATATCCATGAAGTCGTCGGTCACCCAGCCGAATTGATCGCCGTAGAAGTCGGCGCGCCGCGGCCGGGTCGCTGGTCGACAGCTCGTTCCAGCCGACCCGCTGCTCGGCATCAGGCGAGAACACGTCGCTCTTCGCGCCGGGGTCGCCGGTCGGGGGGTTGCGGCGTCATGATGTAGAAGGGCGCGCCCTGCGGGTCGGCGACCATGGCGATCCGGCCGACGCCCTGGATGTCGGTCGGCGGCATCAGCGTCCTGCCGCCCGCCGCCTCGATCGCCGCGGTCTTGGCGTCGACGTCGGCGACGTGGACGTAGCACAGCCAGCCGGGCCGGGCGCCGTTGCGCCTGCATGTCGTCGCTGATGCCGCAGCACCCCGCCGGCGAAGCCGCCGTCGCCGCGGCGGATCATGCGATAGTCCATTGTCTGATCGCCGGTCGGCTCGGGCTCGATGTCCCATCCGACGACGGCATCGTAGAACGCCTTCGCGCCGGCCGGATCTGGGCGTCATCAGCTCGTACCAGATGAAGCCGCCGGCTGGTCGGACGCCCGCTCCATCGCCGGAGCGGCGCCACTGCGTGTGTCGGTCATGTTCGTCTCCTCCTCTGGGATTGAAGCGGTCAGGCGGTGACGGGCGGCTCCGATTGGCTTGCGCCGCCTGGCCCTGGCCGGTGTCGAGGATTTGCTCGAACCCGCCCCAGAACATGCGGTTGCCGTCGAACACGTTGCCGCCATGCTGCATGCGGTTCGTCCTCCATGATCTTCTGCCAGGCCTGGTCGCGAGTCGCCTTGTCGGGCCATTGGATGAAGGAGAAGGCGACCGTCTCGCCGTCCTTGGCCTGCACCGCCCGGTAGAAGTCGGTGACCTGGCCATGGTCGACGTCGTCGGCGAGCGTCTCGATCACGCGCGTCGCGCCATGTTCGATGAAGACCTTGGCGTTGGTGGCGGCCAGGTCGCGATAGGCGTCGCGATTGGCTTCGGGCACCGGCACGACGATGCCGTCGGTGTAGGTGCCGCCGCCCGAGCCTTCCTCGACGATCGCGTCGAAGCCGCCCATGATCATGCGCTTGCCGTCGAACGGCATGTCGCTGCCCATTTCGGCCATGCGCGGGTCGCTCATCATCTTCTGGTTGGCGGCGTCGCGCGCCTGCTTCGAGGGATATTCGAACCAGGAGAAGACGATCTTCTCCTCGGGCTTGGCGTCGACCGCCTTGCGGAAGTCGGTGACCTTGCCCTCGGGCACGTCGCTGTCCCAGGATTCGACCATCCGGCCGACTCCGAATTCCTGCACCATCGGCGCGAACTCGGGCGGCGTGTTCCTGGTAGGCATCCTTGTTGGCCTCGGGGACCGGGACGATGAAGCCTTCGAAATAGGTCATGCTGCCACTCCTTCGGGTTGGTGCTCGCGAAACGCAGCAAGCTGGTCGGACAGGGCCCGCTGGAAAGCGGGCCGCGCCTCGCCGCGCTTCACCTAGCGCCGCGAGGTTGGGAAAGTCGGCGAGCTGGCCGCTGCGGTCGGCGATGCGCAAGACGGTGACCATCATCAGGTCGCCGATGGTGAAGCGGTCGCCTTCGAGCCACTGCTTATCGCCGAGCCGGTCGGAGACCTGGCCCAGCCGCAGCTGCGCGTAATGCTCGAACGTCGGCTTGGCCGGCTCGGCCCATTCCTGTCGCGCGAAAACGGCCGTTGAGCAGCGCCCGGAACTGAACGAACGGCTCGAGGCTGGTCGAGCGCCGCATAGGTCCATTGGATCGCGCGGTACTTGCGCCAGCGGCTCGCGCGGCAGCAGCGTCTCGCTCTGCTCGCCGATATATTGGAGGATCGCGCCGCTTTCGAAGATCTGCACCTGGCCGTCGCTGAAAGCACGGCACCTGGTTGAATGGCTGGTCGTTCGCATATTCGGGCGGCCGTTCGCCCGACAGCAGGCGGACCCGGTAATCGAGACCGGCCTCTTCCAGCGCCCAGCGAATGCGCAAATCCTTGACCAGCCCCTGCGCCGGCGGCGGCACCCACTGCAGCGCGGTAATCTCGATCGCGGCATTTGGATCGATTGCCATTGAACCCCTCCTAAAGCTTCGATGTTACGCCGCGGAGGCTTCCTCGACGGGATGTGCGCCTTTTTCGGCGAAGCTCGGGTCCATCCACATCGGCGCCCATTGGTGCCCGTCGGGATCCTCGAAATCGCGTCCGTACATCGGCCCGCTTTTGGTCTGGTCCTCTTGCGAGACGTCGGTCTTGCCGCCGGCCGCCTTCGCCGATTCGGTGATCCGGTCGACCTCGGCCGGGCTTTCGCATGAAATGCACAGCAGCACCTGGCTGGTGGCGTTGGCGTCGGCGATCGGCTTGGTGGTGAAGGTGGCATAGAAGGGGTGGGTCAGCAGCATCACGGAGATGGTGTCGGACAGGACCATCATCGCCGCCGCCTCGTTGGTGAACTTGGGCTCGTTGCGAAAGCCGATGGCTTCGTAAAAGGCCCTGGAGCGCTGCAGGTCCGTCACCGGCAGGTTCACGAAAATCATGCGGTTCATTTTTTCCCTCCTCGGCGACTCGATTCGCTTGTCTTTTGGACCCGACTAGTCCTAAATTGCAACCGTGGAGTTAGAAAAAATAACTAAGCCACGGCGAAGTCGAGGAGAAAAGGCGATACGACGACGCCTGCGGCCTCGCCCATGCGCTCGACCTGATCGGCGAGCGCTGGGCGATGCTGGTGCTGCGCGAGCTGGCTTACGGGCCGCGGCGGTTCTCGGAGCTGAGGGCGGACTTGCCGGGGATCAGCGCCAACGTGCTGACGCAGCGGCTCGCCGAGCTCGAGAAGCGCGGGACTCGTCGCGCAAGACGCGGCTGCCGCCGCCGGCGTCGGTCCAGGTCTATGAAGCGACGGATTGGGGGCTGCGAGGCGGCGCCGGTGATCGGCGCGCTCGGCAGATGGGCGGCGCGCAGCCCGCTCCACGACCCGACGCTGCCGATGAGCCATGTCTCGGTGATGATGTCGCTGCAGACCCTGCTATCGCCCGAGCGTGCCGAGGGGATCGACGCGCGGATCGGCTTCCGCTTCGGCGACGGCGAACTATGTCGCGACAGCTCGACGACGGCAGCCTCGACGTCGACGCGCATGGAGCCGGCTGACTGCGCAGTGACCTTCATCGGCGGTCCCGACGAGGTCGCCGCTGTCATCCACGGCGGCGCGCCGTTCGACCTCATCCAGGTCGAAGGCGACCTCGCCCTCGCAAGGCGCTTCGTGACGCTGTTCCCGCTGCCGCGAAAAGGTCGCCGAAGTTGAGGCGGTCGCGCCCATCGCCTAAGGCGCATCCCCATGACCGACTTGCCCAATGTCCAGCCCGAAAGCCGCGCGGAGACGCTGATGGCCTCGCCCGACAAGATCGCCAAGGTGCGCGAGCTGTTCGGCAGTCGATTCCGACATGGAGGTGCCGGCCTTCAGCGAGGCCGACGAGCGCGTGCCCGACCTCGACCCGACCTACGTGTTCGATCCCGACACCACGCTGGCGATCTGCGCCGGCTTCTCGAAGAACCGCCGGGTCATGGTCCAGGGCTATCACGGCACCGGCAAGTCGACCCACATCGAGCAGGTCGCGGCGCGGCTCAACTGGCCGATGATCCGCATCAACCTCGACGCGCACATCAGCCGCATCGACCTCGTCGGCCGCGACGCCATCGTGCTCCGCGACGGCCAGCAGGTGACCGAGTTCCGCGAAGGCCTGCTGCCGTGGGCGCTGCAGCATCCGGTCGCCCTGGTGTTCGACGAATATGACGCCGGCCGCCCGGACGTGATGTTCGTCATCCAGCGCGTGCTCGAGGCCGAGGGCAAGCTGACCCTGCTCGACCAGAACCGCGTGATCCGCCCCAACCCCTGGTTCCGGCTGTTCGCGACCACCAACACCGTCGGCCTCGGCGACACCACCGGCCTCTATCACGGCACCCAGGCGATCAATCAGGGACAGATGGACCGCTGGAACATCGTCACCACGCTCAATTATCTGCCGGCCGCGGTCGAGGCGCAGATCGTGCTCGCCAAGTCGGGCGAATATGACGAGCCCGGCGGCAAGGAGATCGTCGACAAGATGATCAAGGTCGCCGACCTGTCGCGCCAGGGCTTCATGAACGGCGACATCTCGACCGTGATGAGCCCGCGCACGGTGATCAGCTGGGCGCAGAACGCCCACATCTTCGGCGACGTCGGCTACGCCTTCCGCGTCAGCTTCCTCAACAAGTGCGACGAAGCCGAACGGCCGCTGGTCGCCGAATATTACCAGCGCGTGTTCGGCCAGGACCTGCCCGAAAGCGTCGTCGGCAAGGCCTAACGCGGCCATAAGAAAAGGCGCCCCGGTTTCCCGGAGCGCCTTCCTTTATCGTTACGGGTGGCGATCAGACGAACAGCAGAGTCGCCCGTATGGACCGTCGCATTCGTCGTCGACGAGGTGGAAATCGTAAACACCGTCGTGATTGGTGTCGACGAAGACGTTACCAGACCGAGATTTTGACGGCGCTTGCGTTGACGTGGAACGCTGAGAGGTCGATTTTGTCGAGTCCCGTCTGGCAGTCCGTTGATCGTGTCGTTCGACAGATCCTGGAACATGAAGACGTCCGCGCCAGCCCCGCCGTTCAGCGTGTCGTTGCCGAGATCTCCATAAATGAAGTCGTTCCCGCCGCCGCCGCTCAGGTCGAGTCGTTGCCGGCTCCGCCGTGAAGTCGCGTTCGACGCCATCGCCGACAGCGTGTCGTTGAAGCGCGACCCATTGGCATTTTCGATCGAACCAGCGTGTCGGTGCCGTCACCGCCGGTCGCCGAATGCGTCAAGATTGACCGGCACCGCCTTCGCATCGCTGTCGCTAGCCGGTCAGCCGCCCACCGTGATGAAGTCGTTGCCGCCATTGCCCTTCGAGGATTTGTCGACGTCATTGCCCTTGATCGTGTCGTTGCCGACGCCGCCGATCGCATTCTCGATCTGCGCACTTAGGCGATCGCGATGTTGTCGTGCGAGCGAGCCATCCGGATTGAGCCGCTACTTGGCGCAGGAAGCTCTGCCACTTCGCCTCGGTTGTGATCCCCAGGCGCGGCCATGTCCTGAGCCTTCACGGCATCGGTCACCTTGTTGCCGGCGCTGCTGAACGCGCCTTCGTTCATGTCGATGATCGAGTTCGAGTTGAAGCCCGACAGGTCGAGCGTGTCGTTGCCGCCACCGTCCCAGATCGTCAGATCGGGTGCGTGTTCTGCGTGAAGTCGAACACGCCCTGGTCGGCAGTGCTGTTGAAGCCGTACACGGTATCGCCGGCGCGCGTGGTCATGTCGGCGCCGTAGATACTTGCTGGACGGTCTAGATGTCATGAACGGCCGGCGTCTGCGCGTAGACGGAATCGTGAGGTTGTCGAGGTTGACGGCACTCTGCCCGGTCACGTTGCCCAGTGAAGTAGCTCATGATCGTGTACTGTTGGAGTCCTGGTAGAAGTAGGCGTCCTTCGCGTAGGTGATCGGTCCAGCCGTCGCAGGCGTTGTACTCGACCGCCGTGCGACAAGGCCGAGGCTGTGGCCCAGCTCGTGCGCGATCGCGAAATTGCCGTACGAACCATACGAGAAGTTCGAGAACGAATTGTCAGCGGGGCGGTTCAGGATCGTACCGCCATTTCCGCCATTCGGCGCATTGTACAGCCAGTTGATCATGACGTCGCCGCTGGTCTTCCCATACTCGGTCGTGCCGTAATAACTCGTCGAGAGCTTCGGCCTGCGGGTAGTAAGCGTGAGCGCCGGCCGCGGCACCCATGTAAACCGCACCAAACATGATGTCGGCATCGGTCGCCAGCGGGAGCCGCCTGGAACTTGACGTTGATCAGGTCATCCCAGAGGCCGATGCGCATTGGCCGCCGCCGCCTGCTGGTCCGCCCGGAAGGCTTCGAACATGTGCCGTACGTCTCGGCATAGTAGGCGTCCGCGTTGTAGGCGGTGCCGTCCGTGTCGCGTAGCTCGTGGAAATAGCTCGCCATAAACTGGTCGTAGGTCCAGAAACCGTAGGTCAGGACGCCGTCGTTCAGGGCGCCATAATTGCCATGGGTCCAGTCGGTGCCCGTGCGATGCAGATTGTCGGCCGCTTCCTGGACGGTCCAGATCTCCTTGCCATTTGCCGCGACTGTCCCCGCATAGGGATCGGCCGACGTGTCGAGCGTTGGGGCGACGAAGCCGCCGCCGGCGGTCAGGCTATCGTTGTGAATCTCCAGGACGTCCGGCGCGTACGCCTCCTTGGGTGCGCCAGAAAATCACTTCGTCTTACTCATTATCTAAACCCCTCTTTACGAAACGAATTTTTGCCCCAGTTAGGAATCCGATTTGATCGGCCGTTGCAGCTTGGGCGGCGCTGCACCGAGAATTTCCGCGAACGCCTTCACCGGTCCTTGCACGACCAGCTTGTTCTGAATGCGGGCGAGCTGCGCTTCCGACTCGGATCGGAGCCCCTCGATTGAAGTTGAGATAATTGCGTGACGGCGTGACCGTCATCGCCAGCGTTGCCGCGGTCCGAGCCGCAGTTTGTCGGCCGAAAGCGCGACGTGCAGGACAAGTTGCTCGCTTTGCCCCGGAAGCTGCGGAATTGTGGCGGCAGCCACGGAAATGACCGGAAGCTTCGTGACCGTCTGGGCTTTTTTCACGAGCTGAGCGCAAATGCGTCCGCGTCTCGGAAGCCGTGAGAGTCGAATCCGCGTCGCAAGCGATTACGACGCGTTGCAACGCCGGCCAGGTGTCGGCGCAGGTGTTTCTGCCATTGCTGTCGTGATCCCCGCTAGCGAGAGCGTCGCTGCGAACGGCACTCGGAACAAACGCTTACTCTCCCCACACACGCACTCGACGATTCGGCCAAGGCGCTCAAACTCAATGTTTTTTTAACCATGTCAATAAGTTAATTTTGGCGTCCTGTTCTGGCACGCTTTGCCACTTTCCGGGCGCCCGTTTAGAGGCTCCCCCATGACCGAACGTGTCGACCTCTTTCGCCGGGCGCTTGCCGGCGCTGCCCGGGCGATCGCGCGCGACGCCGAGGTCGAGGTCGTCTTCGCCAACGATATCGCCCCTCCGACGGGCAAGACGGCGCGCGTGCCGTCGCCGGGGCCGGGGCTCGAGCCGACGCTGGTGGCCGAGGCGCGCGGGGCCGCGGATTTGCTCGCGCTCAGGCTGCGCCACCACGATGCCGCGCTCCACGCCCGTGCCGCACCCGCCGACGCCGAGGCGCGCGCGGTGTTCGATGCGCTTGAAGGGGCGCGGGTCGAGGCGCTCGGCTCGCGAGCCATGGCGGGGGTTCGCGAAAACCTTGCCACGCTAGCCGAAGCGAGAGTGCGCGCCGACGCGATCGTCCGCGCCCGGACCGCCGAGGAAGTGCCGCTGTCGACCGCGGTCGGGCTGATCGCGCGAACCCGCCTGACCGGCGAGCCGGTGCCCGCGGCCGCGACCGCGGGGCTCGAGCTGGTCGCGCCATGGGTCGAAGAAAAGGCCGCGGCCGAGCTCGACGCGCTGGCGCTGACGCTCGACGACCAGGCGGCCTTCGCCAAGCTGTCACGCCGCCTGATCGAGGATCTCGGCCTGGCGCCGGCGGAGGACAGCGCCGACGACCGACCCGACGAAGCGGGCGACGAGGCCGAGGGCGAGGAAGCGGGCAGCGACGAGCCGACCGACGAGGGTGACGACGGCACGCCGGGCGGCGGCGACGTCGAAATGCGGGGCGAGGAGGTCGAAGATGAGGCCGACGCGCAAGGCCAGTCCGAGGAGTTCGAGGCTGGCGAAGAGGAATCCGCGTCCGGCGATGAGCTTGGCGATAACATCTTGGCGTCGCCCGGGCGGCGCAATTGGGAGCTGTCGCCAGCCACCGACTACAAGGCCTTCACCACCCGCTTCGACGAGATCGTCGAGGCCGGCGAGCTGTGCGACGAGGAGGAGCTGGGGCGGCTCCGCGCCTATCTCGACCAGCAGATGGCGGGGCTGCAGAACGTCGTCACCCGGCTCGCCAACCGGCTCCAGCGGCGGTTGCTCGCGCGGCAGTCGCGAAGCTGGGACTTCGACCAGGAAGAAGGGATGCTCGATGCGGCGCGGCTGGCGCGGGTGGTCGTCAATCCCGCCCATGCGCTTGTCGTTCAAGATCGAGCGCGACATCGAGTTTCGCGACACCATCGTCTCGCTATTGGTCGACAATTCGGGCTCGATGCGCGGGCGGCCGATCGCCATCGCCGCGATCTGCGGCGACATCCTCGCGCGGACGCTCGAGCGCTGCGGCGTCCAGACCGAAATCCTCGGCTTCACCACCCGCGGCTGGAAGGGCGGGCAGAGCCGCGAGGCGTGGCTCGCCGCCAACCGCCCGGCGCATCCCGGCCGCCTCAACGACCTTCGCCACATCGTCTACAAGCGCGCCGACGAGCCCTATCGCCGCGCCCGCAAGAACCTCGGCCTGATGATGCGCGAGGGGCTGCTCAAGGAGAATATCGACGGCGAGGCTTTGCTGTGGGCGCACAACCGGCTGATCGCGCGGCCCGAGGAGCGGCGCATCCTGATGGTGATTTCGGACGGCGCCCCGGTCGACGATTCGACCGCTTCGGCCAATGGCGGCAGCTATCTCGAGCGCCATTTGCGCACGGTCATCGAATGGATCGAGAAGCGCTCGACGGTCGAGCTGATCGCCATCGGCATCGGCCACGACGTCACCCGCTATTACAGCCGGGCGGTGACGATCATGGACGCCGACCAGCTCGCCGGCGCGATGACCGACCAGCTGGCGCAATTGTTCGACGCGGACTGAGGGCAAAAAAATTGGGCCCGGCGCAACTACGCGCACCGGGCCCCCCTCGTTACGCGACGCGAGGGAACACAACCTGTTGCCAGGCACGATGGGGAAAAGGGGAAAACCCCATCGGATGACGGGGTTATAGCGATTCGCGGGCAATGCAGGCTGAACGCGGCTTGCAGCCTGCGTTCAGGAAAAACATAGCATAGTCAGTAGCTTGGGGCCGCCGCAAAGAAGCCGCGAAGGCTCGTTTCCAATTTCGCTTCGATCGGGCGATAAGCGGGCCGCCTCGCATCGGCGTGGGGCTGGGGGGAGGGCCGAATGTCGCCGCCCGTGCGCGTCCTTATCGGATTGGCCGCCGGACTTGCCTCGGGATTCGCGCTCGCCGGCGCAGGTATGCCGAGCGACGGCCTGATCGTGGTCGCGGCCGACACCATTGGCGGCTTGTGGATCGCCGCGCTTCGAATGACCATCCTGCCGCTGGTCTTCGCCCTGGTCGTGACCGGGGTCGCATCGAGGGTCGAAACGAGCTCCGCGGGCGGTGTCACGCGACTCTCGCTCCTGACCTTCCTCTCGATCCTGGTCGTCGGTTCGGCCCTCGTCGCAATCGTCGCGCCGTTCCTGCTTTCCTTGTGGCCGAGCTCCGCCGAATCGACCGCGGCAATTCGCCACGCGCTGTCGACGGGCACGAAACTGCCGCCGCTGCCGGGCATCGGTCAGATGCTCAAGGGATTCGTGCCGATCAACGTCATCAGCGCGGCGGCCGCCGACAATATGCTGCCGGTGGTGATGTTCGCCCTGGTGTTCGGGTTCGCGGTCGCGCACGGGCCGGGCGAGCGCCGAGCCGGGCTCGCGACTTTTTTCGAGTGGATCCGGGAGACGATGCTGGTGATCGTCGGTTGGGTTCTCGTGCTGGCCCCCGTTGGCGTGTTCATGCTCGCCCTGGAACTCGGCGCGAAAACCGGGCTTGGCGCCCTCGGCGCCCTGGCCCAGTTCGTGACCTTGTCGATCGCGGTGGCCTTCATCGCGATCGGTCTGGGATACGCCATCGCGACGTTCGGCGGACGAACCGGCCTCGTCCGATTCGCCCGGGCCGCAGCTCCGGCTCAATCGATTGCCTTCAGCACGCGTTCGTCTACCGCCACCTTGCCGGTGATGATCAAGGCCTGCGAAGGCCAGCTTCAACTGCCGCAACGCGTGACATCGGTCACACTGCCGCTCGCCGCGTCAATCTTCCGCATTTGCGGGCCGATGGCGAGCTTCACCGCGGCGATCTATGCGGCGCACGTCCTTGGTGTGCCGCTTGGCGCCGCGCAATTGGTGACCGGCGGAATGATCGCCATCATCATGGTTGCGTCGGGCGTTGGCATGCCGGGCGAGATCACCTTCTTCGCGATCTACGTCCCGATCTTCAACAGCATGGGGGTACCCATCGAAATTCTGGCGCTCATCGTGGCGGTGAACGCGATTCCCGACATGTTCCACACCGTCGCGAACGTCACGATGGACATGGCCGTTACCGCGTTCGTCGCGCGGATCGTGGAACGTCGAACGGCAGTGCAAGCGCCAGCACCGGAGCTGGCCGCTGGCGAGTAGCTAGGCGGCAGCCGCCTCGGCCGCCTTCTTGACGATCTCGCGCTTCAGCTTGCGGACCTTGGGCGACAGCTTGTCTTCGCTGGTCTTGAGCAGCCAATTGTCGAGGCCGCCGACATGCTCGACCGAGCGCAGGCCGTGGGTCGATACGCGCAGCTTGACGCTCTGCCCGAGCGAATCGGAAATGAGCGTGACGTTCTGCAGGTTCGGCAGGAACGTCCGCTTGGTCTTGTTGTTGGCGTGGGAAACATTGTTGCCCACCTGCCGGCCCTTGCCGGTCAGCTCGCAAACGCGCGACATGGTCTCTATCCTGATTTCTTGGCCGGGCTCTATAAGGGCCCGAAGAGCGCTGCCCGTTAGCCGCTCGGGCCCGGCGCGTCAACGCCGGGGCGGAGCAAAAGCAACCCAAGCGCCGGGTTAGCGTTAGCACCGAACACAACAGGGGTAACTGGCGATGCGCGCGATCATCCTAATCCTGATCCTTGCGATTCTGGCGATCATCGCCGCGGTCGTGACCGGCTTTCTCGACATTAACCAGGTCCGCGGCGGCCAGGCGCCGCACATTTCCGCCACGCACAACGGGATTACGGCCAAGGGCGGTCAGGCGCCTGCCTTCGAGGTTGAAACCGGCTCGGTCAGGGTCGGGACCAAGCCATCGACGGTGAAGGTGCCGTCGGTCGAAGTGGTGCGGCCGGGCAACGAAGCCGCCAACGCGGCCGCCAACGCGCAGTAGCTGACAGGGGCGGGGCCAAGCGCTACCCGCACGCCATGGCTTTCCCGCTGCCGCCGCCGATGCGCCGCGCGCTCGACCTCGCTCGCGAAGCCGCCAAGGCCGGCGAAGTACCAGTCGGCGCCGTGGTCACGCTCGGCGATGCCATCGTCGCCGAAGCGCGCAATGCGATGCGCGGCTCATCCGACCCCACCGCCCACGCCGAAATGGAAGCCATCCGCGCCGCCGCCGCCGCCCTCGGCACCTCGCGGCTCGACCAATGCACCTTGTGGGTGACGTTGGAGCCGTGCGCGATGTGCGCGGCCGCCGCCGGCCTCGCCCGGTTCAAGGAACTGCGCTTCGCCGCCGAGGACCCCAAGGGTGGCGGCGTCGTCCACGGCGCGCGCATTTTCGCGCAGCCGACCTGTCATCACCGGCCCGACGTGCTCGGCGGCATTGGCGAGGAGGAGAGCGCCGAGCTCCTGCGCGGCTTCTTCGCCGAACGGCGCTAGCCGCGGAACGGCGCCAGGCGGATCTCGACGCGGCGGTTGGCGGCCTGCTTGGTCGGCGTGTCGTCGGGATTGTAGAGCGGCGCGCTTTCGCCCAGTCCGCGCGACGCCAGCCGCGCCTTGGCCACGCCATGCGAGGCGAGATAGGTCGGCGACGGCCGCCGCGCGCTTGTCCGACAGCGTTTGGTTGATCTGCGGCGTCCCGCTGGTGTCGGTGTGGGCGTAAACGTCGACATAGGTTCGGCTGCGCGTCTTCACCGTTCGCGCAATCTCCAGCAGCGTGGCGTCGAACTGCGGTTTCACCGCCGCGCTTCCGGTATCGAAGGTCAGGGCCGCGGGAATGCGGATGACGATGCCGTCGCCGACGCGAAGCACGTCGAGGCCGATGCCGGCCGTCTGGCGCCGAAGCTCGCTGTCGAGCTCGCCCATATAGGACGGCACCGCATAAGCGGCGATCGGCTTGATCTTGGCGGCGCGCAACTTGGCCGCGCGCGAACGTTCCCCGCCGACCAGCGCGCCCGACAGATATGGCGCGGTGACGCCCAAGCGCGACGAATTCCGCGGGCGGCACCACGACCGGCGGCGGCGCGCTGCCGGTCGAGCAGGCCGAAATCGCGGCCAGCGACCCTGAGATAATAGCCGCTGCGAGATAGCGTTTGGCGTGCATGGTCGAGGCGCTCCGGACGAAGGGAAGGATGCGGTGAAACCGGCGCATCGCAAAGATGGTTCCGCGCGTGAATCGACTCGCCGCTTGTGAAGCCTCGCCCGCGAGCGCTACAGTTGCAAGACCTCCACGCCCATGAGCGACCATATAGCCCCCTTTCCCTGGTACGACGTCCTCCTGCTCCTCGCCCTGGTCACGCTGAACGGCGTGCTGGCGATGGGCGAATTGGCGATCGTCTCGTCGCGCGAGGCGCGGCTGAAGGCCATGGCGCGCTCGGGCAACAGTGGCGCGCAATGCGCGCTCGACCTCGCCGCCGACCCCGGCCGCTTCCTGTCGACGGTGCAGAGCGGGATCACCCTGATCGCGATCTTCGCCGGCGCCTTCTCCGGCGAGAAGCTCGGCCAGCCGACCGCCGACCGGCTGGCGTTCCTCGGCCTGTCGCCCGACACCACGCGAACGGTCGGCTTCACCGTCGTGATCGTCCTCACGACCTACGTCTCGCTGGTAATCGGGGAGATCGTGCCCAAGCAGATCGCGCTTCGCTCGCCTGAACCGATCGCGGTGGTCCTGGCGCGGCCAATGCGCTGGCTCTCGGTCATCACCGCCCCCTTCGTGTGGGTGCTCAACAAGTCCAGCGAGCTGATCTTCCGGCTGCTCGGCCTCAACCGCGAATTCGAAGAACCAGGTGACCGCCGAAGAGCTTCACCTGGTGGTTGCCGAGGCCCAGACCGCCGGCGTCCTCGAGGAAAGCGAACGCGCGATCATCTCGGGCATCGTCCGCCTCGCCGACCGCCCTGTGCGCGAGGTGATGACGCCGCGCATGGACGTCGACTGGATCGATGTTCATTCGTCCGAGGAGGAAGTCCGCGACACCATCCTCGAAAGCCAGCACAGCCGGCTTCCTGTCGCCGATGGCTCGATCGAGAATATCGTCGGCGTGATCCAGACCCGCGACGTGCTCTGCGCCATGCTCGAAGGGCATCCGATCGACCTTGGCAAATTGTGCCGCAAGGCGCCGGTCATCCCCGACCTCATGGATGCGATGGACGCGCTTGTCGTGCTGCGCAGCGCCGACGTGCCGCTGGCGCTGGTCCATGACGAATATGGCCATCTGGACGGGATCGTGACTCCCGGCAGCATCCTCGCCGCGCTGGCCGGGACCTTCGCCCACGACGTCGAACAGGGCGAGGAACCGCCGCTGGTCGAGCGCGACGATGGCAGCTGGCTGGTGTCGGGCGCGGCGAGCGCCGATTTGTTGTCCGACCGTCTCGGCGTGAACCTGCCCCGCGACCGCGATTTTTCGACGGTGGCCGGGTTTGCATTATCGGTGCTCAAGCATCTGCCCGAGATCGGCGAGACCTTTCGGCATGACGGCTGGCAGTTCGAGATCGTCGACCTCGACGGCCGCAAGATCGACAAGCTCATCGCCTCGCGCCCGCGGCGCAAGCCTGCGCCAGCCCCAACCGAAGCGGTCGGCTAAAGCTTCCCGAACTTCTGTTCGAACCCGTCGGTATCGTTGCGGGCGAGATAATCGGCCTGCTCGACGATCCGGTCGCGCTCGATGCGGCCGCGGAAGGCGCCGAGCTGCGGGTCGAGCCGCTCGATCTCGATCGCGCGTCAGGCCCGCGATCTGCTCGAAGCGGTTGAAGCCCAGCTCGTGAAGCGCCACCGCGAATTTCGGGCCGATGCCCTTGATCAGGCACAAATCGTCGCCGGCCACGCGGCCGTCCAGGGCGCCGTGAACCGGTGCGCTGATGATGTCGCCGGCGACGTCGCTGGCGGCGGCGGCATGTTCGCCGGCGAGGCCGCGCCCTTCGCGCGGCTTGGCATAGGCCATGTGCGCCCGCGCCGGGGCGCTGTCGGTCAGCTTCACCCGCTGGCGCGGACGAAGCAGGAGGAACGCCACGACCAGCGCGACGACGATCGCGGCGATCCACCAATATTCACGCAGAAGATCCATCAGGTCACCAATTCCATTGTGCGTTGTAGCGAATGTGAAGCTCGATCAGATAGGCGAGCAAGAGCCCGAAAAGGAAGCCCAGCAGGCCGGCCAAGCCAGCTTCGGCGATCAGCGGCACCCCGGGGCCGGCCGGTTCCCAGCGCGAGCCGCTTGCCCCCGGCAATGTCGCCATGGTGCGGGGCAGCTCGGTTCCCTGGAAGTCGTCATGAGGGCCGGCCAGCATTACCCGCCGGCTGAGCGGGCCGCGATGCACGTGCGCGGTGATTTTCGACAATTCGTAGAATTCGAGGGTGCCCTGGGCATCGCGATCGATGTGCGCGGCGAGCTTGTCGCCCGCGCCCATCGGGCCGTGCCAGGCGGCCGCGAGGATCAGACCCAGGATCAGCGCGACGCCCCGCGCGACATGGCGGCGCTTCGGACGTACTGAAGGCGATCCGCCCTCCGATCAGCCCGCAAACCAGCGCCGCCGCGAACGATCGGCCAGAAATAAGTCCAGAGAATGCTCATGCCTGTTCCCGTTCGAGTTCGCGCCAGCCGATATCGCGGCGGTGGAAGCCGTCGGCGAAATCGATCTGGTCGACCGCGCGATAGGCGCGGGCACGGGCGTTGGCGAAGCTGTCGGCGACGGCGGTGACGGCGAGCACGCGCCCGCCCTTCGCAACCAGTCCCGCATCGCTGAGCGCGGTGCCGGCGTGGAAGACGGTGACGCCTTCGACCTGCTCGGCGGCTTCGATCTCGCGGATCAGCCCGCCGCTGGCCGGCGTCCCGGGATAGCCGCGGGCCGCCAGGATCACGGTCATCGAATGCTTGGGCAACAGCTCAGGCGGGTCGATTTCACCCAGCCGGCCGGTCGCCACGGCGTGGAGCAGCTCGGCGAAGTCGCCGTCGATCAACGGCATGATCGCTTCGCATTCGGGGTCGCCGAAACGGACATTATATTCGATCAGCTTGGGGCCATCGGCGGTCAGCATCAGCCCCGCATAAAGCACGCCGCTGAACGGCGTCCCTGCATCCGCCATCGCCCGCGCGGTCGGCCGAACGATCTCATCCATCGCCCGCTCCTGGAGCTCTGCGGTCAGCACGGGTGCGGGCGAATAAGCGCCCATGCCGCCGGTGTTGGGCCCGGTGTCGCCTTCACCGACGCGCTTGTGATCCTGCGCCGAGGCAAGCGGGACGGCGACCGCGCCGTCGACCAAAGCGAACAGGCTCGCTTCCTCGCCTTCCAGGAATTCCTCGATCACCATCGGCCCGTCGCCGGCGGCGTCGATCGCGGCTTCGGCTTCCTCGCGGGTCATGGCGACGGTGACGCCTTTGCCGGCGGCGAGCCCGTCGGCCTTGATCACCACCGGCAGCCCGAATCGGTGCAGCGCGTCGTGGGCCCCGGCCATCGTCTCGACCCGCTCGTAATCGGCGGTCGGGATGGCGTTGGCCTTGCACAGATCCTTGGTGAAACCCTTGGACCCTTCGAGCTGGGCGGCGGCGGCACTCGGTCCGAACACCGCGATGCCCGCCGCGCGCAACGCGTCGGCAACGCCCGCTACCAGCGGAGCCTCAGGCCCAACAACGACCAAACGGACATTTCGGGCCTTGGCGAGTTCAACAACTGCTTCCGCGTCGCACGGATCGATCGCCACCAGCTCCGCCCACCGCGCAATGCCGGGATTACCGGGCGCGGCGATCAACTCGTCGCAGCTCGGCGATTGCCTAAGCCGCCAGCTCAGCGCATCTTCGCGGCCGCCCGACCCCAACAAAAGAATATTCATGGATCTCCCTGACGAACCGCGCGCCGGCCTGTTAGCGAACGTCGCCGCGGGCGACAATTCGCCGCCGCTCACCGTGACCGAGCTTTCGGGCGCGCTCAAGCGCACCATCGAGAGTTCGTTCGGCAAGGTCCGCGTGCGCGGCGAGATCAGCGGCTTCAAGCGCCACTCTTCCGGCCACTGTTACTTCAGCCTCAAGGACGAGGCCGCCTGCATGGACGCAGTGATCTGGCGGACCAGCGCGGCGACGCTGGCCTTCCGGCCCGAAGATGGCGCCGAGGTCATCGCCACCGGCAAGCTCACCACTTACCCCGGCCGGTCCAAATATCAGATCGTCGTCGACCAGATGGAGCTTGCCGGCGAAGGAGCCCTGCTCGCCTTGCTCGAGCGGCGGCGCAAGGCGCTGGCCGCGGAGGGGCTGTTCGCGGAAGCGCGCAAGCGGCCGCTGCCGTTCCTGCCGCGAATCATCGGCGTCGTCACTTCGCCGACCGGCGCGGTCATCCGCGACATCCTCCATCGGCTCGAGGACCGCTGCCCGACGCGCGTGATCCTGTGGCCGGTGGCGGTCCAGGGCGAGGGCGCGGCAGCGGGAATAGCCCGGGCGATCCGCGATTTCCCGAATATCGAACCGCGGCCCGACCTGCTGATCGTCGCGCGCGGGGGCGGTTCGATCGAGGATTTGTGGGCGTTCAATGAAGAGGAAGTGGTGCGCGCGGCCGCCGATTCGCCGATCCCGCTCATCTCCGCCGTCGGCCACGAGACCGACACGACTTTGATCGATTTCGCCGCCGATCGCCGCGCTCCGACCCCGACCGCGGCGGCGGAAATGGCGGTGCCCGTGCGGTCCGAATTGTTCGCCCAGCTCGACGAGCTTGGCAGCCGTGCGCGCCATTGCCTGTCGCGCCGGGCCGACCGCTCGCGCGAGCGCTTCGCCGAGGTCGGCGGCCGGCTGCCGCGTTCGCTCGCCGCCCGTGCCGGGGCCGCGCGCGGCGACCTCAACCTGGTGTCCGGCCGGCTGCGCCGCGATCTCCTCGACCAGCGCATCGCCCGGCTCGGCGAGCAATTGTCGGCGGTGTGGCGAGTGGCCGAGCTCGCCCATCCCGACAAGCCGCTCGAGCGCGGCTTCGCCCGGGTCACCACCCGCGACGGCCGCACCTTGATTCACGCGCGCGACGCGCGCGAGGCGAAATTGCTGACCTTGCGCTTCGGCGACGGCGAGCTGCCCGCCACCGTTGACGGCGCCGGGGGTTCGCCGCCGCCCCCGGTTGAGCGCAAGCCGCGCAAGTCCTACATCGCTCCGCAACCCGGCCTGTTCGACCCGCCGGAGGAGTGACGCGATGTTGATGCAGGGAAGCGGCAAACCGGCGAAGATTCGCTATCTGCCGGGCACGTTCCGGCTGCTGAGCGACGGCGACCATGTCGTCTGCGCGGTAACGGGCGCGCGCATTCCCTTGCTCGAACTGCGCTACTGGAGCGTCGAGCGCCAGGAAGCCTATGTCGACGCCGAGGCCAGCCTGAAGGCGGAGCAGAAGGCCGGCTGAGGCCGCCGCCGGTTACTGTGGCAGGGCCGACACAGTCCTTGCACAAAAGTTAAAGCATTCGTTTCAGAAACTTTACGTCCCGGTCCCGCCCTTGCACAAGGCGAGCACGGAGTGGGGGGCATCTATGCCCGCCGCCGCTCGTGCTTATGCCGGCGACCTGGGGAGGCCGCCTTGATTTGGGAGATACTAATGAGGAAGTCGATTTTGCGCGCGTCTGCTGCACTTCAAGCAGTTGCGTTGCTCGGTGCGGGCTCGACCGCGTTTATCGCGGCCCCGGCTGCGGCCCAGGACTATACGTCCGGTGCGCTGTCCGGTTCGGTCACTGGCGCCAATGGCGCCCCGGTTGCCGGTGCGGCGGTCACCGTCCGCTCGGTTCAGCAGGGCACCGTTCGGACTGCCACGACCGACGGCAACGGCAGTTTCAGCATCGCCAACCTTCCGGCGGGCGATTATGACGTCACGGTCAATGCCGCCGGTAACGGCACCTTCACTGCGACCGCCGTCAACGTTGTTCCCGGCCAGACTTCGTCGATCCCGGTCCAGCTTGCTTCCGCTTCGGCGAACGCTGGTGGCGCAATCGTCGTTTCGGGTCGTCGCATCCAGGCGTTCACCGGTACGCAGACCGGCCTCAACGTCGACGTCGAGCAGGTCAAGCAGATCGTCCCGGTCGGCCGCAGCCTGACCTCGGTCATCCTGCTCGCGCCGAGCACCTCGCGCGGCGACACAGTGTTCGGCAACCTCGCCTCCATCGGCGGCGGCTCGGTCGCGGAAAACGCCTACTACATCAACGGCCTGAACATCACGAACTTCGACAACTATCTCGGCTCAGCCGAGGTGCCGTTCGACTTCTACAAGTCGGTCGAAGTGAAGGCGGGCGGTTATCCGGCTGAATTCGGTCGTGCCACCGGCGGTATCGTCAATGCGATCACCAAGGCCGGCACCAACGACTGGATGGCGGCGGCGCATGTCAACTGGTCGCCCGAATTCCTGCGGTCGGACGCCCATGACCTTCTGAACTGCACAGACAGTTCGAGCGGCGTTACCTGCGAACCGACGACGAATCGTCACTTCGATTACGACAAGAGCCTCAACGCCACCCTCGAAGTTGGCGGTCCGATTTTCCGCGACCGTCTGTTCGTCTACGGCATGTTGCAGCTGAACGATCGCCAGTATCGCAACATCAACACGGTCGCTGAAACAGCCTATACTTATCGTAACAGCGATCCGTTCTGGGGCGCGAAGGTCGATGCGATTCCGATCGACGGTCACCACTTCGAATTCACGATCTTCGACACGCGCAACACGCTGACCCGCAATGACGTCTTCTATTCGGATACGGGCACGGGTACCGATCCGAACTCGTCGCGCGCAAATCCCGAGTTCGGGATCGGCACGTCGGTCAACGCCTTCCATGGCGGCGGCGTCAACTACGTCGGTAAGTACACTGGCCGCCTGACCGACTTCCTGACGGTTTCCGGCGCTTACGGCCGCATGCAGGATCGCTTCGATTATGAAGGCGTCGCTGGCGCGGCGGGCCTGCCCGTCATCCAGAACCTCTCGGGCATCGATTATGTCGACTCGGTGACCGGCGACATCATCCCGAACAACGGTTATGCGAACGGCCAGCGCATCGGCAGCTGGCAGAGTCCGTACAGCACCGAGCGCAAGTTCTGGCGCGCTGACATCGACGTTCTCGCGCACTTCATCGGCGATCACCACTTCCGGGCGGGTATCGACGAGGAACATAATACGCTGAATGAGAAAACTTATCGTTCAGGCGGTGAGTTTCTCTGCGACCCCAGCGTGGCGTTCCTGAGCCAGCAGGCTTGCGACCTCAATGGCGGTGCTGGTCTCAGCTTGTTCATCCGCGCACCGAGCGCGGCGGCCCCGACGGTCTATCGCGTCGAGCTGAACTACTACAACAGCGCCGGCTCGTTCAAAGCGAAGAACCAGGCCATCTACCTGCAGGACGAGTGGAAACCGACTGATCGTCTGACGATCAACGCCGGCGTTCGTCGCGACAACTTCGCGGTGAACAGCATCACGGGTAAATCGTTCGCCACGTTGAAGAACAACTGGGCTCCGCGCATCGGCATGACCTATGACCTGTGGCCTGACAAGCGTGGCCGCCTGAAGGCGTTCTACGGCCAGTACTTCCTCCCGTTCGCCTCCAACACGGCGTTCCGTATGACGGGCCGGGAATATTACTTCCGCGAGCGCTTCAACTTCGTCGGCTTCGACGCCAACGGCCTGCCCAACCTGACGACGCAGGTCACGAACCGTGCCGGCTATCAGTCCGCCTGCCCGTTCATCCTGGTCCCGGATCATCCTGCGACCAACTTCTGCTCGGTCACCGGCGACGGTTCGGTTCCGGACACCAGCATCGCGCTGTCGCACAACCTGAAGGCGACCAAGGAATCGGAGGTGATCTTCGGTTACGAGCATCGCTTCGGCCGCTGGAAAACGGGCATCAACTTCGTGCACCGTTCGCTGCTCACGAGCGCCGAGGACTCGGCCATCGACGCTGCGGCGCTGGCATACTGTCAGGCTCAGGGTATTCTCGACGTGGTCAATCCGGACACCGGATCGACCTGCGCTCAGTACTACACCGGGTTCGCGCAGTACGTGATCATCAATCCAGGTTCGGACGTTGTCGTGAACCTGGCTGGTGTCGAAGGTCGACCGGAAGTCACTCTGAAGGCCTCCGACCTCGGCTATCCGAAGGCGAAGCGCACCTACGACGCGATCGAATTGACGTTCGACAAGCCGTATGACGGTGTGTGGTCGCTGGGCGGCAGCTACACCTGGTCGAAGAGCAGGGGTAACTCGGAAGGCTTCGTGCAGTCCGACTTCGGTCAGGATGACGCGGGCATCACGCAGGACTTCGACCAGCCGGGCTTCATTCCGGGTGCGTATGGCAGCCTGCCGAATGACCGTCGTCACCGTTTCAAGCTCTATGGTGCGTACACCTTCTGGAACGCGCTGACCCTGGGCGGCAACTTCACGCTCGAAATCGCCGCGTCCGCTAAGCTGCTTCGGTTACAACCCGACCGATGCCTTCGCGAACGTGTACGGCACGGCTTCGCACTATTGTAACCTGCAGCTCAGCCCGCGCGGCAGCGCCTCGCATTCGGCGTGGGTGAACCAGCTGGACCTCAAGGTTGCCTACAAGATGACGGTTCCGACTGGTCAGCAGATGACGCTGCGTGCGGACGTGTTCAACGTCTTCAACTCGCAGGCGGTTCAGAAGCGGAATGAGATCGGCGATCAGGACATCCTGACGACGGTTGCGGGCCTGCCGACCTCGGTCAGCCCGAATCCGAACTATAACATTCCGACCGTCTATCAGAACCCGCGGTCTGTCCGCTTGGGCCTCGACATCATGTTTGGTGGTGTCGCTGCTCCGCCGCCGCCGCCGCCGGTCGAGATTGCGCCGCCGCCGCCCCCGCCCCCGGCAACTCAGACTTGCCCGGACGGTTCGGTGATTGCTGCGGACGCGGCCTGCCCGGTTCCGCCGCCGCCTCCGCCGCCGCCGCCGGCGCCGGTCGAGCGTGGTGAGCGCGGCCAGTAAGCTAGTCAGCCCGGGCTTCTAAGAGGCTCGGGCAGGCAAAAGGGGATGGGCCGTTCCGCTTCGGCGGAGCGGCCCTTTTCCTTTGGCAATGGTGCGCGCGGGGTCCTCGCGCATCGCGCCAAGGTCAGTTAGCCTTGATACGCCGCCGCGGAATTCGTCGAGGTGGCGGCATAGGGCTCGGCGCAGCCGATTCGCGCCGTCGAAGACCGGCGCACGCACCTGCTGCGACGCTTGCCGTACGGACGTTTCGAGTCATTCGGTGGAACTTCTGATGTGCCGGCTCATTCTCGAGCCCGAAATGGGCCGCAGTCGCGGTCAATGCCCACATTGCCGGCTTGCGAGCGAGTTCCTCATATTGAACGACCAGGATGCGATCGGAAACAGGGCGCGCCAATGTTCGAATAGCCAGTCTTCGAGCCCGAAAATGCGCGGCGATATCCGCGAGCGACCAGCTCCATTCGATTGGCGAGGTGAAGTACGTCCGAAAGCAGGACAAGGCATTGTCTTCCGGGTTGCGGCGCAACCACGCGATCCTCGCCCGCGGGATAGCGTGAAGCATCAGCCCGGTAAGTAGGGTGTGACCGAGCGTTTTATCGACGACCAGGCGCTGGGTTCGAAAGCGCATGTCCATGAACCGGGCATAATCTCGTGCCACGTCGCCCCACGGATCTTCGTTCGCGGGCTGTTCACGTTGTTGATATGCGATTGCTCCTGCGAGACTGTAATCGACAGTCGGAATCAATGCCGGCCGAAACAAATTCGTTTCCTCGCCGCCGCCAACGCGGGAATGCGCACCGAGGATCTGCTGGACCAAGGTCGTTCCCGATCGCGGCAGTCCGGTGACGAATAATGATCGACTTTCCCGCTCCTGCGAGGGGGACAACCGCAGGAGCGACTTTTCTGTGAAGTCGCCAATTGTCCGCTCCACGGCAGCAGCTTCTGCTGTCGCATCATACCGATGAGCTGGTTTCCGGAGCGCAGCTCCGCGCTCGTAATGTCTGAATGCGCGCTCCGGCTCTCCGCAGTCATCCCACGCCTTGCCGAGCGCGTACAGTAGCCGCGCCTGAACATCCGGAGGCGCGGTCGACGATTGCTCCGAAAGTCGTTGCATCGCGGCGAGATCCGGATCGTCTGCTGTGAACGTCTTGATCATCGCCAATGCAAACCAGCTGGCGATCGGATTCGGCGATCCGACCACGGCCCGCCGCAAAAGTGATTTTGCTTCCCCAAAACGTCCTTCCTCGCTGGCAATCGTGCCGCGGAAGTGAAGCACTGCGGGATGGTCGCGGAGCGTCGGGTCGAGGCGTCCGATTTCCGCCATCGCCTCGTCGGCGCGGCCATAGGTCGCAAGCAAGGCCCAGTGCGCGAGCAGCTTGTCCAGCGTCGGCGGCGACAGCGAACGCCGAGAGGCCTCGATTGCCATGTCGATCTCGCCGATTTCAGCGGCGAGCCGCGAGATGGTGCGGCAACGATCGGGCGACGGCGAACCTTGGCGCAAGTCCTGCTGCAACAGCGCCGCGCCGCCGCGGCGGTCGCCGCGCTTCAGCGCCTCGATGGCTTGCAGGACGAGCGGAACCGGGCTCGTCGTCATGCCGCCATGTCGGACGCCGCGCCTTCCTCGGCCGGGGTCAGCACCAGCTGCCCGTCGCCCTCGTCGACCCGCACCGTCTGACCGTCCTGGATCTCGCCGGCGAGGATCTTGTCGGCGAGCGGGTCCTGCAGATATTTCTGCACCGCGCGCTTCAGCGGCCGCGCGCCGTAGACCGGATCGTAGCCGACGCGGCCGAGCCAGGCGCGCGCGGCATCGGTCAGCTCGAGCTGGATCTTGCGGTCCTCGAGCAGCTTCTGCAGCCGCGCGACCTGGATGTCGACGATCGGGCCCATGTGCCCGGCGCTCAGGCGGTGGAACAGGATGATCTCGTCGAGGCGGTTGAGGAACTCGGGCCGGAAATGGCCGCGAACGACCTCCATCACCTGCGGCTTCGACCTTCTCGACCGCCTCATCCTCGCCGAGCGAGGCGAGGATATTGCGAGCCGAGGTTCGAGGTCAGGATGATGATCGTGTTGGTGAAATCGACCGTGCGGCCCTGGCCGTCGGTCAGGCGGCCGTCGTCGAGCACCTGCAGCAGCACGTTGAACACGTCGCCGTGCGCCTTCTCGACCTCGTCGAACAGCACGACCTGATAGGGCCGGCGGCGGACCGCCTCGGTCAGCACGCCGCCTTCCTCATAGCCGACATAGCCCGGCGGCGCGCCGATCAGCCGCGCGACCGCGTGCTTCTCCATGAACTCGCTCATGTCGATGCGGACCATCGCGCTGGAATCGTCGAACAGGAATTCGGCGAGCGCCTTGGTCAGCTCGGTCTTGCCGACGCCGGTCGGGCCCGAGGAACAGGAACGAGCCGAGCGGGCGGTTGGGGTCCTGCAGGCCGGCGCGGGCGCGGCGGACCGCGGCCGACACGGCCTTGACCGCATCCTCCTGGCCGATGACGCGGGCGCCGATCGTCGCTTCCATCTGGAGCAGTTTCTCGCGCTCGCCCTCCATCATCCGCTCGACCGGGATCCCGGTCCAGCGGCTGACCACGGCGGCGATGTCCTGGTCGGTGACTTCCTCGCGCAGCATCGCGCCCTGGGTCGCAGCCTGGGCGTCGGCGAGCTGCTTCTCGAGCTCGGGGATGCGGCCGTATTGAAGCTCGCCGGCCTTGGCGAGGTCGCCGCCGCGCTGCGCCTGCTCGAGCTCGAGCCGGGCGGCGTCGAGCTGCTCCTTGATCTTGGCCTCGCCGGCGATCTTGTCCTTCTCCGCCTGCCAGCGCTGGGTCAGCTCGGCCGACTGCTGCTCGAGGTTGGCGAGCTCCTCCTCGAGCTTGGCGAGCCGGTCCTTGGACGCCTTGTCCTGCTCCTTCTTCAGCGCCTCGCGCTCGATCTTGAGCTGGATGATCCGCCGGTCGAGATTCTCGATTTCCTCGGGCTTGGATTCGACCTCCATCCGGATCCGGCTCGCGGCCTCGTCCATCAGGTCGATCGCCTTGTCGGGCAGGAAGCGGTCGGTGATGTAGCGGTTGCTCAGCGTCGCCGCGGCGACGATCGCCGCGTCGGTGATCCGCACGCCGTGGTGAAGCTCGTACTTCTCCTTGAGGCCGCGCAGGATCGAGATGGTGTCGGGCACGGTCGGCTCGCCGACGAACACCGGCTGGAAGCGCCGCTCGAGCGCCGCGTCCTTTTCGATATGCTTGCGATATTCGTCGAGCGTGGTCGCGCCGATGCAGTGCAGCTCGCCGCGCGCCAGCGCCGGCTTGAGCAGGTTGCCGGCGTCCATCGCGCCTTCGGCCTTTCCGGCGCCGACCAGCGTGTGCATCTCGTCGATGAACAGGATGATGTCGCCGGCGGCCTGCTTGACCTCGTCGAGCACGCCCTTCAGCCGCTCCTCGAACTCGCCGCGATATTTCGCGCCGGCGATCAGCGAGCCCATGTCGAGCGCGAGCAGGCGCTTGTCCTTGATGCCGTCGGGCACGTCGCCGTTGGCGATGCGCAGCGCCAGGCCTTCGGCGATCGCGGTCTTGCCGACGCCGGGCTCGCCGATCAGCACCGGATTGTTCTTGGTCCGGCGGGCGAGCACCTGGATGGTGCGGCGGATTTCCTCGTCGCGGCCGATGACCGGGTCGAGCTTGCCCTCGCGCGCCGCCTCGGTGAGGTCGCGGGCATATTTCTTCAGCGCGTCGTAGCGGTCCTCGGCGCCCTGCGTGTCGGCGGTGCGGCCGCCGCGCAGCTTGCTCGATCGCGGCGTTGAGGTTCTGCGGGGTGAGCCCGGCCTTGGCCAGCGCGTTGCCGACGTCGCGTGCCCTTGGCCAGCGCCATCGCCAGCAGGATGCGCTCGACCGTGACGTAGCTGTCGCCGGCCTTCTTCGCGATCTGCTCGGCCTGGTCGAGGAGGCGGATCGTGTCGCCGTCGAGCGCCGGCGCCTGAGGTCGCGCCGCTGCCGGTCACCGCGGGCATCTTGGCGACCAGCGCATCGACCTCGCGCCGCGCGGCCTTGGCGTCGCCGCCGGCGGCCTCGATCAGCCCGGCCGCCATGCCCTGCTCGTCGTCGAGCAGCGCCTTCAGCAGATGCGCCGGCGCGATCCGCTGGTGATGCTCGCGCACCGCGATCGTCTGCGCCGCCTGCAGGAAGCCGCGCGCGCGGTCGGTCAGTTTCTCGAAATCCATTTAAGTCCCCTCATTGTCGCTGGGCGATATGGTGTTGCACCATGGCAACACAAGGCCTAGTTGCGCGCTGCCCGCGCTCGGGCTTCGCGACCGGCGTTGCGGGGCGGAGCGACGGGCGGCGGCAGCCGGCGGCTGGACGGGTTCAGTTGGCGCGGCAGCGGCTGGCCGACGCTGGCCGCGTCCTCGGGGTGGATCAGCGGCGGGCATTGAGCGGCGACCGCCGGATCCATGTTCCAGCGCCGGAATTTGGTGGCTGTCGACGTGGAAGCGCAGGAACGCGTAGAAGCCGAGGCCCGCGTTATACGCCGCGCCGTGCTGCGAATGGATCGGCGCACAAGGCGCGCATCAGCGCCTCGCGCGTCGATCGGCCGCAGCGGCACCATGTCGACCGCCGAATAATGCTTGTGCGCGCTTTCCGGCGCGCCGCCGGCGCAGACGTTGAGCGCTGGGTTGCGATAGACCGAGACCGGCTCGACCGGGCCGACCGCGGGGATCACATAGTCGCGGATGTAGCGCAGCGTCTGGACGATGTTCGGCCATTCGCTCGGTCGGCGGGACCTCGAACGGCTGGGCGCCGCAGCTTCTGCCACGACGTCGCGGTGCGGAGCAGCTGCCAGGTCGGGACGATGCCCGCCGACGCTCGCGCTGCGCCAGATAATCGTTGAACGTCTTGACCTGCGCCTGGCGCGCCACGGCGCGGCGAGGTACCAGCTGCGGTAGCCGGGCTCGTCCTGGCCGGCGGTGATGTAGGCGGCGGCCGGGTTCCACACGGCGCCGGTGGCGCAGCCGGTGGCAGGCGTTGCGGCGTCTGGACAGCAAGCTGGGCGGCAGAGCAACAAGCGAACTGACGCATCGCGGCGATGATAGTCGCGCCGGCGCGCTTGAAAAGCGCCGAACGCCGGCGCCACGTGTATTATGCCTATGCACAGCCCATCGACGTCGACCTGCCGCACAAGCTCGGCAAGGACGAGGCGCGCCGCCGCATCGCCAACAACATCCACAAGCTCCAGGAGCATATCCCGGGCGGCGCGCCAGGTGCAGACGCGGCTGGGCCGGCGACCAGCTCAACCTCGACGTCGCGGCCATGGGCCAGGCGGTCAACGCGACCATCGACGTCGAGGAAACCAAGGTCCAGCTGCCGCGTCCTGCTGCCGGCATGCTCGGCATGTTCGCCGGCATGATCCAGGCCGCGCTGCAAGCGAAGGGCGACGTGCTGCTCGAGGATCATACCAAGGCTAATCGTCCCTGCCGAAGCGGCGGAGTGACCGCGGCAGTCGGCGGTGAGCCGGCCCTCGTCACGCTTCGCTGCCACCTCGCCATTGCTACGCAACAGGGAGGCAGGAGGCAAATGCGGCATTTCGCGGTCGTCGGTTCGGGGCCGGCGGGCTTCTACACCGCCGAGGCGCTGGACAAGGCCTATGGCGGCGCAGGCCGGCGCGCGGATCGACATCCTCGACCGCTATCCGGTGCCCTACGGCCTGATCCGCTTCGGCGTCGCGCCCGACCACCAGTCGCTGAAGGCGGTCAGCAAGCGCTACGACAAGGTCGCCGAAAGCGCCGGCGTCGACTTCATCGGCAATGTCGGCGGTCGGCCGCGACGTCTCGGTCGCCGAGCTGCTCGATCTCTACGACGCGGTGATCCTCGCGACCGGCGCGCCGCACGACCGCAAGCTCGGCATTCCCGGCGAGGATCTGCCCGGCGTGGTCGGCTCGGCCGAGTTCGTCGGCTGGTACAACGGCCATCCCGATTTCGCCGACCTCGATCCGCCGCTCGGCGGCAGCGCACGCGGCGGTGATCGGCAACGGCAATGTCGCGCTCGACTGCGCGCGCATCCTGTCCAAGACCCGCGCCGAGTTCGAAGGATCGGACATCGTCGGCCATGCGCTCGACGCGCTCGACTGCATCGGCGATCCGCACCGTCACCATCCTCGGCCGCCGCGGGCCGCACCAGATCGCGATGACCCCCAAGGAACTGGGCGAGCTCGGCCATCTCGAAGCGGCGGTGCCGGTCGTCGATCCAGCCGATTTCCCGCCGCGTCGAGGCCGACGAGCGCGCTCGAGCCCGGGCCTGCGCAAGTCGGTCACGCATCCTGCGCGAGCTTCGCCGATCTCGCCGCCGACAAGCCCAAGCGCATGGTCTTCGATTTCTTCGCCAAGCCGGTGCGGATCGAAGGCGAGGGCAAGGCCGAGCGGCTGATCGTCGAGCGCACCGAGCTCGACGAGAAGGGCGCGGCGCGCGGCACGGGCGAGACCTATGAGGTGCCGGCGACCTGGTCATCAGCGCCATCGGCTATTCGACCTCGCCGATCGACGGCGTGCCGTTCGACGAGGCGGCAAGTTCGTCAACGACGGCGGCCGCATCGCCGACCGGCTCTACGCGGTCGGCTGGGCGCGGCGCGGGCCGTCCGGCACGATCGGCACCAACCGCCCCGACGGCTATGAAGTCGCCGACCAGATCGCCGCCGCGCTTCCGCCGGACAGCAGCGACAAGCCGTGAGGGCGCGGAGGGCCTCAAGCGCCTGCTCGACGAGCCGCGGCGTCATGGCCGACCGATTACGACGACTGGCGCCGGATCGAGGAAACCGAGGCCGCCAACGCCCGCCCCGGCTCGCCGCGCGAGAAGTTCGTCCGGCACGAGGATTGGCTGAAGACGATCTCGGCCGCTAGCCTGCTTGCTCTTTCCCCAACCCCCATCTATCTAGCCGCGGCCTTGGCTCCCGCCGCGACCCAGTCGCACCCGCGGGTTCCGGTCGGGGAGTAGCTCAGCCTGGTAGAGCACTGTCTTCGGGAGGCAGGGGCCGGAGGTTCGAATCCTCTCTCCCCGACCAACTAGCTGCCCGCGCTCCCGGCGCGGCTGCATTGACTGAAGTTAGTGCCCATTATCTTAACCTTAGCCGGTTAATCAGCCCTCATGGCCAGCGTCGCCAAACGCCTGCTCAAGTGCAGCGCGGCCCTCGCGGCTTGCGCGGCGGGCTTATTGCGCGCCGACCCCGCGTTTGCCCAATCCGATACAAGATTGTTCACTCCGGACGCGTTCGAAGCGTTCGGCGACCTCCGCCTGGTCGGCGTCGACGGCGAACGCAGCTGGGTTGATGGCGGCTTCGGCAAATTGCGCTCGGGCAGCAACGGCGATCTCCGCGTCCAGCCCCAGCTCGGCAATGTCAGCCTCGCCTGGCGCCCGCAGTTCAGCTGGTCGCTGTCGGCGACCGTCGTCGGTGCCGTCCAAGGTGGCCAGCGCACCCAGGCCGGCCTCAGCGAAGCCTATCTGTCGTTCCGCCCGATGCGGGGCGGCAAGACCGCATTTTCGGCGCGCGCCGGGCTGATGTGGCCGCCGGTCAGCCTCGAGCATGAAGGCGCCGACTGGCACGTCGCCGATTTCGATCACCCCCTCGGCGATCAACAGCTGGATCGGCGAGGAAGTCCGCCCGGTTGCTGCCGAGGCGACGGTCGCCAGGGACCTCGGCCTGCACAAGCTTCGGCTTACCGCCGCGATTATCGCCGCCAACGACACCGCCGGCACCTTGCTAACCTATCGCGGCTGGGCGCTTCACGATCGCGTGACGCTCGCCTTCGGCAGCCAGCCCCTGCCGCCGTTTGGCGAACCGTTGAAGTTTTTTCTGCCACGCTTCACGCATCCGTTGCTCGACATCGACGGCGGGTTCGCGCGCCGCCCCGGCTATTATGCCAAGCTCGCCTGGCAGCCGCCGGCGCCGGTTCGTCTGGAGATCCTTCCACTACGACAATCGCGCCGATCCCGAGGTCACCAATGACGATCACGAGTTCGGCTGGCTGACGCAGTTCGACAATGTCGGGATCGCCGCCGACCTCGGCGATGGAACGATGGTGCGGGCCCAGGCCCTGTCCGGGCGGACGCGGTTGGGGCCATTGATGGACGGCCATCGCTGGGTCGACACCCGTTTCCATTCGGCCTTCGCCATGCTGACCAGGCCATTCGGCTCGGTCGGCCTGTCTGCTCGTATCGAAGCCTTCGATACGCGCAACAAGGGCACCTCCTGGACCGACGAATATGACGAGACCGGATGGTCCGGCATGGTCGCCGCAAAGCGCAATTTCAGTCGTTTCACGGGCCTCGTCGAGGTTCTCCACGTATCGAGCCGGACGCCGGCACGCGAGCATGCCGAACTGGCGCCGCGCCAGGACCAGACCCAGGTCCAGGCGCAGCTGCGAATCCACTGGTAACCATGTTCGTTGGGCAGGGCGTTTACTCGCCCGCCGTTAATCTCCAGCCATGGCGCGTTCCTTCATGCTGTTCGCGGCAGGCTTGTTCCTGTCCGCCCCGCTGTGCGCGGCCCCGCTGTCGGTACGCGTGCTCGACACCGCCGGGCGGCCCGTGCGCGATGCGGTCGTGACGCTCTACCCGGCCGGCGCGGCGGCGCGCGCACCCCGCGCCGGGCGGCCGCTTCACGGTTTCGCAGAAGAGCCTTCAGTTCCATCCGTTCCTGACGGTGGTCCCGGTCGGCTCGGACGTGTCCTTCCCGAACCTCGATCCGACCAAGCACCACGTTTACTCCTTCTCGCCGGCCAAGAAGTTCGAGCTGAAGCTGTTCGCCCGCGACCAGTCCCGCACCGTCCATTTCGACAAGCCCGGCATCGTCGCACTCGGCTGCAACATTCACGACCAGATGAGCGCCTACATCCTGGTCACCAACAGCGCCTGGACGGCCCGCACCAATGCGCAGGGCATGGTGTCCTTCGCCGATGCGCCCAGTGCGCCGGGCCGGGTGACGGTGTGGCATCCGTATCTCCGGGCGCCCGGCGGCATCGCTCCAGCAATCGGTTGGTGCCGGCCAGCGCGGCGCCAGCTTCTCAATCCGGCTTCGGCCCCCGCCGTCGATGCCGATGTCGGATTATTGACCGTGCCGCCGTTCCGCTCCCTGAGCGCGCGACTGACCGTCCAGTTCGCTTTGCTGTTCGCGGCGGCGATGCTGATCGTGACAGCGGCCCTGTCGAGCGTCATCGCCGGCTCGGCTTCGCGCGAGGTGGCGAACCAGTTGCAATCGAGCGGCGCGGTTTACGACCGCTTGTGGGACCAGCGCGCGCACGAGCTGCAGAGCGCGGCGCAGTTGCTGGCGCGGGACTTCGGCTTTCGCGAAGCGGTCGCCAGCGGCGACGCGGCAACCATGCGCTCCGCCCTCGGCAATTCCGCTGCCCGGCTGAAAGTACGCAGCGCCTTCATCATCAGCGCCGACGGGCATGTCACCAGCACCGATCGGACATTTGCGCTAAGCGAGGCCGGGCCGCTGTGGGACGCGCTCGATGCAGGCCGGATGAGCGGCGTGTCGATCCTTGGCGGCAAGCCCCGCCAGCTGGTCGCGGCGCCGATCATGGCGCCCAACCTGGTCGGCTGGGTGATCTTCTCCTCCGATCTCGACCGCCGCGAGATGCGCGGCCTCGAGCAGCTGTCGGCGATTCCGCTGCATGCCGCAGTGCTGACCCATGGTCATGGCCGCTGGTACGAAGCGGCCGGCAGCATGGGCGGCATCGGCGGCCCATCGGCCGCGCTCGCGCTTCGGCACGTAGGGAGCGCGGCCTCGTTCGAAATGAACGTCGGCGAGCGCCCCTCGATCACCCTCGCCAAGCCGCTTCCGACGCTGGTCGAGGGCGAGCGCGCCATCCTCCTGCTCGCTTATCCAAAGTCCGAAGCGCTGGCCGACGCCCGCAAGCTCCAGCTGGCGCTTGCCGCCATGACGCTTCTGGGGCTGGTGCTGGTGGCGTTCGCGACCTGGAAGGCCGCCTCGCGCATCACCAAGCCGCTCGCCCGGCTCGACGAGGCGGCGGGGCGGCTGGCCTCGGGCGAGCCGGTTCAGGTCAAGGTCCGCGGCACCGACGAGCTGGCGCGGCTGGCGACGAGCTTCAACGAAATGGTCGGCAAGATCGCCGAGCGCGAGCAGCGCATCACCCAGCTCGCCTTCAACGACGTGCTGACCGGCCTGCCCAACCGCAGCATGTTCCAGCAGCAGCTCGAACACATGCTGCGCGCGTCGCGCGGCAATGCCAGCCAGTTCGCGCTCCACTGCCTCGACCTCGACCAGTTCAAGACGATCAACGATACCCTCGGCCACCCGGCCGGCGACGCCTTGCTGATCGAATCGGCGCGGCGCCTGCAGGAGGCGGCGGGCGGCCATTTCGTCGCGCGGCTCGGCGGCGACGAATTCGTCGTGCTGCAAAGCGTCGGCAGCAACCGCGATTCGATCGACCGCCTGGCGCGCGCGATCCTGCAAACCATGGCGCAGCCGTTCCGCATCGACGCGAACGAGCTGGCGCCGTCGACCAGCATCGGCATCGCCATCTCCCCGCAGGACGGCAGCGACGGCGGCGACCTGCTGCGCAACGCCGACCTCGCTTTGTATCGCGCCAAGGAAGCCGGCCGCGGCACCTACGCTTTCTTCGAGGAAAGCCTGAACCAGCGCGCCCAGCAGCGCCACCAGACCGAAACCGACCTTCGCCTGGCGATCGACAACAATGAATTCGAATTGTTCTACCAGCCCCAGTTCGACCTCGAGGAGAACCGGATCTGCTCGTTCGAGGCGCTGATCCGCTGGAACCATCCCAAGCGCGGCGTGATCTCGCCGGCCGATTTCGTGCCGATCGCCGAGGAAACCGGGCTCATCGTGCCGATCGGCAATTGGGTCATCCGCCGCGCTTGCGCGCGAAGCGGCGCACTGGCCGGCCAACGTCCGCGTCGCGGTCAATGTCTCGCCGATCCAGTTCCACCGCGGCGCGCTTCACGAAACCATCCTGCTCGCGCTCGCCGACACCGGGCTGGCGCCGAACCGGTTCGAGGTTGAGATTACCGAATCCGTTTTCCTCGAAGGCGGCGAGGCGACCTTGCGCCTGCTCCATTCGCTGCGCGCGCTGGGCGTGCGCGTGGCGCTCGACGACTTCGGCACCGGCTATTCGTCACTCAGCTATTTGCAGAGCTTCCCGTTCGACAAGCTCAAGATCGACCGCACCTTCATCCAGAATTTGCTGACCCGCGACGGCGCCAGCGCGATCGTCCGCGCTATCACCGAGCTCGCCCATGCGCTCAACATGGAAACCACCGCCGAAGGGGTCGAGGAGACCGCGCAGCTGATGGAGCTTCGCGCCCACGGCTGCTCGTCGGTCCAGGGTTATTTGTTCGCCGAGCCGATGAGCGCGGCCGACGTCGACCGGCTGTTCGCCGAGCATCGCGAAGCGCTTCAGGAAGTCGCCTGATCGATCACGCCGCCGTCGATGTCACCGACGCTGGTGCAGCCGGTCAGCGCCAGCGCCACCCGCATTTCCGCTTCGATCAGTTTCAGCACGTGCGCCACTCCCTCGCCGCCGCGCGCCGCGAGCGCATAGGCCCAGGCGCGGCCGAGCAGCACGAAGTCCGCGCCCAGCGCCAGCATTCGGACGACGTCGAGGCCGGAGCGAACGCCGCCATCGGCCAGCACCGCCATCCGCCCGGCCACCGCATCGGCGATGCGGGGCAGGGCGCGGGCGCTCGACAGCGCGCCGTCGAGCTGCCGGCCGCCATGGTTGGACACGACGATCGCATCGGCCCCGCTCGCCGCCGCCAGGCGCGCGTCCTCCGGGTCGAGCACGCCCTTGATGACCAGCGGGTCCGGGCCATTGCTTGCGCACCCATTCGACGTCCTGCCACGTCACGCTGGGATCGAAATTGGCGTGAATCCACGCCTGGAAGTCGGCAAGCGGGGCTTTCGCGCCGACGATGTCCTCGAGATTGCCGAGGCTGTGCGGCTTGCCGTGCACGCCGACATCCCACAGCCAGCGCGGCCGGCGCGAGGATTTCGGCGTCTGCGCTTGATCCCGCCGCCGGCGGCGCGGGCGTCGCGATAGCGCGAGCCCGGCACGGCAAGGTCGACGGTCAGCACCAGTGCGCCGCACCCGGCTTCGCGCGCCCGTCGATCATGCTCGCGACGAACCCGCGGTCCTTGACGAAATAGAGCTGGTACCACGGCACATGGCCCGCCGCCGCGACTTCGCGCAGCGAGCAGGCGCCGACGGTCGACAGCGTGAACGGCACGCGCTCCGCGGCCGCCGGGCCGCCTGGACCTCGCCGCGCCGGGCATAGAGCCCGGCCAGCCCGACCGGCCCAAGCCCGACCGGCATCGCCCAGCGTGTCCCGAACAATTCGGCTCGACAGGTCGATCGCGGAAACGTCGCGAAGCACCCGTTGGCGCAACGCGACGTTCCTTAAGTCTTCGACGTTTCGGCGAAGGGTTTCCTCGTCGTAGGATCCGCCGTCGAGATATTCGAACAGGAAGTGCGGCAGCCGCGCCTTGGCAAGCGCGCGATAGTCGGAAACGGACGCCGCTTTCCTGCTCAAGCGCGCTTTCGAACCTCCTCGGCTGGCGGACCCTCGCTTGCCACAGTCGCGGCCAGCACTTCCAGCGCTTTCACGTGACGCCGCAACGCCGCCCGCCCCGTCGAAGTCAGGCTCGCCCAGGTCCGTTGGCGGCCGCCCGACGCCGCCTTGCGCACCGAGACATAGCCCGCGTCGGCCAGCGCGGTGAGATGCTTGGACATCACCGAATCGCTGGTCCCAGTGACCTCCTTGAGCAGCGCGAACTCGGCATCATGCGCCTGCGCCAGGACCGCCGCGATCTGCAGCCGCGCCGGCGCGTGGAGAACCGGATCGAAACCGGTTGGCACGTCCATCGTCAGGCGCCCAGTTCGCTGACGAACACGCGCTGCCACAGCTTGCTGCCGGCAACGCCGATCACGAAGCCGACGAGGCCGAGCAGGAGCGGGATCAGGCGGTCGTGCATCGTGTCGCCCAGATAGAGGCCGACGCCGTACAGCCCGAGCTCGACGGCCAGGATGCCGAAGGCCACGAGCCGCGTCTTCCCGCGGCGATAGCCGTTGATGAACATTCCCATCCGCTTGCGGTCGGAATGAATGATGATCGGCACCGCGGCCAGGATCGCGATCAGCACCGCGAACCGCGCCGGCAACGGCACCGCCGGCGCTGCCACCAGCCCGCCCATCAGCAGCCCGAACACCGCATGCCGCCACGGCGGACAGGTCGCCGCCCGCGCCAGTTGCGCCTCCGCCTGCCGCTTGGCGTCGAGCGCCGTCAACGCCTCGCTTCTTTCCATGTTCATTTTCACGTCCTTTCACTTTCCAATACGGAAAGTGTTAGGAGTGACTTTCCAACCTGGCAAGTGAAAACTTTCCACAATGGAAAGTGTCAGGTCGCGAAGTCCGGATCGAGGCGGTAGGCGCGGCGCTTGAGCGCCGGCCAGGCGAGCAGGTTCGCGGCGACCTCAAGCCCAACTTCGCCCTGCTGGGCGGTGATCTCGGGGAGCCCTGGGGCGGGTTGCTGACCTTGTCCCCGGCGGTCAGCGCCATGACCTGCGCCTGGCACGCGCGCTCGAGGAAATAGAGCCGGACGAAGCATTCGCCGACATTCTTGCCGACTGCGAGCGTGCCGTGGTTGCGCAGGATCATCGCATTCTTGTCGCCGAGGTCCGCGACCAGCCGCTCGCGCTCGGAAAGGTCGACCGCGATCCCTTCATAATCGTGGAAGGCGATGTCGCCGCGCACCGCCATCGCCGTCTGGGTCAGCGGGAGAAGCCCGTCCTCGTGCGCGGACACCGCCTGCCCGGCGGGTGTGTGGAGATGCATCACCGCATGGGCGTCCTCGCGCGCCATGTGGATCGCCGAATGGATGGTGAAGCCGGCCGGGTTGGTGATGAATGGCGTCGGGTCGACCGGATTCCCCTTGTCGTCGACCTTGACCAGCGACGACGCCGTCACTTCCTCGAACATGAGATTGTACGGGTTGAGCAGGAAATGATGCTCCGGCCCGGGGATTCGCGCCGACAAGTGGGTGAAGATGAGGTCGTCCCAGCCATAATGCGCGACCATCCGGTAAGCGGCGGCGAGGTCGACCCGGATCGCCCACTCCTCCTCGCTGCACTGGCCTTGGAGCGAGGGGATTTCCACGCTGTCGAGCGGCGCGGCGTCGGTCATTCCACGGTTGATGCTGTCGACTCGATTCAAGCGGACATCTCCGGTTGGCGGTCAGGGTGCGCGGCCGCGAAGCCTTCGATCCGGTTGGCATTGTCGTCGGCGCGCAGCAAGGTCGGAAACGCATCGAGCGGCACATTGAACCGCCGCGCATTGTAAAGCTGCGGCACCAGGCAGACGTCGGCTCCGGTCGGCGCGTCGCCGAACAGGAACTTGCCCGCCTGGGACTTGGCCAGCACTTCGAGGGCCGTCAGCCCCTCCGTCACCCAATGCGCGTACCAGGCGTCGATCTCCTCCTGGCTTGGCCGAGTTCGTCCTTGAGATATTTGAGCACCCGCAAATTGTTGAGCGGGTGGATGTCGCAGGCCACCGCCATCGCCATCGCCACCACGTGCGCCCGGTCGGCCGCGGTCGACGGCAGCAGCGGCACGTTGGCAAAGCGCAAGTCGAGATAATTGATGATCGCCAGGCTCTGGGTCAGCTTGTGCCCGTCGATCTCCAGCATCGGGATCAGCCCCTGAGGATTGAGCGCGCGATAGTCGTCGGACCGCTGCTCACCCTCGAGCAAATTGACCACCCGCCGCTCATAGTCGACGCCTTTGAGCTTCAAGGCGATCCGCACGCGATAGGCGGCGGACGAGCGCGGATAATCGTAGAGGATCGGGCGGGCCATGTCGGCTGGCTTACACTTGTGAAAGAAACGGCGCTACGACTTCGGCCGGGACCCGCACCGGCCGCCCCAGCGCCTTGTCGATGATCGCCCAATGCGTCCGCGCCCGGACGCAGACTTTCCCATCGGCCCCGGTGAACTCCATGAAACGGTCGAACCGCGCACCCTTGGGCGCATCGCCGACCCAGGTCCGTCCGACGATCCGGTCGCCTTCGTGCGCCGCGCGCAGATAATCGATCTCGTGCCGGGTCACGACCCAGAAATAAGCCTCCTTGTGCGCGGGATCGGCAACCGCATCCCAATGCGCCACCGCCACCGTCTGGATCCACTGCACCCACACCGCATTGTTGACGTGCCCAAGCTCGTCGATGTCCCCGCGCGCGGCGGTGAATGTCAGCTCGAAAACGGATTTGTCGCTCACTCGGTTGTCTTTGCGAGGACCGCAGCGACGAAGCAATCCACAAGGGAAAGATGGTTCACGCGAAGACGCGAAGACGCGAAGACGCGAAGACGCGAAGACGCCGAGGAGCCGCGGCCTCTCTTAGCGCCTTCGCGCCTTTGCGTGAGATCCCTTTTTTTCTTATCGGACCTCGGTCAGCATGAAGCCATAGGTTTCGGCAACCTCGTGCAGCCGCTCCCACCGGCCCGACTTGCCGCCATGCCCCGCGCCCATGTTGATCTTCAGCAGCAGCAAATTGTCGTCGGTCCTGGTCGCGCGCAGCCGCGCCGCCCACTTCGCCGGCTCCCAATAGGTCACGCGCGGGTCGGTCAGCCCGCCGGTGATCAGCATCGGCGGATAAGCCTGCGCCGTCACATTGTCGTACGGCGAGTAACTGCGAATGAGGTCGAATGCGGCCTTGTCGGCGACCGGGTTGCCCCATTCGGTCCATTCGCCGGGCGTCAGCGGCAGGCTGTCGTCGAGCATGGTGTTGAGCACGTCGACGAACGGCACGTCGGCGACCACCGCGCCCCACAGTTCCGGGTCGGAATTGGCGACCGCGCCCATCAGCTCGCCGCCGGCCGAGCCGCCGTTGATCGCGATCCGCCCCGGCCGCGTGAAGCCGGCGTCGGCCAGCCCCTTGGCGACATCGACGAAGTCGTTGAACGTATTCATCCTTTTGGCCAGCTTGCCATCGAGGAACCACTGGTGCCCAAGGTCGTCGCCGCCGCGGATATGGGCGATGGCGCAGACCCAGCCGCGGTCGAGCAGGCTGATGCGGTTGGCATTGAACGTCGGCGGGACGGCAAAGCCGTAAGCGCCATAAGCGTAGAGGAACAGCTTGCCCTCGCCGTTCTTCTCAAAGCCTTTGCGATAGACGATCGACGCCGGCACCTGGGCGCCGTCGCGCGCAGCGATCGTCACCCGCTCGGTCGCATATTGCGACGCGTCATAGCCCGACGGGATTTCCTGGACCTTCAGCACCTCGAGCCGGTCGTCGCCCGGATGATAGTCGAAGGTCGTGGTCGGCGTGACCATCGACGAATAGCCGACGCGATAGGCGTCGGGCGCATATTCCGGATTGCCGTGGAAGAAGGCGCTGAAGCTCGCCTCGGCGAAGGGGATCGGCCGCTCCTCGCCGGCGTAGGTGCGCAGGCGCAGCTGGTCGAGCCCGTCGACCCGGCTGCTGATCGCGAGATGGTCGCGGTACGACGTCACTCCGGTCAAATAGACGCGATCCGATCCCGCGATCACCGTCCGCCACTCTTCCGGCTGCGCGATGTCGGCCTCGGCCAGGCGGAAATTCACATGATTATCGTTGGTTCGGATCCACAATTTCCCGTGGGCCGCGTCGACATGATATTCGCGCCCCTCCTTGCGGGCCGACATCAAAGTCAGCGGCTGTGTCGGATCGTTGGCCCCGACAAACCGCACCTCGCTGGTCGAATTGTCCCCCGTCGCGATGATGATCAGGCTGCGGTCCTGCGACTTGCCAGCACCGACATAGAAGCCGGGATTCTCCGTCTCCTCATAGAGCGTGATGTCCTGATCGACCGGCGTGCCCAGCCGGTGGAAGCGCGCGCGATAGCTGCGCCACTGGTCGTTAACCTCCGTGAAGACGATCCCATCGCTGCCGCTGGTCCACACCGGCTGGCCGATCCCGACCTCGGTCACCGTCTCGATGTCCTTGCCGGTCGCGAGGTCGCGGATGCGCAGCTCGAATCGCTCCGAGCCAATATAGTCGGCCAGCGTCGCCAGCAGCTTGCCGTCGGGGCTGACCTCGAGCGCGCCCAGGCGGAAATAATCGCGGTCCCCGGCTTCGACCGGCTCGTCGAAGATCACTTCGTCGGCGCCGCCGGAAACCGGCCTGCGATACCAGGTACGATATTGCGCTCCGCCCGGCTTGAACGCCCACCAGTAAAGCCAGTCGCCGTCCTTCAGCGGAACCGAGCTGTCGTCTTCCTTGATCCGCCCCTTCATCTCCTCGAACAAACGATCGAGCAGCGGCCGATGGCCGTCGGCCCAAGCCTCGAAATAGGCATTTTCCGCTTTCAGATAGGCGAGCACCTCGGGGTCGTCGACCTCGGGATATTTGGGATCGCGCAGCCAGTGCCACGGGTCGCTCAGTGTCACGCCGTGACGCTCGTAGCTGAAAGGGCGCTGCTCGGCGGAGGGTGGCGCGGGAAGGCTGGCGGGCTTGTCCATGGCTGCGCTCTTAGCGTGGCGAACGTGGACGGAAAGGGCCAACCGGCGGTGCGAGTGTCGACTCCGGACCGAATGCGCGCAATTCTGCCGCGGGGAGCCCTTTTATGAACCTCGACCAGGCCGCGCTTCTTGCCCAGATCATCTCGGCGATCGCCGTCATCGCGTCGCTGATCTTCGTCGGGTTTCAGCTCAGGCAAGCGACCGCGGCGATCCGCGCATCGTCGTCACAGGCGCACTCGGAACTGTACACCGCGCTGGTCCAGAGCATCATCAACGAAGGCGACTTCGCCCACATCTGGGCGGTTGGCGTCGATGATCCGTCCAGCCTTAACGAGGAGGAATGGGTGCGCTTCGTCGCTTATGCGAGCGCACTGTTCCGTCTCTACGAATTATCGCGCGTGCAGTGGCAGAACGGGCGGCTCGAAGCCGACCATTGGCATACGATCGAACGCCAGGCGATGAGCATGTGCCACCTGCCCGGCGTGCGAGCTTCGTGGAAGGTGCGCGGACACTTGTTCACGCCCGAATTTCGCCGATGGTTCGAGGGCCTTGAGCCCGGCGACGCCCCGCCGCTTTACGGCCGCGACAAGCCGGCAGGCTGAGGCGATTTTACTGTCCTACAGGGCTGTATCTGTGATCTAAACTGTCGGATGAGCCGCGACGACGTTCCCCAAACCCGACACGCCACCCCGGCGTCACTGCGAACAGTCGCACGCGTAAGCTTGCTGCAATCGCTGCGTTTCGCGGCTGCCAAAAAACCTCGTTGCAGCGTAAAGTTTGTCAACTTCCCCTGTGTGCAAATCCAACACGCCTGTCGCGCCTCTTCAAGAATCGTGGCTGTTGGACTAGCTGACAGGCAAGGGAGTTAGTCAATGTCCAGTTATGCCGACCGCCTTGCCGCTCTTCGCGAACAGTTGAAAGCCGAGAAGCTCGACGGCTTCGTCGTCCCGCTGACCGACGAGCATATGAGCGAATATGTCGGAAGCTACGCCCAGCGGCTCGCCTGGCTGACCGGCTTCCAGGGCTCGGCCGGCTCCGCCGTGGTGCTGCCGGAGGAAGCGGCGATCTTCACCGACGGCCGCTACACGCTGCAAGTCCGCCAGCAGGTTTCGGAGAACGAGTGGAGCTACCAGTCGGTGCCCGAAACCAGCACCACCGAATGGCTCAAGGAACATGCCCCCGAAGGCGCGCGCATCGGCTACGACCCGTGGCTGCACACCCGCGCCTGGGTCAAGGCCGCGAAGGAAGCGTTGGGGGCGCGCGGCGCCGAACTGGTCGCGGTGCAGAAAAACCCGATCGACGAAATCTGGAAGGACCGCCCGGAAGCCTCCAAGGCGCATCTGATCGTCCAGCCCGACCAATATGCCGGCAAGTCGGCGGCCGAGAAGCGGACGGAAATTGGCGACTGGCTGGCCAAGCAGCATGCCGACGCGGCGGTATTGTCGGCGCTCGATTCGATCGCCTGGGCGTTCAACATCCGCGGCGCCGATGTCACCCACACGCCGGTCGCCCTGGCCTATGCGTTGGTCAACGCCGACGGCACCGCCGATCTGTTCGTCGCCGGTGAGAAGATCGGTCCGGATGTGCGCCAGCATCTCGGCAACGGCGTGCGCCTGCACGAGCGCTCGGACTTCGAAGGCGCGCTGACCGAGCTCAAGGGCAAGACCGTGGTGGTCGACCCCGAGCGCGCCGTCGCCGCCATCTTCGACGCGCTCGACAAGGCCGGGGCCAAGATCCTGGCGCTGCGCGACCCGACGATCCTGCCCAAGGCGCTCAAGAACCCGGCCGAAATCGCCGGCCAGAAGGCCGCGCAGAACCGCGACGGCGCCGCCATCGCCCGCTTCCTCAAGTGGATCGACGACGAGGCGCCGGGCGGCGAGGTCGATGAGCTGATCGCTTCCGACAAGCTCGAATCGCTGCGCCGCGAAAGCCCGGAAATCCGCGACCTGTCGTTCGACACCATTTCGGGCGCCGGGCCGAACGGCGCCATCGTCCATTACAAGTCGAGCGAGAAGACCAACCGCAAGCTTGAGAAGGGCACGCTCTATCTGGTCGATTCGGGCGGCCAATATGTCGACGGCACCACCGACATCACCCGCACCATCCCGATCGGCGAGCCGACCGAGGAGATGCGCGACCGCTTCACCCGCGTGCTGCAGGGCCATATCGCCATCGCCACCGCGGTCTTCCCCAAGGGCACGCGCGGCACCCAGCTCGACAGCTTCGCCCGGCGTCCGCTGTGGGAGGCCGGCCTCGATTACGCCCACGGCACCGGCCACGGCGTCGGCAGCTTCCTTGCGGTCCACGAAGGGCCTCAGCGCATTTCGCCGGTGGGAAGTTCGCAGTCGGGCGGCGACGAGCCGCTCGCCGCCGGCATGATCATCTCCAACGAGCCCGGCTATTACAAGACCGGCGAATATGGCATCCGCATCGAGAATCTGGTGCTGGTGGTACCGCGCGAAATCGAGGGCGCGGAAAAGGAAATGCTCGGGTTCGAAACCCTGACCTTCGCGCCGATCGACCGGCGGCTGATCGACGCCGAGATGCTCGATCACGAGGAGCTGGCCTGGCTCAATTGCTATCACGCCCACGTGCTCGACCGGATCGGGCCGACGCTGTCGGGCGCCGAGCTCGCCTGGCTGCAGCAGGCCTGCGCGCCGATCGGTGATTAGTCGGAGAAAATGGTGCTGCCGGTGAGGATTGAACTCACGACCTCAGCCTTACCAAGGATGCGCTCTACCACTGAGCTACGGCAGCACTTTGTCCGGAGAGGCGCGCCTATGACGGGGGGCGCCGCGCCCTGTCAACCCGCATGAGCAGGCAGGACAAGGAGAAGGAGGAACGCCTCGCCGCGGCGCTCCGCGAAAATCTCCGCCGACGCAAGGCGCAGGCGCGCGAGCTCGCTGGACCGGAAGAAGGCAAGGACCGCAATCAGCCGTAGGCCGCGTCGAGCAGCCCTTCGATCATGTGGTGCTGCGGCAGTGGGCCGAGCCGGTCGGTCAGCCGGCAGAACAAATGATCGCGGAGCCCGGACGGCAGGCCGTCGAGAAACCCGCTGGTGACCTGGAGCTGGTGGACGTCGGCATTGGCGATGTCGCTGGCGACGACGCCGATGATGATGACAGGCCGCGGCTCGTTCGAGACGTTGGCGGTGCCGCGGTGGATGGCGAGGCCGGTCCGCGCCGAAATGTCGCCGCGCCGCGGCAGCTTCTGGACAGCCCGTGAGCGATAGCGGTCCCACTTGCCGCTGGCCGGAAACATCTCCGCCTTGGCGCCGCTGATATCGTCCCACTGCGTGCCCGGCGCGATTTCGAACGGGCCGTGTTCCGGGCGGGTTTCGACGGTCGTGAAGTTGAAGGCGAGAGATGTGAGCCGGCAGGCCGAGCCGTTACCGTCGCCGGGAAAGTCGCGGTGCCACGGCTGGTCGGCGGCGCCCGGGAAGGGGATGTCGAAGCCGAACTCGACGATCTTGTAGCCGGCGCCGAGCACTGCTTCGCACACTGTCGCGAACCAGGGATGAGTGACCAATTCGATGAAGCCCTCGACCCGCTCGGGCTGGACCTCGACGTACCAGCGATTGGGTCCGCGCGGCATCGCTCCGTTGGGCACGCTCGCGGCCTCTTCGTAGAGGGCGAGGCACTGCTGATGCAGCGAATCCACCAGATCGCCGGGGAATGCGCGCGGCAGGGCAATGATCCCGTCGCCATACAAACCGCCCATGATCGCGGCGATGTCATAGTCTTCCCGCACCCGGCCCTCCGCTCAGAATGCGAGACTATCACCCGGCGCTTGCCATGCGACAAGCATTCCGCTTGGGGAGCCGGCATGCGCTTCGTCTCCGACAATGCCGCGCCGGCGCATCCCAAGGTGCTGGAGGCGATTGCCGCCGCCAACCGCCTCGACAAGGCGTACGACGGGGACGAATGGAGCGCCCGCCTCGACGGCACTTTCTCAGACCTGTTCGAGACCGAGGTCCGCGCTCTGTGGGTGACGACCGGCACCGCCGCCAACAGCCTCGCGCTGGCGGCCTTGTGCCCGTCCTACGGCGCGATCCTGTGCCACAGAGACGCCCATATTGAGGTCGACGAGGCTGGCGCGCCCGGCTTCTTCACTGGTGGCGCGAAGCTAACGCTGCTCGAGCGGAGAGGGGGCCAAGATCGCTCCGGACGCCGTGGCCGAGGCCTGCGACCGCATCCGCGAGGACGTCCACCAGGTCCAGCCCGCCGCCATCTCGATCACCAACGCCACCGAATATGGCCTCGCCTATCGCGCCGCCGAGGTCGCGGCGATCGGCGCCTTGGCGAAGCAGCGCGGGCTGGCGCTGCACATGGACGGCGCCCGGCTCGCCAATGCGCTGGCGACCACCGGCGAAAGCCTAGCCGACGCCACGTGGCGCGCCGGCGTCGATGCGCTGAGCTTCGGCTTCGTCAAGAATGGCGGCCTGAACGCCGAATGCCTGATCCTGTTCAGGACCGAGCTCGCACAGGAAATCGCGATCCGTCGCAAGCGCGCCGGCCATTTGCTGTCCAAGGGCCGCTATCTCGCCGCGCAGATCCTGGCGATGCTCGACGGCGACTTGTGGCTCGACAATGCCCGCGCGGCCAATGCCGCGGCGCAGGTGATCGCCTCCGCGGCCCCGTCGCGGCTAGTCTATCCGGTCGAGGCCAATGAGATTTTCCTGCGCGTGTCGCCCGAGGAAGCAGCGCGGCTGCGCGGCGCCGGGTTCGACTTTTACGACTGGGGGCCAGGCGAAATCCGGCTCGTCACCAGCTGGGACCAGCAGGGCGAAGCGCTCGACCGACTCGCTGCGGCCATCGCCGCTCTGTGAAGCGAAGTTTCGCCGACCTTTCGATCGCTCTGCCGTTCGCGATCTTCACGGCGATCTGGGGCGGGACCTGGATCATCATCCGCGACCAGATCGGCACCGTCCCGGCGCAATGGTCGATCACCTACCGCTTCCTGATCGCCGCGGCGGCGATGGGGCTGCTGGCGCGGTGGAAAGGCCAGAGCCTACACCTGCCGCGGCGCGGCATCGTCATTGCCGGCGCGCTCGGCTTCTTCCAGTTCGTGATCAATTTCAACGCCGTCTACATGGCGGAACAGCACATTACCTCGGGCCTCGTCGCGACGGTGTTCGCGCTTCTGCTCATCCCCAACAGCCTGCTCGGCTGGGCATTCCTCGGCCAGAAGCTAACCCGCCGTTTCCTGTGGAGCTCGGCGGTGGCGGTCTGCGGCATTGGCATGCTGTTCGTGCATGAGCTTCAGGAACATCCGGGGGAAAGCGGTCAGATTTTGCTCGGCATAGGAATGACGCTCGCCGGCATGCTGGGCGCGTCCGTCGCCAACGTCTTTCAGGCACGGGACGAGGTCAGGCGCTACCCGCTGTTCACCCTTCTGACGTGGGCGATGGCGCTTGGAGCGCTGATGGATGGGCTGATCGCATTCGTCTTCACTGGCCCGCCGGTATTCGAAACGCGCGCCGGCTATTGGTTCGGGCTGCTCTACCTCGCCCTCTTCGCCTCGGCGCTCGCCTTCAGCCTGTACCTGCCGGTGATCCGCAAGATCGGGCCGGGAAAGGCCGCTTATTCGAGCGCGCTGGTGCCGATCATCGCCATGGGCTTCTCCACCTGGCTCGAAGATTATCGCTGGACTGCGCTGACGATCAGCGGCGCGTTGCTCGCGATCGGCGGCATGGTCGCCGCGCTCAGCCGCAGCCGGTCGCGAATCCCGGCTCCGGATGCCGCCTGACGCGTTGAGGCAGGATGCCTTCCTCGGTCATCCGCCGCTTCGTCTATGACCAGACCGAGCACCGGCTGTGGGTCGAGTTCACCACCGGCCGCCGCTACGTCTACGAGGACGTGCCCGAGGAGGTCGCCACGACCTTCCGCACCGCTTTCTCCAGGGGCATTTACTTCAACACCCGAATCCGCGACCAATTTCGCTATCGGGAAATCACGCACGACGATCAGGAAACCGAATCTTAAGCGCGTTTGGCGATATTCGCGCCATGTTCGGGTACGCCCGCCTCTTCCGAAGCCGTTGGTCGGCGCTGCTGTGGGCCGCCGGCATCCTCTACCTCGCCTATGATTTCGCCGGCGCGCAGCCCGCCGACGACAGCAGCGCCAACGCCGATGCAGCCGATACCGCCGCGCTCGCCAATGTCTTCTAGCTCTTCCACTCGATCCGTTCGATGTGCCAGCGGCGCTGCGCCTCGGTCGAACCGGGCACGTCGTTGACTCGGCGCAAGATGACTTCCGCCGCCCGGCGATAGCTTCCGCCGCCGTTCTTCTTGCCGTAGAAAACGACCGGCTCGGTGACGTAGATCGAGCCGGCCGCGCCTTCCGCTTCGCCGAGGTCGCCGATTTCGAGGTGCACATCGGCATAGTCGCGGAAGTTTCGCTCGAATGCCTGCGCGGCCTGCGCGCTTCCCCAATAAGCGCGCGACGCGGTCCACCGCTTTTGCTCGATCAGCGCGCCATAATGCTGGACGACTTGCCCTGCTGCCTCGACGCTCTTGGGGTCGATTGGGCCATGCGGCTCGATCAATACCTTGCCCGGTCCCGGCTTGGGCGGCGCAGGCGGTGCGGGAGTGCCCGGAACCGCTGGCGTGGCGGACGCGTCGGGAGCCGGCGGCGGACTTGGCGGCGTCGGCGCGAGAGGCGCCTCATTACCAATATTCTGCGTCGAGTTCTGTTGCCCGCATCCGCCGAGCATCAGCAGCACAATCGCCATCATGTTCAATTTCATCGATATTCTCCTCAGCGGAACCGCGCAGCCCGAGCTTCGTTCGTTTCGCAACAACAACAGGGTGAGTAAGGGAGAGTTTCCATGGCCGACAATGACACGGAGCGCGAACACACGACCGTGGTGGAGACGGGCAATGGCGGCGGCGGGGGTGGCGGAGTCATCGCCGTTGTCCTGCTGATCATCGTTGTCCTGGTCCTGCTGTACATGTTCCGCGGCCAGCTCGGCTTCGGCGGAGACAGCACCAATATCAACGTCCCCGACAAGATCGACGTCAACGTCAACCACAACTGATCCGGAGAGGGTCAGGCAGAGCGCGGGCGGGTTGCGAGTCCCCGTCCGGGCGCGGGCGCGGTTCCCATCGGGGCCGCGCCCGTTTGATTGTGCGCGGCTGAAACGATAACGCCCCAGCCCATGACGGACGGCATGATGACGGGGTTCGGAGGCCACTTCGCGACCGAGGCGGTGCCCGGCGCTCTGCCCAAGGGCCGCAACTCGCCGCAGCGACCGGCCTTTGGCCTCTACGCGGAGCAATTGTCGGGAAGCTCGTTCACCGCGCCCCGGCACGAGAATCGCCGGTCCTGGCTCTATCGCCTGCGGCCGACGGCCGACCATCGCCCGTTCGTGACGTATGAGGGCGCGCCCTTATTCGCGCCCGGCACGGTCAAGGATCCGCTGCCGCCCAACCGCCTGCGCTGGGACCCGCCAAGCGACCTGCCGGACGGCGCGGACTTCGTCGACGGCATGGTCACCATGCTCGCCAACCGCGATCCGGCCGACCTCGAGGGTGTCGCGGTGCACCTTTATCGCGCCACGAGGTCGATGGAGCGCCGAGTGTTCGTCGATGCGGACGGCGAGATGCTGATCATTCCGCAATCGGGTGCGCTTCGAGTGATCACCGAGCTTGGCCGGCTCGACCTCGAGCCCGGCTGGATCGGGCTGGTGCCGCGCGGCGTGAAGTTCCGCGTCGAGGTCGACGGCGAGGCGCGCGGCTATGTCGCCGAGAACCACGGGCTTCCCTTCCGCCTGCCCGAGCTTGGGCCGATCGGGTCGAACGGGCTCGCCAACCCGCGCGACTTCGAAACGCCCGCCGCCTGGTTCGAGGACCAGGACGAGCCCACCGAAGTCGTCCAGAAGTCGCTCGGGTCGCTGTGGACGACGACGCTCGACCACAGTCCGCTCGATGTCGTCGCCTGGCACGGCAATTACGCGCCGTGGCGTTATGACCTCGCTTTGTTCAACACCATCGGGACGGTGAGCTTCGATCATCCCGATCCGTCGATCTTCACGGTGCTGACGAGCCCGAGCGACGTGCCGGGCCGCGCCAACGCGGACTTCGTCATCTTCCCGCCACGCTGGACGGTGGCCGAGGACACCTTCCGCCCGCCGTGGTTCCACCGCAACGTGATGAGCGAGGCAATGGGCCTGATCAACGGCGCCTATGACGCCAAGGCCGAGGGCTTCGCGCCCGGCGGGCTCAGCCTCCACAATCTGATGAGCGGCCACGGCCCCGACGTCGACAGTTGGCGCAAAGCGAGCGAGGCCGAGCTCAAGCCCCACCGGATCGACGGGACCATGGCGTTCATGGTCGAAACCTGCTGGCCCTACCGCCCGACCCCCTTCGCGCTCGATCACGCGCAGCCCGATTATGACCAGGCCTGGACGGGTTTCCCCAAGGCCAGGCTGCCGTGACCTGCTGGGTCGACAGCGCCGAAGGCAGCGATTTCCCGATCGAAAATCTGCCGCTCGGTATCTTTTCGGTCGGCAATCGGCGCCGGCGAGCCGGTGTGGCGATCGGGGATTTCGTCCTCGACCTCGTCGCCGTCGCTGACCTTCTGGATGAGGACTGGCGCAAGGATCTTTCGCAGCCGGTGCTCAATGCGTGGCTGGCGCGCGGGCATGGCGCACAGGCCGATCTTCGCCAACGGCTGACCGAGTTGCTCAGCGACGAACGCTATCGCGACGATGTCGAGTCCGAGCTGATCGGCCAGACCGAAGCGCGGATGCACGTGCCCTGCCTGGTCGGGGACTACACCGACTTCTACGTCGGCATTCATCACGCGACCAATGTCGGCAAGCAGTTCCGGCCCGACAATCCGCTGCTGCCCAACTACAAATATGTGCCGATCGGCTATCACGGCCGGGCGAGTTCGGTGCGCGCCAGTGGGGAGCCGGTGATACGCCCCAGCGGCCAGCGCAAGGCGCCGGACGCCGACGCTCCGGAATATGGCCCGAGCGGCCGCCTCGATTATGAACTCGAGCTCGGCATCTGGGTTGGCCACGGCAATGAGCTTGGCCAGCCGATCCCGATCGGCGAGGCGAGCGAGCATATTGCCGGCTATTGCCTGTTGAACGACTGGTCGGCGCGCGATCTGCAGGCGTGGGAATATCAGCCGCTGGGCCCGTTCCTCGCCAAGAATTTCCTGACCAGTGTGTCGGCCTGGGTCGTCAGCCCAGACGCGCTCGCGCCATTTCGCAAGCCGATGCCGCCGCGGCCGCCAGGCGACCCGCGGCCCTTGCCCTACCTCGACGATCCTGCCGACCGGAAAAGTGGCGGCTTGTGCATCCAGCTCGAAGCCACCCTGACGACCGAGGCGATGCGCGCCAAGGGGATTGCGCCGCACATCCTGTCGCGCGGGTCGGCCGACGCCGCCATGTATTGGAGCGCGGCGCAGATCGTCGCACACCACAGCTCCAACGGCTGCAACCTCCAGCCAGGGGATTTGATCGGCACCGGCACCTTGTCGACCGATGCCGCTGGCGGCCTCGGGTCGCTGCTGGAGATCAGCCAAGGCGGCAAGCAGCCGCTACAACTATCTTCGGGCGAGACGCGCAGTTTCCTCGAGGATGGTGACGAGGTGACGCTCCGCGCCTGGTGCGAGACCGAGGGAACGGCGCGCATCGGCTTCGGCGAATGCGTCGGGCGCGTGGTCGCCGCCGGCTAAATCAGGCCGAGACTCTCCGCGATCAGCCGGGTGACGCCGTAGAGGCGGTCGAGCGCGGGTGTCGGCACGCCGACGAGCCGGGCGATCTCGCGCGGCGCGCCGAGCAGGGCATCGAGCTCGATCGGCCGCCCGGCTTCGACGTCCTGCAACATCGAGGTCTTGAAGGCGCCCAACCGCGCCGTGACCTGCATCCGGTCGTCGCCGCTTTCGCTGATCGGGCAGCCGATTTCCGCGCCGATCGCGGCCAGCTCGGCCATGCCTTCGAGCATCCAGGCGCGGCACTGCGGATCGGCGAGGATCCGGTCGGCGGTCGCGCGGGTCAGCGCGGACAGCGGGTTAATCGTCGCATTACCCCACAATTTGTACCAGATCGCGCGCCGGACATTGTTGGTGAGGTCGGGGCGAAGTCCGGCCCGGTCGAGCACGCCATAAAGCTGGGCCGTCCGTTCGCTGGTGCCGCCGCCCGGTTCGCCGATGATCAGCTTGTCGGCATGCTTGACGACCACGCGGCCGCCATCGCGGAAGCAGGAGGCGTGGACGACGCAACCAATGACCTGGCCGAACGGGATCGCGTCGGCAATTGCGCCGCCCGGGTCGACGCTGGCCAGCGGCTCGCCCTCGACGAACCACCATGGCACGCCGTTGAGCATCGGCAGCACCAGGGTCTTGGGGTCGATCAGCGACGCGAGCGTGGGGGCAAGCGCGGGCAGGGCCGGAGCCTTGACCGCGATGATCAGCAGGTCGGGCGTGCCTTCGAAGTTAGCGAGCGAAACAGTCTCGTCCCGGCCGTCTTCGCTAATGTCGATGGATTCGAGCGGACCCCTGCTGGTCAGCGCCAGGACTTGCTCGCCGGCCCTCGCCAAGCGTGCTGCGACCCAGCCGCCGATCGCGCCGGCGCCCAAAACGCAAATGTTCATGGGCCTGGCGATGAGCTAAGAACCGGGGGCAGGGCAAGGGGGTGCCGATGCTATTCCGCCAGCTGTTCGAGCCGCAATCGTCAGCTTACACCTATTTGATCGGATGCCCGGAGACGCGCGAAGCGGCGCTAATCGACCCGGTGCTGGAGACCGTCGAGCGCGATCTTGCCGTGCTCGCCGAGTTGGGCCTGACTCTCAAATATACGCTCGAGACCCATATTCATGCCGATCATATCACCGGCGCGGCGCAGCTTCGCGAGGCGACCGGGAGCAAGGCGGCCGTCCCGGCGGCAAGCAAGGCCGCGCATGCCGACGTCGAGCTTCGCGAAGGCGAGCCGGTCATTGTCGGCAGCATTCGCATCCAGCCGCTCCACACGCCCGGCCATACCGGCGATCATCACGCTTTCCTGGTCGATGCGCCGAACGGCGCGCTCGTGTTCACCGGCGATGCGTTGCTGATCGACGGTTGCGGGCGCACCGACTTCCAGAACGGCGATGCCGCGACCCTCTATCGTTCGGTCCACGACAAGTTCTTTTCGCTGCCCGACGAGACGCTCGTTTACCCCGGACACGATTACCAGCATCGGCGGGTGAGCAGCATTGGGCAGGAGAAAGCGCGCAATCCGCGGCTCGGCGGCGGCAAGACCCTCGAAGAGTTTGTCGCGATCATGGCGGCGCTAAACCTGCCGCGCCCGAAGCGCATGGACGTGGCGGTGCCCGCCAACCAGGGCTGTGGAGAGCCAACTTGAAATTGAAACTTTGGACAGTGGTGCCGCTTGCGTGACTCGAACACGCGACCCCATCATTACGAATGATGTGCTCTACCGGCTGAGCTAAAGCGGCCTGGCTGTCGAAAAGTGCGCGCCACCTAACAGCGGACCCGGGCGCGGGCAAGGGCCGACGGCCAAGCGCCTGTTGACCGAATATGCTTAACGCTTTGGTAACGGGCCCCGGTCCATTTTGGGTCTACTGCTGAGAGTGGGGCCCAGCCTTGATGGACGCGTACGACAAGTATCCAAGCGAGTTCGAGCCGCAGGCGGCGGAGACGCCGGCGCCTGCCGAACCGGCCGCGACCCAGGTCGCCGCGAGCGCGATCGGCAACGACGAGCGGCGGATGCACGTGCGCGCCTACAATTATTGGGTGTCGCTGCTCGAAGGCCGCGACTTCCCCTCGATCGAGGACCTCGAGCCCGGCGACGTCAGCGATTTTTCTGGTCACAGCGTGCTGCTCGACTTCACCTGCGGCCGCGACAATCCGGCCTTGCCCTATATCGGCGCCGACATTCGCGACGAGTGCGGGCTTGGCGACGACATCTCAACCATCGCCGACGTGCCGAGCCGGTCGCTGCTGTCGCGGCTCACCGACCACTACCTCCAGATCATCGCCAATCGCGCGCCAATCGGCTTCGAGGCGGAATTCGCCAATCCCCAAGGGGAGACCATCTGTTACCGCGGGATCCTCATGCCCTTCTCGTCGGACGGCGAGACCATCGACTTCATCTACGGCGTGATCAACTGGAAGACTGTCGCCGCTGGTGCGGCCGAGCCGCAGGCGCCGGCCGAACCACAGGCTGCCGCGGAAATGCTGGAGCTGACCGAGGCCGTGGTTGCCGATGCGCCAATGGAGCTGACCGAGGCCATTCTGGAAGAACCGGAAGCTCACGACGACGACGCTGAAGCGCTGCCGGAACTCGCTCTTGGCGAAGATGCCGGGCTTGCCGACCGCTTGTGGGCGGCGCGCGAGACTGCGGAAAGCGTCAAGGCAGGCGAGGGGCGCACTCGCGCCGCTCTCTACCGTGCGCTGTCGCTGGCCTACGACTTTGCGGTCGCCGCTCGCGAAAACCCCGAAGATTATGCCGAGTTGCTCGAGGAATCGGGCGTCACGGCGCAGGCCCGCGCACCGATGACGCCGGTCGTGAAGCTCGTATTCGGGGTGGATTATGACAAGGCGCGACTGACCGAGTTCGCTGCCGCTTTGTCCTATGCCGGCCGCGAGACGGTCGCCATCGGTGGGTTCGAGACCTTCATCGGTCGCCAGCCGGGGGGACTGAAGGCGCTGGTCGCGGCGGAACGCCAGGCCCGGCGTCCCGAGCCGAAGCGTGACACGCGCGGCGAGGCTGCACGTGCCAAATTGCGCTCTGCGGCGGCCGTTGTCGCTCGCCGTCGCTCAATGCGACGGACGAATTCGCAATCATCGTCGCTCGCCGCTCCCCTGACGGCAGCTACGAGGCCGTCGCCGTGGTCGATGACGCGGCGTTGGTCGAGCGCGCGATCCGCAAGGCGGGCTGATCCGGACCTTCGCGGGGTTGTCCGCTCCGCGAGGCCGGGTCTATAGGCCGGGCCGGTTCCTGACTCGCCGGAGCAACATTCTTTCATGACGGCCCACACGCGCCTGGCCCCGCCGCTGGTTGAATCCATTCGCAAGGCGCTCACTGGCAATGCGCTCCCCGGGGAAACCCGGGGCCTGAGCCGTGAGGCCGAGCGTGAGGCCGCCGAGTTCCTCACCCAAGTCGCCGCCCGCCGCAAACCCGGCGAAGTCGAAATTGCCGTCCAGTCGACCGGCGGCGAGGCCGGCAACCGCCGGATGCGCATCGGCATCGTCAACGACGACATGCCGTTCCTGGTCGATTCGGTCGCCAATGCCATCGCCCGCCGCCAGATCCCGATCCACCGGCTGCTTCACCCCGTCGTTTGCGTGAACCGCGACGGCAAGGGCACTCTGTGCGAAGTCGAGCCGCTGTGCGCCGACAAGTCACGCCGCGAATCGATGATGTATCTGGAGCTCGATCGCGTCGACGCGCGGGGCCGCAACGAGCTTGCCGCGGACCTGAAGCGCGTGCTCGAGGACGTCCGTCTCGCCGTTCGGGACTGGACCAAGCTACAGGGCAAGATGCGTGAGGACGCGAAGCAGATCGCGGATCCGGAAGGGGCCGCGCTGCTCGACTGGTTTGCCAGCGGCGCGATGACGCTGCTCGGATACCATGTCGAAAAGCCTTACGAGGCACCTTCCGGCAGCCTCGGCATCTTCAGCGTTCCCGGAGCTCCGACCGACGAGGGCGGCTGCATCGGCGCGATGAATTATCTCGGGCGGGGCGGCGACATTCCGTTGATGGCCAAGGCCGAGCGCAAGTCCACGGTCCATCGCCGCGTTCCACTCGACCTGGTCGTGGTTCCGACCCGCGACGGTGACAAGGTCACGGGGATCGGTGTTCACGCCGGCCTGTGGACCAGCGAAGGCCTGCGGGCGCGGCCCGAGGAAGTGCCGGTCCTCCGCCAGCGCCTGAAGCAGCTGGACGAGGACTTCGGCTTCGATCCCAAAGGGCATTCCGGCAAGGCGCTGCGTCATGCCGTGGCCTCGCTTCCGCGCGACCTGCTGATCACCATCGATTACCAGTCGCTGCGCCGCCTGGTGATGATGGCGATGTCGCTGGCCGATCGTCCGCGTCCGGGACTGATCCAGGTTCGGAGCATCCTCAAGGGCCAGCTGTTCAGCTTCGTCTGGCTGCCGCGCGAGGAACTGACGACGACGCGCCGCACCGCCATTGCCGAGCTGCTCGAAAATGAGGTTGGCAAGCAGGTCACAAGCTGGTCGGTCGAGCTCGGCGACGGCGACCTCGCCCTCATCCGCTACACTCAATATATCGACGAGGACGCCCCCGAGCCCGACGCCGAAGCGCTCGACGCGGCCGTGGTCGAGATGGTCCGCGGCTGGGCCCCCGCAGTCGAGGCCGAGCTGATTGAAGCCGCCGGCGCGTCACGCGCGACCCGGCTGGCGCTGACCTACATCCCGGCCTTCCCCGAAGGCTATCGCGCACGCACCGCGCCGGAGGAAGGCGCGGCCGACATCCTCCAGCTGTGCGACCTCGACGGCGATAGCGACCGGGGGGTGCGGATTTCGCGCCGTGATACGGACCCTGCCGGCCAGTTCCGGCTCAAGATTTATCGTCGCGGCGCGCTGATCCCGCTGTCGGACGCGGTCCCGGTGTTCGAGAATTTCGGGTTTCGGGTGCTCGAGGAAATGCCGACCGAGCTGGCGGGGCGCGCCGGCTACATCCACGACTTCCTGGTCGAAGTATCCGACGAAGCCGACATCGAGCGGATCTGCGCCCGCCTCGGCGAGATCGAGCGGTCGATCACCAGCGTGCTGTGCGGCGTGGCGGAGAACGACGAGTTCAACCAGCTCGTTCTGTACGCCAACCTCGAAACCCGCCACGTGGTGTGGATCCGCGCGTGGTTTCGCTACTTGCGTCAGACCGGAAGCAGCTTCGGCCTGGTCACCGTGGTCGATGCATTGCGCCGCGCCCCCAATGCGACGCGAGCCTTGGTCGGCCTGTTCGCAGCAAGCCACGACCCAGCGGAAAGATCGCGCACCAAGCTGGTCGATAAATGCGGGGACGACCTCAACCGTTCGCTTGCCAAGATTCGGTCGATCGACGACGACCGCATCCTGCGCCGGTTGCGCGCACTGGTGGAGGCGACCGTCCGCACCAATGCGTTCGCGCCGGCGGCCGACGAGGCGCTCGCCTTCAAGATCAACTCCGCGCTGGTGCCCGGACTTCCGGCGCCAGTCCCGTGGCGCGAAATTTGGGTCTATTCCCCGCGTGTCGAAGGCATTCACCTGCGTGGCGGGCCGGTCGCGCGCGGCGGCCTGCGCTGGTCCGACCGGCGCGACGACTTCCGCACCGAAATCCTCGGACTGATGAAGGCGCAGCTGGTCAAAAACGCAGTGATCGTTCCGACCGGCGCCAAGGGCGGCTTCTACCCCAAGCAGCTGCCGAGCCCGTCCAACCGCGACGCCTGGCTGAAGGAGGGTACCGAAAGCTACCAGGTGTTCATCAGGTCGCTGTTGTCGATCACCGACAATATCGTCAACGACAAGGTGGTTCATCCGCATCGCGTCGTCATTCACGACGGCGACGATCCGTATTTCGTGGTTGCCGCCGACAAAGGGACGGCGACCTTCTCCGACATTGCCAATGCCATCGCCCTGGAGCGCGACTTCTGGCTTGGCGATGCCTTCGCCAGCGGCGGCTCCAACGGGTACGATCACAAGGCGATGGGGATCACCGCCAAGGGCGCGTGGATCTCGGTTCAACGCCACTTCCTCGAAATGGGCATCGATGTTCAGACCGACGAAGTTACCGTCGCCGGTTGCGGCGACATGTCGGGCGACGTGTTCGGCAACGGCATGCTGCTGTCGAGGTCGCTGAAGCTGATCGCGGCGTTCGACCACCGCCATATCTTCATCGATCCCAATCCCGATCCCGCGGTTAGCTGGAAGGAACGGCAGCGCTTGTTCGAGCTGCCGCGCTCGAGCTGGGACGATTATGACCGCAAGAAGATGTCGGCCGGCGGCGGCGTCTACGCGCGCACCGAAAAGTCGATCGCGCTGAGCCCGGAAGAGCGGCGCGCGCTCGGCATCGAGGCCAAGTCGCTGGAGCCTGCCGCGCTGATCAACGCCATCTTGAAAGCACCAATCGACCTGATGTGGTTCGGCGGCATTGGCACCTACATCAAGTCGTCGGGGCAATCGCAGGCCGAGGTCGGCGACCCTTCCAACGACGCGTTGCGTGTCGATGGCACCGAAGTGCGCGCCAAGGTCATCGGCGAGGGCGCCAACCTCGCCATCACGCAGGCCGGCCGAATCGAGTTCGCCGAGCGCGGCGGCCGCATCAACACCGACTTCATCGACAATAGCGCGGGCGTCGATTGTTCCGACAATGAAGTGAACATCAAGATCCCGCTCAACCGCGAGATGACGGAAGGCCGCCTGTCGCTTGATAAGCGCAACCGTCTGTTGGCACGGATGACGGACGACGTGGCCGAGCTGGTGCTCGAGGACAACCGCCTGCAGAGCCTGGCGCTGTCGATCGCCGAAGCCGGCGGCGCGCCCGCGCTGCCGGGCCATGTGCGGACGATCGAGTTGCTCGAAGCCGCCGGGCGTCTCGACCGAAAGGTTGAAGGACTGGCAACGAGCGACATGTTGCTACGCCGCAGCCAGGAAAATCGCGGTCTCACCCGGCCCGAGCTGGCAGTGGTCCTGTCGATCTCCAAGCTGGTGCTTCAGGACGCGGCGGAAGAGGTCAACCTGTCCGCCGATCCACTGATCGAGCCGCAGCTGTTTGAGGCCTTTCCCAAACCGATGCGCAAGGAACATGCCGAGGCGATCCGCGCCCACCGGCTGCGCAACGAGATTATCGCTACCAAGGTCGCCAACCGCCTCGTCAACAGGCTTGGGCCGGGCATGGCCTTCGATCTTACGGAAGAGGAAGGCGCCTCGCTCCACCAGGTCGTTTCGGCCTTCCTCGTCGCCGAGCGGCTGCTCGATCTCGACCGCTTGTGGGCGGAAATTGAGCAGGACAATCTGCCGGAAACGGTCCGCATCGAGCTGTTCTCGATCGCAGCGGCAAGCATCCGGTCGCACTTGTCCGACATATTGCGCGCGGCCGGTGGTGAGACGAGCGTCAGTACGCTGTGCCGCCAGCTTGAACCTGGTGCGCGCAAGATTGCGTCTGCAGCGACCAAGCTGATCCGCGCGGAGGTGCGCAATGAAGCCGCCGCCCGGCGTGATCGATTGGTCGCGCTCGGCGCAAGCGAGGATATCGTACGCGGGCTCGTCCGGCTCTACGAGCTCGACGGGGTGTTCGGGATTGCCGCACTCGCCGACGACCGCAAGATCGACGAGCTTGCGGTCACTCGCGCCTACACTAGGCTCGGCGAGGCGCTCGGCCTCGACTGGGCGCAGCAGCAGGTCGCGCGCTTCGTCCCCGCCGACCAGTGGGAACGGCTGCTCACCGCCGGCCTGGCTCGCGATTTCGAGCAATTGCGCATCGAATTTCTGTCGCGGCGCCAGGGTGACGATCCGGAACGGTCGGTCGACCGCTGGATCGATCAGCAGGCACCGCGGATCGCCCAGTTCCGCAAGCTCGTCACGCGTGCCCGCGCCGAGGGACACGTCAGCGCGTCGATGCTGGCGCAGATCGCCGCCCAGGCCCGCATCCTGCTCGCGCGCTAAGCCTTGCGCTTTGCCCTCCTGGTCCCATCGGCGGACTATGAAATCGATTGGCGCTGGGCGTTCGATCCCCAGGCCGACGCGTTGCGCGAGGCGGGAGCGACGGTCGATGCCCTTACCTGGACCACCGACGAGGACTTGCGCGACTACGACCTCGTCCTGCCGCTGGTCGCCTGGGGTTACCACAAGGATTATGCCCGTTGGCTGGGCCAGATCCAGCGATGGGAAGGCGAGCGGGTAAGGATCGTCAATCCGCCCCCGGTGCTGCGCTGGAACGGCGACAAAGCCTATCTCGCCGAGCTTGGCGACAAGGGCGTTTCGACCGTCCCCAGCCTCGCCTTCGACGCGCTCGATGAGACCAGCCTGGATCAAGCGCGCAATGCGTTCGGCACGGACGAACTGGTCGTCAAGCCGACGGTTTCTGCGAGCGGTCACGGCACCCATCACTTGCGCCCGTCCGACCCGTTCCCCGAGGAAGTCCGCGGCTGGCGCATGCTGGCCCAACCGTGGCTGGGCGAGATCGTCCGCACCGGCGAATGGTCGTTGTTATTCTTCGATGGCGCCTTCAGCCATGCCGTCAGCAAGGTCCCGCGCGCCGGCGAATTTCGGGTGCAGCCCGAGCATGGCGGGATCATTCAGCGTTGCGAACCGCCCGAGGGCGCGGTCGAGGTTGCGATGGCCGCGCTCGCCGCGGCTCCCGCCGGCACTACCTACGCCCGTGTCGACCTCGTCGTTGGCAACGATGGCGCATTGCGAGTGATCGAGCTCGAGCTGATCGAACCGGCCTTGTTCATGGCCGAAGCGCCCGAGGCGCGGCCGCGTTTCGCCGCCGCCGCTTTGTCAGCCGCCCGCGCGCTGGCTGAATAGCCACTGGCGGATTGCCGCGGTGAGGTTGGGCGGCCGATCAGCGTGTAGCCGCGCTGCGTCGATCTCGGCCACCAGCGCATTGACCGGCATCCCTCGGCTCCTGGCAGCGATCTCGAGCGCACGCCAGAACATCGGCTCCAGGCTGATCGAGGTCTGGTGCCCGGCGATCAGCACCGAGCGCTTGGTTGGCGGAGCGTAACCGGGCGAGTCGTTGCCCTGTGGCATCAGTACATGTGCTGGCCGCCGTTGATCGACAGCGTCGAGCCGGTGACGAAGCCCGCATTCTCATCGACGAGGAAAGACACGCCCCGCGCGATCTCGCTCGCCTGGCCAAGCCGGCCGACCGGGATCTTGGCGACGATCTTGCCGAGCACGTCCTCGGGCACGGCCGCGACCATGTCGGTGTCGATATAGCCCGGCGCGATGGCGTTGACGGTGACCCCGGCGCGCGCTCCTTCCTGCGCGAGCGCTTTGGTGAAGCCGTGGATTCCGGACTTGGCGGCGGCGTAATTGACCTGGCCGTATTGGCCGGCCTGGCCGTTGATCGAGCCGATGTTGACGATCCGGCCGTAGCCGCGTCCGAGCATGCCTTCGAACACCGCCTTGGCCATGTTGAAGCAGCCGCCGAGGTTGGTGTCGATCACGTCCTGCCACTTCTGCCGATCCATGCGCTTCATGGTCGTGTCGCGCGTAATGCCGGCATTGTTGACCAGCACGTCGACGGGGCCGAGATCAGCCTCGACCTGGCGGACGCCCTCCTGGCAGGCATCGAAGTCCGACACGTCCCATTTATAGGCCGCAATCCCGGTGCGTTCGGTGAATTCACGCGCGCGCTGTTCGTTGCCGGCGTAATTGGCGGCGACGTTCATGCCCATGTCCTTCAGGGCCACGCTGATCGCCTCGCCGATGCCGCGCGTACCGCCGGTGACGATTGCCACTCGAGCCATAAATCTCTCCTCTCTCCGCCGGCGACGCTTATTGACGCGCAGTCCAGCCCGCAAGTTCGCGCTCGATCAGCCGTTCGAGCATCAGGACGCCTTCATCGGAGTCGTTGAGGCAATCGAGCAGCGCGAATCGTTCGCCGCCGGCATGGCGGAAGGTCTCGCGGCCGCGGATGCCCAACTCTTCCAGCGTCTCGATGCAATCGGCCGAAAAGCCCGGCGCCGCGACGGCGATGCGCTTGACGCCATTGCGCGGATAAGCGGCCAGCACGTCGCTGGTCGCCGGTTCAAGCCACTGCGCGCGTCCGAAGCGCGACTGGAACGCGATGTCGACCTCGCGGCCGAGCGCCTCGCCGATCAGCCGCGCCGTTTTTTGGCAGTGGCAGTGATAGGGATCGCCAAGCTCCAGCGTCCGCTTGGGCATGCCATGGAAGCTGAGCAGCAGCTTGTCGGGCTTGAAATTGAGCTGGCCGAGCTGGCGCGAAAGGCTGGCGCGCAACGCCTCGATGTAGAGCGGATCGTCGTAATAAGGCGGCAGCGTGCGCAGCGCCGGCTGGACCCGCATCTTGCCGAGCACGGCGAACACCGCGTCGTTCGCGGTCGCCGTCGTCGCCGCGCAATATTGGGGATAGAGCGGCGCCGCGAGAATGCGGTCGCATCCCTCCCTCGCCATATTCTCGAGGGCGGTCGCAATGCCGGGATGACCGTAGCGCATCGCATAATGCACGCTGACCTGCGGGAGCCGCTTGCGCAGCGCCTCGGCCTGACGGTGGGCGATGACCCGCAGCGGCGAGCCTTCGTTGGTCCACACCTGGTTATAGGCTTCGGCAGACTTACGCGGCCGGGTGCGAAGGATGATTCCGTGGAGAATAGGCTTCCATGCCAAGGGGTGGATTTCGATGACGCGGCGGTCGCTGAGGAATTCGGCGAGGTAGCGCCGCACCGCGCGCACGCTCGGCTCGTCGGGCGTGCCGAGGTTGATTAGCAGCACGCCGATTTTTGGCTCGGGCGACGTCGGATGATCGGCGGGCCGGCTCATGCAGTCGCCATCGGGTCGAAGGGCAGGTTGCGCAAGCGTTTGCCGGTCCCGGCATAGATGGCATTAGCGACGGCTGGGGCGACAACGGTCGTGCTGAGGCCGTTGAGTCCACCGGGGGCGGCGCTGCTGGGAATGATTTCGACCACGATCTCAGGAATGTCGCCGATGCGCGGCAGGCCAAGACGGCCATAACGCCGGGCTCGCGGCATGCCAGCAACCCATTCAGGCGAAGCCACCGTGGCTTGTGCCAGCCCCCAAATCAGGCCGGATTCGATCTGCTGCTCGGCGAGGCCGCTGTTGATCACGCGGCCGCAATCGACCGCGGCGACCAGCCGCTCGACCTTGATGCGCTGGTCGGGACCGATGCTGGCGCTGGCGACCAACCCGATATGCGATCCGAAGGCCGAGACGCCCGCGATCCCCATCGTGCTGCCCGGGCCGCCGCCGTCCCATTGCGCGCGCCGCGTCGCCGCCTGCAGGCACCGCGCCAGCCGCCCGTTCTGCCCCAGCAGCGCCATTCGGAGCGATAATGGCTCGAGCCCGGCAGCGTGCGCCAGTTCGTCGATGAAGCTCTCTGTGAAAAAGGTCAGCTCCCGCTCGGGCGAGCCGCGCATGTAGCCTGGCGCGAATGGCAGGTCGGCCCGTGCTGCCTCGATGCGGACATCGGGAATGGCATAGGGCGGGATCGCCAGCGCATGTTTGCCGAACCTGACCGGTGGCTCGTCGTTCGCGAGTCGTGCCAGCGCCGAGCCCAAGCCGTCCGCGGTGGCCACGCGCATTCCCCAGGCGGCGGTGATCCCGCCGGCTCCGGGCAGCGCCGTCATGCGCGCCAGCGCGCCAGGGGCGCCGCGGTCGTGGTTTTGGCCCTGCGCCTGGGACAGCATAACCTGCACCGGCCGCTTGAGGATGCGGGCGAGTTCGACCGCAAAAGGCACGGCGTCGGCTTCCATCGCCCGGCCGGCGGGCTCCCCGACCGGCATCGGATAAACCCGCGCATCATGGATGAAGCCTGGCGCCTGGGTCCCGGCCCAGACCTCGAGCGAGCCGCTGGTTGCCCGCGCGGTCGCGCTTACCGGCTCGATCCCGAGATGCTGCGAGGGGGCGACATAATAGGTCGCTGCCAGCGGGCGCGATCCCCGGGTCGCATCGGCATAGTCGCCGCGCTTGAACCAGGATTTCGGCGTCGCCGTTGAGCGCGGCTTCAAACAACGGCCTCAATTCGGTTGCGCTACGCGTGCCGGAAAAGGTCGGATCCGCCGCCTTCAACGCCTGCTCCGCGATCCACCAGCTATCCGCGACAATGGCGATCCATTGATCACGCGCGGCGACATGGCGAACGCCGGGTACGCGACCGATGACTTCGCGCTTATAGCTTCGCAGGCGTCCGCCCGGCGGCGCGATCCGGACCGCGGCGAACAGCATGTTCGGCAGGCGCACGTCGGCGGCGAAGCGCAGGCTGCCGTTCGCCTTGGCCGGGCCGTCGAGGCGCTGCAGCGGCTGGCCGATCAGCCGGGATTTGGCCGCGGGGCGAAGCTCGGGCTTGAGCGGCAGGGGCCGGCTTGCTGCCTCCTCGGCGAGCTCGCCGAAGGTGAATGTCCGCGCGCCGTTGATGACGAAGCCGTCGGCGGCCTCGCATTCGTTGGGAGATATGTTCCACCGGTCCGCCGCGGCGCCAACCAGCATGGTCCGCGCCACCGCCGCGGCTTCTCGCAAAGGTCGCTCGAACGCGCGCACCGATGTCGCGTCAGCGGTGATCTGTGCGCCCTTGGGCCAGCCCTGCTCGTTCGCCAGCGGATTGGCGTAAGCCTTGTCCAGCGGCGCCGGCTCGACCGCCACCGTCGCCCAGGCGGCACCAAGTTCGTCGGCGACGATTTGCGGAAGCGCGGTCCACACGCCCTGGCCGGTCTCCGCCTGCGGCACCGTGACGGTGACGCGCCCGTCGCGGGCGACCTTCACATATGAGCCGAACGTGCTTTCGGGCATGCCGCGCGCGACGCCGGTGCGGCCGCCGCGCGGCCACAGGCTGTAGGCGACGATCAGGCCGACGCCCGCGCCGCCGCCGATCAGCAATGTTCGCCGGTCGATCTTCAAGTCGCGTGGTTCTTTGCTTGGGAATATCGGGATTTCAGCGAGCGCCGGTCGATCTTGCCGGTGCCCAGGCGCGGAAGCGGAGCGTCAGCGAAGATGAAGCGCGCCGGCACCTTGAATCTGGCGATGCGCCCTTCGAGGAAGGCGCGTAGCGCCTCCTCGCCAAGCGGCTCGCGAAGATGAATGACGGCGACCGGAACCTCGCCCAGCCGCTCGTCGTGCGCGCCGAACACGCTCGCCTCGCCGACCGCCGGGCAAGCGTAGCAAGCCGCTTCCACCTCGGCGGCGGAGATGTTCTCGCCGCCGCGAATGATGATGTCCTTCTTGCGGTCAACGATGAACAGATAGCCGTCCTCGTCGATATAGCCGATGTCCCCGGTGCGGATGAAGCCATCGGGCGTGAACAAAGCTGCCGTGGCTTCCGGATTGCGCCAATAGCCCTGAATGTTCGCCGCGGTCCGGATTCCCACTTCACCCGTTTCCCCAGCGGGTAAATGCGCATCGTCCTCGCCCAAAATCGCAAGGTCGACATAGGGCTTGTGCGCGCGCCCGGTCGAGGCTGGCTTGTCGGCATAATTGCCCCAGAAATTGTGGCAGCCGACCGCGTTGGTTTCGGTCAGGCCGTAGCCGAGCGCTGGCTTGGCCAAGGGGAACTCCTCGCGCAGCCTGGTCACGTGGCTGATCGGTCGCGGGGCGCCGCCGGCCGCGATGTCGGTGAGCGACGACAGGTCGTACTTGTGGCGGTCGGGGTGGGTCATGAGCTCCAGGCTCATGGTTGGCACGCCGACGAAATAGGTCACTTTCTCGCGCTCGATCAGCTTCAAGGCTTCGTCCGGGTCCCATTTCGACATGATCACCATGCAGCGCCCGATGACAAAGCTGTTGAGCATGACCGGCACTTCGCCGGTCACGTGGAACAAAGGCACGCTGATCAGGGTGCGCGGCGGGCTCTTGGGCGCGCGGTCTTCCTCGGTCAGCAACCCCAACATCACCAGCAGCCCCGTGGCATAGGTGTAGGTCGCGGTGGTGACGGCGCGGTGGGTCGACAGCGCGCCCTTTGCTTCCCCGGTCGATCCGGAGGTGAACAGGATCGTGGCATCGTCGTCCGGCTCGACCTCGGGCAGTGGCTGATCGCCAGCGGCACTGGTCAGCTCGGTGATGGCCTGCTCAATCGGAAGGTCGACCGGCAGACTGACGATGTCGCGGCCGGTGCAGCGCGCCGCGATGCGCTTGCCGCGTGAAGCATCGGCGATGATCAACTTGGGGTCGGTCAGCTCGATGGCATGCTCCATCTCATGCGCTTCCCACCATCCGTTGAGCAACGTCGCGACCCCGCCGGCCTTGGCGATCGCCATGTGGCAGACGATCCAGGCCGGGCAGTTGCGCATGGCGATTCCGACGCGATCGCCCTTGCCGACTCCACGCTCGGCCAGCCCGTGCGCCAATGTTTCCGAAATCCGGTCGAGATCGGCGAAAGTCAGCCGCTCGTTGCCGGCAACCACCGCCTCATTGGCCGCGTTGAGCGCGCAGAATGTCCGGAACAGGGATGGAAGCGTGTCCGGGAAGTTGTCGACGATCGCCCGGCCCTGCTGGTCATGGCCGATGACTAGCCGCCCGCCGGGCGCCACGAGCTCGGCCAGCACCGTATCGTATCGCCGGTCGAGTTCACTGGGCATCGACTGTTCCGCGCTCCTTTGCCTTTCTTCCGCCCCGCCTTATGAGGCGCTGGTCATTGATGGGAAAGCCCTTGCAAACCGCCGATAACTCGCAGTTCGTCGCCTTCCCCGACCTCGGCCTGTCCCCGATTGCGCTGCACATCGGACCCTTCGACTTGCGTTGGTACAGCCTCGCCTATCTCGCCGGCATCTTCGTAGGCTATTGGTACATGCTGCGCTTGCTCAAGCAGCCTGGCGCTCCCATGGCCCGCCGTCACACGGACGACCTGGTCTTTTATGCCGCGCTGGGGGTCATCCTCGGCGGCCGCATCGGCTACGTCCTGTTCTACAACTTCGCCCATTACCTCCAGCATCCGCTCGAGATTCTGAAACTGTGGGACGGCGGCATGTCATTCCACGGCGGCATGGTCGGGACGTCGCTCGGCATCGTCTATTTCGCGCGCAAGGAGAAATTGTCGTGGCTTCGCATCCACGATTATGTCGCTTGCTGCGTGCCGTTCGGGCTGTTCTTCGGCCGCCTCGCCAACTTCGTGAACCAGGAATTGTGGGGCGCGCCGACGACCGTGCCGTGGGCGGTCCGCTTTGTTGAATTGACGCCCGCCGGGCCGATCCTCGGTCCGCCCCGCCACCCGAGCCAGCTTTACGAGGCGGTGCTCGAAGGCCTGGTCCTCGGCGCCATCCTGTCGTGGATGTTCTGGAAGACCGACGCCCGCTACCAGCCGGGCAAGCTGGTCGGCGCCTTCCTGTTCTTCTACGGCCTGTTCCGCTTCGGGATCGAGTTCATCCGCGAACCCGATAACCAGCTCGTTGCCTTCACCAGGGCGACCCACCTCCACATGGGCCAGTGGCTGTCGCTGCCAATGATCATCCTTGGCCTCTATTTCATGATGACGGCGAACAAGCGGCGCACCCGGGTTGAATCGACGGTGGGCACGGAGAGTGTCGCCTGACACCGCTCGAGCGGGCTTTGCGTAAACGGATCCGGGCGGAGGGCCCGATCAGCGTCGAAGCCTATATGGAAGCGTGCAACACTTATTATTACGCGACGCGCGACCCGCTGGGCGCAGCGGGCGACTTCACCACCGCGCCGGAAATCAGCCAGATGTTCGGCGAGCTGATCGGCGCGGCGCTGGCTGATTGCTGGGTCAGGGCCGGATCGCCCGCCGACGCCGTCTATGTCGAACTGGGTCCGGGCCGCGGTACGCTGGCGGCGGATGCCATGCGAGTGCTGCGTGCGGCGGGATTTACTGGCCAGGTGCACCTGGTCGAGACCAGCCCGGTTCTTCGCCAGGCTCAGCAATGCGCCGTGCCGGACGCGCATTGGCATGATTCCATCGCCGATCTGCCCGATCGGCCACTGCTACTGGCCGCCAACGAGTTCCTGGACGCGCTGCCGGTCCGCCAGCACGTCGCGGACGTGGAGCGCCGTGTGCAGCTTGCCGCCGGCGGGCTTGCCTTTGACCACGATGGCGAGATCGTTGAGACCTCGCCGGTGCGGGAGGCAGCCGTGACGACCATCGGCGAAAAAATCGTCGCGAACGGGGGAGCAGCGCTGATCATTGACTACGGTCACGAACGAAGCGCGACTGGTAACACGCTGCAGGCAGTGCGCGGTCATCGCTTTGCGCCGGTCCTCGACCGGCCGGGGGAGCAGGATTTGACCGCGCATGTCGACTTCGAAGCCGTCGCAAAGAGCGCGCGGGCGGCCGGGGCGACGGTGACCCCAATCGCAGACGCAGGGTGAATGGCTCAACCGTCTGGGCCTTGGCGAACGGGCGGCGGCGCTTGCCACCGCGCATCCCGCACGCGCCGAAGAACTGGCCGCCGCCGTCCAGCGCTTGGCGGGTCGAGATGGAATGGGCAGCTTGTTCAAGGTCATGGCAATCCATGCGTGCGGCTGGCCGGCCCCGGCGGGTCTTGCATGACGATTAACTATCGCGACGGCGCGCCCGCCGACCTGCCAACAATCGACGCTCTGTTCCGCGAGAGTTTCAGGGATACATTCGCGCACCTTTACAAGCCTGAAGACCTCGCTGCCTTCTTCGACAACTTCACGCCCGAGGCGTGGGCCGAAGAAATGGCTGATGGACGCTACGCCTTTCGGCTCGCGGAAGAGGGCGGCAGGCTCGTCGGCTTCGCAAAATTCGGGCCGCCGAGCGTTCCCGTGGAAACCGACGCCGATCGGGCGGAGCTTCGCCAGATCTACGTCCTCAAGGAATGGCACGGGCAGGGCATTGCGCAGACGTTGATGGACTGGGCCATCGCCGAAGCCAGAGGCCGGCAGGTGCGCGAGCTTTACCTCACCGTCTATGTCGACAATCTTCGCGCGAAGCGGGTTTACGAACGCTACGGCTTTGTCCCCGTGGGCCGCTACGACTTCATGGTCGGCAATCACGCCGACGAGGACATCATCATGCGGCTGTCGCTATGAGCGGCGTCGAAGTCATTCGCGCGGGTTGCCTGGCAGGCTTGCCGCATGGCTTCCTTGGGCGCCGTGGCGGCGTGTCGGCGGGCGAACTGGCCGGGCTCAACGTCGGCTACGGCAGCAGTGACCATCGCGACGCGATCGCCGAGAACCGCCGCCGCGCCAACGGAGCGCTCCTGCCCGGAGCAGAGCTCGCTACCGTTCACCAGGTCCATTCGGCCGAAGCGGTGATTGCCGAGCGTCCCTGGCCGCAAGACCAGCGCCCCCCCGCCGACGCCATGGTCAGCGACCGGCCCGGTTTGCTGCTTGGCATCCTGACCGCCGACTGCGCGCCGGTCCTGTTCGCCGATGAAGCGGCGGGAGTCATTGGCGCAGCTCATGCGGGGTGGCGGGGAGCGCTGTCCGGCGTGACCGATTCGACCATCGAAGCGATGGAGCGTTTGGGCGCAAGCCGGGCGCGCATCAACGCCGCCGTCGGCCCGTGCATCGGCCCCGCTTCCTATGAGGTGGACGAGCTGTTCCGCGACCGATTCCTCGCCGACGATCCCGCCAACGCTCGCTTTTTCGCCGACGGCCCTGCCGGAAAGCCGCATTTCGACCTGCCGCGCTACGTCGTCCACCGCTTGCTCGCAGCCGGAATCGGTGAGGTCGAGGCGCTTCATCTGGACACTTATGCCGACGCTGAGCGCTTCTTCAGCTACCGGCGGGCGACCCACCGCAAGGAGGCCGATTACGGTCGCCAGCTGAGCGCCATTGCGCTGCCCGATTGACCGCAACGCGGGTCCGGGCCTAGCGCCGCCCCAAGGAGAACCATCTTGCCCACCGAAGACGAAATGAGCGGCGCTCCCGCGCAGCATCGGCCGCCCAAGCCGTCCCCGACCAGCATCGGCAATCACAAGCTCAAGGCGCAGACGCTGATGCTCGGCTATGGCTTCGACCCGGAGCTGAGTGAAGGCTCGCTAAAGCCGCCGATCTTCCTCACTTCCACCTTCGTGTTTGAGAATGCTGCAGCCGGCAAGCGCTTCTTCGAAGGCGTCACCGGCAAACGCCCGGGCGGCGCCGAAGGGCTGATCTATTCGCGCTTCAACGGCCCCAACCAGGAGATCCTCGAGGACCGGCTGGCCCTGTGGGAAGACGCCGACGACGCGCTCGCATTCTCGAGCGGCATGTCGGCGATCGCGACTCTGCTGCTGACCTTCGTCCGTCCCGGCGACTGCGTCGTTCATTCGGGCCCGCTCTATGCCGCGACCGAGACACTGATTGCCAAGATCCTCGGCCAGTTCGGCGTGCACTGGATCGACTTCCCCTCGGGCGCGACGCGCGAGGAAATCGACGCGGCCATCGCCACGGGCAAGGAAAAGGGCCGCGTTTCGCTGATCTATCTCGAAAGTCCGGCTAACCCGACCAACATGCTGGTCGACGTCGAGGCGGTCAGCGCCGCCCGCGACGCCGCTTTCGGCGACGATGAGAGGCCGCCAATTGCGATCGACAACACGTTCCTCGGTCCGCTCTGGGCCAAGCCGCTCGCGCAGGGCGCGGACCTGTCGGTTTACAGCCTGACCAAATACATCGGCGGGCACAGCGATCTCGTCGCCGGCGGCCTGGTCGGCGAAAAGGGGCTGATCAATCAGGTGCGGATGTTCCGCAACACGATCGGCACGATCTGCGATCCCAATACTGCCTGGATGCTGCTGCAGCAGCCTGGAAACGCTCGAGCTTCGCATGGACCGCGCCGGGGAGAATGCCGCCAAGGTCTGCGCTTTCCTCCGCGACCATCCCAAGGTCGAAAAGGTCGGTTATCTCGGCTTCCTCGAAGAGGGGTCGCGCCAGGCCGACATTTACAGGCGCCATTGCAGCGGCGCCGGCTCGACCTTCTCGCTCTATCTGAAGGGCGGGGAGAAAGAGGCGTTCGCCTTCCTCGACGCGCTGCGCATCGCCAATCTCGCGGTCAGCCTGGGCGGCACCGAGACGTTGGCCAGCGCACCGGCGGCGATGACCCACTTGTCAGTGCCCGACGAGCGCAAGGCCCAGCTCGACATCACGCCCAATCTCGTGCGCATTTCGATCGGCGTGGAGGACGCCGACGATCTCATCGCCGACTTCGCCAACGCGCTGAACGCGGTGTGATCGGACCGTCCGATACACATCCGCCGGGGCTGGAAACCGCTAGCCGCGCTCGCGTCCCATGGAAGAACTTCGCCGACTTTTACAGCCGGCTCAGGCCTCCGCTCACGCCAACGCCGAGCGATGTCGATGCGGTCAGGCGATCGCTTCCTTCCGAAGCGGGGCGCATCCTGCTGCTCGGGGTGACTCCGCAACTCGCGGGGCTCGGCGGCGACCTCGTCGCGGTGGACAATTCCCCGAAAATGATCGCCCAGGTATGGCCCGGCGATGCCGAGGATCGCAGGGCATTGCTCGCCGACTGGACCGAACTGCCGTTTGACGAAAAGGCATTCGACGCGGTGATCGGGGATGCCCCGCTGAATGCGGCTCCCCACCATGCCGAGAGCGTCCTGACTGAGGTGGCCCGCGTCCTCCGGCGCAATGGGCGGTTCGTCTTTCGTGCCTTCTGCTCTCCCGCCGACGCTGAGTCACTCGAAGCCATCAGAAGCGATGTATCGGCCGGCTGGGCTGGGAATTTCCATGCCCTGAAATGGCGCATCGCGATGGCGCTGGCGGGCTCGCGACCCGCTGCGATCGTTGCCGTGGCCGACATTCTGGCGGCGTTCGACGGCCTGTTCCCCGACCGTTCGGAGCTCGCTCGTCAGACCGGATGGGATGTCGAGGAGGTCGCGACAATCGACGCTTATGTCGGCGCCGAGCACAGCCTCAGCTTTCCCACGCTTCAGAGCCTGGTTGATCTTTTGCGGACGCGATTTTCGGATGTCGGCGTGACGTTCGCAGAAGGATATCCGCTCGCCGAGCGCTGCCCGACCCTTGTCTGCAGCGCGCCGCGCGACGTCTAGCGAGCGACACCGTGGCTACGCTCATCGTGATAACTCACGAATATGATCGATTTGTGATCCCCGGCAATGCGGGAGAACCGCCGCGAAGTGTCTATCTTCTGCACGACGTGCTTCGGCATCTGACCGACATGGGGCACACGTGCCGCGTTGTTCGGGGTGCCCGGCTAATCTCCGGCGACGCCGCTCTTCTTCATGTCGACGCCACAATCGTAGCGGACGAATATCTTCAGCTGGGCGCGCATTATCCGCGGACGATCAACTTCGGCACCGGCGACATCTCCAAGCGGAACATCAGTCGTTTGCTGGTCGCGTCCAAGGGCGACTGGAATGGCCCGGTGCTGGTCAAATCCAACTTCAACAACAACGCGTTGCTTGAAGAAATACACAACGCGAAGGCGGCGCGCGCAGGGCAGCCGTTGCCCCATCCGGGGGTTGCAAAGGGCCCGCCCTATCAGCTGTTCGATTCGGCGGAGGAAGTGCCCGACGAGATTTGGTGCGACGATAGCCTGGTCGTCGAACGCTTCGTTCCCGAACAGGACGTTGACGGTTTTGCCCTCAGGACCTGGGTTTTCATGGGCCCGCGGGAACGTTGCACGCGGGTCGTGACCGCTGGACATATTTCGAAAGCGGCGGACGTGATTCGTTATGAGCCCGTCGATGTACCGCCGCAGCTGAGGGACGAACGAGAGCGGCTCAATTTCGACTTCGGCAAATTCGATTTCGTGATCCACGAGGGCGAACCGATCCTGCTCGACGCCAACCGCACGCCGGGCGTGGCGCAGGCAATCCAGCCGCTGATTGCCAAGGGCGCGCTGAACCTTGCCGAGGGGTTGAACGAACTGGTGACCGGCTAGCCCCAGTCCTCGACCACCCAGCCGCGCTGCTCGGCAAGGCGGCGCAGCTTGCCATGGGGGTTTACCGCGACCGGCTCGTCGGCCCATTCAAATGCGGGCCGGTCGGACACATGGTCGGAATAGAAGCGGACGTGGCCGTGCGCGCCCTTCAGGCCCGAGGAATCGACCCAGTCGGCGATCATCCTGAGCTTGGCCGGGCCGTAGCAATTTTCGCCGGCAATCCGGGCATGGACCCGCTCGTCGAGGCCGATGATCGATCCCGTGCCGATCACATCATCGAAGCCGAGCCGCCGAGCGATGGCTTCGGCGTACAGCTTGTACGAGGCGGTCGCGAGCACCAGCCTGCGGCCTTGCGCCTTGTCGCGGGCGATGGCCTTGCGCGCACCCGGGCGGATGTTGGTTGCGACCTGCCTGTCGGCGAAGCTTTCGACCAACGGTTTCAGATCGCGCGGATGGACGTGGGCCGAGCAGCAGCCGGTGATTGATTTCCTTCAGCCGCGCCCGGTCGATCAGGCCCAGCGCGTAGCCGAGCACCGACACCAGCACGAACGGCAACAACAGCAAGCGCCACGGCGCCCGTCTCACCGCGCAATGCATCAGGAATGCGCCATAGGTCGGCCCGCGCGTCACCGTCTTGTCCATGTCGTAGACGGCAAGGTCGCTCATTCTTCGAGCCAGGATTTGACCGGTGGGCCGCGCGCCGCCTGCTCGCCCGCCTGAGCCAGGCGCACGGCGTGGACGATGACGGTGGCGATGGTCCACCAGGCGACGACCACGAGCCCGGCGTCTGGGCGCCGGACGAGCAAGCTCAGCGCCAGCACGGCGAGATTGATGCTTGGCCCTGCCGCGACCAGCGCGAAGCGGCTGTCGAAGATCTGCCATGCGTCGAGCTGCACCCCGCCGAAGCGCCGTTCGAACAATCGCCCAATGGCAAGGTCAGCCACCGCTCCACCCACTGCCGCCCACAGGATCATGATCCCATAGAGCGGGGCCATCGGTCGTCCCCAGGCGTCAAGCCCGTGCGACCAGCCCCACCACCAGAACAGCGGCATCATTGCTGCTGCTATCTCCCGCCAGCCGCTGCGCGGCTCGCGCACGTCGGCCGCGATCTCGGTCAGAATGAATGCAGCGCCACTCAGCAGCCCCAGTGCGAAATACCCGCGCCAGAAGAGCAGGAACGCCACACGCCCCAAGCGCCGCACTCGCCCCGGCCAGCACGATCGGCGTCCAGGACCGTCGCACGGCGCCGCGCCGAGCTCCAGCCAGACATAGACGCTCAGGGCGTCGCCCGACCTTTGCTCGCTCGCCATGGCCGCCGGGCATAAAGGCGCTCCGAAGGGCAGGGAAGGCCCCGCCGACTTGCTCCATCTGTTCATTTCGCGCACACATCTGTTGAATGGCGGAACCGGGGCATCACCACCATGAAGCGGGCAAGGGCGCGGTGTACCGCGTCGCGGGCACGCTCAATATCACCCGCGCGGCGACGACGCAGCGCGAGATCGACGCGTTGCCTGACCCGCTGACCATCGACCTTAGCGAAATCGAGCGGATGGACACGGTCGGAGCGTGGATCGTCTACCGCACCGTCCGCGACCGCCATGCCAAGGTGGTTGGGGCAAGTCGCGACGAAGTCAGCCTGCTCAAGGAAGTCGAGAATTACGACAAGCCGTCGCGGGTCCACCCGGAGGAGCGGCCGGGCCCGATCCGCGTCCTGATCGAGCTCGGCGAGTGGGTGGCGGAGACCGGCCAGACCCTGCTCGGCCTGCTCGGCTTCTTCGGCGCCACGCTGATCGGTTTCGCCAACGTCATCCGCCGGCCAAAGCGCTTCCGCGTCAACGCGGTGGTCACGCGGTTCGACGTCGTCGGGGTGCGGGCACTCGGCATCATCGGGCTGATGAGCTTCCTGATCGGCATCGTCATTGCCCAGCAGGGCGCGGTCCAGCTCGCCCAGTTCGGGGCCGAGGTTTACACGATCAACCTGATCGGCCGAATCACGGTGCGGGAGCTCGGCGTGTTGATGACCGCGATCATGGTCGCCGGCCGCTCGGGCTCGGCCTTCGCCGCCCAGCTTGGCACGATGAAAATCACCGAGGAAATCGACGCCATGCGCACGATCGGCGTGTCGCCGGTCGAGGCGTTGGTCCTTCCGCGCCTGCTTGCGGCGGTGCTGATGATGCCGCTGCTCGCCTTCTGGGCGATCGTCACGGCGCTGATCGGCGGCGGCCTGTTCGTCTGGTACGACCTCGGTTATCCCGCCCGCCACCTATATCCAGCGCCTCCAGGAAGTGATTCCGATGACCGACCTGTGGATCGCGCTGATCAAGGCGCCGGTGTTCGGCTTCATCATTGCGCTCGCCGGCTGCTTCCAGGGCATGCAGGTCGAAGGGAACAGCGAAGAAGTGGGTTCGCGCACCACCACCGCGGTGGTCCAGTCGATCTTCCTCGTCATCGTCCTCGATTCCGTGTTCGCGGTTTTCTTCAGCTCGATCGGCTGGAAATGACGATTCCGAAGGACTGCGATCCGGTCATCACCGTCCGGGGGCTGCGCAACAGCTTCGGCGAGCAGGTCATCCACGAGGATCTGGACCTGACCGTCTGCCGCGGCGAGATCCTCGGCGTCGTCGGCGGCTCGGGCACCGGCAAATCGGTGCTGCTGCGCTCGATCATCGGGCTTCAGACGCCCGACGCCGGCGAGATCGAGGTGCTCGGCGAAAACATGATCGACCGCACCGAGGACGAGGCCAAGAACATCCGCCGCCGCTGGGGCATCCTGTTTCAGAACGGCGCGCTTGTTCTCGACCCTGACCGTGGCCGAGAATGTCGAGGTCCCGATCCGCGAATATTTCCCGTACATCAAGCCGCCGCTGCTCGACGAAATCGCATCCTACAAGATCGCCATGGGCGGGCTGCCGCCGGACGCCGGGCCGAAATTCCCGTCCGAGCTGTCGGGCGGCATGGTCAAGCGCGCCGGCCTTGCCCGGGCGCTCGCGCTCGATCCCGAACTGCTGTTCCTCGACGAGCCGACGGCCGGGCTGGACCCGATCGCCGCAGCTGCGTTCGACGAGCTGATCCTCTCGCTTCAGAAGCGGCTCGGCCTCACCGTCTTCCTCATCACCCACGATCTCGACACGCTTCACGCCATTTGCGACCGCATCGCCGTGCTCGCCGACAAGAAGGTGCTGGGGGTGGGGACGATCCCCGAGCTATTGGCTTTGGACCATCCTTGGATACAAGAGTATTTTAACGGGCCGCGCGGTCGTGCTGCGGCTGGGAGCTACGAGCACGGGGTCACCGCCTGATGGAGACACGGTCCAATTATATCATGGTGGGTGCGGTCACGGTCGCGCTGCTGGCCGGCGTGCTGTTATTCATCGTGTGGCTGGCGGGCTTGTCGAACAAGTCGACAAAGTGCTTCGACGTCTACTTCGGGCATGGCGTCGGCGGCCTCAACAAGGGCTCCAACGTCAGCTTCTCGGGTGTCCCGGTCGGACAGGTCGGCAAGATTTCCCTACTTCCCAACCGTCCGGAGTTCGTGTGGGTGCGGATCGAGGTCGATGACCAGACGCCGGTGCTTCAGGGAACGACGGCACAGATCCACGGCGTGGGCTTCACTGGCGTAAGCGAAATTCAATTGAGCGGCGCGATGCGCGGCAGCCGCCCGATCACCCAGCTCGGGCCGCAGGGTTGTCCGGTGGTTCCGTCGAGCGAGGGCGGGCTCGGCGCACTGCTCCAAAGCGCGCCTGAGCTAATCGATCGCATCCAAAAGCTCACTGAGCGCCTCACCGAGTTGCTGAGCGACAAGAACCAGAATGCGATCGCCGACATCCTCGAGAATATCGACGTGACGACACAGCAACTGCGTTCCGCCTCGCCGCAGATGGCGCAGACCATCCGCGAGATTCAGATCGCCTCTCACAACGCCGGCATCGCCGCCAACAACATTGCCGCGCTGTCGGATAACGCCAATCATCTGGTTTCCGAGGAAGGACGCCCGGCGGCGCAGGATTTGCGCAAGGCGATCGCCTCTATGCAGCAGGCGACCGACAATCTGAATGCCATGATCACCGACGCCCGGCCCGGGGTGCAGAATTTCAGCAAATCAACGCTGCCTCAGGCCAACCGGCTGGTCAAAGACCTGCGTGATCTGACCCAGTCGTTGCAGTCGGTTTCCGACCGGGTCAATCAGCAGGGGATCGGCGGGGCCCTGGGCCCTGAAAAGCTGCCCGACTACAAGCCAGGGAAACGCAAATGAGAGTGATGTGGAAAGCGGTCGCTTCGATCGCCCTGGCCGGCCTGACTGGCGGTTGCTCCCTCGGCGGCATGTTGGGCGGCGGCGGCAAGGGGCCGACCATGCTGCAAACGCTGAGCCCCGAGGCCGCGGACCCGGGGACGATGATCCGCACCGTCAACGCCGGCCAGGCGGTCACCATCGGCACGCCGACGATGCCCAAGGAGTTGCGCACCGTCCGCGTCCCGGTCCAGCTCAATCCGACGGACATTCAATATGTCACCGGGCTGCAATGGGTCGATACGCCCGACCGGCTGTTCCAGGCTCTGGTTTCGGAAACGGTGCGGCGGACCACCAACCGCGTCGTTCTCGATCCGCGCCAGGCGACGCTCGATCCGGGTCTTCAGGTAACGGGCGCGCTCGAACGCTTCGGCTACGATTCGGCCAGCCAACAGGCGATCGTCGTTTACGACGCCTCGCTTGCGACCGAAGGCGGCAGCCGTGTCGAAACCCGCCGCTTTACGGCAACCGTGCCGTCGGACGGCTCGGGACCGAGCGTCGGCCGCGCCCTCAACCGCGCCGCCAACCAGGTCGCGCTCGACGTCGCCAAGTGGATCGGCGGCTAAGCCTTTGAGGGTTGGCGCGGCATGAACTCAATGCCGTGACGCGATCCGATTTCCGGGATCTTCGCTGCATCATCCGGCAAGCTGCGGATTTCATTATTCAGCTCGCGGAAGAACTCCGACCCGTGTGCCGGTGACGCGAAGATAAGGACCCGAGACGGCGCTTCCGATGCGCCTTTGAAGCTGTGGACGGTTCCCCGCGGCAGGCGACTGAAGTCGCCCGTCTTTAACTTTACCGGGTTGCCGTCGATTTCGAAGTCCACCTCGCCAGCGAGCACGTAATAGGCTTCGTCCCAATCATGCCGGTGTGGGGGAGGACCCATTCCAAGCGGCACCTCCTCCTCGAACAGTGACCAGGCGCCGCCGGTTTCCTCCGCCTCGCACAACATCGTCATGGGCATTTCGAGAATTCGCAGGGCGGGTCTTTGTCCAGCTCTTACCGTAATGGCAGGCATTGAGATTGCCTCCTCGCACCCTTCTCATACACCTTTAGGCAAGGCTCTTCGAGACCTGCTCGAACACGTCCTTTGACAATTTGGGCGTCGCGGCGATTTGCTCCAACGCGGCGCGCATCATCGCCGAGCGCTTGGGCTCGAACCGGCGCCAGCGGCCGAACGGGGTCGTCATCCGCGCGGCGATCTGTGGATTGAGCTTGTCGGCGGCGATGATCATGTCGGCGAGGAAGTCGTAGCCGCGGCCGTCGGCCCGGTTGAACGCCCAGCTATTGCCGCCGAACATGCCGATCAGCGAGCGCAGCCGGTTGGGGTTGCTCATCGTGAAATCGGGATGCTGGGCGAGCTTGAGCACCTGGTCGAGCGTGTCGCTGCGCTGGGCCGCGGCCTGGAGCGCGAACCATTTGTCGAGCACCAGCGCATCGTCGTGGAACCGCTCGTAGAAGGCGTCGAGCGCGGCCTGCCGCTCGGGCACGTCAAGCGACACCAAGGTGCCGAGCGCTCCCTGCCGGTCGGTCATGTTGTCCGCTGCGTCGAATTGCGCCTTGGCCAGCGCCGCCGCCTGGGCGGGATCGGCCGCGGCGATGAAATTCAGCGCCACGGTGCGCAGGCGTCGTACGCCCTTGGCCGCTGGCGACAGGTCGCTGCCCGCCGCATCGTCGGCGCCGATGCGCGGCGAGCAGCTCCTGCGCCAGCGCCGAGCCGATCGCCTTGCGCAGCGCTTCCCGCGCGTCGTGGATGGCGTCGGTGTCGATGACCTCCATGCGGTCGGAGATCAGGCTTTCGCTCGGCAGCAGGATCGCTTCGGCCTTGAACGCCGGGTCGAGCGAGTTGGAACGCAGTGTCGCGCCGATGGCTCGGATGACCGGCTCGGCATCGACCGCTTCGCCGCGAGCGCCGCCGGTCAGCGCGCGCATCATCATGTCCTGCATCGCTTCGTAGCGGGCGAACGGATCGGTATCGGTCTGCGCCAGCCGCTCGAGCTCGTGCGGATCGCGGGCAGCATCGACGATGACCGGCGCCGAGAAATCGCGGTTGATCGACAGCAACGGCTTCTCGCCGACATTGTCGAAGGTGACGCTTTGCTTGGGCTGGTCGAGGATGATCAGCCGCTCCGCCGCGATTTCCTCGCCGCTGTCGTCGCCGATCAGCGCGGTCCTGAGCGGAATCGGCATGGCCTGCTTGACCGGCTGGCCGGGCGTCGGCGCGACATGCTGCTCGAGATGCAGGGTGGCGGTCTTCGCCGCCGGCGTCATGCTCGAGCCGCGCCTTGACCTTCGGCGTGCCGGCCTGGCTGTACCAGATCTTGAACGGCGTCAGGTCGACGCCGCTGCCATCCTCCAGCGCTGTCACGAAATCGTCGCAGGTCGCGGCTTCGCCGTCGTGCCGCTCGAAATAGAGGTCGGTGCCTTTGCGGAATTTCTCCGGGCCGAGCACGGTGTGGAACATGCGGATCAGCTCCGCGCCCTTGTTGTAGATGGTGGTCGTGTAGAAGTTCGAAATCTCGATGTAGCTGTCGGGGCGGACGGGGTGGGCGAGCGGGCCCTGGTCCTCGGGGAACTGGACCGCGCGGAGCACACGAACGTCCTCGATCCGCTTGACCGCCGGGCTGCCCATGTCGGCGCCGAAGCTCTGGTCGCGGAACACGGTGAAGCCTTCCTTCAGGCTCAGCTGGAACCAGTCGCGGCAGGTGACCCGGTCGCCCGACCAGTTGTGGAAATATTCGTGGGCGACGACCCGCGCGATATTGTCGAAGTCGGCGTCGGTCGCGGTGTCCTGGTCGGCCAGGACATAGGCCGAGTTGAAGATGTTGAGGCTCTTGTTCTCCATCGCGCCCATGTTGAAGTCGCTGACGGCGACGATGTTGAACTGGTCGAGGTCATATTCGCGGCCATAGACGTCCTCGTCCCACTTCATCGCCAGCTTGAGGCTGGCCATGGCGTGGGCGGTCTTGGGCAGGTCCGCTTCGCGCACCCAGATGGCGAGATCGACGTTGCGGCCGGACATGGTGGTGAAGCGGTCGCGGTTCGGCTTGAGGTCGCCGGCGACCAGCGCGAACAAATAGCAGGGCTTGGGGAAAGGATCCTGCCATTCGGCCCAGTGGCGGCCGTCGGCACCTTGGCCTTCGGCGACGCGGTTGCCGTTGGATAGCAGGATGGGGAAGGCGGCCGCGTCGCCCTCCATCCGGACCTTATACTTGCTGAGGACGTCGGGGCGGTCGGGGAAGAAGGTAATGCGGCGGAAGCCTTCGGCCTCGCACTGGGTGCAGAGCATCCCGTTCGAGGCATAGAGACCCATCAGCTTGGTGTTGGCCGCGGGCGAAATCTCGACTTCGGTTTCGATGCTCGCGCTGTTGCCTGCAAGATCGATGACCAGTGTCGGCCCGTCCATGCGGTGCCCGCCTTCGGCCTTGACCGAGAGCAGCTTCAACTCGTCGCCGTCGAGGCGGAGCGGGCGGTCGTGGTCGCCGTTGCGTTCCACGGTCAGCGTGGCCCGGACCACGGTCCGCTCGACGCCGAGATCGAAGTCGAGCCGGATCTCGGGCACCAGCCAGTCGGGCGGGCGATAGTCTTCGCGGCGGATGGCGGTGTGGGGGGCGGGTGCGGCTGGCGCTTCGGGATTGGTGCGGACGTCGAGCATCGCGCGGCCTTACGAGCGAACCCCCGATGCCTCAACCCAACGACGGAGCAAGGTGGCGGCCCATGTGTTATGCAAGAAGACAAACCGCAAAGGAGGAACGCATGAGCGGGTTCGACGACATTCGCGAACATATGGAAGTGATCGGCGCCGACGGCGTCCACATCGGCAAAGTCGACCATATCGAAGGCGACCGCATCAAGCTGGTCCGCGCCGACAGCGGCATGGGCCATGACGACCATCACCATTACATTCCCCGCGGGCTGGTGGCCGAAATCGAGGGCGACAAGGTCCGGCTGAGCGCCAATGGCGATGTCGTCGCGGACCTGTTCGAGGAAGAGCAGGACGGCGAGCCGATCGACGAATGACGCTTGGCCGCCCGCGCTGACCGGCTCGGCTGGCAAAGCCGGCAAAGGCGGTTGAAAACAAAGCGGAACAGGCAGACGCTGCAGCCATGGACATCCCGCGGCTGAGTACGCCCGCAGCGCGTAGGTGGACCCGTCCCGACGATTATGTCGAAGGGCTGGTGCGCCGTCACAGCGCCCGCCGAGCCGAGCGCCGGCCGCGCCAGCGAACCGAGCCCGAAGCGCCGCGGCTGCTGCTGTCGACCGTGCCGTTCGTGGCGCTGCTCGCCGCGCTCGGCATGCTGTCGGTGGCGATCATGGTCGCCGCCTGGCCGTGGAGCCAGCCGCAGCCGCGGGCGCCGCAGCCGGTCCAGCACGAGCGCGGGGTTGCCGCCAAGGGCTGGTTCCAGGAAGCCCAGAAAGAGATGCGCTGAGCCACCGCGTTCATCACCTCGCAAGCCGGCCGCCCGCAGGGTCGAACGATGCCGGCTAGCCAGATCGCGCTGATCGCCCTGCTCGCCGAGGCCGCGGCTCACCCGGTCTATGGCCCGACGGCGCCGCCCAAGCCGCAGCCCAAGGTCGTGGCGGCGGCGCCGGCGGCGGGCGACAATTGCGACCGGCGGCCGAAGAGCGACCGCGAGATCGTCGTCTGCGCGCCGCGGAGCGAAGGCTATCGCCTCAATCCCGACGTGATCGAAGCCAAGCGAGAGGCGAAAAACCAGGGTAATCCGCCGAAATCGCGCGAAACCTACAAGGACGCAAACGCCTGCGCCAGCGTCGGCCCGTTCGGCTGCACCGGCACCCCCGCGATCAACCTGATCGCCGTCGGCCTGGTGGCGGCCCAGATGGCGCGGCGGGCGCTGACCGGTGGCAATGTCGGCGAAATGTTCGTCGACGCGTCCGCAGAAGACCGAATACGAACTCTACACCGAGGCCAGGAAGCGCCGCGAGGCCGAGGAGAAGGCCGCCGCCGCCGCCCAGCTCGCCCAGGCCGCGCGCGCCGAAGCCGCCAAAGCCGCCCCTAAAACCGCCTCAACTCCGCCGCGGCCTAGCGCCACAGCTGCAGCGCCTTGATCACCTTGGCCACCTGAGGTTCGTCCACCGGCCGCGCGATCTGCCGCTCGACCAGCCGCCAGCGCCGCCGCAGCTTGCTCCGCCGCCACACGTCGGTGATCCACGCCGGGCCCGACCAGTCGAACCGGTCGAGCCGCGATTCGAGCTCGGCCTCGGCCGCGAACAAGGCGAGGTTGCCGTGGAGGCGGACATAGACGGTGCCGAAGCGATAGGCCGAGCAGGTCCAGCGCTTGCCCGCCGCATCGATCCAGCTCGAATAATCGAGCATGACCGGCGGCCTGGTCCCGACGAGGAGCGCGAAATCGCGCGCCGTCATCGCCTTCAAGGTGCGCGAATCGCCGTTGATCCACGCCCGCATGAAGCGGTGCTCGAGCGTTTCGATCTCGGACGAGCGGTCGGCCATGGCGCTGCACTAAAGCCGCGCCAGCGCCGCGCAACCCCATCGCCGTAACCGCCCGGTAAGCAGCGAGGGTTAGCGTGCGCTTATGATTCGCGAATCGCTCGCAAAGTATTTGGCCCCGTGGACGCTGAACGCGAAGCGAACGCAGCATCGCTTTGACCAGCTGCGCAAACGCGACGGCGACACCTGCCGGCGCTGCCGCCGGGCGATGCGATTCGACCTGCCGCCCGGCCACGACCTGGGGCCGCGGATCGAGCAATTGCTTGCGGGGCCCACCGCCCAGCCGATCCCGGTCGACGGCCTCTTCCTGTGCCACGTCCGCTGCCACGCCAGCATGACCGACCATACGGCGCAGGTGATCGAGCGCGTGCGGCGCAAGGCTGAGGCGGAGCTGTTCGCCAAGCCGAAGCGGCGGCGGAAGCGAGCCTGAACCAAAAGGTGGACCCCGGATCCAGTCCGGGGTGACGGTTTGCGTCGCTAACCGGATGGTAACAGGGACATTCTACCATCCTGTTCGTGAGCAAGAACTGGACACCTTCCAAGCCGACCGTCGAGCTGAACGCGCCGCCGCGCCCGGCGCGCCGGTCGATCCGCCGCGAGCCGGTGCCGCTCAACCAGTCGCCGTCGAGGCCAGAATCCGTGAAGCCGAGCTTCTGGCAGACCCGCGAAGGCGAAATCGCCCTCGCGATGATCGGCATCGTTCTGTTCGCGCTCGCGATCAACGCCATCCTGTTCGGCGCCAGCGCGACGATGGGGCAATAAAGCTTCGAGCGGCATTTCTACGCGTGCGCGCGTAAATCACCGTTCGTCATCGTCGATCGGCTCGCTGCTTCCCGCCTTTCCCAGGCGATCGTCGAGATAGTCGATGCCGTCGGTCGGGCACTCCTCCTCGGGCACGTCCCAGTGTCCGATCGCCGACAAAACTGCTACGCCTTCGCCAACGGGGAGGGGTCCCATGCCATATCGCCACGCGCCTTATTATGTGCTGGTTGTGCATCGCGGTTATCGTCGCGCGGCTTCTGGGCGAGCTATTTCTCCGTCTGGACCAGCGTTCCCTGGCAGTTCCACGCCCATGGCATCGCCGCCAGCATCTGGGTGCCTGATGGTTCTGATGCAGAGCTGGACCGTGCACAAATCGCAGCTGCCGCTGCACCGGGCTGTCGGCAAGTCGAGCCTGCTACTGTTCCCCTTCCTGATCGGCGGACTGGCCGCGATCATCGACGCCACCGGCAAGGGCTTCGTCACCGCCAACGAACCGGTGCGGGTCATGTTCGGCGGGCAGTTCCTGGTCAGGCGTGGCGCTTGCGATGGCAGCCTATGTCACCTTGTACTACCGGGCGCTCAAATACCGCCGGAAGGTGTGGCTGCATTCCGGTTACATGCTGGCGACGCCGCTGATCCTGTTCGAATCGCCGCTCAGCCGGGTGTTCGGAGCGTGGATGCCCGGACTGACTATCCGCGGGCCGCAGGATTTCGACCGGCTGATCTCCAACCATCGAATGGGCCATGGCCGTCGAGCTGGCGGTGATCGCGGCGATCTGGCTCCGCTATCGTGAAAAGGCGTCGCCGTTCGTGGTCGCGGCCATCTTCATCATCGGCCAAATGCTGACCATGGGCCTGCTGAACCGCAATCCGCTGCTGGAAGCGCTATTGGTGATCATCGGCAATGCGCCGAGCGCGGCAGTGGTGATGACCGGCTTCGCGATCGGCGCAGCGACGAGCTGGGCGGGATGGCAGGCGGGCAAGCGCCCCGGCGTGCCGGTGAGCGGAGCCGCCCAGCCGGCCTGAGACCGATCGCCTACCAGAGTGGACGTTGCGGGCGGTGGCGTTCGCGGGTCACTTCTTCCTTGATCAGGTGCGATTTCAGCGCGCGCTGCATGGTGCCGGCACCGTCGCTGCTCATGCACACCAGGCGCACGCCGCCGGCCGGAAGCCGCTCGATCGCCGAGATTCCGACCTTGGCGGCGAGGCATTTAGCGACGACCTGGCCTTCGTCGAGCGAGACGAACAGGACCCGGCTCATGCCCGGGCCGCCTGCTCGCGGCGGAGCTCGGCGATGCGGTCGACATAGCCGCGCGACGTGGCGAGATGCTCCTGGCGCGATTTCTCGCACGATGTCTGCATCGCCTTCATCAGCGATTGGCCGCGGCGTTGGTAAAGGTCGTTGAGGTCCATCTGGGGCTCCCTTGGCAGTAAGCGGGAGCGCGTTCGGTCTCTCAGCCGCACAGGCTTGGGGGGACGAATCCGTGCGATGTGAAGCCCATAGCACGGCGGCGGGTGGCGGCCTAACGATCATCGGGCGGTTGGCGACCGGCCAACCGAGCGCTAAATATGCATCGACAGGCAAATCGAATGGCACGCAAGAAACTAAAGCGTTTCCTTCCGTGGTGGATGAAGCAGCACCTAAAGAAGCGCGCGAAAATTGCCGAGATTCGGGAGCGCGACGGCGACAATTGCTGGCGCTGCCATCGCCCCATGCGCTTCGGCCCACCTTACAATGTCGGAAAGTCCGTCACGGTTGAGCACAAGCTTCCCAAGGCCTTGGATGGCACGTGGGCTCTCGAAAACATCGTGCTTTGCCATGTGGGCTGTAATCGCCACCTCGGCGCGAATACCCCCGAACAAAAGCAGCGAATGCGATTGAGGCTGGACCCCGGATCACGTCCGGGGTGACGAAAGGGTCAGTGGCTGGCTTGAATGTCACGCGAAGTGAATTCGCGTAAGTCGTCGGACGGGCTCGCTCTCTTACCGGGTCGCGCCCCGCCGGCCGGGCGCTGCGCCGGCTCTACGCGCTCCTCGCGCTCGCTGCGCGATCGCTCACCTGCGCTTGGCGGCTGGGCCTTCACAAGCAACGCCGTCGCCGTCGCCGTCCATGTCGGAGCGATAGCCGGGCTGACCGGCGTGGAGCGGCGCCTTGCCGGCGGCGCGGACCTCGTCGCAGCCGGAATAAGTGACGCTCTGCTCGACCAGGGTCGGGTCGGGGGCGCCCTGGGCGTAGATCGGGCCGTTGTCGGTGGCGCGGGCGGCCCATGCCTTGTCGTCCGCGGTTTCGGGCGCGTCGGCGGGGATCAGCATGGTCGCCTTGTAATGCTTCGGCTTGGGCGCCGGACGCGACCAGGCCGACCAGCCATAGCCGCCAGCGAGGCCGAACAGGATTGCCGCCACGATGATCAGTGCCGCGCGCATGGGGTGAGTGTGCAACGGGAGTGTTGAGGAGGGGTAAAGGCGTAAGCGCGGCGTTGGTCAGCCCCGGGCATCCAGTTCGGCGGCGAGCGAGGCGAAGTCGGAATGGCCGGTCACCGGCGCAATCCGCTCGGCCCACATGGCATCGATCTTCTCGACGACGGTCGGCGGCAGCGCGCCCGGATCGCTGCCCTTGTGCCTGGACCTTCGAGGAATCGCCGTCGAGCGGGATGCCGATCTTGTCGGCCAAGGCGCGCGACAGCATCCCGTCATCGAACCGGTCCTTGTGCGCGCGCATATATTCGCGGCTGGTCATCGCATCGACCATCTCCGGCGAGCTCATCGGTGAGCGGCAGGCCGAGGAAATCGGCGAGGCGTCGGATCATGGCCGGCCGGTTCCCCGCAACCCAGCGATAGGTGGCGAGCAGGGTGTCGGGCTCATCCTTGCGCGCATACCAGCTCAGCAAATGGGTGGCGTAATCGCAGCCGCCGGGGCCGCCGCTCATCCACACCGGCCACAGCTCTTCGAGCGACAGCCCGCCCTCCTCGACCAGCCAGCCGCTGAAGAAGCGATGCATGGAATGGTAGGTCTCGCGCGGATCGCGGAACGTGACGACGTAGCGCATTCCCGGCGGCAGCCGCTCATATTCGCGGTGCGACTTGAACCCGCGCGGCGCGGCCCGCTGGGCCTGCATCATGTCAGTCCCGCAAAAGCGCGCGGTGTCGTCCCACGGGGTCATCCGGCTGATGTCGTCGAAGTCCATATCGCCACCGCCGCCGGAGCCGCTCGCGGCGCCCATCCGCAGCTGGTGGAACATCTGCTGCATCATGGTCGTGCCGCTCTTCGCCCAGCAGCTGATGAACACGTCGCCCGGCAGCGGTTCATAAGCGCGGTAGGCGGGATCGACCTCGGCCCCCTGCACGGCAAAGTTCGCGCCCATTTCCTGCAGGTTCCGCGCCCTGCGTCCCAATCCCGCGGTCATGATCGATGCCCCCCGGCGTCGTGCTCACAGGCGGGTGCTATGCCATGAAGGGGGCGGGGAGGCTATTGGGGTCGGGAGATGGCGGCGGGCGCGCTTCTGCAGGGCGGCGCATCCAGAATGGATCTATGCAAGTTTTTGCTGCAGTCCTTCATCATGTTGCGTCCTATTCGTGTGATTTGCCTCACGTGCTGCCCGCGAAGGCACGGGAACGTTGGCTCTTTTGCAGTCACATTCTCCGGCACCAGTCATTCAGGCGGTCTGTCCCAACGAGTGGAAGGATATCGTTGCGGTACTCAGCACGTTTTCTGCTCAACGAGATCTCGCTCCTGACACCAGGCGGAAGCCGTGGCGTTATCGCCGAAGCAATTGACAACGCCTTTTCTGCTCGTGGCTGGCGGGAGGCGCGTCTCGACCTCGAAACTTTCAAGGCATTCTTTTCGCGAAGAATGGAAAGAAAATCGAGGAGCTGCCGGCGATCTATCAAAAGGGGTATCTGGTAGATAACTTCAAAAATCGGATTGTCTTGGATGTCGAGTGGAATGCGAAAGACGGAAATCTAGACCGCGACTTGGCTGCTTATCGATCTTGGTACGATGCGGGCATTATTTCGGCTGCAGTGATAATCACCAAGGATCGACCTACGCTTCGCGATCTTAATCGGAAGCTGTCGGCGGATTACCTCTCAGACACTTCCTTCCGATCAGAGAGGCCAAGCTCAACCAGTCGATTTCAAAACATCTACGGTCACTTCATTCGACACAGCGGAAATGCGCGCGCCACGAGGAGTGATGGGTTCTTGTCCGATGTTAATTATCGGCGCGACTTTGGCAACTTACGACGGTAGTGCGTACTCGGCTTCGTTCTCTCCGCCGCGATCTCCATCGCGCTGTTGTAGCTGTAGGTCGGCCCAGGTCGGCTTGTAGCTCTCGTCGGCCTGGTTGCCCCAGACGGTCCAGCCTGGCCGCGTCGCCGCGGCTGAACATTTCGAGGCGAGGGGCCCCAGCTGCAATCCTCGATGAGCTTGTATTGCTCGTCGGGCTTGCGGCTGTGCTCGCGCTTGCGGGTCTGCGATCATGTTGACCTGGCTGCGGCCGGGCGGAAGCGTGCGCGCGTTCTTGCCGCGCACGCCGAACAGCATGAGTCTCGGTGACGTTGCGGAAGTAGAAGCCGACGCCGCGGCCGTCCGAGCCGCCGTCCTTGCGCACCTTGTGCCAGACGATGTTCGAATTGTAGCGGAAGCCCCACGCTTCCATCACCCTCAGGCCCTCAGGCAGCAGCGCGTTCGGCACCCATAGATAGAGGTGCGACGGGTCGGCGGCGATCTCGCTCACCGGAAGCGCGCAGATCTCGTCGAGCGTCATCGTGCCGTAGCGGTTGAGCCGCTTTGCTCGGGCGCTACCTTGCCGGTGCGGTTTTGAAATTGCCACGGTGGATCGGCGAGGATCGTGCGCGAATTTCTGGCCGCGAGAAGCGATCAAGAGGTCATCGCGCAGCCGAGAACATAACGAGATCTTTCTCTTAGATTTGTGGCGAGGTCAATGCCTCATCTCAACACTGTCAGTCGAGGATCTTCACCCCGGCCCTGACCCGCATTCCACCAGGCGACGATCAGTTTTCCGAGTGACCACACGGTAAGAATCGCGAGAAATACCGCCAAGCAGTAAGTCAGCATGAAGAGAGTGGCGGGTGGGTCAATCAGATCCAGGATCAATGGTCAACCCAGTCTGATGAATAACCGCCAGAGCTACACCCAAAAGTGATACGACATAGGCCAGCAAAAATGCAGCCAGCGGCAGCGCTTTCGAAATGATGCCGCTTCCAAGCGCGGTGATGTAAGATCTTTCGATTCCGGTAAAGTGGCGGCCGAGGCTTCGTAAGAAGTTCTTGGAATACCGGATGCCAAGTGGCGAACAGCAGGCCTCCTAACGCTACAAACAGGCTCGAGAAGTCGATGAACTTCGAGAAGTCAGGCAAAATGGTTCTCGAGCGCTTCGAACGAGGCGCGCGGCATTATGTACGATCCCACCGAGCCACGAACTTTTGAGACTTGCGTGTGATTGCCATCCAAAGCCGCGAGCGTTGAATTCAGGAGATCCACGATTGTCTGATTGTTCACCGTAATACGGTAGGTGTCATTGCCTTCATCATGTTCAGCGTCCGCAAGGATCGCTGAGATGCTGCCGCTGATCTGAGTTTCCAGCCCTCGCTGATATTTCGACGTTACCGATTTGAGGCGCGCTCGGCTTTCTGTCGCAGACGTTTGGAACAGCCGAGACACGAGAGCCTCATCTGGTAGCCGGCCGTTCAGCACATGAATTACGAGGAGATAGATCCGAAAATCATAGAAATCTCGGGTCCGACGAAACGCCGTCTTGCCGAGAAACATCTGGACGTACTCGTCTGCGGCCGCCTTCGCATAACCGGCTAGCACGTTCGGCAGCTCATTCGGCTGGCACATCAGAACGTGAGCCAGCTTCTGTTGATCATCGGCACTGATTGGAAGTTCAAAGGCGATCTGCACGGGCATAACTCCCGATTGCGATCCGGCTGCGCTAGATTACTGGCTTTTGGGAGCGACGCTACTGCTGTCGAACGGACCGGCGCCACTTGGACGCCGGTCCTAAGGTTTAATCGCAAATCACCGTAACCCCGCTTCGGCATACGCTCTACGGTGTGCGTAGAGCTCTTGCGTTCCGCTTCACGGACGGTTGTAAACCGCCCATCGTCGGCATTCCGACCAATATCGAATGTCTTCCTGTGATTAGCCAAGTTTCTCACCTCCTTCCGAGCTTAAGAGAGATTATCTACTCCGCCGCGACGCCCGCCGCTGAGAACATGTCGCCCTCCTCCTTCGCCGCCGCTTCCGCCGCCTGCGCCGGATCGTTCGCCGCCGCTTGGCCTTCTGCCGCCGGTCGAAGCTGTCCCACACCTGTTCCAGTCGCCCGCGCGTCGCGGCCTTCGAATATTCCGTCGCGCGGGTTTCGAAGAAGTTGGCGTGCTCGACGCCGTTGAGCAGCGGCGCGAGCCAGGGGAGCGGGTGCTCGTCGACCATGTAGATCGGCGCGAAGCCCAGCTGCCCCATGCGCCAGTCGGCGATGTAGCGGATGTACTTCTTGATCTCCTTGGGGCTCATGCCGTTGATCGGGCCCTGTTCGAACGCGAGGTCGATGAACGCATCCTCGAGCGCGACGGTCTGCTGGCAGATGTCGCGGATGTCGTTCCTTGACCGCCTTGGTCAGGCAGTCGCGTTCCTTCACGAAGGTGTGGAACAGCTTGATGATGCCTTCGCAGTGGAGGCTCTCGTCGCGGACCGACCAGCTGACGATCTGGCCCATGCCCTTCATCTTGTTGAAGCGCGGGAAGTTCATCAGCATGGCGAAGCTGGCGAACAGCTGCAGCCCCTCGGTGAAGCCGCCGAACATGGCGAGCGTCTTGGCGATGTCCTCGTCGTTGTCGACGCCGAAGGTCGCGAGGTAATCGTGCTTGTCCTTCATCTCCTTGTACTGGAGGAAGGCGCGAGTACTCGCTCTCGGGCATGCCGATGGTGTCGAGCAGGTGCGAGTAAGCCGCGATGTGCACCGTCTCCATGTTGGAGAAGGCGGTCAGCATCATCTTGATCTCGGTCGGCTTGAACACGCGGCCGTATTTGTCGTGGTAGCAATCCTGCACCTCGACGTCGGCCTGGGTGAAGAAGCGGAAGATCTGCGTCAGCAGGTTGCGCTCGGTCTGCTCGAGCTTCTGCGCCCAGTCGCGGCAATCCTCGCCCAGCGGCACTTCCTCCGGCATCCAGTGGATCTGCTGCTGGCGCTTCCAATATTCGAACGCCCACGGGTATTCGAACGGCTTGTACTGCTTGCGGGCTTCGAGAAGGGGCATGAGCGTTACTCCTGAATTCTGCGCGCGCTGGCGTCGATGATGGGGCCGCCGCGGTCGCGATAGACGACGACCTGCTTGACGGATTTGCGGGCGCCGACGCCGAACACGACGATGCCGAGGAAATAGCCGAAATCGTACCAGCCGCCGGTGTTGGGCACGGCGTAGATCGCGACCTTGGGCGCGAACAGCGACACGATCCAGGCGACCGGGAAGATGAAGCCGTGCCACAGGCCGAGCCAGAAGCCGGGCGCGGCGGGCGCGACGGCGGCGGCGTCCTGGGTTGCGGCGCAGGCGGCCAGCGTGAGCGCGGCGGCGGCGAGGAGGGCGAAGCGCTTCTGGCTGCGGCTCATTGGCCGTGCATCCGTTCGAGCTCCGACGCGCTCGGGTGATAGTCGAGCAGGCCGATGGCGTGGATCGCCATGATCGCGCCGACCACCAGCAGCAGCACCGCGCCCTGGTTGCCGTAGCCGCCGCCGGCGCTCGGGTCGCGGCGGCGGTAGAGCCAGATCGACCCGGCCAGGATGATCAGTGCGAGCACCAGCTCGGCAAGGCGTGCGTTGGTCATGTGGGCGAGCCTCATTTCTTCAGCATCACCGCGCCGACCGCGACCGCCGCCGCGGTGGCGACGATGTCGAGCAGGACGACGACCAGCAGCGCGGTGCCCGCGGTCCTGGCGAGCTTCTTCAGGCGCATCTCATTTGCCTCCCAACGACGGGCCGCGCCGCTTGGCGCGCCGGCGATGCTCGCGGCGGTAGGCGCCGCCGGCAATGGCGAGCACGCCG
>CAWHYD010000006.1:0-407034 GCA_963833685.1 uncultured Alphaproteobacteria bacterium | reverse complement strand
GGGCGACGTTTTCGACCCCAACCAGGGCGCAGGTCCAGGCCCACGTCCGCCTCGGCACCGCCGCCGACCTCGCAGAAGGCGGTCGACGCCGCCAAGGCCGCGCAGCCGGCCTGGGCGGCGACCAACCCGCAGCGCCGCGCCCGCGTCATGTTCAAGTTCAAGGAGCTGGTCGAAGCCAACATGGACGAGCTCGCGCATCTGCTGTCGCTCGCGAGCATGGCAAGGTCATCGCCGACGCCAAGGGCGACGTCCAGCGCGGGCTCGAAGTGATCGAATATCGCTGCGGCATCCCGCAGGCGCTGAAGGGCGAATATACCGTCGGCGCCGGCCCCGGCATCGACGTCTATTCGATGCGCCAGCCGCTCGGCATCGGCGCCGGCATCACCCCGTTCAACTTCCCGGCGATGATCCCGATGTGGATGTTCGGCATGGCGATCGCCTGCGGCAACGCCTTCATCCTCAAGCCCTCGCGAGCGCGACCCGTCGCGTGCCGGTCCGCCTCGCCGAGCTGATGAAGGAAGCGGGCCTGCCCGACGGCATCCTCAACGTCGTCCACGGCGACAAGGAAATGGTCGACGCGATCCTCGACCATCCCGACATCGCCGCGGTCAGCTTCGTCGGCTCGTCCGACATCGCGCAGTATATCTACTCGCGCGGCACCGCGAACGGGAAGCGCGTCCAGGCCTTCGGCGGCGCCAAGAACCACGGCATCGTCATGCCCGACGCCGACCTCGACCAGGTCGTCAACGACCTTGCCGGCGCCGCCTTCGGCTCGGCCGGCGAGCGCTGCATGGCGCTGCCGGTGGTCGTGCCGGTCGGCGACGAGACCGCCGACGCGCTGCGCGAAAAGCTGATCCCGGCGATCGAAGCGCTGCGCGTCGGCGTCTCGACCGACCCCGAGGCGCATTACGGCCCGGTGGTCAGCAAGGCGCACAAGGAGCGGATCGAGCATTACATCCAGATGGGCATCGACGAGGGCGGCGAGCTGGTCGTCGACGGCCGCGGCTTCACGCTGCAGGGCCATGAGGAGGGCTTCTTCATCGGCCCGACCCTGTTCGACCATGTGAAGCCGAGCGATGAAGAGCTACCAGGAAGAGATTTTCGGCCCGGTCCTGCAGATCGTCCGCGCCGACGGATTTCGAGGAGGCGGTGCGCCTCCCGTCCGAGCACGAATATGGCAACGGCGTCGCCATCTTCACCCGCAACGGCCACGCCGCGCGCGAATTCACCGCCCGCGTCAATGTCGGCATGGTCGGCATCAACGTGCCGATCCCGGTGCCGGTCAGCTATCACAGCTTCGGCGGCTGGAAGCGCTCGGGCTTCGGCGACATCGGCCAGTACGGCATGGAAGGCCTGCGCTTCTGGACCAAGAACAAGGTCGTCACCCAGCGCTGGCCCGACGGCGGCGGCCACGGCGAGAACGCCTTCATCATCCCGACGATGGGCTGACAGGGATACGCGGCGGACGCCTAGCAGGCGTTGGAGCAGCATGCTCCGCGCCATCGCCCCTGTGATTCCGCTGCGCCGCACTGCTGACCGTGGTCGCGTGCAGCGGGCGCGATCCGGTCGACGATCGAGGCGAACAACACCGCCGGGCTGCCGGCGATCAACGATGCGGTGCCCAACGCGACCGAGCGCGCCGCGCCCGAGCCAACGCGCAGGCTCGCCACGTCCGAGCGCCTGACGCGGCCGTCGCCGCGGCTCATTCCCGCCGCGCTGCAGGGGCGCTGGGGGCTGGCGCCGGGCGACTGCACCTCGACCGCGGCGACGCCAAGGGGCTGCTGATCGTCGGCGCCGGCGAAGCTCGAACTTCTACGAATTCGCGCGCTGTGCCCGAGGCCAACGCGCCAGACCAGGCCGGAACATCGATCAGCGGCGACTTTCGCCTTTACCGGCGAGGGCCAGACGTGGACCAAGTTCGAAGCGCTGGAGCTGCAGAAGGCAAGCAGCTGGTGCGAACCGAAAGCAACCCAATGGCGAGCTTCACCTATGCGCGATGCAACTAAGCTCCTCATTGCCCTGATCGCCGCGGCGGCGCTGGCTGCCTGCAACAAGCCGGCCGCCGAAAACAATGTCGCGATCGACATCAACAATGCCGCGCCCGGCCGACATCGAGGCGCTGCCGCCCGACGAAAGCAGCGAGACCTCGTCCGAACGAGCTGATCAACGGGCGACGACAACGCCGACGTCAACGACATCAGCAATAGTCACGAACAACAGCTATTGAGCGGCGGAGCAGCGGGCTTGCTGACATTCTGACGCCCCCCTAGATGCCGCCCGCGCGATGACCCAGTTCGACCTCACCGACGACCAGCTCCAGATCCAGGAGATGGCGCGCAAATTCACCGCCGACGCGATCACGCCGTTCGCCGCCGAGTGGGACGAGAAGCACATCTTCCCGCGCGACACGATCCGCGAGGCCGCCGAGCTCGGCTTCGGCGCGATCTACGTCAGTCGAGGAGAGCGGGCGGCATCGGCCTCGGCCGGCTCGAAGCGGCGCTGATCATGGAGGCGATGGCCTACGGCTGCCCGTCGACCAGCGCCTTCATCTCGATCCACAACATGGCGGCGTGGATGATCGACCGCTTCGGCTCGGCCGAGGTCAAGGCAGAAATATCTGCCGTCGATGATCACGATGGAGAAGATCGGCAGCTATTGCCTGACCGAGCCGTCGTCGGGCTCCGACGCCGCCGCGCTCAAGACCAAGGCGGTGCTCGACGGCGACCATTATGTCGTCATCGGGCTCCAAGGCGTTCATCTCCGGCGGCGGCGAGAACGAAATCTACGTGACCATGGTCCGCACCGGCGAGGACGGGCCCCAAGGGCATCACCGCGCTGGTCATCGAGAAGGACATGAAGGGCGTCAGCTTCGGCGCGCAGGAAAAGAAGCTCGGCTGGCATTCGCAGCCGACCGCGCAGGTCAATTTCGACGAGGTCCGCGTGCCGGTCGCCAACCGCGTCGGCGGCGAGGGCGAAGGCTTCCGCATCGCCATGATGGGCCTCGACGGCGGCCGGCTCAACATCGGCGCCTGCTCGCTTGGGCGGCGCGCCAGCGCTGCCTCGACGAGGCGATCGCCTACACCAAGGAGCGCAAGCAGTTCGGCCAGGCGATCGCCGACTTCCAGGCGACCCAGTTCACGCTCGCCGACATGGAGACCGAGCTGCAGGCGGCGCGCTATCTGCTCTACGTCGCCGCCGCCAAGGTCACCGCCAACGCGCCCGACAAGACCAAGTTCGCGGCGATGGCCAAGCGCCTCGCGACCGACACCGGCTCGTCGGTGGTCGACCGCGCGCTGCAGCTCCACGGCGGCTACGGCTATCTGCAGGATTATCCGATCGAGCGCTTCTGGCGCGACCTTCGGGTCCATTCGATCCTCGAGGGCACCAACCAGATCATGCGCGTGATCGTCAGCCGCGACTCTCCGCCAGTGATCGATGCGGCATCGATGACCGGTAGCGGCCGTGCAGCGCTCCGCATCCTGAGTGCTGATTGCAGCCGGTATCGAAGGACCGCAGACGTCATCATCGGCCGACAGGCGTCCGGCCTCAACCGGCCCAAGGCGATCCACGCGCTGACCACGCAGATGTGCGAAGCGATGAGCGAGGCGCTGCTCGAGCTGGCGCGCCGACCCGGCGATCGCAGGCGGTGGTCGATCGACCATGCCGAGGGCCGCGGCTTCTGCGCCGGCGGCGACGTCGGTCATGCTGTGCGCGGAGCGGCAACGAGGATGCACGACGAGGCGAAGCAGCTTCTTCTTCGCCGAATATCGGCTCAACCATCTGCTGTTCACCTATCCCAAGCCGACCGTCGCGATCATGGACGGGATCACGATGGGCGGCGGCGTCGGCATTTCGCTGCCGTGCGACTTCCGCATCGCGACCGAGAATACGCGCTTCGCCATGCCCGAAACCGGCATCGGCCTGTTCCCCGACGTCGGCGGCGGCTGGTATCTGCCGCGGCTGCCCGGGCGGGTCGGCGAGTTCATGGCGCTGACCGGCGCGCGGCTCGACGGCGCCGAATGCCTCTATCTCGGCCTTGCCACCCATTACGTCCGCAATCGTCGCTCGCCGAGCTGGTCGAGCGGATCGCGCAAGAGCCCGGCGCGCTCGAGGCGGCGCGATCGGCGCCTTTGCCGTCACGCCGCCCGACGCGAAGATCGCCGAGAACTCTGCCGGCAATCACCCGCTGCTTCGCCTCCGACTCGGCTCGAGGACATCGTCGCCGCGCTCGAGGCCGACGACAGCGACTGGGCGGCGACCGAGCTGGTGACGCTCGGGACCAAGAGCCCGCTGTCGTGCAAGGTCTCGCTGCGGCTGATGGCCGAGGGCGCGGAGCGCGCCAGCTTCGCGCGACGAAATGATCGCCGAATATGCGCTCGCCAGCCGGGTCGTTCGCACCCACGACTTCCGCGAGGGCGTGCGCGCGCTGCTGATCGACAAGGACAATAACCCGCAATGGGACCCGGCGACGCCCGAGGAGGTCAGCGACGAAATGCTCGACGTCCTCTTCGCAGCCCTGCCCGGCACCGAAGCCTGGACGCCTTTCCCGGAGACCGGCGAATGACCGAACACACCACCATCCTGGTCGAGCAGCGCGGCGCGGTGACGCTCGTCACGCTCAATCGTCCGCAGGCGCTGAACGCGCTCAACAGCGAAGTGCTGAAGGAGCTGATCGCGGTATTCGCGGCCTATGACGCCGATGACGGCCAGCATTGCCTGGTCCTCACCGGATCGGAGAAAGCCTTCGCCGCCGGCGCCGACATCAAGGAAATGTCGGGCCAGGTCTTCGCCGACATGTACGGCGAGGACTTCTTCGCCGGCTGGGAGAAGGTCACCGCGACGCGCAAGCCGTGGCTCGCCGCGGTCGCGGGCTATGCGCTCGGCGGCGGGTGCGAAGTGGCGATGATGGCCGACTTCATCATCGCCGCGGACACCGCCAAGTTCGGCCAGCCCGAGATCAAACTGGGCGTGACGCCCGGCATGGGCGGGTCGCAGCGGCTGGCGCACGCGGTCGGCAAGGCCAAGGCGATGGAAATGTGCCTGACCGGGCGGATGATGGACGCCGCCGAGGCCGAAGCGTCCGGGCTGGTCGCGAAGGTCGTCCCCGCGGCGGACCTGCTCGACGAGGCGCTCAAGACGGCGCAAGCGATCGCCGCCATGCCGCCGCTCGCCGCGATCGCGGTCAAGGAAATGGTCAACGCCGCCCAGGAGCTGCCGCTCGACTCAGGGCATCCGTTTCGAGCGCCGCCTGTTCCACGGCCTGTTCGGGACCGACGACCAGAAGGAAGGCATGGCCGCGTTCGTCGAGAAGCGGCCGGGCAATTGGAAGGGTAGATAACTGCTCCCGGCGAAGGCCGGGGCCCAGCGGCGCTTCGCGCCGTTTCTTTTTCGGACTGGACCCCGGCCTTCGCCGGGGTACGAGGAGTTGGAATGGCGAAGATCGCATTCATCGGGCTCGGCCACATGGGCGGCGGGATGGCCCCCAACCTGGTCAAGGCGGGGCATGAAGTCCGCGCGTTCGACCTGGTCGCCGAGGCGGTCCGTCATGCGGCCGATGGCGGCTGCACGGCTGCGGGTTCGGCAGCGGAGGCGGTGAAAGACGCCGACGTGGTCATCACCATGCTTCCCGCGGCCAAGCACGTCCGCGCGGTGTTCCACGACGACGTCGCCCCCAACGCCACGCCCGGCACGCTGCTGATCGACTGCTCGACCATCGATGTCGCCAGCGCGCGCGACGTCGGCGAGGCGATGACTGCTGCCGGGCTTCGCGTTCGTCGACGCGCCCGTTTCGGGCGGGATCGCCGCCGCGGCCGGCGGGACCCTGACCTTCATGGTCGGCGGCAGCGACGCCGCGTTCGAACAGGCGCAGCCGTTCCTCGAGCCCATGGCCAAGGCGGTGATTCACGCCGGCGATCTCGGCGCCGGCCAGGCGGCCAAGATCTGCAACAACATGATCCTCGGTGCGACCATGGTCGCGACCTGCGAGGGGTTCGCGATGGCCAAGAAGCTCGGGCTGAACCTGCAGACCTTTTTCGACATTTCGTCCAAGGCGTCGGGTCAGAGCTGGTCGATGACGAGCTATTGCCCGGTCCCGGGAGTCGGCCCGGACACGCCCGCCGACCATGATTATGAAGGCGGCTTCGCGGCGGCGCTGATGCTTAAGGATCTGAAACTGGCGATGGAAGCCGCCCAGGCGGCCGACGCCTACACGCCGATGGGTGGTGAGGCCGAGGAGCTATACCAAAGATTCGTTGATCGCGGCGGCGCCAGCAAGGATTTTTCAGGAATCATTCAGATGATCGACGACAGCTGGAAGCCCGATCAAGCATAGGAGAATTCATGCGTATTGCTGTGTTTGCCGCCGTCGCGACCGTCGCGTTCGCCAGTGCAATAGTCGCCGCGAAGCCGCTGACCACCGGCCAGGCCATGAGCATCATGCACGAGCGCCACGAGGGCATGGAAAAGATCGGCGACACCAACAAATTGCTCCGCCGCGAGCTCGCCTCCGACAATCCGTTCATGCCCACGGTCAAGTCCGGCGCGGCGACGATTGCCGGCCTGTCGAAGCGCGCGTCGGGCTGGTTCCCGGCCGGCACCGGGCCCGAGCTCGGCAAGACCGGGGCCAAGCCCGAAATCTGGCAGAAACCGCAGGATTTCGCCGCCAAGCTGCGTGATTTCCAAGCTGCGGCGCAGGTCTTCCAGGCGGCAGCGAACGCCGGTGACGCGAACGCCGTCAAAGGCCGCTACGCCGATCTCGTCCACACCTGTTCGGCGTGCCACGACAGCTATCGCATGGACATGCACCACTGAGCGACGACCCCACCCCCAGGCAGCCGGTCTGGGATCTTCCGGTCCGGCTGGTCCACTGGCTGCTGGTCGGACTGATCGCGTTCAGCTGGTGGTCGGTGAAAAACCACCACACCGGCTGGCACATCTGGTCGGGGATCTCGATCCTGACCCTGCTTTTGTTCCGGCTGATGTGGGGCGTGTTCGGCAGCTCGACCGCGTGTTTCGCGAGCTTCGTCCGCGGTCCCCGGCTTGTGCTCCGCTACCTCCGCGGCGATTGGCACGGCATCGGCCATACGCCGCTCGGCGCGCTCAGCGTCGTCGCGATGTTCCTCGCTATTGCGGTCCAGGTCGGGCTCGGGCTGTTCAACGAGGATGACGACGGGCTTTACGCCGGGCCGCTCGCCAACCTCCTCAGCCCCGACACGACCGACAAGATCCGCGAGCTCCACGAGTTCAACTTCTACATCCTGCTCGGCCTGATCGTCCTGCACGTCGGCGCGATCATTTTCTATCGCATGCGCGGCAAGCATCTGACCAAGCCGATGATCACCGGCCGCGCCACAACCGATCCTGCGGCCGAACCGATGCGCCCCGGCAAATGGTGGGTGGCGCTGATATGCCTGGGCATCGCACTGGCGATCGCGCGCTGGGTCGTCGCCGGTGCTCCGCCCTTTGGTTCTTGATTGAGTCCGACCTGAGGACCACATCACCCCCATGCTGATCCGCACCGAACACACGCCCAACCCGACGACCCGCAAATTCCTGCCCGGGCAGACGGTCGTGGACGCCGGCACCCGCGACTATGCGGACGAGGATTCGGCGCAAGCTTCGCCGCTCGCCGCGGCCCTGTTTTCGAGCGGGCTGGTCGAAGGCGTGTTCTACGGCCGCGACTTCATTTCGGTGACCGCGGCGCCCGGCGTGTCGTGGACCGACCTCGAACCGGTGGTGATCGAGACCCTGCTCGACCATTTCGTCAGCGGCGCGCCGTTGTTCGCACCCGGAACGGCGGCGGGAATTCACGTCGCGAGCGAAGCGGACTTCGACGAAGACCCGGCCGACGCCGAAATCATCGACCAGATCAAGGAATTGATCGAGACCCGCGTGCGGCCGGCGGTGGCGCAGGACGGCGGCGATATCGCCTACAAGGGCTATAAGGACGGGCGGCTGTATCTTACGATGCACGGCGCCTGTGCCGGTTGCCCGTCGTCGGAGGTCACCTTGAAACGCGGGATCGAAAGCTTGATCCGCCACTATGTGCCCGAAGTAGAGACCGTCGAAGCGGTCTGAATTTCAGGGGGTTGCGGCATCGCGCGGCTTGTGAACACTATCCGGTCATGATCCTGGCGTTCGACACGTCGAGTGCAGCCTGCACCGCCGCCTTGTTCGACGAGGCCGGAATGCCTTGCGCACGGGCACGAACTCATCGGCCGCGGCCACAGCGAGCGGCTGGTCCCGATGCTCGACGAATTGCTCGACGGGCGCCACGCCGAAACCATCCTGGTTGGAGTCGGTCCGGGGAGTTTTACCGGTATTCGAGTCGCGATTGCCGCCGCTTACGGCCTCTCGATCGGCTGGAACGCGAACCTTTCGGGCATGTCCTCGCTTGCTTTGCTCGCCGCCGGCTCACCGGCCAACGATCCGGTCGCAGTTGCCGTCAGTGGCGGCCATGGCGAATTGTTCGTTCAGTCATTCGACCAGGGCTGAGGCTATTACCGCGCTCGCCAACCTCTCGCCGGCTGACGCCGCGGCGGCAACGTCGGCCAAGCTCGTGGTCGGCTCTGGCGCGAAGACCCTGGTCGACGCGCGCGGCTGGGGCGAAGCGCGCGATCAGCTCCCCTCCGCGGCCGACGCGATGCGGATTCCGCCCCGCGAACGGTCGCTTGCCGCCAAGCCGATTTACGCGCGGGCGCCCGACGCCCGGCCGAGGCAGGCGGCATGATCGACAGCCCCGACAAGATCAGCGCGGCGCGGGTGGAAGTCGGCACCTCCGAGGACCTCGACTCGGTGATGGAAATCATGGAGTTGGCGTTCGGCGACCGCTTCGGCGAGGCGTGGACCCGCTCGCAATGCGCTGGCATCCTGCCGATGTCGGGCGTGCTGCTGGTCGTCGCCCGCGACGGCGACTCGGGCGCCGCCGTAGGTTTTTCCCTGTGCCGCCACGTCGCCGACGAATCGGAATTGTTGCTGCTCGCGGTCGGCCCGGACCATCGCCGGCACGGGACCGGTCGCGGCCTGCTTCAGCAGTTTCTCGATCGCGCACGGTCGGACGGCGCGACCCGCGTCCATCTCGAAGTCCGCGACGGAAATCCCGCAATTGAGATGTATCGCAGCGCCGGCTTCGCGCCGGTTGGTCGACGCCGCAACTATTATCACGCGATCGACGGGCGCCAATTCGATGCGCTCACCTTTTCGCTCGAACTCTAAACTTCGCCTTATCTACACAATTCGTTCCCCGCTTATTGCGAGCGGAGGCGGACACTCCTAATAAAGCTCCGACCCTACGGTCACGTCGATTGTACGGCATTTTGCTCGGAACCAGGAACGTCACAATGGTCGATAATGAAACCACAGAAGATACGTTGCTAACGCTTACTGCGGACATCGTTGCTGCCCACGTCAGCAACAATAGCGTTGCGGTCAACGACTTGCCCCTCCTCATTCAAAACGTTCATTCTGCCTTGAACGATATTTCGGGCGGTCGTCCGCTCCGGAGCCGAGGCCCGAGCCGAAGGTGCCGATCCGCTCGTCGGTCAAGCCGGACTTCATCGTCTGTCTCGAAGACGGCAAGCGGCTGAAAATGCTCAAGCGGCATTTGATGACCCACTACAATATGACGCCCGACCAATATCGTCAGAAATGGGGCCTTGCCGCGGACTATCCGATGGTCGCGCCGAATTACGCCGAACAACGCCGCGCGCTGGCCAAATCGATCGGTTTGGGCACCAAGCGGCGCAAGACGCAAGGCAAGTAATACGGCAATGCCATTGCGACGGAGCGAATGTCGAGCGATCCAGTTCAGACGTTCTGGATTGCTTCGCCTTGCCCACATTGTGAGAGCACCCCTTTGACCGCTCCCTCGCCGATGCTTACCTAGACGCCATGACGCCGTACGATCGATATCGAAGCGCTGTGCGCCGACAAGGGGCTGCGCATTACCGAGCAGCGCAAAGTGATCGCGCGCGTGCTTGGCGACAGCGAGGATCATCCCGATGTCGAGACGCTTCACCAGCGCGCCTCGGCGATCGATCCCAACATCTCGATCGCGACCGTCTATCGGACCGTGCGGCTATTCGAGGAAGCCGGCATTCTCGAACGCCATGAGTTCGGCGACGGCCGCTCGCGCTACGAAGCCGCGGCCGAAACTCATCACGACCATCTGATCGACGTCGAGACCGGCAAGGTGATCGAATTCGTCGATGATGAACTCGAAGAGCTGCAGAAGCGCATCGCCGAGCGGCTCGGCTTCCGCCTGGTCGATCATCGCATGGAGCTCTACGGCGTCTCCCTCGACCGCGATCGCTAAGCCCGGCCCGTTCGCGGCCGACATCCGCGCGCGATCCTGCGCGTGCCGGGCTGGTCGCTGTGGTTCCTCGTCTGCGCTCCGCTCCACCTTGCGACGAAGCTGATCGCCGGACGGTCGCCCTGGCCGCGGCGCTTCCTGGCACCGGCGCGCGTGGATCGTCGGCGCGCGCGTCCAGCCTCGATGGGCCGCCGGTCCGCGGCTCACACCTTGCTCATCGCCAATCACTCCAGCTGGCTCGACATCCTGATCCTCGCCGGGGCGACCGATTGCGCGTTCGTTTCCAAAGACAGCTCGGCCACCCGTTGCATCCACTGGCTCGCCGACCAGAATCGACACGGTCTACGTCAAGCGCAGCCATGTGAAGGGCGCCAAGGACCAGGCGACGGCGATCGCCGAGGCGCTCGAAGGCGACAAGCCGGTGGCGTTTTTTCCCGAAGGCACCACCGGCCCGGGCACGCATCTGCTGCCGTTCCGCTCGACCCTGCTCGAGGCCGCCAATTACGCCGCGAAAGATGTCCAGATGCGCCCGGTGGCGATCGATTATGGCGCCGCGGGCCGGAGGTCGGCTGGTGGCAGGAATCGGGCAAGGACAATGTGCTGCGGCTCCTCGGACGCAGCGGCACGCTGGCCGTCGATCGTCCATCTGCTCGACCCGCTCGACCGCGCCGGCGACCGCAAGCAGCTCGCGCACGCAGGCGCGCGCAGCGATTGCGCAACGCCTCGGCTTCAATCTGTCCGGCCACTCGCCTATAGGTGCGGGTGAATGACTCCCAAGACTTTCAAAATCAAAAGCTTCGGCTGCCAGATGAACGTCTATGACGGCGAGCGGATGAGCGAATTGCTCGGCGCCCAGGGCATGGCCGCGGCGGCCGACGGCGAGGATGCCGACCTCGTCGTCCTCAACACCTGCCACATCCGCGAGAAAGCGGCCGAGAAGGCCTATTCGGACATCGGGCGGCTGCGGCGCGAGGACGGCTCGAAGCCGCTGATCGCGCTTGCCGGCTGCGTCGCCCAGGCCGAAGGCGCCGAGGCGAAGCGGCGCTCGCCGATGATCGACCTGGTGGTCGGCCCGCAAGCCTATCACCGGCTGCCCGAGATGATCGCCGAGGCGGCGCGCGGCGGGCGCCCAGTCGACACCGACATGCCGGCGATCTGACAAGTTCGAGGCGCTTCCGGCGCGGCGCGCGGGCGAACCCGAGCGCCTTCCTCACGGTCCAGGAAGGGTGCGACAAATTCTGCACCTATTGCGTCGTCCCTTACACGCGCGGCGCCGAAGTCTCGCGGCCGTGGGACGACATCATCGCCGAGGCGCAGGCGCTGGTCGATGGCGGCGCGCGCGAGATCGTCCTGCTCGGCCAGAATGTGAACGCGTGGCGCGACGGCAGAGCGCGGTCTCGCCGAGCTGATCCGCGACGCTGGCGAAGATCGATGGGCTCGAGCGGATCCGCTACACCACCAGCCACCCGGCCGACATGACCGACGCCCTGATCGCGGCGCATGGCGAGGTCGATAAACTGATGCCCTACCTCCACCTGCCGGTGCAGTCGGGCAGCGACCGCATCCTGCAAGGCCATGAACCGCAGCCACACGACTGAAACCTATCTCCGCTTACTGGAGAAGATGCGTGGCGCCCGCCCCGACATCGCGCTGTCAGCGGCGACTTCATCGTCGGCTTCCCCGGCGAGACCGAAGCGGATTTCGAAGCGACCCTGCAGATTGTCGATGCGGTCGGCTACGCCGCGGCCTATTCGTTCAAATATAGCGCCCGCCCGGGCACGCCCGCGGCAATGATGGAGGATCAAATACCGCGCGACGTGATGGAAGACCGGCTGCGCCGGCTGCACGAGCGGATCAACCTTCACCAGCTCGCGTTCAACCGTTCGAAAGTGGGCATCGGACACGCAGATCCTGATCGAGCGCGCGCGGCCGGCAAGACGGCCAGATGATCGGCAAATCGCCGTGGCTGCAGTCGGTCCATCTCGACACCGACGCGCGGCCCGGCGACATCATCGACGTCACGCTGGTTTCCGCCGGCCCGCAAAGCATGGCCGGGGCCGTTCGCGAGCGGATCGCCGCCTGATGGCCCGCCGCGACCTTGCCGCCGTCCGCCACGACAGGCCGCGCCCGGCTCGAGCTCGAGTTCGAGCAGCCCTATCTGCTCGGGCCGTTGTTCGGCGATTACGACCGCCACCTGATCACCATCGAGCAGCGGCTCGGCGTGCACATCGCGGCGCGCGGCAACAAGGTTCAGATCGAAGGCGATGCCGACGCCGCGGCGCGCGCCCGCGACGTCCTGATCGGCCTCTACAACCGGCTCGACAGCGGCCACGATGTCGACGCCGAGGCGGTCGAGGCGGTGCTCGGCATGGCCTCCCAGCCGCATTTCGACGGGATCATTACCGAGGAAGTGACCTCGGCCCCGACGGTGATGATCCGCACGCGCAAGAAGACCATCGTCCCGCGCTCGGCGATGCAGACGCCGTATATGGAGGCGCTGGCCCGCGACGACATGATCTTCGGGCTTGGCCCGGCGGGCACCGGCAAGACCTATCTCGCGGTCGCCCAGGCGGTGTCGCAGCTGATCAGCGGCAGCGTCGAGCGGCTGATCCTGTCGCGCCCGGCGGTCGAGGCTGGCGAACGCCTTGGCTTCCTCCCCGGCGACATGAAGGACAAGGTCGATCCCTATCTGAGGCCGCTCTACGACGCGCTCTACGATATGCTCCCGACCGAGCAGGTCGAGCGCCGCATCGCGTCGGGCGAGATCGAGATTGCGCCGATCGCGTTCATGCGCGGGCGGACGCTCAACGACGCGTTCATCATCCTCGACGAAGCGCAGAACACCACGCCGCTGCAGATGAAGATGTTCCTGACCCGCTTCGGCATGCGCAGCCGGATGGTGATCTGCGGCGACCCCAACCAGGTCGATTTGCCCGATCCGAGCAAGTCCGGCCTCGCCGACGCGGTGGGCCGCGTCGAGGACATCAAGGGCATTTCGGTGGTCCGCTTCACCTCGGCCGACGTCGTCCGCCACCCGCTCGTCGGGCGCATCGTCGATGCCTATGAAGGTCCCAATGCTTCCCCGAGCCAGCCCCGATGATGCTCGAGATCGCGCTCGAAGCCGACGCGGAATGGGACAGTAGCCGCCGCGTGGGAGAAGCTCGTGCGCGAAGCCGCCGAAGCGGCGATCGCGGAGAGCGCCTTCCCGCAATTGACGACGTCCGAGCGATCGGTCGAGCTGTCCGTCCGCCTGGCTGGCGACGACGAAGTCCGCGCGCTCAACTCGAAATGGCGCGGCAAGGACAAAGCCGACCAACGTGCTCTCGTTCCCGCTCGCAAACCTCGATGATTTGCAAGATACAAATATTCCCGATCAGGAATTGTTGCTCGGTGATATTATCCTCGCCCACGGCATCTGCGAGACCGAAGCCGCCGAAAAAGGCGTTTCCGTTCAAGAGCATGCGACGCCATCTGCTAGTTCACGGAACGCTCCATCTGCTCGGCTATGACCATCATGACGACGCCGCCGCGGCCGAGATGGAATCGCGCGAAGTCCGGGCGCTGGCGCGGCTCGGGATCGCCGATCCCTATGCGGTGAACGACTGATGGCGACCCGCCACGACGACGAGGGTGGCTCGCGCCTGTGGCGCGGCATGCGCGCCCTGATCTTCGGCGACGACGGCGAGACGACGCTGCGCGACGAGATCGAGGAAGCGATCGACGAGGCCGAGGATTCGCGGCCCGTCGCCGGCGACCTCAGCCCGTCCGAGCGGCAGATGCTGCGCAACCTGCTGCACTTCGGCGAGCGCACCGCCGGCGATATTTGCGTGACCCGCGGCGACATCATCGCGGTCCCGCTCGAGCATCGCCTTCGACGACCTCGTCCGCGCCTTCGCCGACGCCGGCCACAGCCGCCTGCCGGTCTTTGGCGAGAGCCTCGATACGATCGTCGGGATGATCCACATCAAGGATGTGTTCAACGCCAACGTCGATGCGAGCCGCGACCGCTCGATGACCAGCCTGATGCGCGAACCCCTGTTCGTGCCCGAATCGATGGGCGTGATCGATCTGCTGGCGCGGATGCGCGCCGAGCGGATCCACCTTGGCATTGTGATCGACGAGTTCGGCGGAACCGAAGGCCTGGTGACGATCGAGGACGTGGTCGAGGAGATCGTCGGCGACATCGAGGACGAGCATGACGAGGAGGAAGGCGGCATGCTGACCCTGCTCGAGGACGGGCTGTGGGAAGCCGACGCCCGGATCGAGCTCGAGGAGTTGCGCAAGGCGGTCGACGCGCGCCTGACCGCGGATGACGACGACATCGATACGCTCGGTGGGCTGGTGTTTCTGATGGCCGGCCATATTCCGGCCAAGGGTGAATGCGTGACGCACCCGTCGGGATGGAAGCTCGAAGCAGTCAATTCCGACCCGCGCCGGATCATCCGCGTCCGCCTCCACGCGCCTGAGGGCGCAACGGCCAAATAAACCCAGCCCGTTCGTCCTGAGCGAAGTCGAAGGGCGCTGGCACCACCGTCGCGCGACGCGCCCTTCGACTACGCCGCTTCGCGGCTCCGCTCAGGACGAACGGGAATAGTGCTTACTGCGTAGCGAACAGCTTGGCCGGGTTGGCCATCGCCTTGAATTCGAGCGCGTTGCCGGACGGATCGAGCAGGAACATCGTCGCTTGCTCACCGGGCTCGCCGGCGAAGCGGACGGTTGGCCGAATGACGAATTCGACATCCGCCGCGGTCAGCCGTTTGGCGAGCGCCTGCCACTCGTCCATCCCTAGAACCAACCCGAAATGCGGGACCGGCACTTCCTCGCCATCGACCGGATTGGTCGCGCGGCGCTGAACTGCGTCTGGCGCGAGATGCGCAACGATCTGGTGTCCATGGAGGTCGAAATCGATCCAATGGTCGGCGCTCCGGCCTTCCGGGCAGCCGAGCAGTTCGCCGTAAAAACGCCGCGCCGCGGCCAGATCGTCGACCGGAAAGGCGAGGTGGAAGGGCGGCAAGGTCATGCGCGGTGCTTGCCACCGGGCGCGGCTCCCCGCAATGAGCCACGCGCATGAAGCCGTTTCTCATCGCCTTGCTGATCGGCGCGGTATCGGCGTTCGCGTTCGCGCCGGTCGGGCTGTGGCCGCTGATGCCGCTCGCGCTTGCCGGATTGTGCGAGTTGATCTGGCGCGCGAAAGGCCTGAGACAGGCGCTCGCCATCGGCTGGGGGTTCGGCCTCGGCCAGTTCGTGATAGCGCTCAACTGGATCGCGACCGCCTTCACGTTCCAGGATGCGATGCCGGTCTGGCTCGGCTGGGTCGCGGTGGCATTGGTGGCGCTCTACCTCGCCATCTATCCCGCGCTCGCAGCAGGTCTCGCGTGGCGGTTCAAGGGCAAGGCGCCGGTCGCGCTCGTCCTGACCCTGGCCGGGGCCTGGCCGATCACCGAGTGGCTGCGCGGGACGATGTTCACCGGCTTCCCGTGGAACCCGCTCGGCGTCACGCTGGTCGACACCCATCTGCTCAACGCCGCGACCGTGATCGGCACCTACGGCCTGACCATTCTCGTCGCGCTCGCTGGCGGTATGCTGTGGTTGCTCTCCCGCAAGCAGTGGCGCGGCGCCGGCATCCTGCTGGCCGTCCTCATCGCCATGCACTTCCTCCCGTGGCCGCAGACGGTTGCCGCGCAAGCCCGCAACATCCGCGTCATCCAGCCGAACATCGGCCAGGAGGACAAATGGCGGCGGGACTTCGCCGAGGAAGCCTCGCGGCGGCTCGCGGGGCTGTCGATCAAGGCCGGCGGCGAGCGCCCGCGCCTGACTTTCTGGCCCGAAGCGGCGGTGACCGAGCCGCTCGAGGACGGACGGACCGACCAGCAGACCCTCGCCCAGTACGAGCGCACCCGCGCCGCGGCTTTGGTCGGCCCGGGCGAGTATCTGCTCACCGGCGGGCTTGCGGTCTTGTCGAAGGATGGGCGGTGGATCGACGGCGCCGCCAACAGCATCTTCATCCTCGGGACCGGCGGAAACGTGGTTGGCCGCTACGACAAGGCGCACCTCGTCCCTTACGGCGAATATCTGCCGATGCGGCCCCTGCTCTCGTCGATCGGCCTGTCGCGGCTGGCGCCGGGCGATATCGATTTCAACTCCGGCCCGGGACCGCGCACATTCGACCTCCCCGGCTGGGGCAAGGTTGGCTTCCAGCTGTGCTACGAGATCATCTTCTCGGGCGAGGTCATAGACCGACGCAATCGTCCGGACTTCATTTTCAACCCGTCGAACGATGCATGGTTCGGGCGCTGGGGTCCGCCGCAGCATCTGGCGCAGGCCCGGCTCCGCGCCGCAGAGGAGGGCCTGCCCGTGATCCGCTCGACTCCGACCGGGATCAGCGCGGTGATCGACGCCCACGGGCATATTGTCGCTTCGCTGCCGTGGCGGACCGCGGGCGCAATCGACGCCGCTTTGCCCCCGCCGGCGCCGCCGACCCTGTTCGCCCGGCTCGGCAATATCATCCCGCTCTTGCTCGGCTTCGCCCTGTTGATCGGCGGCATTGCGATGAGCCGGACTCGCCGCTAGGGCGGCGGACCGCATATAAAGACTTCCTTATATCCCGATCTTGAGGACCGCTTTTCCCCGATGCGCAGCTCATATCTCTTCACCTCCGAATCCGTTTCCGAAGGCCACCCCGACAAGGTCGCCGACCAGATCTCCGACGCGATCGTCGATCTTTTCCTGTCCAAGGACCCCGAAGCGCGAGTCGCCTGTGAGACGATGGTGACAACGCAGCGGATCGTCATCAGCGGCGAAATCCGCTGCCGCGATGCCTATGACGAGGAGCTTTATTCGGACACCCACGGCTGGGCCCCCGGCGCGCGCGACGAGATCGAATCGGTCGTTCGCCACACCATCAAACGCATCGGTTACGAGCAGGCCGGCTTTCACTGGCAGACCGCCAGCTTCGATAACCATTTGCACGGTCAGTCGGCGCACATTGCGCAGGGCGTCGACGCCTCGGGCAATAAGGATGAAGGCGCCGGCGACCAGGGCATCATGTTCGGCTTCGCCTGCGACGAAACGCCGGAACTGATGCCGGCCACGCTGTCCTATAGCCACAAGATCCTACAGCGCATGGCCGCCGACCGCCATTCGGGTGCGGCGCCGTTCCTCGAGCCCGATGCCAAGAGCCAGGTGACGCTGCGCTACGACGAAGGCAAGCCGGTCGCCGCGACCGCGATCGTCGTTTCGACCCAGCACGCCAAGGGCTACGATCAGGGTGACAAGGAAACTGAGCTTCACGCTTATGTGAAACAGGTGGTCGCCGACGTCATGCCCGCCGCGCTGCTGTCCGACGACACCGTCTATCACATCAATCCGACCGGCAGCTTTGAGATTGGCGGCCCGGACGGCGACGCCGGCCTCACCGGCCGCAAGATCATCGTCGACACTTATGGCGGCGCGGCGCCGCACGGTGGCGGGGCGTTTTCCGGCAAAGACCCGACCAAGGTCGATCGCTCGGCCGCCTACATGGCGCGCTATCTCGCCAAGAACATTGTTGCCGCCGGCCTCGCCAGCCGCTGCACCATCCAGCTCGCTTATGCGATCGGGGTGAGCGAGCCGCTGTCGATCTACGTCGACACCCACGGTACCGGCCGCGTCGGCGACGACGCGCTAGAAGCCGCGATCGGCCGCGTCACCCAATTGGGTGGCCTGACCCCGCGCGGCATCCGCACCCATCTCAAGCTCAACAAGCCGATCTACGAGCCGACCGCCGCCTACGGCCACTTCGGCCGCCAGGCCGAGGGCGATCTCTTTCCCTGGGAGAAGCTCGACCTGGTCGAGGAATTGAAGACCGCCGTCGGGCTGGAGGCAATGCCGGTCGAGGCCTAGTCTCGCCGCGATGACCGCGCACAAACCCGGCGACCCGTTGACCCTCAACCGGCTCTACGGCCGCTCGACCGGGCACAAATTGCGCAAGAGCCAGCAGGAGCTGGTCGATACGTTGCTGCCCAAGATCGCAGTGCCGGCCGAGGGCGAGATCACCGCGCTCCGGCTATTCGCGGACGGCCGCCCGCTTCATTTCGAGATCGGCTTTGGTTCGGGCGAGCATCTCGCCAGCCGAGCCGCCATGCTGCCCGACCACGGTTTTATCGGCGCCGAGCCGTTCCTCAATGGCGTCGCCACCGCGCTCGGTCATGTCCGCGACCAGCATCTCGCCAACGTTCGGCTGTGGCGCGGCGATGCGCTGGAGATTCTCCAGCGCATTCCCGACGGCGCGCTCAGCTTCCTCTATCTGCTCCACCCCGACCCGTGGCCCAAGGCGCGCCACGCCAAACGGCGGATGGTCAACGACCGCCCGGTCGACCTGTTCGCGGCCAAATTGAAGCCGGGCGCGGAGTTTCGGCTGGCAACCGATGACCCGACCTATCTCACCTGGGCGTTGATGGTCATGCAGCGCCACGTCGCGCAGTTCGAATGGCTGGCCGAAAAGCCTGCCGACTTTCTGGAGCCGCCGGGCGGCTGGATCGAGACCCGCTACGGCGCCAAGTCGCGGCGCGAGGGACGCCGGCCTTATTACCTCCGCTATCGCCGGGTGTGAGGCTTCGGCTCAAGCCGCAACAACCGCGCGCCGCCGCCGTCCTCGAGCAGATAGACCTCGCCGCGCGGTCCTTGCGCCACTTCGCGGATTCGCGCGCCCATGTCCCACTGGTCGGCCTTGCTCGCCTGGTCGCCACGGATCTTCACATGGATGAAGGCCTGGCCGGACAGCGCACCGAGCAGCGCGTCGCCCTTCCACTGCGGGAACAGGTCGCCCGTATAGATGATCATCCCGGCCGGGCTGACCGACGGGTTCCACCACACCTTCGGCGGCTCAAAACCATCGCCCGGGCGATGGTCCGGGATATCGCACGCCGTCGTAATTGTCGCCGTTCGACACCCTCGGCCAGCCGTAATTGTGCCCGGGCAGAATCAGATTGACCTCGTCGCCGCCGCGCGGGCCCATTTCATGTCTCCCACAGCCGTCCGTCGGGCGCGAAGGCCAGCCCGTAGGGGTTGCGATGCCCGCTGCTCCACGTCTCGGCCGGGGTCGAATTGACGCCGGGCCAGCTGATCGTGTGTGCGCGCGCACTCTCGTGCGGCGTCGGTATCCTCCGGCGGGTCGGTGACAGCGACGGCCGCCGCGCCGGTCCGCCCGGCGAAGGGATTGCCGGGCGCCGGCTTGCCGTCGAGCGTCAAGTGGAGGATCTTGCCAAGCGGCTGGCTCGGGTCCTGCGCGGGGGTGAAGCGCTGGCGCTCGCCCGAGCTCAGGAACAGCGACTGGCCGTCGGGCGCGAATGCGATCGTTCGCCCCAAACTGGCCGCCCTCGCCGCCCTCCGGATCGCGCCACAGCACCGTCAGATTCTCGAGCCGCGGACTCGCGCCGATCCCAGTCAGCCTGGCCCGCGCCAGCGCGAGGCTGCTGCCGCCATTCGACGACGGCTCGGAATAGGTCAGGTACACGCGTCTGGTCGCCGGCGAAAGTCGGGGCGGCCGCCACGTCGAGCAATCCGCCCTGGCTGGACACGACGACCCGCGGCGCCCCTGCGACCTGCTGCTTGGCGCCGGTGCTGACGTCGACCAGCCACAACCGCCCCGGCTTCTCGGTGACCAGCGCGACGTTGGTCACGCGGACGCCCGATCCAGGAAGGAAATCCATCGCCCACGGCGAATCGAAGGTGGCGACCTCGGTCGTGGCGAACGGGTGTTCAGCGTTCGCCGACGGCGCCGCGCCGCACGCCGCGCAGCGCCAGCAACAGCGCGCCTTGTATTAAGCGGAGGGTCATCCCAATTGTTCCTAGCACGTAACGGGACTTCCCCCGCGTCCCTTCGACAAGGCCTTGCATGCAACCCTGCAGCCTACTCTCGCTCGCCACTGCGGTTCCGCCGCATGTGATCGAGCAGCATGCAGGCGAAGGCGATCGGTCGCCGCGCCTTTCGGCCGCAAGACCCTGTTCGACCGGCTCTCGACGGTGTTCGACAATGCCGCGATTGCCAAGCGCCACCTGGTTGCTCCGCACGAATGGTACGAACAGCCCCACGGCTGGGCCGAGCGCAACGCGGTCTATCTCGCGGCCGCGGAAACGATGTTCGAGGATGCCGCCGGCGCGGGCGATTGCCGCCGCCGGGCCTGTCGCCCGACCAGATCGACGGCGTCGTCACCGTTTCGACCACCGGCATCGCGACGCCGAGCCTCGAAGCGCGCGTCGGGCCCCGGCTCGGCCTGCGCGGCGACGTTCGGCGCGTGCCGGTCTTCGGCCTCGGCTGCGCCGGCGGCGTCAGCGGCCTCGCGCTCGCCGCGCGGCTGGCCGCGTCCGATCCCGGCAGCAACTGGCTGTTCGTCACCGTCGAGACCTGCTCGATCTCGATCCGCCTCGACAGCGACGATCCGGCGGCGATCGTCGCCACCGCCTTGTTCGGCGACGGCGCCGCGGCCGCCGTGGTCACCGCCGGCGAAGGCGGCCTCGCGACGCTCAAGCGGCTCGGCCGAGAAACTGTGGCCGGACACGCTGCGGCATCATGGGCTGGCGACGTCGAGGACCCCGGCCTCGGCGTCATGTTCGACCGCGCGATCCCGCCGTTCATCGAGGCCAAGCTGGCCGAAGCGGTCGACGAGATGTGCGCGCAGCTCGGCATCGCGCGCGAGGACATCGAGCCGCTTTTGCTGCCACCCCGGCGGCGTCAAAGTGATCGACGCGATCGAGACCGCGCTCGACTTGAACCAGGGCGAGCTCAACCTCGAGCGCGAAGTGCTGCAGCGACTTCGGCAACATGAGCGCCCCGACGGTGCTGTTCGTGCTCGAGCGGCTGCTCGAACGCGGCCTGCCCGAGCAGGTGATGATGACCGCGTTCGGCCCCGGCTTCACCTGCGCCGGGCTGCTGCTCGAAGCGGCGTGACGCTCGACCATCGTCATCCTCGCGCTGGTCACGCTCCAGCGCGCTCGGTCGAGCTGTGGCTGTCCAACCGCAACACCGGCGCGCTGCTCGCCCAGGGCGCGCATCGAGATCGGCGCCGGCGCATTATCCGCTGATCGTCGCGGCTTCACGCCGCCTGGCTCGCCGCCCTGTGGTGGCTGGCGCCCGGCCGCCCGGTCGACGTCCTCTGGCTGGCTTCTATTCGTGCTGCATCGAGCTCGCGCGGATCTGGGTGCTGCGACGCTTGGGCCGCGCTGGACGACGCGGATCATCGTTCTTCCCGGAGCGCCCGCTGGTCCGACGCGGGCCCCTACCGCTTCGTCTCGACCATCCCAATTACGTCGTCGTCGTCGGCGAGAATCGCGGTCCTGCCGCTGGTGTTCGGCCTGTGGCGGGTCGCGCTGATCTTCTCGCGCTCTAACGCCGCCATTCTCGCGATCCGCATCCGCGCCGAGAACCGCGCGCCTCGCCGGCTAAGCCGTCGCTTGCGCGTATGCGCGCCACGAGCCTATATCGCGGCTCTCTCCTCGACATCGTCATTGATGCTGAGGCTGGGGCCCCCCGGCTCCGGTCCGAGAGGCGTTTGGCATTAGGAAGAACGGCATTTGACCGACCTCGACACGGTTGCGCGGCTGATCGAGCCCGAGGTGAAAGCCTTGGGTTACGAGCTCGTGCGCGTGGCGATGATCGGCGGCACCTCCGATCCGACGCTGCAGGTGATGGCCGAACGGCCCGACACGCGCCAGCTCGACCTTGCCGATTGCGAGCGAATCTCGCGGCGGCTGTCCGAACTGCTCGACTCTCGCCGACCCGATCGACGGCGGCTACCGGCTCGAGGTCAGCTCGCCCGGCATCGACCGGCCGCTGACCCGGCTCAAGGATTTTCGCGACTGGGCCGGCTCACGAGGCGCGCATCACGCTCGCCGAGCCGCAAGGCCGGCCGCAAGCAATATTCGGGCACGCTCGAGGGTCTGACGGGCGAGACCGTCAAGCTCCTCGGCAAGGACGGCCAGAGCTATGCAGGTCGCCTTTTCCGACATCGCCTCGGCCAAGCTGCTCTTGACCGACAAGCTCATCAACGCCACCGCGCCGCTCAGCACCGAGGGCGCCGACAAGATCGAAGTTGATCCCGTCCAGAGGACAGATCAACAAAATATGGAAGGTTGAATACGAACATGGCCACCGCACCCGCTGCCGTCAGCGCCAACAAGGCCGAGCTGATCGCGATCGCCGACGCCGTCGCGCGCGAAAAGCTGATCGACAAGGGCATCGTCATCGAGGCGATGGAGGACGCGATCCAGCGCGCCGCCCGCGCCCGCTACGGCGCCGAGAACGACATCCGCGCCAAGCTCGACGGCGAGACCGGCGACCTGCGCCTGTGGCGCGTGCTCGAAGTGGTCGAAGAGCCCGAGGACCATTTCAAGCAGGTCGACGTCAAAGGCGCGCAGAAGCTGCAGAAGGGCGCCGCGATCGGCGACTTCATCGTCGATCCGCTGCCGCCGATCGAGTTCGGCCGGATCGCCGCCCAGGCCGCCAAGCAGGTCATCTTCCAGAAGGTCCGCGATGCCGAGCGCGAGCGCCAGTATGAGGAGTTCAAGGACCGCGCCAGCGAGGTCATCACCGGCGTCGTCAAGCGCGTCGAGTTCGGCCACGTCGTCGTCGACCTCGGCCGCGCCGAGGGCGTCATCCGCCGCGACCAGCAGATCCCGCGCGAAATGGTCCGCGTCGGCGACCGCATCCGCTCGCTGATCATGTCGGTCCGCCGCGAAGCCCGCGGCCCGCAGATCTTCCTGTCGCGCGCCCACCCCGACTTCATGAAGAAGCTGTTCGCGCAGGAAGTGCCCGAGATTTACGACGGCATCATCGAGATCAAGGCCGCCGCCCGCGACCCGGGCAGCCGCGCCAAGATCGGCGTCATCAGCCACGACAGCTCGATCGATCCGGTCGGCGCCTGCGTCGGCATGAAGGGCAGCCGCGTCCAGGCCGTCGTCCAGGAGCTGCAGGGCGAGAAGATCGACATCATCCCGTGGAGCCAGGACCTCGCGACCTTCGTCGTCAACGCGCTCCAGCCGGCGACCGTCAGCCGCGTCGTCATCGACGAGGAAGAAAGCCGGATCGAAGTCGTCGTCCCCGACGACCAGCTGAGCCTCGCGATCGGCCGCCGCGGCCAGAACGTCCGCCTCGCGAGCCAGCTGACCGCGTCGCAGATCGACATCCTGACCGAGGCCGACGCGAGCGAGAAGCGCCAGCGCGAGTTCGTCGAGCGCTCCGCGCTGTTCCAGAACGAGCTCGACGTCGACGAAACGCTGTCGCAGCTGCTCGTCGCCGAAGGCTTCACCAGCCTCGAGGAAGTCGCCTACGTCGCAGTCGACGAAATCGCCTCGATCGAGGGCCTCGACGACGACATCGCGGCCGAGCTCCAGAGCCGCGCCACCGAAGCGCTCGAGCGCCGCGAGGCCGCGTCGCGCGAAGAGCGCCGCAAGCTCGGCGTCGAGGATGCGCTGGCCGAGCTGCCGCACCTCACCGAGCAGATGCTGGTCACGCTGGGCAAGGCGAACATCCGCACGCTCGACGACCTCGCCGATCTCGCCACCGACGAGCTGATCCAGAAGAAGCGCGTCGAGCCGCGCCGCCGCGCGAGCCGAGCAACCGCCCCGAGGACAAGGGCGGGCATCCTCGCCGATTATGGCCTGAGCGAAGAGCAGGGCAACGAGATCATCATGGCCGCCCGCGCGCACTGGTTCGAGGACGAAGACCAGCCGCAGAGCGCCGACAAGCCGAGGAGGCCGCCGATGCGGAATTCCTCCGAGCGAGGCCAAGTCCGCAGTCGAACGCTAGACAACGCGGCGATCGCGTCGCGTCCCCGAGCGGACCTGCATCCTCACGCGCCGCAAGGGCACGCGCGACGAGCTGATCCGGCTCGCGCTCGGTCGCCCGACGGCGAGGTCGCGCCCGACGTCCGCGCCCGGGCGCCGGGCCGCGGCGCCTGGATCGGCGTCGCCCGCGCCGAGCTCGACGCCGCCAATGCCAAGGGCAAGCTCAAGGCCGCGCTGCAGCGCGCGTTCAAGACCAACGACGCTGCCGTTCCCGCCGACCTTGGCGAGCGCACCGAGCGCCGCGCTGCGCCAGACAGCGCTCGACCGGCTCGGCATGGAGGCGCGCGCCGGCAACCTCATCAACGGCTCCGACAAGGTCGAAGCCGCGGCGCGCGCGGGCAAGGTCCAGCTGCTGATCCATGCCGCCGACGCCGGCGAGGACGGCCGCAGGCAAGCTCGACCAGGCCTGGCGGGTCGGCGGCGGCGAGTCCGCAAGGGGTGATTTTTCCCGAGGGGCGCACTATCTTGTCGATGGCACTTGGGGCGCGAAAATGTGGTACATGTCGCCCTGACCGATCCCGCCGCCGCTTCGCGTGTTCGCCACGCGCTTGCCCGGTGGCGGGCTTTCACTGACCCCGATCGTGGGCTAGAGGGCGGCGACTCCCGCCTCGCGGCTCCGGCTCGGCTGACGAATTTGACGAAGGAATAGAATGACAGACCAGACCGAAAAACCGAAGCTTGGCACCCGGCCGCCGCTGGGCCTCAAGCGCACGGTCGAGACCGGCAAGGTCAAGCAGAGCTTCAGCCACGGCCGCTCGAACACGGTCGTGGTCGAGGTCAAGAAGCGCCGCATCCTCGGCCGCCCGGGCGAAGCCCCGCCCGCCGAAGCGCCCAAGCCCGAGCCGGTCGCCGAAGCGCCCAAGCCCGGCGCCGAAGCCGGCCGCCCCGGCGCCGCAGCCGCGCAAGCCGTCGGCCCAGGACGACATCACCGCGCCGCAAGGAGCTTCAGGCGCAGCTGCTGCGCGAGGCCGAGGAAGCGCGCCTGCCTCGCTCGAGGAAGCGCGCCGCCGCGAGGACCGCGTCCAAGGTCGAGCAGAGCGAGGAAGAGCGCCGCCGCGCCGAAGAAATCGCAAGGCCGAAGAAGACGGCCGCCGAAGAAGCGCGCCTGGCCGACGAAGCGGCCGCCGAGCAGGCGCAGCGCTGAGGCCGACAGGGCCGCCGAGCCGCAAGCCGCGCCGCCGGCCGAGGAAGAAGAGCGGCGAGCGTGCCGCCGCCGTCCCGGCCACGCGCCCGCGCCCAAGCGCCCCGAGCCGGCGCGCCCGAGCCGCGGCCGCGGCGACGACCGCGCCATCGCGGCAAGCTGACCGTCACCCGCGCGCTTTCGCGACGAGGACGACAGCCGCGCCCGCTCGCTCGCCGCGCTCCGCCGCGCCCGCGAGAAGGAAAAGCGCCACCATCAGGAAGCCGGCCCGTCGGCCAAGCAGGTCCGCGACGTCGTCGTTCCCGAGGCGATCACCGTGCAGGAACTCGCCAACCGCATGGCCGAGCGCGGCGCCGACCTGGTCAAGGCGCTGTTCAAGATGGGCATGCCGGTCACGCTCACCCAGACCATCGACCAGGACACGGCCGAGCTGCTGGTCGACCGAGTTCGGCCACCGCATCAAGCGCGTCAGCGAAAGCGACATCGACATCGACACGTCCGAGCGACGTCGATGCGCCCGAGACGCTGCAGCCGCGCCCGCCGGTGGTCACCATCATGGGCCACGTCGACCACGGCAAGACCTCGCTGCTCGACGCGATCCGCGGCGCCGACGTCGTCGCCGGCGAGGCCGGCGGCATCACCCAGCACATCGGCGCCTATCAGGTGCAGCTGCCCGACAAGTCGAAGATCACCTTCCTCGACACGCCGGGCCACGAGGCCTTCACCGAGATGCGCGCCCGCGGCGCCAACGTCACCGACATCGTCATCCTGGTGGTCGCGGCCGACGACGGCCTGCAGCCCGCAGACGATCGAGGCGATCAACCACACCAAGGCGGCCGGCGTGCCGATGATCGTCGCGATCAACAAGATCGACAAGCCCGAGGCCAAGCCGCAGAAGGTCCGCGAGGAGCTGCTGCAGCACGAGATCATCGTCGAGGACATGGGCGGCGACGTCCAGGACGTCGAAGTCTCGGCGACCAAGAAGACCAACCTCGACAAGCTGCTCGAAGCGATCCAGCTCCAGGCCGAAATCCTCGAGCTGAAGGCCAACCCCGACCGCGCCGCCGAAGGCACGGTGATCGAAGCCAAGCTCGACAAGGGCCGCGGCCCGCTCGCGACCGTGCTCGTCCAGCGCGGCACGCTGCGCGTCGGCGACGTGTTCGTCGCCGGCGCGTCGAGCGGGCAAGGTCCGCGCGCTGATCGACGACCACGGCCGCCAGGTGAAGGAAGCCGGCCCGTCGTTCCCGGTCGAAGTGCTCGGCCTGTCGGCGGTGCCGTCGGCCGGCGATCCGTTCACGGTGGTCGAGAATGAGGCGCGCGCCCGCGAAGTCGCCGACCTATCGCCAGGGCGTGCTCGACAAGAAGCGCACGACCTCGGCGCCGGTCAGCCTCGAGAACATGTTCGCGACCCACGCCTCGACGACCAAGGAATTCCCGCTGGTCGTCAAGGCCGACGTGCAGGGCTCGGTCGAAGCGATCGTCCATGCGCTCAACCGGCTGTCGACCGACGAGATCAAGGTCCGCGTCCTCCACTCGGGCGTCGGCGCGATCACCGAGAGCGACGTCACGCTGGCCAGCGCCGAGCGGCGCGCCGATCATCGGCTTCAACGTCCGTCCCAACGCCAAGGCGCGCGAAGTCGCCGAGCGCAACAAGGTCGAGTTCCGCTATTACGACGTCATCTATCACCTCACCGACTGGGTGAAGGGCGCGATGGCGGGCGAGCTCGGGCCCGAGATCATCGAGACGGTCGTCGGCCGCGCCGAGGTCCAGGAAGTCTTCCCGGCCGGCAAGAAGGACAAGGCCGCCGGCCTGCTCGTCCTCGAAGGCGTCATCCGCAAGGGCCTCAACGCCCGCCTCACGCGCGAGGACGTCATCGTGTCGAAGACGACGATCAGCTCGCTGCGGCGCTTCAAGGACGACGTCGCCGAAGTCGCGCGCCGGCCTCGAATGCGGCGTGCTGCTGGCCGACACCAACGACATCAAGCCGGGCGACAGCCTCGAAGTGTTCGAGGTCGAGGAGCGCGCGCGGACGCTGTAGCATCGCCGGTCAGATCGAGGCGCGGCGTCGTCACGTCGAGAGCGAGCGCGGCGCCTGCGCCGGATGCGCAGAGCTGGCCATTTGCTCCGCGTCGCGGCGCCATGACGTGAGGGTCGTGAACGATGCGCCGCGTCGAAACCCCCGAAGGCCGCTCGGTCCGCCTGCTCCGCGTCGGCGAGCAGGTGCGCCACGTGCTGAGCGAATTGCTCCAGCGCGGCGACGTGCATGACGAGACGCTGCAGAACCACCTCGTCAGCATCACCGAAGTGCGCATGTCGCCCGACCTTCGCCACGCGACGGTGTTCGTGAAGCCGCTGCTCGGCCAGGACGAGGAAGCGGTGCTGAAGGCGCTGCGCCAGAACACCGCCTTCCTCCAGCGCGAGGTCGCCCGCCGCGTGCGCATGAAATATGCGGCGAAGCTCAAATTCATCGCCGACGAAAGCTTCGACGAGGGCACGCACATCGACCGCCTCCTGCGCTCCGAGAAGGTCGCGCAGGACCTCGGCAAGGAATGATCGATCTCGAGCGGCTCGCCGAGCCGATGACCGGCGACGGCTGCCGCGCCGAGCTTTTCTCCGAGCAGCACCGCGAGGCGCTCAAGGCCGCCTGCGCCGAGGACCGCGAAATCTGGCAGATCTACGCCAACAATTTCGGCCCCGACGGCTTCGACGACGAGCATCGACCGCTACATGTCCAGCCCGCGCAACCGCACCTTCGTCCTGTTCGACGGCGACGAGCTCGCCGGCATGTCGAGCTTCCTCGGCATCGACGAGGGCCGCCAGGTGCTGGAGATCGGCGGCACCTATTACCGCCCGCAGTTTCGCGGCACCGGCTTCAACCGCCGCGTCAAGGACATGATGCTCGACCGCGCCTTCGACTGCGGCATCCGCCGCGTCGAGTTCCGCGTCGACGCGCCGCAACAGCCGCAGCCAGGCGGCGATGAAGAAGCTCGGCGCGGTGCGCGAAGGCGTGCTCCGCGCCGACCGCATCACCTGGACCGGCCACGTCCGCGACACCGGTGCTGTTCGCGATCCTGAAGGACGAATGGCCGGTTAAGCCGGGTCATGCTCCACGGCTGGATCATCCTCGACAAGCCGGTCGGCCTCGGCTCGACCAAGGCGGTGAGCGCGGTCAAGCGCATCCTGCGCGCAAGCGGGCGAACCGAAGACCAAGGTCGGCCACGGCGGCACGCTCGACCCGCTGGCGAGCGGCGTGCTGCCGATCGCGCTCGGCGAAGCGACCAAGCTCGCCGGGCGCATGCTCGACGCGACCAAGGCCTATGACTTCACCATCCGCTTCGGCGAGGAAACCGATACGCTCGACGCCGAAGGGCAGGTCGTCGCGACGAGCGACGTGCGGCCGACGCTCGAGCAGGTCGAGGCCGTGCTGCCCGCGCTTCACCGGCGAGATCGAGCAGGTCCCGCCGGCCTATTCCGCGCTGAAGATCGACGGCAAGGCCGCCTATGCCCGGGCGCGGGCGGGCGAAACGGTCGAATTGAAGCCGCGCATGGTCACGATTCACGAGCTCTCCATTCGTCATCCCCGCGAAAGCGGGGGTCCCGCTTCACTCAAGAGACAGCGGGATTCCCGCCTGCGCGGGAATGACGAAGTGACGCTCTCCGCGACCGTCTCCAAGGGCACCTACATCCGCTGCCTCGCCCGCGACATCGCCCATGCGCTTGAATACGCGTCGGCCATGTCACCATGTCTGAGGCGGACCCGCGCCGGGCCCTTCGCCCTCGAATCCGCCATTTCGCTGGACTTTCTGGAAGAAGCCGCTAAGGCGCGGCGCACTGACGAGGCGGTATTGCCGCTTGACAGCGGCGCTGGACGACATCCCGGCCCTCCCCGTCACCCCCGACCAGGCCCGTCTGCTCCGTCATGGGCAGCTGCTGTTCGGGTTCCCCGCAAAGCCGGGGCTTCAACTGGCGACGTTGGAGGCAACTCCCGGTCGCGCTGGTCGAAGCCACGGCCGACGGCCTTCGGGTCGTCCGGGGGTTCAATCCTTGATGAAGCGGAGTAAGAATGAATGTCGATTACCGCCGAGCGCAAGCAGGAAGTGATCAAGGAACATGCCCGCGGCAAGGGCGACACCGGTTCGCCCGAAGTCCAGGTCGCGATCCTGACCAGCGCATCCAGACCCTGACCGAGCATTTCAAGAGCCACGCCAAGGACAACCATTGCCGGCGCGGCCTGCTGATGATGGTCAACAAGCGCCGCTCGCTGCTCGATTATCTCCGCAAGGAAGATGCAGCGCTACACCGACCTGATCGCGAAGCTCGGCCTTCGCAAGTAACGAAAGGCGCCGGTCCGGCGCCTTTTCGTCATCCTGGACTCGTTTCGGGATCCATTTCTCCATCCCAGCAGGTCTCCGGTGGATGCTGACCAAGTTCAGCATGACGATCAGGAGACCAAAGTCCCGCAATTCGGCGGGGCGCAGTGGGGCCATGACAGCGCCCCGAACCGCTGCAGACCGGACTGTCTCGTCCATCGCTGTCCCGCCGGCATCCGGCCCGCGGGGTGAAGGAAAACAAATGTTCAATACGAAAACTGTCGAAATCGAGTGGGGCGGAAAAACCCTCAAGCTCGAAACGGGCCGCGTTGCCCGCCAGGCCGACGGCGCGGTGCTCGCGACCCTCGGCGAAACCGTGGTGCTGTGCGCAGTCACCGCCGCCAAGTCGGTCAAGCCGGGGCAGGATTTCTTCCCGCTGACCGTCCACTACCAGGAAAAATTCTCGGCCGCCGGGCGCATCCCGGGCGGCTTCTTCAAGCGTGAGCGCGGCGCGACCGAAAAGGAAACGCTGACCAGCCGCCTGATCGACCGCCCGATCCGCCCGCTGTTCCCGGAGGGCTTCTACAACGAAGTCCTCGTGATCGCGCAGGTCCTGTCCTACGACGGCGAGAACGAGCCCGACATCGCTCGCGATGATCGCCGCCTCGGCCGCGCTGACCATTTCGGGCGTGCCCTTCATGGGCCCGATCGGCGCCGCCCGCGTCGGCTTCACCGATGATGGCGAATATATCCTCAACCCGACCCAGGCGCAGATCGCCGAAGGCCGCCTCGACCTGGTCGTCGCCGGCACTCGCGACGCGGTGATGATGGTCGAATCCGAAGCCAAGGAGCTGTCCGAAGAGGAGATGCTCGGCGCGGTCATGTTCGCCCATCGCGAGAGCCAGAAGGTGATCGAAGCGATCATCAAGCTCGCCGAGCAGGCCGCCAAGGAGCCGTGGGAGCTCGCCCCGGCCGCCGACAAGGCCGCGATCAAGGGCAAGCTCAAGGACCTCATCGGCAACGACATCGAGGCCGCCTACAAGCTCACCAACAAGCAGGAGCGTTCGACCGCGCTCGCGGCAGCCCGCACCAGCGCCGCCGACGCGTTCGTCGAGTCCGACCCGCAGGAGCAGCTCGTCGCCGGCAAGCTGGTGAAGAGCCTCGAGGCCGACATCGTCCGCGGCGCGATCCTCAAGGAAGGCCGCCGCATCGACGGCCGCGACACCAAGACGGTGCGCCCGATCGAGATCACGGCCGGCTTCCTGCCGCGCACGCACGGTTCGGCGCTGTTCACCCGCGGCGAAACGCAGGCGATCGTCACCACCACGCTAGGCACCAAGGACGCCGAGCAGATGATCGACGGGCTCGAGGGCCTCTCCTACCAGCGCTTCATGCTGCACTATAACTTCCCGCCTTATTCGGTCGGCGAAGTCGGCCGCTTCGGCGCCCCGTCGCGGCGCGAAACCGGCCATGGCAAGCTCGCCTGGCGCGCGCATCCGCCCGATGCTGCCGACGATGGAGGAGTTCCCCTATACGATCCGCGTCCTGTCCGACATCACCGAGTCCAACGGCTCGAGCTCGATGGCGACGGTGTGCGGCGGCAGCCTCGCGCTGATGGACGCCGGCGTTCCGCTGAAGCGGCCGGTCGCCGGCATCGCCATGGGCCTGATCCTCGAAGGCAAGGACTTCGCGGTGATCAGCGACATCCTCGGCGACGAGGACCATCTCGGCGACATGGACTTCAAGGTCGCCGGCACCAGCGACGGCGTCACCGCGCTGCAGATGGACATCAAGGTCGCCGGCATCACCGAGGAGATCATGAAGCACCGCCCTCGCCCAGGCGAAGGACGGCCGCGCCCACATCCTCGGCGAAATGGCCAAGGCGCTCGACCACACCCGCGAAGAGCTGAGCGCCCACGCGCCGCGCATCGAGACGATGCAGATCCCCAAGGACAAGATCCGCGAAGTCATCGGCACCGGCGGCAAGGTCATCCGCGAGATCGTCGCCAAGACCGGCGCCAAGGTCGACATCGACGACGAGGGCATGATCAAGATCAGCTCGTCCGACCTGTCGCAGATCGAGGCCGCGCGCCAGTGGATCCGCGGCATCGTCGCCGAGCCCGAGCCCGGCACGATCTACACCGGCAAGGTGGCGAGCATCGTCGATTTCGGCGCGTTCGTGACCTTCATGCCCGGCAAGGACGGCCTGGTCCACGTCAGCGAGATCAAGAACGAGCGGGTCGAGAACGTCCGCGACGTCCTGAGCGAAGGCCAGGAGGTCAAGGTCAAGCTGCTCGAGGTCGACCAGCGCGGCAAGGTCCGCCTGTCGATGCGCCTCGTCGACCAGGAGACCGGCGAGGAGCTGCCCGACACCCGCCCGCCGCGCGAACCGCGCGAAGGCGGCGACCGTGGCCCGCGCGGCGATCGCGGCGACCGCAACCGCGGCGGCCGTGACCGTGGTCCGCGCCGCGACGGCGGTGGCGACCGAGGCCCGCGCCGCGAAGGCGGCGATCGTGGTCCGCGCGGCGAGGGACGCGGCGACCGCGGCCCGCGCCGCGAGCGCGAAGGCGGCGGCGACGACAAGGCCCGCGCGCCCGAGTTCTCGCCCGGCGTTCCTGACCGGGGATGCCGAGGACTAAGACCTAAACTGACTACGAAGAATGAGCCTCCCGGAAGCGATTCCGGGAGGCTTTTCATTACCGCTGCGGCAGCGCGTATGCGACGACACTGTCGCCCATCGGCGTTTCCATGAAATGGTGGCCGCCGGCGAAGATCACGAGATATTCGCGACCGTCCTGCTGATAGACGATTGGCGTCGCCTGCCCGCCGGCGGGAAGCGGCGCGCTCCACACCGTTTTGCCGGTGCGAAGGTCGATCGCGCGGATCAGGTCGTCGGTTGCCGCCGCGATGAAAATCAGGCCGCTGGCCGTCGTGACCGCCCCGCCATTATTGGGCGTCCCGATCGAATAAGGCAGCATCGTCGGGATGTTGAACGGACCGTTGCGCCGAGCAGTCCCGAACGGCCGGTCCCACAGCGTCTTGCCGGTGGCGACGTCGATGGCGCGGATGCCGCCATAGGGCGGGCGCTTGCACATCAGCTTGGTGAACTTCATCCGCCAGCCGGCATTGACGTTGATCGCATAGGGGACGCCCCATTGCGCATCGATCGAATGGGCGTTCGCGGATCCCCCAGGCTTGCTGGCGAAGCGCGGTTTGATGCCGAGCTTGTTGGCCTCCGCTCGAGGCACCAGCCGCACATAATTGGGCATGTCGTTGTAATTGACGACGAGGACGCCGCGCACCGGGTCGAGCGACACGCCGCCCCAGTCGCTGCCGCCGTTATAGCCGGGATATTGGACCGTATGCTTGTCGGCGCGCGGCGGCGTATATTCGCCGCGATAGTCCGCGCGGCGATACTGGATGCGACACAGCATCTGGTCGATCGGCGACATCCCCCACATGTCCGATTCCCTAAGGTCGGGCATCTTCAGCGAGTTCCACAGCGACACGATCTGGCGCGGGGCGCGCTCCGCCGGCTCGACTCCGCCACCCGGCGCCGCGATCGACCCGATCGGCGTCAGCGGTCGCCCGGTGGCGCGGTCGAGGACATAGAGGTCGCCCTGCTTGGATGGGATCACCACCGCCGGCGTGCCGCGATAGTCGAGCAGGGTCGGCGGGCTGCCGAGGTCATAGTCCCACACGTCCTTCGCCACCGTCTGGAATTTCCAGCGCGGCTTGCCGCTGGTCACGTCGATAGCCACGACCGAGCTCGAGAATTGGTTGGCGAGTGGGCTCCGGCCGGTCGAGATGTAGTCGGCCGCGACGTTGCCGAGCGGGACATAGACCAGTCCGAGCTTCTCGTCGCCCGGCCGAACCGGTCCACATGTTGGGCGTTCCGCGCGCCCATTCCTGGCCCTTGGGCGGATAGCCGTTCCAATCGGGGTGCTGCATGTCCCAGGCCCAGGCGAGCTTGCCGGTCCTGGCGTCGAAGCCCTGGATGACGCCCGAGGGCGAGCAGCGGCACTGGCCGTCGAGGATCTGGTGCGGGACGACGATGATCCCGCGAACTACGGTCGGGCGCGGAGTTGATCGTGGCAAGCCCCGGATAAACCCAGCCCATACCGATCTTGGTGTCCTGCTGGCCGGTGCCGTTGAACTCGGTGCAGGCCTTGCCGGTCAGCGCGTCGACCGCGATCAGGCGGCTGTCGAGCGTACCTTCGATGATCCGCGCGGCGCAGGCCGCGTTCGCGGCTTCGCCCGGCACCCGATAATAGACCAGCCCGCGGCATGCGGTCGTATAGGGAATCCATTCGTCCGGCACCTTGGGATCGACCCGCCACACCGGCTTGCCGGTTGCCGCGTCGAGCGCGACGATGACGTTCTTGGCGGTGCACGTGTAGAGCAGGTTACCGACTTTCAGCGGCGTGTTCTCGGTTCCGTAGAGCTTCGTGTAACTCGGCGGTGGTCGGCAGTCCGCCGGTGTGCACTTCCCACACCTTCGCGAGCTTGCCGACATTGGACGCGTGATCTGGCGTGAGCGGCGAATAGCGCCAGCTGCATAGGTCCCGCCATAGGTCGGCCAGTCGGCGCCGGTCGCGAGGCCAGAAGGGTCGGTCATTCCGGGCGAGCTGGCCGCCGGCAGCGCCGCGATGGCGGTCCCGCTGCTGCTTCCCAGCATGCGAAGCTGGCGAGCACGAACAGAACGGATGCGGCAATGCCCGCACCAGCGTAGCGCCAGCGATTCCGCGCCCGGCTCAGCGACGCCATCACGACCAGCACCGCGATCAGAAGGACCAGCGGCGCAATCAGCCAGGGGATCATCGCCCAGGCATTGCCGCGGGCTTCGGCGAAGCCCCACAGCGCGCTCAGCACGAACAGGCCGACGTAGATCCAGCCGCCGAGCAGCTGTCCCTTGAACAGGAACCACGCCGACGCGAGCATCAGCGCGCCGGCGATCAAATAATAAGGCGAACCGCCGAGGATCAACAGCCAAGCCCCGCCGATGGCCAACACGATCCCGATCAGCGCCATGACGAAGGCAAGAATTCGTTGCAACTAGGCTGCGTATCATGACCGGCTCCTGCTCAGGATCCGAACGGAGCGATGAACAACGCACCCCATCCGCCATCGCCAACGGACCGGCGCGTTCAGCGTTCCAAACCTTATCGAAAGTTAATCGTGGTGGCGGCTGGTGGAGCTGAGGGGAATCGAACCCCTGACCTCTGCAGTGCGATTGCAGCGCTCTCCCATCTGAGCTACAGCCCCGCGCCTCCAGCCGGCCATGCGCGCCGATGGGTTCGGAGCGCCGGGGAGCGGCTCCCCTAGCCGCGATTTTTCGGCCCTTGCAATCGCTTGTCCCGCCCGGCTTTCGCCCTGTCGTGTCGAGGGCCTCCCGAGCGTTCCACACAGGAACGGTGCCGGCGGCCCGGTCGTTTTCTCCACGGTATCCGGCCGGCGCCCCCGACCGGCCTTGCAACCCTGTGGAGGAAGATATGGCATACGACCGTCACGACACCCGCGACGAACGCTCGCGATGGCAGCGCGACCGCAACTCCGGCGACCGTCAGCGCGATTTCGACCGCGAGCGCGGCGAACGCAATCCCAACGACCGCGGCTTCTTCGAGCGCGCCGGCGACGAAATCTCGTCCTGGTTCGGTGACGGAGAGGCTGAACGGCGACGGCACGAGGACCGCATGAGCGACGAGCGCCATCCGACGAACAACCACGGTCGCGACCGCGATCGCTGAACGCGACCGCTCCTATCGTACCCATGACCGGCGATTACGGGCGCTCTCCCGAGCGTCACTCTGGCAGCTTCGGGCCCGATCGACCCGCTGGCCAGGCGGCGACCGCCAGGAGAGCGGCAGCTACGACCGCTCGCAAGAGCCGTTCGGCCGCGACGAATATCGCAGCACCAGCCGCGCCGGAACATCGGACTGGTCCGACCGGTCGCGGCACGAAAACGACCCGCATTACCATTCGTGGCGCAAGCAGCAGATGGAATCGCTCGACCGCGATTACGACGATTATCGCCGCGAGCATCAGCAGCGTTTCGAGAGCGACTTCGGCAGCTGGCGCGAGCGCCGGCAGCAGAAGCGCGGGCTACTGAACCAGGTCCGCGAGCATATGGAGGTCGTCGGCAATGACGACCAGCATGTCGGAACGATCGACCGGGTCGCGGGCGACCGCCTGATCCTGACCAAGTCGGATCCGGAAAGCGGCGGCGCGCACCATTCGCTGAGCTGTGCGGATGTCGACCGCGTCGAGGGTGATCGCATCATCCTCGATTGCTCATCCGAGCAGGCCAAGCAGCGCTGGCGCGACGAGAGCCGCAGCCGGGCGTTGTTCGAACGCGAGGACCAGGGCGAAATGGGCCCGCGTACGCTCAACCGCAGCTTCGAGGGCACCTATCGCTAGAGCGGTAGAAAGCGGAGCCTCCGACCCCCAATGGAGGCTGAACCGACCCGGCGGCGCTTCCCCTTCGCCGCCGGGTCTTTTCTTATGGTATTGAGGCGTGGATGACCCAAGCCTGGCACTTGAAAAGCCGCCCTAGCGGCATACCGACGCTTGATAATTTCGAGTTGAAGGACGTGAGCCTGCCGGCGCTGGGCGAGGGCATGATCCAAGTGCGCAACCGCTGGCTTTCGGTCGATCCCTACATGCGCGGCCGAATGAACGACGTGAAAAGCTATGTCCCGCCTTTCCAAATCGGAGAGCAGCTCGAAGGCGGCGCGATCGGCGAGGTCGTGGCGAGCACTGCGGAGGGCTTCGCCGCCGGCGATCTGGTTCAGCATATGGCCGGATGGCGCGACGAAGCGGTGATCTCCACGCGCGCGGCAATCAAGCTCCCTGACCTTGAAGCCGCGCCGCAAAAGTTCCTAGGCGTCCTCGGCATCACAGGTGCGACCGCATACTTCGGTTTGCTCGATGCGGCTTCCGCTAAGGCCGGCGACATCGCCTTCGTTTCCGCGGCCGCCGGGGCGGTGGGCTCGGTCGCGGTCCAGGTAGCTAAGGCCAAGGGCATGACGGTCGTCGGGTCGGCGGGCGGGACTGAGAAATGCGAATTCGTGCGCTCGCTCGGCGCCGACGCCGTCGTGGATTATCGTGCCGGTCCGATCCTTAAAAGCCTGCGCGCAGCGGCGTCCGAAGGGATCGACGTTTATTTCGACAATGTCGGCGGCGACCACCTCGACGCCGCTTTCGCGCTTGCACGCAACGACGCCCGCTTCGCTATCTGCGGGATGATCCAGAACTATAACGACGTAACTCCGGCCAGCTTCCGTTTCGTGCAGCGGATCATTGCCGCGCGCATCCGGTTGAAGGGATTCCCTAGTGTTCGATTACCAGCCGCGCATGGCCGAGTTCTACGCCGAGATGGCACCTTGGGTAGCGAGCGGCGTGGTCAAATCGCGCGAGACTGTCGTCGAGGGGTTGGAAAACGTGCCCGAGGCTTTCCTCGGCCTGTTCAGCGGTGCCAACACCGGCAAGATGCTGGTGCGCCTCTAGCCGCTCATTCCTCGGTTCGGATCAGGACCGTTTCGCCGATCAGCAGGAACAGGAAAAACGGCGCCCAGGCCGCAATCAGGGGCGGGTAGGCCCCGGCATTGCCCATTGCCAGGCTGAAATTGTCGGCGACGAAGTAAGTGAAGCCCAGCGCCATGCCCATGGCGGCGCGCGCCAGCACCTGCCCCGAGCGGGCGAGACCGAACGCGGCGACGGCGGCGAGCAGCGGCATCAGCACCGTCGACAGCGGGCTCGAAATCTTGTGGGCAAGCCCGGCCCGCGCCTCGTCAGTCGGGCGCCCGGCCGCTTCGAGCTCGTCCGTGCGGCTGCGCAGCGTCCAATAATCGAGATCGTTGGGATCGACCTTGGCAAGCGTCAACTGGTTCGGCGTCACGCCCCGCATCGCCGGCATTTGCGAGGCTCTGCGCACGACGTTCATGTTTGCATCGTAAACGCGGACGTCCTGGAGCAGCCAGTCGCCTTCACGAGGCCGGGGCAATGCACGCGCTGCAGTAACGATGCGCTGCAGCACGCCGCCGCCGCGGTCGTAGATGGCAATTTGCTGGACCGAAAGATTGGGCGGATGGCCGGAGACAATCCCGGCCTTGATCAGGTCGTCCCCCTGAAGCAGCCACACCCGGCTGAGGATGCCGCTTTCGGGCGGGATCGGCTTGTAATCGTTGTCGGACCAGGCCGTGACCACGCGCGCCGACTTGACCACCACCGTCTCGTTGAAGGCGAACAAGGCGCCGGCGAGCACCAGGCTGGCGATGATCAAGGGCGCCAGGATCTGGTGCGCCGACAGGCCCGCGGCCTTCATCGCCACCACTTCGCTGTTCTGGTTGAGCGTGACGAAGGCGATGAGCGTGCCAAGCAACGCCGAAAAGGGCAGGAATCGCGAGATGAGCGGCGGGATGCGCAGGATCACGTAGCGCCACAGGTCCGCGTCGGTGTTGCCAGGGACGGCGAGAATCTTCCCCGCCTGGCCGAGGAGGTCGAGAGTCATCAGCACCAGCACCAGCATCACCAGGACCGCGAAGGTCCGCGTGACGAACAGCTTGGCCATGTAGAAAGCCAGCCGGCGCGAGGGAAAGAAGGAGACGTTGATCACGCCGTCTGGGCCTCTGCGCCAGGCTGGTTGCGAAACTGCGGAATCAAGCGGCGCAGCGCCTTCGCGGCCTTGCCGGCATAGACCTCGAGCGCGCCGATCGGCTGTCCGCCGGGCTTGTTGGCGAGCACGTGGTACATCCACAGGATGACCGCGGACAGGCCGAGCAGCGGCAGCCACAAGCCGAGGATCGCATTCACTCGCCCATGCGCCGCGGCGGATTCCGCATATTGGTTGACCTTGTGATAGGCGACGATGATCAGGATCGAGATGAAGATGCCGAGCGACGACGAGCTTCGCTTGGGCGGCACGGCAAGCGCGACCGCCAGGAACGGCAGCATCAGCATCATCAGCACTTCCACCAGCCGGTAATTGAGCAAGGCCTGGGCCTCCAGCCGCTGGGCATGGGTGACAGGAATACTGCCATAGCCCCTGGCCAACAGCTCGGTGAGGTTGAGTTCGTTGACTTCGCCGCCGCCGCGGCCGCGGAACTGGTTGATGACGGGCAGGCTGATCGGCAGGTCGTAACTGTCGAACGCCAGCGTCCGCGGCGTGGTGAATTGCGGGCTGTCCTGGATCAGGCGGCCCTTTTCGAGCCGGAACAGGATGGTGTCGGGATCGTCGGTTGCAAGGAAACGGCCGTTTTGCGCGGTTGCGGCGACGGTCATCCCCTTGCTGTCCTGCGATTCGACGAAAATCCCGTGGAGCTGCGTCCCCTTCTTCTCGCTCCGGTCGATACGCAGGGTCAGCCGCTTTCCCAGCCGGTTGAACTCGCCGACCTTGATCGCCGCGCCAAGCGCCCCGGACTTCAGCTCGAATGTCAGGCTTTTGAAGCGATATTCCGCATAGGGCTGGAGATAGCCGACGATGACGAGATTTAACGCCGCGAGCGGGATCGCATAAGCGAAGGGCATGCGCAGCAATCGGGTGTAGCCGACGCCAATGCCGCGCAAGGCGTCCAGTTCGGACGACAGAGCCAGCTTGCGAAAGGCGAGCAGGATACCCAGCATCAGCCCAATCGGGATGCCAAGCGAAAGATATTCGGGGAGCAAATTGGCGAGCATCCGCCAGACGACGCTGACTGGGCCGCCGGCATCGACGACATATTGGAACAGCCGCAGCATCTGGTCGAGCACCAGGAGCATCGAGGCGAGCAGCAGCGTGCCGATCAAGGGCACGGCGATGGAGCGCCCGAGATAGCGGTCGATCAAGCCCATTGCGGCAAAGTCCAAGGTCCCCGGCCATGCGCCGCCGTCTATAGCCGACATGCGGCCGATTTCATTCCCAAACTGAACGGTTCTCTCCCCTGATCACCAAGATTTAACCGCTTTTCGCCTACTCAAGCCTCGCGTGGACGCGTGGAGGAACTGTTGAGCCTGATCGGCGAACTTGGCGGAATATTGGGGTTGGCCTTGTTCATCGGCCTGTTCCCGATCTTCGTATGCATCGTCATCGAGCAGATCGCGGTGATCGAGCGCTATTCGCTGCGCGCGCGCATCCCGGGGCTGGCGATGAACGCGGTTCTCGGCCTGATGAGCCCAAGCCTGGTGTGGCCGCTTCAGAAGCTGTGGCATCTCATCGGCATTGAAAAGGCGATCAGCATTCCGCTGTGGACCTGGTTGACGCCCTTGGGCGCGGCTGCCTTCGCGGTCCAGGTCGCAATCCTGGTCATGGCCAGCGACTTCCTCGCTTACTGGCGCCATCGCGCCGAGCATGCCTGGTTCTGGCCGATCCACGCCGTCCATCATTCGCCCACGGAGCTTCACGCCGCCAACGACATTGGCCATCCGGGCCAGGTCTGGATCAACATGCTGTGCGTCTCCTTCCCGCTCAGCTTCGTCCAGTTCGGCCCGCAGCAGACGCCCTGGGCAGTCGGCTTCGTGATGACCGTCCTGTCGATCTACATCCACTCGCCGATCGACGTTCATTTCGGTCCGCTGCGCAAGGTGGTGGTCGATAACCGCTACCACCGCATCCATCACTCGCTCGAACCGAAGCATTTCGACAAGAATTTCGGCATTTGCTTCAGCATCTGGGACCGGCTGTTCGGCACCGCCTACGATCCGGCTCCCGGTGAGTGGCCCAAGGTCGGTGTCGCTGACATCGCGCCGCCGCGAACGATCAGCGAGTTCCTGTCGCTTCCTGCACGTGTGGTGATGAATGGCCGGGAGGCCGCGCCTCAGCCCTTGGCGACCGCGGCCGGTTTGCGCGGCGGATCCCGGTCCCTCGACAGTGCCGCGGCAACCGCGCTGGCCAGCGCACCGACCGTGAACGGCTTGCGCAGCAGCTCATAGCCGCGCAGGTCGTCGCTCTCTCCCTCGCCAACGAAGCCGGTGACGAACAGCACCGCGAAGTCGCGGCTTTGGGTCGATTTCAAATGGCGGATCAGCTCGGGACCGGTCATTTCCGGCATGATGACGTCGCTGATGACCAGGTCGAACACCTGCCCTTCGAATCGCTCGATTGCTTCGGCGCCGCTGCTGCAAGCGACGGGATCATAATCGAGGTCTTCCAGCGCACCGATGGTCGCGGTGCGGACTCGCGGATCGTCTTCTACCAGCAGGATGCGGGCGCCAGGCACATGGGCGTCGGCATCGGCCTGGCGGACGGCCGGGTGAACGCGCACCGATGCGGCGACCTCCGTCCGCGGCAGGTAGATCGAAACGCTCGTGCCCTTGCCGACGGTGCTTTCGATCCCGACTTCGCCTTCCGACTGGTGAGCGAAGCCGAAGATTTGCGACAGGCCGAGGCCGGTCCCCTTGCCGACCGGCTTGGTGGTGAAGAAGGGCTCAAAGGCGCGCTCGAGCACGTCGGGCGGCATTCCGCAGCCGGTGTCGGTGACGCTGATCTTCACATATTCGCCGGCCTGGACGTCGCCGACCTCGTTCGCGGCGAGCCGGACATTCTCGGTCGTGATGCGCATCAGCCCCTCGCCGTCCATCGCGTCGCGGGCGTTGACGGCGAGGTTGACGATCGCATTTTCAAGCTGGTGGGGGTCGACGTAAGTCGGCCAGGTGTCAGGCGCGAGCTTGACCTGGACCTTGATGCGCTCGCCGAGCGTCCGGTCGAGAAGCTCCGACATGCCGCCAATCAGCTCCTTGCTGTCCACCCGCTCGGGCAACAGCGGTTCGGAGCGCGCGAAGGACAGCAGGCGGCGGGTCAAAGCGGCGGCGCGGGTGGCACCCTCCATCGCATTGTTGAGATGAGTGGAGATTTCGCGCCGAGGGCCATTGAGGCGGCGGAGCGCAAGGTCGATGCCGCCGACGACGACCGCCAGCATGTTGTTGAAGTCATGCGCGATGCCGCCGGTCAGCTGGCCGACCGCTTCCATCTTCTGCACCTGGCGAAGCTGGGCCTCGGCTGCCTGGCGTTCCTCGGCCTCGGCTTTTAGCGCCTGGTTGGTTTCCCACAGTTCCTGCGTACGGTCGCGAACGGCCTGCTCCAATGCCTCGGCGCGCTCGGTTTCGCTATCGGCCTGGCGGCGGGTCGCGCGGCTCTGGCGCACAGCCTGAACGGCGATGACGCCAAGGATGATTCCGCCAAGCCCGACGAGGATGCCGAGCCAGCTCAAATAGTTGGTGAACTGATCCGCCTGGGCCGAGAAGATCTGGCTTTGCTCGATGCGCTCGCCCAGCGCCGAGCGCTCGGCGCGGATGATTTCCTCGAGCTTGTCGTCGAGAGCCTTGCCAGTGCCGGTCGTCGCCGCCTGATAGAAATAGCTGATTCCGGCCTCGCCCTCCTTGGCCAGCGCGGCGCGCGCGGCAAGGGCCAGCTCGCCGTCCCGTATGCGGTAGAGATCACGGAGGTCGTGAACGCGCTTCTGCTGCTCGGGGCTGTCGCGCGTCAGGCTCCGCAGCTGGTCGATCTGATAGCCCGCCATCTGCCAGTCGGTGGCGTAGATGTTGCCGCTCGTCTTGACGTTCTCGTCGAGTACGAAACGCGACAGCGCCGCCTCGGCGCGCGAGACGTTGGCGCTGACGTTGCGAACGACGAGGGCGACGTCGTAGGTATGGCGCTCGGCGGCCAGGGCCTGCTCGCGGGCATCGTTGGCGAACTTCACCAGGAAGACCATGGCGATCAGCACCAAGGCTGCGACCAGCCCCGCGGCCGCGGCGCCCCCACCCCGCCAATCGAAGCGAGCCTGCTGCTCTTCGTCCCCGGTCATCCGTCCTTTTTAGCCCTGTTAACCATTGGGCGAAACCCAGACGTTCCAGTTGGTTCCGTCAGTTTATGCAACCTGTTGCACGGCCTGCCGCAGCGAACATGCCGAGGATCTCGCCGACCTGGTCTTCGGTATGCAGCGCGCAGAGCGAGCAACGCAGCAGGGTCATGTTGGCCGGGGTGGCCGGCGGGCGGGCTAGATTGACGTAAAGCCCCTCCTTCAGCAGCGCTTCCCACATCGCCGCGCCGGTTTCCAGGTCGGGCATGATCACCGCGATAATCGCCGACTGGGGCTCTTCGGTGCCGAGCGTGAAGCCAAGTTGCCTGAGACCGGCATGAAGGCGCTTGCTGTTTTCCCAGAGGTGGGCGCGCTTGTCGGCGCTGTTCATCAGCTTGCGGATCGAGGTCGCGGCGGTCGCAACCACCGACGGCGGCAGCGAAGCGGTGAAGACATAGGGGCGGCAGACGAGCCGCAAAATCTCGAACTTGGGATGGTTGGAGACGCAGAAGCCGCCGACCGTGCCGACCGACTTGGAGAAGGTCCCAATCACGAAATCGACGTCGTCGAGCACTCCCTGGGCCTCGGCAACGCCACGGCCGTGCTCGCCGATGAATCCCATCGAATGCGCCTCGTCGACCAGCACCATCGCGCCATTGGCCTTGGAGACGGCGACCATTTCCTTCAGCGGCGCGATGTCGCCGAGCATCGAATAGACGCCTTCGAGAACAACCAGCTTACCCGCGCCCTCGGGAATACGCTTGAGGCGCTTCTCGAGCGCTTCCAGGTCATTGTGGCGGAACGGGACGATCTGGGCGTTGCCCAGCGCACAGCCGTCGTAGATCGAAGCATGGCTGTCGATGTCGAGGACGATATAGTCCTCCTTGCCCGCGATGGTCGAAATTACGCCGAGATTGGCCTGGTAGCCGGTTGAGAACACCATGGCGTGATCCATGGCGTAGAAGTCCTTGAGCGCCTCCTCGACCGCGCGATGGCCGGCATAGGTCCCGTTGAGGACGCGGCTTCCGGTCGTCCCCGAACCGAAATCCTCGAGCGCCTGCTTGCCCGCCGCGATAACGTCGGGATCGAAGGTCATGCCCATGTAATTATAGGTGCCGAGCAGGATCGTCCGGCGGCCGTTGCAGATGGCGACGGTCGGGCTTTCGACCCTTTCCATGGTCAGATTGAAGGGATCGGTAACGCCTGATGCGAGCAGCGTTTCGCGCTGCTGGATGATTGGATCGAACTTGGAAAAGAGGTCAGCCAAGCTCAGGAGTTCCTGGCGGCGACGAGCCTTTCGAGCGCGTCGACCAATTGGCCGACGGTCTCGATCTCCGCCTGCATGTTCATGCTGATGATGACGTCGAACTCGTCTTCGATGTTGGCGACAAAATCGAGCACGGTCAGGCTGTCCCATTCGAGATCCTGGGCGAAGCGCGTCGCTTCCGTCACCGTCGCGCCCTTCTTGTTGAAGGGCTCGATGAGTTCGGAAACTTTGGCGAAGGTTTGCTGGCGGTCGGACATGGCTCGGCTGGTTAATCGTGCAGGCCCGCTTTCGCAACGCAATGCGGCGTGATTGGGGCGCTTAGAACCAGAAGCTCAGGACAGAAGCGAGCAGCAACAGGATCGCCGAGGCGTAAACCTTATCGGCGATCACCTCGTAGCGATCGTCGTTTTTGGCGATGCCACGGTGGGACAGCAAGCACGTGACGATGAACAGGACCGCGGAAGCGAATGCGAGCTCGTCGACGTGCGTCGCGGGCGCATTGCCGGTGATGTGGACCGCGGTCACGATGATCAGCGCAACGCCGAGCAACGCGGCAGCGCTGTCGAGGATATAGTGCCGCCTCATCGCGCCGCGCTCCGCGCGCGTGCGCGGGGCGCTGCGCTGGCCGTGTCGATGGCCTGCATGGCGGCAATGTAGTTCACTCTGAACAGTTCGGTGCTGTCGTTCCGGCGCCGATTGACGGCGGCGGGATCGGTCAACTTCATGTTGGGATTTGTGTTGATCTCGTAGATTTGCGGCCTGCCGCCGACCAGGCCGAAGTCGGCCCGGCCATATTCGATCCCGGCAAGGTCGAACACCTTCCGAAGCTCCGGTCCAAACGGGTTATCGGCAACGAAGCGATATTCTTCTTCGTACATCTCCTCTGTCGCGATTCCCTTTTTGCCATATTTCACGAGCCATTGGTTATCATGGACGCAGGTGTAGCCGAGCATCTGGTCCCCGACGCGAAAAACGGACAATTTGCGAAACAGGCCGGCGCTCACTGGCTCGGCCGCATATTCGATGATGATCAGGGCCGAGCGCAGGACGCCGGCATCCATTGCGGATTGAAGCGCCTCGTCCAGCTCCTCGGGCGTGTTCAGCAAGCCCGATAGCGGACGCTGGTGATCGCCCTCGAGGCGGAGGAAGACCGGCCAGCGCTTCGGCCGATCCAGCGATTTAAGCGAATAGGCGTCGAAATCATTGATTTGCGCGCGATTGAGCGCGCGGAGGAGTCCAAAACGCTTCATCGCGCGGGCGGGGTCGTTGAGCACTCGAAACCCCTTGTCGCGAAGCTCGCGGTAACGCCGCGCGGCCGCCTGAAGGCTGGGTAAGGGCAGACGGTCGAGGTCCGTGAATATGTACGTCCCCGCCGGCAGTCGCTCCTTATTCTGTTCGAGCTTCCCATAGCTGGCCAACCGGACTTTCAGCCCGGGCTCTTCAAGCAGGCATTTGTGCGTGTAGCTGTGTGGCTGAGTAGTGACGATGAAGATCACGCGTATGCCCCGTATAACAAAAATCGTTGCAATCTCGGCGTGTGCGCATACCAACTACAGCCCTGCACGGAAATCCGTGATAAGAGTTTCGACTAGGAGAGTGTCAATGCAGGGGATTGCGAAGCTGGATTGGACGCGGATGCTCGGTTTCGAGCAGATCTCGGACCAGCGCTCGACGACGCGCAGCGCGACGAAGCTGGGCACGAAGGTTGGCGGCAAGGTTGGCACCAAGCTTGGCGTGAAATCCGGCCTCAAGAACTGATCCCACCGTTCGGTAAGGAGACTTTCAATGGAGACTGGATCAAAGCTCGATTGGTCGCGGATGCTCGGGTTCGAGCAAATCGTTGACCGCCGCTCAACCGCGCGCAAAACCATCACACTCAGCGCAAAGGTCGGTGGCAAAATTGGCAACAAGGCAGGCGTTAAGGGCTAGCCGCCAACGGCACGACGGCTGATCGTCGGCCTTACAGGACCAAGGAAAATAGCGATGGAGCGGATTGGATCGAAGCTGGATTGGTCGCGGATGCTTGGTTTTGAGCAGGTTACGGACCAGCGTTCGACGGTGCGGCATTCGGGTAAGCTCGGCGCCAAGATCGGCAGCAAGCCCGGCCTCAAGGCCTGAGTTTAGGCCACTACAGGGACTGATAATGGAATTTGAGCCGAGCGCCGCGCGCGGCGAGGCGCTCGACCGGCAAATGCGCGAGCGGCTCGCCGACACGCTGGACTATATGTTCAGCGAACTCGGCGAGTCCGCTCGATGTCGATTCGGCCGAGGCGGCCCGGCTGGTCGCCGATATCCGCGGCAGTCGCCAGCCGGCCAACTTATTCGCGATTTACTATGACATGGTCCTCTCGCTCGAGGACGATGACCTGGATCGCGCGCGGCAATTGGCTGGCGAAATCCTCAATCAACCGCGGGTCGGGGGCACTATCGTCAAGACGGTCGAACAGCGCGATCCGGCCGATCTATCGCGGCTGCGGCGCTTTCTGATGACTGATCTGGACATGGCGACCGAGCCGAGCCCCGAGTTATTCGCCGCAACCAAACACAGAATTGAGCAGGCGTTCGACCTGCTCGACCGCGGCTTTCCGGAGATGGCCGCGGAAATTCGGGCGCTGCTGAGCGAAATCGTCATTGCCGAGGGTCCCGAAGACCCCAAGGCCCTGACCTTCGACGGCGCATCCTCATACATGATGTGGGGCGCAATGCTGATCAACGGCCGCGGCCAGAACAACGTCCTCGATACGGCCCAGGCCCTCGCCCACGAAAGCGGGCACAACCTGCTGTTCGGCTTCTGCTCGTCGGGATCGCTGGTGGATAATCCGGACGAGGAGCTGTTCAGCTCGCCCTTGCGCAAGGATCCGCGCCCGATGGATGGCGTCTTCCACGCCACTTATGTCGTGGCCCGCATGCACCTCACCGTGTCACAGCTGCTGGATGCCGGCGTACTCGACGAACGAGAGCGCGAGGCGGCCCTCGCCGACCTTGCCGCGCACCGGCGCAATTTCGACGTCGGCGACCAGGTCATCCGGGACGGGGGCAGGTTGACGCCGCTCGGCGCCGAAGTGATCGAATCCGCTCGCGCCTACATGGCGAGCGCGGTCCAGCTGGCCTAAAGCCAGCCCTGCAGCCGATACCAGTCGGCGGTTTCCCTGAGGCCTTGAGACGTATCGATCTCGGGCCGCCATAGGCCAGCCGCGCAGCTTCGCTTGGGCTCGACCACCCAGTTTCGGTGCGAGAAATAAGCGGCCCGGTCGACCGTGAGCTTCGCTTTTTCCCGCCGCACGAGCTGATCGGCACGGGCCGCGAGGCGCAGGAGAAGCCCAGGCGAAGAAACGATCGTTGGCTTGGTTCCGACCGCATCGCCGAGCGCCCGGCCGAACTCGCGGTGGGTCCAGCCGCCGGGCTTGCCGTCATCCGGCTCCGTCAGGCAGCTCGCCGGTGCATCCGGGGCGGCGAGCGCGAGCAGCAGCCGAGAGAGGTCGTCAACGTGGATCACCGAGACCCGGCCCTTGGGCGGCATCAGCATCAGCCCGAGCTTCGCCATCCGGAACAACTCGAGCGTCTCGCGGTCACCAGGGCCATAGACGGCGGGCGGACGAACGATGGCCCAGTCGAGGCCTGAGCTCATCACCAGCCCCTCCGCGCGCTCCTTCGAAGCGCCATAGAGCGACAGCTTGGGCTCGCGCGCGGCGAGCGAAGAAACGTGAACGAAGCGGTGGATTCCGCCCGCCGTCGCGGCGGAGAGCATCGACAAGGTTCCCGTCACGTTGCCGAGTTCGAATGCCGCGGCAGTGCCCGCGCTGATGACGCCCGCGACGTGGATCACTGCTTCGGCCCCGTCGACCAGCCGCTCGAGCCCATGGCGGTCGTTGAGGTCCCCCATGACCCAGGTCAGACCCTCGCGCTCAGGTTGCTCGCGGCGGGTCAACGCCTTGACCTGGTGGCCCGCCCCCAGCGCGGCATCGAGCAGATGACCGCCGACGAATCCCGTTCCGCCGGTAATCGCCAGCTTCATAGGGGCGACCAGCTCCCTTGTGACGCCAACTCGTCTTCAGCCATTTCGCCTGCCTCTGTCCCGAGCCGTTCGATCAGCGTGTCGAGCAACGGCCCAATCCCTTCGTCGAGCGGGGCGGAGATCGGGAAGACGGGCGCACCAGATGCCTTTTCGAGCGCCTTGGCCGTCTTGGCGCGGACCTTGTCATCGACCAGGTCGGCTTTGGTCAGCGCGATGATCTCGGTCTTTTCGTCGAGGCCGGCGCCATATCCCTCGAGCTCCCCGCGCACGACCCGCCAGCTTTCGACTGGATCCTCCGATGCTGCATCGACCAGGTGCAGCAGCAGCCGCGTGCGCTCGACATGGCCAAGAAAGCGGTCGCCGACGCCCGCGCCTTCCGCCGCCCCTTCGATCAGGCCCGGAATATCGGCGATGACGAATTCTCGCCCCTTGTGGCGCACGACGCCGAGCTGCGGACGGAGGGTGGTGAAGGGATAGTCGCCGACCTTGGCGTCGGCATTGGTGACCGAGTTGAGGAAGGTCGACTTTCCGGCGTTGGGCAGGCCGAGCAGGCCGACGTCGGCGAGCAGCTTCAGCCGCAGCCACAGCCACAGCTCTTCGCCCGCCTCCCCCGTCTGGTGCTGGCGCGGCGCGCGGTTGGTGGATGTCTTGTAACTGGCGTTGCCGCGCCCGCCCAGGCCGCCCTTGAGCAGTGTCACTTGCTGGCCCTCATGCGTGAGGTCGACAAGCAAGCTGCGTTCTTCATCGTCGGCAAGGACCTGGGTCCCGACGGGAACCTTGATGACCAGGTCCCTGCCCCCGGCGCCGGTGCGGTTGGAGCCCGAGCCGCCCTTCCCTCGCGGCGCGCGAAAATGCTGGGTGTAGCGGAAATCGATCAGCGTATTGAGGCCGGGCACGGCTTCGAACACGACGTCGCCGCCCTTGCCGCCGTCGCCGCCGTCGGGGCCGCCGAATTCCACAAACTTTTCGCGCCGGAAGCTGACTGCCCCGGGGCCGCCCGCGCCCGACCGCACGAAAATCTTCGCCTGATCGAGGAAATGCATCGCTCCACCGGTTAGGCCAAGGAGGCCCGTAGGGGAAGCTAGGGGACGATCGCCTAGCTTTTCTGGATCACCAACTGGTTATGACGTGAAACACTAAGGCACCACATCGGTTTGAATGCGTTTTTGCCGAAAGGCGTCAGGAGTCACACATTATGCAGGAACGGATCGTCGCGATCGGCCTGCTGACAAAGCACGACCTCAGCCTTCTCGGCCCCACCTTCGACCGCATCTGGCCGGTCGAGGAGGCGCCGAACTTTAGCCAGCTGTTGCGGGCCATCGATGAAGCTGATCGCGCGCTTGGCGGAGATTCCAACGGCGACGAGAGCAGTCGCTAGAAGCGATCGAGCAGGCGGTCGACCGTGTCGTCGGCAGTCTGTTGCTTGCCTTCGCCCTTCAGCTGTTTCGCCTTCCGTTCAAGCGCCGCGCGAACAAGTTCGATCTGCTGATCGCTCAGATGCTCGATGCCGATGAATTGGTCGCGCGCCTTGTCGACCGCGCGCAGGAGTTCGTCGAGCTTGGCCTGGATGGCGGCGCCGTCACGGTTCTGGCTATTCTGGATCAGGAACACGGCCAGGAAGGTCAGCACGGTCGTCGCCGTGTTGATCACCAATTGCCACGTGTCCGAATAGTTGAAGATCGGGCCGGAAACGGCCCAGATGATGCAGGCGGCGACGGCGCCGATGAACGCACCCGGCTGGCCCATCCACACGGCCGTTTTGGACGCGATGTCGGAAAAGAACTTGCGCATGGCGTCCGTAACGCAAGGCCAACGATAAGGTGCCGCTTAGGTGAAAAGCCCGGCGAAGGTTGCCAGGGAAGCGGCGGCCATCACGGCGGTTGCCGCCCAGCCGAACAGCAGCAGCGGCCAATGCTCGGCGAACTTGCCCATGACCTTTCGGCTGGAGGCAACGACCATCATTGCCGCCATGATCGGAACAGCGGCGATGCCGTTCAGCACCGCACTCCAGAACAGGGCCTTCATCGGATCGAAATTCGACCAGTCGAGCAGCACACCGACCCCGATCGCAACGACGATCACCGCGTAGAACCGCGCCGCTTCGCTCGGCTTATATTCAAGGCCGATCTTCCAATGTTGGGTTTCACCGACCGCAAAGGCGGCGGAGCCGGCCAGCACCGGTACCGCGAGCATGCCGGTACCGATGATCCCGACCGCGAACAGCAGCGAAGCGAAATGCCCCGCGACCGGGCGCAGCGCCTGCGCCGCATCGGAGGCGGACTGGATCTCGGTGATTCCGCGGGCATTCAAAGTCGCCGCCGTTGCGAGCATGATCGCCAATGCGATCAGGTTCGAAAGCGCCATGCCGAGCAACGTGTCGACGCGGATGCGGCGGTACTGGCCATCGGCGGCCCGCCGGCTCGAAGCCTTGAGCGGCTTCTGCTCGGGATCGGTCGCAATCTCCTCGGCTTCTTGAGAGCTTTGCCAGAAAAAGAGGTAGGGACTGATGGTGGTGCCGAACAGGGCGACGATGGTCAGCACGGCGCCCTTGCCGAGATCGCGCGGCCAAATCATGCCCAGCCCCGCCTCGCGCCAGTCGACATGCACCAGCAGGACTACCCCGACATAGGCAAACAGGCTGAGCGTCAGCCACTTCAGCACCCGGGCGTAGCGTTTGTACGGGACGTAGAGCTGCAGCACGCCCGACAGCAGGGCAAAGACCAGCACGAAGATGTGGCTTCCGCCGCCCACGACCAGTTGCGCCGCGGCGGCCATGCCCGCGAGATCGGCGCCGATATTGAAGATGTTGGCGACGAGCAGGATCATGACGATGGTCGACACGACGGCCCGCGGAAACAGCCGGCGGAAATTGCTTGCCAGCCCGGCCCCCGTGACCCGCCCGATATGAGCGCTGACCAGCTGCACCGCCGCCATTAGCGGATAGGTAAGCAGCATCGTCCACAGCAGTCCGTAGCCAAAGCGGGCGCCGGCCTGCGAGTAAGTGGCGATGCCGCTGGGATCGTCGTCTGCGGCGCCGGTGACGATGCCCGGCCCAAGCTCTTCCGCTAATTGCTTGACCGAATTGGCCGCGCGCAGCCGGGTCGGTCCGAAGATCCGGCGCGACCGCCTAGCCAACGGACTTCGCGGCCTCGATCCGCGCTCGCAGCCGCTCGGCGGCAAGCTCGCGCGCGGTATCGTGCGGCAGGCCAAGAGCATCGGCAATGGCCGGACCAAGCAACGCGTCGCCGAGCGCATTTAAGACCAGCAGCAACGTGCTTTGCGCGACTTGATGATCCTCATGGCCGACGCTGAGCTCCGCCACCAGATCGTGAATCTTGTCGAGGATTGGGTTCAGCGCATCGCGGTTACCGGTCAGGATCATCCAGGCGGCGAGCGGCCCCGCCCCGTGCTTGCCGAACGCATCGAAGGTGCCGTCGACGATAGCGCGAGCATCGGCCTCGCCGCTCCGCGCCCGGACGACGGCGTCGGCGATGCTGGTCGTGACACTATCGGCGATCGAGCGAGCCAAGGCGCCCTGAAGTTCGGCTGCCGACCCGAAATGATGCAGCAAGTTGGCGTGGGTCCGCCCGATTTTGGCGGAGACGGCCTTCAGCGTCACGGCCGAAGGCCCATCGGTCAGGAGGAGTTCCCGCGCGGCTTCGAGCGCGACGGATCGGCTTTCTTCCGGGCTCAGGCGCGTCCGCTTTATTGACATTAATGTAAGTAACCCTAATTTCGTGTCATGACCGCGACGATTTATCCGACCCCCGCCGACCTGAAAATCACCCCGCGCGACCGTCGCTTCGGCCGCCATGGCGCAGCCTCGCGACTGTGGCACGGCGGACGGGTCGAAGCGACCGCAATTTATAACGCGCTCTCAACGACCTTTCCAAAGGGCGAAGCGTTTTTCGTCGAGAGCGTGCGTGCCTTCCGCGATGGCGTCCCAGCGAGGTTGGCGTCCGAGATCAAGGCGTTCACCACCCAGGAAGCGATCCACAGCCGCGAGCATGACGCGTTTAACCGCCGCGCGCTCGAATCCGGCTACGACTTGTCCAGCCTGGAGGCAAAGGTCGACCAGAGGCTGGCGGAAACGCGTTCGAAGCCGCTGATCGCGAGCCTCGCGGCGACCACCGCCCTCGAGCATTTCACGGCCATTCTCGCGCACGAGCTGCTCGCCGATCCGCGCCACCTCGCATGGCGCCGACCCCGAAGCGGCCGCTTTGTGGCGCTGGCACGCGGCCGAGGAGATCGAGCATAAGGGCGTCGCCTACGATACCTGGCTTCATGCCACGCGCCATATGAGCCGTTGGCAACGCTGGAAGATCAAGGCGCAGGTCATGCTCTACATCACCCGCCACTTCGTCACCGACCGCACCGCAGGTGCGCTCGAGCTGATGCGCCAGGATGGCGTCAGCGGCGTCGCGGCCAGATGGAAGCTGCTCGCTTATCTGTGGGTCTATCCCGGCATGTTCCGCAAGATCGCGGGCGCCTGGCTGCGCTATTTCCTCCCCGGCTTTCATCCGTGGAACGAGGACGACCGCCACTTGCTCGCCGCTTACGACGCGAACGCTTCGACCGGAACCGAACCTCCGCGAAAGGTGCGGCTGGCGGTTTAAGCCGCCAGCGCTTCGCCTTCCTCGGCTTGAACGGAGGTCGCGAGCGAAAGCCGCATTAGACGCGCCGGAGCTTCGGTGCCGCGGGCGCAGCTCATCCGTGGCGCGACAATCCCGACCGGCTCGAAACCGAGCTTTTCGAGCACGCGCCCCGATCCCGGATTGTCGAGGAAATGCGAGCCTTCGAGGGTATCGAGCCCGAGCGTGCGGGCAATGTCGACCAGCGCCGTGCAGGCCTCCGTGGCAATTCCGCGGCTCCAGTGCGAGCGGGCGATCCAATAGCCCATCTCCACCGCGCCGGAAGGCCGCCGACCGAGCCCGCACGAACCGACGAGCTGGGGGGCGCCGCGCGTCCGCTCGAAAATCAGGAACGACGGCAGCACCGGGTCGCGCGGACGGGCGAGGAAGGCTTCGGCGTCGCGCATGCGAAACGGCCACGGCGCATTCGCCAGATTGCGGACGATCGTCTCGTCGGCAATCGCGGCGGCAAGCGCCGGCGCATCCTCGGGGAACCCGGGCCTCAGCAGCAGTCTCGCTGTTCTCGCGAACATCAACCTTCTCCCTCGATCGGCCGCATAAAAGCCGCCGATGACAGTTTCGGGAGAAGGCAATGAAAAAAGGGGAGACCCCTTCCGGGGCTCCCCTTCTCCCTTATCTGGTCTCGATCTCGAAAGATCTCGTCCGGGCCGCCCCTTGTGGGAACGGTCCCTTTCTGACCGTTCCTATGCTGTCGCTTCCGTAATCGGCATGACGTGGACGTATTTGCGACCAAGCTTGCCGTCTCGGAACGCGACCGAGCCGTCCGTGAGCGCAAACAACGTATGGTCCTTGCCCAGGCCGACATTCGTCCCCGGGTGCCACTTGGTGCCGCGCTGGCGCACGATGATGTTGCCGGCGAGGACATTTTCCCCACCGAACTTCTTCACGCCGAGGCGCTTGCTCTCGCTGTCGCGGCCGTTGCGGGACGAGCCGCCTGCCTTTTTATGTGCCATGTCGAATTACTTCGCTTTCGGTGACTTCTTGGCTGCCGCCTTAGCAGGTGCAGCATTTTTTGTCGACGGGGTTTTGGCCGAGGTTTTCTTCGCCGAGGCCTTCGTGGCCGATGCGTTCTTGCCAGCAGGCTCATTACCCTTGGCGGCCTTGTCGTCGTCCGGCGCCGGATTTGGGGTCGGCTCGCCAGCGACATCGCTTGAGCGCTGCTGATCGGTCTCGACCTCGGTTTTCTCGACCTTGGTGTCGGCGGGCTTCTGCTCGGCCTTGCCCTTAGGCGCCTTGTCCGGGACCGGCGCCGTCGGCGTGGTTTCAGCCGCCGCGGTCGCGGCCACCGGAGTGTCCTTGGCCGCAGCCTTGGCCGGCTTGGCCTTCTTCTCTTCCTTATAATCGCCGATCGCGACGATCTTCAGGATGGTGTGTTGCTGGCGATGGCCTTTCTTGCGGCGATAATTGTGGCGCCGGCGCTTCTTGAACACCGTCACCTTCTCGCCCTTGGCCTGGGCAATAATCTCAGCCGCGACGGTCAGGCCGTCGGTCGACTTCAGGCTCGAGCCCTCCCCGGCGAGGAGGATGTCGCCGAGCGTGATCTTGTCACCGGCACTGCCGTCGAGCTTCTCGACGACGATCTTGTCTCCGGGGGCGACGCGATACTGCTTGCCGCCCGTGCGCACGACTGCGAACATTGGCTCTTCTCTTCTTCAAAAATCCGGTTCCCGCGCGTGCGAACGCCAAGGCAAGCAAGCAGCGCTCGGGAAAGCGAGCCGCCTATGGCAGGGCCGTGACCCTGTCAACCTTTCGGCTCGCGCTCCTCCGGCCTTAAAACACGACCCTGACGTCGACATGGGCGGTGTGCGAGGTCACCGATTTGCCGAACTCGCCACGGTAGCCGAGATCGAACCTCACCCGGCTGCTGCCAACCACAGCCATGTCCGCTCCGGCCATGAACGCGGTCTTGTCGAAGTGGGTCGAGATCATCGCCGGGTCGGACGAACCATCGCTGCCGATCAGGCGGAACGGATGGCTGATCGCGTCCTTGTTGTGGAACACGCCGCCGCCAGTCAGCGAGAAGCGCGCCGTGCTATTGATGTTCATGCCCAACGTCAGGTGCGGCGAGACGGTCGTGACCCACTCCGTGTCCGATGCGCCGGCAACGCCAAGGCCTTCCAGCCCTTGCTCCGTGAAGGCATGCTGCTTCAGCCCGATCACCGACCCATCGATTTCCGGCCGCGCATAGAGCTGGCCCATGTCGAAGCTGTAGCCGAGGTTCGCGCCCACCTGCATGTAGCTGGTGGTGTAGTGCGAATGGCCCTCGCCGGTGACGAAGATGGTCTGGCTGCGGGTCAGGTCGTTCCTCTGGCTACCCGCACTGAGTGTGACCGACGCCGATCCGGCACCGAGGGGCCCGAACAGCTTGCGCACGCCCACGCCGCCATGGATGGCATTGCCATCGCCCGTCGCCCGGCCATCGTCGAAGTTGAGATGGCCGATTTCGTCGTAACCGAAGGCCGCCGCGACTGCGAAGCCATCGGCGAACGGCTGGTCGACGCCGCCGCGCAGCTGCACGCCGCCCGACTGCTTGAACGCATAGTCGCCCCGGTCGCTGTTGCGCTCGATGCTGGCGATTCCGACCCGGCCCCAGATGCAGGTGCGGTCCGGCGCCTGCGCCACCTGGTCGCAGCCGAACAGCTGCTGCCCGAACTGCCGCGCGGTCACGAACTGGGTCAACGACGGGACCGTCAGCGATTCCGGGTCGAGCTCGTCGAAGATATCGGCGTAGAGCGCTTCCTGCCCGCGCCGACAGGCTGCCGAGCAGCGCCATCAGCCTGCCAATCCCGGACGCGCCGCCGACCTGCAGCGCCGAGTCCATGTGATGGCCGAGCGCTTGGCCGTTCGCATTCAGGAAATCCTGGCCGAAATCGCTGTCGAACGCGAGCAGGATGCCCTGATCTCCGGCCAGAATCTTGTAGTCGAGCGCGATCGTGTCCGGCACCTCGAGGCCATTGTCGATGCCGACGCCGCCGGTGGCGAACAACGGCACCGGATCGGCGTTTTCAAGCCACATGAGGCGGATGTCGGCGCGGCCGTTGACCGTTGCATCGCCGGTCACGTCGACGCGGTCGGACGCATACGGCCCGAACGCGATATCGAAGGCGTCGTAGCCCGTGGCGGTCTGGATGAACGATCCATCCAGGGCGACCTGGCTGATGATGTCTGTGCCAAGGTAAAGGTCGTATTCCGGAACGATATCCAGCCCGGCACCGCCCGCCAGCGTCGTGTTCCAGGTTTCCCCGGCAAGCAGGTCGATCGGGAAGCTCGGCGCCGACTGGCCAAGCAGGAAATCACCCTCGTTGGTGAAGGTGCCGCTGCTGCCGGCGCCCTCCTGGAGGTCGAGCGTGTCGATGGTGACGAAGGTCGCGCCCTCGGCATTGAGGACGCTGTTGACGCCGCCGCCAAGGATGAGGTTGCCGACCACGATCCCGGTGTTTTCCAGGCGATCGTTGCCGCTGCCCGCCGCCATCGCAAGGCCCGACACCGACGACAGGGTGCCGCTGCTGACCACGAGATTGTCGGCGCCGCCGGCGAGCCGCACGCCGGCTCCGGTCCCGCTGCCGCCGCGGACGTCGCCGGTGGTGGTGACTTTGATGTCGCCGGCACCGTCGGGGCCGTCGCTCTGGGCGAAGATCGCCGTCGAATTCAGGCCCGGCGCAACGACCGATCCATCGACATCGATGGTCACTGTTCCGGCGGTTCCATCGCCGCCAACGCTTTGCGCGCTAATGCCGGTGGAATTGGCGCCCAGTGAGACGACGTTGCCGACCTGGTCGTAGTCGACACTGCCGCCGTTGGCGCCGCCGATGCTTTGCAGCAGTGCGCCATCCGCGCCGTTGCCGTCGGTGGAAATCGAACCAGTCAAAGCGACGCCGATTGCACCCGCACTGCCGCTGTCGCCCAGGCTCTGCGCAGTGATGCCGGTGGCGCCGTCGCCTTCGGTCGTCACGTTGCCCGTCTGAGTAAAGCTGATCGGGCCTGCATTGCCGCCACCGACGCTCTGCAGGAGCGCGCCCTTCGAGCCGCCGCCCATCGTCGCAATCGAGCCGTTGAGCTCGACGCCGATCGCGGCCGCGTTGCCCGTACCGCCTGCGCTGACCAAGGACGTGCCGGCAAAGCTGCCGCCGCCGCCAATGCTTTGCGCGATGAGGCCGATCGACCCCTCGCCCAAGGTGGCGATGTCTCCGGCCTGGCTGTAGCCGATCGCAGCACCGTCGCCGCCGTCAGCGCCGCCGGCGCTTTGCAGCAGGACGCCATGCGCCCCGTCGCCCTCGGTCCACACCGTGCCGGTGAGGTCGAGCGCGATCGCTCCGGCATTGCCGCTGCCGCTCGAGGTGCCGAACACGCCGTCGGCCACTCCGCCGCCGCCGCCAAGGCTTTGCGCGACGATGCCGATGGCGCCGTCGCCGCCGGTCATCACGCCGCCGACCTGCTTATAGTCGATGGCTCCCGCGGTAGCGCCGATGGTCTGCAGCAGAGCGCCGTGCGAGCCCGCGCCTTCGGTCAGGATCGAGCCGTTGATGTCGACAGTCAGCGCGCCGGACGCGCTACCGTCGCCGAGGCCGGTGAAGGCGCCGTCGGCGTAACCGCCAGTGCCGCTGATCGACTGCGCCACGATCCCGATGGCATCGTCGCCACGCGTGATCAGGTCGCCGACCTGGCCGTAACCGATGTCGCCCGCCGTGGTGCCGATGCTCTGCAGCACGGCGCCGTGCGATCCGTCACCCTGGGTATAGAGCGATCCCGTCAGGTCGAACGCAATCGCGCCCGCATCGCCGGTACCGCCGGCATTGCCATAGGCATCGGCCGCGAAGCTGCCGCCGCCGCCCAGTGACTGGATGACGACCCCGATTGAGTCATCGCCGGCGGTGAGGACGTCACCCGACTGGGTGTAACCGATGGCGCCGGCATTGCCGCCGCCGATGCTCTGCAGCAGCACGCCGCCCGAGCCGTTGCCGGCGGTCTGGACCGTTCCTTGGAGATCGAACGCGATGGCGCCGGCATTACCCGTGCCCCCAGCATTGGCGAACGTGCCGTCGGCAAAGCCACCGCCGCCGGCCAAAGTCTGAACAATCACGCCCGTGGCGTCGTCGCCGCCGGTCAGGACGTCGCCGCGCTGAACATAGCCGACATCGCCGGAATCGCCGCCGCCGATGCTTTGCAGCAGCGCGCCGTCGGAGCCGTCGCCGACGGTTTGAATGGTGCCGCGGAGATCGAACGCGATCGCGCCCGCGGTGCCGGTCCCGGCCTGGCCGGTGAAGCCGCCATCCACGTAACCGCCCGAGCCGCCGATCGTCTGCGCAATCACGCCGATCGAACCGGCACCCTGGGTGACGATATTGCCGCGCTGGCGATAGTCGATGTCGCCGCTGGTCGTGCCGATGGTCTGCAGCAGCGCGCCATGCGAGCCTGCTCCGGCCGTCTGGAGCGTGCCGGTCAGGTCGACCGTCAACGAGCCCGAAGCGCCCCCGCTGGCATCGCCCACGAAGTCGCCGTCGACGTAGCCGCCGGTCCCGGCGATGGTTTGGGCGATGAGTCCGATCGACCCGTCGCCACCGGTCACGACATCGCCGTCCTGGTGATAGTCGATGGCGCCGCTGACCTCGCCGATGCTCTGCAACAGCGCGCCGTGCGAGCCGATACCGTCGGTGTAGATCGAACCGGCAAGCGCGAAATCGATCAGCCCGGCGTTGCCCGGCCCGCCATTGTTGGCGAAGTCGCCGGCGAAATAGCCGCCACCGCCGCCCAGGCTCTGCGCGATGATCCCGATCGCGCCATCGCCCGCGGTGATGGTGTCGCCGGTCTGCGAATAGACGATATTGCCGCCGTCGCCGTCGCCGATGGTCTGCAGCAAGGCGCCATGCGAGCCGTTGCCGGCGGTCGCGATCGACCCGGTGAGGTTGAAGGCGATGTCGCCGGCATCGCCGGTCCCGCCGGCGCCGCCGAAGCCTTCGTCCATGACTCCGCCGCCGCCGCCGAGCGTCTGGATGATGATGCCGATGGCATTGTCGCCGCCGGTCAGGACGTCGCCCGTCTGCAGGTAAGCAATGTCGCCGGAATCGCCGCCGCCGATGCTTTGCAGAAGGACGCCGTCGGACCCGTCGCCGCCAGTCTGGACCGAGCCGGTGAGCGCGAAGTCGATCGCTCCGCCGGTGCCGGTGCCGGCATCGCCGACGAACTCGCCGTCGATGAAGCCGCCTGAGCCGCCAATCGCCTGGGCAATAATCCCGATCGAATTGGCGCCGCCGGTGACGACATTGCCGTCCTGGCTGTAGCCGATGTCTCCGCTGGTCGTGCCGATGGTCTGCAACAGCACGCCGTTCGAGCCCGCGCCCTGGGTCTGCACCGAGCCGGTCAGGTCGAAGGCGATCGTCCCGGCGATGTTGCCATCGCCAACGCCGGAGAAATCGCCGTCGGCGTAACCGCCGCTGCCGCTGATCGTCTGGGCGATGATCCCGGTCGAGCCGTCGCCATGCGTGTGGACGTTGCCGTCCTGCGTGTAACCGATCGCGCCGGCGGTATCGCCGATCGTCTGCAGCAGCAGCCCGTGCGATCCGTCGCGCTTGGTTTCAACCGTGCCGGTGAGATCGAAGGCGATCGCGCCGGAATCGCCGGTGCCATCCGCATTGCCGTAGGCGCCGTCGACAACGCCGCCGCCGCCACCGAGCGTCTGGACGATGATGCCGATGCTGTCCTTGCCCTGCGTCAGGACATCGCCGGTCTGGTTGTAGTCCACGTTGCCGGAATTGCCGCCGCCGATCGTCTGGAGCAGGATGCCGTGGGAGCCGGTGCCGTCGGTGTTGACCGAGCCGATGAGGCCGAAGTCGATGGCGCCCGCTGTGCCGGTGCCGGAATCGCCGACGAAGTTGCCGTCGATATAGCCGCCAGAGCCGCCGATGGTCTGGGCGATGATCCCGATCGCATCATCGCCCTCGGTGATGACGTTGCCGGTTTGGCTGTAGCCGATGTCGCCGGCGGTGGTGCCGATGGTCTGCAGCAGCGTGCCGTGCGAGCCGTCGCCGCTGGTCTGGATCGATCCGGTCAGGTCGAACGCGATCGGCCCCGCCGTGCCGCCGCCGCCAATACCGCTGAATTCGCCGTCGACATAGCCGCCGGTGCCAGCGATCGTCTGCGCGATGACGCCGATCGAATTGTCGCCGCGGGTAATGACGTTTCCGGCCTGCGTGTAATCGATGGCGCCGGAGGCATCGCCGATGCTTTGCAACAGCGTCCCGTGCGAATCGTCGCCGAGGGTCTGGATGCCGCCGGTGAGGTCGAAGGTGATCGCGCCGCCGTTGCCGGTGCCGCCGGCAGTCGTGAAATTGCCGTCGATATAGCCGCCGCCACCGCCGAGCGCCTGGGCGATGATCCCGATCGCGCCGTTGCCGTTGGTCATGATGTCGCCGGATTCGGCATAGTCGATGGTGCCGGCATCGCCGCCGCCGATGCTTTGCAGCAAGGCGCCGTGCGAGCCGTTGCCAAGCGTTACCACCGAGCCGCTGATGTCGAAGGTCAGGTCGCCGGCGGTGCCGGTGCCGGTCGCGGCCTTGAAGTCGCCATCGACCCAACCGCCATTGCCGCCCAGGCTCTGCGCGATGATGCCGAGCGAGTTGTCGCCCATGGTGATGACGTTGCCCGACTGCACATAGTCGATGTCGCCGCCGATGCCGCCGCCGATGCTCTGCATCAGGATCGCGTTCGAGCCGACGCCTTCGGTCTGCACCGATCCAGCAATGGTGAAGGAAATCGAGCCCGGCGTTCCAACGCCGCCCGCGTTACCGGCGAACAAACCGTCGACGAAGCCGCCACCGCCGCCGAGCGTCTGGGCGATGATCCCAAACGCGCCGTCGCCAATCGTGTTGACGTTTCCGGTCTGGACGAAATCGATGTCGCCGCCATCGCCGACATTGTCGGTGTTGAGCGTCAGATCGGGGCTGGTGAAGTCGCCGAACACCGCGCCGCCGCCGCCGCCGATCGTCTGCAGGACCAAAGCGTGCGAGCCGTCGCCCTGGGTGAGGAAATTGCCGGCATTGACGATTGAGACGTCGCCGCCATTGCCCTCGGCCCCGGCGCTGCCGCCGAGCGTGATTTGCGGCGTGTCGTCACCGCTGACGAATTCGACGCCGCCGCCGGCGCCGATCGATTGTTCGACCAGGCCCGGGCTGTGGTCGCCATCGGTCTGGAAGCCGCCGGAGAAGACCAGGTCGATGACGCCGCCGTCATTGCCGGTGCCGCCGATCGAGCCGAGGTCCACCGTCGTTGCCGACAGCGGGACTGGCAGCAACGGCAGCGCCGAGCTCGAGGCCAGCAATTGCGCGTCAACGCTGAGCGTGGTCGCCGGCGGGGTGCCGACGATAACCTGGGCGGAGCCGCCGCCGCCGCCGATCGACTGGATGATCGCGCCGGCCGAGAAATCGCCCGCGGTGCCGATGAAGCCGGTCTGGTGGTGGCTGATATTGCCGCCGGCCGAATTGTTCGAATTGGTCGCGCCGAGGACGGAATAGACGCCGCCGAATTCCGACGGATCTTCGCTGGTGACGTCGACGAACAGCAAGCCGCCGCCGGCGCCGATCGCTCTGCAGCCGGATGCCGGTCGTGCCCGTGCCATCGGTGACGATTTCAGCCGTCGTGGCTGCTGTCGAGGTCGCCGCCGTGATTGTCGTCACCGTTGAGCCCGCCCAGCGTCGCCGAGAAAGCGAGCGGGAGCTGCGGGTCGGTGTAGAGGTCGTCGTGGAGCGTGACGATGTCGCTGTGCAGCATGATGGTGCCGCCGCCGCCGCCGATGGCCTGCAGGTTGATGCCCGAGCCATTGTCGCCGCCGGCGCCGATGGTGCCGCTGGAATTGATCGTCACCTTGCCGCTGTTCATGCTGGTCGAGCCGTCCGCGCCGGCGCGCGCGATCACCAGCGGGTCGGGCGGCGCCGACGGATCGGTGGTCCCGCCATAAGCGAAGCCCGGGAGCGTCGTGATGCCGTCGAACGACAGGTTGATGGTGCCGCCGCCGCCGTTGATGCTTTCCGCGACGATGGCCTGCGAGCCGTCGCCGAGGACGGTGATGTCGCCGCTGTGGTTGACGGTGACGTTGCCGCCTTCGCCGCCAGTGCCGCCGCCGGTCGCGCCGACGATCGCCGACAAGGCGTTGCCGATGACCAAAGTGTAGGGCTCGCCGGTCAGGCCGAAGCCCATCGACGAATTGCCGCCGCCGCCGCCGATCGACTGGGCGAGGATGCCGTCGGCATTGGCGCCGGTGGTCAGGATTTCGCCGCTGTTGGTGACGGTGACGTCGCCGGCATTGGCGCCGTCGCCGCCCACGCCGCCGATGGCGATCAGCGGGGCGCTGGTCGGCGCACCAATCAGCAGGTTGGCGGCGATGACGAGCCCGCCATTGCCGCCGCCGCCGCCGATCGACTGGGCGAAGATGCCGTGCGCGCCCGTCGCCCGCCGTCTGGACCAGGCCGCTGTTGTCGACCGTGACGTTGCCGGCGGTATTGCCGTCGCCGCCGATGGCGCCGAAATTGAACCCGAAAGTGCCATTGTCCTTGCTTCCGGCCGCCGCGGTCAGCGACAGGATCGACGAGCTGTTGCCGCCGCCGCCGCCAAGGCTCTGCGCGAAAATGCCGTAGGCGCCATTGCCTTCGGTAATGATGGTGCCGCTGTCTTCGGCATCGGTCGGCCGGTTGATGACCGACACGTCGCCGGCGGTCCCGCCGCTGCCGCCGTTGCCGCCGATGTTGAACACGGCGCGCAGCGTGTTCGACTTCTCGCCGCCGCCGCCAATCGACATGTCCAGGATCACGCCGGCGTCGCCGCCGCCGCCGCCGATCGAATTGGCGCTGATTCCGGCCGCGTCGATGCCGGTGGTGTAGATCAGGCCTTCGTTGGTGACGTCGACATCGCCGGCCGCATTGCCGGTGCCGCCGGCGCCGCCGACGTTGATGTCGAGCGAGCTGTCGGTGCCGTTGGCCTGGATGTGCGCGCCGACCACTGCGCCGCCGACGCCGCCGCCGCCGCCGATCGACTGCGCGCGGATGCCGAACGAGCGGTCGCCGACCGTCGCGATGGTTCCGGTGTTGGTGGCCGAAACGTCGCCCGCGGTGGCGCCGCTGCCGCCCTTGCCGCCGACCGCGACGCTGACCGTGGTCGCCGCCTTGTCGCTGCCGGGCTTGCGCAGCTCGAGGTCGAGCGTCATCGCCTGCCCGCCGGCGCCGCCACCGCCGCCCAGCGATTGGGCGAGGATACCGTCGGAATCGTCGCCGCCGGTGATGACCAGCGCGTCGTTGGTCACCGTGACCTTGTCGGATACCGCGCCGGAGCCGCCGCCGCCGCCAACGGCAATGGCGAGTGCGCCCGCGTCCTGGAAGATGATGTTGGTGACGCCGCCGCCCATGCCGCCTTCGCCGCCGATCGATTGCGCCGCGATACCGCGCGAGCGGTCGCCTTCGGTGCTGATGTCGGCATGGTTGCCGACCGTCACGGTTCCCGACTTGCCGCCGGCGCCGCCTTCGAGACCGACCGCCAGCGAGCCAGAGAAGCTCTTGGCATTGTCGCCGGTGCCGCTGCGGCCCGATCCGGAGATCGAGTTGGACCCGCTGGTACCGCCCGCGCCGCCGGTCGACTGGGCGAGGATGCCCGACGAATCGTTGCCGTGGGTGATGATCGTATCGTCGGCGGTGACGAGGACGTTGCCGGCGATGCCGCCGGTGCCGCCTTCGCGGCCGATGCCGATCTGCAGCTTGTTCTTGGCGAGCAGCGCCGGGGCCATGCTCATCGCCGCATTGCCGCCGCCGCCCGCGAGCGACTGGGCGGTGATGCCGTTCGACTGGTCGCCTTGCGTTTCGATATAACCGATATGGTCGACCGTGACGTTGCCGGCCGTGCCGCCGTCGCCGGTGCCGCCGCCGACCGCGACCGTCAGCGCGGTCGCGTTGCGGACCAGGCCCAGCCCGACGTTGAAATTGGCGTTGCCGCCGCCGCCCGCGATCGATTGCGCGAGAAGTGCCACCGCTGGCGTCGCCATCGGTCAGGATGTCGCCATTGTGGCGGACGTTGACGTCGCCGCCATTGCCGGCCGCCGAGCCATCGCCGCCGACCGCGAAGATGCCGGCGACGTTGTCGCTGTCTTCGCCCTGGAGCGTCGCGGCGAAGACGAAGTTCATGCCGGCGTTGCCGCCGCCGCCACCGATCGATTGCGCGGCGAGGCCGGTCGACCCGTCGCCGAAGGTGGTGATGATCCGCGGAGTCGCGGTGTCGCCGTCGTCGCCGTAGCCGCGAACCACGGTCACGTCGCCGGCGTCGCCGCCAACGCCGCCGGTGCCGCCGATGCCGATCGCGATCGGACTGCCCTTTGGCGCGATCGCGGCCGTGATGTTCATGCCGCCAGCGCCGCCGCCGCCGCCGATCGACTGGGCGACCACGCCCGGCGCGCTGTCGGCGAACTCGACGCCGGAGAAGGTGACGTTGCCGTCGGGATCCGTGCGCGATTTCGGTGTTGACGAACACATTGCCGTTGCTGGTCAGGCTGACGTCGCCGGCGTCGGCGCCGGTGCCGCCCTTGCCGCCAAGGCCGCCGGCAATCGCCAGGCCGTCGGTCTTGGCCGGGCCGGTGCCGGTGTTGACCGATGCCGCGACATTGAGACCGCCGACGCCACCGCCGCCGCCGATCGACTGGACGAGCATGCCATAAGCGTTCGCGCCGTCGACCATGACCTGGCCTTTTTGCGTGATGGTGACGTCGCCGGCCGTATTGCCGGCGCCGCCGAAGCCACCGACGCCGAACACGACCGACGCTTCCTTGCCGGTCTTGGTCGCTTCGATGCCGCCGGACACGTTGATTCCGCCAGCGCCGCCGCCGCCGCCAATCGATTGGGCGAGCAAGCCGGTCGAGCGGTTGCCCGACGCGAACAGGTCGGCATCGACGGTGCCGATGACGTCGCCGCCAAAGCCGCCGTCGCCGCCGAACCCGCCGACGCCCATGACCAGCTGGCCCGAGGTCGAGATTCCGCCCGAAACGTTGATTCCGCCCTGGCCGCCGCCGCCGCCGATCGACTGGATCGCGACCGCGACCTTGTCGTCGCCAATGCCCTGGACCTGGATGCGGTCGGTCGCGTCGATGGGCGCGCCGATGCTGGCGGTAACGTCGCCGGCATTGCCGCCGCTGCCGCCAAAGCCGCCGACGCCGAGCGCCGCCACGCGCGACTTGTTGTCGCTCGACCCGCTGATCGAAATCTGGCCGGTGACGTTGAGGCCGCCCTGGCCGCCGCCGCCGCCGATCGACTGGATGACGACGCCGTTCGATCCGCCATCGCGGGTCCGGTAAGCCGGATTGACGAAGGAAATGTCAGGGAACAGGTCGGGGAACGGATAGATGGTTTCCTCGGCCGTGCGCACGTCCGAAGTCAGGCCCTGGGCAAGCACGTTGCCGGTGACCGAGGCGATCACCTCGCCGCCGTCGCCGCCGCCGCCGCCGAAGCCGCCGAGGCCGAAGCCAAGGCTCGCCGCATCGCCCTTGGTGGTGAAGGAAATGCCGGCGGAAACGTCGATCGCGCCGCGGCCGCCGCCGCCGCCGAGGCTCTGGACGACGATGCCGTCCGATTCCGCGCCGCTGGTGAAGGTGTCGCCAAGGCGCGCGAAGTCGACCGAACCGGCGTCGCCGCCGTCGCCGCCGAACCCGCCAATGCCGACGGTTCCAGTGCCGGTCGAACCGGTGCCGATCGCCAGCGCGCCGGAGATGTTCATGCCGCCGTTGCCGCCGCCGCCGCCGAGCGACTGCGCGATGACGCCGGCCGACTGCTTGCCCGAAGTGATGTAAAGGCCGGTCACGTCGCCGGTGACGGAATCCGCCTGGCCGCCGCCGCCGCCGAAGCCGCCAATGCCGACCGAGACGGCCACGGATGCGTCTTCACTGGGCGTCAGCGAGACGTTGCCGGTGACGTTGAAGCCGCCGTTGCCGCCGGCGCCGCCGACGCTCTGCAGCATCGCGCCGAAGCTGTTGTTGCCGAAGGTGGTGACGTCGCCAAGGATGGTGCCGTCGACCGCGCCGGCGTCGCCGCCGCCGCCGCCAAAGCCGCCGAGGCCGAAGCCGATCGAGCCGGTCGTGCCGTTGCTCGCCGAAATGCCGCCGGTGACGTTGAATCCGCCCGAACCGCCGCCGCCGCCCGCCGATTGCATCAGCGCGCCATAGGCGTCGTTGCCGCCGGTAATGATGTCGCCGGTGATCGATCCGGTGACGTCGCCGGAATCGCCGCCATCGCCGCCGAAGCCGCCGATGCCGACGCCTAGCGTCCCCGCGCCGCTCTCGCCCATGGTCAGGGAGATTCCACCTGCCACATCGAAGCCGCCAGCGCCGCCGCCGCCGCCGAGGCTTTGCATCGCCGCGCCGAACGAGCCGTCGCCACGCGTGACGACGTCGCCGGTCAAAGTGCCATCGACGCTGGAAGCGTCGCCGCCCGCGCCGCCGAAGCCGCCGACGCCGACCATGATGTTGCCGGCCAGTTCCTTGGACAGCGAAATGCCGCCGGTGACGTTGAAGCCGCCCGCGCCGCCGCCGCCGCCGACCGACTGCAACAGCAGCGCGCCCGATTGCTTGCCGGTGGTGTCGAGGTCGCCGTTGACGTTCGCGGTGACGCTCGAGGCATTGCCGCCATCGCCGCCGCCGCCGCCGACACCGACGCCAAGGTTGCCCGCGCCATCGCTGGCCGCCGACAACAAGCCGGTGACGTTGAAGCCGCCGGCGCCGCCGCCGCCGCCCAATGACTGGGCAACGATGCCGCGCGAATTGTCGCCAAGCGTAATCGCGGAATAGAGGGTGTTGTCGGCGTCGTCCGTGCGCTGCTGGACATCGAGCGTGACCGCCCCGGCGTCGCCGCCGCCGCCGCCGGTGCCGCCAACGCCGACGCCGACCGTTCCGGCGCCGTCGCCGGCAAGGCTGATCCCGGCTGACACGTTGAACCCGCCCGCGCCGCCGCCGCCGCCGATCGACTGCGTCAGGATGCCGTCGCTGTCGTTGCCTTCGGTGTAGGTGACACCGGTAATGTCGGCCGTGACGGCCTTGGCGTCGCCGCCGCCGCCGCCCGAGCCGCCGATGCCGACCGCAGCGCCGCCGGCACCGGTGCCGGCGCCGTTGATCGATCCGGTGACGTTGAAGCCGCCCGAGCCGCCGCCGCCGCCCAGCGACTGGGCGACGATGCCGCGCGAATTGTCGCCCAGCGTCGAGGCCGCAATCAAATCGATGCTCGGATCGGTGATGCCAAGATTGAGGTCGAGCGTGACATCGTCGGCATTGCCGCCGTCGCCGCCCGCTCCGCCGATCCCGACATTGACGGTCCCGGCGCCCGTGCCGGCCAGTGCAATTCCAGCCGTGACATCGAAGCCGCCGGCGCCGCCGCCGCCACCGATCGACTGGGCCAGCACCGCGTCGCTATTGTCGCCGCGCGTGTATGTCGCGCCCGTGATTCCGGCATTGACCGCGCCGGCCTGTCCGCCGCCGCCGCCCGAGCCGCCGATGCCGACGCTCACTCCGCCCGCGCCGGTCCCGCCGCCGGTGATCGAGCCGGTGACGTTAAAGCCGCCGGCGCCGCCGCCGCCGCCCAGCGACTGGGCGACGATGCCGCGCGAATTGTCGCCATAGGTCGATGCCGCGATCAGCAAATCGTTGGTCGCCGAATAGCCGTCGTTGATGTCGAGCGTGACGGCCTTGGCGAGGCCGCCGAGGCCGCCCGAGCCGCCGATGCCGACGCCGACCGTGCCGGCGCCAGTGCCGCCGATGTCGATTCCGGCCGTGACGTTGAATCCGCCGGCGCCGCCGCCGCCGCCAATCGATTGGGCGAGAATGCCGTCGCTGTCGTCGCCTTCGGTGATCGTATAGCCCTGGATCGCGACATTGACGGTGTCGCCATCGCCGCCGCCGCCGGCCGAACCGCCGATGCCGACATTGGCGCTGCCCGCGCCGGTCCCGGCGACATCGATCGTGCCGGTGACGTTGAAGCCGCCCGAACCGCCACCGCCGCCGAGCGATTGCGCGATGATTCCGCGCGAGCCGTCGCCCTGGGTCCAGGCCGCCGCCAGCGTCTCGTCGATGGCCGCGTTGCGCGCATTGACGTTGGCGATGACCGCGCCGGCCGAGCCGGCCGTGCCGCCCGATCCGCCGAGCCCGACATTGACGCTGCCCGCGCCGGTGCCGGCGGCGCTGATTCCCGCCGCGACATTGAACGAACCGGCGCCGCCGCCGCCGCCGACCGACTGGATCAACACTGCGTCGGAATCATCGCCTTCGGTATAGGTCGAACCGGTGATGTCGGCCGTGACGGCCTTCCCGTCGCCGCCGCCGCCGCCCGAGCCACCGATGCCGACATTGACGCCGCCGGCACCAGTGCCGGCCGCGTTGATCGAGCCGGTGACGTTGAACCCGCCGGAGCCGCCGCCGCCGCCCAGCGACTGGGCGACGATGCCGCGTGCCTGATCGCCCAGCGTCGAGGCCGCGACCAGGGCCGCCGTCGGGTCGGTCACGTCGCGGTTGATGTCGAGCGTAACTTCTTCGCCGCTGCCGCCGAGGCCGCCAGAGCCGCCGATGCCGACATTGACCGATCCCGCGCCGACGCCACTGGCCGCAATCCCGCCGGCGACGTCGAAGCCGCCCGCGCCGCCACCGCCGCCGATGGATTGGGCGAGCACGCCGTCGCTGCCCTTGCCCTCAGTATAGGTCGCGCCGGTGATTCCGACATCGACCGCGCCGGCCGCGCCGCCACCGCCGCCCGAGCCGCCGATCCCGACATTGACTCCGCCGGCGCCGGTTCCGGCGCCGCTGATCGAAGCAGTGACGTTGAATCCGCCGGCGCCACCGCCGCCGCCCAGCGACTGGGCGACGATGCCGCGCGATTGATCGCCCAGCGTCGACGCCGCGACCAGCAGGGCATTGGTCGCGGTGTAGCCGTCGTTGACGTCGAGCGTGACTGTGTCGGCGCCGCCACCGGTCCCGCCCGAGCCGCCGATGCCGATGCCGATCGAGGCCGCGCCGACGCCGGCGAGGTCGAGCCCGCCAGTGACGTCGAAGCCGCCCGCGCCGCCGCCGCCGCCGATCGACTGCGCCAGGATCGCGTCGCTTTCGTCGCCTTCGGTCGCGGTATAGCCCTTGATTGCGACCGTGACGGTGCTGGCGCTCCCGCCGCCGCCGCCCGATCCGCCGATCCCGACATTGACTCCGCCCGCGCCAGTGCTGGCGAGCGAGATGTCACCGGTCGACGTTGAAGCCGCCCGAACCGCCGCCGCCGGCCAGCGACTGCGCGACGATCCCGCGCGACCGGTCGCCGGTCGTAGTGGCCGCCACGAGGTCTTCGTCGATGTCGGCGCTGGGGATGGTATTGTTGACGTTGAGGACAACGGCGCCGGAAATGCCGCCGTCACCGCCTGCGCCGCCAATGCCGACGCCGATATTGCCTGCGCCCACGCCTGACAGCGAAATTCCGCCGGTGACGTTGAACGCGCCAGCGCCGCCGCCGCCGCCGGCCGACTGGGCGAGGATGCCGTCGCTGTCGTCGCCTTCGGTATGCGCGCTGCCGAGCACGTCAAGATTGACGTTGCCGGCATCGCCGCCGCCGCCGCCCGAGCCGCCGATGCCGACATTGATTCCAACCGCGCCAGTGCCCGCGGCGTTGAGCGAGCCGCTGACGTTGAAGCCGCCAAGGCCGCCGCCGCCGCCAACGCTTTGGGCGATGATCGCGCCGGACTCGTCGCCGAAGGTTGAAGCGATTCCGGTCAGTTCGGAATCGACCCACTGGGCCGAACCGCCGTCGCCGCCCGAGCCGCCGAGGCCGACGCCAATGCTGCCGGCTGCGGTACCCGAGAAATTGAGGCTGCCGGTGACATTGAACGCGCCCGCGCCGCCGCCGCCGCCTACGGATTGCGCGGTGAAGCCGGCGGACTGGTCGCCGTGCGTGGTGATCGACCGCGCGCTGGCGTCGACCCAGTTGGAATCGCCGCCGTCGCCACCCGATCCGCCAAGACCGACTCCGATCGAGCCCCCGGCAGCGCCGGACATGGTGAGGCCGCCACTGACGTTGAAGCCGCCGGTGCCGCCGCCGCCGCCGGCGGACTGGACCAGCACGCCGCGCGATTGGTCGCCCATCGTCTCGACGGTGTCATAGACGTCGCCGGTGACGGTGTTGCCATCGCCGCCCTCGCCGCCCGATCCGCCGAGGCCGACCGAAACGCCAAGCGCCGTCGTCCCGCTGAAACCCATGGTGCCGGAAACATTGAAGCCGCCGGTGCCGCCGCCGCCGCCAACCGACTGGATGACGACGCCGTCGGACTGGTCGCCATGAGTCAGCACGGTGCCGTCGGCCGAGCCGATGACAACGCCGCCCGAGCCCGCGCCGCCGCCGGCTCCGCCGAGTCCGACCGACGCGCCGCCGGCAAATCCCGCGGATGCCTGGAGGCTGCCGCTGATGTTGAAACCGCCGGAACCGCCGCCGCCGCCGACCGACTGGATGAGGATGCCGGTCGACCGGTCGCCGCGCGTTTCGACGTCGCCGCCAACGCCGCCGGTGACGGTGCCGCCATCGGCGCCGATGCCCCCGGCGCCGCTCAGGCCGACCGCACCGCCCATGCTCGATCCGCCCGACAGGCCGATCGATCCGGACACGTTGAATCCGCCGGTGCCACCGCCGCCGCCGACCGACTGGGCGATGAAGCCCGCCGCATCGTCGCCAAAGTCCGTGGCGTCCGCCGGTCCGCCGGTCGAAATGTTGCCGTCGAAGCTCGCATCGACCGTTCCGCCGGCGCCGCCGGCGCCACCGTCGCCGCCAATGCCGACTGCGCCGGTCACCGCCACGCCATCGCTCGCCGCCGCCGCGATGCTGACGCTGAGGCCGCCCTTGCCGCCGCCGCCGCCGACCGACTGGGCGATGAAGCCGGTCGAATAATCGCCCTGGGTGACGATGCTGCCGCCCGAATCGACATCGACGGTGCCGCCAATGCCGCCGCCCGCGCCGGTTCCCCCCAGGCTCAGGGCAAAGGAGCCGCTGAAGCCCTCGCCGGCCGACAAAGCTACCGCGACCGAAGCGCCGCCGGCGCCGCCGCCGCCGCCCACGCTTTGCGCGAACAGGCCTTCGGAATAATCGCCAGTGGTCAGAATGGAGACGTTGCCGTCGACATCGACGATGCCGCCATCGCCGCCGCCGCCGCCATCGCCGCCAATGGCGATGCTGGCCGCGCCGAACGCGCCGGCCGAGGCCTGGACGGCAAAGCCGCCCGACCCGCCGCCGCCGCCGACCGACTGCGCATAAATGCCGCGCGCCCTGTCGCCGGTGGTCGATATAAAGGGGTCGACCAAGGTGTCGACGCCGCTGACCTGGATCGTCCGCTGGCTCAGGTTGACGTCGACATTGCCGCCCTTGCCGCCCGAATCGCCGGTGCCGCCCAGGGCAACGCCCGCGAACAGGCTGATCGAGGTCGCCGAACCGCCATTGCCGCCGCCGCCGCCGACGCTCTGCACGAACATGCCATGCGAATCGTCGCCGGTCGTCGACAAATATCCGGACATGTTGGCGGTCACGAGGCCGCCGTCGCTGCCGGCCGCGCCGTCGCCGCCGATGCTCAGCAATAGCGCGCCGCTCGAGCCGCCGTTGCCACCGCCGCCGCCGATCGACTGCGCCTGCATCGCCGAGGCCATGTTGCCGATGGTGTAGATCGATCCGCTATTGCCGATAGTGACGGTGCCGCCGGTGCTGGCGACGCTGCCCGAGCCGCCGATCGCGACGAGGCCGCCGCCGCCGCCGCCGGAACCGCCGCCGCCGCCGATCGACTGGGCGAAGATGCCGTGCGCGTAGTCGCCGGTGATGCTGCCGTCGTCGTTGAGAAGGCCGGTGTGGATGGTGCCGGCGTTGCTGAGCGTGACGTTGCCGCCGGCCCCGCCCGCTCCAGCTTCGCCGCCGAGCGCCGCAAGGCCGCCCGACGTACCGCCCGAACCGCCGCCGCCGCCGACCGATTGGGCAAATGCGCCATCGGCGCCGTCGCCATATGTGGTGATGTCGCTGCCCGAGGTCAGGGTGACCGACACCGCGCCGCCGTTGCCGGCCGCCGTGCCCGAGCCGCCCAGCGACACCAGGCCGCCCGAGCTGTTGGCGTTGCCGCCGCCGCCGCCGACCGATTGGGCCATGACGCCGCGCGCGTCCTGGCCTTCGGTCAGGATCGTCGCGCCGCTGGTGACGGTGACGTTGCCGCCATTATTGCCGGTGCCGCCGGCGCCGCCGAGCGCGAAAATGCCGCCGGAGCCGCTGGCTGTGCCGCCTGAACCGCCAACCGATTCGGCGAAGATGCCGTAGGCGCCAAGGCCGCTGGTGTGGATGTGGGCGCCGGTGTCCGCGGTCACCGTGACGTTGCCGCCAATCGCGCCCGACCCGGCGTCGCCGCCGAGCGATGCGGTCAGCGACCCGGTCCATCCGGTCGATCCGCCACCGCCGCCGATCGACTGCGCGAAGGCGCCGTGGGCATAATCGCCGGTGGTGGTGATGTCGCTGGTCGAATCGAGCTTTATCTCGGCCGAGCCGCCGGTCCCGGCGCCGCCGCCGGAGCCGCCGAACGCGACCAGGCCGCCGCTGTTGCCGCTGCTGCCGCCGTTGCCGCCGATCGATTGCGCCTGGACGCCATAAGCGAACTGGCCGGTCGTGCTGATCGTCGCCGCATTCTCGGCATAGGCCGAGCCGCCGTTGCCGCCGATATTGCCGGACCCGGAATCGCCGACCACGCCATAGCTGCTGCCGCCGTCGCCGGAATTGCCGCCGAGGCTCTGGACCAGGATGCCGGCGGCATTGGCGCCGGTCGTCGAAATGTTGCCGCCGAGGTAATTGTAGACCGACGCGCTGCCGCCCGCCGCGGCGCCGCCGCCGCTGCCGCCCGAGCAGCCGATGTAGCAGGTGCCGCCTTCGCCGCCCGCGCCGGCCATCGACTTGGCGAAAATGCCATGGCTGGCGACGCCGCTGGTGACGATGACCGTGTGATTGTAAACGTTGACCGTGCCGCCGGTGCCGGCAACGCCGCCCTGCCCCGCCGATCCGCCGACGCCGCCAGCGCTGCCGCCGTCGCCACCGTTGCCGCCGACGCTGGCGGCGATGATGCCGGGCAGGTTGTTCGAAACGGTGGTGATCGTTCCGTGCGAAGCGGGCACGTCCACGGTGACCGTCGGGCCGGTGGCGCCGTTGCCGCCGCTGCTCGGTCCGTAGCCCACGCAATAGCCGAGGACGCAGATTTCAAAGCCCCCGTGGCCGTCGTCGCCGTCGGCGCCGTACTTGACGTCGGTGACCTGGCCGATATCACCGGCCGCCGTCGGGAACGTAACCGAAGTGCTTCCGGAACCATCGCTACCAGAGCTGTTCGGCGTGCCGAGCGGAGTGACCGTGTTGACGCTGGTTACGACATTGCTGGCGTCCTTGAGCGTCAGGCCGGTGACATAGACCACCGCCGGGCTGCCGACACTGATCGTGGTAATGGCGGTGACCGTCTGCACCTTGCTGTTCGAATCGGTGAAGCTGTCGCCGACGACCTTGGCGAGCAGGATGATGTTGTTGCCCGAGGTCTGAACCGCATAGCCGGGCGATCCGATGATGCTGACTACCGTCTCGTTGGCCTGGGTGCTCGGGTTGACGATCGTGCTTCCAACCGCGGGAACTGTGATAGCCGCGAACGCGGGAGTGGCGATCGTCGCGCTGGCAAGGGCGGCGCCGGTTGCCAGCGGCGGCAGCAGGCGCAGCAGCATGGCAAGACCGCGATGGGCCGCGCGGGGGCGAGCGGCGGAGATCGCGGACGCACTGGCGGCGGTGCGCAACTGACTGCGAAGAGAAATCAGGGCGGCTTCAAGCTCGGGCGATTGGCCATTGAACAGGCGGATCAGGCGCTCGACCTCGGTCGCCGCGGAAAGTCGCTGTTTGGCGGAAAGGCCCGCGGGTTCAAACCGGTCGGCAAAGCCTTGGACGAACCTGGCGACCATCGCCAGGCGTGCGGCGTGCGACTTCACATTCATACTCGATACCCCCGACCGTGCCGCAACCGACGACCGCAATGCGCAGTCGGTCACATCCCCGCTCGTTGGCCAGGCAGTATAATTCGCTGGAAACCGTGGCTCACCGCGCCCTGACGGCGGCCAACGATAAATCCCCCCGACTTACGCACCCCCAACGAGCGACTGATGTCAGCCCGCGACTCGCATAGCGTAGTGAATCAAGGGCGGCGCGTAAACTTCTGATAAGGAAGAAATAGACCAAATTGGGACTTAACGTTCGATATTACCGCTTTGTAATGATTCCGAACGGCGCGAATTGGCGGAGAGGGTGGGATTCGAACCCACGGTACGGTTGCCCGTACGCCGCATTTCGAGTGCGGTGCTTTCGACCACTCAGCCACCTCTCCGCTTGGGGTCGCAAGGCCGGCAAGGCTGCCGGCGCCGGTCGGAGGCGCGCCTCTAGCAGTGCGCTCCGCGGTTGCCTAGATAGGAAGGATGGCTCCCATCACACCGTTCGAGCGTTTCCCCGGCATGGCCCGGAAAATTGACATTCCGCTTGCCCGCTTCGCCATTGGCGAGGTCGTTCGGCACCGCATTTTCGACTTCCGCGGCGTCATCTTCGATGTCGACCCGGTCTTCGCCAACAGTGAGGAATGGTATGAAGCCATCCCGGAAGCGCTGCGCCCGTCCAAGGACCAGCCCTTCTACCATTTGCTCGCCGAGAATGCCGAGAGCAGCTACGTCGCCTATGTCAGCCAGCAGAACCTGATCCCCGACGATAGCGACGAGCCGATCGACCATCCCGCGATCCCAACCATGTTCGACGGCCTGGAAGGCGGTCGCTACCAACTGCGGCCCGAGCACCGGCACTAGGCCGATCAGGCTGTCGGGCCGCTTAGGCGCCGATGCGCTGGCGAAGTTCGCTTAGTTCCCAGTAATCGTTGCGGCTGAAGGGGAGCAGCGCGTTGAGCGCCGCATAAGTGCTGCGGCCGAGCGCGCGGCGAAGGCCGTCGAGCTCGGCGAAATGGGCGCGGACCTCGTTGCGATTGATTTCGACGTCGCCGTCGGCTTCCTCGATCATCGTCTCCTCGGCTTCGACCACGAGCCGCGTCAGGACTTCCCAGTAGCGCTGGACCCGCTTGCTGGCTTCGGGATCGAGCCGGGCGGCAAGCCCCGCAATCCTGCGTCCGGCATCGCTCTCGGGCCACTGGCCAGCCGCCAGAGCGCTAAGTTCCGCCTTGTGCTCGGCATATTCCTTCGACAGCCAGCGCTGCGCCTCGGTGGTGCCGAAGCTGAAGATCCCGATGAGGGCGATCGGCGCGACCACCATTGCGCCGAGCATGGCGAGGAGCGGCTGGTCCGGGAACTGGTTGAAGGCGGTGTGGATCGCGACGGCGATCAGATAGCCGGGCACGAACCACAGGAGGTTGAAGCGATAGTCGGACGCCGCTTCGCGATTCTCGCGCTCGGCGAGTTCATGGGCGACGGCTGCGAGGATCGCCAGCGTGGTCCCGTGCATCACCGCGGTGCCAAGCCCGCGCACCAGCCACGTACCGGTCCCGTAATCCGGGTAGATGATGAGGTAGAGGATGTTCTCCACCACCGAAAACCCCGCCCCGATGGCGAACCCGGATATGACCGCGTCGAGCTTGTAGCCGATGCGATTGAGGCGGAAGAGGCCGATCATGACGATGGCCTTGATCGCTTCCTCGATCCATGGCGCGACAAACCGGCTGTAGTTCGAAAAGCCGATCGGAAGCACGTCGATGAGCCGTCCAGAGACCGGGTAAGCGGCGATCGCGCACGCTCCGCCAAGCACCAACAGGACGAGAATTTCCTTCAAGTTCATCAGCTTGAACGCGTCGAGCCAGATGAAAATACCGAGCATGATTAGCACGGGCACCAGGGCCACGCCCCAGTGAAGGGCTTCAGCGAGATAAGTTGTCATATTGCTGTTATAGAATCTTTAGCGAGGCTAGCCATTCCGTTTTGCGGTAGTGGCCTTCTTCGAAGCCGGCAGCAGCTCCGACCGATAAAACCATCGGCAAGCGAAGTGCCACGGTGAAGTTCAGATCGAATTGGCCGCCGACGTCCTGGTAGCGGTGATGGGTGCCGTCCGCGGCTTCGGTCGCCATCGCTCCGGCGAAAAAGGCGGGGCGGAGGCTCGATAGATAGAAAGCCGGGGTTCCGATTTCGTCGAAGCGGAGCGGCGGCAAGTTCACTTCGCCCGTCAGCTTGCCGAAGGTCTGGGCGCTGATTTCGTCGATCTCGAAGCCAGGGAAGCTTTCCTGTTCGCGGAAGCGTTTGACCGTGCGGTTATCGACGTAGTTGTTGCGGAATGATCCGAAATAGAAGCTCGACAGCGGGCTTGCGGCATTACCCCACGCTTTCCCGGCATGGGCGTAGAGCCAGACCGAGCTGTTCCCAAGCGGGAGCGGGATGCCGTAGTCGATGCCGCCGCTGATCTTGGGGAAGACCTTGCTGGTAGCGAAGTCCGACCCGACGATCGCCCGCCAGGCGAACCCCTTCTCGCGGTCGATCGCGCCGAGTGAACTGCGCAAATTCTTGTACTTGAGCCCGGCCTCGACCGAAAAGATGTTCGACGGGCTTTCGATATTCTGCGCGCCCGGCAGCGTTTCCAAACCGAAATAAGCGGCGGCGGAGCCGAACATGTCGAGCTGGCGCGGCGGGTCGTAGATGCGCGTCTTGTTGTACTGCGCGATGAAGGCGTCGCCCTTGAGGCTCCGCTCGACCGGACCGAACAGGTCGTAAAAGTCGGCGCCGTTATGCTTGTACTGGAGTTCCCAGTTCATCGATTTGTAGTCGATCGACGCATGCACGCGATCGAGGAAGCTCTCGCCGCGGCCGGTCGAGAAGGCGAGCGAGCCCGTGATCTGCTTGAACTGCATCGGGTCTTCGGAATGGAAATAATAGCCGAACGCCGGCCTTTTCTTGAAACCCTGGACGATCGGATAGGCCGGGCCGAAGGTCAGCCGCTTGCCAGCGACATAGGTGCCGCGTTCGGTCACCATCTCGTCGAGCGGAATCTTGGCCGGTGAACCGACACCCCAGTCCTTCAGCTCAGGGTGCGCGTCGATCACCTTGGTGCCGAACAACTCGACCGAGGCCAGGTCCTCTCGCACTTCGGGTGTGATCCGCACCGGCATCAGGCCGCGGCCGCTATATTCGTACGCGATCAGCGTTCCGTCGGCCTGGAGCTGCGGCCGGAAGAAGCCGGTCGAGGCGTTGGTCAGGACGTCATATTTCTGGCTGGCGACATCGAACCGGAAAACGTTCGACACGCCGGTATAATAAGACGTCCCGTAGAGGCTCTTGCTGTCGGGCGAGAAGGTGAAGCCTTCGGGCACCGACGGCGGCAGCTCCAGCTTCGCCACCTCCTGCGGCCCGGCCCCGGCTTGGAGTTGAGCAAGGTCCCACACCCGCACCGACTGCTTGCCGTCGATCCCGCCATAGGAAGCCGACACCATCGTCCCGTCCGGCGACACGTCGAGGTCGTAGACCGTGGTGCCATAATCGAAAGTGTGGATCTGGTTGAAGCCCGCATAAGGCGGCGGGATCCGGACCAGCGTCGCATAGCCATTCTGGTGGCGGATGCCCCAGATCGACTTGTCCTGGCGGTTGTAAACCAGCTCGCCGATGCGCGCGTCGTGCAGCAGCCGGCGCTTCTTGTGGGTCTTCAGGTCGAGCTCGACGACGTCGCGGAAGGCGTAATTGTCCTCGGTATAGAAGATCTTGCGGTCGTCCGGGTCCCAGGCGAGGCTGGTCACGAGGTACAGCGCCTGGCCCTTGATCTCGGACAACTTGTCGAGCTTGTGCGTGGCGAGATCGAGCGTTCCGACAAAGCCGATCGTGCCCGGATAATAGAAAGCGCCAATCAGGCTGTTTGTCTGCGGGTCGTAAAAGCTGCGCGACAGGGAGCCGAGACCGCTTTTCGCCAAGGGCGTCGCCTTGGTCAGCGGATATTGCGCGAGCTTGGCGAGATTGTCCGTCTGGAACTTCTTTTCGTACGCGATCCAGTCGTTCCATACGTCGTCCAGCCGGCGGCCGAACACCTGCTTGAACCGCGCCGAGTAAAACGCCTTGCTGTGCTCCGGCCGGCGCAGCCAGTCGATCGCCTTGTCGGGCCCGTAGATCAGCGCGAGGTAGGAGAAGAAGCGGGTGCCGTAGAGGTAGTTGTTGACGCCGCCCTGGAAGTCGACGGCGATGCCCTCCGATTCCAGCCCGAGCGGCGAATAGAATTTGTCGCCGTCGCGAACCTTGGCGCGGAACACCATCTCGTCATAGGCGCCCTGCGCGCGGCCGAGGCCGCCCGCCATCCAGGTTTCGAGGAACACGGCACTGCCTTCCGCGTACCAGCGCGGGATGTTGTTCCGCGGCACCGTCAGGTAATTGTAGAGGATCGAGATCGGGTGATCCTGCAGCGGCGCCGGCTTGCCGAAGAAGAACTTCCGCCACCGCGCATCCTGGCTGTTCCACGCGTCGGTCGTGGCGACGTGCGCCAGCTCGTGGTTGATCAGGGTGAAGAAGCGCTCGCCTGGCGAAAAGGTCTCCATCGTCAGCGTCAGCGGCGCGACGTCGAGCAGCACCGCATTGTTGGGTGAGGACCGCGCGCCGGCATTACCGTAATCGCCGAAATCCTTGAGCAGCAGCGTGGTCCGGTCCCACGGCTTCCACCGGAACAGCCGCTCGTGATAGCTCAGCGCATTCTCGAACGCCTTGCCGACATAGGGCACGAGATAGGTTTCGGTCGGGTCGAAATAGAGAATCGACACGTCCTTCGTCTCGAGCGTCGACAAGGCGAATCCCGAGGCGTCCGGCGGCGCGTGCTTGAGCTCCTGCTGCGGTGATTCCGGCGCCGGCTTTTCGTCAGGCGACGTCTTCTTCGCGTCCGGAGCCGGCGGCTCGACGATTGTGGTGCGGTCCGGTGCGGGCGGAGGCGGCGGTGGCGCCTGCTGCGCAAGGAGGGGCGCGCTAAACGACGCAGCAAAGGCGCCGGTAAGGCCAACACTCAACCGGCCCGCCCGGCACCCCCACTTCCTCATACGCCCCCCGACGCTAAATTACTCTCTGGTCATCGCCTGCGCGAAGTCGCTGGTCCGGACCGCGGCGGCAAAGCCGGGATTGCGAATCAGCGCGCCAAACTCAGGCTTGCGGCCAAGCGCTTCGAAGGCGCCAGCGTTACGCGAGTAAGCAGCAAGCACGGCCGGATTCGACACCATGGCCTGGAAGCCGCTCGGATTGCGCATAATTGCCGACAAGATCTCCGGATTCTTGGTCAGTGCCTGCAGCGCATCGCCCTTGAACTGTGACGCGAGGTTCACCGAAGCAGACTGCGCCTGGAAGCTTTCAACCGACTTGGCTGCCGCGTTGAACGCGCCAGGATTGCGAACCAGCGCTTCGAACGCGCCCGGATTCTTGGCGATCGACTGCAGCACGTCGGTGCGCATTGCCGCCTGGAACTCGGACGGCTTGGCGACCATCGCCTGGAAAGCCCCGCCGTTGCGCGCGAACGATTCGAACACGCCGGCATTCTTGGTCAGCGCCTGCATCGCCTGCGGATCCTTGCTCAGCGCTTGGAAGCCAGCGGCATTGCGCGACATCGACCCATTGGTCGACGGGTTGCGCGCCGCTGCTTCAAACGCCGCCGGGTTCTTCGCATAGGCCCCGAAAGCACCCGGATTGCGCGCCATGGATTCGAGCACGCTCGGGTATTTGGACAGCGCCGCAAAGCCCGCCGGATTCTTGGTGATCGCGTCGAGCACCTGCGGGTTCTTGGTCAGCGCGCCGAACGAGCCAGTGTTGCGCGTGATCGCTTCGATCGCATGCGCGTCGAGAACGTTCGCATTGCGCAGTTGTGCACCGAACAGGCTGGCCTGCTTCGCCGCGGCACCGAGGATCGTCGGATTCCGGCTCATCGACTGGAAGGCGTCTGCATTCTTCGCGATCACGCCGAATACGGCCGGATCCTTGATCAACGCCTGCAGCGCGCCAGGATCTTGCTTCAGCGCTTCAAATGCCGTGGCGTTCTTCACCATCGCGTTGTTGAGGCTTGGGTTGCGAAGCGCGGCCTGGAAGCCGGACGGGTTACGCGAATAAGCCTCGAACGCGCTCGGGTTCTTGACGATCGCCGAGAAGGCATCGGGATATTTGCCCAAAGCCGCGAATGCGTCCGGATGGGTGGCCATCGCCGACATGGTCGTGTCGTTGCCTTTCGACGCCGCCGCTTGTGTGACCAAGGCCTGGAACCCCTGCGGGTTCTTGACCAGGGCGTCGAACGCCTTGGGATTGGCGGCCATCACCGACATCACGTCGGGATTGCGGACCAGCGCCGAGAAGCCCGGATCGCGCACCAGCGCGCGGAAGTTCGGGTCGTGGACCATCACTTCAAAAGCGTCGGTCTGCATCAGTTCCGCGACCGACGTATCGCCCAGCGTGACGTCCTGATCGCCGATCTGGCTAGAAACGTAACGCTGCGATGGCGCCACCGTACCCTGACTGGGACCCAGCGGCGGATAAACGCGCCCGAGTCCGTACGCAGCTACACCCACCGCGAGGATACCCGTCGCGCTGAGAATCATCTTACGACTGTTGGAAAGTTTATTGGTCATGGTTGCCCCCTGACGTTTGAGTCAAGAAGATGACTTTGGACCCGCGTTAAGCGAAAGTCAATCAATGTCGGCTGATGGACAGCCAGGTTAAGTTGTTGAAATTGCTGTAGGAAATGAATCGGGATAACCGCTGTATTCGGGGCTCCGCCGCAGAATCTTGCCGCAGCCTTAACCACTTATCATCAAGGGACGGAAAGGATGATCGGACTATCGAAAGGCGTTCGTAACGGAGTGCCTCGAGATGACCGCACGTCTGATGTTCGTCGCAGCGACCACGCTGACCCTGGCGACCGCGGCCGTTGCTGCCGATCCGGCCAAGCCGGACCTGCATGAAGCCGGCGCGGTGCAGCCACAGCGCGAGATCGTCCTCGCGTCGGCTGAAACCAAAGCCCCCGCTCCCGTCGCAAATGCCCAGGCGCCGGCGCCGGTCAAGCGCCGTGTTGCCCGGGTGACGACCTGCCGTTGCGGCGATCCGCAGCCCACGGAATCGCAGGCGGAATAACGCCTATTTCGGCGGTTGCGCCTGCGCGATCGTTGGAGTCGCGCGGATCACCGGAATTTCGCCGTCGCCGACGGTCGCGAACGCCGACCAGTAGAACGGGTGCGACGTGTTGATGTCGTCCATCAGCTGGCGCTGCGACATGCGCAATGCTGCCACCGTGGGAGTGCCCGGCGGGGCCGAGAACAGGCCGGTAATCAGTCGCTGAGTTGCGTTGAAATCGTCCGGCACCGGCCAGTGGCTGGCGATCACCAGGCGCGCCCCGGCCCCGACAAAGGCGCGGACCAGCCCATCGAGCGCAACGTCGCCCCCGGTGGCAAGGCCGGCCTGCTGCGTTGCCGCGGCGCTCGCCTTGCCCGCCGTGTCGCACGCCGACAGGATGACCAGGTCGGCGTCGAGGCGCAGGTCGAAGATTTCGCGGAACGTCAGAAGACCGTCCGACCCATCACCGCCGAAGCTGGTGAGCAGCGCCGGCTGAGCCGCGCATTTGGGCGCGCGCGATGTGACTACGCCGTGGGTCGCGAAGTGGATGATCCGATAATCGTCGAGGTCCTTGCGCTCCTCAAGACCGGTGTCGGTGAAGTTGTCGCGGGTCAGGATCTGCGCGTTGCGAGGGTCTTGTCCCTGGAGGATGTTGCTCGCGACCTGAAGCTCGTGCGCGGAGATCGGGTGCGCCCAAGACGACATGGGCAGCAGGCAATCGCGGTCGGCGCTGGCCGGGATCACGCCTTGGGCCGAAGCGGACGGCGGAGTATTTTCGCCCAGCCCGAGATAGGCTTTATGCCCGGCCGAAGGCGGCGCGCTGCGCAATTGGGCGAACGAGCGCGGCGAGACGACCGTTGAAATGTCGTGGTCGCGACCAAACCAGTTGAGCCCGCGGAAATCGAATTCTGCATCGCCTCCGGCCGCGGCGCGCTTGGCGTAGGCATCCACCGAACCCTGGTCCATCACGAGCAGGTTGGGCGGCAAGCGAAGCATGGCGCCGTCCGGCTCGAACAACAGTTGCTTGACCGCCGGCAGTTCGCTCGCGAACGGCGCAAACAGCTCGTCGTAGACCTGGTGCGACAGCGCGACGTCGAACGGATAGGTCATGCGCTGGCCGTTCTCGATCGTCGAAATGGTGTCGCGCAGTGCGTCCACCTGATCGCCGAGATCCTTCGCCGTGGTGCCGAGTTTGACCGCGCGGGCTCCGGTCGGCGTGACCAGCATGGCATAGATGTGCTCACCGACGATGGTCATGCGGTAATAAGCCTCGCCCGGCCGCAGGATTTTCTGCAGGTCAGCAAGCGAGATGACCTCGCTCGACACCGCCCGGTACCGAGGAAAGCTGCCGAGCGCGGACTGGGTCGCCAGCTGCTCGGTCTGCGCCTGGCTGAGCGAAGTCCGCAGATTGCGCATGCGCACCGCATCCTCCGGAGTTGGTTTGGCGAGATCGTTGAGCCGGGCAAGTTCGATCCGCGACCGCTCGACCTGGCGGGTCAGGGTCACGGCCTGGCGGAACAGGCGCGACGCCTCATCGGTGCCGCCGGTCAGCTCACGAGCAAGAACCGCCTGAGTTTGCGCAAGGCCGGGCCGAACCATCAGCTGCGTAGCGGCGAAGATCTCGGCATCATTTTCCGGACTGTCGCCCTTCTTCAGAAGCAGGTCGACGTACGGCCGAAGCACCTGGGCGAAGGACGGCGGGACGTCGCTCGTGTCCGTTTCGGAATGAACGATGTCGCGGAACATGTTTTCCGCGGTGGCGAGCTGCCCTGAGCGGGCGAGATAACCCGCGAGCCGGGCCTTGGCATTAAGCAATGCCGCCGAGCCCGGATAATTGACTTCGAGCAGCGCAACGCCTTGGCGGAACAGCTGGTCGGCTTCAGCGGTCTGATGAGTTTCCTCGGCAATTGCCGCGAGATCGCCGAGGATCTGCGCCCGCATCCATACGATGGAAGCCACGCGCCCGGCACGTACGCTCTGAAGCATCACATCGGCCTCGCGCAGCGCTTTGCTGGCGCCGGCCGCGTCACCTGTTAGCCGCAGTGAAGTGCCGCGCAGCTGCAGCGCCTGTCCGTCGAGGATTTCGGCCTTTTCGGCCGGCAGGAGTTCGTCGCTCTGGGCCCCGAGTTGCTTGCCGATCTTGGTTTCCGAATTGAGGCGCTTGGCCACCGCGGGATCGATGTTGAGCGAGCCCTTTTCCGTCGTCTCCTTTTCCTGAACGGCAGTTGGGAGCGGCTTGTCGAGCTCCTCGAGCGCAGCCTTGGCATTGCCCTGGTTGAGATCGTGAATGGCCCGATAGTTGCGCAGCCGCCGGGCGACGATGGCGTCGGTACCGATCTGCTCCGCTGCCTTGGCGAACAGAGAATCCGCTTCCGCGTAGCGGCCAAGGTTGGATTTCTGCAGCGCTTCATTGGCAAGCGCTTCGGCGCGGCCGAGCGGAGCATCGTCCGACTTGCTGACCGCCGCGAAGAATTCGGCCGCTTCGGCATAGCTGCCCGAGTTGTTGCGGCGGTAGGCTTCGGCCAGCGCCTTGGCCGGATCGAGCGTCCCTGCCTGGACGCGGGCGAAGGACGCCGGATCACCAGCCCCCGTGGTTGCGATCGAAACTTCACCTTTGACCGGCGCGTCCGCGACAAGACTGCGGAGGCCGAGCTGAATGGCGCTGTCATAGCCCGACAATCCCTCGCCGACATAGAGCGCCTTGCCCTTATGCAGGAGATACGCGCGGTAGCCGACGTCGGCGTCCTTGAGCTTGCACTCGATGACTTGCACCGTGCCCAGGTCCGCAAGGTGCCCCTGTTGCGCCGCGCCGCAGTCGGCGCGGCTGGCCCGTAGCGTTGCCAAGCGCTCGGCAGCGCCCTTTGCGTCGCGCAGCTTGTACATCCGGCCGACTGGCAAGGCGGCATCCCGGCAAGTGATGGCATAGCCGGTGTCAAACATGTCGGTCAGCGCCTTGTCGGTCGAATCCGCCTGGGCCGAGCAGAAGCTCGTTCCGCTGCTGCCGATGCGGAAGCTGTCACGGACACTGAGCGGGGTCGCAGCGGGCGCTTGAGCGACCACTCCGAGGCAGGAAAGTGCTGCTGCAATCGCTAAGGTCGGCTTGCGCATGTCACACCTCCGAATCAATCTCCGGCCATCCAGTCATTGCCACTGGTCACCGGGTCATCGACGTCCTGGTCGAGCTCGACGGGGCTCGAGTTGATCAAGCCAAGACCGGCCTTGACGCTGGTCTTCTTGCCACCGCTGCTGTCGTCATCGCTGTCGTCGCCGTCATCCTGGTCATCAGCCTGGCTGCCCTGATCCTGGCCAACGACCATGTCGATCGGACTGGTCGACCCGCCGACCGACCCCAGGACCTGGCCCGAGTTAGTCGCCTGCGGCACCTCCGGCGGCACGACCACTGGCGGCGGCACGACTGGCGGTGGCACCACGGGTGGCGGAACCACTGGCGGCGGCACGACCGGAGGCGGAACCACCGGGGGCGGAACCACTGGTGGCGGAACCACGGGTGGCGGAACCACTGGCGGCGGCACAACTGGCGGGGGAACCACGGGCGGCGGGACCACGGGTGGCGGCACCACGGGCGGTGGGACCACTGGCGGCGGCACCACCGGCGGCGGAGTCACCACGCCGCAATTGTTGAGCGAGCAGCCGTTGATCGTCGAACCCTCGGTGAAGGTACCGACGGTGACAGCGTCCACGGCGAAATCATCGCCCCCGACGACCGTGCCATCCGACTTGATCTGCCGGCCATAGACGGTGACGTCGGCCGCGCCTTCGCCGGTAGCGACAATTGTGAACGTGCCGTCGCCAGTGGTGACTCCGGCAAAGTCGTCCGGCGCGCCACTGTTCTGGATGAACAGCGTGTCGGCGACCGCTGCATGGACTTCGCCGGAACGCAGATAGCCCTCATTGACGACCGGCCCGTTATTGGTCGCGATCGCCGCGTCCCGGCCGGCGAAATTCACGTCCTCCTCGAGCGCCGTGAGCAGGGCGCCATCGCCGACCCAGACGTTGTCGGCGTTGAGGCTGAGCAGGCCGCCGGACTTACCGTTGATATCGGTCATCACGACGGATCCGGTGTCGGTGTTCACCTCGATCAAGCCGGCGTTGAGCGTCAGCGAATCGCCTGACCCTGCATTGATGAAATTGACCAGGCCATCGACCAGGATCGAGCCCGTGGTGTTCAAGGTCACGTCGCCGACGTGTCCCGTCTCCCCCTGGCTGCCTTCAATCTTGACGTCGTGGACGACAACATCGGGCGCCGCGCCGCCAATGCCCGGCAGAGCATTGATCACAAGCGCATTGGCATGGAGGTCACCGTCTTCCCAAAGCTGGTAGCCACCGTCGACGGCGGCTGTGACGATATCGCTGCTGCCGCCGATCACGATCGGTGATCCGTTCGCCACGGCGTTGAGAGTCAGCAACTCCGTGAGACCCATGACGCCGAGCGACGCGCCCGAAACGATATTGATGTCGCCCGATGTCACGGTGATGGTCGGCGCTGACAACGTGCCGAAGAAGTTGGCGATGCCAGCCGCGGTCAGGTCTGCCGCGCCAGTGAGGGTGACGTCGCCAAGGGCGAAGTCGCCGCCCGAGTTGATTGCCAGGCTAGCCCCGGTGACCGCGTCAAGGGTGCAGTCGCAAGCGTGATCGGCGACATTAACCGCGCCGCCATCGCCAAGGGCGCTGAGATTTGCCGCGCCGAAGTCGAGGGTCGCCCCGTCCTGGGACCATATGTCGACTAGGCCGCCGACGGACGAGCCGCCGATGGCCCCCGTGCCTCCAACCCCGTTCGCGGAAGCGGTCAGGGTATCGAACTGCAAGCTGCCCATCGCGGTGCTGGCAAAGGCGGTTACGGTGCCGCCAGTGCCGGTGCCACCGCTCGCTTCGACGCCGCTGCCCGAGCCGCCGGTGCCATTGGCGCTGAGCACGGCTGCGTGAACATCGTTGATGCCGCTGCTCTGCGCCACAATATAGGCAAGTCCGCCGGTGCCGCCGCCGCCGCTGCCGTTGCTGCCATTGCCGCCCGTGCCGTCCGATTTCACGGTTGCCGTGCCGGTGATGGTCGTGTTCGCAGCGCCCAGGTTGACCGTGGTCGTGCCGCCGGTGCCGTCGCCGCCAACCGCTCCGATGCCCCCGATCGCCGAGGTGTCGATCAGCGCATTGCCAAACGTAATGGTGCCGGTCTTGCCGGCGTTCAGTGCGGACGCGACATCGAACAGCACGGTACCACCCGTGGCGTCGCCGCCCGCATCAACGCCGACTCCCCCGCCGCCATTGTAGTTACCCCAACTGTGCAGTTCGAAGTTGTTCGTGGTGATCGAACCCCCGTTGGCGGTCATTTCGAACGTTGATGTTCCGCCGGTAGCGGATCCCGCCGTCGCTCCATCACCGCCGAAGGCATCGGCCGTCACCGCGAGGTAATTGGGCGCGAGAAGGGTTCCGCCGTCCAATGTTAAGGCGATATCGCCGGCCTGCCCATTGCCGCCGGTCCCCGTGAGGCTCGCTCCACCATGAGCGTCAGCAAATGCCACAAGGCCAGAGACCAACGTCAGGTCACCAGTTCCTGCGATTGACAGGGTCGTGGTGCCGCCCTGGCCGTCGCCTCCCGTGCCGGAGGAGCTGGAGCCGCCGTACCCCAACGCGAACAGCGCTGCCCAACGGGTGTGCATCGACGCACCAGAGTCAATGGTCAGGCTCGTCACGCCGCCCGTGGCCGTGCCGCCCTGGACGGTCCCGGCGCCGCCTGTGGCGCCACCGATGCTGTCGTCGGATTCGATGCCCCCCAGTTCCAGGCCGTTGGTATTCACGATGCTTCCAGCATAGGCATGGAAGTCGACATTGCCGTCGGTCGCGCCGCCGCCGAACTGGCCATCACCGCCGGTGGCGTTGGCGTACATACCGATGCCTTGAGCCGTTACGGTGCCCCGGGCGTCGAAATTGGCATCGCCGCCCAAAGCCCCACCGCCCGTCATACTGCTGTTGCCGCCAATGCCGGCGACATTGAGTACCACCCAGCCGTCCGTATGAAGATCGCCCACGTCGGCGGTAACCGTCGCCTCGCCGCCCTGGCCGTAACCTCCCGTGTAACCGACGCCGCCCTGACCCGACGCGTTCAATGCCAATGCGCCGAAGGTCATCTTGCCGTCGCCGACGCCCATTTGGAACGGGTCGGTGTAGCTCGCCTCGACGATGCCGCCGTAGCCGTCGCCGCCCGTGCCGTCGCCGACATCGTGCGCGGCGCCCCCTAATCCGTCCGCAATAACGCCGACGTTGCCGAGGGTTAGTGTCGCAGATCCCTCGACGTGAATATAGGCGCCGGCGCTGCTACTGGCATCAAATTGGCTCGCATAACCGTTGAAACCGGCGCCGCCATAGCCATCGCCGCCGTAGCCCGCCGCGATGTCGCCATCGCCCTCGCCGCCAACGCCGCCAATCCCGGTGATGTCGATTACCGCATTCGCGCCCGTGATCGTGCCCGAAACCGGAATGTCCCCGGGATAGGATAGCGCTTCCATGTAAGCGTTGCCGCCCTGGCCGTCGCCGCCGTTTCCGCCAAAGCCGAGGCTGGCGTCGCCGCCTTGCCCTCGCGCCGCGAGATAAAGCGCGTCGCCGGAGTCGGCGAAATGGATCGCTCCATCCTGCGCGGAAATGCCCACAATGCCGCCGTATCCGTCGCCGCCGTCCTGGCCATCGCCGCCGGTGCCGTCGGCCGTAACGGTGGACTTGCCGTGGACCGTGATCGATCCCGGCCCATATGAGTTGATGTTGGCGCCGCCGCCATCGCCGTCGCCGCCGTAGCCGTTCGTCAAGTCGCCAGCGACGGACCCGCCAACCCCGTTGGCGGACAGGGTCAATTGCCCGGTCACATCGATGGTGCCGGTGTTGACGTTCAGGCGAACATCACCGCCCTGCCCGTAGCCGGCATCGGCATAAGTCCCGCTGTTGAAATAGGTTGTAAAGCCGCCGCTGGTGGTGCTGCCGCGATAGCTGGTGTGATAATAGCCCTCGCCGAGCAGGTTGCCGCCGTGACCGTCCGCGTGCGCGTTGACGTCGGCGGGGAGAAGCTCGGTGCCTACCGAGATGCTGCCTCCGCCGCCTTCGATCGCGATGCTTCCGCCATAGCCGCGACCGGCATAACCAAAGCCATCCCCGCCATTGCCATCCGCCGACAGGTCAATCCCGGCAGCCGAGATGATACCACTGTTGCCGGCGTCGATCGTGATGTCGCCGCCCCAACCATCGCCGCCCGACGCGTAGGTATAGCTGCCACTCCAGGTTTCACCGCTGGACGTGTAATAATGCGCGTTCTCCAGCGCTTTTCCGCCGTAGCCGTCCGCCCTGGCGGTCAGCTTGCCGCCTATGGCGATACTCGCGCTGGAGCTGGCATGCACCTCGACAGTTCCGCCAGAGCCCCCGCCGGCTTCGGTACCGCCGCTGAAGACATTCCCGCCGCGGCCATCGGCACGGACGTCCACGTTGCCGGCAATATCGATCGAGCCGCCCCCCGAGGCGTCGATGTCGACGTACCCGCCATAGCCGTAGCCGCCGGTGCCGCCGGAGCTATAATAACCGCCGGTGGCGTCCTGGCCGACACCGTCCGCCGCCAGGTCCAGGCCGCCGGCGCTGATTGAACCGCTGTTCGAGGCGAGGATGCTGATGTCGCCGCCCTGCCCATCGCCGGCATAGGAGTCGGAGCTCGCCGCCGAATTGAAATATCCGTCGACATTGACGCTCGCGATGCCGCCAATGGTGATATCGCCACCATCGGCACTGATCGAGGCGGAGCCGCCGTTGCCATCTGAGCCCGAAGCATCAAGCGACGCATCGCCCAGAATATCGACCGTCCCGCCTGCGAGCGCACTGATCCCGACGTCTCCAGCGGGTGCATCGAGGACGACGCCGCCATCGACCTGCACATGGCCGCCGTTCGCGGAAATACTGACTTCGCCCGGCGATGCGTTCTGATAACTCCAGGTGTCGAGATCGCCGCCAATCGACAGCGTGTGCCCGGCTTCCGCCTTCAACCGGATGTTGCCGGCCCCTGGCGCGTAGAAGGTGTAGAGGTCGAGATCGCCGGCGAACGTCACGTCGCCGCTGAGCGCACCAATGCTGATGTCGCCAAGCGCGATGGCATAAACATCGGACGTGAGCTGGATGTCGCCGCCCAACGTAGTACCGATGTCGAGGCCGGCGTTCCTGCCGATGGCTGCCGTGGGATCGTGGTCCGTCCCGGTGTCATTGATGTTCCAGCCGGCAGACAGGATGATCTGGCCGTTCTTGACGGTCGCGTCGGTCGCAGCGGCATCGAAGCCGACCGTGCCGCCCAGCAGCATCGTCAGCGCCTGGTTCTTCGGCACCGCGACCATGTAGATGGTGTGATTATCCCCCTCGGCCGCGTTCGCGGGACCGGTCGTCGTCCCGGTATGGACGATCCCGTTGTCATCGCCGGTTCCGCCGTTGCCTCGACGTTGACCGGGATCTGGATGTCGAACAGGCCCTGGTTCATCGTCATCGTCAGATTCTCGGTCGCGACATAGGCCGCCGAGCCGTTGACCCGGACGTCACCGCCCTGCTCGATCCGCGGAGCGATCAGCGCGACGTAGCTGCCGGTAGCTACATCGGCGTTGATCTTCGCGTTGGCATCGATCTCGATCTTGCCTGGTGTCGAGGCGCCGGCCGAGAACGTGCCGCCCGAAGCGTCGAACGTCGTCGGATTGAGCGAGGTCAGCAAAAGCCCGCCGACGTCGAAGGTCGCAGTCGCGCCGACGACGATTCCGCCGGGGCTGTAGAACCAGACCTTGCCACCGGTCGCGCCGCCCGCCAGCTGGCTCAGCACCTGGCCGTCGAACTGGATCATCCGGCTCGGATCGGCCGGAACGATGCGGTTGAGCACCGTGTAATCCAGCAGGCCGGTGTCGCCTTGGAACGTCGCTGTGTTCGTGGATGGCAGGAAAATGATCGTTCCCGTCCCGCCATTGTTTGGGGACCAGTCGATGGTCGCGGTCGGGTTGCTGATGGTGATGGTTTCGATGCCCGGCGTGGCGCGATCGAATGTGACACCACTGACGGGTGTGGGGGTTCCATTGAACGCCTGCGCGCGAGCCTTTTGCGGAGTTAGGGCGGCGGTTGCGATCGCGAACGATGCGCAGGACAGCAGCAGGGTACGACGCTTCACGCTGGTACGCGTTACAATCGCTTCGTTCATCGGTAACTCCACGGGAACAGCCGGCTGGTCAGCGAGACCAGCACGCGCGGGTCGGGGCGGGCATTGTCCGGCCCCACTTTGGTCAACGGGACGGCGACCGCGGCGTCGAGCGCGAAGCGATCGAAATTGATGCGTGCGCCGCCGCCCACCGAATTGAGTTCATCGACTTGCGAGATCACGGTCGGAATCTTGTCGAGGTTCCGGACCAGAGCGTGGTCCCAGAAGGCATAGCCTTCGATCGCCGCCGCGCGCGCGCTCTTTGGAATACGGCTGCCAATGCGAATTTCCGCCTGCGTTCCAAAGCCCCTGTCGCCGAGGATGACGCCGGGGTCATAGCCGCGCCCGGCGGTATAATTGCCCCCAGCGAATTCCTCGAAGCTGAGCAGCGGCTTCCACGCATATTGGGCGCGGGCGCCGAGCGCGAAGGTGAGCCTGGGAATGGGCCGGACTTCGCCATTGACGGTGTAGCGAAGCACGGTCGCGTCGGCTTGGCCTTCAGGACGGCTCGGCTCGATCAGGCCCGGCCCGACGCAAGAAGCGCCCAGCGGCCCGCAATTGGTTGCACCAAGGATGCGCAGGCCCTGGCGCAATTCGAGCAGGCTGCTCACGCGCCATGGCGGCTCGGCCGCGCTCCAGACGGCGCTGCCATAATCGGTCTTGGCAGCGTCGAAGCCGAGGCGAAGGAATCCGACCCGGAGCCGATCGCGTGTCAACGGCAGCGTGTCGAGATCGACGTCCTGGTTGACGAAGTCCATGCCGGCCGAGGCGCGGATCGTCTCCGCCTCGCGCCGGACGAGCGGATAGCCGATCTCCACCGTCCCGAGCAGCGTGCGCGCAAGCACGCTCGCGTCGGGGATGGTCGGCCGCGCCCAGGCGTAGGTGAAGGTCCCGCCCATGGTCATGCCTTCCGAACCCAGGCGGAAGTCATGGCCCAATTGGATTGTCTGCTGTTCTTTCAGATCGGGCGTCGTGAACACCGACACGGTGGTGCGGTCGCCGAGCCCGGTCAGGCCGAATAGCTGGCCCCGAAGCAGCGCGCCCCACGGCCCGAGCGATTCGGCGCCCCCGTTCTGCACGTTGATGTCGGCATATCCGGCGAGCCGCTGGACAGTCACGTCGCCGACGACGTCGCCGGGCGCGCCATCGGCCGGGCGAAGCGTCAGGCGAACGGTATAGCCCGGCAGGTCGCTGGCCAGCAGCAGATAGCGTTCCGCGTCGTTGCGGTTGAACACGTCCTGCTTGGTCAGCTGGTTGAGATAGCCGGCGATGATCCGCTCCGCGCCCGCGGCGTCGCCACGCACCCGGATTTGCGTGAGGTGCGCCATCAGCACCTGGAAGCGGACGATGCCGTCGCCGATGCGCTGCTCGGGCACCTGGACCGCGGCAATGTATCCGGCATCGCGCAGGATGGTCCCGGCCCGGTCGCGGATTTCGCAAACCACGGAAATGGGCACGTCGCGGCCGACGAACGGCGCATAAGCCGAAGCGAGTTGCTCGCGAGTGAGCCCCTTGAGCCCCTCGAACTCGACCCCGCGAAGGGTCAGGCGGATTGATTGATATTGCGGCCCGTCGAGCGCGCAGGGCGCGCGTTCAATTCCGCCCTCGACCTCAAGCGCGGGTGTTCGCGTGACCGGTGTTGGAGCGACCGGGCGAGTGACTTCCTCGCGTGTCGGCGGCAGCACGTTCGGCGCCACCTGCGCCCACAGCGCACCCGGCGAACAAGTCAGAAATGCTGATGCGCACAGCCGCGCCGCGAAGCGCCGCTTTCCATTCCCCAGCCGTGGCCGCAAACCAATTTGCACCGGGGCGCCCCCTTCCCCGTTGAAGACAATTCTCCGAGTCGTGCCCCGAAAGAACCGCTAGTTTAGAGCAATATACACCGCGTTCGGCAACCCAGATTTAACTATGGTTATATATTTAATGAACTGCATCCGTCCCTTTCCGGGATTCCACTCGACCCGAGCGATGCCCGCTTTATGGCTTTGAGCATGCCCGCCGCGCATCCGCCCGAACTGCCCCAGGCGGCCATCGTCATTACCGGCAGGGCTCTGCCCGAAGCTCGCGCCGACAGCGCGTACGGCGTGGAGCGCATCGGTCCGCGAGCGATCGCCCAGGCGCCCAGTCACCAACTCGACCAGCTGCTGAAGGACGTTCCCGGCATTCAGCTGTTCCGCCGCTCCGATGCACGCAGCGGCCATCCCACCAGCCAGGGGGTGACACTGAGGGCGCTCGGCGGCAACGCCTCGAGCCGCGCCTTGCTTGTCCTCGACGGCGTTCCGCAAAGCGATCCCTTCGGCGGGTGGGTCAATTGGCCGGCCTACGATCCGTCCGACCTGGCCGAGGTCCGCGTCGTGCGCGGCGGCGGCAGCGTCGCCAACGGCCCCGGAGCGCTTGCCGGCACCATCGACATGATTAGCCGCGCGGACACCGGCCTGTCTGGCGAGATCGACGGTGGCAGCCGCAATTCGCTCGAGGCGCGCGGCCGCGCCGGAATCACCATGGGGAGCAGCCTATTCACCCTGGCCGGCCGGTTCGAGCGCGGCGACGGCTTCATTCCCATTACCGCGGAAACGCGCGGCCCCGCCGATAAGCCGGCGCCTTACGAGGCGTGGAGCACGCGCGGCCGATGGGTGGCGGCAATCGGCGGCTCAACGGAGCTGCAAGCCAATCTTTCCGGCTTCCACGACTGGCGGACGCGCGGCACCGAGTTCAGCGAGAATCGCACCGACGGCGCCGATGCCTCGCTGCGGCTGGTCGGACGCGGGGACTGGCAGTGGAGCGCGCTCGGCTATTGGCAATGGCGCGACCTGATGAGCAGCTTCGCCAGCGTCAGTCCCGGCCGCCTCACTGCCAGCCGGGTGTCATTGCAAGACAAGGTGCCCTCGCACGGCCTTGGCGGAAGTGTCGAGCTCCGTCCGCCTTTGCCGCGCGGGATGGAGCTGCGCGTCGGCGCCGACGCTCGCCGCACCGACGGCGAGTCCCGTGAACTTTATGCCTTCGTCTCCGGCGAACCAACGCGGCGGCGTTTCGCTGGTGGTGAGACCTGGACCGCCGGCGCATTCGCCGAGGCCAGCGGCGAGTTGCGGGGAATCACGCTGACCGGCGGCGCGCGGCTCGATCATTGGCAGGTGAGCGGCGGCCACTTGTTCGAAAAGCTGCTCGCCACCGATGCTGTGACGCGCAACGACACTTATGCGCCGCGCGCTGGCTGGCTTCCGACTGCTCGCGGCGGCGTTCTGGCGCCGGTCGGCGGCGGGTTCAGCTTGCGCTCGGCGGTCTATCTTGGCTGGCGCATGCCGACGCTCAACGAGCTGTTCCGGCCGTTTCGAGCGGGTGCCGACGCGACCGCGGCCAATCCCGATCTCGATCCCGAACGGCTGGCCGGTGTCGAGGCCGGGATCGAATATGTGAGTGGGCCATGGCGAGCGTCCGTCACCGGCTTTGCCAACCGCTTGAGCGACGCCATCGCCAACGTCACGCTGGGCCAGGGGCCAGGGAATTTTCCCGGAGTCGGGTTCGTCGGTGCTGGCGGCGCTTACCGCCAGCGCCGGAACGTCGATGCCGTCAACGTCCGCGGGATTGAAGCATCCGCCGGCTGGACCAGCGGGCCCTGGTCCGTGCGAGCAGGCGCAAGCCTGACCCATGCGCGCATGGCCGCTTCCGGCGCGGCAACTCCACTCGACGGGCTGAGACCGGCGCAAACGCCCGAATTCGCCGGCACCCTGGCGCTCGGGTGGGAGCGCGACGGGAAGAGCGCCGAGATCGTGGTCCGCCGCGTCGGCGCGCAATATGAAGACGACCTCAACACGCGCACGCTCGATGCCGCGACCACGCTCGACGCCTCGGCCTCGTGGCCGCTGACCAACCGCCTCCAGCTCACCGCCCGCGGCGAAAACCTGGCCGATGCATTGGTGATGGCCGGGATCGGCGCGGACGGCTCGGTCGAGCGTGCCACCCCTCGCACGCTGTGGATCGGCGTTCGGCTGCGCTGATTGCGCACCCGCAACGCTTCGGTGCTGCGTCGCGTTAAGCCTCGGCATGTATCGCTCGAACCTCAGGACACGCGACAAAAGCGGCGCCATCGCGGCGGTGATCGCGATCCATGCCGGGCTGTTGCTCGCCTTCCTGCATTTGTCGGGAAAGTTGGACCTGGCCGACCCGCAGAGCGCGCTCAGCGTGTTCAATCTTGCTCAACCCCTGCCGCCGCCTCCACCGCAACAACAGGCGCGGCCCAAGCCCAAGAATAGGGAAGGCGGGTCGGCGCCCAAGAACATCAAGAGCGAGGCGACCGAGGTGAAGGCCCCCAAGCCGATGGTGAAGCCGCAAATTCCGAATCCGGTCGTGGCTTCGGAAACGCCGCGTAAGGGCGCCGACGCGACCCAGGGCGCATCCAACATCGCGGGACCGGGCACCGGCGCGGGAGGTGCCGGCAGCGGCACGGGCAGCGGCGCCGGCGGGAACGGCAGCGGCGGCGGCGGCGACAATGGCGTCGCCAATCCGCCACGCCTGGTCACGCCAGTGCTGACCGGCCGCGATTTTCCTCGCGCCACAATCAACCAATGGCCGAGCGGCGCGACGGTGTTCCTCCGTCTGAGGGTGGACGCGCGCGGTTACGTCGGCGAATGCACCGTCGACCGCGGGACGCGGATCGCAGCGATTGACAATGCGATGTGCAACCTGGCTCACGACCGGCTTCGCTTCCGTCCCGCGCTCAATCGCAGCGGACAAGCGGTTGCAGGATGGTTCGGATACGCGCAACCGGCGCCCAGATAGATTAAGGGATTCGCATGATCGAAGCGGAATGGTGGGACTATGATTCCCTGGACGAGCTTGCCGACGCCGTTGCCGGCGATGTCGGTTTCATCATCGAAAGCGCGGTCGACGCGCGCAATGCGTCGCTGATCGCGATTCCGGGCGGACGCACCGGCCCCGCCGTTTTCCCCAAGCTCGCCGCGCAAAAGCTGCAATGGAAGCGGGTCACGGTCATCCCCACCGACGACCGGCTGGTTCCGATGGACAGCGAGCTTTCGAATGTTCGCGAAATGGCGCGGGCGTTCCTCCCCATCGGTGCGCGAGTAATCCCGATCGCGACGGAGATCGCGGATTACAGGCTGGCGGGGAATTCGGCCGATGCGCGATTGCAGGACCTGCCGTGGCCGCCCGACCTCGTCTGGCTTGGCATGGGCAATGACGGGCACACCGCGTCGATCTTCCCCGGTCCCGACCTGCAGGATGCGCTCGATGCGCCCAAGGCTCGCCGCGCCATCGGGGTGATGCCCGATCCGCTGCCGCCCGAGGCTCCGGTCGCCCGTGTCACCCTGACCCGCGCCGCGATCCTGTCCGCGCGCACGATCCTGATCACGATCACTGGCCAGGAAAAGCGCGAGCTCCTGGAAGGGGCCATCGCCGACGGGCAAAGTTCGAAACTCCCCATCGGCCGCGTCCTCGCCGAGGTCGACCAGCCCATCGACATTCACTGGTGCCCGTAAGGCTCAGACCTGCTCGAGCCGGCGGCCCGCCGTTTCCTTAAGGAACAGCAGCGAGACAATCACCGAAATCGCGGTGAAGACGACCGAATACCACAGCCCCGAATAGATGTTGCCGGTAATCGCCACCAGCGCGAAGCTGGTGACCGGCAGGAACCCGCCGACCCAGCCGGTGCCGACGTGATAGGGCAGAGACATGGCGGTGTAGCGGACGCGGGTGGGGAACATCTCCACCAGCGCCGCCGCCTGAGGTCCATACAGCGCGGTCGAGGCGACCACGAACAATAGCAGCAGGATGACCAGCAGCGTCATGTTGGCGCGGGCCGGATCGGCGCTAGCCGGGAAACCGGCTTCCTTTAGTTCGGCGCCGAGGGTGTCGGCGGTCGTGGTCTTGAGTGCCTTGAGGTCCGGCGCCGCGAGCCCCGCGCCGCTGGCAATCGGCACGGCCTCGGTTCCGATCACCACCCGCGTCTGGCCATCGCTCGAGTCCACTGTCCTGAACGAAATGCCCTTGGTCACCAGTGCGCTCTTGGCAAGGTCGCAGGGGCTGACGAACCTGGCGGTGCCGACCGGATCGAACTGGACCGAGCAGGTGCTCTGATCGGTCTCGACGACCACTGGCGTATTCTCTTGCGCCTGGCTGAGCTGCGGATTGGCCGCATCCGCGATCCAGTGCGACGCGGGGAAGTACAGGACCAAGGCCAGCAGCATGCCGCCGACCATCACCGGCTTCCTTCCAACGCGGTCGCTGAGCCAGCCGAAATAGACGTAGAGCGGGGCGCTCACGACCGTCATTACGATCAGCAGCAGGTCCTTGGTCTGGCTCGGCAGCCCGAGCGACCTTTCAAGGAACACCTGCAGGTAGAAGAAAGTGAAATACCAGACCGCGCCCTGCGCGCACATGATCGCGAAGAAGGCGATCAGGACGCGCTTCAAATTGCGCTTGTTGGCGAAGGACTTCGCGCAGCGGCGCACGCGACAGATCATCCTCTTCCTTGAGCTTAGCGAAATGCGGGCTTTCCGCGAGCTTGGCCCGCATCCAAACCGAAACCCCAAGCAACAGGACCGAGACCAGGAAGGGAATTCGCCAGCCCCAGGCGGCGAACGCATCCTCTCCGATCGCACTTCGCGTGGCGACGATCACCAACAGCGCCGCGAGCAATCCGAACGACGCCGACGACTGGATCCAGCCGGTGGTTGCCCCACGCTTCTGGTTGGGCGCATGCTCGGCGACATAGATGGCCGCGCCGCCATATTCGCCGCCAAGCGCAATGCCTTGCAGAATGCGCAGCACGATCAGCAACGTCGGCGCCAGCGAACCGGCCTGGGCATAGGTCGGGACCAAGCCAATAAGGAAGGTCGCTCCGCCCATCAGGCTGACGGTGACCAGGAACGCGCCCTTGCGGCCGAGCCGGTCGCCGACCACGCCGAAGATCAGCGCGCCGAGTGGACGGAAGGCAAAGCCCGTAGCGAACAACGCCAACGCCGCGATCAGCGCGGGGGTCGGATCGAGCCCGGCGAAGAACACTTTCGAAATGACGGGCGCGAGACTTCCGAAAATAAAGAAATCATACCATTCGAAGGTCGTGCCCGCGGACGATGCGATGACCACCCGCGCCATCGATAGACCTTCCGACTGTCGCTTAGCGGCCATGCGCATCCCCCTCCGACGCAGCGATAGCAAAGCGATGAAATCAGTCCAGCTTCCGGATGGTCTCGTCGAAGTGCGCCACGACGATTTCGAAACGCCTGACGCTCATGCGGGTGCGCACCTCGTGCGAATTTACGGCGGTCAGCCGCTGGTCGAAATTGAGATGGTCCTTGCCGCGATAGCGAATGCGAATGCCATCGCCCACGACATCCACCCGGACCGGGCTCGCCGCGTCGGTCAGCGTGCCATCGAAGCGATGGGGGCCAGTTTGCTTCATTCGCCAATAGCGGGTTCTTGGCGGCTTGTTCGGTTCGTGGATGATCTGCTTGAGCAGAAGCCAGCCGTCCTTTTCGGGAATGCCCTCGTTCTCGACCAGGATGCGCTTGGACGATTGGAAGATCACCTTCAGGATCCCGTCGCCACGTGTCCGGCCGTGAAAAAATTCGACCGGGTTGAAGCCGGCCTGGGCTGGCGTTGCAATTGCGAGGAGCAATGCCGCGAAGGCGACGAGCCTCACTGCCGTCCCGCCAGCAAGGCATCGACGACGCTTGGATCGGCCAGCGTCGAGGTGTCGCCCAAGCCGTCTGTCGCGCCCTCGGCGATCTTGCGCAGGATCCGCCGCATGATCTTGCCCGATCGAGTCTTGGGCAAGGCCGGGGTGAAATGGATTTTCTCGGGTGCCGCCAATGCGCCGATGTCGTGGCGCACCTCCTGGACCAACTCTTTACGCAACTCGTCCGTCCCTTCCTCGCCAGCGTTCAGGGTGACAAAGGCATAGATTGCGCTGCCCTTGATGTCGTGCGGAAATCCGACGACCGCCGCCTCGGCGACCTTGGCATGCGAGACCAGGGCGCTTTCGACCTCGGCCGAGCCGACCCGGTGGCCGGAAACGTTGATGACGTCGTCAACGCGGCCTGTAATCCAGTAATAGCCATCTTCGTCGCGGCGGCAGCCGTCGCCAGTGAAATACTTGCCGCGATAGGTGGTGAAATAGGTTTCGAAGAAGCGCTTGTGGTCGCCCCACACGGTGCGCATCTGCCCCGGCCAGGAGGCGGTCAGGCAGAGGTTGCCGCTTGCCGCGCCGTCGAGCGGCTTTCCATCCGAATCGACCAGCTCGACGTGGACGCCGGGTAGCGGCTTGGTCGCCGAGCCGGGCTTGGCCGGGATCGCGCCCGGGATCGGCGAGATCAGCGCCGCGCCGGTCTCGGTCTGCCACCAGGTGTCGACCACCGGGCAGCGGCCGTCGCCGACCACCCGCCAATACCATTCCCACGCATTGGGATTGATCGGCTCGCCGACCGTGCCGAGCAGGCGCAGCGACTTGCGCGAGTGGCGCGTCACCCACTCGTCGCCCTCGCGCTCGAGCGCGCGGATCGCCGTCGGCGCGGTGTAGAAGATCGTCACGCCCAAGCGGTCGATCGTTTCCCAGAAACGCCCGAAGTCGGGATAGTTGGGAACGCCGTCGAACATGATGCTCTTGGCCCGCATCATCAGCGGACCGTAGACGACATAGGTATGGCCGGTGACCCAGCCGATATCGGCGGTGCACCAGAAGATGTCGTCGGGCTTGCAGCCGAAAATCCAGTCGAAGGTGGTCGCAGTCCAGGTCGCATAGCCGCCGGTTGTATGGACCACGCCCTTGGGCTTTCCGGTCGAGCCCGACGTGTAGAGGATGAACAGTGGGTCCTCCGCGTTCATGATCTCGGGATTGCAGTCGGTCGACAGCCCATCGCGCACGTCGGAATAAAGGATATCTCGCCCGTCCGTCATCGGCACGTCGGCGCCCGTTCTGGTCACCACGATCACCGCCGGGACATCCTGCGCCTTCAGCGCTTCGTCGACATTGCGCTTGAGCGGGATGCGTTTTCCCCCGCGCACGCCTTCGTCGGCGGTAATCAAGGCGGTCGGGTCGCAATCGGCGATGCGGCCCGCCAGGCTCTCGGGCGAGAAGCCACCGAATACCACCGAATGGACGGCGCCGATCCGCGCGCAAGCGAGCATCGCCGCCGCAGCTTCGGGGATCATCGGCATGTAGATCATGACCCGGTCGCCGCGCTTGACCCCATGCTCCTTCAACAGGTTCGCGAAGCGGCAGGTCTCCTCGTACAGCTCGCGGTAGCTGATCTCGCGGCCCTGGCCGGGCTCGTCGGCTTCGAAGATCAGCGCGGTCCGGTCGCCATGGTCGGCAAGATGCCGGTCGAGGCAATTGACCGACAAGTTGAGCTCGCCATCCTCATACCAGCGGATGTGGAAATCCGCCTCGTCAAAGGACCAGTCGCCGGCCTTTGTCGGGAACTTGTTCCAGGTCAGCCGCCGCGCCTGGTCGAGCCAGAAACGGTCGGGATCGGCATGTTCGAGGTCGTGCAGTTCGGCGAGTTCGCGCGGGCCAATCCGCGCCTCGAACCCGTCCGGAACCGGATAGACCTCTTCGCTCACAGCCCCCGGCCCATGTCGATCACGAAGCGGTAGCGGACGTCGTTCTTGAGTAGGCGCTCATAAGCCTCGTTGACCTGGTTCATGGCGATGAACTCGCACTCCGGGTAAATGCCCTCCGCGGCGCAGAAATCGAGCATCTCCTGCGTTTCGGGAATGCCGCCGATCGCCGAGCCGCCGACCGCGCGATTCCACCAGATGAGGTTGGAGCCCATGAACGGCGGCATCTGCATCAGCGCGCCGACGATCACCATCCGCCCCGACCGCCCGAGCAGGTTCAGATAGCCGTCGATCTCATGGCTGACCGGAATGGTGTTGAGGATGAAGTCGAAGCGCGTCGCCGCGGCCTCCATCTGCGCCGGGTCAGTCGAGATGATGACGTCGTGCGCGCCGAGCGCCCGCGCGTCCTCGCCCTTGCTCGGCGTGGTCGTGATCATGGTGACGTGCGCGCCCATCGCCGCGGCGAGCTTGACGCCCATGTGCCCAAGCCCGCCGAGGCCGACGACGGCGACCTTGCTGGTTGGGCCGACGTCATATTGGCGCAGCGGCGAATAAGTGGTGATGCCGGCGCACAGCAACGGCGCGACGCGGCTGACGTCCATGCCGTCGGGAACTTTCAGGCAGAAATGATCGCGGACGACGATATGGTCGGTGTAGCCGCCCTTGCTCATCGTCCCGTCGTGGTAGTCGGCGCTGTTGTAGGTCTGGACGCAGCCCTTGCGGCAGAAGACCTCCCAGCCGGCCAGGCACTGGTCGCACTCCATGCAGCTGTCGACCATGCAGCCGACCGCGACCGTGTCACCGACGCGGTGGCGCGTGACCTCGTCACCGATGGCGGTAACCGTGCCGACGATTTCGTGCCCGGGAATCACCGGGTAGCTGGTCCCCTCCCAATCGTTGCGGCAGGTGTGGAGGTCGCTGTGGCAGATGCCGGCGTGGGTTATCTTGATCGCGACATCGTCGGGGCGAAGCGCGCGGCGTTCGAACTCCATCGGTCGCAGCGGTTGGTCGGCCGCATCGGTGCCCCAGCCCTTTGCGGAAGTCGGCGCGTTGGCTTGGCTGGTGGTCGGTTGCGGGTCTGCGGTCGTGGCCATTTTAGCCTCCTTTAGGTCGTTCGTGCGCGGTCCAATATTCGCTGGGCCTGTACCAGATGCGGCCGGTCGACCATCTTGCCGCCGACCGAAAGCACGCCCGCGCCCGGCTGTGCCTCGAATGCGGCGACGATCGCCTCGGCATGACCCACGTCCTCCGCCGATGGGCTGAAGGCGGCGTTGATCACGGGCACCTGGTCGGGATGAATGGCGAGCTTGCCGGTGAAGCCTTCGCGCGCGGCCGCTTCGGCCTCGGCGCGGAGCCCATCGAGGTCGCGAAAGTCGGCGAAGACGCCGTCGACCGGCTGCACGCCGGCGGCGACCGCGCCCGCGAGGCACAGGGAGCGAGCGAGCCTGTAGGTGAAGCTGAGCCCGCCGTCGCAATCATATTTGCTCGCCGCGCCGAGCGCCGCCGACAAGTCTTCCGCGCCCCAGCTCATTGCGGCGAGCGGCGATCCCGGCTGGCGATAGCTGAGCAGGCCGAACAGGCTCGCCGCGGTCTCGGTCACGATGGCGTGGATCGGGATCGATCCGGTGCGATGCGCAAGCTCGGTCACGTCGCTGCCGCTCTCCGCCTTGGGCAGGACGATGCCGTGGATGTCGGCAACGCCGAGCAGCTCGAGATCGTCCTTCACATGCTCGGACCCGAGCGGATTAATCCGCACCCACCATAAAGGCCCGCCGGAGCGCTTGGGGAGATTGTTGATCAGCTCGCGGCCGACGGGCTTCAGCTCATGGGCAACGCTGTCCTCAAGGTCGAAGATGATCGCGTCGGCATCGCTGTCGAGCGCCTTCGTCACCTTGCGCTCGCTGTCGGCGGGGACGAACAGCCAGCTGCGCGGTTCGGTCATTGCGCCTTCTTGAGCAGGAGCGCGGTGCGGGTGCATTCGCACACCAGCTCGTCGCGCTGGTTAAAGCTGCGGTGCGCCCAGGTGACGATGCCGGCAGTGGGCCGCGACTTGCTGTCGCGCACCGCGACGCACTCGCTTTCCGACCGCAAAGTATCGCCGATGAACACCGGAATGGGGAACACCAGCTTGTCGTAGCCGAGGTTGGCGACGAGCGTTCCGAGCGTGGTGTCGGCGACGCTGACGCCGACCATCAGCCCGAACGTGAAGACCGAATTGACGATCGGCTGGCCGAATTCGGACCTGGCCGCGACCTCGCGATCGAGGTGCATCGGCTGCGGATTATGGGTGAGCGCGGAAATGAGGACGTTGTCGGTTTCGGTGACCGTCCGCGTCACCGCATGGTCGATGCGGTCGCCAACCTGCCATTCCTCGAAATAACGTCCGGGCATGGCTCGCTCCTAGAACAGGAGCGCTTGGCTTGGCTAGGCCGCCTCAGCGATGCTTGCAGCCCGGCCAGCAGCAGGGACGACGTTTGCCTTCGCCGAGGCTTTCACGGCCCCAGTTGACTCGCTTTGCGCGCGTTTCCGATTTCTTTGCCGAGGTAACCCAGCAAATCCATTCGTTGCGCGCGAGAGGTGTAATGTCGCGCCATGTATTCAGCGCCGCAGGGTCTGACCCCAGCGCGGTCGCGAAGTCCTGCGGCAGTTCGTGAACCACGCCGCCGGGAAGGTCGGTCGCAACCGCCACAGCTAGGCCGCCTGTGCCTCATCGCGCGCGGCATCGAACCGCGCCTGCGCTTCGTGGATCGCCTCGACATTGTCAGTCGCCCAGCCGGCCAGACCGCAGATCGGCTTCTGCAACGACTTGCCGAGCTCGGTCAGCTCATAATCGACGCGCGGCGGGATGGTCGGCGTGACGGTACGGCTGACCAGCCCATCGCGCTCGAGGTTGCGCAGGGTGAGCGTCAGCATGCGCTGTGATACGCTGGGAATCTCGCGGCGGAGCTCATTGAAGCGCCTTGGTCCGTCGCTGAGCGTCTGGACAACCAGCACGGTCCACTTGTCGCCAATGCGCGACAGCAGCGTGCTGATGGTCCGGCAGATGGGGTCGGTCGGGTCCTTCATATGCGGTTCCTTCGCTGTGACCGTCTCACAAATTTGTTCGTGCGCCACAAAAAAGTGCGTTCTTGCGAGCGCTTGGCTGGTGGTTATTTAAGGTGCCTCGGTAACAAATCCATACCAAGGAGGCAATAGTGACCGTCCTTCACCTCGACGCCAGCATCAATGGCGAGAATAGCGCCAGCCGGGCGATCAGCCGCTCGATCGTCGACCGCCTGGGCAACGCCAAGACCGTCTATCGCGATCTCGTCACCGACCCGCTGCCGCACCTCACGCTTGAAGAGTTCGCCGATTCAACCGTGCTCGACGAGTTCCTCGACGCAGACACGATCGTCATCGGTGCGCCGATGTACAATTTCACGCTCCCGACCCAGCTCAAGGCGTGGCTCGACCGCATCCTCGTGGCCGGCCGCACCTTCCGGTACACCGCGAACGGCCCCGAAGGCTTGGCCGGAGACAAGCGCGTCATTGTCGGCCTCGCCCGCGGCGGAATCTACGACAAAGGCTCGCCCGCGGCCGCGCTCGAGCACCTCGAATCCTACCTGCGCGGCGTGTTTAACTTCATCGGCATCGAACCCGAGTTCGTCGCCGCCGACGGCCTTGCCATCAGCCCGGAGCAGCGCGAGCAGTCGCTGGCTGGCGCACTCGGCAAGACGGTGCGGCTCGCCGCCTAGCCGTGGAGACGTCGCGCCTGCCGTTCGTTGAAGCGGGGAAAGGAGCATTTCCATGTCCGAACTCAGCGAAAAGCAGCGCGACGACCTCGACGAGGATCAGTTCGCTTTCCCCAAGGAGCGCAAGGAGCCGCTCAACAACGCCAGCCACGTGCGCAACGCCATCTCGCGCTTCAACCAGGTCGAAGGCGTCAGCGACGACGAGCGCGACGCCGCCTGGAGCCGGATCAAGAAGGCGGCGAAAAAGCACGACGTCGAGGTCAGCGAGACGAGCTGGCGCGAAATCGGGAAGAAGTAACTCGCTTCGTTGACGTCCCATTAAAAGCGTGTGCAGCCTGCCGGCGCGCGAGCTGGCAGGCACCGCGCCTTTAGGGGGTCAACCATGAAAATGATGATGCTAGCGACAGCGGCATTCGCCATCGCGATGTCGCAGCCTGTGCAGGCTGCACCGGCGGACGATGCACTTCATGCCGTCACCACCTGGCTCGACAAGTTCAACGCCGGCGACATGAATGCCTTCTTCACCGCCCACGCGCCGGACGCGGTGCTGATCGACGAATTCGCGCCTTATGTCTGGTCAGGCAAGGACGCGCCCAAGACCTGGGCCGAGGCCTTCGACAAGGACGCCAAGGCGCACGCCATCATTGAACCGCACATGGATTATGCCGCGCCGATCCGCGCCGAGAGCGACGGTCAGTCCGCCTACATCGTCCTGCCGACGGTTTACCGCATCAAGCAGAACGGCCAGCGGATGTCGGCCGCCGGGACCATGACCTTCGCCCTGACCCGTGTCGCCGGCAACTGGAAAATCGCCAGCTGGGCCTATTCGGCGCCTGCTCCGGCGCCTGACCAGTAGCTGCGGCATGAGCTTCGGCGGTTAGAAACGCGCGGTCAGCTGCACTCCGTAGGTCCGCGGCTCGCCGGGGATGAAGGTCGCCATGCCGAGGCTGTCGCCGGTATTGCCCGCGTCCTTGATGTAGGCCTTGTCGAAGATGTTCTCGACGAAGCCTTCGATCCGGAACCGGTTGCCGCGGAAGTTGTAGCCCACGCGCGCGCTGACTAGCGCGAAGCCGTCCTGATATTCATCCTGTACAGTGTCGGCCACGATCTTGCCGCGGGCGACGGTCTGCAGTTCGGGCCGATCGTTGTCATTATCGAAGAAGACCTTCGACTGGTATGTGACGGCGGGCGTGAAATCGATTCGGCCGCCCGCGACATCGGCTGCGAACGTCGCTCCGGCCGAGAAGGTGTGGTCGGGCGAGAGTCGGAAGCTGTTGCCGGTGTAGACGCCCGAGCGGAAGCGGCTGTGGTTGTAGGCGTAATTGGCGAAGAACCGCAGATCCCGCGTCGGGTTGTACCGCAATTGGCCTTCGAAGCCGTAGCTGTCGGCCTTTCCGGCATTGCTTGTGATGAACACCGTTCCGACCTGCTCGGTGGTCTGGAAGTTGCTGTATTTGTAATAGAAAATGGCGCCGTCGAGATACAGCGTGCGGTTAAGCACGGCAGTTTTTGCGCCGATTTCCCAGCTGTCCACGGTCTCCGCCGGCGCAACTTCGAAGCGCGGCGGAGTGCCCGGGAATGCCGGAGGCGCCGCGGTCAGCACCTTGGGCCGGCGGCCGCGGGCGTAGATGGCGTAGAGGCTGGTGTCGGCATTGGGCGTATAGCGAGCGTAACCGCGCCAGGTGAAGCCGTCGTCGCTGAAGGTCTGGTCGACGCGGGCGTCGTTCGGCGTCGCCTGGAAGGTCAGCCCAATCACCGGCACTGGAAGACCGAAGAACGTTGGGTTGCTGACCGCGCCCGGCACCGATGCGGCACCGAGCAAGAAGCCCTGCGTCAGTGGGTCTGTCGATTGCAGGCCGCCAAGGACCATGCCGAGGATCGAGCGGCCGTTCTGGATTTGCGCCGACACGCCGGACGTCTTGGAATCATGGGTCCAGCGAAGGCCGCCGCCAAGCTCGAACTGCGGCGAAATCTTGGCCGACACGTCGCCGAACAGGTCGAACGCGTCGGTCTTGGCGAAGCTCGTTTGAACCTCCTGGTGAACCGGCTTCAAATTGGCGGCGATGCCGGCTGCCTGCAGCGTCGGCAGCGCCACGCCATAGGCACCCGCGACGCCCTGAAGCAGGAGCGTGTCGAGAAGCGGATTGCCGATCACAGACAGCGGAGCCGGGTCGCTTGCCGGGCGTCCGGGGATGAGGCCGCCGCCGTTGAGCGCGCCGGCGATCTGCGCGAGCACCGCGCGCTCGTCGAACTGGGCCGGTGTGCGGTCGGAGCCGTTCTCGTTCAAGTAATTGGCGCCGACGAAGGCCGTGACCGGACCGCCGTTGTTCCAGGTCAGACGTAGCTCCTGGCTGAACTGTTTGGAGCGCGCATCATCGGCCGCGGTGATCACGGGCAGCGACGTGCCGTCCGCGTCGAGAATCTCGAGCGAATGGAATTGGCGGAAGGCGGTGACCGAGTTGAGCGTGAGGGACTCGTTGACCTCGGCCTTGAGCAAGCCGCTGACTCCCCACACCCAGCGGTCGAGGCCGAGCGGCTTGCCGCCTTCGAAGCCCGCGCCGGGCGCAAGCGCCGCGCCGTCACGAATGCCGAGGCCGCCAAGCACTTCACCCGTCACGGGGTCGGTCGGGCGGAAACGCAGCGATTTGAACGCGGTGCCGGTCGGCGTGTCGCGTTGATAATTGGCGATGATGTCGGCGGTGATCCGATCCGACGGCTTGAAGCGGATGCTCCCGCGCACCGCGCCGGTGTCGACCGATTGGAAATCCGGGCCGCCGAGCAGGTTTTCGACATAGCCATGCCGCTTCTTGTAACGGCCCGCGATGCGCACGCCCGCCTCCGGGCTTAGCGGCGCGTTCAGCATCGCCTCGCCCATCCAGTAATCGTAATTGCCGTAAGCACCGCGGACCATGCCGTAGGTGTCGCCCAAGTCCGGCTTGGCCTGGACGATGTTGATCGCCCCGATCAGCGCGCCGCGGCCGTAGAGCGTCGACTGCGGACCTTTGGAGACTTCGACGCGGTCGATGTCGAACAGCTCGACATAGGCGCCGCGCGGCCGCGAGATCGACACGCCGTCCTGGTAGATGGAAATGCGCGGTTCGAAGAAGGCGTCGGCGGAATCGCTGGTGATGCCGCGGATGTTGATCGCGGCATTGTTGGGCGACTGGTTCTGCACCTGGAGGCCCGGCGTGTAGCGGGCAAGATCCTCGAATTCCTGCACGCCGAGCTGGTCGAGGACGCGGCCGGTATAAGCCGTGAGCGCGAACGGCACGTCGATCTGGCGCTGTTCGCGAAGCTGGGCGGTGACGATGATTGCTTCGCCGGTCTGCTGCTGCTGATTCTGCAAAGCCGGTGAGCCACCCGACGCTGTATTCTGCGGATTCGCGGGCGTTTCCTGCGCGAAGGCTGGCGTAGCGGAAAGGAGCGCCAGCAGGCTGGCGGAAAGTAGCGATGTACGCGGCGTCATTAAATTCCCCCCGGATCGATCGACGAAGGGATTTCTCACACAAGTTACGCGGCGATGACAGCCGTTTGTTTATCGCGTCAGGCGGACAGGAGCCGCAGCGGATTTTCGATATAGGCCTTGAGCGCCTGCATGAAGCTCGCCGCGTCCCAGCCGTCGACCACGCGGTGATCGCATGACAGCGACAGGTTCATGCGCTTGCGAACCTCGATCTCGTCATCGACTGGCACCAGCTTTTCCTCGACCTTGTTGACCGCGATGATCGCAACCTCGGGCCGGTTGATGACTGGAGTTGACGCGATGCCGCCCATCGGGCCAAGGCTCGACAGGGTGATCGAAGAGCCACTGAGCTCTTCGCGCGTCGCCTTGCCGCTTCGGGCTGCGTCGGCGAGGCGGACGATCTCGCGCGCAAGGTCCCACACATTCCTGTTCTGCGCGTCGCGGATGACCGCGACCATCAGCCCGTTGGGCGTTTGCGTCGCCATCCCGAGATTGAGCGCGCCATGGCGGGTGATGACGTTGGCATCGTCGTCGTAGGTTGCGTTCAGCATCGGGAAGTCGGGCAGAGTCCGCGCCATCGCCGTGATCAGGAACGGGAGGAGCGTCAGTTTAGGGTTGGAACCGCGATCCGCGTTCATCATCGCGCGCGTTTCCTCGAGCGCGGTGACGTCGAATTCTTCCACGAGCGTGAAATGCGGGATGCGGCGCTTCGCCTCCTGCATATTCTCAGCGATCTTGCGGCGCAGGCCGACGACCTTGATCGTCTCGTCCTTGCGCGGCGCGCCCGCGCCACGGCTCGACACGGTCCCGCCGTTGTAGAGCAAATAGGCATCGAGGTCGGAGTGACGGATGCGGTCGCTCGCAGTGCGGACCGCGCCGAGGTCGATGCCGAGATCGCGGGCGCGGGCGCGGACCGCGGGAGAAGCGAGAACGTGCTCTCCCCTCCCGCTCGCGGGAGGGGTCGGGGGTGGGCTTGTTGAAACATTCTCGCTCGACACACCCTCCCCTTTCGCAGGCGGGAGGGGAGCAGAAGATACCACCGGAATCTCTTCCGCCATCTCCGGCGTCGCCTCGACCGCGCCGTCGGCGAGCGGCCGCTCATCCTCGCTGTCGGCAACGGGCTCGGCCGCGCGGTCCGCGCCTTCGGTCTCGATTACCGCGAGCACCGAGCCGATCGGCACCTGGTCGCCGACCTCGCCCGCAAGCTCGATCACCTTGCCCGCGACCGGGCTTTCCATCTCGACCGTGGCCTTGTCGGTCATCATGTCGGCGATCTGCTGGTCCTCGCCAATGACGTCGCCGACCTTGACGTGCCACGCGACGATCTCCGCCTCGGCAATGCCTTCGCCGATGTCGGGCAGCTTGAATTCGTATCGAGCCATCAGTCAGCCATCACTTTTTCAAGGGCGCGCTTCATGCGCTTCGGACCGGGGAAATAGACCCATTCGTAAGCATGCGGATATGGCGTGTCCCAGCCGGTCACGCGCTCGACCGGCGCTTCGAGGTGGTAGAAGCAGCGCTCCTGCACGAGCGCGCTGAGCTCCGCCGCGAAGCCGCTGGTGCGCGGCGCTTCCTGGACGATCAGGCAGCGGCCGGTCTTCTCGACCGAACGCTCGATCGCCTCAATGTCGAGCGGGACCAGCGTGCGCAGGTCGATGACTTCGGCGTCCACGCCTTGCGCCTCGACCGCCGCCAGCGCGACATGGACCATCGTCCCGTAAGCGAGAACGGTCAGGTCGGCGCCCTCGCGCACCACCTGCGCCTTGCCGAGCGGGATGGTGTAATGGCCCTCGGGCACGTCGCTCGCGGGATGCTTCGACCAGGGCGTCACCGGCCGGTCGTGGTGGCCGTCGAACGGGCCGTTGTAGATTCGCTTGGGCTCGAAGAAGATGACCGGGTCCGGGTCCTCGATCGCCGCGATCAGCAGGCCCTTGGCGTCATGCGGTGTCGACGGGATCACGACCTTCAGCCCGGCGATATGGGTGAACAGGCTTTCCGGGCTTTGGCTGTGGGTCTGGCCGCCGAAGATGCCGCCGCCATAAGGCGAGCGGATGACCATCGGCATCGCCCATTCGCCGGCGGTGCGGTAGCGGATCTTGGCGACCTCGCTGACGATCTGGTCGTAGCCCGGGTAGATGTAGTCGGCGAACTGGATTTCGACGACCGGCTTCAGGCCATAAGCGGCCATGCCGACCGCGGCGGCGACGATGCCGCCTTCGCTGATCGGCGCGTCGAACGCGCGGGTCTTGCCGAATTCGCGCTGCAGCCCTTCGGTCACGCGGAAGACGCCGCCGAAATAGCCCGCGTCCTCGCCGAACACGACGACGTCCTCGTCGGCGCGCATCGCCACCCGGTGGGCGTCGTTGAGCGCCTGGATCATGTTCATGGTCGGCATCAGTCGCCGCTCTCGGTCGAGCGCCTGCTCGCGCTGCTCGGCGAGGTGCCACGGCAGATCGGCGTAAACGTCCTCGAACACCGACCCGATGTCGTGGCTGCCCTGCTGCGGCAGGATGCCGAGCTTCTCCGATTCCTTCTGCGCCGCGCGCACCATCGTGTCGCATTCGGCGGTCGTCGCGGCATGGCGCTCCTCGTCCCACTCGCCGAGCGCGATCAGGTGCGCCTTCAGCCGCTCGAGCGGGTCGCCGAGCGGCCAGGCCTTCGCTTCGTTGGCGGGGCGGTATCCGGACGGATCGTCGGAGGTCGAATGGCCCTCGGCGCGATAGGTGAAGAACTCGATCAGCGTCGGACCGTTGTTGCGTGCGCGCCCGCTCGGCCGCCCATTGCACCGCGGCATAGACCGCCAGCGCGTCATTGCCGTCGACGCGAAGCCCGGCGACGCCATAGCCGATCGCCCGCTGCGCGAAGGTCGCGCGCTCGGCGCCGGCGATGCCGCTGAAGCTGGAGATCGCCCACTGGTTGTTCACCACCGCGAGGATGACCGGCACGTTATAGACCGCGGCGAACGTCATGGCCGAGTGGAAGTCGCCTTCCGCCGTCGCGCCGTCGCCGGTCCAGCCCATGGCGATCCGGCTGTCGCCCTTGATCGCCGCGCCCATCGCCCAGCCGACCGCCTGCGGCACCTGCGTGCCGAGATTGCCGGAGATGGTGAAGAAGCCATGTTCCTTGGACGAATACATGATCGGCAGCTGGCGGCCCTTGAGCGCGTCGCCGGGGTTCGAATAGACCTGGTTCATCATCTCGACGAGCGGATAGCCGCGCGCGATCAGGAGCCCCTGCTGGCGATAGGTCGGGAAGTGCATGTCCTCCCGGTCGAGCGCGGCGGCGGCGGCAATCGCGATCGCCTCCTCGCCCGTCGCCTTCATGTAGAAGCTGGTCTTTCCCTGCCGCTGCGCGCGGTACATGCGGTCGTCGTAGATGCGCTGGATGACCATGTCCCTGAGCATCTTGCGCAGCGTGTCGGGATCGAGCTTGGGGTCCCACGGGCCGACCGCCTGATGGTCCTCGCCCAGCACGCGGATCAGGCTCGTCGTCAGCGGATGGGTCGCGTTCGGGTGGGAAGCGGTATCCGGACGCTGCGGCGAAACCGGCCGCGGGGATTTCCAGCTTGGAAAAGTCGGGCGTGTCGCCGGGCCGGAACGCCGGCTCGGGCACATGCAGCGCGAGTTTCGGCCGGTTGGGCTTGAGGTTGGCGGGATCTTTGTCGCTCATGGTCGAGGCGAGCGCTTAGTCGCGCTTTGGCGAGGCGGCAACTGGTTGAGTAAAGTTTCCTTTACATTGCCTCTGCGTTGACGCTGAAAGGTGCGCAAGGCTAGGGCGCAGCCATGGCCGACACCGATAGCGACACTCCTCCCGACCGCCTCTCGCTCGACCCGCGCAGCGAGCATTTCGACGAAGCGCTGCTGAGCCGCGGCGTTGGCATCAAGTTCAACGGCAACGAGAAGACCAACGTCATCGAATATAGCGTGTCCGAAGGCTGGATCCGCGTCGCCGCCGGGCGCAGCCGCGACCGCTTCGGCCAGCCGATGACGATTCGGCTCAACGGCAAGGTCGAGCCTTATTTCGAACATCCTGCTCAGGACGCGGGCGAAGCTTCCGAGGGGTAGGACGGGCTCCGGCGTGCGCGCCGGTCACGCCATTTCCTGAACGCCCAGCCGCCGAGCGTCAGCGCAGCGAGCGCGGGCACGCTGCGCCGCGCGAGAGCCGCCGCGCCATAACCGATGACTGCACCCTTGGCGCCCTGGTGACGGCCGGCGACCTTCCCGCCCAGCCACGCGCCCGCAAGCTTCCCAAGCATAACCAAACTCCTTCGAACCGACTTGGTGGTTCGACGCGCCTGGCGTGGTGAAGGTTCCCAACTCAAGCTTGGGATTACGCACCAACTCTTGGTTGGCAAAATCCGCCATTCAGACTGTCGCGGCGAAATTTTTGGCAGTTTTTCGGGATTGGCACGCTCCTTGATTATCCTTGTTCATCGGCCCGCAAGCAACGCAACCCGGGCCGCCAAAAGGAGATTGAAAATGTCGTCGCACTACACTCGCAGCCTGGTCGCCATTGCCGCGGCGCTCATCATGAGCACGGTCGCGGTTGGCGCAGCGGTTGGTCCGGCTTCGGCCTATGCCAACCCGAGCAACGTTTCGAGCCAGGCCGCCATCTAATGGCCGACCTCGAGATCATCGAAGCTCGCGTTCCGGTTCGCACGCCGCGACTGATCGAGCAGCAGCCCGAGGCCCCGACCTCGCGGCTTGCGCCGGTCGCCGCCTGGCTCAACGGCCCCGTGTTCAGCCGCGCTCGCGACATCTTTGCTGCGAACATGAGCGAGCTGCTCGACCGGGCGGAAGACCCGGCGCGGATGATCCGCATGATCATCCTCGAGATGGAAGAGACTTTGGTCGAAGTCCGCGCCACCGCGGCCCGCTCGATCGCCGACATCAAGGAGATGCGGCGCGCAACCAACCGGCTCGACCAGCTGCAAGCCGACTGGACCGCCAAGGCCGAGCTGGCCCTGACCAAGGACCGCGAGGACCTGGCCCGCGCGGCGCTCGCCGAGCGGCAGAAAGCCGCCGACATGGCCGAGGGCCTGCATCGCCGAGATCGGACAGATCGAGACGGTGCTGCGCGGCTACGAAGCCGACATCGCCAAGCTGCAAGGCAAGCTGCGCGAAGCCCGCGCCCGGCAAAATGCGATTGCGGCGCGCCTCGAGAGCGCGGTGGCCCGGGCCCGCGCCAATGAAGCGATGCACGGCAGCCGCGCCGCAGGACGCGTTCGCCAAGTTCGAGCTGCTCGAGCGCCGCGCCGACTTCGCCGAAGGGCGGGCCGAAGCGCTGGGCATTACCAGCCTCGAAGACGAGATCATTCAGCTCAAGGCCGACGAAGCGGTCGAGAGCGAACTGGAAGCCATGAAAGCCGCGCTCAAAGCGCGCGCCAACTGAGGGGAACGATGCAAGATGGCCCGCAAGATTTATCCTTATTCGCTCGACCGCAAGGACGCGAAGGTCGCCGGCGTCGCCTCGACGATCGGCGGGATGACCGGGATCGACCCGACGTTCATCCGCCTCGGCTTCGTCGCCGCCGCGATCTTCATCAGCTTCAAGCTGACGCTGATCGCTTATGCCGCGATCGGCATCTACCTCGCGGTGCAGAAGAAGAAGGCGCTGAAGACCGACCGCCGGATGAGCGACTTCGACCGCATGGACGAAGCGGCGCGGAGCCGCCCGACGACCCACGCGATGGTTCACGACCTCGACCAGACCGACCGCCGGCTGATGGCGATCGATCATCACATCAATACTCAGAACGACGAGCTGGCGCGCGAGATCGAAGCGCTCCGGCAGGAGGAGAAGTAATGGACCCCGTCACCATTGGAGTGCTGAGCACGAGCGTCATCGCCGGCTTGGGCGGGGCGAGCTTTGCCGGGCTCAAGGCCTGGAACGGCTGGCTTGATCTCAAGCGGTTCGAGCTGACCCACGACGCCGCCGACCGCCATCTTCCGCCCGCGGCGGGCCGGATCGAGATGGCCGACCTTCAAGGAACGCATCCGCAAGCTTGAAGCCATCGCCGCGGGTATCGATATCTGAAGCTCGAGGTTCCTAGCTCCCCAGGAGCCGCACTTCCTCCCGAAGTTGCGCTTCCCTGAGAGGCGGTCCGGCCTTCCCCGTTCGCCGGGCCGCCTCTCTTAATTTGCAGCCGCTCAATATTTGAGGCGCGCGGTCAGCCGGATGTCACGGCCGGCCAGCGGCGCATAATCCTTGAGCTCGCTCGAATGGCGCCGCGCCTCGACATCGAACAGATTGTCGCCCGTCAGCGACAGCGTCAGTTGCGGTTTGTCCGCCAGCGGATGCCAGTCGAACGACGCGTTGACGAGAGTGTAGCCCGGCGTCGGAGTTTCGTTCGGCGCGGTGCGGTTCTGCGCCGTAACGTGCTCGACCTCGACCCGGCCGTCGACCTGGCCGCGGGTGCCGGTCAGGCCGGCGAGAATGCGCAGCGGCGGGATCTGCGGCGCCGGCCCGTAATTCTCGATCGTCGCCCGAACCGCGTCGGCGGTCAGTTCGCCGCCCCAGTCGATGCCGCCCGCCGTGCCGAACCTGGCGTCCGCATCGACCTCGAAACCGTAATAGTCTGCCTTGCCCTGGAGAAAGCTATATTCGGGCAGGCCGTCGCGGATGATCCCGGTCGGCGCTTCGTAGATGTAATTGCCGTAGCGGCTGTAATAGACGCTGCCCTGGACGTGGACCGGCCCTGTGGTGTGGTGCAGGCTCAGCTCGCCGCCATTGCTTCGCTCGATGCCGAGCGTCGGGTCGCCGACCAGAAATTGCGCGCTGCCGCCGTGCGCGCCGTTGGCGAACAGCTCTTGGATCGAGGGCGAGCGCTCGCTCGTGCGACAGCGACAGCCCGACCTGCCAGCCCGGGATGACCTCGTAATTGCCGCCAATGCGACCCCGAGACGGGCGTGAACGTGCGTGAGATCGGCGAGGCGCCGACCGGGCCGCCGTTCGCCGCGATTATTGGATCGGCGTCGGCATGGGCACGATTCGATTCGATTCGTCCCGCCGCTTCGAGCTTCAGCGGGCCGCGGACCAGCGTCTGCAGCGTGAAGAAACCGAGCCGTTGTTCGCGGCTGTCGGGCAGATATTTCTCGTCACCGCGGATGCGCGCGTCCTGGTTGCGATACTGGACGCCGCTGGTCCCGCCCCAGCCATTGCGTTCGGCCTGGACGAGGTCGGCGCGCATCTCGCCGCCATCGCTGAAGAAGCTGGTGCCGATCGCGCCATCGGCGTCGAGCTCGTCATGGTGATACTTTGAAATCGCCGCCGCGCAGCTCGGCCATCTTGAAGAAGCCGCCGATCGGGCACGTTGGCGCGGATGTCGCCGCGGTCCTGGTGCGCGTCGATGGTCGGCGCTTCGGCCTCGATCGCCGGGTCGAGCGAGAAGCGGATCGGGACGCCGTACTTGGCGTCGTGATGGCTGTACGAAACGCCGATGTTGAGGTCGCCGTCGATGTAGGCGAGACCGGCCGCGGCATCGTCGCTGCGCCCGGCGGTGTTGGGCAGCGTGTCCTTCAAGCCCGCCAGCGCCTGGATCGTCGGGGTCGGGGCTCGCCAGCGCCTCGCGCGCGCAGCGGCGCCGACAGCAGATAGCCGCCGACGTGAAGGTCGTCGTACTTCGAATAAGCGCCGTCGAGCGTGGAGCGACGACATGCCCGCCGACGGGCACGTCGACGCCGGCATTGCCCGAACGCTCGTTCGCCGCCGAGCCGTAATTCAGCATGACGTCCGCGCCGAGCTTGTCCGGCAGCGTGGCGCGGAATGCGGCTGTCGATGACGTTGACCACCCCGCCGATCGCCGACGAGCGCGTAAAGCAATGCGCTCGGCCCATGGAGCACCTCGATCCGCTCCGCCGTCAGGGGATTGATGGTGACCGCGTGGTCGGGATCGGAAGTGGACAGGTCGAGGCTGCTGATCCCGTCGACCAGCACCGGCGCACGGGCGCCCTGCTCGCCGCGCAGGATCGGGCGCGACGCCGACGGCCCGAAGCTCGACGCGCTGACGCCCGGCATGTCGGCCAGCATGTCGCCCAGGCTCGGCTTCATGTCGTGGGTCAGCTCGCTTTCGTCGAGGACCGCGACCCCGCCGAGGACGTCCGGCGTGCGCGTGCGGCTCCCGGTGACGACGATCGCATTCTCTTCGTCATGCTTGTCGGGATGGGCCGCGGCGGCGTTGCCCTGCGGCTGATCGCCGGCAGCCGCGGCGGGTGGCGCGACGGCCACTTCCTGCGCCAAGGCCGGGGAAAAAAGAGGAGCGCGCCGGCGGCGGCGCCGGCGAGGAAGATTTTGCGAGTCAAGGCGATCCAGTCCGAAGCTGTGCGAGCGCCGGGCTAGTGCCGATGATATATTATCGCAAGTGAAAGCGGGTTAAACCTCGTTCACGTTCGACCAGCGGTGGTTTGGTTTCGGCGAAGCGCTCGGCTAGTCCATGGGAGATGTCGAGCCACGCGCACCATCACGATCATGGGCACAGCCACGGCCATGGACAGAATTATCAGCCGCGCCTTCGCAATCGGCATCGCTGCTCAACCTCGGCTTTGTCATCGCCGAGGTCGGGTACGGGTTCGCGGCCAATTCGATGGCTCTCGTCGCCGACGCCGGGCACAATCTGTCGGACGTGCTCGGGCTGGTGATCGCCTGGGCGGGCGCGCGGATGACATCGCTGTCGCCCAGCCCGCGCTTTTCCTACGGCCTCAAGAAAGCATCGATCCTGTCGGCGCTGATCAACGCCTTGCTGCTGCTGGTCGCGGTCGGGGCGATCGGCGCCGAATCGGTCCGGCGGCTGTTCAATCCCTCGCCGACCGCGGGCGCGACGGTCATCATTGTCGCTGCTGGCCGGGATCGCGGTCAACGGCATCACCGCCTTGCTCTTCGCCGGCGGCCGCAAGCACGACATCAACCTGCGCGGCGCGTTCCAGCACATGAGCGCCGACGCGGCGGTCTCCGCCGCCGTCGTCATTCGCGGGCTTGGTCATCCTGAAGACCGGCCAGGCGTGGGTCGATCCGGTCATGGGCCTGACCGTCGCAGCGGTGATCCTGTGGAGCAGCTGGAGCCTGCTGCGCGAATCGGTCGGGATGACGCTCGCCGGCGTGCCCGCAGGGCATCGAGCTCGACGAGGTCGCCGAAGAGCTGGCGCAGCTCGATGGGGTCGAAGCGGTGCATGACCTCCACGTCTGGCCGCTGAGCACCACCGAAACCGCGATGACGGCCCATCTCGTCGCGCCGCGGATCACCGATACCGACGCCTTGCTGCAAATGGCGCGAACCATGCTCCACGACCGCTTCGGGATCGAGCATTGCACGCTCCAGGTCGAGCACGCCTACCTCGACCACAGCCACTGCGCGTGAGTCTACGTCACCCACCTGGAATGCTCGCTGACCGGCGAGCGTTACGAGGCCGGCCAGGTCCATAACCTGAGCCGCGCCGGCAAGCCCTTGCTCGTCCGCTACGATCTCGAGGCCGCCGCCCGGATCACTGACGCGCGAAAGCTTGGCGAGCCGCGAACCCGGCATGTGGAAATGGCGCGAGCTGCTGCCGCACGACGGAGAGCCCGTGAGCCTCGGCGAACCCGAAACTCCGATCGTACCGCTGCCGCGAACCGGCGGAGCCGAACCTGCTGGTCAAGGACGAGGGGCGGCTTCCGACCGGCTCGTTCAAGGCGCGCGGCCTGGCGATGGCGGTGACCATGGCGAAGCAGTTCGGGATCGAGCGCATCGCCATGCCGACCAACGGCAATGCCGGCGCCGCCCTCGCCGCCTACGGGGCCCGCGCCGGCATCGAGACCATCGTCATCTGCCCGGCCGAAACGCCCGAGATCAACGTCACCGAGACCGCCGCTTACGGCGCCCGCGTCTATGTCGCCGACGGCCAGATCGACGAATGCGGCGCGCTGGTCGGCAAGGGCGCGGCGAAGGGCCTGTGGTTCGACTGCTCGACGCTCAAGGAGCCGTACCGCCTCGAAGGCAAGAAGGTCATGGGCTTCGAGCTTGCCGAGCAGCTCGGCTGGGAACTGCCCGACGCGATCTTCTACCCGACCGGCGGCGGCACCGGCCTGATCGGCATGTGGAAGGCGTTCGACGAGCTGGAGGCGGTCGGGCTGATCGGGTCGAAGCGGCCGCGCATGTTCGCGGTCCAGGCCGAGGGCTGCGCGCCGATGGTGCGAGCGTTCGAGACGCGGCGACGAGTTTGCGGAGCGCTGGGAGCATGCGGCGACGGTCGCGACCGGCATTCGCGTGCCCAAGGCGGTCGGCGATTTCCTGATCCTGCGTGCGGTGCGGGAAAGCGGCGGCGCCGCGCTCGCGGTCCCGGAAGAGGCCATCCTTCAGGCCGTCGAGGATGCCGCACGCGACGATGGCTTCCTGTTCTGCCCCGAAGGCGGCGCGGTGCTCGCGGCCTGGCGCATCGCGCTGGAGAGAGGGCTGGTCGGCGGCGACGAGCGCGTGCTTTTGTTCAACTGCGCCAACGGCAACAAATATCCGCTGCCGGACCGGTCGACGATGCTGAAGCTGGAAGGCGCAGATCCGGCCACGCTGTGCGCGTGAAAAGCGCGGAGCCCATAAACGAGTAAACCCCGGCAACCGAAGTTGCCGGGGTTCCATGTTTCTTTGACCGAAGTCTCCGAAACACAGTCTCTGTTTAGACGATTCGCGGGCGATGGCGAGTCAATAATGCGGTCGCCGTTCGGAATCTGGGGGCCGATCGGTGGATAAGCCTGTGCGTAATATGGCAACTCGCGGATTTGCGACAAAAAGCCCCGCGCGACGTTAGCGTCTCCATGGCGAAATCCCGGCGGCTCCGCATCGCGAGCTACAACATCAACGGCATCAATTCGCGGCTGCATGTGCTGACCCGCTGGCTTGAAGAATTCGCGCCCGACGTCGCCGGCCTGCAGGAACTGAAATGCACCGACGAGGCCTTTCCCGCGCGAGGCGATCGAGGCGCTTGGCTATGAGGCGATCTGGCACGGCCAGCCGCCGCGCAGCTGGAACGGAGTCGCGATCCTCAGCCAAGGTCGGCGACCCCGGTCGAAACTCGCCGCGCGCTCCCAGACGACCCCAACCTCGACCAGAGCCGCTACCTCGAAGCCGCGGTCTGCGGGATCCTGATCGGCAACCTCTACGCGCCCAACGGCAATCCCAAGCCGGGGCCCAAGTTCGATTACAAGCTCGCCTGGCTCGACCGGCTCCACGAACACGCCCGGCAGCTGCTCGACCATGACGTGCCGGCGCTGCTGATCGGCGACTACAACGTCATCCCGACGGATCTCGACGTGTACAAGCCCGAGCGCTGGACCAAGGACGCCCTCTTCGCGCCCGAAGCGCGCGAGAAGTTCGCCGCGCTGGTCGGGCAGGGTTGGACCGACGCGCTGCGCCATCTGAATCCCGACGAGCGCATCTACACCTTCTGGCATTATTGGCGGAACAGCTTCGAGCGCGACGCCGGCATCCGCATCGACCACGCCCTGCTCAGCCCCGCCTTGGCGAAATCGCTCAAAGCCGCCGGCGTCGACCGGACTCCTCGAGGGTGGGAGAAGACAAGCGACCACGCGCCGATTTGGGTGGAGGTGGAGGTCCCGAGCTGAAGCGAAGCGGAGCGCAGCGAGCGCAGCTTCGGCGAAGAGAGACCGACGACCCGGCCGGCGTGCGGCGAAGCCGACACGACCAACGGCGCGGATTTACTCCGCGCCGGCCACTCCGCTTCGCTGCGTGAGCCGCGGCTTCGGACATCCCCCGGATGTCCTCCAGGCGCGGCTGGTGCCGGATGCAGGAGTTCGAACCCGCGACCTTCGGTTTACAAAACCGCTGCTCTACCAACTGAGCTAATCCGGCCCGCCCGCGCCTCTGCTTTATAGCACGCCGAAGGTCCAGCCTTCGCTAACCGCGATTTCCGGGGTCAGCCCCTCGGGAGCGAACGCCCGCGGTTCGGCGCGATCGCAGCGCGCGCATCCCGGCCGCGGTGACCAGCGCATCGGTCTGGTGGTCGTTGGGCTCGAACCTGAGCCGCGCCGGCGGGCTGCCGAGGCCCTTGAGCGCGCGATTGAGCTCGGCGCGGCTGCGCAGCTTGGCGCCGGTCATCCCGGCGCGGCGCAAATAGATGCGGGTGTAGATCTCGACCACCGCGCTGCCGTGCTCCGGCAGCGGGTCCATCGGAAAGATCGCGACCTTGCCGTCGAGCCGATGAAGCAGCCGCATGCCCGAGAAGCTCGCCTTGGCGACCTGCGCCGCGCCGATGGCGTCATAGGCGCTGGCCGTCTTGCGCCCGCCCTGCGCGTTCAGCCGCGCGTCGCACTGGCGGAAGCGCACGAAGTCGGCTTTCACCCCGTCGGCGATGCCGAAATAGAAATGCTTGCGGTGGGCCTCTTCGAGGAAGCTCGCCGCGCCCAGATCCTCGTCGTCGCAGCGGTCATCGACATAGGCCCAGAACTCGCGCGCGGTTTTGGGCACGCCCGGCTCGCCGAGCAGATATTCGCCGCGCTCGACCAGCGGCGGCGCGAAGCTGAAGTCGAACCCGAACAGGGTCGGCTCCTTCGCCGCGCGCTTCAGCAGCCAGTCGCAGCACCTCCTCGCGCGACCAGACGTGGCCGGGGCGGACCAGGCGCGGCGCCGCCTCGCCGTCGCGCTTCGGCAATGGCGATGCCCTTGTGCCGCCGGCCCTTCGCGCCCGACCAGTCGATCGCGACGTAGGCGGCGAAACGGTCCTCACTTGCGCTTGCGCGGACGGGCCTTGGGCACGCGCCGCGGTCCAGTCGCGCGAGCGCTCGATCACTTCGCGGACGCGCTCCTCGTCCGGCTGTCGTAGCGGACCAGCACGCCGCCCAGCCCTCGTAATGCGGCGTCTGCCAATAAGGTCTCCGGGTCGGTTTCCTTCAGCATCTCGATCGTGTCGAGGTCCATCGCGACCACGAACGACGTGTCCGGTTCATGGCTCGGTGATCGAGGAACGCGCGGCCGTTCGACGCGACCTTCACCGCCGGCTTGCCATAGCTGGTCGACAGCTCGGTGTCGGGCAGGCGTCAGCGCGAAGGCGACCGCTTCGTCCCAAGTCATCGCTCAGACCAGCGGCGGCTGCGAATCCTCCTCGGCCGGCGGCGGCGCGTGGCGGATGCGCGGCGGCGCCTGCGGCCGTGCCGGTGGCGGGACCTCGCCAGCCCAGCGCTCGAGGATGCGCGCGGCGGCGTCGCGGCCGCCCAGGCCGAAGGCGAGCGCCGTCGCCACCGCCGCCGAGCCGAGGATCAGCCCGAACGCCATCATCACGATCTGGTCGGCGAGGCCCATGAAGGTCAGGCCGATCGCGGTGAACAGCGCGATGATCGCATAGCGGACCAGCGCCTGCGCATAGCCGCCCTCGCCGGTTCCGCTGCCGACCAGGTTGGCGAGGATGCGGGCGAGGAAGATGCCGACGACGATGATCATCGTGCCGAAAATCACCTTGCCGCCAAGCTCGGTCACCTGGGCCAGGAAAATCGCGACGGTGCCGCCGCCAAGCTGCTTGCGCGGCCTCGATCGACGCGGCGAGAATGATGGCGATCATCGCGACATTGGCGACGATCCGCGACGGCCGGGTATTGGGCGGGATCACGCCGGTCGAGAGGATCGCCTGGTCGAAGCCGGTCGGCGGCAGGATCGCCTCGATGATCGTCTTGAGGAACCGCGCCGCGACGAACGCAATGCCGATCCATAGCGCCGCGGCGAGAACGCGCGGGATGGCAGCAAGGATTTGATCGAGCATCGCGGTCGCCGGACCGGAGATCGCTTCGATGCCCAGCACCTGCACAGCGGCGATCGCGATCGGAATGATGATCAGGGCGAACACGAGCACGCCGGCCGCCTTGGCCAGGCTGCCGCGCGTTGCGCCAGGCGTCGTCCCCGGCGGAACCGCCGCCGGATCGGTGCGCCGCGTGCCGACGGTCTCGCCGATGCCAATCCGGGCGAGCAGCCCATCGACGTTCACGGCGATCAAGAACGGTTTCGACGAGCCGGCTGGCGATGCGGGCGACGACCAGGCCGATGAAGAACAGCAGCTCCGGCGCCGATCAGCCGCGGCAGGAAAGCGAAAATCTCGGTCACCAGCTCGTTGATCGGCGCGAGGATCTGCCCGATCCCGAGGAAGCTCAGCGCGGCCATGATCCCGACCAGCCAGATGATCAGCTTGGCGATGACGCCGAGCTGGTGGCCGACCGTTTCGTCGGGAGTTCCGGTGACGTGCTTGCGGAGCGCGGGCGAGCGGTCGATGCCTTCTGGATCACCCATTTGACCGCCCTGGCGACCACCCAGGTCGCGATCAGGATGAGCAGCGCGATGAGAACCTTGGGGCCCCAGTGAATGACCTGCGCCTGCCAATAGGCGTCTCGATCGACCTGGTACATCCGCGCTTCTCCCCGTTTCGGCTTCCAGCCAGCTTAACCCGCGTCCTCGCCGCTTTGTTTCAGCGCTTTGCGCCGCTCATTCCAATATTCCAGCCGCTCCCTGACCTTCGCTTCGAAGCCGCGGTCGGTCGGCTCGTAAAAGCTCCTGCCGCTCCATTTCTTCGGGCCAGTAATCCTGGCCGGAAAAGCCCTCGTCGGCATCATGGTCGTAGGCATAGCCCTTGCCGTAGCCGACAGTCTTCATGAGCTTGGTCGGCGCGTTGAGGATGTGCATCGGCGGCATCAGCGAGCCGGTCTCGCCGGCGCTTCGATAGGCTTTCTTCTGAGCGACGTAGGTCGCGTTCGATTTGGGCGCGGTGGCGAGATAGAGGCAGGCCTGGACCAGGCCGATCTCGCCCTCGGGGACGCCGAGGAAATCGTACATCTCCTTGGCCGCGAGGCACTGCAGCAGCGCGTTGGGGTCGGCCATCCCAATGTCCTCGACCGCCGCCCGCGTCAGCCGCCGCAGCAAGTAGAGCGGCTCCTCCCCGGCGACCAGCATGCGCGCCAGATAATAAAGCGCCGCCTGCGGGTCCGACCCGCGGATGCTCTTATGAAGCGCCGAGATGAGGTTGTAATGACCCTCGCGGTCCTTGTCGTAGACCGGCACGCGGCGATGCAGCAGCTCGCTCAGCCCGGCCTGGTCGAGCGGTTCGCCAAGCTCGATCGAGAACAGGGTCTCGGCCTGATTGAGCAGGAAGCGGCCGTCGCCGTCGGCGCTGGCGATCAGCGCGTCGCGCGCTTCGGGGGTAACCGGCAGCGCCCGGCTTTCCACCGCCTCGGCGCGGCGGATCAGTTCCTCCAGCGCCTCATGGTCGAGCCGCCGCAGGATCAGTACCTGGCAGCGTGAAAGCAGCGCGGCGTTGAGCTCGAAGCTCGGGTTCTCGGTGGTCGCCCCGACCAGGGTCACCGTCCCATCCTCGACGTACGGCAAGAACCCGTCCTGCTGGGCCCGGTTGAAACGGTGAATCTCGTCCACGAACAGCAGCGTCTGCTGGCCCGCCTTGGCGGCCGTGCGCGCCTCGGCGAACAGCCTTTTAAGATCGGCGACGCCGGAGAAGACCGCGGAAATAGCGACGAAGCGCAGGCCGACCGCATCGGCGAGCAGCCGCGCGATGCTCGTCTTGCCAGTCCCGGGCGGGCCCCACAGGACCATCGACGCAAGGCGTCCGGCGGCGACCATCCGCCCAATCGCCCCATCGGAGCCGGTCAAATGCTCCTGCCCCACCACTTCGTTAAGCGATTGCGGCCGCAGCCGGTCGGCCAAAGGCGCGCCGGCGGGTGGCGCTTCAGGTGCGCGCGCGGGCAGTTCATCGGCAAACAGGTCGGCCATGGCTTTCTCGACCATAGAACCGCCGCAAAAAATTGCACGACCCGGCTTGCCTAAGATGCAACGAAGATATATCTCAGATGCATCTAAAAGGAGGCCATATGCCACGCCAGACCCGCCATCAGGGCGAACCCCCCATCCCCCCGCAGCCGCCGTTCCCACCCGAACCGCCGATGCCGCCCGAACCGCCAATGAGTTGCGGCGACAGGTCGCGCGCTTTTCGCTTCGGCGACGTCGTCGGCCTGTTCACGACCGGGCCCCGCAGCTGGCACCGCCACTGGGGCCCGTTCCACTTCGACGTCGAGATGGACGACGACGGGCGCGGCCGGGGGCGCCATCGCGGCCGCGGGCGCAGCCGCCGCATGTTCGAGGGCGGGCAGTTGCGCCTCGTCCTCCTCAAGCTCATCGCCGATCAGCCGCGCCACGGCTACGACCTCATCCGCGCGATCGAAGAGCTGACCGGCGGCGAATATGCGCCGAGCCCGGGCATCGTCTATCCGACCCTCACCTTGCTCCAGGACATGGGCCTGGTCGAGGAAGCGCCGGGTGAAGGCGCGCGCAAGCCGTTTCAGATTACCGAGGCCGGCACCGCCCATCTCGAAGAGAATGCGGAAGAAGTTGAGGAGCTGTTCGAGCGGCTGAAGGATCTCGCCCCGCGCGAAGGAAGCGCCGCTGGTCCCGCGATCGGCCGCGCGGTCAAGAACTTGATGACCGCGCTCAAGCACCGGGTCGGCCGCGACGGTCTCAACGACGATCTCCTGCATGAGATTGCGGCGATCCTCGACGACGCCGCACAGCGGATCGAGCGGATCAAATAGGGGCGCGCTTCGACCACCGCCGGAATGCGAACCGCATCGCCAGCGGCAGCACGCCGAGCAGCCCCAGGGTGACCAGCAGGCGCGGCGAATAGATGTCGGAAACGGCATCGATCCGCGCCAGCTGGGTCCCCGCCTGGACGTAGAGGAACGTCACCGGGATCAGGCCCGCCAGGCTAACCGGTGCGAACAGCCGCAATGGCAGGCGGGTGACACCCATCGTCAGGTTGACGATGAAATAAGGCACGACCGCCATCAACCGCAGCGCGAACAGGTAGAATGCAGCCGTCGCGCTTGATGCCGGCATTGGCGCGCTCCGCCTGGCGCGCGAAATGCTTCTCGACCCAATCGCGGACGACGTAGCGGGCGAGCAGGAAGGCCAGGGAATCCCCGGTTACGACAGCAAGCAAAGCAAGCAGCGTTCCCCACCACGGCCCGAAAATCGCACCCGCGGCAAGTCCGAAGCCGAGCACCACGCCCGGCAGCGACAAGGCCAGGCCAGCAATATTGAGGAGGACGAAGCTCACCGCGAACGTCACCGGGTCGCGCTCCCACATCTGGATAAGCGCACCGGCGTCGCGCTTGATCGCCTGCACCCGCAAATGATCCTGCAGACCGAACGCCAGAAACAATCCGACGCATGCAACAAGGATCAGCAGGATCAGCGCTCGCCGGCCCGTCATGCGTCCTTTAGCCGGTCCAGCCTTTTGCGCTTCACGATCGCCTTTTCATAAGCGCGCACGACCGCCGAGTTGATCGTGTCCCAGTCCATCTTCTCGGCGACCTTCAGGCCGGCATCCCCATGCGCGCGGCGCAAGGCGGGCTTGCGCGCATAGGCCTCGAGCGCCCTGGCGAACCCCCTGCTATTGGCGCCGTCGACCAATTTTCCGGTCTTGCCGTCACGCACCAGGTTGGTGCTCCCGGTCGCCTCCGCGGCGATGACCGGCAGGCCGCACGCCATGGCTTCCAGCGTGACGTTGCCGAACGCTTCGGTGACCGAAGGATTGAACAGCACGTCGGCGCTGGCGACCGCGCGGGCCAACTCGACGCCGGTGATCTCGCCGGTAAAGATCGCGCGCGGCAGCTGCTGTTCGAACCACGGCCGCGCCGGTCCCTCGCCCACGGCCAGGACGCGATATTTGACCCCTCGTCCATCGAGCGCGTGAACCGCGTCGGCGAACACGTCGAGGCCCTTTTCCATCACGATCCGGCCAAGGAAGATGATGACCATCTCGTCGTCGGAAATGCCGACAGACCGGCGCCAGGCCATGTCGCGGCGGCCAGGGTTGAACTGCTCGCGGTCGACCCCGCGGCCCCAGATGATGACATTGCGGTTCATCCGCTGCGTCGCGAAGGCTTTTCGCCATGGAAGGCGCGGGCGCCATCACGACTTCGCAGCGGTGATAGAAACGGCGCATCAGCGCTCGCGCCAGCGGCTCCAGCGCCTGCAAATGATAGTAGGCAAGATAGGTATCGAACCGGGTGTGCACGGACGCGACCGCCGCCACCTTGTTCTTGCGCGCCCAGGTTACGGCGCGATGACCGACGATGTCCGGGCTGGAGACATGCACGACATTGGGGTTGAACTGCTTGAGGTCGCGCTTGACGCTCGCCGGAAGCCACAGGGGCGCGCGATATTCGGACCGGCCGGGGATCGGTAGCGCGGGAATGCTGACGAGGTCGCCGGTCGCCGGGAACGCCGGGTTCTTCACCGTCGGCGAATAGACCCGCACCTGGACGCCCTGGCGCAGCAGGTAGGCGACCAGGCGGTTCAGCGCCTGGTTGGCGCCATCCCGAACATAATTGTAATTGCCCGAGAAGAGGGCGACGCGGAGATCGCTCGGTTTCACGTGCGGGCGCTGTAGGGGTTATTTGGTGAGCGTCAAATCCGGACTGCCGCCGATCGCCGACCCGTCGACCCGCCTGTTCATCCTCGGCAGCCTGCCCGGCGAGCGATCCCTCGCCGAAGGCCGCTATTACGCCTTTCCCACCAACCAGTTCTGGAGGCTGCTCGGATCGGCCATCAGCGAGGATCTGCACGGGCGCGATTATCCGGAGCGCCTCGCAATCCTGAAAGCCCGGGGCGTCGGCTTGTGGGACGTGGTCGGCGCCGCGCGGCGCGAAGGCAGCGGCGATGCCGCGATCCGCGATGTCCGCCACAACGACATTGGCGGCCTCAAGCGCGACTATCCGTTGCTCCGCGCCATCGCCTTCAACGGCGGCCTCGCCGCCAAGGAAGGTTTCCGCCTGCTTGCCGGCGTCGAAGCCGTGGCGCTCATCGCCCTGCCGTCGTCGAGCGCGGCCTATGCCCGCATGCCCTTTGCCGAGAAGACGGCGGCCTGGGCTCGCCTGCACGAATTCCTTGGCTCCTAGCCGCTTGCGCCGCGCGCAGTCCGCGCCATGATGGGGCCATGGATTCGATCGACGAAGACGAACAGGAAGCCGAGACCGGCCAGCAATTGTCGATGGTCGACGAGGCGCTGGTTGCCGGCACCATCGCCAACACCAACGGCCTGCTGGTGATCCTCGCCAAGCTGGTCGCCCGCGGCGTATTCGACCGCGCCGACCTGCAGAGCTTTTCCGACAGCTATTCCAAGCCGCTCGATCACGTCGGCATGCGCGAGAACGAGCTGGTGACGCAGATGCAGGACCAGATGGAATCGACGCTCGCCGAGCTGATGCGGTTCCTCAGCGAGCGCGAGCGCGACGACTAGCGCGGACCGCGCCCGAGGGAGCGATCAGATCCCGCGCACTGTCACTGATTGTCCGACGGGACGCAGGCATCTAATGAGGGATGGATGACCCAGCTCGTCGCCAAGTTGCTGGTCCTGCTCGCCGTGCTGCTCATGCCGCTTGGGATGACCTCGGCTGCCGCGAGCGCATCCCATCACGAAATGGCGAGCATGCCGATGGGTCACTGTCCCAATCAGGGAGCTCGCCACGACATGAAGAGCGGGATCGCCGAATGCACGATGGTGTGCGCCGCCGCGCTTCCAGCAGTTGAGTTCACGCCTGATCAGCCCATCATGGCCATTGCCCAACCACTGGCGGCGGCCTCGGCGCATCGCCTGCACGGGCTTCATCCGGAAACCGATCCGCCCCCTCCAAGGCAATCCTGAAACTTCGAAACTTCCATTCGAATTTCAGGAGAATGATCATGATGATGTTGATTGCCGCCGCGGTCGCCGCGGCCCAACCCGCCCCGGCGCCGGCTCCGTCGCCGCACGGGGCAATGTCCGGCATGTCGCACGAGCAGCATGAGGGCATGAAGAAGGAAGAATGTTGCTGCGACAAGATGGGCAAGGGCGAGCATGACATGCCCGCCACGGGCGCACCCGCCCACCGTGGCGACTAACTGACGGGCGGGGCGCCGCTTCCCAAGGCGGCGCCCCGTCATCCGGAGACAGTTTCGTGAAGAGGATTCTCACCATGACGGTGAGCGCGCTCGCGCTCGCCCCGCTGGCCGCGCCCGCAGCTGCGCAGCAGATGAACATGCCTGGCATGACCATGCCAATCCCGGCCAAACCCGCGACCAAGAAAAAGGCGAAGAAGGCTGCTGTCAAAAAGCTCGCGGCGAAAAAACTCGCGAATAGCAAGCGGTCGGCGAAGAAGCCGGCGCACAACGCCCAACCTCCGCCGATGCCGATGGACCGTGGCCGCATGACCATGCCGATGCCGGACACATCGTCGGGCGAGGCGACGCCTCCGGGGACAGGCGCGATGCCTACCATGGACCATGACCAGGCCGGCGCCATGCCGATGCAGCACGGCGCGATGGCCGGCCACGACATGGCGATGACCGGCGCGCTCGGCGCCCATCCGATGGAACGCGAGTCCTCCGGCACTGCGTGGCAGCCGGACTCGTCGGACCATCAAGGCCTGATGATCATGCGCGGCGGCTGGACGCTGATGGCGCACGGTGTGTTAAATCTCGTCGCCGACCGTCAGTCCGGCCCGCGCGGCGACGACAAGGGTTTTGCCAGCGGCATGTTGATGGGCATGGCCCGGCATCCGCTCGGGAACGGCACGGTCCAGTTCAAGGCGATGGTCAGCCCCGACCCGCTCATGGGCGCGAACGGTTATCCCCTGCTCCTCGCCAGCGGCGAGACCGCGAATGGCACCGACCGCCTGATCGACCGCCAGCACCCGCACGATTTCTTCATGGAGCTGTCGGGCTCGGTCTCACAGAACATCGGGTCGAACAGCAGCGTCTTCCTCTATGCCGGCCTGCCCGCCGAGCCCGCCTTCGGCCCACCCGCCTTCATGCACCGCGAGGCGATCCTCGCTTCGCCCGAAGCCCCGATCACCCATCATTGGCTCGATTCGACCCACATTTCATTCGGCGTCGTCACCGCCGGGCTGGTGCTCGACCGGGTCAAGATCGAGGCCAGCCGCTTCAACGGCCGCGAGCCCGACCAGCATCGCTGGAACATCGAGACCGGGCCGCTCGATTCGACCGCCGTGCGACTGTCGTGGAATCCGACACGGACCTTGGCGCTTCAAGGCAGCTGGGGCCATTTCACCGATCCCGAGCAGCTAGAACCGGGAGTCGACCAGACCCGCTGGTCGGCGAGCCTGCTTTATGCCGACGACATCGCGCCCGGCTGGAAACTGGCCGGCACGCTCGCCTGGGGCCGCAAGTCGGCCAAATGGCCATGACGACGACGCCTGGGCCGCGGAAGCGTCGGTCAAGCATGGCGGCTGGACCGTCTTCGGCCGCGGCGAGGTCGCCGAAAATCGCGAGCTGACCGACGATCCGGACGGCCCCGCCTATCGCGTTGGCAAGGCATCGCTCGGCGCCGTCCGCGACTTCCGCCTCGCCGACCACTTGTCGGTCGGCGCGGGCGGCCTGTTCTCGGTGAACTTCGTGCCGGACGCGCTGGTACCGCTCTACGGCAGTCACAACCCAACCGGCGCGATGGGCTTCGTCCGCCTCAAGCTGGACTGATTGACTAGCCGCGCCTCAGCCCACATATGGCCCGCCTTCACGCCACACTGGCCCCTTCGTCTAGCGGTCTAGGACGTCGCCCTCTCACGGCGAAAACACGGGTTCGAGTCCCGTAGGGGTCACCAGCGCGCAGGATGTCCCGGGGACATCCGAGCACTGGTGACAGCAGCGGAGGCCTCGCCCCGCGCCTAGCGCTGCATCTGCAGGTTCATCATCGCCGGGTCGGTCGCCATGTTGGCGTTCATGTGCGCCCATGATCCAGATGGTCCCGATCATCACCAGGAACACGATCAGCACGCCGAACGCGAGCGCCAGCACGTTGTTGGTATTGTCCGGCCCGCTGGTGATGTGAAGGAAGAAGACCAGGTGCACGCCCATCTGGGCGATGGCGAGCACGACCAGGCCCGACCGCCACGCCCGGCCCCCACAGCACGCCGAGGTCGACGCGACCCAGAAGGACACGCCGGTCAGCAGCAGCGCGAGGCCGAGGCCGATGACGTAGGCCGACGATCTCGCTCAGGAGGTTGTCGTGCGGCGCGCCCGGCGCGACGTCGGCGAGGTTCGGTGTCGTCTTCGGTCATGGCAGTGTCCCGATCAGATAGACGATGGTGAAGATGGCCACCCAGATGATGTCGAGGGCGTGCCAGAACACGCTGAAGCACAGCAGCCGGCGCAGGATGTGCTGGCGGGAAGCCCTTGGCCCAGATCTGCGCCATCATCGTCCCGAGCCACAGCAGGCCGGCGGTGACGTGCGCGCCGTGGCAGCCGACCAGCGTGAAGAAGGACGACAGGAAGGCGCTGCGCTGCGGCCCCGCGCCTTCGCCGATCATCGTCGCGAATTCGTAGAGCTCGATCGACAGGAAGACCAAGCCGAGCAGGCCGGTCAGCAGCAGCCAGACCTGCGTCCACGCCATGTTGCCGCGCTTGGCGGTGATCATCGCCAGGCCGCAGACGAAGCTCGACAACGAGCAGCGCCATCGTCTCGACCGCGACCAGGTTGCGGTCGAACAGCTGGCTGGTGGTCGGGCCGCCGTCGGTCGCGTGGACCAGCGTCGCGTAGGTCGCGAACAGGGCCGAGAACAGCACCATGTCCGACAGCACGAACAGCCAGAAGCCGTAGGGGACGACGATGCTCTTCGACTCCGGCCCGCGATGGCCGAGGCCGGTGTCTTCCGAGCCCGTCGTGGGTCAGGCCGACGGCCGGCGCTTCGCTGATCGTGCTCATGTCGACTGGCTCAGATTGTGGAGGTGTTCCATGCGGATGCGGCGCCGCTCGCGCGCGTTCGCCCGCACCTCCTCGACCGGGATGATATGCTCATGCTCGTCGCTGCCAGGCGTACCAGACGAAGACCGCGAAGGCGCCGATCAGGCCGAGGATCGCGAGCCACCAGATGTACCAGATGACGGCGAAGCCGCAGACCGAGGCGAAGAAGGCGACGATGACGCCGGTCGGCGTGTTCAGCGGCATTTCGATCGGCTGGTAATCGGGCTCGTCGATCAGCTGGTCCTCGCTTGATCGCGGTCTGCTTGCGCGTCCAATAGGCTTCCTCGCCGTGGACGTCGGGAAGCACCGCGAAATTGTAATGCGGCGGCGGCGACAGGGTCAGCCACTCGAGCGTCCGGCCGTCCCACGGATCGCCGGTGACGTCGCGCCGCTGGTCGCGCGTCTTGATCGAATAGAGCAGCTGCACGACCGTCAGCGACGATCCCGACGCCGATGATCGCGGCGCCGACGAAGGCGACGTTGAGCCACGGCGCCCAGGTCGGATCGGGGATGTGCTGCATGCGCCGCGTCGCGCCCCAGAAGCCGAGCACGTAGAGCGGCATGAAGGCGAGATGGAAGCCGATGAACCAGCACCAGAAGACCGCCTTGCCGAGGCGCTCGTCGAGCGTGAAGCCGAACGCCTTGGGGAACCAGTAGGTGTAGCCGGCCATCAGCGCGAACACGACGCCGCCGATGATCACCTGGTGGAAGTGCGCGACCAGGAACAGGCTGTTGTGGACGATGAAATCGACCGGCGGGATGGCCAGCAGGACGCCGGTCAGGCCGCCGATCGACGAAGGTCAGCATGAAGCCGATCAGATAATACATCGGCACGTTGAAGCGGACCCGGCCGCCGTACATCGTGAACAGCCAGTTGTAGATTTTCACGCCGGTCGGGATGCCGATGATCATGCTGGCGATGCCGAACACGGCGTTGATGTTGGCGCCGGCGCCCATGGTGAAGAAATGGTGCAGCCAGACCATGAAGGAGATGATGCAGATGGCCAGCGTCGCGAAGACCATCGAGCGGTAGCCGAACAGCGGCTTGCCGGAGAAGGTCGAGGCGACCTCCGAATAGATGCCGAACGCCGGCAGGACGAGGATGTAGACCTCCGGATGCCCCCAGACCCAGATCAGGTTCATGTAGAGCATCGAGTTGCCGCCACCGTCGTTGGTGAAGAAATGGAAGCCGAGGTAGCGGTCGAGCATCAGCAGCGCCAAGGTCACGGTCAGCACCGGGAAGGCGGCGAGGATCAGCAGGTTGGACGCGAGCGACGTCCAGCAGAACACCGGCATGCGCAGATAGCTCATGCCGGGCGCGCGGGTCTTGAGGATGGTGGTGACGAAATTGACCGCCGGTCAGCACCGTCCCGACGCCGGATATCTGCAGCGCGACCAGATAATAATCGACCCCGACGCCGGGCGAGAACGCCTTCTCGCTGAGCGGCGGAAAGCCGAGCCAGCCGGTCCGCGCGAACTCGCCGAGGAACAGGCTGAGGTTGACCAGCAGCGCGCCCGACGCGGTCAGCCAGAAGCTGACATTGTTCATCGTCGGAAAGGCGACGTCGCGCACGCCGAGCTGCAGCGGCACGACGAAGTTCATGAAGCCGATGACGAACGGCATCGCCACGAAGAAGATCATGATCGTGCCGTGGGCGGAGAAGATCTGGTTGTAATGCTCGGGCGGCAGATAGCCCTGCGACGCGCCGATCGCGAGCGACTGCTGCGCGCGCATCATGATCGCGTCGGCAAAGCCGCGGACCAGCATCAGCAGCGCCAGCACGATGTACATGATGCCGATGCGCTTGTGGTCGGTGGAGGTGATGTATTCGTTCCACAGATAGGGCCACCAGCCCTTGCGCCAGACCCAGACGGCGATCGCCGCCGACCGCCAGCGATCACGACCAGCGAGGTGATCAGCGGGATCGGCTCGTGGAACGGGATCGCGTCCCAGGTCAGTCTTGCCGAACATCGCTCATGCCCCCGATCCCGGTACGGCTGGTTGTGTTGCGGCGGCGGGCACCGGGTTCGGCGGCGCGCGGTCGGCGACGATGGCGTCGAACAGGCCCGGCGCGACCGCGCCGTAGGTCATCGGCTTCACATAGCTGCTCGGCTTCGACAGCTCGGCATAGCCGCGGCCGTCGAGCACCGGCCCGCTGCCGCGCGCGCCCTGCGCCCACATCGCGAACTGGTCGGCCGGCAGCGACTGGACCTTGAACTGCATGCCGGGGAAGCCGTCGCCGCTGAAATGCGCCGACAGGCCGTCAAAGACGCCCTGGCCGGTCGGCCTGCAGGTTCAGGCGCGTCGTCATGCGCGGCATGGTGTAGATCATCGTCCCCATCTGCGGGACGAAGAAGGCGTTCCAGACCGTCGCCGAGGTCAGCCGGAAGCTGACCGGCGTGCCGGCCGGCACGACCAGCTGGTTGACCGTCGCGACGCCCTGGTCGGGGTAGATGAACAGCCATTTCCAATCGAGCGAGACGACCTCGACCTTGAGCGGCGGACTTGGTCGATTCGAGCGGCTTGCTCGGCTCGAGGTCGTGGCTGCCGATCCAGGCGATCCCGCCGAGCAGCATGATGGTCAGCGCCGGGATCGCCCAGACGACCAGCTCGATCGCGCCCGAATATTCCCAGTCGGGCCGGTAGGTCGCCTTGCGTGTTGCCGCGCCGGAACCACCAGGCGAACGCGACCGTCGCGATCATCGTCGGAATGATGATCGCCAGCATGATCGCGGTCGAATTGATGAGGATCGTCTTTTCGGCGCTGGCCGACCGGCCCGACCGGATCGAGGATGCCGCGGTTGCAGGCGGCGAGCGGGAGCGTCAGCGCCGCGGCGAGGCCGGCCCGAACCGGTCGCCTCACCTCAGTCTTGCACCGCACAGCGCTGATCATGGACCGGCCCCGGTAGCGAGCGCGCGAGGCCAGTTTCAATGCTCAGCCTAGAAGAAGCTTTTGCTCCTCCGCACGCCGCCCCAGCCAATCGCCGATGATCGCGGCTATGCGTCCCCCCGCGCGGCCGTCCCCGTAGGGAAAGGAGCGCCTGCTCATCGCCGCCCGAGCAATAGGGTCGTCGAGCAGCCGGCTGGCTGCAGCCACGATTCGTGTCGCCGAGGTCCCGACCAGCAGCGCGCTGCCGTCGGCCAGCCCCTCCGGCCGCTCGGTCTTGTCGCGCAGCACCAGCAGCGGCACGCCGAGCGCCGGCGCCTCCTCCTGGATGCCGCCCGAATCGCTCAGCACGAGGTCGCTGTCGCGCAGACGCCGGACGAGATCGCCATGACTGCACGGCTCGACCAGCGAAATTCCGGGCATGCCGGCGAGCAAGTCCCGCATTCTCTCGGCGACAAACAGGTTGGGATGGAGCACCACGTCGATCCCGACGCCTCCGCGCCGCGCCAGCGCGACCAGCGCTTGCGCGATCGACTCCAGGCCCTCGCCCCAGCTTTCGCGCCGATGGCAGGTGACCAGCAGGCGACGGCCGGCTCCGCCGTCGCGCAACGCTCGGTGGCGGCAACCGCGCCTCGGCGCTGAGCAGGGCATCGATCCCCGTGTTGCCGGTCACATGCACCTCGCCGCCGACTCCTTCGCGCTCAAGATTGGCCGCGGCCTGCTCGGTCGGAGCGAACAACAGCTCGGCGCAGGCGTCGATGGCCGTGCGATATTCCTCCTCGGGCCAGGGCAGACGGTCATCGTGAGTGCGAAGCCCGGCCTCGACATGGGCCACAGGGATGCCGGCGGCGAATGCCCCCAGCGCCGCCCCAAGCGCGCTCGATGTATCGCCCTGGACCACGAGCAAATCAGGCAGCGCCCAGCGTCGGGCGGATGGCAGCCCTCACTCGGCCGACGTGGGCGTGCGGATCCTCTTCACCAGGGCAATCGAGCTGGTCAGCCGAAAAGCCGCCGAGCCCGAACTCGCGCGGGTCGAGTGACGGATGCTGGCCGGTCAGCACCAGGCGCGGCGCATGGCCTTGCGCGGCCAGTGCCTGAGCGACGGGTGACAGTTTGATGGCTTCGGGCCTGGTGCCGATGACCAGCCTGATGTCGGCGAAACGCAGCCTTCCCCCTAGCTCGGCGGAAGGAGCTTACGTTCGTTATGGACTAATCTTCAACGGAAATTGTCGGCGTAGGCCTGGATCTTGAGCTTCACCGGCGCCGCCTCAATGATGTGATAGGCGAGCCCGTGCTTGTCGCAATAAGCGATCGCGGCGTCCTTGCTGGCGAAATTCAGCCGAACCTGAGGGTTGGTGTCGCCCGATCCGTTCCATCCCGTCAGCGGATCCGGGCGCAGCGGCTCGCGCCGCTCGAACTCCAGCAGCCACTTGCCGGCATTGGCATTGCCCGACTGGGTCGTCTTGCGCTCGAGTTCTGAAATGCGGGCGATGGTCATGGGCATCCGGTGACAAAGAGCGGCCGGCAAATCAAGCGTTGCGGTCATTTGGGGCGGCGCAACCAAATCGTGCTACGGCGTCCGTCCTTCCTAGGGGCAAAACAGGAGGGACTGATGAAACTCACGCATGTTTGCGTCCTGCTTGCTGGCGGCGGCCTGGTGCTTGCAGGTTGCCAGAAGACTGCGTCCGCGCCCGCGGCGAACAACCAGGCCGCGACCGAATCCAAGACCAGCGACGCCACCTCTTCCGACCCGATCAAGAGCGCCGAGTCCGCCGCTCCGGCGTCGATCGCGCACAATGCGTCGGTCATCACGGTCGGCGCGGATGGCAAGGTCACGGAATTGCGCAAGGGCAGCAACGGCTGGACCTGCATGCCCGACAGCCCGACGACGCCGGGCCCCGACCCGATGTGCATGGACGCCAATGCCGGCAAGTGGGCGCAGGCGTGGATGGGGCACAAGCCGCCGCCCGCCGGACACGATCGGGCGTCATGTACATGCTCGAAGGCGGCACCGACGCCAGCAACACCGATCCCTACGCGACCCAGCCGACCGCCGAGAACGACTGGATCAAGACCGGTCCGCACATCATGGTCGTGGGATCGAAGGAGATCCTGGCCGGCTATCCGTCAGGCGCCAAGCCCGATACCTCCGTGCCTTACGTGATGTGGGCCGGCACGCCTTATGCGCATTTGATGGTGCCGACGGCGGCCGCCGAATAAGCGGCCCTCAGTACGCGCGGGCGACGGCGAACTCGGCGGCTTCGACCAGCGCCGCCTTCGCCTTGCTCGACGGGAAACCGGCAAGCGCGTCGATCGCCCGGCGGCCGTACATGCCGCGCGCGCTCCAGCGTGTCGTCGAGCGCGCCGCTGGCGCGGAGCAAGCCGATCGCCTGCGCTCAGATCCTCGTCGGACACGCGCTCGCCGCCGATCGCTGCGCGCCAGAATGCGCGCTCGCCTTCGCTGCCCGCGGGCGTAGGCCAGGATCACCGGCAGCGTCATCTTGCCGTCGCGGAAGTCGTCGCCGACGCCCTTGCCCATGGTCTCCGCGTCAGAGGCATAATCGATGACGTCGTCGATCAGCTGGAAGGCGATGCCGAGGTTGCGGCCATAGCTTTCGAGCGCCAGCTCAGCTCTCCTCGCCGGCTTCGGCGACGACCGGAGCGATCGCGGCAGGCGGCGGCGAACAGCGCCGCGGTCTTGGCGGCGATGATGTCGAGATATTGCTCTTCGCCGGTGTCGATCTGGCGCTGCGCGGTCAGCTGCTCGACCTCGCCCTCGGCGATCACGGCGGAGGCGTGGCTGAGGATTTTCAGCACCTTCAGGCTGCCGTCCTCGACCATCAGCTCGAACGCGCGGCTGAACAGGAAATCGCCGACCAGCACGCTCGCCGGATTGCCCCAGATGAGGTTGGCGGTGCGCTTGCCGCGGCGCATGCCCGAGCCGTCGACGACATCGTCGTGAAGCAGGGTCGCGGTGTGGATGAACTCGACCGCCGCGGCGAGCTTGTGGTGGCGCGTTCCCGGGTAGCCGAGCAGGCTCGCCGCACGCGAGCGTCAGCATCGGCCGCATGCGCTTGCCGCCGCCGGCGATCAGGTGGCCGGCGAGCTCGGGGATCAGCGCGACCTTGCTCTGCATCCGCTCGAGGATGACGGCATTGACGCCGTTCATGTCGGCGGCGACCAGCGCCATCATCGGGTCGAGCGACGGCGCGCGGCCGGTCGATCAGCGTGATGGACGGTGGCGGTCACGGCGCCGCCCTAGCCGCGTCGAGCGCCGCTGCTGCTTTCCTAGCGCGGCTAGCCGGCAGGCAGCGTCAGCCGCGCAAGCAGGCCGCCCAGATCTTCGCTTTCCTCCAGCGCGACCTTGCCGCCGTAAATCTCGGCGACGTCGCGGACGATGGCGAGGCCGAGGCCGGTGCCTGGCTTGCCGGTGGTGTCGAGCCGGGCCCCGCGCGTGAACAGCTCGCCGCGCGTTCGCGCGGCGATGCCCGGGCCGTCGTCCTCGACCAATATGTCGACCGTTCGCCCCATGCGGCTCGACGGTCACGAACACTCGGCCGCCGCCATATTTCGCGGCGTTCTCGACCAGGTTGCCGAGCATTTCGTCGAGGTCCTGGCGCTCGACCCGGACCTGGGCGCGATGGTCGCCGGCGATGTCGACGGTGACATTCTCGTAGAGCCGGTCGACCGCGCGCTGCACCGCCTCCAGGCTCTCCCACACCGTCGCTCGCGCTTGGCTGGATGGCGCGGCGGCCGATCGCCCGGGCGCGGGCGAGGTGATGGTCGACCTGGCGCCGCATGACCGAGGCTTCGCGGCACACCGTGTCGTCGAGGTCGGGCGAGTGCGCCGTCGCGGCATTGGTGATGACCGTCAGCGGCGTCTTCAGCGCATGGGCGAGGTTGCCGGCATGGCGCCGCGCTTCCTCGGCCTGCGCCTCGCTGTGCGCGAGCAGCTGGTTGATCTCCTCGGTCAGCGGCCGGATTTCGGATCGGAAATTCCTTGCTGATCCGCGTCTTCTCGCCCGAGCCGGATCGCGGCGACTTCGCGCTGTACCCGGCGCAGCGGCCACAAGCCGTAGAAGGTCTGCAGCGCCGACAGGACGAGCAGCCCGACGCCGAGCGCCGTGAAGCTCCACCACAAGGTCAGGCGCAATTTGCGAATTTGCCGATCGATGTTCTCGCGCGATTGCGCGACCTGGTAGCGCCAGCGGATCTTGCGACCCCGGCAGCGATCACGTCGCGCTCGGCGACACGGATCGGCTCGGCGTGGCCCGCCGTCGAGAATTCGTTGCTGTCGTACAGGTGCGGCTTCACGTCGCGGTGGCGGTCGGAAACCTGGAGCCGCCGGTCCCACAGGGAGCGCGAAGGGAAAGTGTCGGCCCCCGCCCCGCTGATCTGGAAATAGAGGCCCGAATAAGGTTCGACGAAGCGCTGGTCGGCGGGCGGGCGGGTGAAGCGGACTTCGCCGTCGGGCCCGATTTCCGACGAGGCGATCATCGAATTGAGGATGAACACCAGCTGGTTGTCGAACGTGTCGATGCTCGACCGGCTGAGCACGCGGTCGAGCGCAAAGCCGCCGATCAGCAGCAGCGCCGCGATCCACAGCGCCGCGACCACGATCATCCGCCGGGTCAGCGATCCCGTCCGCCGGCGCTGGCCCAGCGTCCTTGCGGCAGGCTCAGCCTCCGCCGCGGTCAAGGCGGCGGATTCGTCGTTCACGCAGGCTCTTCCAGACTATAGCCGAGGCCGCGGATGGTGGTGATGACGTCGGCGCCGAGCTTTTTGCGGATGCGCGTCACGAACACTTCGATGGTGTTCGAATCGCGATCGAAATCCTGGTCGTAGATATGCTCGATCAGCTCGGTGCGGCTGACCACCTTGCCCTTGTGATGCATTAGGTAGCTCAGCAGCTTGTACTCCTGCGCGGTGAGCTTCACCGGCTCGCCGTCCTTGGTCACCTTGCCCGACCGCGTGTCGAGACGGATGTCGCCGGCCCTCAGCTCGCTCGAGGCGTTGCCCGACGAGCGCCGGATCAGCGCGCGCAGGCGGGCGATCAGCTCTTCGGTCTGGAACGGCTTGGCGAGGTAATCGTCGGCGCCGGCATCGAGCCCGGCGACCTTGTCCGACCAGCTGTCGCGCGCGGTCAGCACCAGCACCGGCATCTTGCGGCCTTCCTTGCGCCAGCGGTCGAGCACGGTCAGCCCGTCGACCTCGGGCAGGCCAAGGTCGAGGATCACCGCGTCATAGCTTTCGGTCGAGCCGAGGTAATGGCCGTCCTCGCCGTCGGTGGCGAGGTCGACGGCATAGCCGGCGCCTTCGAGGGTCGAGCGCAATTGGCGCCCGAGATTGGGTTCGTCTTCGACGATCAGGACGCGCATTCAATTCCCCTAAAGGTCAGTTCGGCTGTTCAACACGTGCGAAGCTGAACGGTTGCTTTGCCGGAACAACTGGGCCGGGGAAAGCTGGGCTTCATCGCGCAAATGTCAATTGCGCGGGGATTTCGCCGGGCGAAGCTTACTTTTGCGGATTGGAGCGGCGGATGATCCGCCCCTGGCCGTCGACGTCGACCCAGATGACCCGGCCGTTCCGGATGAACTTCAAGCGATAGGATTCGCCGTTCATCTCCGGCCCGAGATAATCTGCCCCGCCCATGAACGGCAGAACTTTGCGCTCGAGCTGGGGAAGCGGCATCGAGCGGCCCTCGCGGGCAGCGTCGAATGCACGGTCGGACTCGCGCACATGCCCGCGCTGCTGCGCTTGCGGGCGCGGCTGCTGGCCCAGCGCGGGGGCGCTGGTGAGGCCGGCGCTCAGAGCGGCGGCAAATAGAAGGGTACGCAGCAGGGTCATTACTCGACTCTTTCGATGGCGCGTTTCTACCACGGCGCATTGAATAGGCTATGAATGCGGGTGAACGGCGCTGTTCAGGTCACGGGCGTGGCATCGCGGCCACAGCCCCGCTAGGTGGCCCTCCATGGCTGCCCCCATCCTCTCTTACGAAGACCTCGGCCTGATCCAGGGCGAAGGCTGGCTGTTCCGCCACCTCGACGTTTATGTCGGAGCGCGAGACCGGCTGGCGCTGATCGGCCGCAACGGTGCCGGCAAGACCACGCTCCTGAAATGCCTCGCCAGCCTCATCGACCCCGACGAGGGCAAGCGCACCATCGTTCCCGGCACCCATGTCGTCCTGCTCGAGCAGGACCCGGCGATGAACGGCCATGCCACGCTTCAGGATTGGGTGCTGCACGGCCCTGACGCGCCCGAGCCGCATGAGGCCGCGGCCGTCGCCGGCCAGCTTGGCATCGACCTCGGTCGCCCCACCGCGACCGCCAGCGGCGGCGAGCGGCGCCGCGCCGCAATCACCCGCGCCCTTGCGCAAAAGCCCGACGTGCTCCTGCTCGACGAGCCGACCAACCATCTCGACCTCGGCGCCATCGAATGGCTTGAGGACTGGCTCAAGCGCTTCACCGGAGCCTTCATCGTCATCAGCCACGATCGCACCTTCCTCAAGCGCCTGACCAAAAGCTGCCTGTGGCTCGACCGCGGCCAGGTGCGCCGCGCGGAGATCGGCTTCGGCGGCTTCGATGCCTGGACCGAGCGCGTCTACGAGGAGGAAGCGCGCGCCGCCGAGAAGCTCGATGCCAAATTGAAGCTCGAGCTTCACTGGCTCCAGCGCGGCGTCACCGCGCGCCGCCGCCGCAACCAGGGCCGCCTCGCCAAGCTCGCCGAAATGCGCGCTCAGCGCGCGGCGATGCTCGGCTCATCGGGCGCGGCCAAGCTCGCGCTGGCCAAGGACGATGTCCGCTCCAAGACCGTGATCGACGCCGAGCACGTCTTCAAAAGCTTTGGCGCCAAAGATGGCCAAATACGCCCGATCATCCGCGACTTCACCCTGCGCATCCAGCGCGGCGACCGAATTGGCCTGGTCGGCCCCAACGGCGCCGGCAAGACCACCTTGCTCAAGCTGCTCACCGGCGAAATCGCGCCCGACAGCGGCACGGTCAGGCTGGCCAAGACCTTGTCCGGAATCGTCATCGACCAGCAGCGCAAGCTGATGGACCCGGCCAAGAGCGTCCGCGACGTCCTCGCCCATGGCGGCGACTGGATCGCCGTCCGCGGCCACAAGAAGCACATCAAGGGCTATCTCAAGGAATTCCTGTTCGATCCCGCGCTCGCCGACGCCCCGGTCGGGTCGCTGTCCGGCGGTGAGCGCTCGCGCCTGCTCCTCGCCCGTGAGTTCGCTCGCGAAGCCAATCTCCTCGTTCTCGACGAGCCGACCAACGACCTCGACCTCGAAACCCTCGACCTGCTCCAGGAAGTCATCGCCGATTACGAAGGCACCGTGCTGATCGTCAGCCACGACCGCGACTTTCTCGACCGCACGGTGACGATTACGCTCGGCCAGGACGGCTCGGGCAAGGTCGACATCGTCGCCGGCGGTTACGAGGATTGGGAAAAGCGGCGGATTCTCAACTCCTCCCCCTCGGGGGGAGGTGGCGCGGAGCGCCGGAGGGGGACTGCCCCCTCAGTCAGCTCCCCCAAAAAGGGAGCGGTACGACGAAAACTCACCTACAAGGACCAGCGGGACCTGGACCGCCTGCCTGGCGAAATCGAGCGCATCGAGCGCGAAATGGCGGTCGCCGAGGAAGCACTCCATGATCCGGACCTGTATACCTGCAATCCCGACCGTTTCGCCGCGCTGACCGCGCAACTCACGAAGCTTCGCGCGGAAAAAGACGCGGCCGAGCACCGCTGGCTCGAAGTCGCCGAACTGGCCGAAGCGCTGTCCTGATGGGTCTAATCGGCTGACGCGTCCTTGCTCGTTTCAGCCACCAACATTTCCAGCTGGTTCGCGCATCCTTTGTCGATCAGGACTTTAGCCAGCGAAACGCGGTCTTTTGAGACGGCGCCCACAGTGACCACCTCGAGCTTGCTCCGGTCCGGACGATCGGCCCACGCGATCTCGTAGCGTCCGCCATCGGCAACAGTCACCGTCGCGGGCCAGGCAGCGAGTGCCTTTCCGCTGACCCATGTCAGCTTTTGCGCGACGCCGTCAGCAGTTCGAATTTCGGCGCTTTCGGCTGCATCGCTGTTGGGCCGCCATAGCTGCAGCTTCTTGGCATCCGCGATGCAGACCTTGCCGCTTTGAGTTACATCGATGTCCCAGATGCTCGGGCTATGCGCCACGCCGCCCGTCCGCATCGCACCGAACCGCCCACGTTGTGAGGATGCTTCCTCGAGGCCTACCTGCGTGGTGTCGAAGCTGCCCGGCCCGCGCAGGGTCCTGACCGAACCGGGACCAAGAATGGTAACGACGTCCCCGTTCTGCAGAGTCAGCTTGGTCGTCGACGTCAGTGTTTTGCCCGGCGGGTACGTCTTGGCAGACGGCCCCCGGGACTTGACCACGACGACGCTTGCAAGAGCGCTTGTGGAGATGAGGCCGAGCATGATTGCGGCGGTGCACGCGAGCGGTTTCAATGGCATGTCGAAAGCTCCCTCATTGCGCGTTGGCGACATTATATTTGACCGCTTCATCATGCGTTAGGCAGCGCCGGGTCGACCTGTCGCCGGCCCCGGCTGCAACCGCCTTTTGCTGGTACATGACTTCGGTCAAAAGCTTGCGCGACACCCCCATGCGAATGAGGAAATCATTGTCCTCGCTCGCCAGCATCGCAGAGTCCTGTTCGACATCGCCGATCAGGCCGATCGCGTGATCCGTGCCCTTGGAAAGCTCCGACCGCACCGCCTGCTTGTCCGCGACATGGGTGAACATGTGGACGACGAACAAGCCGCCCGGATCAACGAAGCGGATCGCGCCCCCCATGAACATGAAGTTGCACGCCGAAAAACAGGCCCAACCGACAGGAATCCGAGTCGGGATCATCGATCGGCGGATGACCTTTCCGGCTTCATTTCCAGCGCGGGCGATCCCGCCCGGCGAGCGCAGCCAGATCTCTTGCGGCTCATTGGCCTTGATCGCGTCCTCCAGCCGCGCCGCGACATCCTCGTCGATCTGGCCTTCGGCTTTGAGCACGCGCACTCCGTCGATCGTCTCCATCGAAAACTTCATTTCCGGATAAGTCGACCAGTTGAGATATTTGGGGCAGGTCGGATTATCGGCGTCCATTGGCTCTGCTGCCGCAACATTGAGCAGCAACAGGGGGGCCGCGAGGGCTGACCGAATCCGACCTCCAATCACCTCACACCCTGGCGTAGGCGCTCGCGCCCTTGGCCCTGCACATCTTCTTGGGAACAGTGGTTTCCTCGCCGTCGACGATGACCACGTCGTTGACCGTCAGGCATTGGCCGCCATCGGCCGTTTGCTCCTGGGCCATGACTTTGGAGGTGCCCGACACGTTCGGCCGGCTTTCGCTTTTCCACGCGACTTCGGTCCCCACGCCGCCACGAATTGCCTGCTCGGTCGCCTTGGCCGCCTGCTGTTGCTCCTTGCAGTCGAGCATCTTCAGCAGTTGCTCGCCGAGATACGATGTCGCCGGCATGGCCAGTGACCAGACCTCGCTTGGAGCTCCCACGCGCCCAAGCACGCTCCCGCCGATCGAGCCGAGAACAGATCCGAACATCGACCGCCGTGCCTTTTTCGCTGACGAATCCGCGCATTGCCGAGGGTTCTGCGCCTGCGCGGCTGCCGGAACGGGAAGTGCAATTTGCACCGGAGCGACGACAAGCGACGCTGCCACGACCAAGGTCCGCATCATGACCATATTGCCCCCTGAACTGTCGGCGGCGCTAGCCGCTGATTATGTGCTTTTACCGAGGCACGGTGTCGCTTTCCACGACAAACTTCTCGGGTGGCGCGATGGGAACCTTTGACCGGCTGACGGCCCGGGTTAGAGCAGCGGGATGGACGAGTGCCTTCGCGAGCGGTTCCTGGTCGTCGACAACTTCCTCGCCGAGGAGGCGAGCAAGTCGATGCGCGACGACATCGACTCGCATTTTGCCGACCCTGCGCACCACGGTGCACCCCACCAGGTGTGGAATTACTGGCACGTCCCCGGCTCCTACACCTACATGCGGACGGCGCCCGAGAAGGTCATCGCGAGGGACAAGGTCGAGCATTTCGTCGAACGGCTGCGCACCTGGGCGGCGATCAATCTCGGGCTTGCCGGAATCACCTGGCCCAACCTCAGCCTCTACGTGCCGGGCTGCCTCCAGGGCCTGCACAATGACTCGGTCAACGGCCGGCTCGGCTTCGTTTATTCGCTAACGCGCAACGAACGGCGGACGATCGGCGGTGAAACGGTCCTGATGCACGACCGCGACCTGTTCCGCACACTGCTCGACCAGCCCGCCGCCGGCCACATTCTGTACGATTTGGTCGAGCCGCGCTTCAACCGGCTGACCTTGTTCGACGATCGCGTCCCTCATGCCGTCCAGCGCGTCGACGGCTCGATGGACCCGGTCGAAGGGCGGCTCGTGCTCCACGGCCATATCAGCGAAGCTGGCGTGGTGGCGCAGGGCGCGCTGGCGCCCGCTGCCATCCAGGAAGAGGTATCCGGCGCGCTTGCGCCGGTCCGCGAGGGTGTTGCGCCGGGCGTGCGCGGACCCTTTGTCTTGCGGCTCGACATCGCCGCGACGGGCGAAGTCCAGCAGGTCCGGCCGATCCTCGACCGGCTGGCAAGCAGCGAGGCGGACAATCTCGACGCGCTGCGCGGCGAGATCGTGGATCGCCTCTCGGCGCTCCGCTTTCCGGCGCAGCCGGCTCCGACGTGGGCCAACGTCCCGCTGATTTTCTGAGCCGCCGTCAGGCCTGCAGGCGGTACTGCTTGAGCAGATCGTAGAGCGTCGGCCGGCTGATCCCGAGCAGCTTGGCGGCGCCCGAGATGTTGTTGTCGCTGCGGCTCAGCGCCTGGCGGATGGCGCGGCGGTCGGCGACTTCGCGCGCGGCGCGCAGGTTGATAACGTTGGGCTCGTCGTCATCGGCGCCGCGCTGGAGGTCCAGGTCGGCGGCGCTGATGGTCTTGGCGTCGGCCATGATCACCGCGCGCTTGATCCGGTTCTCGAGCTCGCGGACATTGCCCGGCCAGGCATAGCCGTCGATCGCCTCGATCGCGTCGGGGCTGAGCGCCTGGACCGCCGGGTTGAGCTCGCGGCTCATCGTGTTGACGAAGTGGCGCGCCAGCAGCACCGCATCCCCGGCGCGCTCGGCCAGCGACGGAATCTTCACCACGATCTCGGCGAGCCGGTAATAAAGATCCTCGCGGAACCGCCCGTCGCGCCGTCATGGCGTCGAGGTCCTGGTGGGTGGCGCAGACGATCCGCGTATCGACCGGAATGGCGACGCGCCCGCCGATCCGCTCGATCATCCGCTCCTGGAGGAAGCGCAGCAGCTTGACCTGCAGCGGCAGCGGAATGTCGCCGACCTCGTCGAGGAACAAGGTGCCGCCCTCGGCCAGCTCGATCTTGCCGACGTTCGACTTGACCGCGCCGGTGAACGCGCCGCGCTCGTAGCCGAACAGTTCGGCCTCGAGCAGGTTCTCGGGGATCGCCGCGCAATTGATGGCGACGAACTCGCCCTTGCGCCCGCTCTTCTCGTGGACCGCGCGCGCCAGCAATTCCTTGCCGGTGCCGCTGGCGCCGAGCAGCATCACCGACACATCGGCTGACGCCACCCGCTCGATGGTCTTGGCGACCTTCATCATTTCGGGCGCGGCGGTAATGATCGATCCCAGCACCGTCCCCGCCGCACCGCTTTCCAGTCGGCGGTTCTCCGCCTCGATCGCGTGGACGTGGAAGGCGCGCGCGACGATCAGCCCAAGCTGGTCGATATCCACCGGCTTGCGGTAGAAATCATAGGCGCCCATCGCGATCGCCTTGAGCGCGCTTTCCTGGGCGCCATGGCCGGTGGCGACGATGACCTTGGTGTCGGGCTTGAGCTTCAGGATCTCCGCCAGCGTGGCGAAGCCCTCGTCGGTGCCATCCGGGTCCGGCGGCAGGCCGAGGTCGAGCGTTACCACCGCCGGCTCGTGCGCGCGCAACGCCTCGATGGCGCTGGCCCGGTCGCCGGCGCGAGACCACGGCATAGCCTTCGTACGCCCACTTCAGCTGGCGCTGCAGCCCCTCATCGTCCTCGACGACGAGCAGCACCCGGGGTTCGGTTTCGTTGGTCATGCGCTTTTCCTGACGGGTTGGATGTCCGGCTCGGCTGCCGGCAGCAGGATGGTGAAGGTGGTGCCCTTGCCCGGGCGGCTGTCGACGCTGATCCGCCCGCCCATGGCGGCGACCAGCGAACGCGCTTCGAACGCGCCGATGCCGAACCCTCCGGCCTTGGTCGAGGCAAACGGCTGGAACAGGCTGTTGCGGACGAAGTCGCCGTCCATGCCGCAGCCCTTGTCGGCAATCGCGACCGCGACGCTCTTCCCCGCCCCGCTCACGCGCACCGTCACCGGCTCATTGTCGGTACTGGCTTCGAGCGCATTCTGGAGAAGGTGCCCGACCGCTTGCTCGAGTGCGCCGGCGTCGACGATAGCCCACTGGCCGGCGTCGCCGAGCAGCTTGACCTCGCGCTCGCGGCGCTTGGCGGCGATTGCGCCGGTCAGGATCGGCAGCAGCGGCTGCGCGTCGACATTCTGGACCTCCGCCATCGACTGCGGCGCCAGCCGGGCCAGCAGGTCGCGCATCTTGCCGACCGACGACTGCAGCGTGCCGACCATGTCGGCGCGGAACTCGGGATTGTCGGCATGCCGCTCGGCGTTGCGCGCGAGCAGCGACAGCTGGCTCACCAGATTCTTGATGTCGTGGAGGATGAAGGCGAAGCGGCGGTTGAATTCCTCGAAACGCTGGGCGTTGACCAGCGCCTGCTGGCCGAATGCCTCGGCGAGCGAGCTCGCCGCCTGGTTGCCGGCGGTGCGCAGCAGGTCGAAATCTTCCCAGTCGAGGTGACGGCGGAATTCGGGCGCGGCCAGGATCACCAGCCCGACCATGCGCTCATTGTGGATCAATGGAACACCCGCCCAGACCTCGCCGTCGGCAATCATCCACGGCGGCGTCGGCAGGGCCTTGTCGGGCGCACCTGCCCAGCCGCTGCGGAGTCCTTCGAACTCGAGGATCCGGCCGCTTGCCTCCAGCCCGCCCCAGAAGGCGGCGCAATCCTCCATCTGGTCGGCGGGCGGAGCCGCGGACGGCCAGTTCCAGGTCGCGGCGACCGCGAGGCCGCGGCCCTCGTCGCTGACCAGCAGCATCCCGCCGGGCGAATCGACGACGTCGGCAAAGGCCTGGACGATGCGCTCGCTGAGCGGCGGAGCATCGGGCCCGGCGCGTCCCAGCGTGCCCGTGAAGCGCAGCCATTCGGAGCGATAGTCGTAGCGATGCTCGAACAGATGCTTGGCGAGCTTGACCTTGATCCAGCCGCGCGCCCGGGCGCTCGGGATCACCACCATCGCGCCTACCGTCATCACGGCCAGCACGCCGATCATCAGCGCGCCCGACCAGTCGAAACCCGATCCGCGCAGCGCCGTGGCGACGATCGCCATCAGCGCGAAGTAAGCGCAGATCGCGAGCAGCGAGAGCGACTGGAAGGTCGCCGCCCGCGACAGCCTGATCCGCCAGCCGCTCTCGTCCCGCGCCCCGAGCGCGAACAATGGGGCAGTGAGAGCAACCGCCCCGCCGCGCCACTCGGCGAGGCCCGCCGCGCTCGGCGCGCCGAGATAAGCCAGCGTGTAGAGATTGAGGTCGTAGCCCCACAGCCAGGCAAGACCGATCATCGCCAGCCGGATGTGCGACCGGCTCACCGGGGACGCCTGGCCATAGAGATTGTGGACCAGCACCAGCGCGCCCGCCGCAGTCGTGATATGCAGGATGAGGTTGGTCTTCGGCGACCACTTCGGACGGCTGGAACAGGCCGAGCAACTGCGCGATCAGCTGCATTCCGACCACCGCGGCGACCGCGCCATAGACCAGTCGCACGCCGTGCTGGCGCTCCTCCCCCGCCGCCGACAGGCTGTAGAGCAGGCCGATCCACACCAGGTTGCGCGCGCTTTCGGCGAAACCGTTGAGCGGGTCGCCGGGCATGACCGCCGACAGCCAGGCCCAGCAGGCCGTCAGCGCGAACGCCGCCGCGAGCAGCCGCTGCGCCGGTTGCCGCGCCGCATGCTTGAGGCGCCAGATCGCCAGCGCCAGGAACAGCAGCGCGGCCAGCGCGTGGCTCCAGAAGCTGATCAGCGCGTCCACCGCGCCCGCTCCTTCAGCTCAGCTGTCAATTCCACCGACATGGCTGCCGGTGTCGCTAAACTTTACAAATAAGTGGTGAACGCGCTCGCGACAGCGCTCGGTCAGCGCAGGCGCGGCGGCTCGCGATCGACCGTTCCGCGAAGCTTTCGCACGACGGCCAGCACCGTGACCACGGAAAAGGTGCACACCAGCGACAGCGCGGTCGAAAAGAGGAAGAGGCCGAAAAAGCTGGTCGGCATCGGCGGCAATTCCATGGCAAGGCTCCCTTCTGCGAGCACCGTCATAGCATGGATCGGTTAAATTAGGTCGCCGGCACCAATTCCATCACGTCCATCTGCGATTCGAAGTGCGGCTTGGGCATGATCAGCCGCCAGCGCCTGGGTCCGATCCGCTCGACGAAGCCGGCGACGTTGCGGGTTTCGTCCTGGCCATATTGCAGCGCCCGGCTTTCGTCGCCGAGCACCAGCGCCCCCAGGAACAGCCGGCGCATCGCGTCATTGGGAAACACCAGCCCGACGTAACGCTGCGACCCGCTGAGCTTGTCGAGCCGCTGCAGGTCGCGCTCCTGGCTCACTCGGCAGGTGAACGCGGGATAAGCGACATAGTCGAGCAGGCCCTGGCTCTGCGCGCCGAGCTTGATCACCCGGCATCGATAGTCGCCGTTCGGAATCGGCCCGCCGAGCGCGGCATCGGGCTCCAGCAGCGCGCCTTCGCGAGCAATCTCCGCCGAATGGCCGGCCCGCCGCGCCGCCGCGAGCGCAGCGACAAACGTCGAGCGCCATTCGTGCAGGCGATCGCGGTCGTCGTCGCTCGCGATCCGCCGCCAGTCCGTGGTCCATTCGGGGATCAGCCGCGCCGGCTGCATCACCGCGTCGCACGCGGCCAGCGCGAGAACCAGAAGGAGAGCGAATATCCGCATCGTCATGACGAGCGTAGCGAAGCAATCCAGCGTGGCAACTAGGTCGCCGTCCAGCCGCCGTCGACGTTGAGGTTGGCGCCGGTGATCGACCGCGCCTCCTCGCGGCACAGGAACAGTGCGAGCGCGCCGACTTCCTCGGGCGTAACGAAGCGTTTCGTCGGCTGCGCAGCCAGCAGCACATCCTCTATCACCTGCTCGCGGGTCAGGCCGCGGGTCTTCATCGTGTCGGGTATCTGGCGCTCGACCAGCGGCGTCCAGACGTAGCCCGGGGAGATGCAATTGACGGTGATCCCCTCGCGCGCGGTCTCCAGCGCCACGGTCTTGGTCAGCCCGGCGATGCCGTGCTTGGCCGCGACGTAGGCGCTCTTGTTGGGCGAGGCGACCAGGCTGTGCGCGCTCGCCGTGCTGATGATCCGTCCCCAGCCCCTGGCCCGCATCGCCGGGATCGTCAGCCGCATCGCATGGAACGCCGCCGACAGGTTGATGGCGATGATCGCATCCCACTTCTCGACCGGGAAATCGTCGATCGGCGCCACGTGCTGGATCCCGGCATTGTTGACGAGGATGTCCGGCGCCCCGAGCTCGGCCGTGCAGCACTCGACCATGCGCTCGATGGCCGCAGGATCGCTCATGTCGGCGCCGTCGTGAACCGCGCCCAGCCGCTCGCAGATGGCGGCGATCTCCGCGGGCTCGCCGAAGCCGTTGAGCATCAGCCGCGCGCCTTCACTCGCCAGCGCCTCGGCGATGGCGAGCCCGATGCCCGACGTCGATCCGGTCACCAGCGCGACCTTGCCTTGCAGAATCATGCGCACCGCAATGACGCCTGCCGCGTCATTTGCAACCGTAACGGGAGCGAAGCATTTGGACACCGACAGAGGGAGAGCCGGCAATGCGCTTTGATGACCGCGAGAGTGGCAATTACGTCGACGATACCGGGCGCAGCGTGGGCGGCGGGTTTGGCGGCGGCAACATGCTCGGCTGCCTCATTCCGATGATCGCCAGCCGTTTCGGGATCGGCGGCGTCATCGTCGTCGTGCTCGGCTATCTCGCGCTCAGCTATTGCGGCGGGCTCGGCAACATGTCCGGCACCGGACCGGCAACGCAGCAAGGCTCATCCGCCGGCGGCGCCAGCAAGCTCGACCCCGCCGCCAAGCATTTCACGCTCCAGGTGCTGGGCTCGACCGAAACCACCTGGTCGCGGCTGCTCAAGGCCAAGGGCATCAGCTACACTCCGACCACGCTGCATTTCTATTCGGAGGCGGACCAGTCCGGTTGCGGCTTCGCCCAGTCTGCAATGGGTCCGTTCTACTGCCCGACCGACAAGAGCATCTATCTCGACACCCAATTCTTCGACGAGCTCACCCGCCGCTTCCAGGCGCCCGGCGATTTCGCCATGGCCTATGTCGTCGCGCATGAGGTCGGGCACCACGTCCAGGATCTGACCGGCACGCTCGACCAGGCGCACAACCTCCAGGCCCGCTCCAGCGAGGCCGAGGGCAATGCGGTCCAGGTCAAGGTCGAACTCCAGGCCGATTGCTACGCCGGCGTGTGGGCCGCCAACGCCCGCAATGCCGACGGCAGCGCGGTGCTCGAGGCCGGCGATGCCGAAGAAGGCATGCGCGCCGCCGAAGCGATCGGCGACGACACCCTCCAGCGCCAGACGCAGGGGCGGGTCGTCCCCGACAGCTTCACCCACGGCAGCTCGGCTCAGCGCATGGCCGCGCTCCGCCTTGGGTTGCAGAGCGGCAATCCCGAGGCCTGCCGCTTCTAGGCTAATCTAGAACTTGCCGCGATCGCCTTTGAACTCGAGGACGTTGTCGCGCGCTTCGCTGTCGAGCAGCTTGGCGACGCGTTCGGCAAGGTCGGCCTGGCGGAACGGCTTGGCGAGGCGGGGCAGCGATGATCCCGGTCCTTCGGAAATCGTCGAATAGCCGGTGATGAGCAGGATCTTCATGCCGGGCGCCAGCCGCTTGGCCTGTTCGGCCAGATCGACGCCGTTCATGCCCGGCATCAGGTAATCGGTGATCATCAGGTCGGGCGGCTCGCTGCCGCGCAGCTGCCGCAGCGCTTCCGCTCCCGATGTCGCCTCGATCACTTCGTAACCGAGATCGGATAGCATCTCGCCAGTGCCGATCCGGACAAGTTCCTCGTCATCGACCAGAAGGATCATCGCGTGGCGCACCGCGACCATCAGTGGCGGCGGCTCGCTGTCCTCGGCGGCGGCCGGCTCGGTTGCGATCGGCAGCCAGATCTCGGCCGTGGTCCCGGAGCCGGGGACGCTTCGCAGGGTCAGCATCCCGCCGAGCTGGGCGGCAAGGCCGTGGACCATTGACAGTCCAAGGCCGGTGCCTTTGCCCACCCCCTTGGTTGAAAAGAACGGCTCGACCGCGCGATCCAGCGTCTGGCGGTCCATGCCCGTGCCGCTGTCCTCGACGCTGATGCAAACATAGTCGCCGGGCTCGATCGGGCCGCGCTCCTGGCGGGTGCAGCGAAACGCCTTGATCCTCAGCTTGCCGCCGCGCGGCATCGCGTCGCGCGCATTGATCGCCAAGTTGAGGATCGCCAGTTCGAGCTGATTGGGGTCGACCCGGGCCGGCGGCAGATCATCAGCATGTTCGATTTCGACCTCGATCGCGGGATCGAGCGAGCGCCGCACCAGATCGGTCATCCCATCGAGCAGCGAGCCGATGTTGATCGACCGCGGCCTCAAATCCTGACGCCTGGCAAAGGCCAGCAGTCGCTGCACCAGGGTCGATGCCCGGCTCGCCGCCTGCAACGCCGCGTCGATCAGGCGATGAGACTTGTCGTCCGGCGCCAGCCGCCGCCTGATCAGGTCGAGATTGCCGATCACCGGAGTCAGCAAATTGTTGAAGTCGTGGGCCACTCCGCCGGTCAGCTGGCCGAGGGTCTCGAGCTTTTGGGCCTCGTGAAGCTTGGCCAGCGCCAGCTCGTGCTCACGCGTCCGCTCCTCGACCCGCGCTTCCAGGGTCTCGTTGGAAGTGCGCAGCCGGTCCTGGCTTTCCTGGAGGTCTTTCAGGCGCGCGCGGGCATCATATTGCCGCCGCCGCGCCCGCAACGCGGCGCGGGCCAGGCTGACCAGCGTGGTGGGATGAAACGGCCGTTCCAGGAAAGTGACGTTGCCGAGCGCATCCAGATAACGCCCGGCTTCGGGGTTGCGTTCGAGGCCGCCGCCGCGCTGGGTGAGCAGGACGAACGGCAGGTCCGACCATTCCGGCTGACCGTTGATCCATTCCGCAACCTGGCGCAGGTCGCGGCCCGCCAACGCCTCTTCGGTGACGAGCACGAAGCCGACTTCGTACGTCAGTTCCTCGGCGAGGCAGTCGAGGTCGGGGCAAATGATCGCCGAGATCGCCGAATTCCTTGAGCATGCCGGCGGCAATCGCAGCATCCCTTCCGACCGGCGCCAGGATCAGCGCGCATCTCTGAACCTATGCGGGCCATTACGTCCCTCGTGCCTCCATCAGCGCCTCGTCGCTCCGACCATCTCGGGAACGCCGCGAAGCACGCCCTGGAAGTTGGTGAGCGGCTTCCCAACCGTAATTCCATTCTGCCCGATGCGATATTCGCGGATCGTGTCTTCGTGCGCGCTGGTCCGCTTCTTGATGACCGAGATGGCGCGGCGGACTCGGCCCGATCGCCTCGAAATAGCGGAGCAGGATCACGGTGTCGGCGAGATAGGTTACGTCGACCGGCGCCTTCATGTCGCCGACCAGGCCGTGCTGGGCGACCGTCAGGAACGTGCTCGCCCCCTGCCGGTTCAGGAACTGCAGCAGCTCGTGCATGTGCAGGATCAGCTGCTTTTCCTCCGGCATCGCCGCCTGGTAGCCGTTGAGGCTGTCGATGACGACCGTGCGCGCGCTGATGATCCTCGACGCAGCGCCGGACGCGTTGCGCGAACTCGCCGGGCGCCAGCTCGGCGGCATCGATCTGCTCGATGATCAGGTCGCCCTGTTCGGCAAGCGCCTGCGAGGTCGATGCCGAGCCCCTTCGCGCGCTCGAACAGCAGCCCGAGTTCCTCGTCGAACACGAACATCGCCGCCTTCTCGCCGCGCTCGACGCGCCTGGATCGCAAACGTACAGGGCCAGCAGCGACTTGCCGGTGCCGGCGGGCCCGAGCACCAGAGTGCTCGATCCGCGCTCGATTCCGCCGCCGAGCAACGTGTTGAGCTCGGGCGAGTGCGATTGCAGCGTCTCGCGCTCAAAATCGACCTTGATGCTCGGACGACACGAGCCGCGGAAATATCTCCACGCCGCCGGTCTTGATGACCATGTCGTGGAAGCCGCCGCGGAAATTCTGTCCGCGATATTTGATCACGCGCATTCGCCGCCGTTCCGAGCCGTAATCGGGCGCCAGCTCCTCGAGGCGAATGACGCCGTGGGCGACGCTGTGCACCGTCTTGTCGTGCGTCTCGCTGGTCAAATCGTCGAGCATCATAACCGTCGCGCCGTTGCGCGCGAAATAATGCTTAAGCGCCAGGACCTGGCGCCGGTAGCGGAGCGAGCTTTGCGCCAGCAGCCGGATCTCGGACAGACTATCGACGACGATCGCGTTGCGGCTTCGCCTCCTCGATCGCCTCGAATATCCGCTTGGTCGTCTCGCCGAGCTCGAGGTCGGACGAATAGAGCAGGCTCTGCTGCTGGTCTTCGTCGAGCAGGCTTTCCGGCGGGATCAGCTCGAACACCGAGATCGGAGCGTCGAGCTTCCAGCCGTGCGATGCCGCGCTCTCCCGCAACTCCTCCTCGGTCTCCGACAAAGTGATGTAGAGGCCGCGCTCGCCTGCCTCTGCGCCGGCCAGCAGGAACTGGGTCGCGATCGTCGTCTTGCCCGTACCCGGGCTGCCTTCGATCAAATAGACACGGCCGCGCTGAAGTCCGCCGGCAAGAATATCGTCCAGGCCAGGGACGCCGGTCCCCGCCATCGTGGGTTTTTCCATGTCAAATCCGCTTCGCTATGGCGATCTTGCAACCGCCGCATTCCTGGTTCGGGAATGGCAACGTTGAGAAGCTGAAACGGTTGCAACCCGGCGCCCACAGCCGCGGGGTCAGGGGGCTAAAGCCCTACCGCTGGACCGGCGTCCTTATCGACCCAGGCGCCGGAAGTGATAACGCCCGCGCACCGGCCGCGCCTGGAACGACTGGCCCGACGTACAGGTCACGGTGAACACGCCCGCGCCGTCGCCGGCGCTGGTGGATGCGACCTTGCCGCAGGAATAGCCGATCCGCTGGATGGTGCGGGCGACCGTCGCATCGGACAAGGGCATGCTGGCGGCCGTCACGGTGGCTGACGCGGGGGAATCCGTTACCACTGGAAGCTCCTGCGTCGCCTGCGCAATCGAGTCCCTCGCAAACTGGTTCTGCTCCGCGACACTGCGCTCAGGCCGCGGCTCATCCGGCGCGGCTGCAATCGCCGGCGCGGTCCGGCGAACTACGGGCGCGCGGACCAGGGGCGGCGGCGGCGCGCTGGCCAGCAATGGCACGTCCGCTTCGACCGGCTCCGCGGCAGCCTGTGCCGCCTTCGCCTTCGGAACGCGCATCGTCACCGCGTTCGTCGGGTTGGCGTCCTGGGCATCCTGGCCGGCCTGCGATCCCGCCCAGGCGCCGATCAGCCCGACCGCCAGGATCAGCGAGCCGGCAATCGCCAGCGTCCGGTTCAACTCAAGCGGCGCATCTTCGTCGTCGGGCGCGGGCGATTCACGCATCGCGATCTTCGGCATCAGTCGCGTGAATGGCGATTCGGCCGGCCCGCCCTGGTCCCCGTCGCGCAGCCGGGCCGCAATCAGGAATGAGGGCGGCGCCGGTTCCGCCGCGACCGTCACGGGTTCGGGCTCCACCGCCTGCGGCTCGGGCTCGACTACCGCCTGCGGCGCGGGGTCGACTACCGCTTGGGGCGCGGGCTCGACTACCGCCTGCGGCGCTGGTTTGGGCACCGGGCTGGCGTAATGCGGCGTCGGGCGCATGAACACCGCGTTGGTGATGTACGGCCTGGGCGGTGCTGGCGGCGGCTCGCGGCGCAGCCCGATCGAGTCATCATAGGCCCTGCGCTTGGCGGGGTCGCGCAGCGTCTCGTGAGCAAGCCCGAGTTCGGCCACCCCTCCGAACGGACGCGGCCTGAACAATCCGATTTCGCGGGCGAAGGCGCGGCTGACTTCCGCGGTGCTGGCCGTCGGCTTGAGGCCGAGCAATTCATAATAGTTCGAACGCGATTTGACTGCGCTGGCCATGAAGCTTCCCCCCGGAGACTCGGTCGTCTCGAACTTCCTAAGTGGCGGAAGTTCCACCTGTTTGCGGCTGGAATCTAGCTCGGACCGGCGCAGCTGCGGCGCGCTTCAGCGCCACCAGGGCATGGTTATGCGGAAAGTAAACGGCAGTCTCAAACCGTCGATTGGGGTCGCGGTAGCCAAAAAAAAGGGCCGCCCGTTCCGAGCGGCCCTTCCTTGTTCGTCAATCCGAAGCTTCGGCTTAGCCGAGCATTTCCTGCTCGAGCTTCTTGGCCATTTCCTCGATGTTCTCGGGCGGCCAGCCGGGGATGTCCATGCCGAGGCGAAGGCCCATGCTGGCCAGCACTTCCTTGATCTCGTTCAGGCTCTTGCGGCCGAAGTTCGGGGTGCGGAGCATTTCCGCTTCGGTCTTCTGAACGAGGTCGCCGATGTAGATGATGTTGTCGTTCTTCAGGCAATTGGCGCTGCGCACCGACAGCTCCAGCTCGTCGACCTTCTTCAGGAGGTAGCGGTTGAGCTGGTTGGTGTCGGTCGCGATCTGCTCGGCGGCCAGCGGCATCGCCTGGCCGATCATCGGCGACGGCGCCATGCGCACCTGGCTTCGTCGAAGTGGACGAACAGCTGCAGCTGGTCCTGGAGGATCCGCGCGGCATAGCCGAGCGCGTCTTCCGGATTGACCGTGCCGTCGGTTTCGATGGTCAGCGTCAGCTTGTCATAGTCGAGCTCCTGCCCGACGCGGGTGTTCTCGACCTTGTAGGCGACCTGGCGGACCGGGCTGTAGAGCGCGTCGACCGGGATCAGGCCGATCGGCGCGTCGGCCGGGCGGTTGGCGACCGCCGGGACATAGCCTTTGCCGATGTCGACCATCAGCTCCATGTTGAGCGTCGCGCCCTCGTCGAGATGGCAGATGACGAGGTCGGGATTGGTGACCTCGATGTCGCCGGTCGCGGCGATCATGCCCGCGGTGACTTCGGCCGGGCCGGTGGCGCTGAGGTGCAGCCGCTTGGGGCCCTCGCCTTCCATCTTGAGCGCGATCTGCTTGACGTTGAGCACGATGTCGGTGACGTCCTCGCGGACCCCGGCCAGGCTCGAGAATTCATGGAGCACGCCGTCGATCTTGATCGAGGTGACGGCGGCGCCCTGCAGCGAGCTCAGCAGCACGCGGCGCAGCGAGTTGCCGAGCGTCATCCCGAAACCGCGCTCGAGCGGCTCGGCGACGAACGCGGCGCGGCGGCGGCTGTCGCCGCCCCCGACGCTTCTTTTCCAGCGCGTTGGGCTTCTTGAGTTCCTGCCAGTTCTTTGCGTTGACGGCCATGTTCATCCCTTGGCAGTTGGGGGCTGAGCCCCTGATTTCAAATGTCTTGTCGTCATCCCCGCGAAAGCGCGGGACCAAGCAAAATTAAACCCGGCGGCGCTTCGACGGCCGGACCCCGTTGTGCGGGATCGGCGTCACGTCGCGGATCGAGGTGATCGTGAAGCCGACCGCCTGGAGCGCACGAAGCGCGCTTTCGCGGCCCGAGCCCGGACCCTTGACCTCGACCTCGAGCGTGCGGACGCCATGGTCGGCGGCCTTCTTGCCGGCGTCTTCCGCCGCGACCTGGGCGGCATAGGGCGTCGACTTGCGGCTGCCCTTGAAGCCCATCATCCCGGCCGAGCTCCACGCGATGGCATTGCCCTGGGCGTCGGTGATGGTGATCATCGTATTGTTGAAGCTGGCGTTCACGTGGGCGACGCCGGCGGTGATGTTCTTGCGTTCCCTTCTGCGGAGACGCTGGGGTGCTTGGGCCATCGATGTATTCCTACAAATCTGAAGCTGCTGACGGACGGACGGTCGGAGAAGCGGATTACTTCTTCTTGCCCGCGATCGGCTTGGCCTTGCCCTTGCGGGTGCGCGCATTGGTGTGCGTGCGCTGGCCGCGGACCGGCAGGCCCCTGCGATGGCGAAGCCCGCGATAGCAGGCGAGGTCCATCAGCCGCTTGATGTTCATCGCCGTTTCGCGGCGAAGGTCGCCCTCGACCGAATGATCGCGGTCGATCGCTTCGCGGATGTGCAGCACCTCCTGGTCGGTCAGGTCCTGGACCCGCGTCTCCGGGGCGATCCCGAGCTTGGCGATGATGTCCTTGGCCGTCGTGCGGCCGATTCCGTGAATGTAGGTCAGCGCGATTTCGACGCGCTTGTTGGTGGGGATGTTGACCCCGGCAATACGAGCCATTCTTTACCCTTCTTCAGCTCCACGGGGCCCGATGCCCCATCTCGTCGCTAGAAAGTCCCGATCCAAAAGCGAAAAACCGACGCGCGCACGAATGCGCCGCCGGAAACCGGTGGAACGGGATAGGCGCGAAATAGGAATGCGCGGGAGCCGAGTCAAGAGCGCCGGCGTTAGAGCGGCCATGCTCCAGCAGCGCCTGCACCAGCTATTCATTATCAGCGTGATTTTTAAGGGGCTTCACGCGCTGGTCGAGATCGACTGGCGGGATCGTCGCTTTACCTGTTCAGCACCGACGTGATCGTCCGCCTGGCTGCTGGGAGGCGGGCAAGAGCAACGACTGGATCGCCAACGCTTCGCCGACAGCTTCTCCACCCGCGAGCACCATTTCTACGCCTTTTACCTGCGTCAGCCACGGCATCGTGAACGGCGCGATCGTCGGCGGGCTGATGCTGAGGAAGCGCTGGGCCTATCACGCCACCTTCGTCGTGCTCGACCCTGTTCGTCGCCTACCAGCTCTACCGCTACAGCTACACGCACGACATCGGCCTGATCGCGATCACCGTCATCGATCTCGTCGTCATGGCGCTGGCGTGGAACGAGTTCCGCCTGTTCAAGCGCCACCTTCCGACCGACTAGGCCTGCCCGTCAATGCAACGGCTGACCTTAACCGGCGGCATCCCCGACCAGCTCCGGGGAAGCATCGTCGCACTCGGCAATTTCGACGGCTTTCACCTTGGCCACCAGGCGGTGGTCGGGCGAGCGGTCCAGCGCGCCTTCCACGAGCGCCGCCCGGCGATCGTCGCCACCTTCGACCCCCATCCGGTCACCCTGTTCAAGCCCGACCTGCCGCCGTTCCGCCTGACCACGCTCGACCAGCGCCAGGCGACTGTTCGCCCATGCCGGCGCCGACGCCATGCTGGTGTTCGAGTTCGACCGCGAGCTCGCCTCGAAAGACGCCGAGGATTTCGTCGCCGACATCCTCGGCCGGCAGATCGGCGCCGCAGGCGTCGTCACCGGCGACGATTTCAGCTTCGGCAAGGGCCGCGCCGGCGATCCCGCCCTGCTCAAGGCCGTCGGCGCCGAGCACGGCATCGCCGCCGAGGCGGTGGCGCAGGTCCTGCTCGACGGCGAGCGCATTTCCTCCGGCCGGATCCGCGACGCGCTGATCGCCGGCGACATCGGCACGCGCGACGCGCATGCTGACCCGCGACTATGCGATCGAGGGCGTCGTCCAGCGCGGCGACGCCCGCGGCCGGGCGCTCGGCTATCCCGACCGCCAACATCGAGCTCGGCGACTACCAGCGCCCGCGCTACGGCATCTACGCCGTCCGCGTGACGCTCGACGACGGCAGCGAGCGCCCCGGCGTCGCCAGCCTCGGCATCCGCCCGACCTTCGAGCCGCCGCGGGAGCTGCTCGAAGCCCACCTGTTCGACTTCGACGGCGACCTCTACGGCCGCACGCATCGAGATCGCCCTCCACGCCTGGATCCGCGAGGAGAAGAAGTTCGACAGCATCGACGCGCTGACCGCCGCGCATGCGCGACGACGAGGCCAAGGCGCGAGCAGCTTCTCGCTTAACCCGTCACCCTGAACTTGTTTCAGGGTCCATTAGGACGCCCCACTGCCCTCCTCGGAAATGGATGCTGAAACAAGTTCAGCATGACGGATGCGCAAGTTGCAATCCGCTGACTGTCCGCTAGACGCCCCGCGTAATGGCCGACGCTCCCGACAAGACCGATTACCGCTCCACCGTCTTCCTGCCGCGCACCGACTTTCCGATGAAGGCCGGCCTGCCGCAGAAGGAGCCGGCGATCCTCGCGCGCTGGGAGGCCGAGGACCTCTACCAGCAGATCCGCGAGCGCCGCGACGGCCGCGAGAAGTTCATCTTCCACGACGGCCCGCCCTACGCCAACGGCGACATCCACATCGGCCACGCGCTCAACCACACGCTCAAGGACATGGTCGTGCGCACCCAGACCCTGCTCGGCAAGGACGCGCCCTACGTGCCCGGCTGGGACTGCCACGGCCTGCCGATCGAGTGGAAGGTCGAGGAGCAGTATCGCAAGAAGAAGCTCAACAAGGACGAGGTGCCGGTCAAGGAATTCCGCGCCGAGTGCCGCGCCTATGCCCAGCATTGGGTCGACGTTCAGCGCGAGCAGTTGAAGCGGCTCGGCATCAGCGCCGACTGGGACAAGCCCTACCTGACCATGAAGCTTCGCCGAAGGCGACGATCGTCGCCGAGCTGTTCAAGTTCGCCGAGAGCGGCCAGCTCTACCGCGGCGCCAAGCCGGTGATGTGGTCCCCGGTCGAAAAGACCGCGCTGGCCGAGGCCGAGATCGAATATGAGGACATCGTCTCGACCCAGATCGATGTCGCGTTCGAGATCGTCGAGAGCCCGATCCCCGAGCTGGTCGGCGCTCATGCGGTGGTCTGGACGACCACGCCGTGGACGATCCCGGTCAACCAGGCGATCGCGTACGGTCCGGACGTTGAGTACGTCTCGTTCGTAGCGCATCGACGGTCGGACGATTCGATCGCGACGCCTCGATCGGCAACGACGTCGCTGAGTCGCCGAGCTCGCTGATCGAGCAGTGCTCCTGCACGGCTTGCAGCAAGCGGCTGACAGATCGCGAGAACGCTGTCGCGATGGCGAAGTTTGGACCGGCAAAGGCTCCGACCTCGCCGGCACCATCGCCCGCCACCCGATGCACCAGCTCGGCGGCTTCTTCGCCAAGCCGCGCCCGTTCCTGCCCGGCGACTTCGTCACCACCGACCAGGGCACCGGCCTCGTCCACATGGCGCCCGACCATGGCGAGGACGATTTCGAGCTGTGCAAGGCGCACGGCATCGACCCGGTGTTCGCGGTCGAGGCCGACGGCATCTACCGCGCCGACTGGCTGTGGCTCGGCGGACAGGGCAGCGTCATCAACACCAAGTTCAACGCGCCCGACGGCCCGATCTGCTCGGACCTGCGCGAGGCCGGCGCGCTGCTCGCCGCGAGCGCCGACTTCCAGCACAGCTACCCGCATTCGTGGCGGTCGAAGGCCAAGGTCATCTACCGCTGCACCCCGCAATGGTTCATCGCCATGGACAAGCCGCGGCCATCGCACGCCGACAGCCCGCTGAGCGCGCCCGAGCAGCGCTGGGAGAATGAGGGCGGCGCGCCTGCGCGCTCGCCGACGCACGAGGCCGACGCTGCGCGAGCTCGCGCTGAGCGTCGATCGACGAAACCCGCTTCGTTCCCGAAAAGGGCCGCAACCGCCTCGGCTCGATGGTCGAGGGCCGCCCCGACTGGGTGATCAGCCGCCAGCGCGCCTGGGGCGTGCCGATCGCGCTGTTCGTCGACAGCAAGACCGGCGAGCTGCTGGTCGATCCGCGAGGTCAACGCGCGCATCGTCGCGGCGATCACGCGCGCAGGGCGTCGACGCCTGGGACGCGGCCAATGCCGCCGCTTTCCTCGGCAACCGCAACCCCGACGATTATGAGATGGTCAGCGACATTCTCGACGTCTGGTTCGACAGCGGCTGCACCCACGTCTTCACGCTCGAAAGCGGCCATTGGCCCGAGGAGCGCTGGCCCGCCGACATCTATGTCGAAGGCAGCGACCAGCACCGCGGCTGGTTCCAGTCATCGCTGCTCGAAAGCTGCGGCACCCGCGGCCGCGCGCCCTACAATGCGGTCCTGACCCACGGCTTCACCATGGACGCCAAGGGCATGAAAATGTCCAAGAGCCTCGGCAACACCATCAACCCGCTCGACCTGATGCGCGATTATGGCGCCGACATCCTGCGGCTGTGGGCGTTGAGCGTCGACTTCACCGAGGACCACCGCATCGGCAAGGAGATCCTCGCCGGCGTCGCCGACCAGTATCGCAAGCTGCGCAATACCTTCCGCTACCTGCTCGGCGCGCTCGACGGGTTCAGCGAGGAAGAGCGGCTCGACGATGTCGCCGCCATGGCCCGAGCTCGAGCGCTACATGCTGCACCTGACGGCGGCGCTCGACCAGAAGCTGCGGAACGCGGTCGATGACTTCGACTTCAACACCTACGTCCGCGCGCTGACCGACTTCTGCAACGAGGATCTGTCCGCCTTCTACTTCGATATCCGCAAGGACAGCCTCTACTGCGACGCGCCGTCGGACACGAAGCGCCGCGCCTACCGCACCATGCTCGACAGCTTGTTCCACGCGCTCGTCCGCTGGCTCGCGCCGGTGCTGGTGTTCACGGCTGAGGAAGTGTGGGCCACGCGCTATCCAGACGACGGCTCGGTGCACTTGCTCGAATGGCCCGAAGTCCCCTCGGTGGATGCTGACGAGCAACGCTGGGCCGCCCTCCGAGCCCTTCGCGCCCAGGTCACAGAGGCGATCGAGCCGCTCCGCCGCGACAAGGTGCTCGGCTCCAGCCTCGAAGCCGAAATCTGGGTCCCGAGCGACGAGGACCCGGACCTCCTTGAAGAGCTGTTCATCACCTCGACAGTTCACAACGGCGAATGGAAGGTCGTGAAGACGACCAACCACAAGTGCGGCCGCTGCTGGCGCCACCGCCCCGACGTGCCGCAGGACGGCGCTCTCGACGCCCGCTGCGAGGAAGTCGTGAATGGCTAGCCCCTTCCGTCATGCTGAACTTGTTTCAGCGTCCATTTCTGACGGCACCCTTCAGAAATGCTGTCCTACAGCACCTTCCCTGTGCAACGTGGCGCGATGACTCCTCACTTCCTTCAGCCACCCCGATTCCCTGCGTCCTCCCTCGCGTGCGCTCGCCTGCGCGCACGTGTCGCTGCCAACTTTGCCAACTTCGGCGGATTTGCCGACCGTATCTCGAACCGCACGCATAGGCCTGCTGCGTTCGCTGCGTTTCGCGGGATTTGCGCATGAAATCGCGCCAGCTCGGCTTCCTCGTGGCGCTCGTCGTCTTCGCCCTCGACCAGCTGTCGAAATGGCTGGTCACCGGCCCGCTCGGCGTCAACCAGCTTGGCGACCAGCTCTATCTGACCAGCTTCTTCCAGTTCACCTTCACCCGCAACGAGGGCATTTCGCTCGGCCTGCTCAACGCCACCAACCCGGTCGGGCGCTGGATGCTCGTCGCGGTGACCTCGGCCATCGCCATCACCGTCGCCTGGTGGATAGGGCGGGAGAAGAACCGCCTCGACCAGGCCGCGCTCGGGCTGGTGCTGGGCGGAGCGCTCGGCAACATCTGCGACCGTTCGTTGCACGGCTATGTCACCGACTTCCTCGACCTGCACTTCGGGACCGTCCGCCCGTTTTTGATATTCAATGTCGGCGACGCGGCGATTAGCATCGGCGTCGCGATCCTGTTGCTGCGGGCCTTTCTCACTCGTAAGGATCATCAAACGGGGCCGGCCCCCAAGGAGACTATCGAACATGCGTAAAGCCCTGACCGCCCTTGTCCTGGTCGCCCTGGTCGGCACCAGCGGCTGCGCGGTGTTCAAGAGCCGCCGCACCCCGGCCGAGGAGTTTGCGGTGACCCGCAACGCCCCCCTGGTGGTTCCGCCGGACTTCAACCTGGCGCCGCCGGTTGCCGGGACAGCCGGCATTACCGCGGGCGATGCCCAGCAGCAGGCGATCGACACCTTGTTCGGACCGCCGGCGCCGCGCAGCCCGGGCGAGGTCAGCCTGCTCAACGCGGCCGGCCGCGATAGCGCCCAGGTCGGCATCCGCTCGACCGCCTGGGACCCCGACACGCGCATCGTCGACAAGGGCCCGGTGACGCTCAAGATCATTTCCGCGCCGTCGGCGAACAGCAACGTCGCAAGCGCGCAATAAGGCGTCCGGGAAGCAGATTTTCTAATGGCCGAAGAAACACTTTCAGCGCGGCTGGTCGAAGTCGAATCGATGCTCGACCGTTCGCGCCGCCGCTTCGAGGAAGGCACCCGCCTGGTCGAAGAGGCCCACAAGGTACTCGCCGAGCTCCAGCAGGTATTGATCGGAAGTCCGCGCACCGTCTCGCCCGAGGACAGCGAGGAAGCGGCGTCCAAGCTTCTGCAGTCGCTGAAGGCGAGCGGCGGCGACATGCCCGAAACGCTGTGCGGCGGCCGCCTGTCGGTCGACCAGGTCCAGCGCCTGATCCGCATCGACACCCATCCCATCGGCATTACCGAGATGGAATATCGGGTGCTCGAGCTGCTTGCGTTCGCCCGCAACAATGTCGTCACCCGGGCGATGCTGTTGAAGCATCTCTACCGCCGGTCGGACGACCAGCCGCAGCCCAAGATCATCGACGTGTTCATTTCCAAGCTGCGCAAGAAACTGCGCAATGCTTCGGGTGGCGTCGAGTTCATCGAAACCATCCCGCAGCGCGGCTGGATCTTGCGCGATATCGACGAGAAAAGCGGCGCCTGAGATTCACTGATTGTTAGCCTTGCCCGCTTACTCCGGGACAATGCTGCACATCCTTCCCGAATCAGAACCGCGCCCGCAGGCCTATGCCGAAGCGGTGTCGCGGCTGGCGAGCATCCGCCACGCGCTGCGCCTGGTCGAGCCGTTCGGCGCCGGTCCCGCGTCGGATCCCGCCAACGACGAGGATCTCGCCGCGGCGTGGGATGACGCCGGTGAAGCGCGGCAGAAGCTGTTCGATCAGCGCTCAAGCCGGCTGGTGAGTTCTGCCGCCGCGGGTCTCGAAGCCCTGGTTGCTAACCCCGTCTCGAACGAGGAAGCGACGCAGGCGATGGTTGAGCAGATCCGCCGCGAGCTCGCCGACGTTGCCGGGATCGTCCTGGCCTAGGCCGGACCCAGCGCCTTCGGGGTCGCCGGGTCGGCACCCCATTCCGTCCAGCTTCCGTCGTACAGCCGGCCCGAATCGTTACCGAGCAAGTGCGCCGCGAACAGCAGCGACGTTGCCGTAACTCCGGACCCGCACGTTGCGACGAACGGCCGCTCCGGATCGACCCCTGCTTCCGCGAACAGGCGCCGGATGTCCTCCAGCGGCTTCAACGTCCCGTCCTCGGCATAAAGCTCACCGAACGGCAGGTTGCACGAACCGGGAATGTGACCCGAGGCGACGTTGGCACGAGGCTCCGGCTGGCTGCCCTCGAACCGCGGCGCCCCCCGTGCATCGACTACCGGCGAGCCAACTTCAGCCAACAGCTGCGCCTTGCTGGTGACATCGTCGCGATCCTGTGGCTCGAACCTGGCCGACCGCGCCGCCGGCTCGCCACTCTCGGTCGGCCGCCCTTCCGACAGCCACTTTGGCAGGCCGCCATCGAGCACCGCAACATTCCCCGCCCCGAAGTGACGCAGGGTGAACCAACCCCGCGGCGCGGTGCGGATCGGGCTGTTGTCGTAGACTATGATGCAGTCATCGCGGCCGACTCCGAGCCGCTCCATCGCCGCGCCGAACTCGTGGGCGGTCGGCAGCATGTGCGGCGATGGATCGGACTTGTCGCTGAGCTCGTCGATGTCGAGGAACCGGGCGCCAGGAATATGCGCCTCGAGATATTCGTCGCGCCCGCTGCGCCCGCTGGCCGGCATGTGCCAGCTTGAGTCGACCACGACGAAATCGGGCGCGCCGAGGTGTTCCGCCAGCCATTCCGTCGAAACGAGCGCGTCCATGGCCGCAGGATAGGCTTGCGCGGCAGCCGCTGCTAGTGGAGCGCCGATGGAAACACGCCACCTCGGCCAGCCCAGCAGCCTCCCCGCTTCGCCGGACGAAGCCGTGCTCGACTATGTTCCCAACCCGAGGCCCGGTACGCTCTATCTCGTGCGCTTCGCCGCGCCCGAGTTCACTTCGCTGTGTCCGGTGACCGGCCAGCCGGACTTCGCCCACCTGGTGATCGACTATGCGCCCGCTGAGACCATCGTCGAGAGCAAGAGCCTGAAGCTGTTCCTCGGCTCGTTTCGCAATCATTGCGGCTTTCACGAGGATGTGACGGTCGGGATCGGCCAGCGGCTCGCCGAAGAGATGAAGCCCAAATGGCTGCGCATCGGCGGTTATTGGTATCCGCGCGGCGGGATGCCGATCGATGTATTCTGGCAGTCGGGCTCGCCGCCGGAAGGCCTGTGGCTGCCCGACCAGGGCGTCGCTTCCTATCGTGGCCGCGGCTAGGATCGTGATCCTTGGCGCCGGCTCGGTCGGCTGCTTCATCGGCGGCGCCTGGGCAGCGGCCGGATTGAAGGTCAGCTTCATTGGCCGTCCTCGGATTGCCAAGGACATTCGCGACCATGGCCTGACATTGACCGACTATGCCGGTTGGAACGCGGTTTTCGAGGATGTCGATTACGCCTGCGTGCCGGACGCCCTCAGCGAGGCCGACATCATCGCGCTGTGCGTAAAAAGCGGATCCACCGCCGACGCGACGCGCGACATCGCGGCCCATGCCCGCGAGAACACTTTGGTAATCAGCTTCCAGAACGGGATCAGCAATTTCGACCTGCTCGTCCAGGCGCTCGGCCACCGCTTTGCCGTTGCGCGCGGCATGGTACCCTTCAACGTCGCTTACCTTGGCGAAGGGCACTTCCATAAAGGCGTCGCCGGCGACCTCGTCGCCGAGGATCGGACCGAGACTCAGGCATTGGCCAAGCAGGTCGCGGGCGGCCCAGCGGCACTGCGCCTGTCCGACGACATGCTCGGCCTCGCCTGGGGCAAGCTGCTCATCAACCTCAACAATGCCGTCAGCGCGCTGTCCGGCCGAACACTCCTCGATGAGCTGCGCCAGCGCGACTACCGCCGCGTCGTCGCCGCATCGCAGCGCGAGGGGCTGCGCCTGCTGCGGCGAGCGCGGATCAGGCCGGGCAAGGTCGGCCCGGTACCCCCGCGCCTGCTGCCCCTGATTCTTGGCTCGCCCGACTGGCTGTTCAACAACCTGTTCATTAAGCGCTGGAAGATCGACGCCCGCGCTCGTTCCTCGATGGCCGACGATCTGGAGCAAGGCCGCAAGACCGAAATCGACATGCTCAATGGCGAGTTCGTGCGGCTGGCGGCTCGGCTAGGCACCGCCGCGCCGGTAAGCGAGAAGATCGTCGAGCTGGTCCGCAAGGCCGAAGACGGAGCGCCGCCATGGAGCCCCGCCGCGCTGCGCCGCGAAGTGCTTGGCCGCTAGCGGAAGGACGCTTCCGGTTCGGGAACCGCGGCATCGTCATCGGGCGCGGGTGCGTCCGAGGCGCGGGCCTTGGTCCACAGGTACAGTCCGGCGATCGACACCACGAACACCACCAGGCTGACGAGCATCACCGAAGAATAGGGCTGGATCAGCGCCAGCACCGCGGCGCTGTCGGCCGAGCCGGCCTTTTCCGCGCCCGCGACCGCACCGGCGTAAACGACGCCCATCAAGCTTTCGCCGACGATCATGCCGGTCGCCATCAGTACGCCCATGCGCTCGGCGAATGCCGGGCTGCGCGAGCTCAGGGCCCAGCGATTGTAGAAATAGCCCAGCACCGCGCCGAACGGGATCAGGAGGTTGGCCTCCATCGGCAGGTAGATGCCCATGCCAATCGCGAGCGGCGGCAAATGCATGCGCTTGTTCGAAAACCGCCTCAGCGCCTCGTCGACGGCGACCGCAATCGCACCGATGATGGCGCCCTCGCGGATCAGCCCCCAGTCGAGATTGCCGCCAAGCACGCCTTGCGCGATCGTCGAAATGATCGCCGCTTGCGGCGCTGGCAGGGCGTTCACCTTGGCGCCCGGCGCGCCCTGAAAGGTGAAAGCGGTGTTCATCAGGTCGAGGATCGGCGGAATGACCAGGGCACCGAAGATCACGCCGAGCACCAGCGCCACCTGCTGCCGCCACGGCGTCGCATCGACCAACTGACCAGTCTTCAGGTCCTGGAGGTTGTTGTTGGAGATGGTGGCGACGCCGAAGATGATCGCCGTCACGAACAAGGCGAACGCGACGAGCGCCTTGGTTTCGTCCGGTCCCACCCCACGGAACATCGCCGCGAGGATCAGCGATATGCCGAGGACCGAGAGGATCCCGACACCCGAGATGGGGCTGTTGGATGCGCCGATGAGGCCGGCCATGTACCCGCACACGGCCGCAATCACGACGCCGGCGATGAGGATGTAGATAATGCTGATGCCGACGGTCGCTGTCGCATTGCTGGAAATCGGCGCGGTATTGCCGAACGCGAACAGCAACAGGCCGATCGGAATCATCGACAGGAGGATGGTGCCGGTGACGATGCCGATCGGCATGTCGCGCTCGGTCAGCGGCAGCTGGTCGGCGCGACCTTCTTTGCGTTCCCGACTGGCGAGCAACGCCGATCGAATTCCGGCCACGATCGGCCCGATGATCTTCAGCAATGTCCAGATTGCGGCGACGCCGATGGCGCCGGCGCCAACCATCCGCGCCTTCAGCCGGAACGCGGTCCCGACCAACGTGTCGATGTCCCCGGCCGCCTGCGCGATCAGACCGGCGTCCTGGGTCCAATGCGGCACAATGAATGCCCAGCTGATCAGGATTCCGATCAGCATGGCGATGCCCACCGCAATCCCGACGAGGTGGCCGACGCCCATCAGCGCCATCGAGAAGCTGGTCGAGATGCCCGTCGCCCCTGCCCCGACACGGAACGTGCGCCCGGCGGTGTCGACCAGAATTCTCGTCTTGGCGAGCAGGAAGAAGACCGCGGACGCGATCGTCGAGCCGCCGATCAGCACCAGCCCGCGCCGGTTTTCCTCAGCCCCGCCGACGCCCGAGCCAACCTTGAGCACTTCGGCGGCGGCGACGCCTTCGGGATAAGGCAGGTCGGTCCCGGTTACGAGCGCGCGCCGAGTGGCACCGAATACATCACGCCCAGGATTCCGCCGATGCCGATGACCGCTACCGATAGCCAGTAAGGAAAGCCGGTCCACCAGCCGACCATGATCAGCCCCGGCAGGACGAAAATGATCGCCGACAGGGTCCCCGCCGCCGACGCAATCGTCTGGACGATATTGTTTTCCTGGATGGTCGCGTCGCGGAACACCTTGAGCACCGCCATCGAAATGACCGCCGCCGGAATCGATGTCGCGAAGGTGATGCCGATCTTGAGGCCGAGATAGACGTTGGCCGCGGTGAAGACGACGGTAATGAGCGCGCCAAGGATGATCCCGCGAAGCGTGAGCTCCTTGAATTCGCCGGCAATCGCTTTCGACCTGCTCGCCATCTTATTTCCCCCCTGAAAGATCGGGACAGTCGCCCGGCGGCGCCGGAGTCGAATGACGCCGGATCGCTTGCCAGCGTCCGTCGTCCAGCACCCAAACGTCAGTTAAAAGCACGCAATCCTCGATCGTCCGGCCGACATAGGTCAGCCGCCAGCGCGCGTGCACGGTACCGATCATCACGTCGTCGAGCACGGTCGCATCGTGGACGTGAAGCGCAATATCATTGACTTCGCGGTGTTGGATTGCATCCAGCCATTCGTCGCGGTGCATCTGGAACGGACCGGTCGAGCGCGTGCCGATCAGGACGAAGTCGGGATGGACCAGCGTACGCAGGCGCTCCATGTCCTTGTGGCAAAGCGCGTCGCGCCACTCGCGCTCGAGCCCCTCGATCAATTGGCGATCATTACCGGCCACGCATTTCCTCTCTCGCCCGCCGTTAAGGACAAAGATCGGTTAAAGCGAATCCGGATGCCGGTGCGCAAGTGCCTCCGCAACCCGGCATGACAATTGTTCGTGCGTCGGTTACGTAGATCGAGTGATCGAGCGACGATGGGGGTTATGAGCATGCCCGACAACAAGCCGGCTGAAGAGGTGGACGTCACCAAGGAATGGCGTGCGACGCATGGTCAGAAGTCTGCCGCCACGCGACTTCGACTATTCGCGGCAATATCCTGGGTCATCGCGATCGGCACCGAGATCGCCGGAATCGTCATGCTCCGCCAGCACCGGTTCGACCATGGCAACCTGCCGTTGCTGATTGGCCTGCTGGTGGTCATCGCCGTCTTCGCGATCGCCGGCAGCCTGATGTGGAAGGCGGCGAACAAGCAGGATCCGGCCAGCCGGGCAGATTTGGCGCGGTTCTTCTTTCAGAACCAGCTCGGCGCGATCATCACCGTAATCGCCTTCCTGCCGCTCATCGTCCTGATCCTCATGGACAAGGACATGGACCCGAAGAACAAGAAGATTGCCGGCGGTATTGGCATCGTGCTGGCCGCCGTGGCGACGTTCATCGGGATCGACTTCAACCCGCCGTCGGTCGAGCAATATACGCAGGACATGAACAAGTGCGCGGCCGAGATCAAAGCCGGCCAGCCGACCACCGATTGCTCGCCCGAGGTCGCCGACCAGGCGAAGGCGATCGCCCAGGATTCTGCAACGGTCGCCGACGCGACCAAGAGCGCCGCCAATCCGAACGGCCTGGACGTGGTATACTGGATCGCTCCGGAGAACGGCGCCAAGAAAGCCGCGACCCCCCACGTCTTCCATATCTGCCAGGGCGTGAGCCCGTTGCGCGGCAAGAGTGTGAACCAGGGCTCAGTGACCCAGGCCTATTCGGAAAACGCGACCCGCATCACCAAGCAGATTCCGATGGAACAGAAGCAGTGCGGGTTCGCCGGATCCGAGCCGGATAAGGCCGCCACCCCGCAGGCGGGATAGCGGCCGAACCCAGCTGTAACTATCTGGCGGCTATTTGCCGCTGATGTCGACGCCGACGTAGATTTCGGGGTTGTTGCCGCGCTTGATCAGCAACAGCACGCTTGACCGTCCAGCGCGGCGCGCACCGTCGATTGCTGCGACGACCTGCGCCGGACTCGTGACCAGCTGGTTGTTGACGGAGACGATGAGGTCGGCGCGCTGGATCCCCTGGTCCGCGGCATCGCCGTTCGGATCGACCGAAGTGACGATGACGCCACGCGAGCCCGCGGGCAGGCTGGCGGCGCGAGCAAGCTCCGGAGTGAGCGGTGCCAGCGACAGGCCCAGGGCCTTTTGCGGGGCCACGGGCGAAGCGTCGGGCCCAGACGAATTGTCGCTGCCGCCACTGAGCTTGCTGAGCGCTTCCTCAGTCGGGCGCTGGGTGACGACGACCGTCACCGTCGCGCGCTTGCCGGCACGGATAATCTCGAGCGGGATCCGCGCTCCGACCTGCGAATTGGCGACTAGGTAAGACACGGTCTGGTCGGGCGTGACCTGCTGGCCGTTGACCTTGACGATGACGTCGCCCTGCTGGAGCCCCGCACGGGCGGCGGGACCGTCGGGAACGACCGACCGCACCAGTTCGCCAGTGTCCTTGGCGATTCCAAGCGCGGGCGCGAGATCCTCGTCGACCGCCTGCAGGCTGACGCCCAGATAGCCGCGGGACGGGCGCTGGCCGTGCATCAACGAGTCGATCACCGGCTTGGCCGCTTCAGCGGGAATGGCAAGGCCGATTCCGACCGAAGCGCCGGTCGGTGAAATCAGCGCCGAGTTGATGCCGATGACGTTGCCGTTGAGGTCGAACATCGGGCCGCCGCTATTGCCCATGTTGATGGCGGCATCGGTCTGGATGTAGCGGTCGTAGGCGCCGATCCCGGTGATCCCGCGGTGAAGCGCGGAAATGATGCCCGCGGTGACGCTTCCGCCAAGGCCATAGGGATTGCCGATGGCGAGAACCCAGTCGCCAACGCGCGCTTTTGTACTGTCGCCCCACTGCACGAACGGCAGGTTTCGGCCTTCGATCTTGAGGAGGGCCAGATCGGACGTCTCGTCGCGGCCGATGATCCGCGCCGGATATTCGCGGCGATCGGTGGTGATGACCGTCACGGTGTCGACCGTGCCGCTGCCGTTGACGCCCTGGACCAGGTGATTGTTGGTGACGATGTAGCCGTCGGGCGAAATGATGAAGCCCGAACCGAGGGAGCCTGCCTCGCGAGTGCGGGGCTGGCCGCCCTGTCCCTGGCCTTGGCCCTGGACGCTCCCGCCGCCACCCTGGCTGGGATCGAACCGCCGGAAGAATTCCTCGAACGGGTCGGCCTGGGTCTTTACCGGGATGCGCTGCTTAGTCGAAATATTGACCACCGCCGGCTGCAGCTTAGCGGCCAGATCGGCGAACGACATCGGCGCGCCGCGGGGCGGGCTGGCGAGGGTCGAGGGCGAGTTCTGCGCAACCTGCGCGCCGGCCTGGCCGGTGGCGAGAGAAAATGCGGTTCCCCCGAGCAGCAGGGCCATTGCGACCCCATAGGCGTAGCGCACTTTTCCGGACTCCTTCGGCTTCATCGATACTCCATCATTTGGCTGGCGAGGCAAGGGGCCGATAAGTCCCCGTCGCCTTAACGACATTTGAACGCGCAAAGTTCAGCCCAAGGTCAGCGCGGCCGTCCAGTGAATTCCTTCAAATAGTCATTCTGCGGCGACAAAATGATGGTCGTTCCCGCGGGCTTGTCCTGGCCGTCGCCGATAAAGGTCGATCGATAACTCTGCATGGCGCGGTAGAAATCATAGAAATCGGCATCCTTGCCGAAGCTCGCGGCGTAGGTTTGGGCGGCTTCCGCATCGGCCTCGGCCTGAATGATCTGGGCCTGCTTCATCCCCTGCGCGCGGATCGACCGGGCCTCCTGTTGCCGCGCGGTACGCATGCGGTCGAAGGCCGAGGCCAGAGGCGCGCCATCGGGCAGGTCGGTGCGCTTGATGCGCACGTCGAGCACTTCGACGCCGTACTGGCGCGCGATCCGGTTGAGCGAGTTACGAACACTTTCCATGATGCCTTGGCGCTCGGGCGTCAGAAGCGCCGCAAATTCGATCCGGCCGAGCTCGTTGCGCACCTCTGAACCGAGGATCGGCTTGAGTTGCTCACGCAGCAGCTCCTCGCTCCCGGCGCGGATGTACATCAGCAGGGGATCGACGATCCGGTAGCGCGCGAACGCGTCGACCTCGAGCCGGCGTTGGTCTGTGGACAGCACCTGCTGGCGTTGCATGTCGACGTCCTGAACGCGCTTGTCGATCCACACGACCTGCTCGGCGAAGGGGATGCGCCAGCTGATTCCGGCCCCGGCGGTCCCGATCGGCCGGCCGGCCTCATATCGGTTGAGGATCCTGACCGGCTTGCCGAAGCGGACGACCACCGCTTGCTTCGTCTCCGGAACGATCGGGAAGCTGCCGAGCAAAATGACCAGCAGGACGAGGCCGACAAATGCGGACAACATCGGGTGGTTGCGAATGAACCCGATCACTGCTGGCGCTCCTGCTGGGACTGCTGCTTCTTCACCTCGGGCAGCGGCAGATACGGGGTGACGCCGGGCGCTTCGATGATCGTCTTGTCGACCTTGGAGAGCACCTGCTCCATCGTCTCGTAATACATGCGCCGGCGCGTCACTTCGGGTGCCAGCCTGTATTGCTCATAGACCTTGTCGAACGCCGTCGCTTCGCCCTGCGCCTTCTGGCGGAGCTGGAGTGAATAGGCATTGGCATTGTTGACGTAGGTCTGGGCATCCTGCTGGGCCGCGGTGACCTGCTTGAAGGCGTCATTGACCGCGTCGGGCGGATCGGCCTGCTTGATGGCGATGCCCTGGACCTGGACGCCTGAACGATAGGAATCGAGGATCCGCTGCATGTTTTGGGCGACTTGGGCCTCGATCTCGGCGCGCCGGTCACCCATGGCGTCGTTGAGCGTAACCTGGCTGACGACCGCGCGCATCGAGCTTTCGGCGACTTCGCGGATGGTCTCGTCGGGCTGCGCCATCTGGAACAGGTAAAGTTCCGGCGTGCGGATATTCCAGCGGACCGAATAAGCGAGGTCGAGCAGGTTCTGGTCGCCGGTCAGCATCAAATCGTCGGCGCTGGAAGAGCCAAGGTCGATGGTTCGAATATTCTCGACGTCGATTTTCTTCACCCGGTCGATTGGTGAGGGCAGAGTGAAGCTAACGCCCGGTCCGAGTGTCGCGGTATATCGGCCGAAGCGACTGACGACGCCGCGCTGACCCGGCGAAATCGAATGAAAGCTGGTGAACACCAGCCAGATGAGGATGAATGCGAGGATCGCCCAGGCCACCAGCGAGCGGCTGGGGAGACCGCTGCCGCCGCCCCCACCGCCGCCGCCGAAACGCATGCGGCCGCGACGGAGAAGCTCGTCGATCGAAGTGACGCCGGCTCCCGGCCCAGGCGAGCTGCGGCGTTTGGGCGGTTCGCCCCACGGACCGGCGGGTCCGTCATCGCTCGGCGGCTCGTCGCCGTCGGCGCCGCGCCGCTCCACTCGACCCCCACGGGCCCTTTTTGTCGGCGAACAGGCCGAATACGCCGCTCTTGGCGCGGCCGCCCCACCCCAGGAATTTGCTCATCGGCACGACTATAGGGAGCGTCCTTGGTGAAAAACAGTGGCAAGCGGGCCCGCGCTTCCTATGTGCTGCGAATGGGCCACCCCGCCGATCCCCTGACCGAACTGCCGCACGACGACCGGATTCGCTCGCGCAAGCTCGAGCGCGGGGTCGCGACGATCATCGCCGACGCCACCGGCCTGTCCAAGAAGGACGCCGATGATCTCGAGCGCGAGCTACGGGAAGCGGCGCTGACCATCCCCGGCGTGAGCGAGGCACGGGTCGCCATGACCGCGGCCCAGACCGCGCGCACCATCATCGCCATCGGCAGCGGCAAGGGCGGCGTCGGCAAGTCGACCGTCACCGCAAATCTCGCAATAGCGCTGGCGCGGATGGGCAAGAAGGTGGGGCTGGTCGACGCCGACGTTTACGGTCCCTCTCAGCCGACCCTGCTCGGAAACCACGCCAAGCCGGAGGCCGAGGACGAGAAACTGATCCCGGTGGAAGCGCATGGCATTCGCTTCCTCTCGCTCGGCCAATTGGTTTCGCCCGGCCACGCCCTCGCATGGCGCGGGCCGATGGCGACCGGCGCCCTGGCCAATCTGGTCGAGGCCGACTGGGGCGATGTCGAGCTGCTGCTGGTCGACATGCCGCCGGGGACGGGTGACGTGCAGCTGTCGCTGATCCAGCGCTCGCGCCCAGCCGGCGCGGTCATCGTGTCGACCCCGCAGGATTTATCGCTGATCGACGCTCGGCGGGCCGTCGACCTGTTCAACAAGACCAGCATTCCGGTCCTCGGCCTGATCGAGAACATGGCGACCTATGCCTGTCCGCATTGCGGTGAGGATTCGCACCCGTTCGGGATCGGCGGCGCGGAAGAGGCGGCGGAAGAGATGGGCGTCCCGTTCCTTGGGCGGCTGCCGCTGTCGCTCGCGATCCGCGAAGCCTCCGATGAGGGACGGCCGCTTGCGGCGGAAGCGGAAGCGTTTGCCGCCATCGCCGCGAAATTGCTCAAAAGCCTGGAAGGATGAAATGATGCCGCTGACCCGCGACGAGGACATTGCCGAGCTTCTGACCAATGCCCGGACGATCGCCGTGGTCGGCGCCTCCGACCGGCCCGACCGGGCGTCCTATGGCGTGATGAAGTTCCTCCAGGACCAGGGTTATCGCGTGCTTCCGGTGAACCCGCAGATCACCGGCGAGCATGTTCACGGCGAGTTCGTGTGGCGTGAGCTGGCGCAGATCGGCGTACCGATCGACATCGTCGACATCTTCCGCCGACCGGACGCGGCCGACGAAGCGGTCGAGCAGGCAATCTTCGTCGGCGCCAAGGCGGTGTGGATGCAATTGGGCGTGATCAACGAGGAAGCGGCGGCCAAGGCCGAAGCGGCGGGGCTGAAGGTGGTCATGGACCGCTGCCCGAAGATCGAAATCCCGCGGCTGGGAATCGCGCCGGTCGCCTAGGCGGCGCCGACGGTCATTTCGGGGATCAGCAGGGTCGGCGCATCCATGCCGCGGCGGAATACCAGGTCCGACCCCGGCTCCATCGTCGCGAACATTTCGACCAGGTTGGAGGCGATGGTGATCTCGGCCACCGGCTCGGCGATCTCGCCGCCGCGCACCATGAACCCGACCGCGCCGCGACTATAGTCTCCCGTGACCGGGTTCACGCCGTGGCCGATGAGCTCGATGACCAGCAGAGCCTCGGGACACGCCGCAAGAAGCTCCGCCCGGCTGCGTTCCCCAGCCGCGATGTAGCAATTGGTTGGAGCCACTCCCGGAACGCTCCCGACCCCGCGGACGGCGTGGCCGGTCGGGGTAATGCCAAGCTGGCGCGCCGAAGCGCTGTCCGCGATCCACTGGTTGAGGGTGCCGTTCGTCACCAACTCCCGTCGCGCCACGCGCAATCCTTCCGCATCGAAAGGCCGCGAGCGCAGTCCGCGAGGGCGCACCGGGTCGTCGACGATGGTGACGCCTTCAGCGAAGACGCTGCTGCCAAGCTTGTCCTTGAGGAAGCTCGTCTTACGCGCAACCGATGAACCCGAAATCGCGCCGGCAAAGTGACCGAGCAGAGTCGCGGAAACGCGCGGGTCGTACAGAACCGGATATTTGCCCGGCTTGGGCCGCGATGGATTCAATCGCGCAACCGCGCGCTCCCCTGCCCGGCGGCCGATGTCCGCGGCTGCGTCGAGGTCCGTGAGATGGCGAACGCTGTGCCAGTCGCTGTCGCGCTGCATGTTCCCGCCTTCGCCCGCGACCACCGATGCCGAGCAGCTGTGTCCGCTCGAGCGATAAGCGCCGGCGAAGCCGTCGGAGGTGGCAAGCGCGACCACTGTTGCCGAAGCGCTCGCGCCCGCGCCGCTCGAATTGGTGACGCCCGCAACGCCAAGCGCGGCGGTTTCCGTTTCCAGCGCACGAGCGCGAAGTGCGGCTGGATCGGGCTCGGCATCGTCGGCGCTGTCGAGAAACGGCAGCGGCCCTGCTTCGAGCAATTCCGGCGGCGCGAGGCCGGCATACGGATCCTCGGGCGCTTCACGGGCCATGGCGAGGCAGCGGTCGACCAAGGTTCCGAGCGCTTCGTCCGATAGGTCCGAGAAACAACGGTCGCCGAGCGCTGGCCGACGAACAGGCGCAGGCCGACTTCCTCATTCTCCGAGCGGCTGACGCCTTCGAGCTCGCCGAGCCGGACCTCGACCCCCGACGAGCCATCGCCAGCGTACATTGCATCGGCAGCGCTGGCGCCAGCAGTGATGCCGCGCTCGACCAGTTGCAGCGCGATTCGCTGCGCGTGTTCAGGGGATTGCATGGCCGCTCGCCTAGCGGGCGGACAGGCCAACGACCAGCATCGCCAGGAATACCAGCAAGCCGCACGTGCGATTGGAGCGGAAGAGGCGCAGCGCGAGCGCGCCATCGGCGGGGTCGGCGCGCAATGCCTGGTTAGCGAGGTGCAGCGCGGCCGGGAGCAGCGCGGCAAGCGCCAGCCATTCGGACCGAACCGCCCAGATCGCGGTGCCCCAAAGGAGCAAGGCAACAAGGTAAAACACAGCAATCCCCAGCGGCGCCTTGTCGCCCAGCCGCCGCGCCGAGGATTTCACGCCGACCAGCGCGTCATCCTCGATATCCTGGATGGCGTAGAGCGTGTCGTAGCCGATCACCCAGGCGATGCTTCCGAACCATAGCAGCAGTGGCGGCCATTCGAAGCGTCCGGTGACAGCTGGCCAACCGACCAGCGCACCCCAGGAAAAGACCAGCCCAAGCCAGGCCTGCGGCCACCAGGTGATGCGCTTCATGAAGGGGTAAGCCGCGACCGGCACGACGCTGGCGAGTGCAATTAAGGCGGCCATGCTGTTGAGTTGGAGCAGGACGATCAGGCCAATGAGACACAATATGCCGATCAGCACCCACGCCGACCGCAGAGAAGCCCGGCCGCTCGCCAGCGGCCGCAGCCGCGTCCGCTCGACCCGCCGGTCGAGGTCACGGTCGACGATGTCGTTATAGACGCAGCCGGCGCTGCGCATCACGAACGCTCCGAGCCCGAGCCACAGAAACAGGTCCCAGCGCCCGCCGACGCCGGCCAGCGCCACGCTCCACGCGCACGGCCAGTAAAGCAGCCACGCCCCGATCGGCCGGTCGAGCCGCATCAATGAGGCAAAAGGGCGGAGGCGCGGCGGCAGCGCGCCAATTAGCCCATGGCTTTCGCTGTCCGGGACGATGTCGGCAGTGGCGGTCACCATTCTTCACTAGCCTTACTCGTCCCCCCCGCGAAAGCGGGGGTCCCGCTGCCTTGAAAGAACAGGCGGGATTCCCGCTTTCGCGGGAATGACGATAGGGGGTGCCGATGCCCGCAACCCCCGCCTGGCCGCCCAAGAGCCTGCCGCGCCTGTTCGTGCGCGATCCGCTGAGCGGCCGGCGTGACCGTCGATCTCGACTCCGGACAGGCCAACTACCTCGGCAATGTGCTGCGGCTGCGCGAGGGCGCGGAGCTGCTGACTTTCGACGGGCACTCAGGCGAATGGCTGGCGCGCATCGCCGAGGCCGGCAAAAAACGCATGACCCTGTCCATCGAACGACAGACCCGCGAGCCGCGAGGCGATCCCCGATGTCTGGCTCGCCTTTGCGCCGGTCAAACGCGCCCAAACCGACTGGCTGGTCGAGAAAGCGACCGAGCTTGGCGCCGCGCGCCTGATCCCGGTGATGACGCAGCGGACCAACACCGAGCGCGTCAATCTTGAGCGGCTTCGAAGCAATCGCGATCGAAGCTGCCGAGCAATGCGGCCGGACGCGCCTGCCTGAAATTGCCAAGCCGCTCACCGCTCAAGGCGCTGTTCGACGGGAGGAATCCGCCGAAGGCCGCTGTATTTCGCCGATGAAAGTGGCGGCCAGCGAACAGCCGAGGCATTCCAGCCCGGGCCCGCGCTGATCCTCGTCGGCCCCGAGGGCGGCTTCACCGAGGAGGAGCGCGCCCTTGTCCGCGCCGCGCCCAATGCCGTCGCCATCTCGCTCGGCCCGCGCATTCTCCGCGCCGAGACTGCAGCACTTGCCGCGCTTGCTGCTTACATGAGTGTTGCTGGCGACTGGCGCTAAGCCGGGCGCACAGCTAGGGGCGCAAGCGAATGACCACCCGCACCGACGACCGCGCCAGTCCGATCATCGAGAGCCGCGAGGACCTGCTGTCGGTTTTCACCGGCGGCGAAAAGCAGCGCGAGGCGTGGCGCATCGGCACCGAGCACGAAAAGTTCGTCTATCGCATGCGCCGATCACCGGGCGCCGAGTTGGGACGAGCCGGGCGGCATCCGCGACCTTCTGACGGCCTCACCGAATTCGGTTGGGAGCCGGTGCTGGAGGGCGGCAAGATCATCGCGCTCAAGGGCGTGGACGGAAACGTCAGCCTGGAGCCCGCCGGCCAGTTCGAGCTGAGCGGAGCACCGCTCGAGAACCTGCACGAGACCTGCGCCGAAGCCGCGCGACACCTCGAACAGTGCAAGACCATTGGCGATCGCCTGGGCCTCGGCTTCCTCGGGCTCGGCATGTGGCCCGACAAGACGCGCGCCGACCTGCCGATCATGCCCAAGGGCCGCTACGGCATCATGCTCAACTACATGCCCAAGGTCGGCAGCCTCGGTCTCGACATGATGCTGCGCACCTGCACGATCCAGGTGAACCTCGATTATTCGTCCGAAGCCGACATGGTGAAGAAATTCCGCGTTGGCCTGGCGCTGCAGCCGGTGGCGACGGCGCTGTTCGCCAACTCGCCGTTCACCGAAGGCAAGCCCAACGGCTATCAAGAGCTTCCGCAGCCATATCTGGGAAGATACCGATCCCGACCGCACCGGCATGCTGCCGTTCGTGTTCGAGGATGGGTTCGGGTACGAACGCTACTGCGATTACATGCTCGATGTGCCGATGTACTTCGTGTTTCGCGACGGCCGGTACATCGACGTAGCCGGCGCGCAGCTTCCGCGATTTCCTGGACGGGCGCCTGCCCGAGCTGCCGGGCGAAAAGCCGCAGCTCAACGACTGGACCGACCATCTGTCGACCGCCTTCCCCGAAGTGCGGCTGAAGAGCTTCCTCGAAATGCGCGGCGCGGACGGCGGGCGCTGGGGCAAGATCTGCGCGCTGCCGGCGCTGTGGGTCGGGTTGCTTTACGACGACCAGGCGCTCGATTCGGCCTGGGACCTGGTCAAGCATTGGACCATCGAAGCAGCGCGAGACGCTGCGCCATGACGTGCCCAAGCTCGCGCTCGACGCGGTCACGCCCGACGGCGAGACGATGCGCGAGTTCGCGACGCGTGTGCTCGACATCGCGGCCGATGGTCTCAGCCGCCGCAATCGCCTCAACACCGCCGGCGACAATGAGGGCGGGTTCCTCGATCCATTGCGCGATGTCGTGGTTAGCGGCATGACCCCGGCGGAGCGCCTGCTTGCCAAGTACGAAGGTGAGTGGGGCGGTGACCTGTCACACATCTACGAGGAATTCAGCTTCTGATGGACATGCCGATCAGCAACCGCCGCGGCCTCTACCCCGCGATCGAGCCTTATGAGAGCGGCATGCTCGACGTCGGCGACGGGCACAGCCTCTATTGGGAGCTGAGCGGCAACCCCAGCGGCAAGCCGGTAGTGTTCCTTCACGGCGGTCCGGGCGGCGGATCGAGCCCGGACCATCGCCGCCAGTTCAACCCTGACAAGTACAAGATCCTGGTGTTCGACCAGCGCGGCTGCGGCAAGTCGACGCCCTATGCGAGCCTCGACAACAACACGACCTGGGACCTGGTCGACGACATCGAGAAGCTGCGCACCGAGATCGCCAAGGTCGACAAGTGGCAGGCGTTCGGCGGCAGCTGGGGCTCGACCCTAGCGCTTGCTTATGCCGTGACCTATCCCGAGCGGGTGACCGAGCTGGTGCTTCGCGGCATCTTCCTGTTCGACCAGTACGAGATCGACTGGATGTACCTCGAGGGCGGCGCATCGCAGCTTTACCCCGACAAGTTCGACGAGTTCCTGGCGCCAATCCCGGAAGCCGAGCGCGGCGACCTGGTCGAAGCCTATCGCAAGCGCCTGACCAGCGACGACAAGGACGAGCAGTTGGCCGCCGCCAAGGCGTGGAGCAAGTGGGAAGGCGAAATCGTCACCCTGCTGCCGAGCCCGGAAACGATCGACCATTTCACCTCGCCCGAAGTGGCGGTCGCGGTCGCCCGGATCGAAAATCATTACATGGCCGCCCGCGGCTGGTTCGAGGAAGGCCAGCTGCTCAAGATGGCGGGCGAGAAGCTCCGCGGTATTCCCGGCGTAATCGTCCAGGGGCGGCACGATTGCTGCACCCCGCCGGTCGCGGCGTGGAGGCTGAAGCAGGCATGGCCCGAAGTCGAGCTCAACATCGTCCCCGACGGCGGCCATTTGTTCAACGAGCCGGGCGTGCTCGACGGGCTGGTGCGCGCGACCGACAAGTTCGCGGGGCTCTAGTTCACGCGCGGAGCGCCGCCGAGTGTGCAACCTCTACACGCAGACGAAATCGGTCGACGAGGTCGCGCGGCTGTTTCGCGACCTGCAGATGCCGCTGAGCTTTCCGGAAGGTGTCCCGAATCTCAAGGCCGGCGATATCGCCATCACCGATCCGGGCGCGATGGTCCGGGCAAGCGAAGCTGGTTTCCAGTTGGTGACGCGGCGCTGGAGCTGGCCGGGGCCCGTCGGCAAGCCGGTTTACAACTTCCGCTCCGACGGGCGCGAGTTCGCAAGCGGGCGTTGCCTGATCCTGACCGACGGCTTTTACGAATTCACGGCGCAGACCGATCCCAAGGTGAAGCGCAAACACAAATGGCGCTTCGCGCTGCGCGGCGCGCCCTTGTTCGCGATCGCCGGGTTATTCCGCGCGAGCCCCGATGTCGGCGAAGCCTTCACGATGCTGACCATGCCGCCCGGCCCCGACATCGCACCTTATCACAATCGGCAGGTCGCGGTGCTGACCCCCGAGGATTTCGCCGCCTGGCTCGACACGTCCGTCCCCGCGAGCGAAGCGCTCAAGCCCCTCCCAGCCGGAAGCCTTGAGGTCGAGCAAATCTGCTAATCCATTCTGCTATTGCGAATGACTATCAATAACGATAGACGGCCCGGCAACAACCGCAGGGGAAGTCGTGAATCGTTTCGTCATACGCTCGCTGGCCGCGACATTCCTTGTTGGCACCGCCTCGGCTGCCATAGCGGCTGACGAGACTGCTGCCGCGGACAGCACGGCCGAACCGATCGTTGTTACCGGCAAGACCGTTCATTACGGCGTCCGCGCGACCAGCACGGCGACCAAGACCGACACGGCGGTGAAGGACGTGCCCCAGGCGCTGAGCATCGTCACCAGCGCAGCAGATCGAGGACCAGCAACTCCGATCGGTCGCGGACCTGCTGACCTTCATTCCCGGCGCCTCCTACAATTCGGGCGAGGGGAATCGCGACACGCTGGTTCTGCGCGGAAATTCGAGCACCGCCGACTTCTTCGTCGATGGCGTGCGCGACGACGTCCAATATTTCCGCGACTTCTACAATGTCGAGCGGGTCGAGGTGCTGAAAGGCCCCAACGCCATGATCTTCGGGCGCGGCGGCGGCGGCGGCGTGTTCAACCGAGTGCTCAAGCGGCCGACGTTCGGCACGGCCCGCCACCTTGCCGCGTCGGGCGACAGTTACGGCGGCTTCCGCCTGACCGGCGATATCGACCAGGCGCTAAGCCGCGTCGCCGGCGTCCGCCTGAATGCGCTTTACGAGGACGGCAAAAGCTTCCGCGACCATGTCGGCGTCAAGCGCTGGGGGATGAACCCGACCGTCGCGCTGCTGGCCGGGCGCGAACACCCGCGTCGACCTGTCGTACGAGCATTTCCATGACCGCCGCACCGCCGACCGCGGCGTCCCTGCCGACGGCGGCGAGCCGCTTCGCGGTCATGACCGAACCTTTTTCGGCGATCCCAACGACAGTTACGCTTTGGCCAATGTCGACCTCGCCAGCCTGGCGATTCAGCATGACGCCCGCAACGGCCTGACCCTGCGCAGCCGCACGCTCTTCGGCGATTATCGCAAATTCTATCAGAACGTCTATCCGACCGGGTTCAGCGCGGCGACCGGCCTGGTCACGCTCGGCGCCTATAACAACCGCAACAACCGGCAGAACCTGTTCAGCCAGAACGATCTCATCTGGAAAGGCCGCGTCGCCGGCCTCGACCAGACCCTCCTGCTCGGGTTCGAAGTCGGTCGGCAGTCTTCGCGCAACCTGCGGATGACTGGTGGCTTCACTGGCGGCAACACCGTGCCCGTGACCGATCCAACGGTGGATGCCAACGTCGTCTTTGCGCCCGCGCCGAGCGACGCCGACAACCGCGTCCATGCCAACGTCCTCGCGGTCTATGCGCAAGAGCAGCTTCGTCCAGCCGACTGGCTCGAGATCGTCGCCGGCATCCGCTTCGACAGCTTTGAGCTTACCTTCGACGATTTGCGCGGCGCCGGCGCCACCTTCAAACGCCGCGACAATCTCTGGTCGCCGCGCCTTGGCATCGTTCTCAAGCCGACGGCTAACCTGTCGATCTACGCCAGCGCCAGCCGGTCGTTCCTGCCGCAGTCGGGGGACCAGTTCAGCGGCCTCACTTCAATCACCGAAGGGCTCAAGCCCGAGCGGTTCGACAATTACGAGGTCGGCGCGAAGTGGGAGCTGCCGGGCGGGTTGCTCGCCACCGCGGCGCTCTACCAGCTCGACCGGAGCAACACCCGCGCGACGGACCCGCTGGATCCTTCAAAGACGGTGCTGACCGGCAAGCAGCGCAGCCGAGGGCTCGAACTTGGACTCGAGCGCAGCGTCACCAGCCGCTGGATGGTTTCTGCCGGCTACACGCTCCAAAAGGCCGAGATCACCGAGACCACCGCGTCGGCGGCCAAGGGCAAGGAAGTGCCGCTGGTGCCGCGCCACAGCTTCTCGCTGTGGAACCGCTACGATCTGACCAAAAGCGTCGGTGTCGGGCTTGGCGTGATCGCCCGGTCCAAGTCGTATGCGACGATCAGCAACGCCGTGATTTTGCCCGGTTACACGCGGGTCGACGCCGCGCTTTACTACCGCCTGGCGGGTGGAATCGAAGCGCAGCTCAACGCCGAGAATTTGTTCGGCGCGCATTATTTCCCTACCGCCAACAGCGACAACAACATCGCCCCCGGCGCCCCGCGGACGATCAAGGCGACGCTGGGTTACAGCTTCTAGCGCGCGAGTTCTGCCGCGCGGACCTTGATGCGCTTCAAGTCGCGGACGAACAGGGCGCGCTCCTCGCGCCTGCGGTCCTCCTCCGGAATCCGCAGCAGGAAGCTGGGGTGCACCGTGATCCAGCATTCGCCGCCGTCGGCGAGCTGAAGCGGCGCGCCGCGGTTCTTGCCGATCGCCATCGCCTTGCCGAACAGGCTGTTCGCTGCCGTGGCCCCGAGCGCGACGGTGACTGGTGGGCGGATGAGTTCGCGCTCATGCCGGATCCACCAGCGGCACGCCTCGATCTCGCTGCCGTCGGGCTTGTTGTGGATGCGCCGCTTGCCGCGCTGGATGAATTTGAAATGCTTGACCGCGTTGGTGACGTAGACGGTCGTGCGGTCGATCCCGGCCTTCTCCAGCGCGGCGTCGAACAGCTGGCCGGCCGGGCCCGACGAACGGACGCCCGGCGATATCCTCCTGGTCGCCCGGTTGTTCGCCGACGAACATGATCGCGGCGTCGAGCGGCCCTTCCCCGAACACCGTCTGGGTCGCATGCTTGTAAAGGTCGCAGCGCGTGCACTTGCGCGCTTCTTCGAGCAACGCTTCCCAAGATGCATGAAGATTGCCAGTGACGCCGGTCATCGGGCGTGGAAACGAGCGGCCGGCGCGCTTGTTGCGGGGAGGCGGGCGCGTTGTTAGCGTTGCGCCATGACCAAGCTCACGCTCCGCCTCGCCGCATCGATTCTGCCGCTCATCGCCATCGCCGCCGCACCGGTGCCGCCGGGCCAGCGCGTCACGCCCATGACCCCGGACGTTGTCGATACCTACAACCCCGTCCTGCCCGACGCCGACTATATCAAGCGGGTTGCGATGGTGCCGATGCGCGACGGCACCAAGCTCTACACGGTCATCGTCATGAAGAAGGGCACGCGCAACGGCGCCGATCATCCTGTCGCGCACGCCCTATGACGCCAAGGGCAGCATGAACCGCGAGACTAGCCAGTCGGCCGTCGACACGATCCCGATCATGTACAAGGAGTTCGTCAACGACGGTTACATCATCGTCCAGCAGGACATTCGCGGCCTTCACAACAGCGAGGGCCAGTTCGTGATGAACCGCCCGATCTCTGGCCCGCTCAACCCCACTGGCATCGACGAAAGCACCGATGCCTATGACGCGATCGACTGGCTGGTGAAGAACGTGCCGGAATCGAACGGCAAGGTCGGGACGATCGGCTCGTCCTACCTCGGCTTCCTGACGCTGGCGTCGGAGATCAACCCGCACCCGGCGCTGAAGGCCGCGGTCCCGCAAAGCCCGATGGTGGATGGCTGGATGGGCGACGACTGGTTCCACAACGGCGCGTTCCGCACCAGCAGCCTCGATTTCGCCGTCTCGCAGAGCACGGCCAAGGCCGAAGGCCCTGGGGTCGCCGTGCCGCCGGGCGACGATTATACCCGCTATCTCGAGGCCGGATCGATGGCCGACCTCGCCCGGCACTGGGGAATCGAAGGCTATCCCTTCGTCCAGAAGCTGTTCCAGAACCCGGCCTACACCGAATTCTGGTCGGGCCAGGCGGTCGACAAATGGATGGCGGCGCGTCCGCTGACCGTCCCGACCCTGCTGGAGGTCGGCCAGTGGGACCAGGAGGACAGCTACGGCGCTCCCGCCGTCTACAAGGCGCTGAAGGACAAATATGAAGGCAGCGGCCTGCTGCACCTGGCGATCGGCCCGTGGCGACACTCGGGCGCCAACCATTATGGCTACGGACTCGGCGACCTGACCTTCACCGGCGACACCGCGACCGAATGGCGCGTGAAGTGGGTGAAGCCCTTCTTCGACCATTATCTGAAAGGCGCGCCAGACCCGCAAACGCCCAATGCGCTAACCTATGCGACCGGGATCAACGAGTGGCAGGCAAGCCCGCGCTGGCCGATGGGCACGCCGACCCCGCTGTACCTGACCGGCAACGGCACCGCCGGGTTCGAGCGGCCAGGAGCCGTGGGCCGTGACAGCTATGTTTCGGACCCCGCCAACCCTGTGCCTTATCTGCCGCGTCCGATTACCGGAGAAGGATGGCGCAGCTGGCTGGTGCAAGACCAGCGCTTCGTCGACGGCCGCCCCGACGTGCTGAGCTACACCACAGCCCCGCTGACCAGTCCGGTGCACATCATGGGCGCGCCACAGGTCGACCTGTTCGCATCGACCAGCGGCACCGACAGTGACTGGGTCGTGAAACTGATTGACGTCTATCCCAACGAGAAGCCGGAAAGCGCGGATCAGCGCGACATGTCAGGGTATGAGCTGGCGATGGGGATCGAGATTTTTCGCGGCCGTTATGTCGACAGCTTCGCCAGGCCCCGCGCGCTGCGCCCCGGCAAGGTCGAGCATTTTCGCTGGGGGCTGCCGAACGTGAACCACGTCTTCCTGCCCGGCCACAAGATCATGGTGCAGGTGCAGTCGAGCCTGTTCCCGGTTTACGACCGCAACCCGCAGTCGTTCGTCCCGAACATCTTCTATGCCAAGGCCGGCGATTACCGCGCGGCGACGCAGCAGGTGTATCGTGGCGGCGCGACGGCGAGCGCGATCATGCTGCCGATCGTTCCCTAACAGCCGACCCGAAGGTTCCGTCAGGAATCGCTTTCGAGCAGCCGCGACAAGGGTCCGCGCACCGCGAAGATGATGAGCGCTCCCGCAAAGCCTATGCCTGCGTCCAGCGTCCAGAAGGCGGCCGGGCTCATCTGGTCGTAGAAGCTCCCGACCCAACCCATCGCCACCGTGCCGATGAACAGCGCCAGGAAGGCCGCGCCCATCAGCGTGGAATTGACCTTTGCGGGCGCCGCCTTCGACACAAGCGCGAGCGTAACCGGCCAGTACCACATGAACGCGGCACCCATTCCGAAAAAGCCCGCCAAGCGCCCAGAAAACCGACACTTTGCCGCCGTCCGGAGCGGCGAGGCTTCCGACCGAAAGCAATAGTGCCGAGACGCCGATGATCGCTGAGCCAATGCCGATCTTGGCCAGGCTTCCAGGCTCGGTGCCGCGGCGCGCCTGCCAGGCCCAAAGCGCAACCAGCGGAGCGGCAACGACGATACTGGCGAAGGCGTCGACCGAATTGAACCAGCTCGCCGGCACCGCGCCGAGCGGCGTCCCGAGGGCGACATGCTGGTCGATCCACAGAATCCCGATGTTCCAGATCATCGGATAAGCGATGCTCGGCAGGATTGTCAGCGCCATCAGTCCGATGAGCGCCCAGCTCCGCTTCTTTTCGGCCGGCGTCAGCGGCGGCAGGCCGTGGTGCGCTGTACGGCGGGCTTTGCTGTCCGGAAGGTGCCGCTGGCCCATCAGGTAGGTAAGGAGGGCCACAAGCATGAGCACCGCCGCCAGGCCGAACCCCGCGTGCCAGCCATAAATCGCGGCAACGGTCCCGGTGGCAATCGGCCCGGCAACGGCGCCGACGTTGATGCCGGTCGAGAAAATCGTGAAGCCGCGCTCCCGCAATAACTCGGCATTGTGGGGATAAAGCGTGCCGACCTGGGCCGAAATATTGCCTTTCAAGCAGCCCGATCCGAGGATCAACATGCCGAGCGCCATTAGAAAGCTGAGGTCGAACGTCATGGCGAGGTGGCCGCCGCTCATCAAAAGCGCGCCGAGAATGACCGTGCGTTTTGCGCCGAGCCAGCGGTCGGCGATCAGGCCGCCGAGGATCGGCGTGAAATAGACCAGGCCGCCGTACCAGCCGTAAATCAGCGACGCGAATGCAAGGTCGCTCATCGGTCCGCGGAACTCGAACAGGTGACGCAGCGTCGCAAGGCCGAGGACATGTTCGGCATGTCCGGGCAACAGCAACTGCTTGACCATGTAGAGCGCGAGGAGGGCGGTCATCCCGTAGTAGGAAAAGCGCTCCCACACCTCGGTGAAGGCCAGGAACAGCAACCCGCGCGGGTGCCCGAACCAAGTTGGCGTCGGCAAGTCCTCCGCCCCGCTCACGCGCGCAGCGCTGGACTGGCGTTGGCACTCATCTGGCGGCCGAGCGCCAGCTTGAACACCGCGAAGCCGAGGAGCCCCACAACGGCACTCGCAACGTGGATCAGCCAGAAGGTCGTCGTCGGCAGGGTAGAGTAGAGCCCGCCGACAAGACCGACCATCTTATTGGCGGCGAAGAAGGCCAGGTAATAGAGCCCGATCACGGTCGCTCCGATGGCCTTCGGTGCCAGTTTTGAAAACAACGCGAGGCTGACTGGCAAGGCGTGGGCAAAACCGATGGCGTTCGTAACCTCGAACATCATCGGCCAAAACAGGCTGATCTTCCCGCCCGCCGGTTGGGTCAAAGCGCCCATGAAGAGGCATAGCCCGGCCACGATGACGAACGCAGTACCGATAATCATCTTCGTGATCTCGTCGGGTTCCCAGTGGCGCCTGCCCCACCAGGACCAGAATGCCGCCACCGCGACCAGCATCGCGAAGCTGACGCCGGCATCGATTGAGATCAGCCAGCTGCTGGGAAAGGCATGGCCGAGAATTCGCAGATCGAAGTGCTGGTCTCCCCAGACCAAATAGGCGTTGAAGATCTCCTGGTTGGTCAGCAGCGAAATTGCCATGATTGGGATCAGGATGACGAGCGCGAGCGTCCGTTTCCGGTCAATGGGGTCGAGGTTGCGGGTCAAAGCGAAGTAAAGCCCGCCGACCAGGATCACGGCGGTAACGCTGCCCGATGCCCAGGTCGAGAACAGGACGCCCGAGATCGCCAGCCACCCCAGAACCAAAGCGACGATCCCGAGGGCCGCCGCGATGGCCCGGCCGATCAATTTGCCTCGATCGGCATCGCCGGCGCCGACATCGTTCGGCAACGACGGAGTGCCCGCAAGATAGATGGCCAGCCCCAGCACCATCACCACGCCGGCGCAGCCGAAACCATAGTGCCAGCCGACGTTCTGCCCTAGCGTGCCCGCAATCAGCGGAGCAACGATCACGCTGACGTTGATGAAGATGTAGAAAATCTGAAACGCCATTGCGCGCCGCAGGTCGTTCTCGGCGTAGAGGTCGCCGACCTGGGTCGCGATGTTCCCCTTGAACATGCCGACCCCTACGATCAGCGACAGAAGTGCAAGCAGGAACGCCCCCTGGAACGCCATCAGGAAATGGCCGGCAACCATGAACAAGCCGCCGGCGATCAAGGCCACTTTTCGGCCCGTAAGTTTGTCGGCGATGATGCCCCCAAGGATGGGGGTCAGGTAGACCAGCGACGTATAATCACCGAAGATGGCCGAGGAGAGCGGCTGGCCCTCCAGCCCCGGATAATGCCACCCGCGGAGCCAGGCCAAGCCAGCGACACTGCCAATATGCTGGGGCAACAGCAGGTAATTGACCATGTACAGCACGAGCAGCGTCTGCATGGAGTAATAAGAGAAGCGCTCGCACGCCTCGGTGAAGCCGAGATAGCCAAGACCCTTGGGATGACCGAGAAACGCGCGGTCCGACTGGTCAATGTGCTCGATGTCGGGTGTGGCTTCAGCAACGCTCATGACTGCTCTCCCCGCGGCACGACAGCCAAGGAAGCTAGCAGCGCCGGATGCTCAAACGAAATTCTTATTGATCGGGAGGGGTCTGGCCCGCGGCATCCTCGCGCCGCTCCTCGCGCGCCTGCTTGATGACCTGGGTCAGGCAGCCGGTGAACCCGCCGGGACCAACTGGCGAGCAGCTGTTGATCCCGGTCGCTCCGACCGTCTCCAGCGCCTGCGCCTTCTTGCCCCACGCCGTGGTTTCCTGACGCGTTCCGCCAGGCCGATACTTCGGCGGAATCCGATATCGCTCAGTCTCCGGGCGGCGGGCGCAAACCACGACCTGGTCGTCGGTCGAGCGCGGGCACGGGTCGGCCCCGTAAACGATAATCTCGGCGACGCCGGTTTGCTGGGCCATCGCGGGCGCTGGAAGCATGGCGAAGCCGGCAACCGCGGCCGCGCTGGCGGCAAGGGTGATAGTCAGCCTGGTCATCGTCGAAACTTCCTTTCTGTAGCGGACTCAAGCGGGCGAAACCCGAGTCCGGTTCCTCATATGCGCTTTGAAAGCCCGATTGCCATCCTGCAACCGGCACGGATCGCCGCGGTCAGCAAAGGATAGGCCGGTGCATTGGCCGCTCCCGCCTCCCGCGCGGCGTCGCGATGTTCGACCTCCTCGGCACGGAATTGGGTGATGTCTGCGGCCAGCTCGGGATCTTCTTGGCCGAGCTCATCGAGTTGCTGGCCGTAGTGGCGATCAATCACCGTCTCCACGGCGTCGGTGCAGGCCAGCGCGGCCTTCTCCGAGATCAGCGCCGTCGCCGCCCCGAGCGCGAACCCGGCCACGTTCCACAGTGGTTGCAGCGCGGTCGGGCGAACCCGCCGCTCGGCAACCAGCTGGTCGAAGCGTTTCAGGTGCCGCTCCTCCTGCGCCGCCATGCGCGCGATCAGCTTGGCTTCGGGCGCATTGCGTCGAAGCACGGCGAGCTGGCCGGCGTAGATGCGGGTCGCACCATATTCGCCGGCCTGGTCGACGCGGATCATCGATGCGCGATCAGCGCGCCTGTCGCCGGGGCGCCAGTCGCTCATCGGCGTACCGGCCGCAAGGTCAGGATCAGGATCAGCGCCGCACCGCCGAGCGAAAGGATCGCATTCCATCCCGCCAGCGAAATGCCGAGGAAGCGCCACTGGACCTGGTCGCAGCGGATCAGCGGGGCATGGGTGATCTGTTTCAGAAGATCGGCCGTGCTCATGCCACGGGTCGCGGTCGCCGTGCACTGGGTGAAGCCCTCGAATATCTTCGCTTCGACGCCGGCGTGATAGACGCCGATCGCGCCCGAAACAGCGATTGCGAGGGCGGCGAGGATGGTCAGGGTGCGCGCCCGCCCTGACACTGCCGGCGCGGTGAACGCGAGGGCTGCAATCAGGATCGCAGCGCCGTGCGGCCAGCGCTGCCAGTAGCACATCTCGCAAGGGTGGAGGCCGCCGAAATGCTGCGACCAGAGCGCGCCGCCGAGCAGCGCCGCCGGAAGCAATAGCGCGATCAGTCGCGCGGCTGCCGCCGGCCCTAGCGACGCACCGTCGCGAGGTTTGGTGGCGACCGCCTGGTTCACGCGATTAGCGCAGCTTCTTGGTCGTGCCCGCGGAAGCCACTGCGGTATTGCCGGCAAGCCGCTTCAGCGTGTTGATCGCGTAATAGAGCTGGAAGTCCTTGATGCCCTTCTTCTTCAGCTCGTCGGCCTTGGCCGAAAAGCGCGGATCGGGGGTGTCGTCGGCTTCGAGCAGCTTGTCCTCGACCTTGGACTGGGCCAGCAGGTGGCGGCGAAGGTCGGCTTCCCGGACCACGCGGCGGTTCTTGTAATCCTCGTCAGAAAGCTGCGGGACGGCGATGTCCGGTTCGATCCCGCCGGCCTGAACCGAGCGCCCCGACGGCGTGTAATAGCGCGCCGTCGTGAGGCGGAGCGCAGCTTCAGGGCCGGTCTGGACGACGGTCTGGACCGAGCCCTTCCCAAAGCTCTTTTCGCCCATGACCAGCGCTCGGCGATGATCCTGGAGCGCACCGGCGACGATTTCCGAAGCGCTGGCGGTGCCCGCGTCAACCAAAACGATGACCGGGAGGCCGTGGGCCATATCCCCCGGACGCGCGTAGTAACGCTCGATATCGTCCTTCGACCGACCGCGCTGCGAGACGATCTCGCCGCTGTCGAGGAAGGCGTCGCTGACGTCGACCGCTTGGTCGAGCAGGCCGCCCGGATTGGAGCGCAGGTCGACGACATAGCCGAGCGGACGGCCGCCGGTAGCCTTGTCGATCGACAGCAGCGCCGACTTCACCTGGTCGGCGACATTGCCGGAGAAGGTATTGATGTTGATGTAGCCGATGTCGTCCTTGATCTCCCACTTGACCGGCCGGAGCTCGATCCGCTCGCGCACCATGGAGAGGTCGATCGGCTGGTTGCGGCCGGGACGGACGAGGGTCAGCTTGATCGAGGTCCCCGGATCGCCGCGCATCTTCGCCACGGCCTCGTCCAGCGTCAGGCCGTAGACCAGTTCGCCGTTGATGTGGGTGATGTAATCGCCCGCCTTGACGCCCGCGCGCCACGCCGGCGTGTCCTCGGTCGGGGCGATCACCTTGACCGCTCCGTCCTCGATCGAAACGCTGAGGCCGAGGCCGCCGTAATTGCCGTCGGTGGTGCTCTTCAGCTGGTCGAAATCGCTCGCCTCGGCGTAGGAGGAATGCGGGTCGAGCGCCGACAGCATGCCATCGATCGCGCCCTTGATCAGGGTGTGGTCGTCAACCGGCTCGACATAATTGGCTTTCACCCGCTCGTAGACACTCATGAATTTCTCGAGCTCCTGGTAATTGGTGGTGTCCGCTGCAGCGAAGGAGCTGGCGGTCACCGGAACCAGGGTCAGCGCTCCGACGAGCGCGAGCGGCGGCAGAAGCTTGTGATTCAATTTCATAAGATCGCGTCCCATTCGGCAGCCACGCGATTTAGCCGCCTTTCCCGCCATTTGACAGGGGGCCAGATGAACCTGCGATGAGAGCTGGCGAGATTCGCCGCCCATTTTGGGACAGTTCGACCTGGATCGGCCCGAGCGCTCGTCCAAGGCCATCGCCGAGGTTCACGCGATCGCCCGCTCTTAATGACCCGGCGACATTGACGATCAGGCTGATCCAGCCGCCGCCATGGTCGATCACGACCACTCCGTCATAGTTGCGGAACGGCCCGGCGAAACGAACGACCCCACCGGCGGGTGCGGTAACGGCCGCGCCGCGCGAAGTCGCCAGCGTCACCCCGCGCGAGCGAACGCCGCTCGAGCTTACCGAGGCAAGGCCGTTAGTGACCGGGGCGGCGGCGGGAAGTGCATAAGCGAACGGCGGCTTGGTTAGCGCGCCTTCGCCGGCGACTGGGCGCGGCGGTGCAGCGTCAGCCCGCGCAAGTTGCTGGGCGAGCGAGCGGATCGCCCGGCTGTTGGCCTCGGCGGCGCCCAAACGCTCGGCGTCCTCGCCCGCCGCCAAGGCAACATCACCCGCGCTCAGCGCTTCGCCACCAATATCCAGCGCCTGCTGCTGGGCGCGTTGCTCGAGCTCCGCGAAACGTGCACGCCGTTGAACCAGTGCCTGGCGGCTTGCCGTCAATTCTCCCCGGCCCGCTACCGCGGCTTGTCGGAGGCGCTGTCCCTCGGCGAGCTCCGCCGACAGCTTGTCGGTACGGGCTCGGATCGCCGGCAAGGTGCTGGCGAGGAGTAGGCGCACTTCGACCAGTTCGTCGGTGCTGCCGCGATCGGCAAGTGCGAGAAGCGGCGGGCGGCGGGCCATGACCGCGAGCCCCGCGAGCAACGCCGCGGCTGGCTGTTGCTCGCGCGCCAGCCGCTCGCGGTGCGCCGCGACATAGGCGTCGGCGAGGCGAAGCTGTGCATCGGCGGATGTGATCCGCGCCTCCGCGGCATCGATCGCCTGGGCGGCCGCTTGCTCCTCGGCGCGCAGCCGTTCAGCGGCATTGCGCGCGCGCGCTGCTATCTGGTCAAGCCGACGCCCTTCCTTCTCCGCCGCAGCCTGGTCGGACCGGGCCCGTTGGAGCGCGCTATCCAGCCGCTCGCCTGGGTTCTGCGCGAGGGCGCTTGCCGACAGCATCAGTGGCATGAACAGCAGGGCTAAGGCCGGCGCGCGCATCGGCTCAGCCTTCGCGATGGTAGGGGTGGTTGGCAAGGATCGACATCGCCCTGAACAATTGTTCGGCGAGCATGGCGCGGACCAGCAGGTGCGGCCAGGTCGCCGGACCGAAAGACAATAGCAGATCGGCCCCGGCCCGCTTCGCCTCGCCGTGACCGTCGGCGGCGCCAATGAGGAAACGAGCCTCGCGCTTGCCGTCGTCACGCCAGGCTTCGAGCTTCCGCGCCAGTTCGATCGACGACAACGCCTTGCCGCGCTCATCGAGAGCGATGGTCACGCCATTTGTGGGAAGTGGCGGGACATTGCCGCCTCGGTCAGGAAGCTCGGTGACCTTCGTCGGCCAGGCGATGCGCTTGACGTAGCGGTCGACGAGATCGGCTTCGGGAGAGCGGCCGATCTTGCCGCGCGCGACGATGTGCAGGAGCACTAATTGCCCGAGAGGGCCGGCCGAAGCGTGTAGGTGACGGCCGACCGGAACCCATCATAAATGGCGCGGGCGGTCTGGGCGATGGTCCGCGGGCGGTTGGAGCCGCCACGAGTAAAAATGGCGACCGCGATGCGGCGGCCGTCGGGCATGGATATGAAGCCGACGTCGTCGGTCAGTCCGTTCAGGGTGCCGGTCTTATGCTCGACCGCCGTGCCGTCCGGAAGCAGCCACTTCATGCGGTTCTTGCCGGTCTGGCACCTGGCCATGAGGTCGAGCAGGTAGTTGCGGCTTTCGGGCTTGATCAACTCGGCCCGGTAGATGCGCTTGAGCAAATCGACCATGGCCACCGGTGTACTGGAATTGCGGCGATCCCACAGGTCGCGCTTGGCGCTGAGCAGGTCGGCGATGTTGCGGTCGACGCGCAAGCCCCGGACACCATTGTCCTGGAGCCAGTCATGGACCCTGTTCGGCCCGCCGAGGTCGCCGATCAGCATGTCGGTTGCGCGATTGTCGCTATGAATCAGCATCCGCTCCATCAGCCGGCGGGCGGGAACACCCTTGATCACGTCGTCGAGCGAGCGTTGGCCATGATCGACCTGGGCCAGGTAGAGCGCGGCGACCGCGACCTTGACCGTGCTCGCCATCGGGAACGGCGTATTGCCCTTGATGCTGACCGTTTCGCCGGTCTTGAGGTCGAGCGCGGCGATGCCAACGTCGGCGCTGCTGCCGGCGACCACCGCCTCAGTTGCTGCTCCAGGCTCGACATGCTTGGCGAGGATGCCGCCGTGGCGGGCTGCGCCACGAACGCCAGGAGCACCAAGAAAAGAGCATTAACTCGCATATGCCTCACCCACCTGCGGCCGCGCTTACGCCCGAGTCATCCCCAAATGCCCACATTCGTTCCAAATTGTAAAAATTTCTCACTTCGGGACGAAAAATGTGGACGATCACGTCGTCCGCATCGATCAGCACCCAGTCAGCAGCCGGAAGCCCTTCGATTCGAACGCTTCTTCCAAATCGCTCCTTGATCTTTTCGGCAAGCTTAACGGCCATGGACGCGACCTGCCGCGTCGAGCGACCGGAGGCCACCACCATATGATCGGCGATGTTGGATTTGCCGGCAAGCGGGATCGACACGACCTCCTGCGCCTGATCGTCATCGAGCGACTGGAGGACGAGCGCATGGAGGTCCTGGACTTCCTTGGGAGGACCGCCTGAACCTTTAGGCTGGTCGGCGGTCTCAGCGGGATGTTCGGTCAAGTGGTCTCCTGGCGAACAGTGGCACGCCGCGTTCCGCGATAAGCTCTCGAGCGGAGTTGGCGATACCAGCTTGGGTCAGCCGCGCGGATGGCAGTTGCGGACGTCGGGTCGGGCGGCAGGCGAAGGAAAATGATCGCCGGTGCACTCCACTCCGTCCATTGATTTGCCTGGCTGGACGGGCGGACAAACCTGCGCAGCCAACCCATCGCGCGCGCCGCGTGGGCCTGCCGATCATAACCGGGGCGGCGAATCACCGCAATCGGCAGTTCGCGGGCTAAACCCCTCCAATCGCGCCAGAAGTGAAAATTTGGCAGCGTGTCGCTTCCAAGCAACCAAATGAAGCGATGCTTGGGAAAGTGGTGCTTTAGCAGTCGGACGGTGTCGATGGTGAAACGTGTACCTTCGCGCTGTTCGAAATCGCTGGCTCGGATCCGGCTTCCGCGCGCCATGGCTTCGGCGGAGGCCAACCGCGCCTCGTAAGGCGCCATTTCCTCCGCGGCCTTTAACGGATTGCCGGGCGACACCAGCCACCACACTTCGTCCAGGCCGAGAACTCGCATCGCTTCGAGGCTGATACGCCGGTGCCCGCGATGCGCTGGGTTGAAGGAGCCACCAAGGAGGCCGATCCGTGCCATCGAGAGAGCGGCTAGCACGCGCAACACGGCGGGCCTAATATCGCAACAAGGGGGACTTAATGGGCGATCTCGAAGCGCTTGGGACTGCGGTGACCGGGGGAATGCTGGCGCGCGCGGTCGAACCGGGCGCCGGCGAAGCAGGCCCCGATGGCCACACCCACGAGCGAAATTGCCTCAACTGCACGGCGCCCCTTACCGGCCCCTATTGCGCGCAATGCGGACAAAAGGCTCACGTCCACCGGTCATTGCGCGCTTTCGGGGGCGACTTCGTGGCCGGAGTGCTGAATTTCGAGGGCAAATTCTGGCGCACCCTGCCGATGCTGGCCTGGTGTCCCGGCATCCTGACGCGCCGCTATATTGAGGGCCAACGCGCCCGCTTCATCTCGCCGATCGCGCTCTTCCTGTTTTCGGTGTTCCTGTTGTTCGCGACGATCCAGCTGATCGGCGGTCCCAGTGGAATGAACCAACTCACCGCCGGTGGTGGGACTTATCATTCCACTGACGAGGCCATCGCCGGTGAAAAGGCCAAGCTGGCGAGGCTTGAGGCAAAGCGAGCCAAGGCACGATATCGAGGAATTGAAATCAATCGACCGCGACATCGCCGACCAGCGCCAGTCACTGGCCACGCTGGAGCGGTTCAAGCGCGAAGGCGTGGTCAACGCGGTCCTTGCCGACAGAGAGAACAATGTCGACGTGCGGAGCAGCGTACCGATGGTCAATGACGCCATCAAACGCGCCAAGGCCAACCCTCAATTGGCGATTTACCGGCTGCAGGATGCAGCGTCGAAATATGCGTGGGCGCTAATCCCGATTTCCGCGCCGTTCCTGTGGCTGCTTTTCCCCTTTAGTCGGCGCTTCGGAATTTACGATCACACCGTGTTCGTTACTTATTCGCTCGCCTTCATGATGCTGCTGGTTATCGGCATGAGCCTCTGGGGCGCGGCGGGGCTGCCGGGCGTAGCATTCGCCGCGCTAGTCCCGCCGGTCCACATGTATCGTGACCTAAAGGGCACCTACGGCCTGGGCAGGTTTGGCGCGCTGTGGCGCACAAGCCTTCTTTTGCTTTTCTCGGTCATCGCGCTGACGCTGTTCGCGATGGCCGTCATCGTGCTCGGAATGAGCGGCTAGGCGACCGCCGGACCGCCGATCGCGCCGGGCTTGGGGCGCTTGGCCTTGGGGATCGAAGAGCCCGCGGCCGGGATCGCCGGACCTTTGGCGCCGCCGCGGTCGATCGAGCCTCCGGCAAGCACCGTTTTGATCTCGTCGCCCGACAGCGTCTCAAATTCGAGCAGCGCCTGCGCCAGCGTTTCCAGCTCGCTGCGATGCTCGTCGAGCAGATGCTTGGCGCGCGCGTAGCCATCCTCGACAACCTTGCGGATTTCGGCATCGATCGCCTGCGCGGTTTCGTTCGACATCTGCCGCTGCCGGTTCACCGAATAGCCGAGGAACACCTCTTCGTCCGGCTCCGCATATTGGAGCGGGCCGAGCGCGTCGGACATGCCCCAGCGAGTCACCATGTCGCGGGCGAGCTGGGTCGCGTACTGGATATCGGAAGAGGCGCCGGAAGAGACCTTGTCGTAGCCGAAGATGACTTCCTCGGCGACGCGGCCGCCCATGGCGACGGCGAGGTTGGCGTACATCTTGTCGCGGTGATAGCTGTAGCTGTCGCGTTCGGGCAGGCGCATCACCATGCCGAGCGCGCGGCCGCGCGGGATGATCGTCGCCTTGTGGATCGGGTCGGACGCCGGCTCGTGGAGGGCGACGATGGCGTGGCCCGCCTCGTGATAGGCGGTCATGCGCTTTTCGTCCTCGGTCATGACCATCGACTTGCGCTCGGTACCCATCAGCACCTTGTCCTTGGCCTCCTCGAACTCCTTCATGGCGACCAGCCGCTTGCCGCGGCGGGCAGCGAGCAGCGCCGCCTCGTTGACGAGATTGGCGAGGTCGGCGCCAGAGAAGCCCGGCGTGCCGCGCGCGATCACCCGCGGGTCGACGTCGGGCGCCAGCGGCACCTTCTTCATGTGGACGCCGAGGATCTGCTCCCGGCCGTCGATGTCGGGACGCGGCACCACCACCTGGCGGTCGAACCGGCCCGGACGCAGCAGCGCCGGATCGAGGACATCGGGCCGGTTGGTCGCGGCGATGATGATGATGCCTTCATTGGCTTCGAATCCGTCCATTTCGACCAGCAGCTGGTTCAGCGTCTGCTCGCGCTCGTCATTGCCGTTGCCGAGGCCGGCGCCGCGATGGCGGCCGACGGCGTCGATCTCGTCGATGAAGACGATGCACGGGGCCGACTTCTTGGCCTGGTCGAACATGTCGCGGACGCGGCTGGCGCCGACGCCGACGAACATCTCGACGAAGTCCGAACCAGAAATGGTGAAGAACGGAACGCCCGCCTCACCGGCTATGGCGCGGGCGAGCAACGTCTTGCCGGTACCCGGAGGCCCGACCAGCAGCGCGCCCTTGGGGATCTTGCCGCCGAGCCGGGCGAACTTGCCCGGGTCCTTGAGGTACTCGACGATCTCCTGGAGCTCTTCGCGAGCCTCGTCGATTCCGGCGACGTCCTGGAACGTCACGCGGCCCTGCTTTTCGGTCAGCATCCGGGCGCGGCTCTTGCCGAAGCCCATCGCGCCGGAGCCGGCGTTCTTGGACATCTGGCGCATGACGAAGAAGCTGATGCCGAGGATCAGCAGGAAGGGCAGGCTGTTGTAGAGCATGTACAGCCAGATGCTGCCCTGCTCGTCCGCCTTGACCTGGACCGCCACACCCTTCTGAATCATGCGGTCGGCGATGTTGGAGCCGGCGGGAGCGATGGTGCGGAACGACTGGCCGCTTTCGAGCTTGCCGCTGATGGTCGAATTGGCGGTCGAGCCGCCCGACGCCATGGTCACGGTGCGGACATTGCCCTCATCGACCTGCCGGACGAATTCGGAATAGGGGATGGAATCGCCGGTTGCAGTGCGCGAACCGCCGTCGATCATCTGCACGAAAAGCACCAGCGCAAACAGCAGCCCGGCCCAAATCAGCAGGCTCTTGGTCCACGGGTTGCCGGGCTTCTTCTCTTTGTCGTTCATCGCTCTTCCATCGCGCAAAATGCGCTCGTGCCTAAAATAAGCGCATCGCCCCCAATAACAATGCGGGGCTTAGGAAGGGGTGAACAGGCGAGCGTGTCGCTCGCTCAGTTCGGCTGTCCGCCGGTGCGCCGAGCCGGCGCTCGCGAAAACCGCCACTGGGGGCCGCCGGTACAAAGGACGCCACGCAGGGTCGCCTTGCGGCCACGCGCCAGGGCCAACAGCAGTTGGTCGAGCTCGCGGCGGCGAAGATCGGTTCCCCGACCCTCGGTCGCGAGACGAAGCACGGCGCGCCGCACAATCCGGCGCCGAATCTCGCGCGGTGCATTGCCCGGCTTGTAGACAAGGGCACCGGCGCCATTGGTGACCGAACGCTGCCATTCCTGAGTTGTGGCCCAGCGAAGCGCGGCGTCAGCCTGGGCGAGATGGGCCGCGCTGAGCGCGATCGAACCAGCGTCGAGCCAGTCGGCTTGACCAAGCGCCTGACGAACGCGGACGCGCTCGAACTGTTCGTCCTCATTGCTTGGATCGGCGCTGGCCGCCAGGCCGGCGTCCGCGACGACCTGCTCAAGCTCGCTCCGCCGCCAACCGAGCAATGGCCGAAGCAGTGCAATAGCGCCGTCGCGTGGAGCAGGAGCGAGGCGCCGCATTCCGGCGAGGCCCTTGACCCCGGCACCCCGAGCGAGGCGCATGATGAAGGTTTCGGCCTGATCGTCGACGTGATGCGCAACGGCGAGGGCGCCGAGGCCCTGTTCGCGAGCCCATTTGCCGAGCAAGCCATAGCGGGCATTGCGGGCTCGCTCCTGGATCGCGGTTTCGGGCTTTTGCTCCCATTCAGCGGTCAGGATGGTGTGGGGCACGCCAAGACGGTCGCACAAGGCGGCGACGGCTTCGGCTTCGGCCCTGGCTTCAGGGCGAAGCGCATGGTCGACGGTGGCCGCTTCGACCTCGCCCGGGCGCGCAGCGGCGGCGAGGAGCAGCAAGGCGAGACTGTCCGGCCCGCCTGACACGGCAATACCGAGGCGAGTGCCGGGCTTTGCCAGCGGCTCAAGCCCGCGACGGAATCGTTCGACCCGTTCGGGCGAAGGATTCAGTGGTTTCTCCGGGGCAACGGTATCGGTTGTTTCGACGGTATCGAGGGTATCGGGGCTATCGGTCATCTTCGGATCTAGCTGCACTGCGCTTGGGTTTTGGCGTCGGTCTCGAGCTTCTTGAGGTCCGGACGAATCTTCGCCCCATAGACCGCTTCGAGCTCCGAATAGGCTTTGCATGCCTGCCCCGGCTGGCCAAGCTTCATCAGCGCCTGGCCAAGGTAGAACAGGCTGTCGGGAGCTCGTTCTCCGCCGGGATTGTTGCGGTAATTGGCAAGCAGCGCAGTGGCCGCGGCGCGCGCATCGCCCTTATCGAGCAGCGAACGGCCGATGAGGTTGTTGGCGTAACTCACCCGCCGATGCCTCGGATAGGCGGACGTGAAGCCTTTGAGGGTGCTGATCGCCTGGTCGTACTGGCCCGCTTCCCACATGTGAAAGCCTTGAGAATAAGCGTCTTCGCCCGGATCGGAGGCCGGAACCACGGCCGCCGTCGCATCGCCAGGCGTGACGGCCGAAGCGCCCTGCGTGGGCGCCGGACGCGTCGGCTGCGGCCGGGGGCGGTTGGCGGGGGCGGTGCCAACCGGCGGTTCGGAAGTCGCCGGCACCATGGCGGCCGCATCGTTCAGCCTCTGCTCGATGGTAGCCAGCCGCTGCTCGTGATCCGAGCGCACCCGCGCCACGTCGGACTCGATCCCGCGCAGGCGATTGCCATTTTCTTCCGATGCCCGGAGCAGGTCCTGCATCTGCCGCTCAAGGGCATCGAGCCGCTGGTCGAGCGACATCACCGAGGCTTGCGTCGCGGCGGGATCGTCGGGGAAACCGGCGGTGTCGGCGGGCCGGCCCTTCGGATAGACCTGGCGCTGCATCTGCTGGACCTGGCGTTCGAGCCGATCGATCCGTTGCTCTGGCGAGGCCTGCTGGCGCTGGGCCACGGTCGACGAAGGCGCGAGCGCGAATGCGGCGCCCAGCCCAAGAAGCATCATCAAACGAGATTTCACGAATATTTCCCCACGCTCAGTGTCACGCGACAGTTGCTCCGGCCTGCCTTAGCCGCAGATGAATCGCGCCGGTTACCCAGTCGTATTGCCAACCGGCGCCGGTGCCGGCTGGGGTGCCGGCGGCGGAGCCGTCGCGGCGGGCGCAGCCGGACGACGGGACGCCGCCGGAGCAGGCGGCCCCGGTTGCGGCACTGTCGCCGTCGGCGCCGCGGGCCCGGCCGGGCCACGCATCAAGTCCGCCGGCTTGAGACTGACGTTCTTGGCGAGTTTGCCCGATGGCCCGACCTGAGGCGCGACCGCGGTGCCGACATTGATCCGAAGCGATTCGGGCTTGCCGGCCTTGAGCAACGGAGCGACCGCGGTTGCGGGAACGCTATAGACCTGCCCGGCCGCAAGCTCGCCTTCGAACAGCTTGGCGCCCTGGTCGGTGACCTGGATCCAGGCCGGGCCCGTGGCCGTCAGGACGACCGGACCCTGAGCATTGGCCGGTTGGGGTGCGGCGGCTTGCGGAGCGACGGGCGCAGCCGCGACAGGCGCGTTCGTCGCCGCGTCATCCGGCTGCTCGAGCGAACGCCGGTTGAGCCAGCTCATCAGGGCAACGAGGAGGATGACGGCGGCGATAGCACCGAGGACCAGCCACTTGGGCATGGTCCGCGCCGGATCGGCCGGCTCGAATACTTCGGGGGTGCTGGTGGTCGTAAACCTCTGGCCGCCCATTTCTTCGCGGAGCTGCTCACCGATCTCAGCTCGGTCGAGGCCGACGGCGGCGGCATAATTCTTGGCGAAACCCACGGTGTAGGTCGGCGCGGGAAGCTTTTCCCAATCGGCGGCTTCGATTGCTTCGAGGTGGCGCTGCGGGATTCGCGTCTGCGCCGCGATGTCCTCCAGGCTCAGCTTCTTTTCTTCACGCGCGGCGCGAAGCCGTTCACCGACCGTTGGAACGTCCGCTTCGACCGGCTCTTCGTCCATTCCCCTCGCCTTCTGCACATCGGGCCCGTCCCTGTTTGAAGGCTGACGGCGCGCTGTCAACCGCCGCTATTCGATTATCACCCCGTGCTTGCGCGCCCAGTCGGTCAGCGCCTTGCGCGTGTCCCTGGGCGGGCGGGCGAGAAGCTGGTCCAGCCTGGCGCGGATCGCGGCCGCATCGAGCGACCGAACCATTGCCTTGACCGGTCCCACGCCAGCCGGCGTGATCGAGAAATTCTCGGCGCCGATGCCGATCAAGGCCATCGCTTCGAGCGGCCGCCCGGCCATTTCTCCGCATACCCGCACCGGAACCTCGGCGGTTCGGGCCTGGTCCAGGATTCGCTTGAGGAACCGCAGGATCGCCGGGCTGAGCCAGTCGTAGCGCTGGGCCAGACGCGGGTCCGAGCGGTCCGCGGCGAACAGGAACTGGGTGAGGTCATTGGTGCCGATCGAGATGAAATCGACCCGCGGCAGGAGCTGGTCGAGCATCTCGGCCAGGCTCGGCACTTCGAGCATCGCACCGAACTCGATCTTCCTGGGCACCTTGCGGTGGGCTCGGCGAGCCCAGTCGACCTGCTCTTCGAACAAGGCGCGGGCTTCCTCATATTCCCACGGCTCGGAGATCATCGGGAACATCACGCGCAGGATCCGGCCGCCCGAGGCCTCGATCAGGGCGCGTGCCTGGGCTCGCATCAAGGTCGAGCGGTCGAGCGACAGGCGCAGCGCGCGCCAGCCCATCGCGGGATTTTCCGCCTGCTCCTGCGCTTCGTCGGTGAGGTAGGGAAGCGCCTTGTCGCCGCCGATATCCACGGTGCGGAACACCACCGGCTTGTCGCCGGCAGCTTCGAGCACCTTGGTGTAAAGCCGCTGCTGCCGCTCGCGTCCGGGAAGCGTGGCCGACACCAGGAACTGAAATTCGGTGCGGAACAAGCCGATGCCATCGGCGCCGCTCATGTTGAGCGTGGCCGCATCCTCGGCGAGCCCGGCATTGACCATGACGCTGATCCGGACGCCATCCCTGGTCTTGGCGGCGAGGTTGCGGACCGCGGCGAACTCGGCGCGGCGCTTCTGGCTCATTGCCATGCGCTGCTCGAAGCCGGTCGTCAGCGGACGGTTGGGCCGGATGATCACGCTGCCCGCGTCACCGTCGACGAGGATGGTCTCGCCATCCTCGACGCTGTGGCGGATGTCCGCGAGGCGCCCGATCACCGGCACGCCGATGGCGCGCGCCACGATCACCATGTGGGAGGTGAGCGAGCCCTCCTCGAGCAGCACCGCCTTCAGGCGCCGCCGGTCATATTCGAGCAATTCGGCGGGGCCGAGGTTGCGCGCGATCAGCACGGCGTCGTGGGTCAGGCCGGTCTGTGCCGCTGTCCCGAACCGGCCCGATACGATGCGCAGCAGCCGGTTCGACAAATCCTCGAGATCGTGCATCCGCTCCTTGAGCAGCGGGTCGTCGATCTCCTGCATCCGGGCGCGGGTGCGCTGCTGGACGCGCTCGATCGCCGCTTCGGCGGTGAGGCCGCTGTCGATGGCTTCGTTGATGCGCCGCGACCACCCCTCGTCATAGGCGAACATGCGGTAGGTCTCGAGGATCTCCTGATGCTCGCCGGCGGTGCCGAATTCCGCTTCCTTGGCCATGTTGTCGATCTGCTCGCGCATCTTACGGAAGGCGGCGTAGACGCGGTCGCGCTCGGCCTCGGTGTCGTCGGCGACGGTGTGCTCGACGAGGACGCGTGGCTCGTGGAACACGGCGACGCCCTTGGCCATGCCAGCGACGAGCCGCAGCCCGGTCAGGCGAAGCGGGCCAGCGCTGCGCATCCGGCTGCGCCGCGCGCCATCGACCAGCCGCGCGCCGGCAAGCATTTCCGAAAGCACCATCGCCACGGTCTGGAGCGCTTCAATCTCGACATCTTCGTAGCGGCGCGGCTCGGCATGCTGGACGGCGAGCACGCCGATCGGGCTTTCGAGGCGGACGATCGGCACTCCGGCGAAGCTGTGGAACCGCTCCTCGCCTGTTTCGGGGCGATAGGCGAAGGCGGGGTGTTCGGCCGCTTCGGCGAGGTTCAGCACGCGCGCCTCGCCGGCGATGGTGCCGACCAGGCCCTCACTCATGCGCAGCCGGGTGACATGGACCGCTTCCTTGCGCAGCCCGTGCGTGGCGAACAGCTCGAGATAATTGTCGCGCAGCAGGTAGATCGAACAGACGTCGCTGTTCATCGCCTCGGCGATGAGATCGACGACGCGGTCGAGCTTGGTTTGTGCCGAGCCGCGCTTGGCCATGATCTCGTGAAGACCGGTCAGGATCTCGCGAGCGGAAGCGGCGGCGGAAAGGGGCATGCGCCCCGGCTATCAGATGGAGCGCGCGCCTGTCACGCGGAGAGCGAAAGCGGGAAAAGCGAAGCGGCTAGCGATACCAGCCCGCGACCGACTGCCATTCGGCTTCCGACTTCATCCGCGCGATCGCCTTGTCCGCAATGGCCTCGTCATATTGGACCCCGCATTGGTCCCCCAGGCGCCACGCCACCTTGCCAATCACCTCCGACGAACCGACGACCAGGAGCGCGTCGTGGCCGGGCGCCGGCAGGTCGCGCCCGTGCAGCAGCGCGCCGTGCGGCGAGAGGTCCGAGATGATGACCGAGCGAGAGCAGGCGAACCCGAACAGCGAGGCGGCGAGGCTGACGGCCTGGCGGTCAGCCTTGCGAGGGCTCCACGATCGGGGCCTGATGGCGGCGGAATGCGACATGCCGGTTCTCCTCGCCCATCTCCTGTCACCATCCGGCTTGGCGGGGAATTGCACGGTTGCGGCCTGTTCCACGGCGGGACAGTCGGGTGCCTGCCGCAAAGCAAGCGCCCGACGCCGCTTGGTCGACGCCGTCAGTCTGCGTCGGCGACAGTGAATTCGATCACCGCGCCCCCGACCATCGCTTTGACCCGGCCATCCTGGTTCACGGTCGCGTGATAGGGGCGACCCTGTGTGTCGAAACCGCGCAAATGACGGACGCCGCGGCTATCGGTCTGTTCGGCGAAATGGCCGACCTGACGCGCGACCGCGGCCGAATCCTGGATCACCTGCCCGTCGGTGACGGGCGTCAGACCCAAAGCGACGGCAATGATAGTGGATCCTAGAACCATTGATCATACTCCTGATTGTCGCAGCCAGCTGCTGCGGCAGAGACAGATCAAGAAGCGTGCCAGTCGGAAAAAGCGTGCTCGATCAAGGAGGTACCCACTGGCGGCAAGAAGACAGATGGCGGGGTGTGCTATAGGTTAGTAATACACACCGGGATCAGCCGCGGCTCTCGAGGGCGGCTGCCGCTTCGTCGACCAATTCCTGGATAATCGCGGCGACCGGCTCCTCGCGGCTGACCATGCCGACCGATTGGCCCGCCATGACCGAGCCGGACTCGATGTCGCCGTCAATGACTGCGCGGCGCAGGGCCCCGGCCCAATAATGCTCGATCTGGAGCTGGGCCTCGGCCATTTCGATCGCGCCTTCGTCGAGCTTTTGCGCAACTTCGCGCTGCTTGGCGGCGAAATTCTCCATCTCGCGGTTCTTGAGCGCGCGCACGGGGATGACCGGCAGGCGCGGGTCGATCTGGACCGATGGAATTGCGTCGCGGGCGGATGCGCGGAGAAACGCCTTCTTGAAATTCGGATGAGCGATACATTCGTCGGCGCAGACAAAGCGTGTTCCGAGTTGCACGCCGACCGCCCCCATTTCGAGGTAGGCGGCAATCGCCTCGCCGCGACCGATCCCACCGGCGACGAACACAGGAATGTCCTTGGCCACGGTGGGGAGAATCTCCTGGGCGAGCACCGATGTTGAAACCGGGCCGATATGCCCCCCCGCCTCCATTCCTTCGATCACCAAGGCATCGGCACCGGAGCGCATCAGCTTTTTCGCCAGTGCCAGCGCGGGAGAGAAGCAGACAAGCTTCGCCCCGCTGGCCTTGATCCGCTCGATTGCTCCGCCCGGCGGCAGGCCGCCGGCGAGCACGACATGGCTGACCTCGTGCTTGGCGCACGTATCGATGAGATCGCTCAATTGCGGGTGCATGGTGATCAGGTTCACGCCAAACGGCCGGCCCGTGCGCGCTTTCGTCTCGGCGATCTCGATGTCGAGCAATTCTGGGCTCATCGCGCCGCAGGCGATGACGCCAAAACCGCCGGCGTCGGAGATGGCGGCAACGAGATGGCGCTCCGAAATCCAGCTCATCGCGCCGCCGAGGATCGCCACCTCGCAGCCGAGGAATTCGGTGCCGCGGTGCATCAGCTCCTTCAGGCGCTGGTGGCCTGCCGTCGGATGGACCGCGCGGGCTTCGGGGATCAGCCCTTCGCCGCTCATGCCGCCTGCTCGGCGTCGAGCCCGAAAGCGGTGTGGAGCACCCGCACGGCGAGATCGAGCTGGTCCTCGGCGATCAGCGCGCTGACCTTGATCTCGCTGGTCGAGACCGCAAGCAGGTTGATCGTGCCGCTCCGCCAGTACCTCGAACATCCTGGCCGCCAGCTCGCGGGTTGGAGCGGATGCCGACGCCGACGATGCTGACCTTGGCGACCGCATCGTCGGTCAACAGCTGGGAGTAGCGGATCGCGTCCTTGCGCTGTTCGATCACGGCCATTGCCTGGGCGAGGCTGGCGCGCGGGACGGTGAAGGTGAGGTCTGAGAAGCCGGCGTTGGGAGTCGCCGCGTGGACGATCATGTCGACCTGGATTCCCGCCTCGGCAAGCGGGCTGATGACGGTCGCCACCGTGCCGGGCGCGTCGGGCACGGCGGTCAGCGTAACCCGCGCTTCGTTGCGGTCGGCGGCGATGCCGGCGATGAGGTTTCTTTCCATGTCGGCTCCTGAAAGCTCGGCGACGATATCGGTGCCCGGCTCGTCCTCGAACGCCGACAGCACGCGCAGCGGCAAATTTTCGCGCATGGCGAGCCCGACCGAGCGCACCTGGAGCACCTTGGCGCCGACCCCGGCCAGCTCGAGCATTTCCTCGAACGTCACCTGGTTGAGCTTGCGCGCCCGCGGCACGATGCGCGGGTCGGTGGTGTAGACGCCGTCGACGTCGGTGTAGATGTCGCAGCGGTCGGCCTTGACCGCGGCGGCGATGGCGACGGCGCTGGTGTCCGAGCCGCCGCGCCCGAGCGTCGCCACCCTCCCGTCGGCCGAAACACCCTGGAAGCCCGGGATGACCGCGACCGTGCCGCCGCTCAGCGCTTCGTCGAGCATGGCGGATTCCACCGCCTCGACCCGGGCATTGCCGTGAACGCCGGAGGCCCGGACCAGCTGCCAGCCCATGAAGCTGCGCGCCTTCACGCCCATGCGCCTGGAGGGTCATGGCGAGGAGGCCGGAGGTCACCTGCTCGCCGCTGGCGACGACGACGTCATATTCGGTGGGATCGTGGAGCGGCGCCGCCTCGCGGCAGAGCTGGACGAGGCGGTCGGTTTCGCCGGCCATGGCCGAGACCACGACCAGCACCTGATTGCCCGTCGCGGCCTCGCGCCGGACGCGCATCGGCGACGCTGCGGATGCGCTCGATCCCCGCCATCGAGGTGCCGCCGAATTTCATGACGATGCGGGGCATAATCTGCTCCTTGGGTCCCGGAGCGCGGACTGTTAGGAGGCGCGCATGGCGGAAACAAGCATCCTGCCCGAAGAAGCGGAGCGGTTCGGCAAGCTCGCGGGCGACTGGTGGGACCCCAAGGGCGCCTCGGCGATGCTCCACAGGCTCAATCCGGTGCGGCTCAAATATGTCCGCGACCAGATCGACCGGCACTGGCAGGCCGACGAGTGCAGCCGAACCCCGCTGGCGGGCAAGAGCGCGCTCGACGTCGGTTGCGGCGCCGGCCTGCTCGCCGAGCCGCTGGCTCGGCTTGGTGCAAAGGTCACCGGCATCGATGCGGCGCCTGAAGTCATCGCCGTCGCCCGAGATCATGCTGCAAGGCCAGGGGCTGCAGATCGATTATCGCGTGGGCGACGTGCAGGCAGCTGCAGGGGCAGTTCGACCTCGTCACCTCGATGGAAGTGATCGAGCATGTCGCTGACCCGAGCGCATTCCTCAAAGCGCTCGCGGCGCGCCTCGCGCCCGGCGGCCTGCTGATCCTGTCCACCCCCAATGCCACCGGCTGGTCGAAGCTGTTGATGATCACCGTTGCGGAAGGGATCGGCCAGATTCCCAGGGGCACGCACGATTTCGACAAGTTCATCGGACCGGACCGGATGAAGCAGCTGCTCGCCGACGCGGGGCTCAAATGCGTCGATGTCGAAGGCATCGCCTGGTCGCCAACGCGCGGCCTTCACCTCAGCGACGATATGCGGCTGAACTACCTCGTGACGGCAGTCCACGCCTGACGGAATCGCTCGCTCGGCGGCATCGTGTTAAGGTCGAAGTCATCTTGCGACAGGGGAACGGCAATAACTCAGCAATTCCTTCTTCTGGCGACCGCGATCGCGGCTGTTGCCGCGTGCGGGCCAAGAGCCGTCAAGGATGACGTACTTGCGGAAACGGGAACCAACACGGCGGTCGCTAGGACGGTTCAGTGCGTCGAGCCCGGCGAGGATGGCGTCAGCTGCAACCGGAAGACTTGCAAGAAGAACTCGCGTTCCGATTGCTCGATTTTCATGGACCGGTGCACTCAATCCGACCACACCTACGAAGGCAATGCTGACGAAGGCACCTGCATTCGCGGCGACCACGTCGGCTAAAAGTCCACCTTGTCGTAGTGTCCCGGCGGGACGATCACTTCCATCCGCTCGCCTAGCAGCGGGCGGAAGCCGGGCCGCGACTTCATCACCGCGTACCAGTCCTTGGTCTGCTTGTGCCCGCGCCAGTCGAGCGCGCCGAGATAGTCGATCACGCTCAAATGCGCGGCGGCCGTGAAGTCGGCGAGGCTCAGGCCCGGCCCCGCCAGCCAGCGGCGGTGGTCGAGCAGATAATCGAGATAGTCGAGGTGCTCGGAGGCGACCCGCATCGCTTCGCGCAGCACGCGCGTGTCGGGGCTTTCGCGGCTGACCAGCCGCTTCCTCATCCGCTCGTTCATCAGCGGCTCGACCGCCTCGCGGTAGAGCTTGATGTCGAACCATTCGGTCATCCGCCGGATTTCGGCGCGCAAGCTCGCATTGCCGTGGATCATCGGCATGCGGTCGACGGTCTCGTCGAAATATTCGACGATCGGTTGCGACCCGATCAGGGTTACGGCCTGGTCGGGCTCGACCATCACCGGGGTTTCCCCGGCCGGGTTCAGGTCGATGAACTCGTCGCGCTTCTCCCACGGATTTTCGCGCACCAGCTCATGGCCGACGCCCTTCTCCGCCAGGACCAGGCGGACCTTGCGCGAAAAGGGACAGAGCGGGAACTGGAAGAGCTGCCACATGGCCGGGCAGCTTTAGCGCGATGATGCGTTCCGTCTAGCGCTTCGGGTAGGTCGGATCGGGCATATTCGCGGTCGCGCGCTCGATCAACTCCCGCGCCCTCTCTACGCTCTGCATGATCGAGGGCAGAGCCTCGTTCATGGCCTTGACGCTGCGGTCGATCATCGGGCCGGTGTTGGCGATGCGCTCCTGCAGCTTCCGGTCGAAATTCGGATCGCCGCGTCGCGACAAGTCGCGGATTGTGAGCGTCTTCTCGGCGGCGCTTGCCTTGCGGCCCTCGAGCGCGGCCTGCATTTCGCCGACGCGCAGGTCGAGCAGCGCCTTGGACAGAACCTGCATCGAGCGCTGAAGCCGCTGCGCCGTCGCCGGATCGGTCAGCTCCCGCGGAAGCTGCGGCGCGGCGGCTGCGCCAAGCGCGGGCGTCGCGCACATCAGCAAGGGCAACAGAATCAGGTTCTTACGCATAAGCGCAGGCTAGCATCTCCGCCGAGGCGAGATAAACTCAGCGCATCGTCAGCCAGGCCAGCGCCGCCGCGCCGGCGACGATCCGGTACCAGGCGAAGGGCGCGAAGCCGTGGCTTGGAGATGTAATGGACGAACGCCTTCACCACGACGATGGCGACGACGAAGCTGACGACGAAGCCGACCGCCACGGTTCCGAACCCGACGCCGCTGGCGCCGGCCATCAGCGTGTCATGATGCTTGACCAGTTCCAGCGTGGTGGCGCCGAGCATGGTCGGGATGGCGAGGAAGAAGCTGAACTCGGCGGCGGTCCGCCGCTCGACGCCGAGGCTGAGGCCGCCCATGATGGTCGCGCCCGAGCGGCTGACGCCCGGGACCATCGCCAGGCACTGGACCAGGCCGATGCCGATCACCGTCCCCAGCGGCAGCTCGGCGACGCCGACCTGGCCGCCGGGCCGCACCAGCTTCTCGATGGCGATGATGGCGATGCCGCCGAGAATGAAGGCGATCGCGACGACCTCGGCATTGCCGAGCAGCGCCTCGATCTTGTTGATCAGGAGGAAGCCGAGGATCGCCGAGGGCAGAAAGGCGATGAGGATATTGCGGACGAACCGCCACGACATCGCGTTGCCCTTCAGCATCCCTTCGAGCACCGCCCAGAAGGTGCGCCAGTAGAGGACGACGATCGCCAGGATCGCGCCCAGCTGGATGATGACGTTGAACGCCGCCCATTTCTCGGCGTCGAAGCCGAGCAATTCGGTGGCGAGAATCAGGTGCCCGGTCGAGGAAACCGGCAGGAACTCGGTGACGCCCTCGACGATGCCGAGGATGATCGCGATCAGAAGGATTGGCATCGGTCAGGCGTCGCGGGTCAGTTGGTCGCGGTCAAATGAATTCGCCGGCCGGCAAAACGGTTGCCGTAGAAGCGGCCGAGCCACTCGCCGCCGACCGCCGCCAGCGGGGTCGGGCGGATGCCGAAGGCCTCCAGCCCAGGTGCGCCGTCCGCCGGCACATTGTCGCGCTGGAGCATCAGCCACTGGTCACGGCTCAGCGGCGCGCCTGGTAGCCAGCCGAAGCGCGACAGCAGATCGCCGAACATGTCGGGAATCGGGACCAGATCCGGCGTTTGCTCGGTCAGCTCGAGAATGGCGCGGTGAAGCTCGACCATCGACATCTTCTGCGGACCGCCGATTTCATAGGTCTTGCCGCCGTGGCGCAGCGGATCGAGCGCGGCCCTGGCGATCGCCTGGCCGAGGTCGCGGACATAGACCGGCTGGAAATTGCGCTTCGGCGCGATCACCGGGAGGAAGGGCAGCCGCGCCATTGCGGCGAAGCGGTTGGTGAGATTGTCCTCCGGCCCGAACACGAGCGACGGGCGGATGATGGTCGCCTGGGGGAACGCCTTGCGGACGGCCTCCTCGCCCTCGCCCTTGGTGCGGCCGTAATCGGATGGCGAGGCGGTGTCGGCACCGATGGCCGAGACATGGACCAGGGCGCCAACGCCCGCCGTCGCGCGCCGCCTCGGCGACGATCCGCGCGCCCTCGACATGGACGCCGCGCATCTTGCGGCCGAACACGCCCGGCAGGTTGATCACGGCGGTGGCGCCGTGGACGCGCATTGCGAACGCTGGCTTCGTTGGTGACGTCGGCGCGTTCCATGCCCAGCTGGCCGACCTGGGCGAGCGGCTGGAGCGAATAGGCCTGCCGCGGATCGCGCTGGGCGACGCGGACCCGGACCCCGCTGTTCAGCAGGGATTCGCAGACATAGCGGCCGATGAATCCGCCGCCGCCGAACACCGTCACCAGCTCTTCGTTGCGCTCGATCATGGGGTGGCGCGATAGCCCTGCAGGCTCGGCGTTGACAAGGCGCGCTCCCGGCCTTTAAGCGCCGCCGCCTGCCATAAAGCGATAAGCCCCGTGCCCAGGTGGCGGAATTGGTAGACGCACCAGCTTCAGGTGCTGGCGCTCGCAAGGGCGTGGAGGTTCGAGTCCTCTCCTGGGCACCATGGCGCCGGCTTCCCCGGCGCTGATCAATCACGGCCCTGGCGCTGGCCAGTGGCCATAATCTGGCCGGCATGATGGCCCGCGCTCGGAAGGTCGGGCAAAGCGTCCGTCGAGGCATTTCGCGGTCTTGATCGTAACCCCGATGAAGAAGCGCCAGTCGCGCAGGCGATCCATATTCGCCGCATATTCGGGCTTGAGCCTGCCGTCGGCGCCGTAAAATTGCGCCGGATCGTTCACTTTCGACAGCACCTCATCTTCCATGAAGCGCGCGTAATGGCTGTAGCGAGCCGCAATCCCCTGGCGTTCGGAATAAAAGAACCCAAGGTCGAACAGCAGGTTGGGGTCGAGAGATTCCGCCACGCCCGACTGAAGCGTGGCCTGCCAGCCTGCATCCGGAGGATTGTCGGCGCCCGGGATCCGGAAAACATAGGGCGCAGGCCTTTCACCGCGAGCAACTGCGGCATCAAATGCGGCCAGGCCCGCGTCCACTTCGGCGGCCGCGCCTTCCTCCACGCCGATGCCGTCCCGCAGGTCCTGGCGCAAAACCTTGACCATCTGCTCGGTTCGGCGGCGGTCGGTTCGCTCGGCGTTCCAATTGCTGGCCTGGATGCCCAAGCCCACGCCCAATGCCACTACCAGCAGCTCAAAGATCATGCTCGGCCAGTCGCGCTGGCGCATGAAGGACACGAGGCGTCGCCGGTTCACCGGCAAGCCCGCCCATCGAAGTTCATCAGTAAACCCGCGCCTTGGGCTTGATGTATTCGATGTCGCTGGTCAGCGTGAATTCGTGGACCGGACGATAGTCGATCTTCACCCTCCCGCCTGAACCACCCCAGCCGTCGAACCAGGCGATGGTGTGCTTCATCCAATTCTTGTCGTCGCGCTTGGGATAATCTTCCTGCATGTGCGCGCCGCGGCTTTCCTTGCGGTTGGCGGCGCAGTGCATGGTGACGACCGCCTGGGCGAGGAGGTTGTCGAGCTCGAGAGTCTCGATGAGGTCGCTGTTCCAGATGAGGCTGCGGTCGCTGACCTTGACGTCGGCCATGCGCGCGAAGGTCGCGTCGATCTTCTGCGACGCCTTCGGCCAGCGTCCGGTCGGTGCGGAACACCGCACAGTCCGACTGCATGGCGCGCTGCATTTCGAGGCGAATCTCGGCGGTCGGGCTGCCGCCCTCGGCATGGCGGAACTTGTCGAGCCGGCTCAAGCGCCAGGTCGGCCGCATCCTTGGGGAGCTCGTCCTGCAGCGCATTGGTCTTCAGACATCTCGGCAAGGCGGAGCCCCGTGGCGCGGCCGAATACGACGAGGTCGATGAGGCTGTTGGAGCCGAGGCGATTGGCGCCGTGGACGCTGACGCAGGCGGCTTCGCCGACCGCGAACAGGCCGGGGACGACGGCGTCGGGATTGCCGTCCTTCAGGGTGACGACCTCGCCATGATAATTGGTCGGGATTCCGCCCATTGAATAATGGACCGTCGGCGCGACCGGGATCGGCTGGCGGGTGAGGTCGACACCGGCGAAGGTCTTGGCGGTCTCGGTGATCCCCGGCAGCCGCTCATGCAGGATCTTGGGGTCGATATGGTCGAGGTGAAGGAAAATATGGTCCTTGTGCTCGCCGACCCCACGGCCTTCGCGGATTTCCATCGCCATCGAGCGTGACACGACGTCGCGGCTGGCGAGGTCCTTGGCGCTGGGGCGCATAGCGCTCCATGAACCGCTCGCCCTCGCTGTTGGTAAGGTAGCCGCCCTCGCCCGCGCGCGCCCTCGGTGATCAGCACGCCGGCGCCGTAAATGCCGGTCGGGTGGAACTGGACGAACTCCATGTCCTGCAGCGGCAGGCCGGCGCGAAGCACCATCGCATTGCCGTCGCCGGTGCAGGTGTGGGCCGAGGTCGCGGTGTAATAGACCTTGCCGTAGCCGCCGGTGGCGAGGACCACCGCCTGGGCGCGGAAGCGGTGGATCGACCCGTCGTCGAGGCACAGGGCAATAACGCCGCGGCACGCCCCGTCCTCCATGATCAGGTCGATCGCGAAATATTCGATGAAGAAGTCGGCGTCGTACTTCAGGCTCTGCTGGTAGAGCGTGTGAAGCATGGCGTGGCCGGTGCGGTCGGCGGCGGCGCAGGTGCGCTGCGCCGGCGGCCCCTCGCCCATATTCTGGGTCATGCCGCCGAACGCGCGCTGGTAGATCTTGCCCTCGGCGGTGCGGCTGAACGGCAGGCCGGCATGCTCGAGCTCGATGACGGCGGCGGGCGCTTCGCGGCACAGATATTCGATCGCGTCCTGGTCGCCGAGCCAGTCGGAACCCTTGACGGTGTCGTACATGTGCCACTGCCAATGGTCGGGGCCCATGTTGCCGAGGCTGGCGGCGATCCCGCCCTGCGCCGCGACGGTGTGGCTGCGGGTCGGGAAGACCTTGGTGACGCAGGCGGTCTTCAAGCCCGCGTTGGCCGCGCCCATGGTGGCGCGAAGTCCGGCGCCGCCGGCGCCGACCACCACGACGTCATAACTGTGATCGATGATCTTGTAAGCGCTCAAGCGACGGCTCCGAAGGCGATGCGGGCCAGCGCGAACAGCGCCAGCGACGCGCCGCCGACCGCGAGGAACAGGAGGAGCGAGGTTGGTGGCGAAACGGCGGCCTTCGTCATGGACATAATCGTCGACCACCACCTTCATGCCGTCGAGCGCATGGCTTGAACCCGACGATGATCAGCAGCGCCATCGGCACCGCCCCGCTCGGCGCGTGAAGCCATTCGAGCAACGTGCGCTGATCGAGCTGCGGAAGCAGCAGCAGCGAGGCGATCAGCCAGGCGCCGAGCAGCAGCAAGGCGATGCTGGTCGACGCGCTCGCTCAGCCAATGCTCGCCGCCCTCGCGCGCCGAGCCGAGACCGCGGACCTTGCCCAGCGGGCGTTGCGCTTTCACCGAGGCTCATGCGCGCACTCCCAGAAAATAGAACCACACCAGCGCGGTCAGGACGATCGAGCCGACGATGGTCAGGACCGCGAAGCGTCTTGTTGACGCCGAGCTCGAAGGCGGCGCCGGTGTCCATGACCAGGTGGCGGATGCCCGACAGCAGATGCTGGAAGAAGCTCCAGGTGAGGCCGACCAGGACGACCAGGCCCAGCGGGCTGCCGCGATCGCCCGGGTGAAGGCGACATATTCGTCGCCTCCGCCGGCAATGGCGGCAAGCCACCAGGTGAGGATCGCCAGCCCGGCGAAGGACAAAGCCGACGCCAGTGGCGCGGTGGAGGATGGATACGACCATGTGCGGCCCCCAGCGCCAGATGGTGAGATGGGGGGAGAGCGGTCGGGATTTGATGTCGGCCATGGCTGGCCCGCTTAAGGCGCGGCCCCTGTCCAAGGGCAAGATTGGCGAACGCCGGCCTAACCCGGTTTTAACCATTCGCGTGCGCATGACCGTCGCCAATCAAATCGAAGCGGACGGAGTTGAGCGAATGAGTGGCGAGACTGGACAGTTGCAGCAGCTGACCGACGAGCAGGTGAAGGCACGCCTTGCCGCTTACAATGCGGACGGCGCGCTGGACCGCGATGTCGCGCTCCTGCGCGAAAATGTCGCCGATCTCGTCGCAGCCGAAATCGCGGCGCTAGTATGGCCAGGAGCGCGCCGACCGGTTCGCGCCGGTCTATTCGAGCAAGATCGACGCCGCCTGGATCCAGCACCGTCGCTGAATATGGCCGACGGATTTTCGCCGAAAAGGTTTCCGTGCCCACCTACATGGCCGAGCACACCGGCATCGCCGCGCGCGTCATCGCCCGGATTTGCGAGCGCTTCGCCGACGATCCCGCCAAGCTTGCGGAATGCGTCACGGCCTTCAACCGCATCGAAGTGATCGAGACCGACATCACGCTTGCCCAGGTTTCGCTGCTCGAATCGATCGAGGCCGCCGACGTCCGCGGCCGCGAAAGCGATCAGTTCGAGCGCCGCGTCGGCGACCTCGTCCGGGCCACCAGCGAGCAGACCAAGGCGCTGACCGACCGCACCCGTTCGACCGCCACTTCGGCGCGCGGCATGCTCGGCAAGACCAGCGAAGTCGCCGCCGCCGCCGAGCAATCGGCCGTCGCCATGCGCGAAGCCGCCCAAACCGCCGCCGGCCTGATCCGCGCGATCGAGGATGCCCGTTCGGAAGTCGAAGTTGCCGCCGGTGTCGCCACCCGCGCCGGGGACCAGGCCAGCCAGGCGGTGAAGGTCAGCCAGGCGCTGAGTGCTCACGTCGAGGCGATCGAATCGATCCTCAGCCTGATCCGCGACATCGCCGGGCAGACCAACCTGCTGGCCCTCAACGCGACCATCGAAGCGGCGCGCGCTGGCGATGCCGGCCGCGGCTTCGCGGTCGTCGCCCAGGAAGTGAAGAGCCTCGCCTCCCAGACGGCGCGGGCGACCGACGATATCACGGCCAAGATCACCGCGATCCAGCAGGCGACTCGCCAGACCGTCGAGGCCAATGGTTCGATCCAGGGCACGGTCGAGGAAGTGCAAACTTCCGCGGACCGCATCCGCGAGGCGATGGAGCTCCAGGCGCAGACGGTGACGATGATCACCGCCGCGGTCGACGAAACGGCGCTCGCCGCCGATTCGATGAGCTCGACGATTGCGGCGATCCGCAGCGATACCGAAAATGTCGCCAAGGACATCGACCAGGTCGAGCAGGGCTTCGGCCGCTTTTCCGAGCAGATCGCCGACTTCAAGTCGACCGCGACGGCGTTCGTCAGCAGCGCCGCGGCTTAAAGGCTGCCGTCATTGCGAGGCCGCATTGCGGCCGCGGCAATCCACTGGATTGCTTCGCTTCGCTCGCAATGACAAATCAGCCGAATGAACATCCTCATTACCGGCGCCAGCCGCGGCATCGGCGCGGCCGCTTATGCGTTGCTCAAGTCCGGCGGCCACCGTGTCGTCGGCCATTCGAGCAAGGGCAGCGATTCGCTGATCGCCGGCGACCTCGGCGACCCTGGCGCCCCGCGCGACATCTGGGATAGCGCGCTCGACGAGCTCGGCGGCCAGATCGACGTGCTGGTCAACAATGCCGGCATTTACGAAGCCGTCGCCGACAATGCGCCCGATGAGGAATGGCATGCCGCCTGGGCGCGGACCATGACCATCAACCTCCAGTCAGCCGCGGATTTGAGCAAGCTCGCCGTCTCGCACTTCCTCGACCTCGGTATCCCGGGGCGGATCGTGAATGTCTCCAGCCGCGCGGCATTCCGCGGCGACAGCCCGCAGCACTGGCATTATGCCGCGTCCAAGGCGGGAATGGTCGCCATGACCCGCACCATCGCGCGCAGCTATGGCGCCGACGGCATCCTGTGCTTCGCGGTCGCGCCGGGCTTCACCGTGTCCGAAATGACGGACGAATATCTCCAGGGCCGTGGCGGCGCGAAGATCGTCGCCGACATTCCGCTCGGCCGGGTCGCCAGCACCGACGAAATCGCCGAAGTCATCCGCTGGCTGGCGGTCGACGCTCCGGCTTCGGCAACCGGAAGTGTCATCGACGCCAATGGCGCGAGCTATGTTCGCTAGCCTGCTCGCCGCCGCCGCGCTGGCGCAGATCAACCCGATCGTCATTCCGTTCGGCAAGCCGCGGCAGGTCGAGCAGCCGCGGGCGCCGATCGAGGAATCCGGGCCGCTGTGGGCCTACACCTGCAAGGATTCGGAGGATTGGGAGAAGCCCGCCCCACCGGTGCGGATTCACGGCAACAGCTATTTCGTCGGCACCTGCGGCATTTCCGCGATCCTGGTCACCGGCAGCGCGGGCCATGTGCTGATCGACGGCGGGACCGAGCGCGACGCCGACCTGATCGCCGACAACATCCGCGAGCTCGGCTTTCGGGTTCGCGACATCCGCTTCATCCTCACCAGCCACGAACATCACGATCATGCCGGCGGGATCGCCAAGCTGCAGAAGATGAGCGGTGCGACGGTCATCACTTCACCGGCGGCGGCGAAGGTCCTGGGTAGCGGGCAACCGAGCCAGGACGACCCCCAGTATGGCGTCGTGAAGCCCTTCCCTGCAGTCACCGTCGGCCGCACCGTCCGCGACGGGGAAGAAGTGCGGCTCGGCGACCTGATGCTGACCGCCATGGCGACGCCGGGCCACACGCCGGGCGCGCTCAGCTGGCGCTGGGTCAGCTGCGACGGCGGCGTGTGCTGGACGATCGTCTATGCCGACAGCCTGTCGCCCGTCAGCAACGACACCTACAAGTTCAGCGACCATCCGGCCTATCTCGCCGCCTTTCGCGCCTCGATCGCCAAGATCGCGGCCAGCCCGTGCGACATGCTGATTACCCCCCATCCGTCGGCAAGCCACTTGCGCGAGCGGTTCGCGCTCGGAAAGCCGCTGCTCGATGAGGATGGCTGCCGAGCCTATGCCGCCGGCCTGACCGCCGTCCTGGACGAGCGTCTGGCCAAGGAAAAAGCGAAGAAGTGAGCTTCCGCGCCACGATCCGCTGCACCCGGGCCGAGGGCGAGGCGATCGGGTCGATGGAGGAGCTTGCGTGGCTTCGGCGACCGGCCGCCGGTGCTGGTTGCCGACGAACCCGACGAGGCCCAGCCCGACGACTGGCTGATCCACGCTTACTTCGACCATCATCCGACTGGCGATGATCTGAGGTTGCTGGGAGCACTGGGCGCCGGCGAATGGCACATCCAGCAACTCGGCGAGAGCGATTGGGTGACCATGAGCCAAACCGGGCTCCAGCCGATCCGGGCCGGGCGCTTCCACGTCCACACCCCGACCCATGCCGCCGATCCCGAGCGAATCAACTTCGAGATCGACGCCGGCTTGGCTTTCGGCACGGGCCAGCACGCGACCACCGCCGGGTGTCTAGAAGCGCTCGACCGACTGTGCGAAGGCGCGTGCTACGCCAATGTCGCCGACATCGGCACGGGCACGGGATTACTTGCGTTTGCAGCCTTGGCCTTGTGGCCCGAGGCCCGTGCCATCGCGACTGACATCGACGCGGTCGCCATCGATGTCGCGCGCGACAATGCCGCGATCAACGGCGTACCGCTCGGACATGGCGCGGGCGAGCTGTTGCTTGCGGTTGCGGACGGAATGGATTCACCGATGCTTGCCGCGCGAGCGCCTTTCGACCTGATAATCGCCAACATCCTTGCCGGCCCGCTAATCGAGCTGGCGCGGGATTTCGCCAGATCGCTGGCGCCTGGCGGGAGCGTCATCCTGGCTGGCCTGCTCGACACGCAGGCCGGTGGAGTGGCTGCCGCTTACGAGGCGCTGGGCCTCAAGATCATCGATGGCGGCTCAGGAGAATGGCCGGTGCTGGTGCTCCGGAAGGATGGCTAGCTTTTCTTCTGCGCTTCGTAACGCTCGCGCCATTGCCGCGCGTCATCCTGGGACTGCCGCTCGACCTGGTAGATCGGTACCGCCGCCGCCGGATCGAGTTCGACACCGATGAAGGAGGCGATCGCGCGGACTGCCGGCTGCGGCTCGTCAACGATATCCTCGTACCACAGCTCCAACGGGGCGATGCCCAGCTCCGCGCATAACGCGTCCCACTCGCCTTCCTGTTCGCCCAACATTTTTCGCGCGCGATCGATTGCGCCCTCGTCAAAAGCGACGCTGCCGTTCGACGGCTCCTCTTGCTCCTTTCGCCAGATACCCGACGTGAAGGCCCGAGCGTAGGAAATCGCGTGCGCAAGCTGATCGCGACGCCTCAGGCGAACGACGCGCGTGTCCCGCCCCCGGAACAACAGCAAATTCATGACCTCGACAAGCATCGGCGGATTGCTGTGTTGGATGGCGCGCAGCTGCGTCGGAAAGCATTTTAGTCCGAACACACCGTTGGGCGAGGTGCGCAAGTGGAGCATCGACCGCCACAGCGCCGCCTGCTCCTCGGGGCTGTCGATGGCGAGACGCGCGGGACCGGTGGCAACGAAATTCAGATATTCGAGCGGCGCGCCGAGGCAACCCGACCGCCACAGCAAATGGCTGACGAAGCTGCTTCCGGTTCGAGGAACCGTCGCAAGCAAATAGGCATGCTCGGGCGGGTCCGCGCGGTAGGGAAAATCGTAGCGTTCCTCATAGCCAGTCTCGATCCCTTCGAGCATCTCAGGCTTCTGCCACGATCCGGGCCCACTCCGCCTCAGTGGCGATCCGGATCCCCAGTTCCTCGGCTTTCTTGAGCTTCGACCCGGCGCCGGGACCTGCGACGACCAGGTCGGTCCTGGCGCTGACCGACCCTGCCGCCCGGGCGCCGAGGCGCTCGGCCTGCGCCTTGGCCTCGTCGCGGCTCATGGTTTCGAGGCTGCCGGTGAAGACGATGGTCTTGCCGCTCCATTCGGTCGCGCGGGCGTCGCTGACATAGGGTTGAGGCGAGACCTCCGAGAGCAGGTCATCGAGCGCCTCGCGGTTGTGCGCCTCGTGGAAGAAATCGACCAGCGCCTCGGCGACGACGGGACCGACGCCCTGGACCGACGACAGCTCCTCCTGTCCGCCTTCGGTCATGGCTGCGCGGCGCAGTTCCTCGACCGTCCCGAAGCATTTTAACAGGTCGCGCGCGGTGACGATGCCGACGTGGCGAATGCCAAGGCCGAACAGGAAGCGCGGTCCCTCGGGCTGGCGCTTGGCCTCGATCGCGGCGAGGAGGTTGTCGACCGACTTCTCCTTCCAGCCCTCGCGGCCGAGCAGGTCGGCGCGATGGCTGCGAAGCCGGAAGATGTCGGCGGGGGAGTTGAGCCAGCCGAGTTCGATGAACTCGACAATCGACTTCTCGCCGAGCCCCTCGATGTCGAGCGCGCCGCGCGAGACGAAGTGGCGCAGGCGCTCAAAGCGCTGCGCCGGGCAGATCAGGCCGCCGGTGCAGCGGACGTCGACCTCGCCTTCCTCGGCGACGGCTTCGGAGTCGCACATTGGACAGCGCGTGGGGAATTCGTAAGCGGGTCGCGGCTCGTCCCGCGTCAGATTCTCGACCACCTGCGGGATCACATCCCCGGCGCGCTGGATGCGGACGCGGTCGCCGATGCGCAGCCCCAGCCGCGCGATCTCGTCGCGGTTGTGCAGCGTGACATTGGCGACGATGACGCCGCCGACCCCGACTGGCTTCAGCCGACCGACCGGCGTCAGCTTGCCGGTGCGGCCGACCTGGATGTCGATTGCCTCCAGCGTGGTTTCGGCCTTCTCGGCGGGGAACTTGTGGGCGAGGCCCCAGCGCGGCGCGCGGGCGACGAAGCCGAGCCGTTCCTGAAGGTCGAGCCGGTCGACCTTGTAAACGACGCCGTCGATATCGAACGGCAGATCCGCCCGCGCCTTCTCGATCGCGCGGTAATGAGCGAGCATTTCGTCGAGGCCGTTACAGCGGACGAGCAGCTCGGCGACGGGAAGCCCGAAGCCTTCGATCCGCTTCATCGCTTCATATTGGGTTTCGGCCAGCGGCTCCGATAGCTCGCCCCAGCCATGCGCGAGAAAGCGGAGCGGGCGGGCCGCGGTCACCGAGGCGTCTTTCTGACGCAGCGATCCTGCCGCGGCGTTGCGGGGATTCGCGAAAACCTTGCCGCCGGAGGTTTCCTGCCGTTCGTTCAGCGCTTCGAAGTCCGCCTTGGACATATAGACCTCGCCGCGCACCTCCAGGACCGCCGGCGCGCCGTCGATCCGCTGCGGGATATCGCCGATGGTACGGGCATTGGCGGTGACGTCCTCGCCCGTTGTCCCGTCGCCTCGCGTGGCGGCAAGCACCAGCGCGCCGTCCTCGTAACGCAGCGAGCAGCTGAGGCCGTCGATCTTGGGCTCGGCGGTCATCGCCACGAAGACGTCGGCTGGAAGGTTCAGGAACCGCTTAACGCGAGCCGTGAATTCGCCGACCTCCTCAGCTGAAAACGCATTCTCCAGGCTGAGCATGGGGCGCGCATGGGCAACCTTGGCAAGACCGCTGGTCGCCGGCGCCGCGCCCAATCGCCTGGACGGCGAGTCTGCCCGCACCAGCTGGGGGAAGCGCTCCTCCAGCTCGCGGTTTTCGCGGACCAGCGAGTCATAATCCGCGTCGGAAATCTCGGGCGCATCCCGGTCGTGGTAGAGCTTGTCGTGGCGAGCGATTTCCTTCGCCAGCCGCATCAGCCGGTTGGCGGCCTCGGCCTCGGTCAGCTGGTCAGCCATCCGCGCCGAACAATTCCTCGAGGAGGTTGATGAAGCTGGTCCAGCTGCGCTCGGCGGCGAGGGCATTGTAGGCGACGCCGTCGATCTGCAGCTCGCTCGCGTTCGGGTTGGTGAAGCCGTGGCCGACATGGCCGTAGGCGTGGATCTGCCAGTCGCTGCCGGCGTCGGTCAGCTCCTTGCCGAGCGCCACGACCGCTTCGGGCGGGACCATCGGATCGTCCCAGCCGTGGAAAGCGACGACCTTGGCCGTGATCTTCTCGGGCGGCAGGGCAGGCGGATCGAACAGGCCGTGGAAGCTCACCGCGGCAGCGATGTCGGCGCCGCTTCGCGCCAGGTCGAGTGCGCACTGGCCGCCGAAGCAATAGCCGGCGACGACGATCTGCTGCGATTTCACTTCGTCGAGGCCACGGGCAACACCAAGCACATGCTGGAGCCGGCGGCGGAGCGCGGCGCGGTCCGAACGCAACCGGGTCATCTCGCCGAAGCAGACGTCGCGCGGCGCGTCATGAAACTCCTTGCCGAAGAGGTCGGCAACAAACGCGTTGTAGCCAAGTTCGATCAGTTGCCGTCCGAAGCCGATCTCCAGCGGGGATACGCCCATCACGGTCGGGATCAGGATGACGGTCGGGCGCGGCTCGCTGTCGCGGCGGCCGACGAACACGCTTTCCAGCCGTTCGCCTTCAAACTGGTGAGCGACGCTGCGTTCCTTGCTCATGACTGCTCCCTTGCAAGCTCGGCCAGCTTGGCGACCGTGTTCATGTTGCGCGCCGTGCCTTTGGCCGCCGCCGGAATCGCCAGCTTCGAACGGCCCTGGCCGCTCGGGTAATGCACATAGATTTCGCGCTTCCCAAGCGCCATCCGCTCGTCGGCGACATTCTTTGCCGCGTCGAGCGCATCGGCAGGCGGCGCTTCGTCGAGGAAGATTGCGACGACGCGATTGCCCGGTTCGCCGGCGAAGGGGTTGCCCGTGGCGACCGCGTCAAGCTCCGCGGCTGTGCGGACCATCACCCCAACCTCCCTCGTCATATGCGCCTTCACGGCGGCTTCGAGCGCCCGTTTGACCGCCGCTTCGCGCTTCGCGCTCGCGAAGAGCAGATTGCCGCTGGCGATGAACGTCCGGACGGACTTGAACCTGAGCTTTTCGGCAAGGGCCTTGAGGTCGGCCATGCGCAGCACGGTGCCGCCCATCAGGTTCACCCCGCGGAGCAGCGCGACGTAGCTGGTCATGCCGCGTCGAGCAGGCGCGAAGCCTGGGCCCGCGCTTCGTCCGTGATCGAGGCGCCCGACAGCATGCGCGCAATCTCTTCGCGCCGCTCTGCGTCGCTCAATTTTCGCACGCTGGTGCGCGTGCCGTCCGATCCATGGCTTTTCTCAATCCGGTAATGGTGAGAGGCGCGGGCCGCGACCTGGGGCGAGTGGGTCACCACCAGCACCTGGCTCTGCTCCGCAAGCCGCGCCAGCCGCTCGCCAATCGCGCTCGCCACCGCGCCGCCGACGCCGCGGTCGATTTCGTCGAAGATCATCGTGCTCGCGGTCCCGGCTTCGGCGAGGGCGACTTTCAGCGCGAGGATGAAGCGCGACAATTCGCCGCCCGACGCGATCCTGGTCAGCGCACCGAACGGCGCGCCGGGGTTGGTCGAGACTTGAAAGTCGATCCGATCGGTTCCCGACGGCCCCGGCTCGGCGGGTGTAATGGCGGTTCGGAAACGCGCGGAATCGAGCTTCAGCGGCGCCAGCTCGGCGGCGACCGCGACGTCGAGCTGGCCTGCCGCCGCGCGCCGCTGGCCGCTCACGCGCGCCGCCGCGTCGGCGTAGGTCTCGCGTGCCGCGACAAGCTGCCGATCGAGCTCGGCCGCATGCTCATCCCCCGCATCGATTGCGGCCAGCTGCCGACGCATGTCCTCGCCGAGCGCCGCCAGCGCGTCAGGTTCGACCCGATGCTTGCGGGCAAGTCCACGAATGTCGAACAGCCGCGCCTCGACCTGATCGAGCCGGTCAGGATCGAAAGCCAGGGCGTCGGCCGCGCGCGTAATCCGGTCTTCGGCTTCGCTCGCCTCGATCAAGGCGCGATCGAGGGACGACAGGGCTTCGGCCAGCAACGGGTGTTCGGCCGGCCCACGCTCGATCCGCCTCGCCGCCTGGCGAAGCTGGGCCAGCGCGCCGTCCGAACCGCCGAGCAGCTCATCGAGCCCCGTCAGCAATTCCCCGGCCTTGAGCCCGGCCTGCATCATTGCCCGTTCCTCGGCCAGGCGCGTCTCCTCCCCCGCTTCAGGCGCAAGGGCCTCAATTTCGCCACTGGCATGGGCAAGATAATCGCGGTTGCGCTCGGCTTCGGCCAGTTCGGCGCGGGCGCGCATCAAATCGCCCTCGATACGCGTGACCTCGGCCCAGGCGGCCTCGACCTTGCTGATGTCGACCCGCCCGAACGCGTCGAGCAAGGCGCGATGGCCCTTCGGGTTGAGCAGCCCGCGGTCGTCATGCTGGCCGTGGATTTCGACGGCCAGCGCGCCGACGTCGCGGAGCAGGCCGGCCGGCACTGCGGCGGAGCCGATATAGGCGCGGCTGCCGCCGTCGCTCTTCAAAGACCGCCGGATTATCAGCGGCTCACCAGGGTCGCCGGAAATATCCTGCGCCGAAAGCAGGGCGTGGGCGGGATGATCACGCGGAAGATCGATTTCCGCACTCACCGAAGCACTGTCCTGGCCGGCGCGGACCAGGCCGCTGTCGGCGCGCGAGCCGAGCGCGAGGCCGAGCGCGTCGAGGAGGATCGACTTGCCGGCGCCGGTCTCGCCGGTCAGCACGCCGAGCCCCGGGTGAAACTCGAGATCGAGCCGCTCGACCAGCACGACATTATGGATGGCGAGTTGCCTCAGCATGCTCGCACGATAGGCGAGGCAGCCGGGGCTGGGCGACTCACTTTTTCTTTTTGACGCCCGCGGCAGTCCACATGCCGGTCTGCTTCTGCTCCTTGAGCAGCAGCCTCAGCGACTGCCGGTACCAATAGGTGCCGGGATAATTCTTGCCGAGCACCGCCGCATTCTTGCGCGCTTCGTCGGGCAGGCCGAGCGCGAGATTGCATTCGACCAGCCGCTCGAGCGCCTCGGGCGTGTGGCTCGATGTCTGGAACTTGTCGACGACATTGCGGAAGCGATAGGTCGCCGCCAGCCACTGTCCCGAGCGCTGGTAGAAGCGGCCAATCTCCATGTCCTTGCCGGCGAGATGGTCCTTGATGAGGTCGAGCTTCAGCCGCGAATCGCTGGCGTAGCGCGTATCGGGGTAGCGGCGGATCAGCTCGCCGAACGAATCCGCGGCCTGCTGAGTGGTGGATTGCTCACGGCTGACGTCGTTGATCTGCTCATAATAGCTCATGGCGATCAGATATTGAGCGTAAGGCGCCTCGGCATTGCCGGGGTGGATGGTCACGAACCGCCGCGCCGACGAAATGGCGTCATTATATTTGTGCGCCAGATAATAGTTGAACGCGCTCATCAACTGCGCGCGGCGCGCCCAGACCGAATAAGGATGCTGGCGCTCGACCTCGTCGAACAGCTTGGCGGCCCGGTCGTAATCGCCCGCCTGCATGGTCCGCTGCGCCGTGGCGTAAAGCGTGTTCACGTCACGCGCGATGTAGGCGGTGTCGCCGCCCTTGGCTGCCCGTCGCGCAGCCCGCCAGCGGCAAAGCGGCGGCGCAAGCGAGGATCAGGAGGGCGGAACGGTTAAGCTTCAGCATGGGACCTCATCTAACGTGGGCTCCGGGCGGAGCAAGGCGATCAGTCCGTCGGCAATGACGAACAGGGGCTGAACGGCGTTCAGGCCGGTTGCGCCTCCGGGACATCCTTCTCCTCTTCGCCCTTGAGGAAGCTGTCCGGCTTGACGCCAAGCCAGACAAGGGTCGGGACCGAGATGTAAATCGACGAATAGGTGCCGATAACGACGCCGAGGAAGATGGCGATCGCCAAGCCGAAGATGACCTGGGGGCCGATCAGCATCAGCACGCCAAGCGCGATGAGGACGGTCAGCGACGTCACGACGGTCCGCGCCAGGGTCTCGTTGAGCGACAGGTTGAGCAGCGGGAGCATTGCCATCTTGCGGTATTTCCGCAGGTTCTCCCGAATCCGGTCATAGATGACCACTGTATCGTTCAACGAATAGCCGACGATCGTCAGGAACGCGGCGACCACGTTCAAATCGACCGGCAGCTGGGTGATGGCGAAGAAGCCGAGTGTCATCGCGATGTCGTGGGCAAGCGTCACCAGCGCGCCGACGCCGAACTGCCATTCGAAGCGGAGCCAGATGTAGATCGCGATTCCAAGCATGGCGAGGCCGATGGCCATCGCGCTGTCCTGGGCCAGCTCTTCACTGACCTTGCCCGAGACCGATTCGCCGGCATCCACGCGCGCGCCGGGAAATTGCTGAGGAATTGCAGTGCGCAGCTTGGACACGACCTGGTTGGAGGCAGCATCCCCGCCGTGCGGCTTCGGCAGCCGGATCTGGTAGTTGCGTTCATTACCGAGGGACTGCGGGGTCGCTTCGCCGACGCCCAGCTGGTCGATGCGCCGTCTTAGCTCATCCACATGCACGGGCTGGGTAAATTCGACGCGGACGACCTGGCCGCCAACGAAATCGATGCCGAGGTTCAGCCCGCGATAGAAGGTGTAGGCGATCGACGCCATGGTCACGATGATCGACAGGATGAGCGCGACGTTGCGCCACTTCATGAAATCGACGTTGGTATGGTCGGGGACCAGCTTGAGCAGCTTCATGGGTCGGGCGCCTTAGATATGGAGTTCGCGCGGCCGGGCACGGCGGATCCACAGCGCCACCAGCATGCGAGTGAAGTAGACAGCGGTGAACACCGAGGTGACGACGCCAATCAGCAGGACGATGGCGAAACCGCGCACCGGGCCGGAACCGAAATAGGCCATGATGCTGGCCGAGATGACGTGGGTTACGTTGGCGTCGAAAATGGCGCGGAACGCTTCATGGTAACCTGTCTCGACAGCATCGTGCAGGCGGCGTCCTCTTCGTATCTCCTCGCGGATGCGCTCATTGATCAGCACGTTGGCGTCGACCGCGGCACCGATGGTGAGAATGAAGCCGGCGATTCCAGGGAGCGTCAGCGTGGCGTTGAACAGCGCCATGATGCCGAGGATCAAGAAGGCGTTCACCACCAGGGCAACGGTCGCGTAGACGCCGAACCGCCCGTAGGTCACGAGCATGAACAGGATGACGCCAAAGGTGCCGATAACACTGGCAATCACGCCCTTGTGGATCGAATCCTTGCCAAGCTCGGCGCTGATCGTCCGCTCTTCGATCGGGACGAGCTTCACCTTCAGCTGGCCCGAAGCGAGGCTGACGGCCAGTTCGTTCGCGGTCTTAACCGTGAAGCTGCCGGCGATTTGAGCCTGGCCGCCCAAGATCGGTTCGTTGATGTTCGGCGCCGACAGGATCTTGTCGTCTAGAATGATCGCGAACGGCTTGCCGACATTTTCCTGGGTGACGCGCCCGAAGCGGCGGGCACCGACCGTGTTGAACTTGATGTTGATGTCGGGACGGCCATCCTGGTCAAACCCCTGCGACGCCGCGGTCAGCTGGTCGCCGGAAACCATAACTCGGCGCTTGACCGCCATGAAGCCGCTGCCGTCGGCCATCGGCAGCACCTGGCTGCCCGGCGGTGCGCGGCCCTGTTGCACGTCCTGTGGGTTGGCAGTCAGGTCGACGAGCTTGAATTCGAGCCGCGCGGTCTGGCCGATCAGCCGCTTTAGCGCCTCGGGATCCTCGACGCCGGGAACCTCGACGAGAATGCGGCTGCCGCCTTCGGTGACGACCGTGATTTCCTTGGTGCCGCCCGGATCGATGCGGCGGCGAACAACGTCGCGGGCGACGGCCATCGCGTCCTTGAGCGACTGCGCATTGCCGGCGGGTGTCGGAGTCATGACGATGCGGGTCGAATCGACGACCTGCACGTCCCAATCGCGGTTGCCGGTCAGCTGGAGCGGCTTGGTGAGCGCGCGCATGCGATCGACCGCAGCGTCCACCTGCGCCGGATTGCGGACCATGAACGAAAGCCGCCCGCCGGCCGTCGAAAAATCACCGATGTCGATCCTGGGATTGCGCCGCAAGCTCCGACGCAACTTCGTCCTCCTTGCCCTGGAGCCGCTGCTTCAGCGCATCCCGCATGTCGGCTTCGAGGAGCAGGTGGCTGCCACCGGCGAGGTCGAGCCCGAGGCTGATGCGATAATGGGGCAGCCACTTCGGCCAATAATTATAGGCTGGCGTTCCGGAGATGATGCTGGGGATTGAGAACAGAACGCCGAGCGCGACGACGAAGCTGACCAGCCAGACCTTCCAGCGAGGGAAATCGAGCATTAGTCGTTCGCCGGCTTCGTGTTCGGGCTCAGCACCTGGCTGATGGTCGACTTGATGACGCGGATCTTGACGCCCTGGGCGATCTCGACCTCGGCCTCGTCATCGCCGACCTTGGTCACGCGCCCGCGGATGCCGCCCGCGGTGACGATCTCATCGCCCTTCTTCACCGCCGCGATCGCCGCCTGATGCTGCTTCACCCGCCGCTGCTGGGGCCGGATCATCAGCACGTAAAAGATCACGAAGATGAACAGCCACGGCAGGATGCCGACCACAAACTGGGCGCTGCCGTTAGACCCGCCGGGCACAGCCTGCACCAGGCTCATCGAGATTGTTTGGGTGGACATCAGGCTCAGGCAGACTTTCCGTGAAAAATGGTCGGGGCGACTGGATTCGAACCAGCGACCTCCACACCCCCAGTGTGATGCGCTACCAGGCTGCGCTACGCCCCGACTGGCCGGCGCATCTAGGCAGGCGGGCCACGCAAGGCAAGGTGCGAGGGGAAGCGAGTTTGGCTCGGCGCAGGCGAAAAGGGACCGGGCGAAAGTGGCTCGGCCGGGTCGGTCTCGCGTTTCTCGCCGTCCCTGCGGCTTATCTTTTCGCGGCGCTGGTCGGATCGCTGGTGCCGGTCAACCGCGGCTGGGTCGAACCGGCGCAGGGCACGACCGTCTACCTGGTCGACAACGGCACCCACGCGGACCTGTTGATGCCGATCAAGGCGCAGGGTCTCGACTGGGCACCGCTGTTCCCGCAGCGCGATTTCGCCGCGGCGGATCCCGACGCGGGCTTTATCGCTTTCGGAGCCGGCGAGGAGAACGTCTATCTCAACACGCCGACCTGGTGGGACATCACACCACGCACTTTGTTTTCGGCGTTGGCCGGCGGCCAGCGCGTTATGCACGTCGGGATCGAGCCCAGCCCCGCTTATGCGGCGCACGAGATTCGGCTGCGCCCGGAGGAGTATCGGCGGCTGTGGGCGGCGATCCGCGCCGATTTCGTGCTCGACGCGAACGGGCAGCCACAGCGAATCGATCATCCGGGCTATGGACCGGCCGACGCTTTTTATCTCGCCCGGGGCAAGCAAAGCGTCATCAGCACCTGCAACAACCGCGTCGCCGCCTGGCTTCGGCTGGCCGGGGTCAAGACCAGCGCCTGGCCGCCGTTCGTGAAGAGCCTGGTCTGGCGTTACCGGAAGGTGGATCAAAGCACGTAGCGGCTGAGGTCGGCGTTCTTGGCGATTCCGGATAGCTGCAAATCCACAAAGGCCGCATCGACCACCAAGGTCTCGCCGCGGCGGTTTTCGGCGTCGAAGCTGACGTCCTCGAGCAATTTCTCCATCACCGTCTGGAGCCGGCGGGCACCGATATTCTCGAGCGACTCATTCACTTCGGCGGCGATGCGGGCCAGCGCCTCGATCCCATCTTCGGCGAAGGTAATGGTGACGCCCTCGGTCCCGAGCAGCGCCTGATATTGCTCGGTGAGGCTGGCTCTCGTCGCCGACAGGATGCGGACGAAATCCTGCTGGGTGAGCGCCTTGAGCTCGACGCGGATCGGCAGCCGGCCCTGAAGCTCGGGCAACAAGTCCGCGGGCTTGGCGAGGTGAAACGCGCCCGAGGCGATGAACAAGATGTGGTCGGTCTTGAGCGGCCCGTACTTGGTCGCGACGGTGGTGCCCTCGATCAGCGGCAGGAGGTCGCGCTGGACGCCTTCGCGGCTGATCGACCCGCCGCGCACGTCGCTGACCGCGATCTTGTCGATTTCGTCGAGGAAGACGATGCCGTTGGCCTCGGCGTCGGCCAAAGCGACGCGGTTGATGTCGTCGGGGTCGATGCGCTTGTCGGCTTCTTCCTCGGCCAGCCGGGCGAAGGCGTCGGGGACCTTCAATTTGCGGCGGGCGCGCGGCTGCTGACCCGAAAGCTTGCCCATCATCGATTTGAGGTCGAACACCTGCGCGCCCATGCCCGGGATTTCGAACGGCGTGGCGGAAGCTTCATCGACCTCGATCTCGACCTCGGCATTGGCGAGGCTGCCGTCGGCGAAGCGCTGGCGGAAGCTGGCGCGGGTCGCCTCGCTCGACCCCTTGCCGGTGAGGGCGTCGAGGAGCTTGTCCATGGCCGCGTCCTCGGCCGCGGCGCGGACCTTGGCGCGGCGGCGCTCGCGTTCGAGGCGGACGGCTTCCTCGACCAGGTCGCGGGCGATCTGCTCGACGTCGCGGCCGACGTAGCCGACCTCGGTGAACTTGGTCGCTTCGACCTTGACGAACGGCGCGTCGGCGAGCCGCGCCAGCCGCCGGCTGATCTCGGTCTTGCCGCAGCCGGTGGGGCCGATCATCAATATGTTCTTGGGCGTCACTTCGTCGCGCAGCTCGGGCGACAGCTGCTGGCGGCGCCAGCGATTGCGAAGCGCGACCGCGACGGCGCGCTTGGCGTCGTCCTGGCCGACGATATGCTCGTTGAGCGCGGCGACGATCGCCTTGGGCGTTAGTTTGTCTTTCAGCACGTCGGCTGCCTCCGAGCCGTTCTCGGCTATGGTCGCTTGATAATTCATCTCGCCAGGAATGTCGGAAGACGCATTGGGCACTTCAAGCGGTGCCTGGTGCCGGCCGCGAGCCCACATGGGCCGTAAAGTAGGCGACGCTGTCCGCGAGACGCGCTGGTCGAGCCCCGGAACAGCGGTGAAAGGGACTTGATCGTGTCGATGTGGCTCTTGCCTGGATAGAGCTTGAGCTCGGCGGAAGCGCCCGCTCGACGGAGGCTCGCCGCGAGCCGTTCGGAGTTGCGCGGCTGAACGACCGTGTCGGCGGTGCCGTGCATCAGCAACATCGGCGGCGCATCGCGGCGCACGAAGCGGATCGGCTGGGTTTCGAGCGGGCGCGGCCAATGCCCAGAGGGCGTCGCGGCCCCGCTGCTCGGTGAACGGATAGAAATCGTACGGGCCCGACATCAGGGCCGCGGCGCGAACGATTGCAGGATCGACCCCGGCATGCCGCCAGATAGTGGCGGTCAAGCGCCAGCATCGCGCCGATGTAGGATCCCGCCGAATGACCGCGAGATCGCAATTCGCCGGGGATCGCCGCCGAACTCGGCGATGTGGTCGCGGACCCATTTCACGGCTTGCGCTCCGTCCTCGATGAAGGCCGGAAAGCGGACTTCGGGGACGAGGCGATAGTCGGGGATGACGGTGACGAAGCCGCGCGCCGCGAACGCCCGGCCGACGAAGCCGTAATCGCCACGCTCGCCGGAGGTCCAGCCACCGCCGTAAAAGAACATCATGACCGGCAGGTGCCCGGCCGCCGCGCGCCGCGACGGTACCCACACGTCGAGGCTGAGGCGCGGGGCATCGCTGAAGCGAACGCCCGCTGCCCGCGAGCCGCGCGGAATCGCCGGCCAGCCGGCTGGCGCCATTGAGGAAGCCCGCCGGCGAACAGCCGAACAACGCCGCGCTCGACAGCGTCGACAGCAGAGCGGATCGCCGGGTTACCAACTCAGCCGTCGACCGTCTCGATGGTCAGCCGGTCGTTGGTGAAGACGCACACTTCCGCCGCAATCTGCATCGCTCGGCGGGCGAGCACCTCGGGATCCTGCTCGTAATCCGCCAGCGCCTTGCGCCGCGGACAGCGCGTAATTGCCGCCCGAGCCGATCGCGGCGATGCCGCCTTCGGGTTCGAGCACGTCGCCGTTGCCGGTCAGGATCAGCATCTGCTCGGCGTCGGCGACGATCATCAGCGCTTCGAGGTTGCGAAGATATTTGTCGGTGCGCCAGTCCTTGGCGAGCTCGACCGCGGCGCGCAGCAGCTGGCCGTTATATTGCTCGAGCTTCTTTTCGAGCCGCTCGAAGAGGGTGAAGGCGTCGGCGGTGGCGCCCGCGAAGCCGCCGATGACCTTTCCATCCGCGCCGATGCGGCGGACCTTCTTGGCATTGGGCTTGATCACCGTGTTGCCGAGGCTGACCTGGCCGTCCCCGGCAATGACGGTCCTGCCGCCCTTCTTCACGCCGAGGATCGTGGTTCCATGATATTGTTCCATGGCGCTCAGGTGGGTTGCGTGTCGGAGCGCTGCAAGCCGCGCTCGAACCGCCGGTCCGGGACCAGCCACAGGATCGACACGCCGACGTAGATGGCGATCGAGATATAGGGCGAGACGAACGCGAACGGCACGGCGGCCACGTACAGCGCGAAGCTCAGCCACTCCTTCGCGCCCCCGCCGAGCGCATGCTTGACGTTCGATTCCTCGCCTTCGGCACGGATCAGCGCGCGTTCCAGGATCACGTAGGCGGCCGAAGCGCCGATCAGGACGATGCCGAACGAGGCCACCGGCCAGGGCGTCACCCCGGCCTCGTCGATCCAGCGGATCATCAGCGGGAACAGGGTCAGCCAGAACAGCAGGGCATGATTGGCCCACAGCACGCCGCCGGTAACGGTCCGCGTCGACTGCAGCATGTGGTGATGGTTGTTCCAGTAAATGGCGACGTTGACGAAGGCGAGCAGGTAGGCGCCGAGCAGCGGCAACGCTTCGAGCGCGGCGGCAAGCGTCGGTTCGGCCGGGATCTTGATCTCCAGCACCATGATGGTGAGGACGATCGCGACCACCCCGTCGGTGAGCGCATTGAGCCGGTCCGGTTTCATGGCATGCCCGTCGTCTTGGAGGAGCCTAGGACGAAGCAATCCAGTGAACGCGGCTGGATTGCTTCCCCCGGCTCATGGCCGGGGTCGCGATGACGGCGTCAGGGTTGGTTGGTCAACCGCCGCCTGCCGGCGGACCCATTTGATCAGCTCGTCGAGCTGGATCGCCTGCTCGGTCGCGGTCAGCGCGTCGGATTGAGGAAGTCGGTCTTGACCGGCGGCTTGAGCAGCGCCTGAGGGGGCAGCGGCCAGGCTGGGCATTGGCGCGCTTCCGCCACGGCCGGGATCGGCTGCGGCGACGGCGGTTTCCCGGCGCAGGCGGTCAGCAGCAGCGCGGGCAGCAGCAAGGCGGGCTTCGAAATCATCGGCGGTCCTTTCGTTGATGACGCGCTGCTCGGCGGCGACGCGGGTGATGTTGGCCTGGTCCGCGGCTCGCGCGGTTGCGGCGGCGGCGCGGTAATTGGCGACGGTGCCGGCAAAAGCGGCCTGCTCGCCCTGGTAGAGCTGCTCGAACTGGGCGCTCTGCTTGCGCCAATGGCGAGCGTCGCCCTTGGCCAGTATCAGCAGGATCGCGAGCGCGGCCGAAGCGGCCAACCCGGCAATCCCCTGGATGTTGAGGAAGCGCAGGATCATTGGTCGGCCTCGACCGAGGCGCCGTCGCGGGTGGCGGCGAGCTTGAAGCGGCCGACCGGCCCGCCGGCGAGAAGCCCGACGATGACCGCGACCATGGCGGCGATGAAGCCGCCGAGCGACCAGCCGAAGATGAGGACGATGCTATGCTCCTCGGCGCGGCTCCAGCCGCCCCACATCAGCAGGGCGACCATGGCGACGGCGCTGGCGCCGCAGAACATGCCGGCCGCCGAAGCGAGAAGCCCGTAAACGTAGCGCTGGCCTTCGGCGAACGTGCCGGGCGACGGAAGTGGCTTCATCGGTATGTCTCCAATTTGAATGTTCGCGAATGTTCGCAGTAACCACGCGTGCGCCAGCGGAAGCTCAACCTGGTTCACCAATCCGGTTCGCCAGCCACCCGTAGAGGAAGGCCTCATTGGCTGGGCGGCGCTCGGCGAGGCGCAGGTAGCGTTCGCCCTGCAGCGCTTCGAGCGCGCGCAGCAGCACGGTCTCGCCGCCACGAGCGCGGATCTTCATGAAGGAATCGAGGGCGCGCAGCGTGACGTCGCCGATGCGCCCGTCGGGGACGAGGTCGGGATAATCGCCGGCGTTGCGGTTGAGCGCGGTCAGCGCCCGCTGGAGGAAGGTCGCGGCCACCGCCGGTCCCATGTTGACGCCGGTGTCGAACAACTCGGCGGCGAGTGGCGGGCTGCGCTTGGCGACCTCGTCGAAGCGCGGCCGCAGCCAATAGAGGCGCTGGTAGATCGCGGTCGCCTCCTCACGCGGCAATTGCCGCATCGCGCCGCGATAGCCCTGCGCCCGAGCAACCGCTTCGGTGATTCCAAAACAGGTCGGGCCGCCCTTGTCGGCGGGATGGTCGACATAGCCGCCCTCGCGGTCGATCAAGGCGTCGACCAGGCGATCGGCGTTGAGTGAATGATCCATGCGTCCTCCAGTCCGAGTCGCATCGAGATAACCTGATAGGTTTATTGTAGGAAAGCTGAAATAACCGGATAGTCTGGCCTGGCGACATTTCCGACCAACCGAACGACTGGAGGAAATAGCGCGTGATGCAACGCATCGACCCTTTGCGGGTTGAGTGCTCCGCAGGGGTGCACCCATGCGCTTGGAGGGGTTTGGAGTTGACCACCGCGCTGACCGAGGAGCCCTTCAAGCTCCTCGTCCAATCCGTCATCGACTATGCGATCTACATGCTCGACCCGAATGGCCGGGTGACGAGCTGGAACGCGGGCGCGGAACGGATCAAGGGCTTCCAGCGCCGACGAGATCGTCGGCGAGCATTTTTCGACCTTCTACACCGATGAGGACCGCGAAGCCGGCCTGCCGGCGCAAGTGCTCGAAATCGCCCGGACCGAAGGCCGGTTTGAGGGTGACGGCTGGCGGGTGCGCAAGGACGGCTCGCGCTTCTGGGCGAGCGTCGTCATCGACCGCATCAGCGCCGAGGACGGCGAACTGATCGGCTTCGCCAAGATCACGCGCGACATGACCGAGCAGCGCGAGGCCCAGCAATCCCTGCTCGAGGCCGAGCGGCGCTTTCGCCTGCTGGTCCAGGGCGTCACCGATTACGCCATCTTCATGCTCGACACCCGAAGGGCATGTGACCAACTGGAATGCGGGCGCCGAGCGCATCAAGGGCTACACTCCCGACGAGATCGTCGGCGAGCATTTCAGCCGCTTCTACACGCCCGAGGATCTCGAAGCCGGCGTGCCCAAGCGCGCGCTGGAGACCGCGCGCGAACCGGCCGCTACGAAGCCGAGGGCTGGCGCGTGCGCAAGGACGGCACCCGCTTCTGGGCGAGCGTGGTCATCGACGCCATCCGCGACGATGACGGCGAGTTGATCGGCTTCGCCAAGATCACCCGCGACATGAGCGAGCGGCGCGAAAACCAGCTGCGGCTGGAGGAATCGCGCGAGCAATTGTTCCGCTCGCAAAAGATGGAGGCGCTCGGCCAGCTGACCGGCGGGCTTGCCCACGACTTCAACAATCTGCTGACCGCCATCCTCGGCGCCTGCGACCTCGCGATGCGCAATTTGAACGACGAGGAGCGGCTGAAGCGGATGCTCGACGGCATTCGCAACTCGGCGCAGCGCGGGGCCGGGATCACGCGGCAATTGCTGGCCTTCGCGCGCGCCCAGCAGCTCGAGATCAAGACGGTCGACCTCAAGACCTTCCTGCAAGACGTCACGACGCTGATCCGCCCGTCGGTGCGCAGCAACATCGACATCATCACCGAAATTTCCGACCATGTGTGGAACGTCGAGGCCGATCCCGGCGCGCTCGAACTCGCGCTGCTCAACCTCGCCTTCAACGCGCGCGACGCGATGAAGGACGGCGGAACGCTGAAGATCAGCGCGGTCAGCGCCTTGCTGGAAGGCGATCCCCAGGACCTTCGCGGCGAATATGTGAAGCTGATCGTGTCGGATACCGGCGAGGGCATGTCGCCTGAGGTCCAGGGCCGCGTGTTCGAGCCCTTCTACACCACCAAGAGCTTCGGCGAAGGCACCGGGCTTGGCCTCAGCCAGGTATTCGGCTTCGCCAACCAGGTGGGCGGCGCGGTGACCATCGAGTCCAAACCGGGCAAGGGATCGACCTTCACGCTGTTCCTGCCCGTCAGCAAGGGCGCCGTTGCGGTCGATAACAAGGGCGACGGATCGCGCGGCCGGGTCCTTGTGGTCGAAGACGACGTGCTGGTCGCCGAGCTGGCCGGCGGGATGCTCGGCGAGCTGGGGTTCGACGCGACGATCACCCACAGCGCCAAGGAAGCGCTCGAGCGCTTGTCCGGCGAGCAGCGGCCGACCCTGATCTTCACCGACGTGGTGATGCCGGGCGGGATCAGCGGCATCGAGCTGGCGCGCAAGGTCCGCGGACGCTTCCCCGAACTGCCGATCCTGCTGACCACCGGCTACAGCGAACAAGTCACCGGAAGCCACGGCTTTCCGGTGCTTCAGAAGCCCTATGAGCTGGAGTCGCTCGCGGCCGCGCTAAGCAATCTCCTGAAGCTGGATATCGCCGCCGACTGAAGCACCCCCGCTGCGAAACGGTTGACAGCCGAAACGATTGCAGGCCTCATCGCAGTTGGCCGTTGGATGCTGCCGCGGCCGTGGAGGGGGACATCCAATGGCAACAACCGCACAGGCTCGCACGCCGGTCCATCTGTGGATCGTCGGGGTTCTCGCACTGCTGTGGAACGGCTTCGGCTGCTACGATTATCTCATGACCAAGACGCGCGGGGCGGATTACGTCCGCTCGATGATGCCGGGGGCCGATGCCGACGCGATCATGGCCTACGTCAACGGCTTGCCGATCTGGGCGACGGCGGCCTGGGCGTTTGGCGTGTGGGGCGGATTGCTGGGCTCGATCCTGCTCCTCGTTCGCCATCGCTGGGCAGTGCCCGCTCTCGGCGTGTCGTTTCTCGGGGCGCTGTTGGGGATTGGCTATCAATTGCTCAACCCGGCGCCGGTCGCCGACATGCATGAGGGCGCCAACGGCATCATGCCCTACGTCATCATCATCGTCGCGCTGGCGCTGTTCCTCTACGCGCGGGCGATGGCGAAGAAGGGCGTTCTGCGCTGAGCTAGGCTAGGCGGCGCTAACCTCGCCGCCCGCCAAACCGCGTCCGCTGCTGCTTGCCGAAGCGGCCCTTGCGGGTGCCGGGCTTGCCTTCGCTTGAATTGCCGAGCGGGCGCGGCGCGGCGCGCTGGTCGTGGGGGATGCCGAGGTCGTCTTCCTCGAGGCGGCGGATTTCGTCGCGGAGGCGCGCGGCTTCCTCGAACTCGAGGTCGGCGGCGGATTTGCGCATCCGTTCCTCGAGGTCGGCGATATAGGCCTTGAGGTTGTGGCCGACGAGATGCGGGCGCTCGTCATCGCCGGTGTCGACGACGACGCCGTCGCGGGTGGCGAGGTGCGCCATGACGTCGTGGATCTGGCGCTTGATCGTTTCCGGCGTGATGCCGTGCTCGGCATTATATTCGAGCTGCTTGTCGCGCCGGCGATTGGTCTCCGCCAGCGCGCGCTCGATTGAGCCGGTGATCGTGTCGGCATAGAGGATCACGCGGCCGTCGACGTTGCGCGCGGCGCGGCCGATGGTCTGGATCAGCGACGTCTCCGAACGCAGGAAGCCTTCCTTGTCGGCGTCGAGGATCGCGACCAGCCCGCATTCGGGGATGTCGAGCCCTTCGCGCAACAGGTTGATGCCGACCAGCACGTCATAGACGCCAAGCCGAAGCTCGCGGATCAGCTCGATGCGCTCGAGCGTCTCGACGTCCGAGTGCATGTAGCGGACGCTGCAGGCCCGCCTCGTGGAGATATTCGGTGAGGTCCTCGGCCATGCGCTTGGTCAGCGTGGTGACGAGAGTGCGATAGCCCTTGGCCGCGGTCTTCTTCGCCTCGTTGACGAGGTCGTCGACCTGGTCCTCGACCGGCTTGATCTCGACCGGCGGGTCGATCAGGCCGGTCGGGCGGATCACCTGTTCCGAGAAGACGCCGCCGGTCTCGTTCATTTCCCACGGGCCCGGGGTCGCCGAGACGAAGGTCGTCTGCGGGCGCATCGCGTCCCATTCGTTGAAGCGCAGCGGGCGGTTGTCGATGCAGCTCGGCAGGCGGAACCCGTACTCCGCGAGCGTGATCTTCCGCCGGTGGTCGCCGCGCGCCATGGCGCCGATCTGCGGAACCGTCTGGTGGCTCTCGTCGACGAACAGCAAAGCGTTGTCGGGGAGATATTCGAACAGGGTCGGGGGCGGCTCGCCGGGAAGCCGGCCGGTGAGGAAGCGCGAGTAATTCTCGATGCCGGCGCATGACCCCGTCGCGGCGATCATCTCGAGGTCGAAATTGGTGCGCTGCTCGAGCCGCTGCGCCTCGAGCAGCCGCCCTTCGGCGGTCAGCTCCTTCAGCCGCTCGGCAAGCTCGTGCCTGATCGCCTCCATCGCCTGCTTGAGCGTCGGCCCGGGCGTGACATAGTGCGAATTCGCATAGACCTTGATGCTGTCGAGGCTGGCGATCGACTTGCCGGTCAGCGGATCGAACTCGGTGATGTCCTCGATGTCGTCGCCGAAGAAGGACACGCGCCAGGCGGTGTCCTCATAGTGCGACGGGAAGATTTCGAGGCTGTCGCCACGGACCCGGAAATTGCCGCGCGCGAAGGCCTGGTCGTTGCGGCGATATTGCAACGCGACCAGCTTGCGGATGACCTCGCGCTGGTCCTCGGCCGAGCCCTTCTTGAGGCTGAAGGTCATGGCCGAGTAAGTCTCGACCGAACCGATGCCGTAGAGGCAGGAGACCGAGGCGACGATGATGACGTCGTCCCGCTCCAGCAGCGACCGCGTCGCCGAGTGGCGCATGCGGTCGATCGCCTCGTTCACCGAGCTTTCCTTCTCGATGTAGGTGTCGGAGCGCGGCACGTAGGCCTCGGGCTGGTAATAATCGTAATAGCTGACGAAGAACTCGACCGCATTGTCGGGAAAGAAGCTCTTGAACTCGCCGTAGAGCTGGGCGGCGAGGATCTTGTTGGGCGCCATCACCAACGCGGGCCGCTGAAGCTTCTCGATGACCTTGGCCATGGTGTAGGTCTTGCCCGAGCCGGTGACGCCGAGGAGCACCTGGCTCTTCTCGCCGTCGAGCGCCGCTTCGGTCAGCTCCTTGATCGCCGTCGGCTGGTCCCCGGCGGGCTCATAGTCGGAGACGATCTGGAAGGTCTTGCCGCCCTCGGCCTTGTCGGGCCGCGCCGGTTTATGCGGAACGAACTCGGCCGAGGTCTCCGGCTCTGCCAGGCTGGTGCGGATTTGAATCGCCATTGAAGGGGCATATGGTGCCGCGTCGAGTGGCGCGCAACGCGACTGAGAGGGAACCGACAGATGAGATATGCAGCACTGTTATTCGCCTGCGTCCTGCCGCTCGTGGCGTGCAAGCAGCAGCCCGAGGTCAAGGCCAAGGACGCGTCGGTCGCCGAAGTCGCCAACAAGGTCAGGGAAGCGGGCGCCGACCAAAGCATGGTCAGACCGGGCCTGTGGCAATCCAAGGTCACCATCGACCAGCTCGACATGCCTGGCATGCCCGCCGACATGGCGGATCGGATGAAGGCGATGATGGCCGAGCGCCAGCCGCATGATTATCAGACCTGCCTGACGCCCGAGGACGTGAAGCGGCCCAAGGAAGACTTCTTCGCGGGCAAGAACAACGAGTGCCGCTACGACCATTTCACCATGGGCAATGGAAAGATCGACGCCGTCATGCATTGCGGCAAGGAACAGGCCAGGCAGACCATGCAGATGGCCGGCACCTATTCGCCCGAAAGTTACGAAATGCAGATGTCGACCAAGACCGAAGGCGCCGGAGCGACGAGACGCAGGAATGGCGATGCGCATGCGCGTCGAAGCGCATCGCATCGGAGAGTGCACTGGCAAGGAAGGCTAAGCCCGCAAAGGTCCCGGTCCTGCTGAATCGCGGCGGGGGCACGCTGGCCGCAAAGCCCGAACTGGCCGACGAGGTCGGCGCGGCGCTGAAGCGCGCCGGCATCGACGCAAAGGTCGAATTGCTGTCGGGCGGCGATTGCGCGGTGCGCTGCCGCGCGATTGCCAAGCGGGGCGACCCGCTGGTGATTGTCGGCGGCGGCGACGGGACGATCAGCGCGGCGGCCTCGGCGCTGGCCGGGACCAACACCAGGCTTGGCATCATGCCGCTGGGAACGCTCAATCATTTCGCTCGCGATCTCGGCATCCCGACCGAAATCGAGGACGCAGCGAAGCTGATCGCCAAGGGCAAGGACCGGCGCGTCGACGTCGCCGAGATGAACGGGCGCACCTTCATCAACAACAGCGCGGTCGGCCTCTACCCCTTGATGGTCCGCGACCGCGAGATGCAGCAGAAGAAGCTCGGCCGCAGCAAACGCCTGGCCATGATGGTCGCGTCGTTGCGCACGCTCATCCGCTTCAAGCACCAGCGTCTGACCCTGACGGTGAACGAGGAGAAAACCGGGCGCATCGACACGCCCCTGCTGTTCGTCGGCAATAACGACTACCGCCTCGACATCGGAGCGCCAGGCGAACGCGAGAGCGTGGATGACGGCCGGCTGTCCGTCTTCGTGATGCGCAAGAAGACCCGGAGCGGGCTGATCGCTGCGAGCATCCGGGCGTTGTTCGACCGTAGCCGGAAGGACGACATGGTCACCCTGGACAATGTCGAGCGGCTGCGGGTCTCGAGCAAGCGCAGCTTGCTTCCCGTCTCGCTCGACGGGGAAGTGGTTCGCGCCAAGCCTCCGCTCGACTATAAGATCAGGAAGAAGGCGCTTCGGGTGATCGCGCCATAGCCAGGGGCCCAAGCATGGCGACACGGGTTGAACCGGAAATGCCAGGACCCAATCGGGCCAGGCTGATCTCGCTCGCCGGGGTGGCGATCATCCTGTTGAGCGCGGGCGCCCTGCTGGTGCCGGCCGCCGGAAAACTTCAGGGCTCGCTGGTCATTGGCGCGCTGCTGGTCGCGGCCGGGACGATCGAGGCACTGGCCGGGCTGCTCCGCCGAGAAACCAGGCCGTTTGCCGTTGCGGCGGGCTGCGTCACCTTGCTGGCCGGGCTGATCTTCATCCTCAAGCCGACCGGCCATTTCTTCCCCAACGTCGTGCTGGTCATCGCCTGGCTGCTGGCCCGCAGCTTGATCCTGGTCGCCGCGAGCCGCCGCGCCGGCGGGTCGGTGCGCAGCTGGACCGTCATCTCCGCGGGGATGGATTTCGCTTTGGCGGTGCTACTGGCCACCGGCCTGTCGATCGCGACCATCATTGTCAGCCTGTTCGGCCCGACCCAGCCCTTGATCGCCAGCTTCGCCTGGGTGCTTGCGGCGAGCTTTGTGGTGAATGGCCTGATGCTGCTCGAAGTCGCCAGTTGCGAGCGCTCGCCCGACTGATGCTCCAGGCGGTACCCAACGTCTCGGTGTCCGAAGTCGCCGACGTGGTTCGGGTCGCGGTCGCGCCGGTGTTCCTGCTGAGCGGCATCGGCGCCTTCCTCAACGTCTGCGCCTCGCGCCTGTCGCGGATCGTCGACCGCTCGCGGGTGATCGAGCCACTGCTGCTCGCCAGCCGTGGCAAGGAGCACGACCGCTGGGTGGCGGAACTGAGGATCGTCGACCGCCGGATGCAGCTGGTGAACTTCGCCACCGGCATGTCGGTGCTGTCCGCGCTGCTGACCTGCCTGGTCGTCGTCCTGCTGTTCGCGGCGACTCTCGTTGCACAGCCATTTCGGGACCCTCATCGCCTTGTTGTTCATCGCCTCGATGCTGGCGATCGGCACCGCCTTCGCCGTCTTCCTCGCCGAGACGCGACTGGCCGAGCGGGCTGTGCGCGTCCGCTCCGAGCTTCTCCAGCACAAGGTCGGCCCCGAGGATTAGCCACTGGTGCGCGCATCCAGCGTAGCTACATTGGCCAAGTGACGAGCGCGCTCAACATCGACCGATCCGTGACCGGCCAGCCGTGGCGCTGGCGGCGCGAGGCTGACCCGAACCTGCCGATGGACACGTTGATCGACGAGCTGCTGCTTGCCCGCGGGGTGGCGCGCGAGGACCTTGCCCGCCATCGCGACCCCAGGATCCGGGATTTCCTGCCCGACCCGAGCTGCTTTCAGGACATGGACCAGGGCGCGAAGCGGCTGGCCGATGCGATCCAGGGCAGCGAGATGATCGCAATCTTCGGCGATTATGACGTCGACGGAGCGACCAGTGCGGCGCTGCTGACGCTGCTGCTCCGGCAGCTTGGCGTCGAGCCGACCGTCTACATCCCCGACCGGCTGATGGAGGGCTACGGCCCCTCGGGCAAGGCGCTGGTCGAGCTGAGGACGCGAGGGGCGAGCGTCGCGGTCTGCGTCGATTGCGGGGCCCAGGCGCACGACGCGCTGCAACAGGCGCGCGACGCCGGGCTCGACGTCATCGTCGTCGACCACCACCAATGCGCCAGCCTGCTGCCGGTGGCTCACGCAATGATCAACCCCAACCGGCTCGACGAGAGCGAGGACGGGGCAGCGCACGGCCACCTCGCCGCGGTCGGCATGGCCTTTTTGCTGGGCGCGGCGCTGGTCCGCGAACTGCGCGGGCGCGGTTTCTTTGCCGAGCGGGCCGAGCCGAAGCTGCTCGACCTACTCGACCTGGTCGCGCTTGGGACGGTGGCCGACGTGGCGCGGCTGAAAAGCCTTAACCGCGCGTTCGTCACCCAGGGGCTGAAGGTCATGGCCGCCCGGCAGAATGTCGGGCTAGTAGCATTGGCCGAGGCGGCGCGGCTGGTGAAAAGCCCGAGCTGCCGCGACCTCGGCTTCGCGCTGGGGCCGCGGATCAACGCCGGCGGGCGGGTCGGCAAGTCGGACCTGGGCGTGCGCCTGCTGACTTCGACCGACCCCGAGGAAGCGCGGACCATCGCCGTCGAGCTCGACCGGCTCAACGAAGAGCGGCGCGCGATCGAGATGCTGGTGTGCGAACAGGCCGAGGCGCAGGCGAAGGATCAAGCCGACGCGCCGGTCATCACCGTGATGAGCAGCGGCTGGCACCAAGGCGTGATCGGCATCGTCGCGGGGCGGATCAAGGAACGGTTCGGGCGGCCGGCGATCGTCATCGCCGAAACCGAGGACGGCACTGGCAAGGGCTCGGGCCGGTCGATCTCGGGCGTCGACCTTGGCGCGGCGGTGCTTGCCGCCAAGGACAGCGGGCTGCTGATCGCCGGCGGCGGCCATGCCATGGCGGCTGGCCTGACGCTGCCGCCGTGTGGGCTGGAGGCGTTCCGCGAATTCATCAATGAGCGGCTGGCGGCGGATGTCGAGAAATCGCGGGCGGACCGGGCCTTACTGCTCGACGCATTGCTGGCCCCCGGCGGCGTGGCGGCGGCGCTATGCGACGCGCTCGACGCGGCGGGGCCTTATGGCGCCGGCTGGCCAAGCCCGCGCGTCGCGGCGGGCCCGGCGCGGCTGATCAAGACCCAGATCGTCGGTGACGGCCATGTCCGCGGCATCGCCGCCGGCGACGACGGCAAGAGCTTCAAGTGGATCGCCTTCCGCAGCGCGGCCAGCGACTTGGGCCGCGCTTTGCTCGAATCGCCGGCCGACCGGCGCTGGTGGCTGGCGGGATCGATCAAGCGCGACGAGTGGAACGGCGGCAACGCCGCCGAGATGCATCTCGACGACGCCGCGCTTGCTTGACCCTTTGCCGCCCCTCGCCTAACCGGCGGGCCGCCGTTTCGGACGGCCCCATCGTCTAGCGGTCTAGGACGTCGCCCTTTCACGGCGAAAACACGGGTTCGAGTCCCGTTGGGGTCACCAATCTCAGCGCAGCATCGTCATCCACGCGATCGCGATGCTCACGGCGAGCACCAGTGTGCTCGCGACGAGAGCGATTGCCGCTGAAGTCCCCTTGCTGCGGGCGTAGACCAGGGTGACCCCGATCTTGACGGCCATGTTGGCGACAATCGTGCCCGCCAGCGCAATCGCAGCCAGCTCCGCCGAAATCGCCGGCTCCGGCAGGCCGCCGGCGGTGACGATCGCGACATCGACGTTAGCGCTTCCGGAAATCAACAGGAGCAGCGCGATCCCCTGTTGCCCGAAGCGGCCTTCCGCCCAGGTCACGGCGACAGCCATGGCCGCGACGAAAACCACGAAGCCGAGCGCCGGAAGAAGGGCGATCGGATTCCCAGGCGCGTTCGGCGCATCGGACCGCGGTGACTTGCGATACAACCACCATCCCGCTGCCGCTCCGACCAGAATCGCCGGCAGGCTGATGATCGCGAATGGGATCGCGATGCGCGTTGCGAGAATCGCGACCAGCACGAACACCCGGACGTACATCACCGCGGAAGCGAGGGCGATGCCGGCCGGCTCGGCGCCCGGCGTCTTCGTTCTTCCGAGGCGCTGGGCGAGCGACTGGGTGACGGCCGTCGAGCTGTAGAGCCCGCCGATTACCGCCGTGGCGATGGTTCCGTGCCGTTCGCCGAACAAGCGGTTGGCAACGTAACCGAGAAAGGAAAAGCCGGTGACGATAATGACTACCAGCCACAGCTGCCGTGGGTCCCACGCGCCGAGCGGTCCGTAGCGGCCGCTAGGCAAAAACGGGAGGACCGCTCCGGCAATGACGGCATATTGCGCCAGCGCCTTGACGTCGTTTTCGTCCAGCCGGTCCAGGATTCCGTGGGTTTCACGCTTGAGCGAGAGGAGCAGCGTGACGATTGTCGCCCCTGCAATGGCCAGGGCAGGGTTGCCGCTACCGGCCAGGAAGCCGAGCCCGAGCGTGACCATTGCCGCAACCGGCGTTGTCGCGTCGGGCCTTTCGGCAAGGCCCGGCCGGTGAGCGTAGCCGACCGAAAGAACGGCGGCCGCGCCGGCGACGACCGCCGCCGCGACGACACCATATCCCTGCGCCGCAATGAGCCCGGCGATTCCCGCCGCGAGTTCAACGAGAGTAAAGGTACGAACCCCGGCGATCCGCGTCCCCGATTCCAGCCGGCGCAGGTCGAACCCGCGCTCGATCCCGATGAGCAGGCCGCAAGCCAGCGCTGCGGCGAGCGACAGGGCCTGGTGGTACCAGATGGCGTTCAGCGAAGCCGCTCCGCGTGCCAGCGCAGATGGTCGGCCATGAAGGTCGAGATGAAATAATAGCTGTGATCGTAGCCGGGCTGGCGCCGAAGCGTCAGCGCGATGCCGGCGTCCGCGCAGGCCCGCTCGAGCAGCTCAGGGCGGAGCTCCTGTTCCAGGAAGATGTCGGCGGTGCCAACGTCGACCAGCAGCTCGGGGACACGGGCGCCGTCTTCGATCAGCGCGACAGCATCATGCTTGCGCCATTTGGTTCGATCCTCGCCGAGATATCCGGCCAGCGCCTTCTCACCCCACGGCACATGGCTTGGCACGACGATCGGCGCGAAGGCCGAGACGCTGCGGAAACGGTCGGGATGGCTAAGTGCGACGGTTAGCGCGCCGTGGCCGCCCATCGAATGGCCGGTGATGGCCTGGCGGTTCATGTCGGCGGGAAACTCCGCTGCGACCAGAGTCGGAAGCTCCTCGGTGACATAGGTCCACATGCGGAAATTGTCGGCCCAGGGTACTTGTGTCGCATCGACGTAAAAGCCCGCGCCCTGGCCGAAGTCATACCCCTCCGCATCGGGAACGCCCTCCCCGCGAGGACTGGTGTCGGGGGCGACGAAGATCAGGCCGAGCTCGGCGCAGGCGGCGCGATATTCGCCCTTATCGGTGACGTTGGCGTGGGTGCAGGTCAGGCCGGAGAGATACCAGACGACCGGCAGCTTGCCGCCCTGCTCCGCTTGCGGCGGCAGGAAGATCGAGAAGGTCATATCGGTCGAGGTCGCGCTCGACAGATGGCGAACGACCAGCTGGCGGCCGCCGTGGGCGCGGTTTTCGGAAACGATCTCCATCAATAGACCACGACCGCGCGGATGCTTTCGCCGGCGTGCATCAGCTCGAAGCCGCGGTTGATCTCGTCGAGGGTCAGCTGATGGGTGATCATCGGATCGATCGCGATTTTCCCGTCCATGTACCAGTCGACGATCCTGGGCACGTCGGTGCGGCCCTTGGCGCCGCCGAACGCGGTGCCGCGCCAGTTGCGTCCGGTGACCAGCTGGAACGGGCGGGTGGCGATTTCCTTGCCGGCCTCGGCGACGCCGATGATGATGCTGGTGCCCCAGCCGCGGTGGCAGCATTCGAGCGCGGTGCGCATGACCTCGGTGTTGCCGGTCGCGTCGAAGGTATAATCCGCGCCGCCGTCGGTCAGCTCGACGATCTTGGCGACGATGTCCTCGCGGCTCATGCCCTTGCTGTTGAGGAAGTCGGTCATGCCGAACTTGCGGCCCCACTCCTCGCGCGCCGGGTTGATGTCGACGCCGACGATCCGGTTCGGCGCCGACCAGCTTCGCGCCCTGGATGACGTTGAGGCCGATGCCGCCGAGCCCGAACACGACGACATTGTCGCCCGGCTGGACCTTGGCGGTCTTGATCACGGCGCCGACGCCGGTGGTCACGCCGCAGCCGATGTAGCAGCTGGTCGCGAACGGCGCGTCCTCGCGAATTTTGGCAACCGCGATCTCGGGCAGGACGGTGAAGTTAGAGAAGGTCGAGCAACCCATGTAGTGGAAGATGGTCTCGCCCTTGTAGCTGAAGCGCGAGGTGCCGTCGGGCATGACGCCCTTGCCCTGGGTGGCGCGGATCGCGGTGCAGAGGTTGGTCTTGCCCGACAGGCACGACTTACACTGGCGGCATTCGGGCGTGTAGAGCGGGATGACGTGGTCGCCCGGCTTGACGCTGGTGACGCCCGGCCCGACCTCGCGGACGATCCCCGCGCCCTTCATGGCCGAGGATCGAGGGGAACAGCCCTTCGCTGTCGAGCCCGTCCAAGGTGTAGGCGTCGGTGTGGCAGATGCCGGTCGCCATGATCTCGACCAGCACTTCGCCCGCCTTGGGTCCGTCGAGGTCGACCTCGACGATTTCGAGCGGCTGCTTGGGCGCGAAAGCGACGGCGGCGCGGGTCTTCATTTCGAGGCTCCATTGAGGAAATTGCGGATCCACCCCGCGACGCGCGCGCTGTCGTTCGGCGCGTCGAGCGATGCAAGCGCGGCATCGGGGTCGTTGACGCGGTCGTAGCGCTTTTCGATCAGCGCCTTGGCGTAGGCCGACGGAAAATTCGGGATGGAACTGGAAGGAGATGGCCGGCCGATCGGTCCACGCCAGGGCGGCGAAGGGCGTGAAGTCGGACCGGGCGACGACCTCGGTATTCGGCGGCTGACGGACGACCTGGTCCTGGTGCGACGCGGGGATCGGCGACTTCGCGCTCGCCATCCAGCCACGGTTCGGCATGAACAATATCGTAGCGCTGCAAACCTGTGCCCCAGCCCTTTGGGGATTTGATGACGTGACCGCCGAGCGCTTCGGCCATGACCTGATGGCCGAAACAGACACCGACCATCTTTGCGTGCGAAACTCCGCGGATGAAGTCCTGGAGCGGCTCAATCCATGGCAGTGGATCGTAGACGCCCGCGGGTGAGCCGGTGATGAGATAAGCGCCATGGCCGTTCGCTTCGGGAAAGCTCGCCGGCCTCGACGTCGATACGTCTCGAGCTCGAAACCCGGCCCCGAGCAGCCGCGCGAACATGTCGGGATAGGAGCCGAACTCGTCGGCCAGCGGGGCCGGGCGGAGCCCCGGTCTCAAGCACCGCGATCTTCATGGCGCTCGCCTTGCCACCTCCGCACCGTTGCGCCAATGCTTTGGTCAATGGGGAGCGAGCTTGATGGGCGCCATGCGCTGATCACCGGCGGCGGCACGGGTATCGGCGCCGCTGCGGCGGAACAGCTTCACGCCGCGGGCGCCAAACTGTCGCTGCTGGGACGGCGGATGGAGCCGTTGCTGGCGGTCAGTGAAAAACTGGGCGGGGCGGCGATCGGCTGCGACGTCACCAACGCCGAGCAGGTCCGCAACGCCTTCGACGAAGCCCGCACCCTCAACGGCCCGATCGACCTGCTGATCGTCAATGCCGGGATCGCCGAAAGCGCGCCGTTCCACAAATTGAAGCGCGACAGCTGGGACCGCATCATCGCCACCAACCTCACCGCCGCGTTCGACTGCGCGCAGGCGGCGATCGCCGACTTACTCAAAAGCGACAATGGCCGGCTGGTGTTCGTCGCTTCGGTCGCCGGGCTGCGTGGAGTCCCCTACGCCGCCCATTATGCCGCCTCGAAGCACGGGCTGCTCGGCCTGATGCGCAGCCTCGCGGCCGAATATGCCAAGACCAATCTGACCGTGAATGCGGTCTGCCCGGGCTATGTCGATACGCCGATGACCGACCAGTCGGTGGCGCGCGTGTCCGACTTCACCGGGCGGAGCGAGCGAGGAATCGCGGGCGATCATCACCAACATGAATGCAAGCGGGCGGCTGGTCGATCCGCAAGCGGTCGGCCAGGCCATCGCCATGCTGTGCCTGCCGGTGTCGCGCGACATCAATGGCGCCGCGATCACCATCGACGGGGGGACCAGCGCATGAGCTTCGATCCCGCGAGCTTCGCGCCCAAGCACTTCCTGTGGGACTTCGCCGACGGGGTCGGCACGGTCACGCTCAACCGGCCCGAGCGCAAGAACCCGCTGACATTCGACAGCTATGATGAGCTTCGCGACCTGTTCCACGCCTTGCGGCAGGGGGGCGGGGTCAAGGCGGTGGTGCTGGCCGGCGCCGGCGGCAATTTCTGCTCGGGCGGCGACGTCCACGAGATCATCGGCCCGCTGACGAATATGGATCAGGAAGGCCTGCTGCGCTTCACCCGAATGACCGGCGATCTGGTGCAGGCGATGCGCACCTGCCCGCAGCCGATCATCGCCGCGGTCGAGGGCGTGTGCGCCGGCGCCGGCGCGATCACTGGCGATGGCGAGCGACATCCGCTTCGGCCAACCGGGCTGCAAGACCGCCTTCCTGTTTTCGCGCGTCGGCTTGAGCGGCGCGGACATGGGCGCCTGCGCGATCCTGCCGCGGCTGATCGGCCACGGCCGCGCCGCCGAATTGCTGTTCACCGGGCGCAACATGAGCAGCGACGAAGGGCTCGCCTGGGGCTTCTACAACCGCGTCGTCGAGGACGTGCGGGCCGAAGCGCTGGCCTTGGCGCTGGAGCTGGCGCGCGGGCCGACCTTTGCCCACGCGGTGACCAAGAAGCAGCTCGACGCCGAATGGCATTTGTCGATCGAGGATGCGCTCGAAGCCGAGGCGGTGGCGCAGGCGCATTGCATGCAGACCCGCGATTTCCACCGCGCCTATGAAGCGTTCGCCAACAAGCGGACGCCGGAATTCCAGGGCGACTGATGGCCGACCGCAGCTTCCTATCCTGGCCCTTCTTCCAGGCGCGGCACCGGGAGCTGGCCGACGACGCTTCGCAATTGGTGCGAGGCGAACCTGGCCGACCGCTTTGCGGACGACCTCGACAGCGAATGCCGCAGCCTGGTGCGCGAGCTGGGCGCGGCCGGGTTCCTGAAATTGAGCGTCGGCGACGCCAAGCGTCGGCCCGACGTGCGCAGCCTCGCCATTGCCCGCGAGACCCTCGCCTATCATTCGGCGCTCGCCGATTTCGCCTTCGCCATGCAGGGGCTGGGATCGGGCGCGATCAGCCTGTTCGGAACCGTCGAGCAGAAGCGCGAATGGCTGCCGCGAGTCGCCAGCGGCAAGGCGATTGCCGCCTTCGCCATGACCGAGCCGGAATGCGGGTCGGACGCCGCGAACATGTCCACCTCCGCCATGCGCGACGGCGATGAATGGGTGCTCGTCGGCGAGAAGACCTACATCTCCAACGGCGGCATCGCCGACTTCTACCTGACGTTCGCGCGGACCGGCGAAGGCGAAGGCGCGCGCGGGCTGTCGGCGTTCATCGTCCCGGCCGAAGCGGTCGAGGTGGCCGAGCGGATCGAAGTGGTCGCGCCGCACCCGCTGGCCCGGCTGACCTACGACAATGTCCGCGTCCCCGCCGACGCGATCGTCGGCGAGCCCGGCGAAGGGCTTCCGCATCGGCATGGAGACGCTGAACCTGTTCCGGGTGACGGTCGGCGCGGCGGCGCTCGGCTTTGCGCGGCGCGCGCTCGACGAGGCGCTGGCGTTCGCCAAGGGCCGGCGGCTCGGCAGCGGCACGCTCGCCGACAATGCGGTGACCCAGGCCAAGCTCGCCGACATGGCGCTGGCGATCGATGCCTCGGCGCTGCTGATCTACCGCGCCGCCTGGCAGCAGGATGAGGGCGGGCTCGACAACCGCCGCGCCGCCGCCATGGCCAAGCTCCACGCGACCGAATCCGCGCAGGCGGTGATCGACGCGGCGGTGCAGATGCACGGCGGCGCCGGCGTCACCAAGGGCGTCAAGGTCGAGGAGCTGTACCGCGACATCCGCGCGCTGCGGATTTACGAAGGCGCGAGCGAAGTGCAGCGCCAGATCATCGCGCGCGATTTGTTGAAGGGGGGACAGCAATGAAGATCCTGCAGCCGGCCGGACTGGCCGCGGCCGAAGGGCTATTCGAACGGCATCAGCGCCAAGGGGCGGATGATCTTCACCGGCGGCATCGTCGGCTGGGACGAGCACGAGAGCTTCCCCGAATATACGCTGCACGGCCAGTTCGCGCGGGCGCTCCGTAACACTCTGGCGATCCTCGCCGAGGACGGCGCCGGGCCCGAGCATGTCGTGCGCATGACCTGCTACGTCACCGACCGGCACGAATATGTGAACAGCGCGCGACGAGATCGGCGCCGCGTGGCGCGAGATCATGGGCGCGAACTATCCGGCGATGGCGCTGGTCGAGGTCAAGGGCCTGGTCGAAAGCGCCGCCAAGGTCGAGATCGAGACGACGGCGGTGGTCGAGGAATGAAGGAAGTGATTCCACGCGAATACGCGAAGACGCGAAGGATGGAGCCAGCGCCATCGCCTTCGTTCTTCGCGCCTTCGCGTGAGCCAAATCCTGGATTGCTTCGCTTCGCTCGCAATGACGTATGATCCGTTTGTCAGTGACCGCCTGCCGCCGCCGGAGCTGCTGCCGGAATTCCGCTTCGACCTGCCCGAGCTGCAATATCCCGAGCGGCTGAACGCGGCGGCGGAGTTGCTGAAGGGCGGCGCGCCCGATGCGCTGGCGGTGGTCAACGATCATGGCCGCTGGACCTATGCCGAGCTCGACGATTTCAGCGGGCGCATCGCGCGGCTGCTGGTCGAGGAGCAGGGCCTGATCCCCGGCAACCGCGTGCTGCTGCGCGGGCCGAACGGCTACACGATGTTCGCCGCGTGGCTCGGCGTGCTGAAAGCCGGCGGCGTGGTGGTCGCGACCATGCCGCTGCTGCGCCCGGGCGAAATCGCGACGGTGATCGAGCGCGCGCAAATCAGCCACGCGATCGTCGACAGCCGCTTCATCGGCGACTTCCGCCAGGCGGTCGAGCAGACGCACAGCGTCAAGCACATCGTCAAATATGACGGCGATTACGGGCAAGGGCGAGCTGGAGACGCGCACGCGCGTCGCTGCAGCCGCTTCCGCCCGCCGACACCGGCCGCGACGACCCGTGCATCATCGCCTTCACCAGCGGCACCACCGGCGTGCCCAAGGGCTGCGTCCAGTTCCACCGCGACGTGCTCGCGCCGTGCGACACGTTCGCGAAGCATCTGGTCGGTCCGAAGCCCGGCGACGTCTTCCTGACCAGCGCGCCGATGGCCTTCACCTTCGGGCTCGGCATCACGCCGATGTTCCCGCTGCGCTTCGGCGCGGCGAGCGCGACGATCGAGCAGGCGAGCCCGCCGGCGCTGCTCGAGGCGATCGTGAAGCTCGGCGTCACCCACCTCGGCACCGCGCCGACCGCCTACAAGGCGATGCTGTCGCAGCCCGACGCTCGACGAGGCGCTGAAGACGCTGCGCTACTTGCATCTCCGCCGGCGAGCATCTGCCCGAAGCGACCTGGCGCGCGTGGAAGGAGCGCACGGGAATCGCGATCATCGACGGCATCGGCTCGACCGAGATGATGCACATCTTCGTCTCCGCCGCCGGCGACGACATCCGCCCCGGCTCAACCGGCAAGGCGGTGCCGGGCTATGAAGCGACCGTGCTCGACGCCGACGGCAAGCCGCTGGACGAAGGCGTCGGCCGCCTCGCGATCAAGGGCCCGACCGGCTGCCGCTACCTCGATGACCCGCGCCAGAACGAATTATGTCGAGAACGGCTGGAACGTCACCGGCGACACCTACCGCCGCGACGCCGACGGCTATTATCTGGTACCTCGCGCGCAGCGACGACATGATCGTCAGCTCGGGCTACAATATCGGCGCGCCGGAAGTGGAGAATGCGCTGCTCGTCGCACCCCGCGGTCGCCGAATGCGCGGTGATCGGCGTGCCCTGCCCCGAGCGCGGGCAGAAGGTGAAGGCGTTCGTGGTGCTCGCGCGATTTCGCCGAGCCGAGCGGACGAGCTGGTCGCAGAGCTGCAGGCTTCGCCAAGGCAGCAGATCGCGCCCTACAAATATCCGCGCGAGATCGAGTTCGTGGACGCGCTGCCCAAGACCGCGACGGGCAAGCTCAGGCGGAGTGAGTTGAGCGGAGCGCTAAGCATGATGAGCGTGGAGTTGGCGATTTGCGAAGTCTCATCTTCCGCTGGCATCAGCTCACATCCGCCTGCAAGTGGCCGAGGCTACACTTTCGAGTCGTAGGTGAATCACTTCGACACGACAGCGTTGATTCATTCGTCGGCAATGCGACGCAGGACATGACCTGAGTTACGGCTCAGCTGTGCCTGTGGAAGGCTACGAACACGATGCCACGCAGTGAGCGTTTTCATTGGTCGCCATTGGTCGCTGACATGCCTCGCCATTCTAGCATCGAAGATCCGGCGGAATCTGCAGCTCGCTCGACGACCGCCGTTACCTGTGATGCGGAACTTGTGCGGCGGATGAGACCGCGAGTCGGTGATGCAGGCACTACGGATCAAAGTTGAGCTGCCAGACCCGCACGTCTCAGATAGATCGCTAGCTACTCAAACTCCACGATGACCTGATCGACCGCGAGGCTGTCGCCGGCCTTGGCCGGGGTCGCCTTGACCGTCGCCGCCTTGGGCGCGCGGAGGATGTTCTCCATCTTCATCGCTTCCATCACCGCGACCGGCTGGCCGGGCTCGACCTTGTCGCCGACCGCGACGTCGAGCCTGGTCAGCAGCCCCGGCATCGGCGCGAGCAGCAGCCGCGACAGGTCCGGCGCGGCGCCTTCTCGATCATGTGCTTCGACGAGCTCGGCGACGTGGGGCGGAAGCACCTGCACCTGGTGGCTCGCGCCCGCGCGTCTGCAGCTCCCAGTCGCGGCCGACGCGGCGGACCTGGACGATGCGGTGGCGGCCGTCGACGACGACGCGACAGCAGCCGCTGCCCCGGCACCCAGCGGCCGACGATGTCGATCAGCTCGCCGCCATCGAGCACCGCGAGCGTGCCGCCCTTGTAGGGCTTGATCCGCACGACGTGCCGTTCGCTCGCCGATGCACACGACGCGCTCGCACGGCGGAGTGCGATCGGCGGGCCGAGCTGGCCGTCGATCTCGGCCGCGCGCTCGTCGGTGATCACCGACGACCATGCCGGCGATGACCGCGAGGTCGGCGATCAACTGCGCGTCGGCCGGCGCGCCGTCGAAGCCGTCGGGATATTCGTCGGCGATGAAGTCGGTCGCGAGGTTCGCCTTCGCGGAAGCGCGGGTGCTGCATCAGCGCGGAGAGGAAATCGACATTGTCGCTGATGCCGTCGATCACGAACTGGTCGAGCGCGGCGACCTGCGCGTCGATCGCCGCCTCGCGCGTCGGCGCCCAGGTGATCAGCTTGGCGATCATCGGGTCGTAGAACATGCTGACCTCGCCGCCGTCGGCGACGCCGTCGTCGACGCGGACGCGGACTCCTCGCTCCCGCTCTGCGGGAGGGGTCGGGGGAGCGGATTGTTCGCGCGAGAGAGGGGCTTCGTCAGGCCCTCCGCTAGCCCCTCCCGCAAGCGGGAGGGGGATTGCTTGGGCGGCCAATAGCGCACCAGCCGCCCCGTGCTCGGCAGGAAGCCGCGGTACGGGTCCTCGGCATAGACGCGCGTTTCGACCGACCAGCCGTTGAGCTTCACATCGTCCTGCGTGAACGCCAGCTTCTCGCCCGCCGCGACGCGGATCATCTGCTCGACCAGGTCGAGGCCGGTGATCTCCTCGGTCACCGGATGCTCGACCTGCAGCCGGGTGTTCATCTCGAGGAAGTAGAAGCTCTTGCCGCGTCGGGTCGGCGCCGTTGACGATCAGCTCGACCGTGCCCGCGCGAATAATATCCGACCGCCCGCGCCAGCGCGACCGCCTGCTCGCCCATCGCCTTGCGCATTTCGGGCGAGACGAACGGCGACGGCGCTTCCTCGACCACCTTCTGGTTGCGGCGCTGGATCGAGCATTCGCGCTCGTTCGAGATAGAGGATGTTGCCGTGCTGGTCGCCGAGCACCTGGATCTCGATGTGGCGCGGCGCCTCGATGAACTTCTCGATGAACACGCGGTCGTCGCCGAAGCTGGCGAGGCCCTCGCGCTTCACGCTGTCGAAGCCCTCGCGCACGTCCTTCTCGTTCCAGGCGAGGCGCATGCCCTTGCCGCCGCCGCCGGCCGAGGCCTTCATCATCACCGGGAAGCCGATGTCCTTGGCGATCTTCACCGCCTCGTCGGTCGTCGCGATGTCGTCGAGATAGCCGGGGACGATGTTGACGCCGGCCTTCTGCGCCAGCTTCTTGGATTCGATCTTGTCGCCCATCGCCGCGATCGCCTTGGGCGGCGGGCCGATGAAGGCGATGCCGGCCTTGCGCCAGCGCCTTGGCGAAGCTCTCGCGCTCGCGACAGGAAGCCGTAGCCCGGGTGCACCGCCTCGGCGCCGGTCGCCTTGCACGCGTCGATGATCAGCTCGGCCTTGAGGTAGGATTCGGACGCCGGCGGCGGGCCGAGCCGCACGCTCTCGTCGGCCATCTTCACATGCGGCGCGCGCGCGTCGGCGTCGGAATAGACCGCGACGGTCTTGATCCCCATGCGCCGCGCGGTGCGGATCACCCGGCACGCAATCTCCCCGCGATTGGCGATCAGGATTTTCTTGAACATCAGCGTCCCCTTCCCGTTCGCCCGGCGAACGGGTCCGGGGTGCAGGGCACTGTCGATGCATGGCACGCACATGCCCGTCCGCCTAGACCCCGGATCCCGCAAGTCCGGGAGAGCAGGCGAACTCACTCCGCCGCCTCATCCAGCGGCGGGCGGTTGTGGCCGAGCAGGCGCAGCACTTCGTCGGCGGCGTCGGCGAGGTTGGTGCCGGGGCCGAAGATCGCCTGCACGCCCGCGGCGCGGAGCGCGGCATAATCCTGCGGCGGGATGACCCCGCCCGCGACCACCTTGATGTCGGCGCGGCCCATGTCCTTCAGCGCCTCGATCATCTCCGGGATGAGCGTCCGGTGGCCCGCGGCGAGCGAGCTTGCGCCGACCACGTCGACGTCATGCTCGACCGCCATTTGCGCGGTCTCGCGCGGGGTCTGGAACAGGGGTCCGGGGATCACTTCGAAGCCGAGGTCGGTGAACGCCGACGAGACCAGATTGGCGCCGCGGTCGTGGCCGTCCTGGCCCATCTTGGCGACCATGATCCGCGGCTTGCGGCCGAGGCGTTCGGCGACCGATTGCGTGCCCTCTTCCGCCAGCTTCCAGCGGCCGTCGCGACGCGCCTTGCCGTAGATGCCGCGCACCGGCTCGGGCGTGGTGCCGTAGCGGCCGAACGCGCGCTCCAGCGCGTCCGAGATTTCGCCGAGCGTAGCGCGGGCGCGGGCGGCATCGACGGCGAGGGCGAGCAGGTTCGCTCCTCCCCGGGACGGGGAGGTGGCAGCCGAAGGCTGACGGAGGGGGCCCACGCACCGTGCTCGCGCGCTCGCCTCCACCACGACTTCGCGCGGTCCCCCTCCCCGTTTCGGGGAGGATTTTCGGCCGCGCGCTCAAGCGCATCCAGCGCCGCCCGCACCTTCGCCTCGTCGCGCCCCGCGCGCACCTTCTCGATCCGCGCGATCTGCCCCGCGCGGACCTTGGCATTGTCGACCTCGAGGAAGTCATGCTCTTCTTCCTCCGCCAGCCGGTAGCGGTTGACGCCGACGATCACCGTCTCGCCGGTGTCGACCTTGGCCGCGCGCGCCGCGGCGGCTTCCTCGATGCGGTGCTTGGGCAGGCCTTCGGCGACCGCCTTGGTCATGCCGCCATGCGCCTCGACCTCCTCGATCAGCGCCCAGGCTTTTTCCTCCAGCTCGCGGGTCAGCGCCTCGACGTACCAGCTGCCGCCGAGCGGATCGGCGACCGCGGTGACGCCGCTTTCCTCGGCCAGGATCAGCTGCGTGTTGCGGGCGATGCGCGCGCAGAAATCGGTCGGCAGCGCGATCGCTTCGTCGAAGCTGTTGGTGTGCAGCGACTGGGTGCCGCCGAGCACCGCCGCCAGCGCCTCGATCGTGGTGCGGATGATGTTGTTGTACGGGTCCTGCTCGGTCAGGCTGACACGCCGCTCGTCTGGCAATGGGTGCGAAGCCGCTTCGACTTCGTCCTTCTTGCGCGCCGAGCTCGGTCATGATCCGGTGCCACAGCGTGCGCGCCGCGCGCAGCTTGGCGACCTCCATGAACAGGTTCATGCCGATGCCCCAGAAGAAGCTGAGGCGCGCCGCGAAATCGTCGATGTCGAGCCCGTCGGCCTGCGCGGCGCGGACATATTCCATGCCGTCGGCGAGCGTGTAGGCGAGCTCCTGCACCGCCGTCGCCCCGGCCTCGTGCATGTGATAGCCGCTGATCGAGATCGAGTTGAACTTCGGCATCTCCGCCGCGCAATAAGCGATGATGTCGCTGACGATCCGCATGCTCGGCTCGGGCGGGTAGATGTAGGTGTTGCGGACCGCGAACTCTTTCAGAATGTCGTTCTGGATCGTGCCGGTGAGCTCGGCGCGCGGAACGCCCTGCTCCTCGCCGGCGACGATGAAGAAGGCCATGACCGGAAGCACCGCGCCGTTCATGGTCATGCTGACCGACATCTCGCCCAAGCGGGATGCCGTCGAACAGCAACTTCATGTCCTCGACGCTGTCGATCGCGACGCCCGCCATGCCGACGTCGCCGGCGACGCGCGGATTGTCGCTGTCGTAGCCGCGGTGGGTGGCGAGATCGAAGGCGACGCTCAGGCCCTTCTGCCCCGCGGCGAGGTTGCGGCGGTAGAAGGCGTTGGATTCCTCGGCGGTCGAGAAGCCGGCGTACTGGCGGATGGTCCACGGCCGCCCGGCGTACATCGTCGCATAGGGGCCGCGGGTGAAGGGCGCGACGCCGGGCTAGCCGCTGTCGATCCGCATCGTCGGGACCGTAGACGGTGTGAAGCTGGATCCCCTCGACCGTTTCCCGGCTCAAATCCTTGCCGCGCGATTCCTTCGCGGCGAGCGCGTCCCAGTCGGATTTCGAAGGCTTGTCGGTCGAGCTTTTGGTCACGGCCGGGGCTTAGCGCGGCGAACAACGAACCTCCACCCTTGGGATGGACCGTGCCATAAGTGCGGTCGTTACGGCTCAATTTCGTTTTTCACGCATTGGTGCCTGACATGATGGAAAGCCGCCCCTTCGCCAGCTTTTTCCAGGCCGGATTTCGAATGCTCGTCGCACCGGCGGCGCGACGGCGTGCGGCTGGACCTGATCCGCGCGACCAGCCACGACAAGCATGCTGCCTCGGACTATCGCCAGTGCCGCGACCTGGGGTTCCTGACGCTGCGCGACGGCCTGCGCTGGCACCTGATCGAGAAGACTGCCGGAAGCTACGACTGGTCGAGCTGGCTGCCGATGCTGGACGCGGCCGAGGAGGCGGGAGTCGAGATCATCTGGGACCTGTTCCACTACGGCTCCCCCGATTGCGTGGACCAGGGCGCGGCGGACTTTCCCGAGCGCTTCACCGACTTCGCCATGGCGGCGCTGGAGTTCCGGCAGACGGTCACCAAGCGGCCGCCGATGGTGTGCCCGCTCAACGAGATCAACTTCATCTCCTGGGCGGTGGACGACGGCTATTTCCCGCCGGCCGGGCCGGAGGAGCAAGGCTGGTTCAAGGAGCAGATGGTGCGCAGCGCCATCGCCGCATCGCGGGCGATCAAGCAGCGCTGGCCCGAGTCCACCATCATCGGCGCGGAGCCGCTGATCCACATCGCGCCGCACAACCGCCGCCGCCCGACCGTCCGCAAGGCCGAACGCAACCTTCAAGGCATGTACGAGGCCTATGACTGGATCCTGGGACTGGACCGCCCTGAGTTCGGCGGCGACCCCTCGCTCGTCGATGTCATCGGGCTCAATTACTACCCGCACAACCAATGGTATTTCGATGGGCCGACGATCCCCATGGGCCATCATGAATACCGCCCGCTGTGCGAGCTGCTGGTCGACATTGCCGAGCGCTACGGCAAGCCGATCTTCCTGTCGGAAACCGGGGCCGAAGGCAGCCCCAAGCCGTCGTGGCTCCATTATGTCTGCAACGAGGTGCGCGACGCGCTGGACCGCGGCGCCAACGTGCGCGGCATCTGCTGGTACCCGATCACCGCCTACCCCGGCTGGGACAACTCACGCCACGCGGAAACCGGCCTGCTGTCCAGCGTCGTCGCCGACGGCACGCGCCACGTCGACCAGCGCCTGCTCGAAGAGTTCGCGGCGCAGCGGGCGCGGTTCGGCCATGCGCCGGTGAAACTGAAGGCAATCGCCGGCGGACGGCGCGGCTAGACGACCGGCGCGGCCTGCGAAGTCTCCGACGGGGTGCCGATGAACGGCCAGCCGTCGCGCCATTGAATGCGGTCGATGAGCATGATCCGGCGGCTGTTGACCTCGTCTTCCTGGCGCTGGCGCGGCCGGTTCACATCGATGGCGTGATAGATCATCCATTGCTCGCCGGCCCTGTCGGTGACGACCGAATTGTGGCCGGGCGCGAGCCACCGTTCGCTCTTGAACAGCATCAGGCTGTGGGGCACGCCGCGCGCCTGCTCGAGCGTTTCGAACGGCCCCAGCGGATCGGTCGAGCGGGCCACCATCACGCCATATTCGGCGTCGGGCCCGCAGCAATTATCGCCCGAATAAAACAGATAATAAGTGCCGTCGCGGAGGATTACCCAAGACGCCTCGACGAGGCGCGGGAAAGCGCCTTCGACGGGGTTGGGCCAGACCAGCTCGACCGGCTCGCTGCCCGGCGCGAACGACATCCGGTCGCCGGACAGTTCCTGGACCCGGATCGGCTGGAAGCCCGAGCCCCAGTAGAGGAAGTGGCGCCCGCTCGCCGGGTCGTCGAACACCATCGGATCGATATATTCAAAGCCAAGGCCGTGCAGCAGCGGCAGGCCAATGTCGCTAAACGGGCCCGCGGGCGAGTCCGACACGGCGATCGCCAGGCAATGGCCGCGTTCGGGGACATCGCAGACATCGGGCGTGGCCGAATAATACATGAGGTAGCGGTCGCCATCGCGAAGCACATAGGGCGCCCAGAAATCCTGCGTATCCTGCGCCCAGCCAGGCTTGTGCGGCATCGCGTCGCCAAGGATTTCCCAGTGGACGAGGTCGGCCGAGCGGGCGACCTGGATGTTGATCCAATGGCCCTCGCGCAAGGTTTGCGTCGCATAGGCGTAATAATGACCGTCGCCGGCCAGGATCACCGCCGGATCGGGAAAATCCGCATCGAGGATGGGGTTGGCGTAAGTGCCCGTTAAGGGCGCGGGAACTGCGGTCGCGTTTTGGGGAGTCACGCAGCCGCAACGGCAGCGGACTTGGAGAGTTCCCGCTTCTCGTCGAGCTTACGGAAGGTCGCCAGCGCCTGGCCGACGATCTGGTCCATGTTGTAATAACGGTAGGTCGCGAGCCGCCCGACGAACGTGACTCCTGCGGTCGCGTCGGCAAGCGCTTCGTAGCGCTTGAACAGCTCCTGATTTTCGGCGCGCGGGATCGGATAATAAGGATCGCCCTCGGCCGAGGGATATTCGTAGGTGATGGTCGTCACGGGCGCTTCCTGGCCGGTGAGATGCTTGTACTCGCTGATCCGCGTGTAGGGCACGTCCGGCGAGGGGTAGTTGACGGTGCCGGTGTCCTGGAACCGCTCCTGCTCGAGCGTCTGGTGGTCGAACTTCAGGCTGCGGTAGGGCAGCTTGCCGAAGCGGTGATCGAAATATTCGTCGATCGGGCCGGTGAAGATCAGATGGTCGGCGATCTCCTGCCACCCGTCCTTGTAGTCGCGGAAGTCGACGCCGGTGCGCACTTCGATCAGCGGATTGGCGAGGATTTTCTCGAACATCGCGGTGTAGCCATGCTTCGGCATCGCCTGGAAGGTGTCGGTGAAATAGCGGTCGTCGGTGTTGGTCCGGGTCGGGATGCGCGCGGTGACCGACTTGTCGAGCTCGCTCGGGTCGAGCCCCCATTGCTTGCGCGTATAGCCCTGGAAGAACAGCTCGTAGAGCTCGCGCCCGACCGCGTTGACGACGACGTCCTCGGAGGTCTGGATGTCGTCGACCGGCTCGGCGCGCGAGGCGAGATAATCGGCCGCCTCGTCATCGGTCTGGAGGTCGAGGCCGAACAGCTCGTTCAGCGTCGTCCGGTTGATCGGAATCGGCACCAGCTTGTCGCGGACGACGGCGCGGACGCGATGTTCGTACGGGCGCCATTCGGTGAACTGCGACAGGTAATCGACGACCTGCTCGCTGTTGGTGTGGAAGATGTGCGGCCCGTATTTGTGATAGAGAATGCCGGCCTCATTGGGCTCGTCGTAGGCATTGCCGCCGACATGCGGCCGTCGGTCGATCAGCAGGATGCGCGCGCCATGCTGCGATGCCAGGCGCTCGGCAAGAATGGAGCCGGCAAAGCCGGCCCCGACGATCAGATAGTCGAAGCGCCCGCTGCCGAACGCGATTGCCTGGCTCATTCGGCCGCCACCAGCAGCGCCGACGAAGCCCCGGCGTTCCTCGTGCCGAGCACATCGTGGACCAGCCCGGCCATGCGCGCCTGGGTCGTGTCCCAGCTCGCCGCCGACAGCATCAAATCGGCCTCGGCCAGCCAGCCACTTTCGGGCGCTGCCGACAGGATCAGCGCTTCCTCGCAAGCCGCGATGAACTCTTCCGGTGTCGAAGCGATCTTCACGCCCTCGAGGTGACCGTAATGGCGCACGACGTCCCTGATCGGCGTCGACACCACCGGCTTCCCGCCAGCGAGATATTCGGGAGTCTTGGTCGGCGAAATGAACTGCGTCGAATTCGTTCATCGCGAACGGCATCAGCGCCACGTCCCAACCCGACAGATAGGCGGGCAGCTCGGGATAAGTCTTCGACCCGAGGTAATGGATGTTGGGCCGCTTCGGCAGATCGTCTTCGCTGATCTTCACCACTGGCCCGACCATCACGAACTGCCAGTCGGGGCGCATTTCGGCGACGCGGGCGAGCAGTTCGGTATCGAAGCGTTCGTCGATGACTCCGTAGAAGCCGAGCCGCGGGCGCGGCAGCTCTTCCTGGTCCACGGGGTCGAACAAGGCGGCGCGCGCCTTGGCGAAATGCGCCCGGTCGACCGACGACGGGAAGCAATGAACGCTGTGGTGGCGGTGCTTCTTCGCTTCGTACAGCGACGAGCCACCAGTGAAGACGACGTCGGCGCGGTCGATCAATTCCTGCTCGTAACCGAGCAGATGCTCCGGCGCGAACTTGAACTTCGATAGCTCGTCCATCGCGTCATAGACCGTGACGTCGGGTGTGATGTGCTTCGAGAAGGGCAGCATCATCGGCGTGTAATACCAGGCGATCAGCGGACCGCGCACGGCGGCGATATGGGCGTCGAGCAAGCGGCTCAGCGCGGCTTCGCGAGCATGCTCGGGCATGCCCTGCGGAAGATGCGGAACGGCAATTCGAACCTTTGAGCCGTCCTCCGCCTCGCGGACCTGGAGGAAGGCCGTTTCCCTGGCGCCGATCTCAGCCGGCTCTTCCCAGTAGATCACGTCCATCTCCCGCGCGAAGCGGCTCATCAAATGCTGCGGCCGCTGGAACACGAAGTTCCACCGCAAGTGCGAGAAGCAGATCAAGGTTGCGGGCGCGGGAGTCGGTTCCGGATGTCCGGTCATCGACTCTACAGGTACCCCGACGCGCATCAGCATTTTCCGTTTATCCTCCGTGTTGTTAACTGCCCGTGAAAGAACGGGCCAAGAGGCATTACGGTTCCGGAACACGGGTTCAGGTTACACCGTTTTCATCATTGCTGCACTGCAACAATCGCCAGTCCGCCCGATTGACCGGCCAAGCCGCTCGTGGAAGGAGGAGCGCCCAGTCTTAGATGGGGACGATGGCGCCGATGGCAACCACGATCGAAGAACTCGAGAAGCGGCGCGAGGCGGCCCGGCTTGGCGGGGGCGAGAAGCGTATCGCAGCGCAGCACGCCAAGGGCCGGCTGACCGCCCGCGAGCGCCTGAGCGTCCTGCTCGATCCCGCCAGCTTCGAAGAATATGACATGTTCGTCGAGCACAATGCCGTCGATTTCGGCATGGAAACGCAGCGGATCCCGGGCGATGGCGTGGTCACCGGATCGGGCACGATCAACGGCCGCCTGGTCTATGTCTTCGCGCAGGATTTCACCGTGTTCGGCGGCAGCTTGAGCGAACGCCACGCGCAGAAGATCTGCAAGGTCATGGACATGGCGATGAAGGTCGGCGCGCCGGTCATCGGCCTCAACGACTCAGGCGGCGCGCGCATCCAGGAAGGCGTCGCCAGCCTCGCCGGCTATGCCGAGGTGTTCCAGCGCAACGTCCTCGCCTCCGGAGTCATCCCGCAGATCAGCCTGATCATGGGCCCGTGCGCGGGCGGCGCGGTCTATTCGCCGGCGATGACCGACTTCATCTTCATGGTGAAGGATTCGAGCTACATGTTCGTCACCGGGCCCGACGTGGTGAAGACCGTCACCAACGAAGTGGTGACGCAGGAGGAGCTGGGCGGCGCGGTCACCCACACCACCAAGAGTGGCGTCGCCGACGTCGCGTTCGAAAATGACATCGACGCGCTGCTGGCGACGCGCGAGTTCGTCGACTTCCTGCCCTTGTCGAACCGCCACGATTTGCCCGAGCGGCCGTGCGACGACCCGGCCGAGCGCCTGGAAGACAGCCTCGACACCTTGATCCCGCCGAGCGCGGCAACGCCCTACGACATGCACGAGCTGATCCGGAAGGTCGCCGACGAGGGTGACTTCTTCGAGCTTCAGCCGAAGCATGCGGCGAACATCATCACCGGCTTTATCCGCATCGAAGGGCGCACGGTCGGCGTCGTCGCCAACCAGCCGACGGTGCTCGCCGGCGTGCTCGACATCAACTCATCGAAAAAGGCCGCGCGGTTCGTGCGCTTCTGCGACGCGTTCGACATCCCGATCCTGACCTTCGTCGACGTCCCCGGCTTCCTTCCCGGCGTCGGGCAGGAGCATCACGGCATCATCAAACATGGCGCCAAGCTGCTGTTCGCTTATGCCGAGGCGACGGTGCCCAAGATCACGGTGATCACGCGCAAGGCCTATGGTGGCGCCTACGACGTCATGGCGAGCAAGCATTTGCGCGGCGACCTCAACTACGCCTGGCCGACCGCCGAGATCGCGGTGATGGGCGCGAAGGGCGCGGTCGAGATCATCTTCCGCGGCAAGACGGCGGCGGAGATCGCCGAGCACACCCGCGAATATGAAGAGCGCTTCGCCAATCCCTTCGTCGCCGCGAGCAAGGGCTTCATCGACGAGGTGATCATGCCCCACTCGACGCGGCGGCGGGTGGCGATGGGGCTACGCAAGCTGCGCAACAAGCAGCTCGAAAATCCGTGGAAGAAGCACGACAATATTCCGCTGTGATAGTCGACCGATTGTCAACGGGCACTTCAGCGTAGAACGGGTTCAGTTCTGAGTCGACTGGTATCTAGTTGAGTCGGCATTGATGACCTGCGGAAAGAAGCAGGCTGACATCGTGCACGACTCTGGACTGGAACAAGGCCAAAGTCAGCATGATGGTGCGGGGGAAACAGCGCTATACACGCGACGAGGTGAACGAGCTTTCGCATCTATTTGGGAATCGACTGCACGAACTGTTGATGCATCCATTCCGACTGCCATGGTCATCCGCCTAATGCGGACGCGGCACACGACATTGTGTCACGATCGTAAGGAATCGATATGAGCACCTACACCGCCACCATCCGCTGGAACCGCATCGGACGGCGGCGACTTCTCCAAGGGCCAGTACAGCCGCGCGCATGAATGGGCGTTCGACGGCGGCGCGACCGTGCCCGCGTCGGGCCAAGCCCGCACGTCGTCCCCGCTCCCTGGTCGCGACCCGGCCGGCGTCGATCCCGAGGAGGCGTTCATCGCCTCGCTGTCGTCCTGCCACATGCTGTTCTTCGTCGATTTCGCGCGGCGGGCGGGGTTCGTGCTCGACAGCTATGTCGATGAGGCGGAAGGCGTGCTCGAGAAGCGCGCCGACGGGAAGATGGCGATGACGCGGGTCACGCTGCGCCCGCGCGTAGTCTGGGCCGGAATGCCGCCTGACGAGGCTGCGATCGCCGACCTCCACCACCGCGCCCACGAAGCCTGCTTCATCGCCAACTCGGTAACGACGGACGTGACGGTCGAGCATTGATTCCGACCGCCAGCGAAGCGCTGCGGTCTTTTGTCACGCGAAGACGCGAAGACGCGAAGGACTTGCGCTTGTTCTTCTCTTCGCGTTCTTCGCGGCTTCGCGTGATCAAATTGCAGCCGCTGTCGCGGCGCGGAGAATGGATATGAAACTCGGCCGCCTCAACCATGTCGGCGTTGCAACCCCGTCGATCGAGCGGAGCCTCGAGACCTACCGCAACATGTTCGGCGCGGAGCCGCATGGGCCGGCGTTCGACCTGCCCGCGCAAGGCGTGCGCGTCTGCTTTGTCGACACGCCGAATAGCCAGATCGAGCTGATCGAGCCGCTGGGCGAGAATTCACCGATCGTGAAGTTCCTCGAGAAGAACCCGCTCGGCGGGCAGCATCATGTCTGTTTCGAAGTGCCCGACATCCACGCCGCCAGGGCCGAGTTCGAAGCCAGGGGCGCCCGCGTGCTCGGCGAGCCGCGCATGGGCGCGCACGGCACGCTGGTGTTCTTCGTCCACCCCAAAGACATGGGCGGGGTCCTGACCGAGATCATGGAAACGCCCGCGCACTAAGCGGCGGTTATTCGCCCGGGCGATAAACGCGCTCGGTATGGCCCCTCAGCTGATCGGGATAGAAATAAACGTCGCGCAGCGCGCCCGAGGCGTAACGCAGCGCCTCATCGTTGAAGTGCGGCGAATCCGGATGGCCGCTTTCGCCGCCCGCGGTCACCGCCCTGGCGCGGATGCGCTTGCCGAACTCGACCACCGCCACGAAGCTGTTGCCGTTGGTCCCGTACCATTTCTTGGTGCCCGGTTTCGGCCCCGCACCGAACGAGGCGAGGCTGCCCCACCGCGCAGAAGCGAACGGCACCGGGATGCTCGGCGCGGCGTCGTTGAACGGATGGTCGATCGCGGGTGAGATGCGCTGGAAGCGGTTGACCTCGCCCCACGGCACTTGCCAGCGGCCGAAGTCGCGCTTGAGCTGCTCGATGGTCGCGTCGAGCGCCTCCAGTTTCTGCCGCGCCGGCGTTGCCGCGATCGCGAGATAGGGGGTGAGGACGCGGTTGTCGGCGACCGGCTGGATCGCCCGCCACATTTTGTCCGCCCAGAAATTGGCGACGGTCTGGGCGACCGAACTCCCCGCTCCAGCGGTGATTCCATCCGCGCAGCAGCGCGACGGGCGCGGCCAACCGATCGCGCATCGGGTCCGCCTTGGGCAGGGCGTCGTACGCTCTGATAAGGTCCGGCAGCAGTGCGGTGAACGCCGGCTGGTCGGTGTCGAACGCCGCCGCGTTCAGTCCTTCGAGGGTCCAGCCGCGGCTTCCAGTCAGCAAGTGCAGGGCGTGGATGCCGCGATAATTCTCGCCGTACATGTCCATATATTTGGGGAAGTGCGCCGGATTGGGGCTGAAGGCGCCGGCGGCTGACCAGGGCCCGTTATTGTTGTTGTCGACCCAGCCGTTGGGCGGGCCGATGACGTTGGGAAGCTGAGTCAGCGAGTGAAGCCCGCCCCAGTCCGTCTCCGGGTCGCTGCCGTCGACCGGCTTCGTGTAATCGAAGCGGTCGTCGCGGCGCGGCACGAACTGCGGATGGAGATAGGCGATCTCGCCCTTGTCATCGGCGAAGATGGTATTGTTGGAGCTGTTCGCCTTGAGCTGGGCGACCGCCATGAAGGACTGCAGGTCGCTCGCCCTGGTCCGCAGGAAGCTCTGCTGCAGCGCCTCGACCGGCCTGTTCATCATCGCGAATGCGACCCAACGGCCATTGGTCGAGCGGACGATCGGCCCCTGGTGCGTGCGGTAGGTGGTGAAGTTGCGCGTCGCCAGGCGCCCGTTAGCGGTGCGGTAGCGGATCGTGACCGGACGCACGCCCATTGGGCGGCAGGTGCCGCCGTAGCGGTAGCAAAGCCCGTTGCCCCTGCGTGCAACCTTCTGGGTGAACTCGTCGACCGAATCGACGCCGCTCGAGGTGTGCATCCAGCCGGCATGGGGGTTGAAGCCCTGGTAGATGAAGAACTGGCCCCAGGTCGCCGCGCCATAGGCGTTGAGCCCTTCGTCGCTGGTCACCTGCTGCTCGGAGCGGAAGAAGAAGCTGGTGTGCGGATTGATCAGCAGCAGCGCATGGCCGTCACGCGTCAGCGCTGGAGCGATGGCGATGCCGTTGGAGCCGCGTGGCTCGTTGTCGCGCTGAACGTCACCCTGAACTTGTTTCAGGGTCCATTGTTTCGCCGGCAGAGCGGCCTCCAGAATGGATGCTGAATCAAGTTCAGCATGACGGTTTGAGGAATAGAAGGCTGCCAAACCCTTCAAGTCGATCCGTTCGATGTCGCCGCCGATGCTGCCTTCGGTGAAGCTCAACGCCATCCACGGTTCGAACCGAGTCAGGGCGCGCGGCTTCACCTTCGGATGGGTGGCGAGGAAGTAATTGAGGCCGTCCGCCCAGGCATCCATCAGCCGCTGCATCGGCGCCGGGCTGCGCGCATAATCGGCCTTCAATTCGCTGTCGCTGACGTATAGCCGCGCCCGCAAATCCTCCCAGATCGCCTTCTCGCCATCGGCTTCGGCGGTGCGGCCAAGACTGGTCAGATAATTGGCCTCGATGCGCGGGAAGTCGTCCTCGGCCTGGGCGTAGATCATGCCGAAGACGGCGTCGGCATCGCTCTTGCCGTGGACGTGGGCGATGCCCCAATCGTCGCGGGTGATGGTTACCCGCCCGGCCTCCGCGCGCCATCGGGCCATCTCCGTCGGCGATGCCGCGGCAGTGAGCATGAACAGCAGCGGAGCGAGAGCGGCGTAGGTCTTGCGCATTCGACAGATGCTAGGGTGCTGGAGTCTGTCGGCCAAGCGGAATCAAGCTGGTGGCAAATTGTTTCGACCATAATCCAAGCGGTTGATTTACGGCGGCTAATCCGGGATGGGCGGGGGATGAGAACGACCGGGGGACAACTTCACGCCGGATTGCAGTCGGTGCTCGACACCGCGCTCGACGCGGTGTGCGTGATGAATGTCGAGGGACTCGTCGTGGGGTGGAATCTTCGTGCCGCCGATTGTTTCGGGTGGACCGGTAGCGAAGCTATCGGGCACCGGCTCAGCGACCTCATCGTCCCGGAAAATTTTCGCGCCGCGCATGAAGCCGGGATCAAGCACTTCCTCGAGAGCGGCGAAGGACCGGTGCTCGACCGGCTGATCGAGGTCAACGCGATGCGCCGCGACGGGATGGAGTTTCCGGTCGAGCTATCGATCACGGCGACCGAGCAATTTGGCGAAACCTTGTTCATCGGCTTCGTGCGCGACATTTCCGAGCGCAGGATGGAGGCCGAGCGCCAGCAGCGGCGGCTTCACGAATCGGATCACCGGGTCAAGAACATGCTGACCGTGGTCGGCGCAATCGCGCACCAGACGGCGCGCGTTTCGGGTGACATGCAATCGTTCCTGACCGCGTTCGGCGGCCGGCTCGGCGCCCTTGCGCAGTCGCATTCGCTGCTCGCCGGCAAGGCGGACGAAGTCGCCCTGACGGCGCTTGCCGAACAGGTCTTGTCGGCCGACGTGGCGCAGGGACGAGCCCGCTTCGGCGGCCCCGAGATCCTGCTCCCCCCGTCACGCGTGCTGGGGCTGTCGATGATCCTGCACGAGCTCTACACCAATGCCATAAAATATGGCGCCTTGTGCACCACCGAGGGCAGCATCGCGCTCGATTGGCAACGCAAGGGCGAAGTGATCGAGCTGGTGTGGGCGGAGAGCGGGCCGCCATGCACGCCCGACACGCAGCGCAGCGGCTTCGGGCAGCGCATGATCGCGATGGCGGTCGAGACCGATTTGGGCGGGGAGATCGAGCGCAACTGGCGTCCCGACGGTCTGGTCGCGACGATCCGCTTTCCGGTCGACTGATCCGCGCTAGGCGTCGGGAAGCGACTGCTTCGCCTGCCCCCAACCGGCAAGCGCCTTCGATTGCGATCGTTCGATCAGCTCGTCGGCGTCGCCGATCTTGAAATGATTGCCGCCCTCGAAGCGGTCGAGCTCTTCCCACGCGACCGGCGCCGCCACCGGCGCGCCATCGCGAGCGCGCACCGAGAACGGCATGACCGCGGTCGCGCCGCGCTGGTTGCGCAACCAGTCGAGGAAGATGCGGCCCGTGCGCTGCTCCTTGCGGATATTGGCGGTGAACATGCCTGGTTCGGCTTCGGCGATGGCGCGGCTGAAGCGCTCGGCGAAGCTCTTGACCTTGGGCCAGGCGACGGTGGCGTCGAGCGGTGCGACGACGTGCAGGCCCTTGCCGCCTGACAATAGCGGGAAGGTCTTGAGTCCGAGGTCGGCCAGCAGCCCGTGCAAGCGAACCGCGGCCTGCTTCACCTTGGCGAAATCGAGGCCGACGTCGGGATCGAGATCGAACACCAGGCGGTCGGGATATTCGACCTTGCCGATCTTGCTGCCCCAGCCGTGGAATTCGACCGTGCCCATCTGCACGCAGGCGAGCAGCCCCTTGATGCCGTCGAAATAAAGATAGTCTTCCTTGTGCCCGTCCTTTTCCTTGATCGGGATGTGCTTGACCTCGGGTCCGAACGAGCCGCTGTCATGCTTCTGGAAAAAGCCCTTCTCGCTCGTCCCCTGGGGGAAGCGGATGATGGTCATCGGCCGCTTTGCCGCATCGACCATGATCAGCGGTCCGATCCGGGCATAATAATCGGCGAGCTCGCCCTTGGTCAGGCCGATGTCGGGGAAGATGACGCGGTCGGCGCTGCTGATCTCAACCCCCAGGCCGGCCGCCGTGGCCGGGGCGGAGGTCTTCTCGGACTTGGTCAGATGCCTGGGCACTTCGCGAACCACCTTGCTTGCGGGCTTGTCCTCGCGCAGCCCAACGAAGCTGGGGTGCCGCAGGATGCCCTCGCTAGTGAACTCGGCGAAATTGATCTCCGCGACGAGCTTTGGCTTGATCCAGTGCGCGCCCTTGCGGTCGGCGCGCGGCACCTCGGCCGGCGCCTTGTCGACGGCCAGCGGCTTCATCCGCTCCATCAGTTCCTCGATCAGCTTGGCGTTGAAGCCGGTACCGACCTTGCCGACGTAGATGAGCGCGCGGCCGTCGCGGGCCGCCAGCAGCAGGGAGCGGAAGCCGCGCCTTTTGTCGCTTTCGGACCAGCCGACGATGACGAATTCCTGGCGCTGGATGCATTTGATCTTGAGCCAGTTGCGGGTGCGGGTGCCGCTGTACGTCGCGCCCGCTTTCTTCGAGATGATGCCTTCGCCGCCCTGCTTGCAGACCGCGTCGAACATCTCCTCGCCGCGCCCGATGATATGGTCGCCGTAGAGGATCGGCGGCGGTACCCCTTCGAGCAAGGCAGCGAGCCGTTCCTTGCGCTCGATATTGGGCAGCTTGCGGATGTCCTTGCCCTGATCGACCAGCAGGTCGAAGGCGTAGAAAGCGAGCGGCGCACCGCCGCCCTTCAGCGTGGATTGCAGCAGCTGAAAGCTCGGCTGGCCCTCGTCGTCGAGCGCCACCGCCTCGCCGTCGATGAGGCAGCCCGCTGGAAGCTTGGCCGTGGCCGTGACCAGCGCCTTGAACTTGTCGCTCCAGTCGAGGCCGTTGCGCGTGAAGGCCGTGGCGACGCCATCGCCGACGCTGAGCAGCAGGCGGTAGCCGTCATATTTGATCTCGTGGATCCAATTGTTCCCCGCCGGAACTTCATCGACCAGGGTCGCGAGTTGCGGGTCGAGGAACGCGGGGGGCGCCTTGCTGCCCTTGCGCTTGGCTCGGCCGCCCTTCTGGCCGCCGCGGTTGGAGCGCCACACATCCTCGCCCGAGGCGATTTCCGCCATGGTCCGGCCGGTGGTGACGCTGGTCACGCACTGGTCAACGAGCGCCTCGCCATCGTCGGGCTCGGCAAAATCGTCGGTGACCTTCTTCAGCATCCACGGCTCGGCCTTTTCGCCAGGCTTGGGCTTCAGGCGGAACATCACCCAGTCGCCCTTCATCCGCTCGCCTTCGAGGGTGAAGTGGAGATGCCCCTCTTCGATGGTCTTGCTGGGGTCCTTGCCGGGCGTCGGAATCCAGCGGCCCTGGTCCCACAGCATCACCGTGCCGCCGCCATATTCGCCCTTGGGGATGGTGCCTTCGAACCCGCCGTAATCGAGCGGATGATCCTCGGTGCGCATCGCCAGCCGGTTCTGGCCGGGGTCGAGGCTTGGGCCCTTGGGAACCGCCCAGCTTTTCAGGACTCCGTCGAGCTCGAGCCGAAAATCCCAGTGCAGCCGCGAGGCATCATGCTTCTGGACGACGAAGCTGTGGCCGCCTTTTCCCTTGGGCACCTTGAGCTTGCGGCCCTTGGGCTCCTGGGTCTTCGAGAAATCGCGCTTCCGGTTGTAGGTCTCGATGTCGAGCGGAACGCGCTTGGGCATAACTAGGCCCTTTTACGTGCGGGCGCCTTGGCTGGTTCCTTCTTGGCTGAAGCCTTCTTCGCAGGCTTCTTGGCCGCGCCCTTTTTCTCGTCGCCGAGGCTCTTCTTCAGCGCCGCCATCAGGTCGATCACGTTCGATCCCTTGGGCGGGCCGGAGTCCGCGTCCGGATCCTCGATGATCTTCTCGCCCTTCTTCTTCTGCTTCTCTTCGATCAGGCGATGGAGCGCATCGACGTAGCGGTTGTGGAAATCGTTCGGGTCGAACTCGCCGGCCTTCCGCTCGATCAGCATCGAGGCCATGTCGAGCAAGTCGGGGTCGGGCTTGGTGTCGCCGATGTCGCGGAAGAAGCCCGAGGATTTGTTGACCTCGTCGGCATAGCGCAGCGTCTCGATCAGCATGCCGCGGTCGTGCGGCTTGAGCGCCACGACATATTCCTGACCGCGCATGGCGAGCTGCCCGACGCCGACCTTGTTCGCCGCCTTCAGCGCGTCGCGCAAACACGACGTAGGCCTCTTCGGCGAGGTCGTCCGCGGGAACGACATAATAAGGCTTGTCGAAATACATCGGGTCGATGCCGTCGTCGTCGACGAACTCGACCAGGTCGAGCGTCTTGCGGCTTTCGAGCTTCACGCTCTCGATCTCTTCGGGATCGAGCAGGACGTAATGGCCCTTGGACACTTCGTAGCCCTTGACGATCTCGTCGCGGTCGACCGGGCCAATGCCTGGCACGACCTTCTCATATTTGATCCGCTTTCCCGACGGCTCGTGGACCTGGTGGAACTGGATCGCCGCGCCGCTCTTGGTCGCGGAATAAAGTTCGACTGGGATCGAGACCAGGGCAAGCCTGATTTGCCCTCTCCAGATCGGACGCGCAGCCATTGGGACTCTCCTCTTTGGCCGGATTCAATTCATTCCGGCACCGAGTCGTTCCGTGTAAATGCTTTCATTGACTGCACAAAGTCGCCGACGTCCCCCCGTCTCGAAACGAGATCGACGATCGCGGACCCGCAAATGACGCCTCTCGCGCCCGCCGCGAGCGCCGCGCGAACATGGTCCGGGCGCGAGATTCCGAACCCGAAAACGGGCGGCGGAGCGCCGGCCGCCTTGACCCGCTCGATCAGGGTGGAGTCGAATTGTCCGCCCGCGTGAGTGCCAGTGATCCCGGCTCGGCTGACGCAATAAGTATAGGCTTTTGAGAAACTTGCGACGCGAGCAAGAGCGGCGTCCGGCGTGTTGGCGGCGGCGATCAGTACCGGCTCGATCCCCGCCTGCTCCATTCCGCGGACGAACGGCTCGGCCTCCAGCGCCGGGACGTCGGCGATGAGCAGGCTGTCGGCGCCGGCCTCGGCGGCGTCGCGCATGAATCCGGGCCGGGCGACGACCAGATTGGCGTAAGTCAGTATGCCGATCGGCACCTCGCTGTGGCTTGCGCGCAACGCTGCGATCAGGTCGAAAGAGTCGCCGACTCGGACTCCCGACGCCAGCGCCCGCTGCGCCGCGGCCTGGATCACGGGTCCGTCGGCGACCGGGTCGGAGAAGGGAATCCCGACCTCGATCATGTCGGCGCCGGCCGCGACGATCGTTTCGAGCAACCGAGCGCTGGTCTCCAGGTCGGGATCGCCGAGCATGACGAAGGCGCCGAACGCGCCCTCGCTTCCGAGCCGATCGAACATGGCGGCGTAGCGGCTCATGCGAGCAGCGCCTGCGCCTGCGCCACATCCTTGTCACCGCGTCCCGACAGGCCGACCAGGATCATGCTGTCCGGCTCCTGCTCGGCAAGCTTCACTGCGTGCGCGAGGGCATGCGCGGATTCGAACGCGCACAAAATCCCCTCATCTTCCGCCAGCGCCTTGAACGCGGCCAAGGCCTCGGCGTCGGTGGCGCCGACATATTCGGCGCGGCCGCTGTCCTTGAGATGGGCATGCTCCGGCCCGACCGCCGGATAGTCGAGCCCGGCCGAGACCGACCAGCTGTCCGCGACCTGGCCGTCGCTGTCCTGAAGCACATAGGTTTCGGCGCCGTGGAGAATGCCGGGAGTGCCGCGCAGCAAGGTCGCGCCATGCTCGGTGCCATCGAGGCCTTTCCCGGCCGCCTCGACGCCGATCAGCCGCACGTCGTCTTGGAGGAAATCGGCGAACAGGCCGATCGCGTTGGACCCGCCGCCGACGCAGGCGACAACCGCATCCGGCAAGCGGCCAATTTGCTCGATGATCTGCGCCCGCGCTTCGCGGCCGATGACCCGCTGGAATTCGCGCACCATGGTCGGGAACGGATGCGGGCCCGCCGCCGTCCCCAGCAGGTAATGAGTGGTCTCGAAGCTCGCCGACCAGTCGCGCAACGCTTCGTTGATCGCGTCCTTGAGCGTCCGACCGCCGCTTTCCACGGGCACCACTTCGGCGCCCATCAGCTGCATTCGGAAGACGTTGAGCTTCTGCCGCTCGACATCGTCCGCGCCCATGTAGATCAATGTCTCGAACCCGAGCAGCGCGCCGACGATCGCGGTGGCGACGCCATGCTGGCCGGCGCCGGTCTCGGCGATCAGCCGCGACTTGCCCATGCGTTTCGCCAGCAGGCCCTGGCCGAGCACCTGGTTGGTCTTGTGCGCACCGCCGTGGAGCAGGTCCTCGCGCTTGAGGAACATGTTTGATGGAAGGTTCCGGCAACGGGTCAGCGGAGTCGGCCGCCCGGCATAGTTCGCAAGCAAACTGTTGAGCTCGACGGCAAAGGCGGGATCGTCCTGGGCATCGAGGAATGAGCCTTCCAGCTGCTCGAGCGCCGGCACGAGAATCTCGGGAACATAGGCGCCGCCGAAGCGGCCGAAGCGGCCGTTCAGGCGCATGCGCGCAGCCGCTGCCGCTGCCGGCAGTCGGGACGAAGCGTGTCGAACAATGCGGCGATCTTCTCCGGCGACTTGCGGCCGGGCCGCGCGTCCATCGCCGAGCCGATATCGATGGCATGCGCGCCCAGCGCTCGAGCCGCCCTCGCGTTTGCCGGACCGATGCCGCCCGCCACCACCGCCTGGGCAAGCGACGGATGCGCCTCGACCAGGCTCCAGTCGAACGGTCGCCCGCTGCCGCCATCACCATTGTCGAACAGCAGCCGATCGCCGCCGCGGCTCGTCAGCGGCTCGCGGCCGACGTTGACCGCCGTCCAGATCTCGCAATCGGCCGGCAGCTCGCGCCGGAGCGCGCGCGCATATTCGACATCCTCCTGGCCATGGAGCTGCACGGCGTGGAGATTGAGCAGGGTCGCGACATCGCTCAACGTCCCAAGGGGCGCGTCGCGGAACACGCCGACCGGAAGCATGCCGCAGCGGCGGACAAGTCCGGCCAGCGGCGCGACGTCGTCAGCCGTGACATGGCGGGGGCTGCCAGGCACGAACACGAAGCCGGCGTAAGCCGCTGGCCGCGCGGCGCTGAGGTCGCCGCGATGGTTGAGACCGCACAATTTGGTGCGTCCGAAAATGAGTTCGCGCGCCGCCTGGGCCGGTTCAGGCGCGCGCATCAGCGACGAGCCGATGAGGAACGCGTCGACATGCGGCGCGATGCGATCGACGTCGGCGCGGCCTTCGATCCCGGATTCGGCGACGAGGATGCGATCCGGGGCAAGCCGCGCCAGCCGCTCGGTCGTGGCGAGATCGATGCTGAGATCGCGCAGGTCGCGATTGTTGATCCCGATCAGCGGCGCGCCGAGCCGCAGCGCCCGGCCCATCTCGGCCTCGTCATGGACCTCGACCAGCGCATCCATGCCGAAGCGTCGCGCCTCCGCGATCATGTCTGTAGCGGCGGCGTCATCGAGCAATGACAACATCACCAGCACCGCGTCGGCCCCGGCGATCCGCGCCTCAGCGACCTGGCGCGGGTCGATGAAGAAATCCTTGGCGAGGATCGGCCCATCGAACTCGCGCCGCGCCGCCGCCAGGTCGTCGAGCGAACCGCCGAAATGCGCGCGATCGCAGAGGACGCTGAGCGCATCGGCGACCCCGGCATAGCCGCGCGCCAGCGCCACCGGGTCGGCCCCGGGCCGGATCGCTCCCCCGGACGGCGACGCCTTCTTGATCTCTAGGATGAAGCGGGCGCCGGGCTTGCCGAGCGTGGCGGCGAGGCTGCGCGTGGCCGGCTTCGCCCGGCCGCGCAGCGAGTCGAGTGAGACGCTGGCATAGCGCTCACGCAGTTCGGCGCGCTTGGCGGCTTCGATCCGGCCGAGAATTCCCTCAGCCACGACTGGCCTCGACGAAGCGGTCGAGCACCTGGCCGGCGTTGCCCGACCGGACGGCGTCGCGGGCCTGCGCGGCACCCTCCATCAGTGACGAAGCCAGTCCCGCGGTCTGCAGCAACGCAGCGGTGTTGAGCACGACGATATCCTCTTCCGGTCCGCCCGCGGAACCATCGAGCAGCGCCCGCAGTCGCTGCGCATTTTCGGCCGCGTCGCCGCCGGTCACCGTCTTGAGCGGCGCCCGCTCGAGCCCGGCGTCCTCGGGCACGATCTCGAGCTCCTCGATCGTTCCGTTGGACAGGCGCAACGCCCGTGTCTCGGCATGAAGCGCGACTTCGTCGAGCCCGGAGCCGTGGACGACCAGCGCTTCTTCGACACCCATCGCGTCGAGCGTCTGGGCAATCCGGCGCAGCATCTTGGGGTCGGCCACTCCGAGCAACTGGACGGGCGGGCGCGCCGGATTGATGCACGGCCCAAGCAGATTCATGATCGTGCGCACTTCGAGTTGCCGCCGGACCAGCCCGGCATGTTTCATTCCCGGGTGGTAGGCGGGCGCGAACAGGAAGCAGAAGTCGGTCTCGTCCAGCATCGTCCGGGCCGCGGCCGGATCGACGTCGATCTTCGCGCCGAGCGCTTCGAGCACGTCGGCCGAGCCGCAGCGCGAGCTGACGCTGCGATTGCCATGCTTGGCGACCGGCAGCCCGCAAGCCGCGGCGACGAACGCCGTGGCGGTGGAGACGTTGATCAGCCCCGAGCCGTCGCCGCCGGTTCCGCAGCAGTCGGCATAGAGATAGTCCGGCCGGTCGAACGGCAGCGCCGCGGCGCTCAGCGCGTGCGCCGCGCCGATCATCTCCTCGGCGGTCTCACCCTTCATCCGCAGGGCAATGAGCATGCCGGCAATCTCGGCCGGCTCGAGCTTGCCGAGCACCAGCCGCTCGAACAAATGTTCGGCATCGTCGATCGGCAGGTCTTCGCCGCTCAACAGCCGCGGCAAAGGGTTGGGAACAGGCTTCAAGGGATCGTGGGCCGGACCGGTGTCCGCGCGGTCAAAAGTCGCAATCTGGTTCATGAAAAGTCACCTGAAACAAAAAAGCCCGCCAGTGGCAGGCGGGCAGACGATGATCGGTTGGCTAATCGATCAGTCGCGCCATCGCGCCGCAAAGGACGATCCGCGCCACCACAGGTGAGCGGTCGAGGTCGCGGCGATGGTGTTCAGGTGCGTCATGCGAATCGCTTGGTAAGGCAGTAGGTTGCGGCCGGTCAACCGCCATTGCGGTTGACGGCTTCGCTGGCGCAATGGCATTGGCCGCCGCCAAGCGGGTGTAGCTCAATGGTAGAGCAGAAGCCTTCCAAGCTTACGACGAGGGTTCGATTCCCTTCACCCGCTCCAAATTTTGACAGTCCGGGGGACTGTTGAAATTTGGAGCGCCCGTAGCGAAGCGGAGGGGCGACAACTCTTCGCGTCAACCCGCGTTGACACATCCATGACGCGCCGCCATGTGGCGCGCCTGCCTTCACCTGGAGAGGTGGCCGAGTGGTTAAAGGCAGCAGACTGTAAATCTGCCCGCGCAAGCGTACGCTGGTTCGAATCCAGCCCTCTCCACCATGGCATCCCCCGCTCAGCGCTGCCTGACCGTCTATCCTGTAACGGGCGATGCGCTCTGGTGCTCACTTAGGTTAATTCAAATCCACCAAGAATCTCGAAAATCTAGTCAAACTTAGGGATATGGCATAAGACCTTCCGGGGAGTCGTGCTCGGGGGAACTCTCATGCTGCGCGGAGTGGATTTGACTTTGGATGATACGGCTGGCGCCGCAAATTCCGGCCATGGGCCGGAAACTTCTGCGCAAGACGACATCATGATTGAGCGGGTTGCCCGCCTGACGCAGGGACAGCTCGACTGCCTGCGCCTCGTCCATGAGCATCTGCTATCGAAGGAAATTGCCACCGAGCTCGGCATCTCTTCGCATACGGTCGACCAGAGGATCCGCCTGGCACTTGGCATCCTCGGCGTCGAGCGGCGCGCCCAGGCGGCGCGCATCGTCGCCCAATACTGCGGCCCATATCAGCGGTTGATACATCAATCACCGCACATTCCCGGCGGCACTCAATCCGGCCACCCAGAGGCCGCGGTCAGTCATCAGATTCGGCACGCTGACCGCGCAGGGGGGGCTGGAGACGCTGGTTTCCTAACCGAGCAGAGGCCCGCATCACTCTGGCCTCCCTTGCAACTGCCGTTCGCCACGAGGAGCAACCCGCGGAATGAGATGAGTGTCGGCCAGAGGCTGTTCTGGATCGCGGCGATCGCGATCGGAGCGGCGTTCGCGGCGGGCATGTATCTCGCCGGGCTCGAAAGCCTCGCACGGCTGCTGAACAGCTAACCGTCACTTCACATCGGACCGCCCAGACACTCCGGCCTCGCGCCGGGGAAGGAGCAGTCATGCGCAAACAAATGATCGAAAACGCCGCTTACGAGGTCGCCACCCAGGTTCGCGCCGTCGAGGAAAGCATCGAGGCCGCGTTGATCGAACTCGCCGAGTTGCAGACCCGCATGGTGCATGCGCGAGCCACTACCAACGCCGGCTTCGTCGACAGCCATGCCGCATTCGAGCAGCTTGCCGCAACCACCGGCGGACTGATCGCCGCCCGCGGCGGGATCGCCCATTGCCATGCCGCTTTGGCCGAAACCAAGCGGACCATTCCGGGACTGCGCACGGTCTCCATCGGCGACAACGAGTGTCCGCCCAAGACCGGCTTCGCCGATCTTCGCGTGGTCGCCTGAGACTCACCTCCATTGACGGCACGCCTTCGGGCATGCTCGTCACGGGACCGTCCATGGCTCCGAACGCATTTAAAATCCTGCTGGTGCTCGTCGTGCTCTACGCCTTGCTGCGTGGCAGGCGCGACGAGCGCCAGGTCAGCGTCATCCTCGCGCTAGGCGTAGTCGCGACGACCGTCGCGCTGTCGCCGCTGCGCCATCGCTACGCCGGTCTGGAAACCAACGTCATGCTGATCGACGTGGCAGTGTTCGCCGGCTTCCTGTGGGTGGCCCTGCGGTCCGAGCGCTTCTGGCCGCTGTGGATCGCCGGCCTTCAGCTGACGACCTTGTTTGGCCATGCGTTCAAGCTGATCGACCCCGGCCTGTTCTCCTGGGCCTATGGTGCGGCGCTCGCCTTCTGGGGTTATCCGATCGTCCTCATCCTGGCGATTGGCACCTGGCGCGCACAGCGGCGAATGCGCTCGCGGGATGACTTCGCACCCGCCTGACAGTTGCGAAGCGCGCGCTCCGTCCCCAATGAGGGGCGATGTCGCGGCGCAAGAAATCTCACCAGAGCCACGGAACCGCCAACCGCCCGCGCCTGTGGGGCAAGCATGCGGTTTCGGCCGCGCTCGACAATCCCGACCGCAAAGTGCTGAAGGCGTGGGCGACGCGCGAAGGCGCGAGCCTCATGCAATTTCCGACTGACGTTGCGGTCACGCTGGCCGATGTCGCCGACCTTGGCCGGCTGGTGCCGCACGACGCGCCGCACCAGGGCGTGGTAATCGAGGTTGAACCGCTCGAGGACGTGTGGATTGATGAAGTCCTGACGGGCGCCCCTGAGCGCGCCGTTCTGCTGGTGCTCGACCAGGTCACCGATCCGCATAATTTGGGCGCGATCCTGCGCTCCGCCGCGGCGTTTGGAGCGGTCGGAATCGTCACCCAGGACCGGCATTCGCCACCGGAAAGCGGCGTGGTCGCCAAGGCCGCGTCCGGCGCGCTCGAGCGGATGCCGTGGGTACGGGTGGTCAATTTGGCGCGGGCGCTGGAGGAAATCGGCGAGGCGGGGTTCTGGCGCATCGGCCTGGCCGGCGATGCCGACACCGACCTTCGCGAAGCACTCGGACCGCCCCGCGTGGCGCTGGTGCTGGGCGCCGAAGGACCGGGGATGCGGCAAAATACCCGGGAGCATTGCGACGCGCTCGCGCGGCTGCCGATCGGCGAGGGCATGGAAAGCCTGAACGTGTCGAATGCCGCCGCGGTCGCGCTGTACGCGGCAAGCATCGCCTGATGGTCCGCACCAAGCAAAGCATCCGCGCCGCGGTCGATGCGCTGGCGAGCCGTGAGCCGGCCTTCGCCGGCGTCGTCGACAAGTTCGGAATGCCCGAACCGCGCAACAGCGTCCGCGGGGCTGAGACCCTGCTGCGCACCATCGTCGGGCAACAAGTCAGCGTCGCTGCGGCGCGGTCGATGTGGGCCAAGCTGGAAGCGGCGTTCGGATCGCCGCCCGACCTCCCCAAGCTGCTCGCCGCGAGTGACGAGGATCTGCGCGCAGCCGGCATGTCGCGGCAGAAAGCGGGCTACATCCGCAGCCTTGCCGAGCTGGTGCTGTCGGGCGAGCTCGAGCTCGATCATCTGCCCGAGGACGATGAAGAAGCCATCGCGCTTCTCACCAGGATCAAGGGCATCGGGCGCTGGTCGGCGGAAATCTATTTGCTGTTCGCAGAAGGGCGCGCCGACGTGTTCCCGGCCGGCGACCTGGCGGTGATGGTCGAGCTTGGGCGGCTGATGGGCCTGGACGCCAAGCCGAGCGAGAAGCAGTTGCGCGAGCTGGCCGAGGCCTGGCGGCCCTATCGCGGCGCGGCCGCGGTGCTCGCCTGGCACAGCTATAATTCGGCGGTGCTCTAAGTCCTGACGCCGCCCGGCAGCGCGCGCGTGCCGACTGTACGGAACAGGCGCGGGCCGAGGTCGAGCCGGAACGGCGCCAGTTTCTCGTTTTCGGTCTCGCGGCCGAGCAAGTAACTGGCCGAGGTCTGCGCGTCCTTGCCGTTCGATTCGTAAAGCGCGTTGATCGCCAGCAGCGGCACGCACACCTTCTTGCCGGCGATGTCGAACTGCTGGACATGCTCGCGGCCGACCGCGACCTGGGTCTTGAGCCCGACCCGCTTCATCGGCGGGATGGCGATGATCCGCTCGCCCTCGCCGACCGGGTTGGTGAAGAAGCCGCGCAGCTGCTCGTCCTGCTGCGGGCCGGCATTGAGCAGCACCGCTTCGAGCAGCACGGCCCGCGCCGGCGCGTTGCCGGAGTTGAACAGCTCGAGCTCGAATTCGATCGTCACTTTTTCGTCCTCGACGACAAAGCGCAGCGGATTGATACCGATGTCGAGCCACGGGCGAAGCCGGGTCGTGACGAGCCCGGGGATGCTCGGCTGGGGCTGTGGGCTCGGCGCCGCGACCGGAGGGGCGGGGGCCGGCTTCGGGGCCGGGCGTGGAACCGGCCTCGGCTCGGGCTCCGGCGCAACGAAGAAGTCGTAATCCGGGCCGGCGCCAGCGTAAGACTCGCGGGTCCGGTTGCGCCGAAGCAGGAACGCGCCGCCGGCACCGAGCACGAGCGCGGCGAGCAGCCACGGCCACAGCGCCAGCTTGTGCTCGGGGGCGAGCGTAGCCGCAGGCGCTTCGGGCGCCGGGCTCGAAAAACCGGGCGCGGCAGCGGGAAGGCTCGGCGCAGCGCCGGTCTCTGACGCCACCAAGCTCGGTTGAGCTGAAGGTGGCGGCGCCGACGAGGCTTGGCGGGTAGCGGCGCTGCGCGGCGGCGCGGTAGGCGGCTCTCGGTTCGCGCTGCCCTGGCGGTGGACGGTGCAGGCGCGGTGGCAGCCGAACTATCGGCGGTCGCCGGTTCGCTGCGCGCGGGCGCGGTCGCCGCCGGCGCGCTCGGCGTCTGGGCCGGGCGAGTGACGGTACCGCCGAGATTGAAGTTCTTCAGGTCGCGCGGGCCGACCGAATCACCGGCGGGCGTGTTGGTCGTCGCGGGCGGCGTCTGCTGCGGGACGGTCTGGGCGAGCGCCGGGGCCTGGCCAAGCGCGAGGCCCGCCGCCGCCAATATCATCCCCAAGCGCAAACCCGCCCTCATTCGATCACATGCTCTATTTGATTGAATCGCGCCATTTTCCCGCGCTTCGTCAGGCACATGCCCCCATCGCGCAAGCTATTCAAGCATGGCGTCGATGAACATCGCCGGACTCCCCCTTAGCGGGCGTCGACCAGGACCAGCTCGGCGTCGTCTTCAGCTTCGATGTTCAGCGCCGATTCGCCGGTGATGGCGACCCCGTCGCGCGGGCCGGCCTCAACCCCGTTCACCCGAATTTTGCCGCTCGGCACGAGGTAGAGATGACGCTCGGGCTCGGCGTCGATCGCGATCGATTCGCCCGCCTTGACCGTCGCTCCGAGGATGCGGGCGTCGGCGTTGATGGCGAGGACGCCATCGTCCGCCGAACCGCTGGCGAGCAGCTGGAAGGCGCCGTTGCGCGACTCCTTGGGGAAAGGCTTCGCCCCCCAGCTCGGCGACGCCGACGGCTTGTCGGTCTCGATCCAGATCTGGAACAAGGTCGTTTTCTCGTCCTCCAGATTATATTCGGCGTGCGTCACTCCGGTGCCGGCGCTCATCACCTGGACGTCGCCGGCGCCGGTGCGGCCCTTGTTGCCCATCGAATCCTGGTGGGTGATGGCGCCGGTGCGGACGTAGGTGATGATTTCCATGTCGCGATGCGGGTGCGGCGGAAAGCCGCTGTTCGCGCCGATCTCGTCGTCGTTCCACACGCGGATCCGGCCCCAACCCATGCGGTCGGGATCGTGATAGCTGGCGAAGGAGAAATGGTGGCGGGCGTTGAGCCAGCCGTGGTCGGCATGGCCGAGGCTCGAGAATTTACGGACGTCGATCATGGGAAGGAATTTGGGTCCTTAGCCGGAAGCATCAAGTGTCAGCCATGTGACCGTCGCGCGGCCGGTAGCGCGACAAGTCGGGACCGCTCGGCGAGCAGCTACATCATTCCGATCTGTTTGAGCCAAAGCTCGACAAGCTTCGGCCATGTTCCGACGGGTTCGCCCTTATGGCGCAGGGCAAAAGCATGGCCTCCCTTGGCGAACAGGTGGACCTCGGTCGAGACGCCAGCCTTGTCCAGGGCAGTTGCATACATCAAGCTGTTGCAGATCGGATCGATCGGATCATTCCACGCCTGCGCGATGAAGGTCGGCGGGGCGGCCTTTGTCACCGGTAGGCTGGGATCGAACAAGCCGCCGTCATCCCGGCACATGTGGCCCGGGTAGAGGGCCACCGCGAAGTCCGGCCGACTGCTGACCCGATCGACGACGTCGACGGGACGATAGGTCGGCGCGAGTATGTTGCTGGTCTGTGCGACGAGATAGCCGCCGGCCGACATGCCGAGGACTCCGATTCGGTGGGGATTGATGCCGAGTTCCGCTGCCTTGGACCGCACCAGCCGAACAGTGCGCTGTGCGTCCTGCAAAGCACGCGGGATGGCTGGAGTGACCCGGCGCCGGAGCTTGCTGTCCCAGAAGTCGTTGCCGCCGGGCGCCCGGTACTTGGAGACGATGCAGGTAATGCCTTGGGCCGTCAGCCACCCGCAAATCTCCGTGCCCTCTAGATCGATGAAGATCTTCTGAAAGCCACCGCCGGGAAACACGATTACGGCGGTACCCGTGTTGCGACCCTTGGCGGGCATGATCGTCATGGTCGGCACGGCGATGTTGAGGACGGCTTGCGAGGTGCCGCCAACTCCGTCCGCATCGTCGTATACTTCCACGCTTTCCGGCGGTTGTGGCCTGAACGTGCCGTTCGGGGCATCGCCTGGCCAGATGCGCACCTGCTCCAAGCCTGGAGCGGGTTTCCACGGGCCTGGCGCGTTGACGGGCGGCTTGGTCTTGGCTGCCGCTGACTGACCGGCCGGGGCGCTGGCGGCTGGGCCATCGCATGCGGCGCTGGCCAACGCCAGCATAGGCAAGAGCAGCATTCGGACGCGCATCCTGATCACCTCCAGAGGCTTTTGGATCGGACGATCTGAGGCACGACGCAAGGTTGGCCGTCGCAGGCGCGAGCCGCCGCTCACGAAATGCTCACGCGCCGCTCATGACGTTCACCGGCCGCTGTGGCATGTGACGCATCGACACCACCAGGGAGACCAAGCATGATCCGCGTCGACGGCGAACGGACGCCCGGGTTCAAGCTGGCCCTGATCATCTTCGTCGGGCTGGTCCTGACCGTCCCGCTCTTCTCCGTGTGGCTGCTGGTTTACGACCGCCAGAGCCAGTCGCGCGAAGCCAGCGCCTCGATCACCGCCGGCTGGGGCGGGACGCAGGCCATGTCCGGCCCGGTGCTGGTCATCCCCTATCGCGCGACCGCGTCGGAAACGGTGGTCGAGAACGGCCAGAGCGTCACCCGCAACCGCGACGTGACCCGCGAGCTGACGCTGGCGCCCGAGATCGTCGAGCTTGCCACCGACGTCGGCCCGCAGGTGCGCAAGCGCTCCATCTACGAAGCGGTGGTTTATGACGCTCATACGAAGGGCAAGGCGCGGTTCGCCTTTCCGCCGGACCTGGCGCGGACCGGGGTCGATGTGTCGCAGATGGACCTGACGCGGGCCGAGCTGCGCTTCGGGCTCAGCGATCCGCGCGGGCTCGGCGCCAATCCGCGAGTCGCCGCGGCGGGCAAGGCGCTGCGCCTGCAGCCCGGCGGCGGCAGCAATGGCGGGCGCGGCTTCTTCGCGTGGATCGACGCCACCGGTCTTTCGGCCCAGCCGATCCTGGTCGACTTCGCCTATGATTTCCGCGGCAACCAGGCGCTGAGCCTGGCGCCGCAAGCCGGAGACACGCGCTGGACGGTGCGTTCCTCCTGGCCGAGCCCGAGCTTCGCCGGCGATTTCCTGCCCGCCGCGCGCACCGTCGGCGACAAGGGGTTCGACGCGTCCTATCGCATCGGCAATTTGGCGCTCGGCCGGTCGCTGGTCAGCACCGGCGACCCGGGCGCCATGTCGGCGCCGTCGCCGCCGAGCCGCGACGTGCCCTATGCCCCGACGACCACCACCGACACCGGCGGCAGCCCGCAGGCGGCGCAGATCAGCCTGATCCAGCCGGTCGACCTTTATTCGCAGGTCAATCGTGCGACCAAATACGGCTTCCTGTTCATCGGCTTCACCTTCCTGGCCCTATTGATGTTCGACGTTATCGGCGGGGTGCGCGTGTCGGCGGTCGAATATCTGCTGATGGGCGCGGCGCTGGTTTTGTTCTTCGTGCTGCTGCTGGCGTTCGCCGAAGTGATCGGCTTCACCCCGGCCTATGTGCTTGCCTCGGCGGCCATCGCCGGACTCAACACGGCTTATTCGGCGGCGGTGCTCGGCAGCTGGCGGCGCGCCGGCTTCATCGGCGGACTGCTCGTCGCGCTTTACGCCGTGCTTTACATCCTGCTCAGCCTCGAGGCTTATTCGCTGCTGATCGGCTCGCTGCTGCTGTTCGCGGCGCTGGCCGGGGTGATGTACGGCACCCGCCGGATCGACTGGGGGGCCGCGAGGGCTGAACCGCAAGCGTCGTGACGCTGTCACGGTTTGCGGCTAGTCGGCGGGGATGAACGACAGGCCCAACCCGCCCAAGCGCATCTTTCCAACCTCCCGAGTCGACGCCCGCGCCGCCGAGCATGTGCCGTCGGTCCCGCAGACCGAAAGCGCGGCCTACAAGTTGGCGTTCCAGGACAGCGAGTTCCTGCTGCGCGAGGATTTGCGGCCGGTCCGCTTCCAGCTCGAGCTGTTGAAGCCCGAGCTGCTGCTCAGCGAAGCGGACATCGCCTCGACCTTCGTGTTCTACGGGTCGGCGCGGGTGCCCGCGCCCGACATGGCCGACGCGCTGATCGAGGCGGCGACCAACGACGAGCAACTGGCGATCGCCGAGCGGCTGAAGGCCAAGTCGTGGTTGTACGACGTGGCGCGGGAGCTGGCCCGGCTGGCGAGCAATTGCGGCTGCGACGAGGACGGCAAGAAGCAGTTCGTGGTCTGCTCGGGCGGCGGGCCGAGCTTCATGGAAGCGGCCAACCGCGGCGCCGACGATGTCGGTGCGGCCAGCATCGGGCTCAACATCGTGCTGCCGCACGAGCAATTGCCCAACCCCTTTGTCACGCCGGAGCTGAGCTTCCAGTTTCACTATTTCGCGCTGCGCAAGATGCACTTCCTGATCCGGGCGCGGGCGGTGGCGGTGTTCCCGGGCGGATACGGCACGTGCGACGAGATGTTCGAGCTGTTGACCCTGATCCAGACCGGCAAGGTGCGGCCGCTGCCGATCCTGCTGTTCGGCCGCGATTATTGGAACAGCATCATCAATTTCCAGGGGCTGGTCGACGAAGGCGTGATTTCGCCCAACGACCTCGACCTCATCCACTGGACCGACGACGCCCACGACGGGTGGAACTTCGTCAACGCCTTTTACGAGCGCAATCCGTCGCCGCAGCCGGTCCAGACCGCGCCGCCCGAGTGACGCTGGGCTAGCGGCTTACTTTTTGGCTTCTGCCTCGGCGGCCTTGCCGGCCGGGCCATTGGTCGCCGGCACCGGCTCCTTCTCGGCCTTTTGCGGGCCATTGTTCGGACCCGTTCCCGGTTCCTTGCCGGCGGCGGCTGGAGCCGCGGCAGCAGGTGCCGCCGGAAGCGGCTTGGGCGCATCGCTGTGCGAATTGAGGAAAGCGATGACGTCGGCGCGATCCTGGGGATTGCTCAAGCCGGCGAAGGTCATCTTGGTGCCGGGAGCGAACGCCTTGGGACTGCTCAGCCACTGGCCGAGATTGTCCCAGTCCCAATTGCCGCCCTTCTTGGCCAACGCATCGGAGAAAGCGAAGCCCTTGCCTTGGCCGATCGGCTCGCCGAGCACGCCCCACAGGTTCGGCCCAAGCTGGTTGGCGCCGCCCTTGTCGGCATTGTGGCAGGCCATGCACTTGTTGAAGACGGCCTGGCCCTTGGCGACGTCGGCCTTGGCGAGGAAGACCTCGATCGGCTGCTCGGCGGCCGCTCCGCCCTCGCCTTCCTGGACCACGCCCTCGATCGGATAGCCGCCCTTTTCCGGGCGCTCGCCATGGAACATCTCGCCGGCGACGATCGACGAGCCGAGCGCGACGATGCCCGCGAACAGCACCCAGCCGGCAATAGTGTTGAAACGATCGTCCTGACGCATGGAATTCCCTGTGTTTCTCGGAGCCGAGACGGTGAGATTGCGCCGCCTCTTAAGGGCGCTTCAATCCATCTTCAAGCCGCCGCTCGGGCGGCAAGCCGCGCTTCGAGCGCAAGCTCGGCGGCGCGGCGATAGAGCGTCGGCAGCCCGGCTTCGGCGAGCCGGTCGAGCGGTTGCCACCAGCCGTCACCGGTGGGCTCGGCGCGGGGGACCAAAGCGAGGTCGAGCGAGAAATGGGTAAAGACGTGGCGGATGCTGCCGGTCATGGTGGGCGTGGCCTGCGGCTCGTCGGTCCACTCGGGGCCGGGGAGCGCGGCCATGCCGCCGAGCAGACCCCTGGCCGGGCGGCGCACCAGCCACACCGCGCCGTCGCGCTCGATCCACCAGGCGATGCCGTGCCGATGCGGCCGCTGCCGGCGGAGCTTTCGAGCGGGAAAGCGCTCGGGCTCGCCGCTGGCGAAGGCGGCGCAATCGGCACGAAGCGGGCACTCGCCGCAACGCGGATTGCGCGGCCGGCAGACGGTGGCGCCGAGATCCATCATCGCCTGGACGAAATCGCCCGGGCGGCCGGCGGGCATCATCGCCAGGACCAGGCGTTCGATCTCGCCTCGGTTCGGTCGCTCGAGGGCGTTCAGCCGGGCAATGACGCGCTCGACATTGGTATCGACGGCCGCGGCTTTCTCGCCGAACGCGATCCCGGCGATGGCAGCTGAAGTGTAAGCGCCGATCCCCGGCAATTCGCGCAGCCCTTCCGCCGTCTCCGGAAAACCGCCGCGTGCCGCCACTTCGCGAGCGCAGGCGATAAGGTTGCGGGCGCGGGCATAATAGCCGAGGCCGGCCCATTCCGAGAGGATGTCGGCATCGCTCGCCGCCGCCAGCGCCGCGATCGTCGGCCAGCGCCTTACGAACCGCTCGAACCGGGACACGACGGTGGCGACCGTGGTCTGCTGGAGCATGACCTCGCTCAGCCACACGCGATAGGGGTCGGGCGGGGCCGCGCCGGGCGGGGAGCGCCACGGCAGGCGCCGGTAGTTATCCACATAATGTTGGATCAGCCGGGCTGCGGCATTGGCGGTCACCTTGCTGCTATGGCATGCTCGCCGCCTATGTCGAAACGGAAAGCCGCCAATGAGGATTCGCCGCGCGCCTGCCGCCCGCGCAGCACCGGCGAGCTGGTCGGCGAGGTCGGCGGCCTGTCGTTCAAGCGCTTCGGCTTCGTGCAATCGTCGATCGTCAGCCGCTGGGCCGAAATCGTCGGCGAGCGCTACGCCCGCGTCTCCTCGCCCGAAATCGATCCGCTTCCCGCAAGGCCGCAAGGCGGGCGGCGCGCTGACCCTGCTGGTCGAAGGCGCCCATGCGCCGCTGATCCAGCACCTCGCGCCGCTGATCATCGAGCGGGTCAACCGGTTCTTCGGCCATGCGGCCATCGACCGCATCGTCTTCCGCCAAGGCAAGCCGCCGGCCCCTCCGGCCAGGATCGAGCGGCCGGCGCTGCGCCCGGTGCCCAAGGAGCTTGGCGAGGGCCTGCGCGAAATCGCCGATCCCGAGCTTCGCGCCTGTCTGGAGTCGCTTGCCTCGCAAATTGCCGCTAGTGGCGGCCCGCCGTCGCTCGCAAGCGATGGCGACGAGCCCATTCCGATGATCAAACCGGAGCAATTGACCCGATGAAGTTCCGTCATTTCGCCGCCTGCGCGGCCGCCGTGATCGCCCTTGCCGGATGCAAGAAGAGCAACAACGAAGGCGCCGAAGGCACCCCCGCCAACGACAAGATCATCGTGACTCAGGCATCGCCGCCGCCCGGCGGGACCTGGGCCGACGTCGTCAACATGAGCTCCGCCGATGGCTTCGTCATGGGAAATCCCAATGCCAAGGTGAAGCTGATCGAAATCGGCTCGCTGTTCTGCCCGTTCTGCAAGCGGTTCGAGGATGAAGGCTCGCCGATCCTGGTCGATAAATATGTAAAGACCGGCAACGTCAGCTGGGAATTCCGCCCCTACGTCATTCACGGCCCGATCGACGTCGCCGCGAACATCGTCATGCGCTGCAGCGGCCTCAAGACCTTTTTTCCGCTGAGCAAGGCCCTGTACAAGGACCAGCCGACGCTGCTCGCCAAGATCGAGGCGGTGCCGCAGGACAAGCTGGAGCAAATCCAGAACCTGCCGCCGAACCAGGTGTTCGTGACCTATGCCAACCTGCTCGGGCTGCAGGACTGGGCCGCCGCGCGCGGCCTGCCGCAGGCCAAGAGCAACCAGTGCCTGACCGACCAGAAGATGATCGACCGCGAAGTCCAGATCACCAGCGACGTGAACAGCCAATATCCCGATTTCCACGGCACGCCGTCGTTCGTGCTGAACGGCCAGATGCTCGACAAGGACGTCGGCAGTTGGGAGAAGCTCGAGCCGAAGCTGAAAGAGGCGCTGCAGTAGCGATGGTCCGGCAGGCCCTCATCGCGTTGCTTGCGGTTGCACTTATCCAAATTGGCCCGGCGGCGGCCAAGACCGCTCCGGCGCGCGACTGGAGCAAGGCCTTCGCCGTCTCCAGCGCCGGCGGGTTCGTCATGGGCAATCCCAGGGCCAAGGTGAAGCTGGTCGAATATGGCTCGCTGACTTGCCCCCACTGCCGCCATTTCGCGCAGGACGCCGCCAAGCCGTTCGTCAACCAGTACGTCCGCACCGGCCGGGTCAGCTGGGAGTTCAGGCCGATGACGCTGAACGCGACCGACCTCGGCGCGACCTTGCTGGCGCGGTGCGGAGGGCCGTCGCGCTTCTTCCCGATCGCCGAGACGCTTTATGCGACTCAGCCGGTGTGGAGCGCGAAGACGGAGAGCGTCACGCAGGAACAGCTCGACGCGATCCCGGAAAAGCTGGTCGGGCTGCGCATGGCCGAGCGCGCCGGCATTATCCCGGTTGCGCAAGCCCATGGCATTCCCGTGGCGCGGGCGCGGGCCTGCCTGACCGATGCGGCGGCGCAGGCGCGGATCGCCCAGATCTACCAGGGCGCGATCGACGCCGGGGTGCCGGGCACGCCCTATTTCCTGATCAACGGCAAACAGGCCCCGATCTGGGATTGGAAGACGCTTCAACAGGAGCTTCGGAAGGCGGGCGGATAAGGTGATCTGGGGGAGGGCCGAAAGTTGCGCATTCGTCGGCTGAAGCTCAGCGGGTTCAAGAGCTTCGTCGAGCCGGCCGAACTCCGCATCGAGCCGGGCCTGACCGGCGTCGTCGGTCCCAACGGCTGCGGCAAGTCCAACCTCTTAGAAGCGATCCGCTGGGCGATGGGGGAATCCAGCCCCAAGTCCTTGCGCGGCGGCGGCATGGACGACGTGATTTTCGCTGGCACGGCAAGCCGGCCGCCGCGCGACTTCGCCGAAGTCTCGATCCTGCTCGAACGCGACGCTGCGGAGGAAGGCGGCGGCGAAAGCGAGGTCACCCGCCGGATCGAGCGCGGTGCCGGCTCGGCCTATCGGATCGACGGCCGCGACGTCCGCGCCAAGGACGTCTCGCTGCTGTTCGCCGATGCCGCGACCGGCGCTCATTCCCCCGCCCTCGTCAGCCAGGGCAAGATCGGCGCGGTGATCGCCGCCAAGCCGGTCGAACGCCGTCTCCTGCTCGAGGAAGCGGCGGGCATTTCGGGGCTGCACGCGCGGCGCAAGGACGCCGAGCAGAAGCTGCGCGCGACCGAAGCCAATCTGACCCGGCTCGGCGAGATTCTCGGCGAGCAGGAGCAGCGCGCCGCCCAGCTTCGCCGCCAGGCCCGTGCCGCCGAGCGCTACCGCAAGATCAGCGGCGAAATTCGCGGCGTCGAGGCGCGGCTGCTCCACGTACGCTGGACCGAGGCCGAGCGCGCAGCCGATGCCGCCACCGCCGAAGCGCAGGCGGCCGCCGCCGCGGTCGAGCAGATCCACCAGGCGATCGTCGAGGCGCAAGCCGCGCATGACCGCGCCAATGAGACGCTGACCGCGCGGCGCAACGCCCTCGCCGAACTGCGCGAGCAAGGCCATGCCCTCGCCCATCAGTTGGCGACGGCGCGGGCGCGGCGCGACACCGTTGCTCGCCGGCTGGCCGAGCTCGATCGGCTGCAGGCGTCGCTGACCGGCGACATCGCGCGCGAGGAGGCGCTGAAGTCCGACGCTGCCGGCGCCATCGACATGCTCGAGCAGGAACGCTCGGCAATCGAACAACGGCTCGCCGACGGCGAGAGCCATGCCAGCCGGATCGCGACCGAGCTCAGCATCGCCGAAGCCGCGTCGCGCGAAACCGAATCGGCGCTTGCCGAACTGCTTGCCCGCCAGGCCGCGATGCGGGCCGAACGCCGCGTTGCGGAAGCCGCGCTCGAAGCCGCCACGGCGCAGCTTGCCCGCACCGACGACGAGCGCCAGCGGCTTGCCAGCCAACTCGAGGCGCTCGGCGACGGCAGCGATCGGAGGCGCGAGCAGGAAGCCGGCGAAGCGAAGGCAAAAGCCGCCGCCGCTGCATTGGCCGAAGCCGAAGCTCGGCGCGTCACTGCTGACGAAGGCCGGGTCTCCGCCGGGGAAGCGCGCGATGCGGCGGAGAGCAAGCTGGCAACGGCCCGCGCGGCATTGTCCGCGGCGAAATCCGAGCATGACGCGCTTGCCCGTGCGCTGGAGCATGGTGGCGGCGCGGCGATTGCCGCGTTGCGCGCCGAGCCGGGCTTATGAGCGCGCGCTCGCGGCGGCGCTGGGCGAGGATGGCGACGCGGCGGTTGGGACAGGCGATGCGCCGCGCCGCTGGCAAGGCAGCGCGCCGCTGCCCGGCGATCCGGCGCTGCCTCGCCGGAACCGAGTGCCTCGCCGATCATGTCACCGCTCCCGACGAGTTGAGCCGCCGCCTGAGGCAGGTCGCGGTCGCCGATGAAGACAAGGGCCAGGAACTGGCCGTCGGCCAACGCCTGGTAACGCGTGACGGCAAGCTGCGCCGCTGGGACGGGTTCGTGGCCCATGGCGCCGGCGCGGCGGCGGCGGAGCGGCTGCTCCGCGCCAATCGGCTAGCCGATCTGGCGCGCGAGCTTCCGGCGCTTGAACAAGCGGTCGCGAGTGGGCTTGCCGGGCGCGACTCCGCCTTGGCGGCGATGGAGCAATGCCGCGCGGACGCCGAGGAAGCCCGCACCGCCGCGCTCGCCGCCGAGCGCGACGCGCGCGAGGCGGGCCGCGCGATGGATGCCGCCGCCGCCGCGCTCGAGCGAATCGAAGCGCAGCGTACCGGTTTTGCCCAGCGCCTTGCCGACCTCGAGCCCGTGCTGGAGGCCGCCCGCGAAGCGGTTGCCACTTCCGAACGGTCGCTTGCCGCTTTGCCCGACCCCGCCGCGCTGGAAAGCGCAGTCGAAAGTGCGCGCCAATCGGCGGCTACTGCCGCTACCGCCGTCGCTGACAAGCGCGCGGAAGCGGCAACCAAGGCGCGCGAGACCGCCGCCGACCGTGAACGCTCAAGCGCCGCGGCGCGCGAGCAAGCCGAGTGGCGCAAGCGCCAAAGCGATGCCGAGCAGCGGCTCGCCGAAGCGATCGAGCGGCACAAGCAACAGGCCGCCGAACGCGCGGAGCTGGAAGCCGAGCCGGCGACGCTCGACACGAAAATCGCCGAACTCGAACAGGCCAATGACAATAGCCAGCTGCGCATTGGCGAAGCCTCGGCCGCTGAACGCGACGCCGAGGAAGCGGTGGTCACGGAGGCGCAGGCCGTCAGCGCCGCCAACGAGCGTTCGGCCGATACTCGCGAGAGGCGCGCCGCCGCGGCAGCGCGCGCCGAAGCGCAGCAGGCCCGCAGCGCCGAATTCGCGCGGGCGTCGGTCGAAAAGTTCGAGTGCGTCCCCCAGCGGCTTCCCGAGCTGATCGGGTTTGACGCGGACGAGCCCCGCAACGCCGAAGCCGAAGCCGCGGCGCTGGAGCGCCTGACCGCCGAGCGCGAGCGGATCGGCCCGGTCAACCTCGTCGCCGAAACCGAACTCGCCGAGCTCGACGAAGCCCGCGGCAAAGGCGCCGCCGAGGCCGAGGAGCTGACCCAGGCGATCCACCGCCTGCGCGGGTCGATCGGCAACCTCAACCGCGAGGGCCGGGTGCGGCTGCTCGAAGCCTATGAAAAAGTCGACGCCCATTTCCGGCGGCTGTTCACGACCCTGTTCGAAGGCGGCCAGGCGCATCTCGAGCTGGTCGAGAGCGACGATCCGCTCGAGGCCGGCCTCGAAATCATGGCCCAGCCGCCGGGCAAGCGGCTGTCGACGCTGACCCTGCTGTCGGGCGGCGAGCAGGCGCTGACCGCGATCGCGCTGATCTTCGCCATCTTCCTCACCAACCCCGCGCCGATCTGCGTGCTCGACGAGGTCGACGCGCCTCTCGACGACGCCAATGTCGAACGTTTCTGCGAGCTGCTGATGCGGATGACCGAGGAGACCGACACCCGCTATCTGATCGTCACCCACAATGCGGTGACGATGAGCCGCATGCACCGGCTCTATGGCGTGACGATGATCGAGAAAGGCGTCAGTCGCCTCGTCTCGGTTGACCTCGGCGGCGCGGAGACCCTGCTCGCGGCGGAGTAGGCTGGCACAATGTGCCGCTTGATGCTTTCTCCGTTTCGAGGAGGAGCGAATGCGCCAGAATTGGCCCGAACGGCTGTGGCTGGTCCGGCACGGGCAGAGCCAGGGCAATGTCGCCCGCGACGCCGCCGACGAAGCCGGCGCGCATGAGATCGACATCGACATGCGCGACGTCGACGTGCAGTTGTCGGAACTCGGCATGCGCCAGGCCGAAGCCGCCGGCCGCTGGTTCGCGGCGCTGCCGGGCAATGAACGGCCCGAGCTCATCCTGTCCTCGCCCTACGTCCGCGCGCGCCAGACCGCCGAGATCATTTGCCGGCAGGGCGCGCTGTCGGGCGGCGAGGCGCGCACCATCGTCGACGAGCGGCTGCGCGAGCGCGAGTTCGGGATCTTCGACCGGCTGACCACGATCGGCATCCGCGAGCGCTTCCCGGAAGAGGCCGCGCACCGCACCCGCCTGGGGAAATTCTACCACCGGCCGCCAGGCGGCGAGAGCTGGGCCGACGTGATCCTCCGGCTGCGGTCGATGCTCAACACCATCAACCTCCATTATTGCGACCGGCGGGTGCTGGTGGTGTGCCACCAGGTCGTGGTCCTGTGCTTCCGCTACATCCTGGAGGAGCTCGACGAGAAGCAGATCCTGAGCATCGACAAGCAGGCCGAGTTCCTCAATTGCGGCATCGCCGCCTATGACTTCGAAGGCGATGCGAAGGGCCTGTGCATTCCCGAGCTGAGCTTGTGGAACCACGGCGCCCCGCTCGAAGAAGAGGGCGCGACAAAGACTTCCGCGCCCGACGCCATGGCGGGGACGCGGTGAGCGACAGGATCGACGCGGGCACGCTTCGCTCGCACCCGCTGCCGCCGGTGATCGACGGCGACAAGGAAACCAAGGGCCGGATCCTGATCATCGCCGGCAGCCGCGACGTGCCGGGCGCGGCGATATTGACGGCGACGGCGGCCATGCGCGCGGGTGCCGGCAAGCTGCGGATCGCGACGGTCGAAAGCCGCGCCGCCGAGGTTGGCGTCGCCATGCCCGAAGCGATGGTGGCGGGGTTGGCGGAGGATGAAGCAGGCGGTTTCGCGTCATCGGCGGTCGGCGCGCTTGTCGAGGCTGCCGGCGAAGTCGACGCGATCGTCGCCGGTCCCGGCATGGCGGAAGGCAAGGCGTGCAAAGAGCTCGCGACCGCCCTGCTCCGCTGCGACGCACGACTGGCGCTCGATGCGGCGCTTCTTCATGAGCTCGAACCGTTGCCTGATGGCAAACGTTCGAGCTTGCCAATCCTTCTTCCCCACGCGGGCGAACTGGCGTCATTGCTCGGCTGCAGCGAGGATGAGGTCGAGCGCGACCCGGCGGGATGCGGCTTGCGCGCGGCGCAGCGTTTCGACTCGATCGTGCTGGTCAAGGGCGTTGCCAGCCGCGTCGTCACCCCCGACGGCGACACCTGGATTTACGAGGGCGGCGCGCCGGGGCTCGGTGTGTCGGGCAGCGGCGACGTGCTTGCGGGAATTGTCGGCGGCTTGCTCGCGCGCGGCGCGGCGCCGCTCAGCGCCTTGCTGTGGGCAGTGTGGCTGCACGGCGAAGCGGGCGCCAGCCTGGCGCGCAAGACCGGACCGATCGGCTTCCTTGCCCGCGAGATCGCGGACGAAGTGCCGGGCTTACTGCCCCGCTGAGCCGCTGCCGTTCTTGCTCCGTTGGTAGTTTTCCAGCTCGTCGCCGACCAGCCGGGCGACGTGGAGCACGTTGGTCGAGCCCGCCTTGCCGAACGGGATTCCGGCCATCAGCACGATGCGGTCGCCGCCCTTGGCGATCTGATGGCGGAGTGCCATGCGTTTGCCCTTCTCGACCATCTCTTCGAAAGACGCCACGTCGCGGGTGTGGACGGCGTAGACGCCCCACTGCAGCCCCATCCGCCGCGAGGTGTGGAGCGAGGCGGTCATCGCCAGCAGCGGCACGGACGGGCGCTCGCGGGCAATCCGCCGGGCGGTCGCGCCGGAGCTGGTGTAGCAGACCATCGCGGTGGCCGAGACGGTGTTGGCGATCTGCCGCGCCGAGCCGGCCAGCGCGTCGGCGGTGGTCGGTTCCAGCCGCGTCTGGGTGAAGTGGATGCGGGCGCCGTAGGAGGGGTCGCGTTCGACGCTGTTGGCGATGCGGTCCATCATCGTCACCGCTTCCAGCGGATATTGGCCGCTCGCGCTTTCCGCCGACAGCATGACCGCGTCGGCGCCGTCGTAGATGGCGGTGGCGACGTCGCTGACCTCGGCCCGGGTCGGGGTCGGCGAGGTGATCATCGATTCGAGCATCTGCGTCGCGACCACCACCGGCTTGCCGAACTGGCGGGCGCAGGCGACGATCTTGTTCTGCAGCGGCGGCACCTGTTCGGGCGGCAGCTCGACGCCAAGGTCGCCGCGCGCGACCATCACCGCATCGGCGAGCGCGATGATGTCGTCGAGCCGGTCGATCGCCGCCGGCTTCTCGATCTTGGCGAGCAGCGCCGCCCGCTCGCCGATCAGCGATCGCGCTTCGGCGACGTCCTCGGGCCGCTGCACGAACGACAGCGCGATCCAGTCAGTCCGCTGCTCCAGCGCGAAGGCGAGGTCGGCGCGATCCTTGTCGGTCAGCGCCGGGATCGGCACCACCACGTCGGGCACGTTGACGCCCTTGTTGTTGCTGACCGCGCCGCCGACCAGCACTTCGCTGACGATCCGGTCCTCGCTCGGCTTCGAGCACCTTCAGCCGGACCTTGCCGTCGTCGATGAGCAGGCTGTTGCCGGCCCGGATCGCCTCGAACAGCTCGGGATGCGGAAGCTGCGCGCGGCTGGCGTCGCCGGCCTTCGCATCGCGGTCGAGGATGAAACGCTTGCCCTTTTCGAGCATCGCCTTGCCGCCCGCGAACTGGCCGACGCGAAGCTTGGGGCCCTGCAGGTCGAACAGGATCGTCGTCGGGCGGTGGAATTCCTTTTCGAGCGCCCGGATCGCGTCGACCAGCTTGGCCTTCTGCTTCTGGTCGCCGTGGCTCATGTTGATGCGGAAGGCGTCGGCGCCGGCCAGCATCAGCTTGCGGATCATCTTCTGGTCGCTCGACGCCGGGCCGAGGGTCGCCAGGATCTTCACCTTCCTGGAGCGGGGCGGCAGCGTGTCGATGATCGTCTCTCCCTGCGGGGTCGCGGCAAAGGCCATAGCCGCTTGATATGACGGTTCAAGCCGCTAGACCCGCGCTTCACATAACGAATCCGGGGAAAGCTAAGAACATGGCGGAAGGGTCCGTCGCGGCTGATCAGCTGCGGCTGTTTATCGAGCGCATCGAGCGGCTCGAAGAGGAAAAGAAGGGCATCGCGGACGATATTCGCGATGTCTATGCCGAGGCCAAGGCCAATGGCTACGACACCAAGACGATGCGCGGCATCGTGCGCTTGCGGAAGATGGAGCAGCATGCGCGCCAGGAAGCCGATGCGCTGATGGAAACCTATCGCGCCGCGCTCGGCCTGGCATAAGGTGCGCCATGGCCGGCCATAGCAAATATAAGAACATCATGTACCGGAAGGGGGCGCAGGACAAAAAGCGTTCGGCCCTCTTCTCCAAGCTCAGCCGCGAAATCACTGTCGCGGCGAAGATGGGGCTTCCCGACCCGGACGCGAACGCCCGGCTGCGCGCCGCGATCATCGCCGCGCGCGCCCAATCGGTGCCCAAGGACAATATCCAAAGGTCGATCGACAAGGCCTCCGCCGGCGACGCCGAAAATTACGAAGAGATCCGCTACGAGGGCTTCGGCCCGGCCGGAGTTGCGATCATCGTCGAGGCGCTAACCGACAATCGCAACCGCACCGCCACCAACATGCGCACGGCCTTCTCCAAGAACGGCGGCAATCTCGGCGCCAGCGGCAGCGTCAGCCACGGTTTCTCGCGCATGGGGCTGATCGAATATCCGGCCAGCGCCGGCGACGCCGACACCGTGTTCGAAGCGGCGATCGAGGCCGGGGCCGAGGATGTCGAAAGCGACGAGGGCGGCCACCGCATCTGGACCAGCGTCGAGGGACTGCACGAAGCCGCTCGGGCGCTCGAGCCGCTGCTCGGCGAGGGCGAAGGCGCCAAGCTGGCGTGGCGGCCCGCGACCGAGGTCGAAGTCCGCGGCGACGACGCCGCCACGCTGATGAAGCTGATCGACGCGCTCGAGGAAGACGACGACGTCCAGACCGTCTGGGGCAATTACGACGTGCCCGAGGAAGAGCTGGAGAAGTTGGCCTAGCGCCCCCTCCCGCTTGCGGGAGGGGCTGGGGGAGGGCATGTCCTGCGCCACGGTGCAGACGTCCGCAGTCCCTCCCCTAACCCCTCCCGCAAGCGGGAGGGGGAAATGAAGGTCCTCGGCCTCGACCCTGGTCTCGGCACGACCGGCTGGGGGCTGATCGAGGCTGACGGCAATCGGCTGGCGCATGTCGCCAACGGGCAGATCAAGACCGATCCTTTGATGCCCCTGCCGCAGCGGCTGGCGACGCTTGCCGGCGTGCTCGAAGCCCTGCTCGCCGAGCACCGCCCCGATGCCGCCGCGGTCGAGGAGGTGTTCGTCAACAAGAACCCGCAATCGACGCTGAAGCTCGGCCAGGCGCGCGGGGTCGCGTTGATGTGCGCGGCTCGCGCCGGGATGGCGGTCGGCGAATATGCGCCGAGCCTGGTCAAGAAGGCGGTGGTTGGCACCGGCGGCGCCGACAAGGCGCAGGTTCATGCGATGGTCGCGCGGCTGCTGCCTGGGGCGAGAATCGCCGGCGCCGACGCCGCCGACGCGCTCGCGGTGGCGATTACTCACGCGCATCACCTGGCAACGGCGCGAGCAACACAAAACCGTCTGGGCTGAGCTTGTCGAAGCCCTGTCCTGCTCTAAAGTGGAAGGCAGCCCTTCGACAGGCTCAGGGCGAACGGCAAGTGGGGCGAAACCTTGATAGCCAGACTCTCCGGAATTCTCGCTGAAACCAGCGCCGACAGCGCGGTCATCGACGTCGGCGGCGTTGGCTACCAGCTACTCGCGAGCGCCCGTACCTTGGACGCGCTGGGGCCGATCGGCGGCGACGTGCTGGTGCTGACCGAGCTTCAGGTTCGCGAGGATGCCTGGACCCTGTTCGGCTTCGGCTCGGCGGTGGAGCGCGACGCCTTCCGCGCCCTGACCTCGGTCCAGGGCGTCGGCGGGCGGCTGGCGATGGCGATCCTGTCGGCGCTGTCGCCCGACGAGCTGGCCCGCGCCGTCAGCCAGGACGACAAGGCGATGATCGGCCGCGCCAACGGCGTCGGTCCCAAGCTCGCCGCCCGCATCGCCAATGAACTTCGCGGCAAGCTCGGCAACGTTTCCCTTGGCGGTGCGCTCGCCCCGCCGCGCGGCGGCGCCGCCGCAGACGCTTTGTCCGCCCTCGCCAACCTCGGCTTCAAGCCGGCCGAAGCCAGCGCTGCGGTCAACGCCGCGCAGGACGAGCTGGGCGGGGAAGCCACGCTCGATGCGCTCGTGCGGCTGGCGCTGCGCAAGGCCGGGAAGTAGTCACAGGGCGTGGCCACCGATCCCGCCCGCATCACGACGCCCGAGCGCACTCCCGAGGACGCCGACGCGGCGCTTCGCCCGAAGAGCCTCGACGAGTTCATCGGCCAGCAGGCGGCGCGGGAAAATCTTCGCGTGTTCGTCCATGCCGCCAAGGCGCGGGGCGAGGCGCTCGACCATGTGCTGCTCCACGGGCCCGCCGGGGCTCGGCAAGACCACGCTGGCGGGGATCCTGGCGCGCGAGATGGGCGTCGGCTTCCGCGCCACCTCCGGCCCGGTCATCGCCAAGTCGGGCGACCTTGCGGCGTTGCTCACCAACCTCGAAGACGGCGACGTCCTGTTCATCGACGAGATCCACCGGCTCAATCCGGCGGTCGAGGAGGTGCTCTACCCGGCGATGGAGGACCGCGCGCTCGACCTGATGATCGGCGAAGGGCCGTCGGCGCGCTCGGTGCGGATCGACCTGCCGCGCTTCACCCTGATTGGCGCGACCACTCGGCAGGGGCTGCTGACGACGCCGCTGCGCGACCGCTTCGGGATTCCGGTGCGGCTCAATTTCTACACGGTCGAGGAGCTGGAGCAGGTGGTGCGCCGCGCGGCGCGGCTGCTCGGCGCGCCGCTGACCGATGAAGGCGCGCGCGAGATCGCGCGGAGAAGCCGCGGCACGCCGCGAATCGCCGGGCGGCTGCTGCGCCGGGTACGCGACTTCGCCCATGCCGCGGGCGAGGATTCGATCAGCGCAGAAGCCGCCGACAAGGCGTTGTCGCGACTGGAGATCGATGCGCTTGGCCTCGACGCGATGGACCGCCGCTATTTGACCATGATCGCCGATTTGTACGGCGGCGGGCCGGTCGGGGTGGAGACGCTGGCGGCCGGCCTCAGCGAGCCGCGCGACACGATCGAGGACGTGATCGAACCGTTCCTCATTCAGCTGGGCCTCATCGCGCGGACGGCACGAGGGCGCTGCCTCAATGGCCGCGGCTACGCCCACCTCGGGCTCCCAGCCTCCGCGGGCAGCCAGGCGGGACTGTTCGAAGGGAAGTAATGCGGCCTGTTTTTCGTCATCCCGGACGTGATCCGGGATCCACCTTTCTTGGTGCTTTTTTCAGGAAGTGCTGGGTTCCCGCTTTCGCGGGAATGACGATGCTATTGTCGGCGCCAGTGGCTGCGCAGCCGTCCGTTGCTCCGGTCGATTATGCCAAGCCCGCCAACTGGCTGTGCCTGCCGGGCCGCGCCGACACCTGCGCTGCGCCGCCTGCAGCGACCTGGCTCAACGCCGGCGGCTATGGCGGCGCGATTCCCAACGTCGTGGCCAAGGACCCGCCGCTCGACTGCTTCTACGTCTATCCGACCGTGTCGCTGGACCGCGGCCTCAACAGCGACCTCGCCATTGGCTCGGAAGAGAAATTTGCCGCGCAGGCCCAGTTCGCGCGCTTCTCCTCGGTGTGCCGGACGTTCGCGCCCATCTATCGCCAGATGACCGTCTCGGCGATCGCATCGATGGCCTTCGGCAGCGACGTCACGCCGGCGGCGCGCTTGGCCTATGGCGACGTCGCCAGTGCGTGGCGCACCTATCTGACGCGCTACAACCAGGGGCGGCCGTTCGTCCTGATCGGCCACAGCCAGGGATCGGCGCTGTTGATCGAGCTGATCGCACGCGAGATCGAGGGCAAGCCGGTCGCCAAGGCGATGCAGCTGGCGATCCTGCCCGGCTACAATGTGCTGGTGCCGCCGGGAAAGCTGGTCGGCGGGAGCTTCAGGTCGACGCCGTTGTGCAGCCGCGCCGGCGAAACCGGCTGCGTCATCAGCTGGACCAGCTTTCGCGAGCGGAACCCGCCGCCGCCCGGCGCCATGTTCGGTTATGCCGACCGGCCCGACATGACCGTCGGCTGCGTCAATCCCGCGGCTCCGGGCTCGCGCGACTGGGTCCGGCTCGACAGCTATTGGTTCACGCGATCGGACAATGCCGTTCCCGGCGGCCCGATCCGCTGGTCGAGCGAGGGGTCGCCGCCGACACCCTACGTGCGCACCGATGGCCTGGTCTCGGGCAAATGCATCAACGACGGCGGCCGCGGCTACCTGTCGATCCGCACCAACCATGCGCCCGGCGACAAGCGCACCGACCATATCGGCGGCGAAGTCGCGGTGCTCGGCATGTTCCTGCCCGGCTGGGGCATGCACCTCGCCGACGTGCCGGAGGCCGAGGGCGACCTGATTCGCGCCGTCGGCGCTATTGGGGCTCGATCCAGAACAATTGCTCGACGCTGAGGCCGAGCGCGGCCGCGAGCTTGATCGCCAGCGTCGCGGACGGCGTGAACACGCCGTTTTCGACTGTGTTGACGGTCTTGCGGGTGACGCCGACCTGTTCGGCCAGCTCGGCCTGGGTCAGGCTGAGCTCGGTGCGACGTTCCTTCAGCCGGTTGACGAGCCGTTCAGCCATCCCGGTGGGCGCGGCGTTCCAGATAGGCCCAGCGGATCAGGGCGGCGGCGATGCCGGCGGTCATGATGATGTGAATCGATTCCCGTCCCTTCACATTGTCGAACATGGTCATGAAGTAGATCGCGATTGCGGCGCCCATCGAAAACAGGAAGCCCCAGCGCATGGCGTCGTTGCGGTTGGCGCGGGTGTTCTCGTCGTCGATGAGGTCGCGAACGGCTTTCGGCTGTAACCAGAAGCCCTTGGTCGCCAGCGCCGCGAGGAGAACCACCGAAAGCACCAGCCAGGCGGAGATTTTCACCGTCTGCGCCGAATCGTTCGCGCTGGTGGACAGATAGGCGCCCTGCTGGCTGAGGAAGATCAGCGTCAGGAACGGCAGCATCCGCGCTCGCTTGCTGCTCAGCCGCTCCGCCTTCTGGGAATTCGTCTCGGTCATACTCAGCTATCCTTAAGCGCGCGGCGCTCCAACCTGCCGAAGCGGATCAGCGCGACGGCAATCCCCGCGGACAGGATCACGTGAATCGCATCGCGCCCGCTGATCAATTCGAAAATATTGATGACGTACAGTACGAGCGCCGCCGCCATCGCCGCCCAGAATCCAGCGGCGAGGCTCGCCTGGCGGTGGGCGCGCGTGCTTTCGTCATTGACCAACTCACGGACTGCGCGTGGCTGCAACCAGGCTCCGCCCGTCGCCAGCGCGGCTAGGAGCACCACCGACAGGGCCAGCCATGCGGCGATCTTCACCTGATCCACTGGCCGGTCGGATTGGGCCGGCATGTTCAGGTAGCTCGCTTGCTGGGCGATGAAGATGATCGCCAGTGCCGGCAATGCCCGCGCCCGGCCCCAGCTGAGCGCATCCGCAGTTTCCGATGCCGTTCGCTTGTCCATTCTCGCCCCCAAGTAACCTGTGAGTTACATGTAACCTTAGCGTTACACAAGAGTCAAGCGGGGTTTACGCAGCGAGTTCAGCGCTCGCTACAGCGGTTGCGAATGGGGCAGGAATCCTTCGATCGCGCCTATCGAGGCGGCTTCATCGGCGCGGAGCATCATTTTGCGCTGACAGTCTACTTCGAAGACACCGACGCGTATCGCATCGTCTATTATGCCAATTATTTGAAGTTCATGGAGCGGGCGCGGTCGGACATGCTGCGTGCGGTCGGCGTCGACCAGGCGGGCGAGATGGATCGTAGCGGAAGCGCTTACGCCGTGGTCGAGATTGCCATCCGCTATCACCGCCCGGCCCGGCTCGGCGATGAACTTCTGGTCGTCAGCACGGTCGAACAGGTGCTCGCATCCTCGGTCCATATTCAGCAGCGAGTCATGCGCGGGACCGAACTGTTGACCAATGCCCGCGTCACCGCCGCCTTCCTTGACGGGGAGGGGCGTCCGCGGCGACAGCCGAAAGATTGGGTTGAACGGTTCAGGCAAATCAGCGCTCGGGAGCCATGAGGAAACTTACACTGCAAATTCTGGCCGCTGCGGCGGCAACGCTGTCGGGAAGCGCGGCCTGGGCGCAAAGCCCCGGTACGGCTGCGGCGACGGTTATTGCCATCCCGCCGATGACCACGCCCGACAGCGGCGCCAAGGGCAATGAGCTGCTCGCGCTCGGCTGGGAAGCGACGCAGCTGATCGCCGCGGATTTACGCCAGACGTCCGAGCTGATGCCGCTGCCGCCCAAGCAGAAGGATTATTACTCCTATCCGGAGGTCACCGCGCCCAACTTCCCCAAGTGGCGGGGCGCCGGGGCCAAGGCGCTGGTCACCGGCTTCGTCCAGTCCGCGCTCCGACGGCCGGCTGACCTTCGGCTGCTACGTCTATGACGTCGAGCAGGGCCGCGAACTCGGCCGCATGGGCTTCATCGTTTCCAAGAACGACTGGCGGCGCGCCGCGCATAAATGCTCGGGCATGGCCTATAAGGGCGTGACCGGGTCGCCGGGCATGTTCGACACCCGCATCGCCTATGTCGCGGAAGGCGGCGTCGGCACCGGCCTGACCAAGCGGGTCGCGGTGATGGACAGCGACGGCACCAACCATACTCTATGTGACCGCGGGCGACACCATCGTCCTGACCCCGCGCCTCGCGCCGGAGGCGGACAAGCTCGCCTTCGTCAGCTTCGTCGGCGGCATCCCGCAGGTCCGCGTCCTCGATTTCGCGAGCAACAACCAGCGCCCGCTGGTTCCGACCGGAGCGGTGAGCTTCGCCCCGCGCTGGTCGCCGGACGGCAGCCGCATCGCTTTTTCGATGATGGTCGGCGACAACGCCGACATCTATGTCGTCGGGGCGAACGGCGGCGTGCCCCAGCGCCTGACCTACTCGCCCGGCATCGACACCGACCCGAGCTTCTCGCCCGACGGCAACCGGATCGTGTTCGAAAGCGACCGCGGCGGGATCACAGCAGCTCTACGTCATGAACGCCGACGGCAGCGGCCAGCGGCGCCTCACCTTCGGCACTGCCGGCGCTTATGCCGCGCCCGACTGGAGCCCGGACGGCAAGTGGATCGCCTTCACCCAGCGCAGCGCGGGCGCGCGGCGGATCGGCATCATCGCCGCCGACGGCAGCGACGAGAAGATCCTCACCCGGGGCCCCGGCGACGAAGGGCCGAGCTGGGCCGCGAGCGGCCGCGAAATCCTGTTCCAGCGCAGCGACGCACGCTGGCCGCAGCGGCATTTTCCGCCAGTCGCTGGATGGCAGCGCGCCGCGCCAGATGAGCATTCCGCAAGGCGGATCGGACCCCGATTGGTCAGGAGTGGTGGACTGATGGCGCGCAGGTTCGCTCGCATTTCTGTGCCTCGCGGCAGTGGCCGGCGCCGCCATCGGCGCAGCGCCGGCCGCCGCCGCCCCCAGCTGAGCGGCGATCGAGCTGCATGCGCGCGGAGTTCGCGGCTCAGTCAGGCGGAAGCACCGTCTATTTTCCGCTCAGGCTCGCACCAGCTTACCGCCCAGGCGCGGACGGTGCTGGTCGCCCAGGCGCAGGTGGATCCGCCAGCATCCCGAACTGTCGTACGGATCGAAGGCCATGCCGATGGCGGCGACACCCGCGACCATGCGCTGGCGGTTGGCGCGCGGCGCGCGCAGGAAGTGCGCGACTTATCTGGTGATGCTCGGCGTGCCGTCGGCGCAGGTGACGGCGATGAGCTGGGGCAAGGAGCACCCCGGCCCCGGCCGCGTCGCGACCATTCTGGTCCGATAGGGGCTAGGCGGCGCGGCGCTGGTAGCCGGTGGCCGACGAGCCAGGCGCGCGCCTGGCGCTGGGCCTCGGCGATTTCGCGCGCGGTCATCTCGATCGCGATCTCGGCGCGGCATTCCTGGCCGCGGGTCGCAGCCCGACAGCGCCGCGAGGTTGAACCATTTGTGCGCTTCGATGAGGTCGACGGCGATGCCGCCGCGGCCGGTCGAATAAGCTCACGCCAAGCTCGAACAAGGCATCGACGTCGCCGCGCTTCGGCATCGGCAAGCCGGCTGCGGAGCAGGAATTCCGCACTCTTCTGACTGATCGCCCATGAATCGTCCCCCTGTCTTCGTGTCGAGGGGCAAATTCGGCGCCGGATGGCAAAGAAATGGTTAACGCGCGGTAACCAGTCCGACTGTGTCGAAACGACACGAGATTGTCGATCAGCCGGGTCGTGCCGATCGTCGGCCGCGGCGATCAGGCGCATCTCGCCTGCCGGTCGCTCGAGCGGCTCGAGCGTCGCGGCATCGACCAAGGCGACATAATCGATCGCGCAGAAAGCCGGCGTCGACCAGCGCCTGCTTCGCCTGCTGCAGGGCGGCTGCCGACCGGCTTCGCCGGCGCGGATCGCGTCGCGCGCCTTCTCGAGCGCGCGCGGCAGCGCCACGCGCCTGCGCGCGCTCGTCGGCGCGACAGATAAGCGTTGCGCGACGACAGCGCGAGGCCGTCCGCCTCGCGCACCGTCGGCACGCCGACGATCTCGACCGGAAGGCCGAGGTCGGCGACCATCCGCCGGATCACCGCCAGCTGCTGGAAATCCTTTTCGCCGAAGATGGCGACGTCGGGCCGGACGGCGAGCAGCAGCTTGGCGACCACCGTCGCGACGCCGTCGAAATGGCCGGGCCGCGCCTCGCCCTCCCACCGCTCGCTGACACGCCGGCGACGCTGACCGTCGTCGCAAAGCCCGGCGGATAGATGTCGCTCGACGCGTCGGCAGCCACAGCAGGTCGCAGCCGGCTTCCTCCAGCACTTCGGCGTCCTCGGCCTCCTGCCGCGGATAGCGGTCGAGGTCCTCGTTGGCGCCGAACTGCAGCGGATTGACGAAGATCGCTCGCCGCGACCCGGTCGGCCCGCGCGCTTGCGCCTCGGCGACCAGCGCCATGTGCCCGGCGTGGAGCGCGCCCATGGTCGGCACCAGCGCCAGCGTTCGCCGCCGCGCTTCAGGCCTGCAGCGCCGGCGCCAATTCTTCACTCGTTACGAACGATTTGCACGCGTCCGGCGCCTCGGATAAACTCGTTGGCGGGGCGGCGCTTGTACGGCGCGCGCGGGGGAAAGATCAAGGGGATCAGGCATGGGCCAGCCGCATTTCATCGTCTTCGCCAATGAAAAGGGCGGCACCGGCAAGTCGACGACCGCGGTCCATACCGCCGATCGCGCTCGCCGCGTCGGGCCACCGCGTCGGCGCGCTCGACCTCGACAGCCGCCAGCGGACCATGACCCGCTACCTCGAAAACCGCGACGCGACCATGCGCCGGCTCGACAAGCCGACCTGCCGCAGGCCGCCTACGAAGTGCTCGAAGACCAGAGCGAGGCCGGCCTCGACGCCGCGATCGACGCGCCTGGCGCGAACAGGCCGACGTGATCGTCATCGACACGCCCGGCCGCGACGATCCCGATCGCCCGCGCCGCGATCCTCAAGGCCGACACGTTGGTCACGCCGATGAACGACAGCTTCGTCGACCTCGACCTCATCGGCCAGGTCCACCCCGAAAATTACAAGGTCACCAAGCCGAGCTTCTATGCCGAGCTGATCTGGAACAGCCGCACCCAGCGCGCCAAGGCGACCGGCAAGAGCGTCGACTGGGTCGTGCTGCGCAACCGCCTGCAGCACATCGAATCGCACAACCTGCAGCGCGTCGGCGCCGCGCTCGACGAGCTTGCCCGCCGCGTCGGCTTCCGGGTCATCCCCGGCCTTGGCGAGCGCGTCATCTACCGCGAGCTGTTCCCCAAGGGCCTGACCCTGCTCGACCTTGCGCGAGCTCGGCGAAGTCGGCATCGGCCACATCACCGCCCGCCAGGAGTTGCGCGAGATGATCGCCGGCCTCGGCATTCCCGGCGCCGAGCGAAGGTGCGAAGCCGCCGCAAGGCGGCGGCTGCAGGCTGAATCGCCCGACTCGCAGCGCGTTGCAGGCATGCAATGACCCACATCATTCAACCGCACCATCCTGCGCGAATATGACATTCGCGGGATCGTCGGCGACACGCTCACCGAGGACGACGCCTACGCGCTCGGCCGCAGCCTATGCCGCGCTGGCCCGCGACGAAGGCGCCCGGCGGATCGCCGTCGGCCGCGACGGCCGCACCCATTCGCCCGATGCTCGAAGCGGCGCTGGTCCGCGGCCTCACCGAAGGCGGCGCTCGACGTCGTCCGGATCGGCATGGGCCCCTCGCCGATGCTCTATTTCGCCACCCACGACTCGACGTCGACGGCGGCATCCAGGTCACCGGCAGCCACAATCCGGCCGACTACAACGGCTTCAAGATGCTGCTGAACGGCCGCTCGGTGTTCGGCGCGGAGATCCAGGAGCTCGGCCGCCGCGCCGCCGCGGGCGACTGGAGCGAGGGCAGCGGCACGGTCGAGGAAGCCGACATTCGCGACGCCTATGTCGACCGCGCTGCGTCGAAGGACTTCGACGGGCAAGGCCTTCCGCATCGGCTGGGACGCCGGCAACGGCGCCGCCGGGCCGATCCTCGACAAGCTGGTCGAGCGGCTGCCCGGCGAGCATCACGCGATCTTCACCGAGGTCGACGGCACCTTCCCCAACCACCACCCCGACCCGACGGTCGAGGCCAACCTCGCCGACCTGAAGGAGCTGGTCGCGCGACAAGCAGCTCGACTTCGGCATCGCCTTCGACGGCGACGGCGACCGCATCGGCGCGGTCGACGGCAAGGGCCGCGTGATCTGGGGCGACCAGCTGCTGCTGATCCTCGCCGGGCCGGTGCTGAAGGAGCTGCCGGGCGCGACGATCATCGCCGACGTCAAGGCGAGCCAGATCCTGTTCGACCGCATCGCCGAGCTCGGCGGCACAGCCGTTGATGTGGAAGACCGGCCACAGCCTGATCAAGTCGAAGATGAAGGAGACCGGCGCGCCGCTCGCCGGCGAGATGAGCGGCCACATCTTCTTCAAGCACCGCTGGTACGGCTTCGACGACGCGCTCTACGCCGCCGTGCGGCTGATCGAGGCGGTCAGCGCGCAGCGGCAAGAGCCTGACCGAGATCATGGACGCGATGCCCAAGTCGGTCGCCACGCCCGAGCTGCGCTTCCCGGTCGACGAGGCGCGCAAGTTCGCGATCGTCGACGAAGTCCGCGACCGGCTTGCCGGCGGACGGCGCCAAGGTCGATGCGACCGACGGCGTCCGGGTCAGCACCGAGCGACGGCTGGTGGCTGCTGCGCGCCTCGAACACCCAGGACGTGCTGGTCGCGCGCGCGGAGGCGACGGACCAGGCCGGCCTCGACCGCCTCGTCGCACAGATCGACGATCAGCTTGGCAGCGAGTCCGGCGTGCACAGCGTCAGAAGACGCGCACTAATCGCGACGCTTGATTTACGCAGCATCGGTTCGGCCGTCGAACCGCTCATGGCGGAGCCGGCGCGGTCGGCGTCATTTGCTCGAACAGGTTAGCAATCGTTCCAGAAGACAATCGACGGTTGCGAGGCGCCGTCAAAATCGCCGGCTTGCCACAGCGAGCACGTCGCTCTGCTACGCGGGACAATTGTTCGTCTCGGTCGATGCGCGCGCTCGCTCATCAGGAATCGTTGATGACTCATGATACTGATGGACAATCGGATCCCGGATGCGACGCGAGCTTGCGCTTTCCGGGCCTGAGCATTAACAGCAAATGGGCGAGCGTTAGTCGTCCTCGTCCTCATAGCCGACCAGGTTCAGCTCGCAGGCCTTGATCTGGTGGGTCATGCACCAATGCTTGAGCGCTTCCTCGCGGCCGTGGGTGATCCACACCTCGCGTCGGCTCGAGCTCGCGGATGGTCATGGTGAGCTCGTCCCAGTCGGCATGGTCGGAGATGATCAGCGGCAGCTCGACGTTGCGCTGGCGGGCGCGCTGGCGGATGCGCATCCAGCCCGAGGCCATCGCCGTCACCGGGTCGGGCAGCCGCCGCGACCAGCGGTCGTTGAGCGCGCCGGGCGGGGCGATGACGATATGGCCGGCCATCTCCGCCTTGGTCGCGCCGCCGCGTGTGGCGAAGCTCGCCGAGCGTCGACGCCGAAGCTCCTCGTAGAGCTGGTTCAGCCGCTCGATCGCGCCGTGGATAGTAGATCGGCTCGTCGTGGCCGCGCGCGCGCAGCTCGGTGATGATCCGCTGCGCCTTGCCCAGCGCATAGGCGCCGACCAGCACGCAGCGGCTCGGGTCCGAGTGCAGGCGGTGGAGCAGCCGGTCGATCTCGCTGCCGGTGTCGGGATGGCGGAACACCGGCAGGCCGAAGGTCGCCTCGGTGATGAAGATGTCGCACGGCACCGGCACGAAGCGGCGGGCAGGTCGGGTCGGGCCGGCGCTTGTAATCGCCGGACACGACGACCCGCTCGCCCTTGTGCTCCATGCACGATCTGCGCCGAGCCGAGGACGTGGCCGGCGGGGACGAAGCGGACGTCGACGTCGCCGACGCGGATCGCTCTCGTCATAGGCGATCGGCTGCCCGTTCTGCGGGCCGTAGCGGCGTCCCATGATCGCCAGCGTCTCGGGCGTCGCCAGCACCGCGCCATGGCCGCCGCGCGCATGGTCGGCATGGCCGTGCGTGACCCAGGCGCGCTGGCCTTGGGCTGCGAGGGATCGATCCACGCGTCGGCCGGGCGCACGTAGATGCCCTCGGGGTGGGACTCGATCCAGGAACCCAATCGCGCCATTGCGAGCTATATAGGCGAAAACGCCGGGAGGTTCCCGCGACAGGGAGGAAACATGGACGAAGCGCTACTGGTGGATCATGGACATCGTCGGCCCGGCGATCCTGCTGGTCGTGCTGATCTGGCTGGTCATGCGGCGCCGCTCGACCGGCAAGACCGGCCGCACCGAAGCAGGCCACGCGCGAGCTCTATCGCGAGGAGGAGCAGCGCCGGCGCGAGGGGACTGACGACCTCTGAGCGAGCCGCGCTTCCCGCCGTCGGTCGAGCGCTGGTTCGAAGCCAAGGGCTGGCGGCCGCGCCGCCACCAGCTCGAAATGCTGGAGCTGGCGCGGCGCCGGGCGAAGCGCGCTGCTGGTCGCCGCGACCGGCGCGGGCAAGACGCTGGCCGGCTTCCTGCCGACCATCTGCGAGCTTGCCGAGCAGCCGGCCGAAGGGCTGCACACGCTCTACGTCTCGCCGCTGAAGGCGCTGGCGGTCGACGTCCAGCGCAACCTCATCGGCCCGATCGAGGAGATGGGCCTGCCGATCCGGGTCGAGACCCGCACCGGCGACACGCCGTCCGACCGCAAGGCGCGGCAGCGGGTCAAGCCGCCGCAGGTGCTGCTGACCACGCCGGAATCGCTGAGCCTGCTGCTGAGCTATCCCGATGCGGCGCAGATGTTCGAGAGGCTTGCGGACCATCGTCGTCGACGAGCTCCACGGCTTCGCCAAGGAGAAGCGCGGCGACCTGCTGTCGCTGTCGATGTCGCGGCTGCAGAAGCTCGCGCCCGGGCCTGCGCCGGGTCGGGCTGTCGGCGACGATCAGCGACCCCGACGCCTATCGCTCGTGGCTCGCGCCCGACGCCGACATGGAGCTGGTCGACCTCGTCATCGGCGATCCCGGCGCCGAGCCGGACCTGTCGATCCTGATCCCCGAGAACAAGATCCCGTGGGGCGGCCATTCCGGCCGCCACGCGGCGCGCGAGGTGATGGAGCTGATCGAGCAGCACAAGACGACGCTCGTCTTCTGCAACACGCGCAGCCTCGCCGAGCTGATCTTCCAGGACCTGTGGGCGGTGAACGACCAGGCGCTGCCGATCGGCATCCACCACGGCAGCCTGGCGGTCGAGGCGCGGCGCAAGGTCGAGGCGGCGATGGCGGCGGGCAAGCTGCGCGGGCTGGTCGCGACCGCCAGCCTCGACCTCGGCATCGACTGGGGCGACGTCGACCTGGTCGTGCAGATGGGCGCGCCCAAGGGCAGCTCGCGCCTGCTGCAGCGGATCGGCCGCGCCAACCACCGGCTCGACGAGCCGAGCAAGGGCATCATCGTCCCCGGCAACCGCTTCGAATATCTCGAAGCCCGCGCCGCGCTCGACGCGATCGACGACGGCGAGCTCGACCCCGAGGTCTTCCGCCCCGGCGCGCTCGACGTGCTCGCCCAGCACATCCTCGCGATGGCGGTCGCCGCGCCGTTCCAGCAGGAGGAGCTGCTCGCCGAGGTCCGCTCCGCCGCGCCCTACGCCGGGCTCAAGGCACGAGACCTTCGAGGAAATCCTCAACTTCATCGCCACCGGCGGCTATGCGCTCAAGGCCTACGACCGCTTCCGCCGGCTGGTGCCCGAAGCCGGCGGCATGTGGCGGATCGCCCGGCCCGCAGATCGCCCAGCAGCACCGGCTCAACGCCGGCGTGATCGTCGAGCAGCCGCTTGCTCACCGTCCGCTTCCGCAACGGCCGCAAGCTCGGCACGATCGAGGAAGGCTATGCCTCGACGCTCGCGCCCGGCGACCATTTCTACTTCTCCGGCCTCAGCCTCGAGGTCGAGCAGTTCAAGGACACCGACATCATCGTCCGCGCGTCGTCCAAGACGGCGCGGATCGTCACCTACGGCGGCCAGCGCATGTCGATGTCGACCCACCTCGCCAACCGCGTCCGCCACATGCTCGCGCGACCGCAACGACTGGTCGCGCTTTCCCGACGACGTGCGCGAATGGCTCGAGGTGCAGTCCGAGCGCTCGGTCCTGCCCGAGCCGCACCAGCTGCTGGTCGAGACCTTCCCGCACGAAGGCCAGCATTTCATGGTCGCCTACAGCTTCGAAGGCTGGAACGCGCACCAGTCGCTCGGCATGCTGATCACCCGGCGGATGGAGAGCGCGGGCCTCAAGCCGCTCGGCTTCGTCGCCAACGATTATGCGCTCGCCTGCTACGGGCTCGAGCCGATCACCGATCCGCAAGGCGCTTGTTCTCGCCCGACATCCTCGAGCAGGAGTTCGTCGACTGGGTCGAAAGCTCATATCTGCTGAAGACCGCGTTCCGCGAGGTCGCGGTGATCGGCGGGCTGGTCGAGCGCCAGCATCCGGGCAAGAAGAAGACCGGGCGCCAGGTCAGCTTCTCGACCGACCTCATCTACGACGTGCTGCGCCGCTACGAGCCCGAGCATCTGCTGCTGCGCGCGGCGTGGGACGATGCGCGGCGGCGGATGACCGAGCTTGGCCGGCTGGTCCGGCTGGTCGACCGCGCGTCGGCGACCATGCTCCACGTCGAGACCGGCCGGATCACGCCGATGGCGGTGCCGCTGATGGTGATCGTCGGGCGCGAGGCGCTGCCGCCGGGCGCGGAGGCCGACGAATCGCTGCTGATGCAGGCCGAAGCGCTGGCCGAAGCGGCGATGCAGCTGCTGATCGGTCATTGCCGCTTCGCCGACCATCTGCGAATCTTCGGCGATGAAGACGCGTCCTGCTGCTTGTCGTCCCGCTCCTGCTTTCCGGCTGCGTCGTCGGCACCGTCGCCAAGACCGCGGTCGATGTCGTCACGCTTCCGGTGAAGGTCGCGTCGGCGGGCGTCGATGCGGTGACCACCAGCCAGTCGGAAGCCGACGAGAAGCGCGGCCGCGAGCTGCGCAAGCAGGACGAGGAGCGCGGCAAGCAGCTGCGCGCTGGCCGCACGAGCGCTGCCGCAAGGGCACAGCCGCTGCCGACCGACGATTGCGCCGCGCGTTGGCCGCAGCGCTGATGCGCTACTTCCTCGACACCGAATATAATGGCTGGGGCGGCGCGCTGCTCAGCCTCGCGCTGGTGCCCGACGACGGCGAAGAGCTCTACCTGACGCTCGACTGGGACGGCCCGCTCGAGCCGTGGGTCGAGCGCAACGTCGTCCCCTATCTCGACTCGGTTCCCGAGCAGCTGGTCTCGCCGCGGCTGTCGCCGCGCCGATGCGGCGCGCATGCGCTCGCGCATTATCTCGCCGGCGACCCCGAGCCGCTGATCGTCGCCGACTGGCCCGAGGACATCGCGCAGTTCAGCGACTGCTGGTGACCGGACCCGGCGTCATGGTCGAAGTGCCGCAGCTCGATCTTCCGCTTCGTGCCGCTGAGCAGCTTCAGCACCGCGGCCAACAGCAAGGTGCCGCACAATGCGCTGCACGACGCGCGCGCGCTGCGCGATCACGTCCTGGCACTGGAATGAGGCTTATTCGGCGGCGGTCTGGAACGGCGACTCGCTCGCCGTCGCGGTCGATCCAGGTCAGGTCGCCGAGCTTCAGCTCGCGGCCGTCGTGCGCCTGGACGCAAATCTTGCGCACCGGCTTGCCGTCGCGGCGGTCGGCGAGCACGACCTGCATGCTTGCCATAGCCCCATTCCTCGCCCCACTGGCGCAGCGCCAGCACGACCGGCAGCAAGCCCTCGCCCTTGGGCGTCAGCGAATAGATGACCCGCCGCTTGTCCGCCGGGTCGGGCGCGCGCTCGAGGATCCCGCCGGCGACCAGCTTGGCAAGCCGGTCCGACAGGATGTTGCGGGCGATCCCCAGGCCCGCCTGGAATTCCTCGAAATGCTGGAGGCCGTTGAAGGCGCCGCGAAGGATCAGGAACGCCCATTTTTCGCCGATCAGCTCGACCGCCGGCGGGAATCGGGCACGACAAGCGCCGCTTCCTTGAACGCGATCGATGTCCGACGTGCAGCGTATCTGCCGGCATGCGCCGCTCACTCCCCTGTCGAATCTCATCAAAGCACAAGACGCAGAAAAAACAGTTGCAATTTGAAACTGAGATTAGTATTCAGTTGCAAATCGCAACTGTAACAGGAGGATCTGCGATGCTTCGTTCCGCTTCTTGCCTTGCCGCGCTCGCGCTTGCCGCCGCTCCGGCCGCCGCCGCGACCTATTCCGCGACCCTGCCGCGCCGGCCAGCGGCCGCTTCATCGCCCGCGACATCAGTCTGGAACTGCGGCGCCGCCGCCTGCCAGGGCGCGACCGAGAAGAGCCGCCCGCGGTGCTGTGCCAGTCGCTCGCCAAGCGCGCCGGCACGGTCGACAGCTTCCTGGTCGACGGCCGCGCCTTCGCCGCCGCCGAGCTCGAGCGCTGCAATGCCTCGGCCAAGGCCGCCGCCGGCGAGGCGCTCGCCGCCAATAAGCTTCCCCGGGGCCGCGTCTCTCACTCCCTCGGCGCGGCCCCACCCTTTCGCGCTTGCACAATAGCGCCGCCTCCCCCATCTTAGGCGGCGTGCTGAGGCAGTATGAGCTGGTCGAGAAGGTCCGTTCCTACGATCCCGATGCGGACGAGGGGCTGATCAACCGCGCCTACGTCTTCTCGATGAAGGCGCACGGCTCGCAGTTGCGCGCCTCGGGCGACCCCTATTTCAGCCATCCGATCGAGGTCGCGGGGATCCTCACCGACCTGAAGCTCGACGACCAGACCATCGCCACCGCCATCCTCCACGACACGATCGAGGATACGCTGGCGACCCCCGACGAGATCGAGAAGCTGTTCGGCAAGGACGTCGCGCGGCTGGTCGACGGCGTCACCAAGCTCAGCAAGATCGAGGCCCAGTCGGAGAACGAGCGGGCCGCCGAGAACCTCCGCAAGTTCCTGCTCGCGCTCAGCGACGACATCCGCGTGCTGCTGGTCAAGCTCGCCGACCGGCTGCACAACATGCGCACGCTCCATCACATCCCGTCGGAGGACAAGCGCCGCCGCATCGCGCGCGAGACGATGGATATCTACGCGCCGCTCGCCGAGCGCATCGGCATGTACGAGATGATGACCGAGATGCAGACGCTGGCGTTCCGCGAGCTGGAGCCCGACGCCTATGCCTCGATCACGCGGCGCCTGAAGCAGCTGGCCGAGCAGGGCGGCGACCTCGTCAACCGCATCGGCCTCGGCCTCCAGCTCTATCTCGCCGACAACGGGCTCGAAGCCGAAGTCACCGGCCGCCAGAAGCATCCTTATTCGATCTGGAAGAAGATGGCCGAGCGGCACATCAGCTTCGAGCAATTGTCCGACGTGATGGCGTTCCGGATCATCGTCGCCGACGTCGACGAATGCTATCGCGCGCTGGGCCTGATCCACCGCCGCTGGCCGATGGTCCCGGGCCGCTTCAAGGATTACATCTCGACCCCCAAGCGCAACGGCTACCGAAGCCTGCACACCTCGGTCATCCACGATTCCAAGATGCGGATCGAAATCCAGATCCGCGACCGCGCCATGCACGAACAGGCCGAGCGCGGCCTTGCCGCCCATTGGGCTTACAAGGAGGGCAAGCCGAGCGCCGATCTCCACGTGCCGTGGGTCGACGACCTGGTGGAAATCCTCGAGCACGCCGAAAGCCCGGAAGAGCTGCTCGAGCATACCCGGATGGCGATGTACCAGGATCGCATCTTCGCCTTCACCCCCAAGGGCGAGCTGATCCAGCTGCCCAAGGGCGCGACCCCGGTCGACTTCGCTTATGCGGTTCACACCGACCTTGGCGACCGCACCGTCGGAGCCAAGGTCAACGGCCGCGTCGTCCCGCTGCGCACCATGCTGGAGAACGGCGACCAGGTCGAAATCCTCGCCTCCGAGGCGCAGCACCCGCAGCCGAGCTGGCTGCGCTTCGTCGCCACCGGCAAGGCGCGCGCCGGCGTCCGCCGCTTCGTCCGCCACAAGGAGCGCGAGGAGACCGTCGAGCTCGGCCGCAAGATCTACGACGAGATCGTCGCCCGCCTGCCGGCCGAGCTGGACAAGGAGGCGAACAAGCGCGCGCTGAAGAAGTTGAAGATCGAGAACCAGGACGAGCTGATGATCGCGATCGCCCGCAAGCGGGTCAGCGACGAAGCGCTGATGGAAGCGCTGATGCCCGGCTCAGCCGGCGGCGACGTCGCGCCGCGGCCGCTCGGCCAGCGCAAGGCGATCTCGATCAAGGGGCTGACGGCGGGAGTCGCTTACCATCTCGCCGCCTGCTGCCACCCGATCCCGGGCGACCGCATCGTCGGCCTGCGCCGCGAGGACGAGGAGATCGAGGTCCACGTCATCGGCTGCGACACGCTGGCGAGCGGGATCGACGCCGACTGGCTCGACCTCGCCTGGGGCGAAGGTTCGGACGGCGGCGCGGCGCGGCTGGCGGTGATCCTGCGCGACATCCCCGGCGCGCTCGGGACGATGTCGGGCATCCTCGGCGCCAAGCACGCCAACATCATCAACCTTCAGCTGGTCCACCGCGACGGCAGCTTCCAGACCTTCCACCTCGACATCGAGGTGCACGACCTCGCGCACCTCCACTCGATCATCGCCGCGCTGCGCGACGCCGAGCCGGTCAGCTCCGTCGAGCGGATTTAGCGGCTCCGGCGGCCTTGCCGGCTTCGCGCTGGTGGCGGGCGTGGGCATCGCCGCCGGCGAGCACCGCAAGCATCACGAGGTCCGACGCACTCGCTGTCATCGGCGCGATCTGCACCGGATGCTCCAGGCCAAGGACATAAGGGCCGAGCACGCTTTCACCGCCGAGCGCGCGCAGCAATTTCGCCGAAATGCTGGCCGATTGGAGCCCCGGCATGACCAGGATGTTGGCCGGCCCCGACAAGCGGCTGAACGGATAATAGCGCTGCTGCATATCGTAGTTCAGCGCGACGTCGGGCGCCATTTCGCCTTCATATTCGAAGTCGGGATGGAAGCCGTCGAGCAGGGTCACCGCCGCATCGCAACTCCTCGATGTGCATCCCCGGCGGATTGCCGAACGTGGTGTAGCTGGTGAAGGCGACGCGCGGCTCCAGCCCCATGCGCCGGGCGAAGGCCGAGCCGCGCATCGCGATCGCCGCATATTGCTCGGCGGTCGGGCGCTCGGTCACCGCGGTGTCGGCGATCAGCACGGTATGGTGGCGGCCGACGATGACGTTGATCCCGAACGGCGTCACGCCCGGCGCGTCGTCGATCACCATCCGCACCTGCTTCAGGGACTGGCTGAACGGCCGCGTCGTGCCGGTGATCATGGCGTCGGCTTCGCCCAAGGCGAGCATCGCCGCGGCAAAGTAGTTGCGGTCCTGGTTGACCATCCGCTCGATCTCGCGGCGGAGCATTCCGTGGCGCTGGTGCTTTTCGTAAATGAAGTCGACCGCGCGCCCGACCAGCGGCGAATTGCGGCTGTTGAGAACCTGATACTCCTCGGGATGCTCGACCCCGAGTTCGCTCAGCAATTTGTAGACGTCCTCGCGCCCGACCAGCACCGGCGTGCCATAGCCGCCCTCCTTGAAGGCGATGGCCGCGCGCAGCACGTTGGGCTCCTCGCCTTCGGCGAACAGCACGCGCTTGGGGTTGGCCCGCGCGCTTTCATAAGCGAGGCTCATGACGCCGACAGTCGGGTTGAGCCGGGCCCGCAGCTCCTGGCGATAGGCGTCGCATGTCGGCGATCGGCTTTTGCGCCACGCCGCTGTCGCTGGCCGCCTTGGCAACGGCGGAGGCGACGACCTCCATCAGCCGCGGATCGAACGGCGCCGGAATGATATATTCGCGGCCAAAGCTGTGCGACCGCCCGCCATAGGCCGCCGCGACTTCCTCCGGCACCGGCTCGCGCGCCAGTTCCGCCAAGGCTTCGGCGGCGGCGATCTTCATTTCCTCGTTGATCGCCGTCGCCCGCACGTCGAGCGCGCCGCGGAAGATGAAGGGGAAGCCGAGCACGTTATTGACCTGGTTCGGGAAGTCCGAGCGGCCGGTCGCGATGATCGCATCCGGGCGAGCGGCGGTGGCGTCGGGCGGCCAGATTTCGGGGTCGGGATTGGCCATGGCGAAGATGATCGGTTCCTTCGCCATGCTCTTGACCATCTCGGGCTTGAGCGCGCCTGCGGCGGACAGACCGAGGAACACGTCGGCGCCTTCCAGCGCCCCGGCCAGGTCGGTCTTGTCGGTGTCGACGGCATGCGCCGACTTCCACTGGTCGAGGTCGGTGCGCGCCTTGCTGATGACGCCCTTGCGGTCGCACATGATGACATGATCGCTGCGCACGCCCATCGCCTTGATCAGCTCGGTGCAGGCGATGGCGGCGGCGCCGGCGCCGTTGACCACGACGCGCACGTCACCGAGCTTGCGCTTGGTCAGCAGGCAGGCGTTGATCAGCCCCGCGGCGGTGATGATCGCGGTGCCGTGCTGGTCGTCGTGGAACACCGGAATGTTCATCTTCTCGCGCAACGCCTGCTCGATGATGAAGCAGTCGGGCGCGGCAATGTCCTCGAGGTTGATGCCGCCGAAGCTCGGCTCGAGCAGTTCGACGCACTCGATGAAGCGTTGCGCGTCCTCGGTCTTCACTTCGATGTCGATCGCGTCGACGTCGGCGAAGCGCTTGAACAGCACCGCCTTGCCTTCCATCACCGGCTTGGATGCCAGCGCGCCAAGGTTGCCGAGGCCGAGGATCGCGGTGCCGTTGGAGATGACGGCGACGAGATTGCCCTTGCTGGTATAATCGTAGGCGGAGCCCGGGTTCTCGGCGATCGCGCGCACCGGCACGGCGACCCCCGGCGAATAAGCCAGGCTCAAGTCGCGCTGCGTCGCCATCGGCTTGGTGGCGATGATCTCGAGCTTTCCCGGCCGCCCGCGCGCATGGAATTCGAGCGCTTCGGCCTCGGTATATTTGACGTTGGATTCAGACATGGGGCGGGCCTTACCTGAACCGTCACCCCCGCGAAAGCGGGGGTCCCGCTGGCTCGCCTTCCCGAAAGAAAAGCGGGATTCCCGCTTTCGCGGGAATGACGAACAAGGGTAGGCTTCCTCAATGGCCCGCGCCGACGCCCCGACCCCGATGATGGCCCAATACCATCGCCTCAAGGAAGAGGCCGGCGACGCCTTGCTGTTCTACCGCATGGGCGATTTCTTCGAACTGTTCTTCGACGATGCCAAGGTCGCCTCGGCCTGCCTCGACATTGCGCTGACCAAGCGCGGCGCCGATGCGGGCGAGCCGATCCCGATGTGCGGAGTCCCGGTCCATGCCGCCGAATCCTACCTCGCGCGGCTGATCAAGGCGGGCAACCGCGTGGCCATCGCCGAGCAGATCGAAAGTCCCGCCGAGGCCCGCAAGGCGCGCGGATCCAAGGCACTGGTCGACCGCGCCATCATCCGCCTCGTCACACCCGGAACTTTGACCGAAGAAACGTTGCTCGAATCCGCCTCGGCCAATTGGCTGGCGGCGATCGGCCGTGCCGGTGAGGACTGGGCGCTTGCGGCCGCCGACATTTCGACCGGGCGGTTCGAGCTGGTGGCGTGCGGGCCGGGCGAGCTGGCGGCCGAGCTGGCTCGCCTTGCTCCGGCCGAGACCATCGCAGACGCATCGGTGCCGGGCATTTCCACCACGGCGGGCAAGGGTGGGTTCGACAGCATTGCGGGCGAACGGGCGCTGAAGTTCCGGTTCGGGCTGGCGACACTTGACGGCCTCGGCTCGCCGACCCGCGCCGAGCTAGCCGCGGCGGGCGGGCTGCTCGCCTATCTCGACGCGACCCAAAAAGGCTCGGGCATCTTGCTCGACGCGCCCCGCCGGATCGCGCGCGCCAGTCACATGGCGATCGACGCCGCCACCCGCGACAGCCTGGAGCTGACGCGCTCGATCGTCGGCGGTGTCGCCGGCAGCCTGCTCGGCGAGATCGACCGCTGCCAGACCGCCGCCGGGCGCCGCTTGCTGTGCGAGGACGTCGCCGCGCCGCTGACTGCGATTCCCGCGATCGAGGCGCGGCTGGGGCTGGTCCACTGGCTTTTCGAGGACGCAATCCGGCGCGAGCGGGTGCGCTCGGCGCTGAAGGCCATGCCCGATTTCGCGCGCGGCCTGGCGCGGCTGGCGGCGGGGCGGGGATCGCCTCGCGATTTGGCGCTGCTGCGCGACGGCCTCGCCGCCGCCGCGGATCTGAAACGCGAATTGGAAGGCGAGCCCGACCGCCCGTCCCTGCTCGATGGGCTGCTACCCAGGCTCGGCGGCCACGACGCCCTGGTCGAGAGGCTGTCGCGTGCGCTGGTTGCGTCGCCGCCGATCAACTCGTCCAAGGGCAGCTATATCGCCGAGGGCTATGATTCCGAGCTCGACGCCCTGCGCGACGCCGCGTCGAACGGCCGCCGCGCGATTGCGGCGCTCGAAGCGCGCTACCGCGACGGCACGGGCATCAGCTCGCTCAAGATCCGCCACAACGCCGTGCTCGGCTATCACGTCGAGGTCGCCGCCCGGCACGCCGACAAATTGATGGCGCCCGACAGCGGCTTCACCCACCGCCAAACCCTCGCCGGCGTGGTGCGCTTCAATTCGCCCGAGCTTCACGAGGAGGCAAGCCGCGTCGTCGAGGCCGGCGGCCATGCCATCGCCGCCGAGGCCGCCCATGCCGAGGAACTGACGCAACTCGCGCTCGCCAGCGCGCAGCACATCACCGCCACCGCCGAAGCCATCGCCCGGATCGACGTCGCCGCCAGCCACGCTCACCGCGCGGCCGAGGGAAGCTGGTGCCGACCACAGCTGACCGACCAGCTGTGCCTGGAGATCGAGGGCGGGCGCCACCCGGTCGTCGAAGCCGCGCTGCGCGACACCGGCGAGCGGTTCGTCGCCAACGATTTGTCGCTCGGGTCCAGCGACCGGCTGTGGCTGATCACCGGCCCGAACATGGGCGGCAAGTCGACCTTCCTGCGCCAGGCGGCGCTGATCGCGGTGCTCACCCAGGCCGGGAGCTTCGTCCCCGCCGGCCGCGCCACGGTCGGCGTCGTCGACCGCCTGTTCAGCCGCGTCGGCGCCTCGGACAATCTCGCGCGCGGCCGTTCGACCTTCATGGTCGAGATGGTCGAAACCGCCGCGATCCTCGCCCAAGCAACGCCCAAGAGCCTCGTCATCCTCGACGAGATCGGGCGCGGCACCTCGACCTATGACGGGCTCGCCATCGCCTGGGCGGTGGTCGAGGCGATGCACGACGAGATGAAGTGCCGGACTTTGTTCGCAACCCACTATCATGAGCTGACCCGGCTCGCCGGGCGGCTCGACTGCCTGTCGCTGCACCACGTCCGGGCGCGCGAGTGGAAAGGCGATCTGGTCCTGCTCCACGAAGTCGCCGACGGCGCCGCCGATCGCAGCTACGGCATCGCTGTCGCCAAGCTGGCGGGCCTGCCCCCCGGCGTCGTCGCCCGCGCCCGCTCGGTGCTCGCCAAGCTCGAAGCTGGTCGCGACGCCACCGGCGGCATTGCCGCTGGGCTCGACGATCTGCCGTTGTTCGCGGCCGCGGTAGAGCCGGAGCAAGCCGCCGATTCAATCTCCTCCGCACTCGACACAATTGATCCCGACCGTTTGACCCCGCGCGAGGCGCTGGAAGAACTGTACCGGCTCAAGCGCATGATCAAAGACCGGCATGGCTGAGATGCTCGAAGAGCAGGAATTGCCGCGGATCGGCGACTGGGACCGGCGTACTTTCCTGCGCCTGACCGGACTTGCGGCAAGCGGAATGCTCGCCGGCGGCTCGGCTGCCGCCGCCGCTCTACCCTCGTCCATTACCGAGATGGGCGCGGTCGCCCTATCCAGGGCGATCCACCGCAGGTCAGTCAGTTGCGTCGAGGTGATGTCGGCCTTCCTCGACCGAATCGGAAGCGTCAATCCGGCGATCAACGCGATTGTCGCGCTACAGGATCGAGATTCGCTTCTGCGCCAGGCCGCCGAGCGCGATTCGATGCTGGCGCGAGGTCTGTCGATGGGGCCGCTCCACGGCTTTCCCCACGCGGTCAAGGATTTGCAACCGGTCAAGGGCCTGCCGTTTACCGAAGGCTCTCCCCTCTTCCGCGATCGCATTGCCGCCACCGACAGCCTGATGGTCGGCCGTTTGCGCAAGGCCGGCGTAATCTTCATCGGCAAGACCAACACGCCCGAATTCGGTCTCGGCTCGCATACCTACAACCCGGTTTACGGGCTCACCCGCAATGCCTGGGATCCCAGCCGCAGCGCGGGCGGAAGCACCGGCGGCGGAGCGGTCGCGCTGGCACTCCGGATGGTGCCGCTTGCCGACGGCAGCGATTTCGGCGGAAGCCTGCGCAATCCCGCCGGCTGGAACAACGTTTGCGGCTTCCGCACGAGCAGCGGTCGGGTGCCCAGCTCACCCGATCAGTGGATCCCGTCGATGGGGGTCGCCGGACCGATGGGCCGAACCGTGGCGGATGTCGGATTCCTGCTGTCGGTGATCGGCGGTTACGATTCGAGTGTGCCCCTGGCGATGGAGAGTTCCGCCGCGCCGTTCGCCGGGCCTTTGCACATGGCGACGAAGGGAAAGCGGATCGGCTGGCTGGGCGATTTCGGCGGAGCGGCGCCATACGAGTCAGAAGTCCTGTCGATTTGCAGGAAGGCGCTCGATCGCTTCGCGTCCTTGGGCTGCTCGATCGATGAGGCGCGGATCGACTATCCCCTGGACCGGGCGTGGGACACCTTCGTGCACCTTCGCGGCTGGATGCAGGGCGGCGGCCTGCTTGCTTATTATCAGGACCCCGTGCGGCGCCTCCAGCTGAAATCGGAGGCACGCTTTGAAGTCGAAACCGGACTCAAACTGTCGGCCTATGACGTCACTCGGCTGTCCGCGGCCCGATCGGATTATACTCGCGCGTTCCGCAAGCTGTTCGACCGCTTCGATTATCTGGTCGCCTCGACCGCGCAATTGCTTCCTTTCGATGCGCGGCTCGATTGGCCGCACGCGGTCGCGGGGCACGCCATGCACACCTACCATGAATGGATGAAAGGCTGCTGCCTGGTCACGCTCGCGGGCTGTCCGGCGCTCGCCGTTCCGGCGGGCATTCAGGGCAATCTGCCGATCGGGATTCAAATTATCGCGCCCGTGCATCGGGAACTCGCTTGCCTGCAGATCGGCGCCGCTTACGAAGCGGCATCCGGTCTGACCCGGCTCCGTCCGCCAGCGCGAACGGCAGAATGACCAGCGCGCTGCTCGACGTCGATCATCGGCGCGCGATCATCGATCGCCGCGCCGTGGCCGACCGGCTGGCCGGGGCCAGGCAGAAGCGCGAGGCCGCGGCGATCCTGCGCGATGCGCTGGAATCGGGCCGCACCGAAATTGCTCGCCGGCTGAGCGAAGAGCCCGGGCGCGGCCGGCCGGTGGCGCAGGCCAACGCCTTTCTTCACGATCAGATCGTTCGCCTCGCGTTCGATCATGTGACGAGCAGCATAAACGATCAGCCGGCCGGCCTGGCGCTGGTCGGGCTCGGCGGCACCGGGCGCGGCGAGATGGCGCCGTTCAGCGACCTCGATCTCATGTTCCTCACCGCAACCACGCCGACCCCGGCGCAGGAACAGATCGCTGAGGCGGTGCTCCACCTCCTGTGGGATCTCAAACTCAAGGTCGGCCACTCGGTCCGTTCGACGCCGCAGCTGTTGGCGCTGGCGAAGAAAGACATGACCATCCGCACCGCCTTCCTCGAAGCGCGCTGGATGTGGGGCGACGAGAAAGTGTTCGACGCGGCCACCGTCCGTTTTCGCAAGGAGGTGGTCGCCGGAACCGCGGCCGAATTCGTCGCCGCCAAGCTCGCCGAGCGCGACGAGCGCCACGTCAGGATGGGCGACAGCCGCTATGTCGTGGAGCCCAACGTCAAGGACGGCAAGGGCGGGCTTCGCGACCTCCACACGCTCTACTGGATCGGCAAATATGTGCACGGGGTCGAGCGCCCGGCGGACCTGGTCGGCGCGGGGCTTTTGACCGCGGCCGAATATCGCCGGTTCGACCGTGCCGAGCGCTTCTTCTGGTCGGTGAGGTGCCATTTGCACCTGCTCGCCGGGCGGCCCGAGGAGCGTTTGAGCTTCGAATATCAGCCGCGCATCGCCGCGATCATGCATTACGCCGACCGGCCCGGGAAATCGGCGGTCGAGCGCTTCATGCAATTCTACTTCATCAACGCCAAGGCGGTCGGCGATTTGACCGGCGTATTCCTCGCCCAGCTCGACGAGCAATTGGGCAAGAAGGGCTTTCGCTTCGCGCTCCCTACCATCCGCCGGCGCCCGGCGCGCCTCGCCGGCTTCACGCTCGACCGCGGCCGCCTGTCGATCCCGTCGGACGACTTCTTTCGCGCCGATCCGGTGCGATTGCTCGAGGTCTTCGCGCTGGCCGCGCGCGAGCGGCTGGAGATCCATCCGACCGCGATGCGCGCCGCCACTCGCGACGCGGTGCTGATCGACCGCAAGGTTCGTGACGACCCGCGCGCCAACGCCCTGTTCATGGAGGTTCTGACCTGCGTGAATTCGCCGGAGACCGTGCTGCGCTGGATGAACGAGGCCGGTGTCTTCGGCCGCTTCGTGCCCGACTTCGGCCGCGTCGTCGCGCAGATGCAGTTCGACATGTACCACCACTACACCGTCGACGAGCATTCGATCCGCGCGATCGGCCTGCTGGCGGCGATCGAGCGCGGCGAGCTGAAGCAGGATCATCCGATCTCGACCGCGATCATCAAGCAGATCGCCTCGCGCCGGCTGCTCTATGTCGCGGTGCTGCTGCACGACATCGCCAAGGGCCGCGGCGGCGACCACAGCGAGCTCGGCGCCGACATCGCACTCCAGCTCGGGCCGCGGTTCGGGCTCGATGCCGCGGAGACCGAAACCGTCTCGTGGCTCGTCCGCTACCATTTGCTGATGTCCTCGACGGCGTTCAAGCGCGATCTCGCCGACCCCAAGACGATCGAGGATTTCGTCCGCCAGGTGCAAAGCCCGGAGCGGCTGCGGCTGCTGTTGATGCTGACCGTCGTCGACATTCGCGCGGTCGGCCCGGGCGTGTGGAACGAGTGGAAGCGCATGCTCCTGCGCAGCCTGTTCGAAGCGGCCGAAGAACGGCTTCGGCTGGGGCACAAGCAGCACGGCCGGCCCGAGCAGGTGCGCGCGCGGCAGGACGAGCTGGCGGCGGTGCTGGGCTGGAAGGCGAGCGCCATCCGCGCCCATTCGCGCCGCCTGCCCGATAGTTATTGGCTGGCCGAACCGCTCGCCTGGCAGGAAGCCAATGCTCGTCAGGTCGCCGAAGCGGAAGCGCGGATCGGCGATGCCAAGCCGACCATCGTCATCGCCGACGATTCCGACAGTGGCGCCACCCGCGTCAGCGTCTTCACGCCCGACCGCGGGGGCCTGTTTTACCGCATTTGCGCGGGGCTGGCGGCGGCCGGGGCGAACATTATCGACGCGCGCATCCACACCACCCGCGACGGCATGGCCCTCGACAACCTGCTGGTTCTCGACGGGCGCGGCAAAGCTTATGCCGACCGCCGGTTGCGGGCGCGCCTGGCGAAATCGGTCGAGGCCGCATTGACCGGCAACCCGCCACCAGCCTTGCCGTCAGCGATGCCGGAGCGGAGAGGCAGCGCCTTCGAGGTTGCCCCGTCGGTCGCCATCGCCGACCGCGCCTCGACCCGCACTACTGTGGTCGAGGTCAATGCCCGCGACCGGCCCGCGCTTCTCGCCGGGCTGACCGCCGCCATCCACGATTGCGGGCACCGGATTCATTCGGCGCATATCGCGACCTATGGCGAACGCGCCGTCGACGTCTTTTATTTAACGACGGCCGACGGCCGGAAGCTCGACGCCGACGATAACGACTGCCTCCGCTCGGCCCTGCTGCGCGCCGCAGCAGAGCCGGCGAAAGCCAAAGCCGCCTAGCCCCGCTCCCCGCGTTCCACCGGAGCCGGAGGCGGCGGCGGAGGAGGCGGCGGCGGAGGCGCCTCGACCACCGGCGGAGGCGGCGGCGGCGGCGCGGGCGGGGCCACATATTCGACCGGCGCCGGACGCGCGAAGCCGAGCTTGCCGCGCAAGGTCACGCCAAACGTCCGCGGCTCGGCCAGGAACGTGCCGAACAAGGTCGTCGCCGCCGGATAGAAGCCGCGTTCGACGCCGGCACGAGTTCCGCTGCCCTGCAACGGCGCGTTGAACGCCACTTGCTCATACCTTTCGTCGAGCAGGTTCTGGCCCCATACCTCGAGGCTCCAGCTGTCGCCCGGCCCGCGGACGCCGACGCGGCCGTTGACCACGGTGTACCCGTCCTCAAGCTTTTCGGGAAACAGGTCGGAGCCGGTGTTGAAGCTCGATTGGTGCCGGGCATCGACGTAGAACAGTGCACGCAGGCCATTGCCGCCGATCGGCGGAGTCCAGCCGAGCGAGCCCGTGACCGTGAAGTCGGGAGCGGCGGAAACCTGGTTTCCAGGAAGCAGGAACAGCGCCGGAGCCAGCGCATTGCCGTTGGTCCCGACGAGGTTGTGGCGATAGCGCGTATTGACCCAGGTCGCGCCAAGCGAGCCGTTTACGTCGGGGATCGGGCGGAAGAAGGTTTCAACCTCGACGCCCCGCGAGCGAACGCCGGGGCGAATCGTGCCCGAGCAGGGGACCGCCGCGAAGCTGTTATCACTGTCGGCTCCGCCAAGATCCGCCGAGCAGCTGTTGATGTTCTCGACGAGGAAATTGACGCCGTTGAACGTGTTCAGCTGAAAATTGCGGAGTTCCTCGTCGAACGCGGCGACGTTAACGTCGATCCAGCGGCCGTTGAACTTGGCGCCGATCTCGAACGCGTCGACCAGTTCGGGCGAAAAAGCGAGCTGGTCGAGGTTGGGGCTGGCCGGGGTGAGGCCGGCGCGGTCGAGGTTGAACCCGCCCGCCTTGTAACCGCGCGAATAGCTGGCGTAGGTCAGCAGCCGGTCGGTCGGCTTGAAGCTGATCACCGCCGTCCCCGACAGCCGGTTTTCCTTATGCTTGCTGCTGGTGAAGTCGCCGCTGACCGAGTTGAGCAACCCGCACGGCGCCTGAGCCAGCGCCGGATTGGCGAGCACGCCAGTGGCCAGCGCGTTGGACAGGCCGACGATGGCGGGGGTCAGGCCGCCGTAGAGGCCGGGGTTCGCAGCAGCCGTTGCCGCGAGCGTTTTCAGGCGGACGATGTTGGCCTGGTAGTTACTGCACAAGTTCGGCCCGTTGAGGTCCGCGCTCACCCTTTTCTCGTCGACCGTGTAGCGCGCTCCAAGCGTGACCGACAGCCGGTCGGTGACCTTGAAGATGTTGTGAGTGAAGACAGCGTAATTCTTGCCGACCTGGTTGAAGACGTCGCGCGTGCTCGCGTTGCTGAGCGGCGTGTCGACGACCTGGCCGGCAATCGCGCCAATGACCGTTGGATAGTAGACCGGGAGCACGCCCGCGAACGCCGGGTTGGTGGTCAACTGGTTGAGAACGAACCCCTTCGAGAACAGGTTCAGGGCGTTGTAGCCGGGGAATTGGGCCAGGGCCGGAACGCCCGCGTTCTGGATCAGCGTGCGGGCAAAGAGATCCGCCTGGCTGCCGAAGCCGAGGTCGTCGCGGCGGCGCAAGCGCTCATCGGCAAAATAGCCGCCGACCAGCCAGTCGAGGCGGTCGTTGGCAGTCGTCCCCTGCAACCGGACTTCTTGGGTGAAAGTCCTGAACTTGTTCGCGAAATTGCCGTCGTCCGGCCTGACGATGATGTCGAGATTGTTGAAGTCGGCATCCTGCCCGCCGATGTAATTATTTTCCCGATAGGCGGTGATCGAGGTCAGCTCGGCAGCGCCGAAATCATAGACCAGCTCAGCCGACGCGCCGCCGTCCTCGACGTCCGAGCGGAAGGTCCGGCCCGGGGTCAGCGAGACCTTGCGGGCGTAGGGGTCGTCGTTGATGATCCCGCCGAGCGCGCGCTCGAGCGCGGCGATGCTCGACGGCGTCTCGCCGATGCCGGCGACGTAATTGTGGGCCGGCAGGAAGGGCGCCGCGCAGCATTCCTCGTTGCGCTTGGAATAGTCGCCGATCACGCGGATCGAAAAATTGTCGTTGGGCTGGAACAGCGCCTGGCCGCGGAGCAGGTAACGGTCGCGGTTGTTGACCTTGCGGCCCGACACGACCTCGGTCAGGAAGCCGTCGCGCTTCATGTAAACGCCGTCGAGCCGGGCCGCGATGTTGCTTCCGACCGGCGCGTTCACGCTGCCTTCGAACCGGTACATGTTGAAATTGCCATAGCTTGCGGCGCCCGCGATGAACGGCGTGAACTGGGGCTTGGCGGTGATGACCGAGATCACGCCGGCCGAGGCGTTGCGGCCGAACAATGTCCCTTGCGGGCCGCGCAGCACCTCGATGCGGTCGAGCGGCCCGAGCTCGGTCAGGCCGACCCCGGTGCGCGACCGGTAGACGCCGTCGATATAGAGTGCGACCGACCCTTCGAGACCGGGGTTGTCGCCGACCGTGCCAATGCCGCGGATGTTGGCGCGGGCCGCGCCGCCTTCCGATGTGGTCGAAAAGACCTGCAGCGACGGCGCCACCTGGGTCAGCTGGCGGATATCGCTGGCGCCGGAGTTGCGCAGCGTGTCGGCAGTGACCGCGCTGACCGCCATCGGCACGTCCGACAGCGCCTGGTTGCGGCGAGTCGCGGTGATGACGATGTTGCCGGTGTCGATCGGCTGCTGCTCGCGCGACTGGTCCTGGACCGCTGCCGCTTCGGACGTTGCGCCCTGCGTCGGCTGGGCCGCCTGCTTGTCGGTATCGGTGCTCGATTGGGCGGTTTGGGCGAAGGCCGGACTCGCCACGGCGAACAGGCCCGCAGAAACCAGCCAGCTGGATTTGCGCATTATGTCTCTCCCCCTCCGGCTCTGCACCGGTTCGAGGGAAAGGCTAAACTCGACGCGAAAGCATGAAAAGCGATTGCAGCACAGCGGCAACAACAATGCCGCGCCGCTGCAGCAATTTGGCAACAGGAATGTCAGTAAGCGGCCGGGCGCGGCCCACGATCCCGGATCAAGTCCGGGATGACTCGCACGCGGATGCTGCTCGGTCATGCCCCCAGCATGACCTGCGCTACATCACTTGGGCGCCAGCACCATCAGCATCTGGCGGCCTTCCATGCGCGGATGCGCCTCGATCTTGGCCATGTCGGCGGTCTGCTCCTGGACCCGGCGAAGCACCGCCATGCCGAGCTCGCCGTGCGCCATCTCACGCCCGCGGAAGCGCATGGTGACCTTCACCTTGTCGCCTTCCTCGAGGAACTCGACGACCTTCTTCATCTTGGTGTCATAGTCGTGGTCGTCGATGTTGGGACGCATCTTGATCTCCTTGATCTCCTGCGTCTTCTGCTTCTTGCGCTGCTCGTTGGCCTTCTTCTGGGCCTCGTACTTGTAGCGCCCGATATCGAGGAATTTGGCCACGGGGGGATCGGAGTTGGGAGAAATCTCGACCAGATCGAGCCCGACTTCCTGCGCCTGTTCGAAGGCTTCCCGCGTATACATCACGCCCAGGTTTTCGCCGTTTTCGTCGATCACCCGGACCTTCTGGGACTGGATGAACTCATTGTAGCGAGGGCCGGTAAACTGCGGCGGCGCCTGCTGACGGCGCGGATAGGGCGGTGGTATAGCGAAGACTCCGTCGTGATTGATGCTTAGCGTTGCGAGTTAGGCACTCATCACGCGGATGGAAAGTCCGCGCGAACAAATGTGAGTCTTTTTTGCCGCGAGATGTTGCGGACTCGCGTCATCGAAGTGGCCGCCGCCCCCCTCCAGCGTCGCCGCAACTCCACTTAGCGAAAGTTAACATTGAGCTAGCTAATCGATATTGGTTCGTGTAAGCGGCAATTCGGCAATCCGCTCCAACGCTTGTGCTCACAGGACCGATCTTCGGTCCCGGTGGTCGCGGCCTTAAGTCCCGGGGTTTTAGGGACGAACAGGGGGGTGGCATGTCGAATCCAGCTTGTCCGCGGGAAGTGTCTTTCACGCTGCCGGGATTGCCGGGCGTGCAGATCACCGCAACCGAAGTCGCAGGAACAATCGAGTTCAACGTGGACGTGCTCGAACTCGAGCCTGTCCGACGGCGACCTCCGGGCGCTCTTCTTCCATCTCAACGAGTCGCATCTGGCCGGCCTGACGGTCAGCAGCAGCAGCCCGCACCTCACCGAAAGCCGAGTCGGACACAACAACATCCTCGATCTCGGCGACGGGGCCACGCTCGCCGGCGCGGTCAAAAGCGGTTTCGATGTCGGCACCGAATGGGGGACCCCTGGCGGCAAGGGCGACGACATCAACTTCCCGGTCTCCTTCGCCATCTCGAACACCGCCAACGACCTGACGCTCGACGACATCGGCGGGTTGCTGTTCGGCGCAAAGCTCAATTCGGTTGGCGGCAAGGGCGGCGTGAGCGGCAGCGCTTCCAAGCTCACCGGCGTGGCGCCGTGGGCGCCCGACGCCATCGATGACAGTTTCGCCATTTATGAGGATGGGGCGGACGGCTTGGGTACCGCTTCCAAATCGCCCGCGGCCGTCGTCCTCGACGTTCTGGCCAACGACCTCGACCACGACACGGCGAACAATCAGTTGATCGTCGAACATGTGATCGACGGCTTCGGGCCGGCCCACGGCACCGTCAGCATCGTCAACAACGTGCTCTCCTACACCCCCGACCTCGATTATTCGGGAATCGACAGCTTCTGGTACTGCATGAGCGACGGCCATGGCGGCCAGGACAGCGCGATGGTCACCGTCAACATCGCGGCCGTCGCCGACGACCCCGTGGTCACGATGGAGGTGACCCAAGGCGCGACCATCAACGACACGCTCGTGACCGTTACCGCGACCCAGAATGACGCGGACGGATCGGAGGTCATCTCGTCGCTCGACTGGTCGGCCCCGGACCTGCCGGCAGGCGCGACGATCACCCCGCTTGGCCCGATCTCGGGCAGCGGCGATCATATCACCCAGCAGTTTATCGTCTCGACGGCGGCTGGAACGGATTGGGACTTCGACGTCGCGTTCACGGCGGTCAGCACCGAAGCTTCGAACGGCGATACCGAGGACAACAGCGCAACGCAGAGGATTCAGGGGAATAGCGAACATCTCGGCAGCACCCTCACCTACGCGGTGACCGACCAGAGCATTTGGGACAGTGGGAATGCGTTCCATTACGACCTCAGCGGCGACGATGGCTTCTTCGGGATCAAGATCCCAGAAACGCATGACGGCATTACGCTCGAGGATCCGGTGTTCGGCACGGACATCGCCGACGTCAGCTGGGGCTATGGGTTTACGGCCGGCATCCAGCTCGATGTCCATTTGGACGGCGGCGGAATTGATGCGTCGATCCCGGTCGATGTGACGGTCGATTCGACCTACAACCACACGACCGACGCCATCTACATCGACTCGGTCACGGCGCTCGGGAGTGGCGGTTCATTCCTCACCACCGGGCCGGAGGGCCACCTCAAGGTCGACGCGCTGCTCAGCTACCTCGTCGAGGCCCACATTGGCGGATGGTCAGTCCCCGACGCGGACTTCGGGCCCTATACGCTCGACAAGGATTGGAACATCGTCGATCTGGATACATCCGATCCGGCCTATACGCTGCCGATCCTTCCGGGTGTCCTCGACCTGACCGCCGAATGGCCGCACATTTCGGTCGACAACGATCCGGACACGCTGTCCGGTTCTGACTTCAGCAACAACATGCTGGCGCTGAATCTCGACATCGACCAACTGATTGCGCAGGTCTTCTTCGCGGGTGCAAACCCCCTCGAACTCCGACCCGTCGACCGAGGACAATTTCGAGATTGCGGATTTGGATCTCGTCGGCGGGCTTCGGCTGCTTCAGGAATTCGCAATCGGCCTCAACTCGGGCCAGACGGTCGATCTGGTGCTCGAGGACAGCACCCACATTCCGCTGACCATCGGGACCGGATTGTGGATCTATGATGCGAGCAGCCATGACCTGGACCACGACGGCACCGTCACCTTCAGCTTCGACCTCGACCCCGACGTGCAGCTGACCAATTCGACCTCGATCGACGTCAACCTGTCGGCACAGGTGGCAATCCTGCGCGACATCCCGGTCATCGATTACACGGTCTATTCTGACGACGACATCCCGATCGCCGACGTTCCGATCGAAGTTTACAACAACACTTTCGCTTTGAACGGAGTCGGCAGCCAGGAAGTCGCTTTCTTCGTCTGAGGGCGGGGCGAGACTGGGGCGTCGCCAGCGGATTGCCAGTCCGGCGACGCCCCAACCTTTTTTTAGTCGCGAAGGTCGGGCGGAACGGCCTCGTCGCGCATCATCGCCACCGCTTCGTCGAGGGACATCATCTTCTGATGCTCGTCGCTGCCGAGCCGGCGCAGGGCGACAGTGCCCTCCTCCGCCTCGCGCTTGCCGACCACCAGCAACAGCGGGACCTTGGCCAGCGAATGCTCGCGCACCTTATAGTTGATCTTCTCGTTGCGAAGGTCGGTGTCGACGCGGATGCCGGCCGCCGAAAGCCTGGCGGCGACCTGCCGGGCATAATCGTCGGCGTCCGACACGATCGTCGCCACCACCGCCTGGACCGGCGCCAGCCACAGCGGGAACTTGCCGGCATGATGCTCGATGAGGATGCCGATGAAACGCTCGAACGTGCCGAGGATCGCGCGATGGAGCATCAGCGGATTGTGCCTCTCGCCATCGGCGGCGACGTAGGTTGCGTCGAGCCGCTGTGGCATCTGCGGATCGAGCTGCAACGTCCCGCACTGCCAGGTGCGCCCGATCGCATCCTGCAGATGGAATTCGAGCTTGGGTCCGTAAAAGGCGCCCTCGCCCGGCAGGATTTCGTACTCCAGGCCGGTTTCCTTGAGCGCCCGTTCGAGGTCCGCCTCGGCCCGGTCCCACTCCTCGTCCGTCCCGATGCGCTGGTCGGGCCGGGTCGCAAGCTTCACCTGGTAGTCGGCGAAGCCAAGATCGCGATAGACTGAATCGAGCAAGGCACAGAATGCCTTGGTTTCATCGACCAGCTGCTCGTGCGTGCAGAAAATATGCGCGTCGTCCTGGGTGAACTGGCGAACGCGCATGATCCCGTGGAGCGCGCCGTGCGGCTCGTTGCGGTGACAGCAGCCGAACTCCGCCAGCCGCAGCGGCAGCTCACGATAGCTGGTGATGCCCTGCTTGAAGACCTGGATGTGCGCCGGACAGTTCATTGGCTTCAGCGCCATCAGCTCAGCGTCCCCGCTGATGACCGGCTTATCCTCCTCGGTCGACGGGACCTCGTCCGGAACCACGAACATGTTCTCGCGAAACTTGCCCCAGTGGCCGGACATCACCCACAGCTTCGAATCGATCAGCTGCGGGGTCTTGATCTCGTTGTAGCCGGCGGCATCGAGCCGGCGCCGCATATAGGCCTCGAGCTGGCGCCAGATGATCCAGCCATTCGGGTGCCAGAAGACGCTGCCGTGGGCCTCGGCCTGGAGGTGGAACAGGTCCATCTCCTGCCCGATCTTGCGATGGTCGCGCTTGGCCGCTTCCTCGAGCCGGACGAGATAGGCGTCGAGCTGCTTCCTGTTGAGCCAGGCGGTGCCGTAGATCCGGCTCAACATCGGGTTCTTCGGATCGCCGCGCCAGTAAGCGCCGGACACGCGGGTCAGCTTGAACGATTGCGGGTCGAGCTTGCCGGTCGAGGCGAGGTGCGGCCCGCGGCACAGGTCGAGCCACGAATCCTCGCGCTGCCCGGAACGGTACATGGTGATCGGCTCGCCCTCGGGCAGCTCCATCACCCATTCCGCCTTGAAGCGTTCGCCCTGCTTTTCGAACAGGCTGCGGACGTCCTCGCGCTGCCACACCTCGCGCACCAGCGGCTCGTCGGCGGCGATGATGCGCCGCATCTCCTCCTCGATCGCCGGCAGCTCCTCCTCGGTGAAGGGGCCGTGCTCGGCGGTCGGCGCGAAGTCGTAATAGAAGCCGTCCTCGGTCGCCGGGCCGAAGGTGATCTGGGTGCCCGGGAACAGGTTCTGCACCGCTTCGGCAAGGATGTGCGCGAAATCGTGGCGGACCAGTTCGAGCGCGTCCTTCTCGTCGCGCGACGTGACCAGCTCGAGATTCGAATCAGCTTCGAACGGGCGCGTGATGTCGCGCAGCTCGCCATCCACCTTGGCGGCAAGCGCGGCCTTGGCCAGGCCCGGCCCAATCGCCGCGGCGACGTCGGCCGGGGTCGAGCCCTCGGGCATTTCCTTCACCGAGCCGTCGGGAAGCGCGATCTTGAACATCTTGGTCATTGCGTCGGCCATGTAGCGGCCACCTGAGGCTTTTTGCACCCCCACCCTCTGTGGAAAGGTCACTTGACACAATTCGTTAGGGTGCGTAAAGGTCGCTTTACTTAGTGTCAAAGGAGCTTGATCGATGGCAAGCGCGAAATGGTCTGAATTCACCCCGGCGCAGCGGGCGCATACGCGCCGGGTGCTGCTGCTTCTGCTCGTCTATGCAATCGTCCTGCCCCCATTGGTTTGGATCCGTGCCCATACCGCCGTCGCCGGCTACATCCCGACGCTGATGGGCATCGCCGCGGCGCTGCCGGTGCTGGGCATGTTCGCCAGCTGGGGCCGCTATCTGTCCGACGAGCGGGACGAATATCATCGTTCGGTGACCCTGCAGCGGATTGCGATCGCGACCAACGTCACCATGGGCGCAGCGGTCGTCTGGGGTTTCCTCCAGGCGTTCGGCGCGATGCCGCTGGTCGAGGCCTATTGGATCCCGCTGGTGTGGATAGCCGTCCAGGGCGCGTTCGGCTGCTTCACCGCATTCGGCCGCGGCGAGCCTCACGCCTGATCATTGCGCAAAGGGACTTTCCACATGCTCCGCACGCCCGCACTCAAGCGCTACAACAAGCGCGTCATCTGGCTCAGCCTCGTCTACGTCATCTTCCTCTTTGCGGCCGTCTACGGCTTCAACCATGAGCTTTTGCACGGAGCGGCAGCGTTCATGGCTGCGGTTCTCCCCGCTCTCCCAATCATCGGCGTGTTCGGCGCGATCGGCCGTTACCTCGTCGAAGAGCCGGATGAATATGTCCGCATGCTGATGGTTCGGCAGAGCCTCTGGGCCAGCGGCTTCGCGCTCAGCGTGGCGACCGTGTGGGGGTTCCTCGAAAGCTTTGAACTGGTCGGTCATATCGATGCTTATTACGTCGCCGTCCTGTGGTTCGGCGGCCTTGGCATCGGCGCGTGCATCAACAAGCTGACCGTCGGCGCGACGGAGGCGTGCTGATGGAAAACCGCCTTCGCGTCCTGCGCGCCGAACGCAGCTGGAGCCAGCAGGATCTTGCCGAGCGGCTCGAGGTTTCGCGCCAGAGCGTCAACGCGGTCGAGACCGGCAAATACGACCCCTCGCTGCCGCTGGCTTTTCGCATCGCCGAGCTGTTCGACCGTCCCATCGAGGACATTTTCGTCTCGCCCTCGCGGCGCAGCTCCAAAGCCATTTAGCTTGAAAGGGTACCCCCATGCGTGTTCCAGCATTGATCCTCGCCGCAGCCGCGGCCGCCACCCTGAACTGGTCCGCCCCCGGACCTGCCGCCCCAGCGCAGCCGGCGCCTGCCGAGCAGCGGCTGGCCCGCATTTCCGTCCGTTCGGTCGGCAGCGGCTCACCCGTGGTGCTGATTCCAGGTCTCGCCTCGTCGCCCGCGGTGTATGACGCGCTGGCCGCAAAGATCGCGACCAACCACCGGTTGATCTTCGTCCACGTCAACGGCTTCGCCGGCAGCGCCGCGGGTCCAGCCGACAACCTGATTCCGGGCGTCGTCGATGAGCTCGCCGGCTGGCTCGCCGCCAACCATGTCGAGAAGCCGGCGGTCATCGGCCATTCGATGGGCGGGCTGATGGCGATGATGCTTGCCAACAAGCATCCCGAGGCTGCGGGGCGCGTGATGGTGGTGGACGCTCTGCCCTTCTACGGCATGCTGTTCGGGCCCAATGCGACGCCTGACGTCGTCCGCCCCATGGTCGAGAAGATGCGCGCCGGCATGGTCAGCGGCGCGGTGCCGATGGAAGCGCCCGCCGGCATGACCAACAATGATGCGGGCAAGGCCAAGGTCGCGGCCTGGCTCAAGGCGTCGGACCCCAAGATCGTTGGCGAAGCCCTGGTCGAGGACGCCACCACCGACATTCGCGCCGACTTGCCGGCGATCAAGCAACCGTTGACGGTGCTTTACGCGGTGCCGAGCGCGGACCGCGAGCCGTTGACCAAGGCGCTGTATGCGGGCGCCTACAAGGACGCGCCCAACGCTCGCCTGACCGCGGTCGGCAACAGCGAGCATTTCATCATGCTCGACCAGCCGGCGGCGTTCGAGGCAGCGGTCGACGCGTTCCTGCGCTAGGCTTCGACCCCGCTCAGCGCTTCGTCGAGGATCGCTTCGGCGCGCAGGAACAGCTGGGTGTCGACAACGACGCCCGACGCGCCGCATTGTCGATCACCTGGCTCGGCCGCGACGCGCCGATGATGGCCGAGGCGACATTGGGCTCGCGCAGCACCCAGGCGAGCGCGAATTGCGGCATGGTCAGGCCGGCTTCCTCGGCGATCGGTTTGAGCTGCTGCACCGCCCGCAGCACGGCGGGGTTCATCAGCCGGTCCATGAATCCGCTCATCTCCGCGCTGGCAGCGCGCGAATCGCGCGGCGGCGGGCTGTCGGGATCATACTTGCCGCTGAGCACGCCCTGGCCGAGCGGCGACCAGACGATCTGTGAAATGCCGTTGTCGGCGCATAGCGGGATGACCTCGTCCTCGGGCTCGCGCCACAGCAGCGAATATTGCGGCTGGCTCGACGCGAACTTGGCCAGGCCCCGGTCTTTCGACAGGTCGAGCGACGCCTGGATCTTGGTCGGCCGGCCATTCGGAAAAGCCGATGTAGCGGACCTTGCCGCTGTCGATGGCGCGGCTGAGCGCCTCCATCGTCTCGTCCAGCGGCGTATGGAAATCGTAGCGGTGACACTGGTAGAGATCGACATAGTCGGTGCGCAGCCGCTGGAGCGACGCATCGAGCTGCTTTTCGATCTGCGCCCGCGACAGGCCGCGATCACTGTCGCTCATCGGAAAGAAGACCTTGGTCGCGAGGACGTAGGAATCGCGCGCTCGGCCCTGCAGCGCCTGCCCAAGGAAATTCTCCGCAGCGCCTCGGCCGTAGACGTTGGCGGTGTCGATAAAGTTGATGCCCTGGTTGAAGGCTTCGTCGAGGCAGGCGCGGGCCTGGTCGGCCTCGACCCCGACGCCGTAGGTCAGCCACGATCCCAGCGAGATTTCCGAGACTTCGAGGTCGCTGTCGCCGAGCTTGCGATATTTCATATGGCTCTCCGCCTGGGCCCCCGCCCGCGCGCCCTCTGCGCCCAAGGCGGATTGTGCGCAAGGCGGCCGCGTTATCATTTGCGTCCGCCGGTGCTATGGCCCGGGCCAGCGAACGTGAGGGAGAGAGCTTATGCCTCAATATGTGATCGAGCGTGACATGCCCGGCGTCGGCAAGCTTGGGCCGGCGGACCTCAAGGGTGCGTCGCAGACCAGCTGCTCGGTGCTTCGCGACCTCGGCTCCGAGATCCAGTGGGTCCACAGCTACGTCACCGACGACAAGATCTACTGCGTCTATCGTGCGCCCAACGAGGAAATGATCCGCGAGCATGCCGAGCGCGGCGGTTTCCCGGCCAACAAGATTTCCCAGGTCCGCACGACCATCGACCCGACCACCGCGGAATAGAAAGCTGGCCATCGGGCGACTCTCCGCCAGGGCCGCCCAATGACCGCCCCCGACATCCGGTACATCGAGCGCGCGCCGCAGCGGATCGCCTACCGCTTGCGGCCGGGCGCAACGCCGACACTCGTCTTCCTCAGCGGCTATGCGTCCGACATGGAAGGCACCAAGGCGCTCGCGCTCGATGGCTTCGCTGCGGGACGCGGCCAGGCCTATCTCCGCTTCGACTATTCCGGGACGGGCGCATCTGGCGGCCGCTTCGACGAAGGGACCCTCGACCAATGGATCGGAGAATCACTCGAGGTTCTCGATAGCCTGACCGAAGGGCCGATTGTGCTCATCGGCTCGTCGATGGGTGCCTGGATCTCGTTTCATGTCGCTCAGCGGCGTCCAAAGCGGGTCAGGGGCTTCGTCGGCCTGGCGGCGGCGCCCGACTTCACCGAATGGGGCTTCGGTCCTGAAGCGCGGGCCCAGCTTGCCGCCAATGGTCACATCGGCGAACCTGATCCCGAGGGCCGGGCGACGCCCTTGCTCCTCACGCGCCGCTTCTGGGAATTGGGGCAGCAGCACTTGCTGCTCGACGGACCGATCGCGGTCGATTGCCCGGTGCGACTCGTCCACGGCGACGCCGACCGCGAAGTCCCGCTGGAGATCGCCTTCCGGACGCTGCGCGCGCTGCGTTCAGCCGATGTCCAGCTGAACATCATCAAGGGCGGGGGTCACCGCCTGAGCGAGCCGCACGAGATCGCCGCGATCCTGCGCACCGTCGGCGAGTTTCTGGAGCCCGCTGCTTGAGCCTGATCATCGCCGCCGCACTTGCCGCCGCCGCCCCGGCCGCCCCCTGCCCGAACCTGGTCACGCCCGAAGCGCTCGTCTGCCGTGCGCTTGAGGCGCAGAAGCGGGGCGATCCCGCCGCGGCCGCGCAAAGCTTCGAACAGGCCGCGCTGACCGCCTCCGACCAGCAGGGCTCGACCGCCCACATGTTCGCCGCGGCGGGCAATCTGTGGATCGCCGCCGACCAGCCGGCCAAGGCCGCGGCCGATCTCGACAAGGCAATCGCCATGCCGGGCCTTAGCCCCAGCAACGCGGCGAGGCATTGCTCGATCGCGCCCGCGCGGCGGAAGCGCTGAACGACCTCAAGACCGCGCGCGCCAAGCTCATCCTGGCCGAGCCGAGCGTCGGCAGCCGACCCATTCTACTGGTATTTCTCGGCCGCGCTGGCGGTCCGCGAAGGCGATGCGGCAACGGCCAAATCGGCCATCGCCAAGGCGCTGTCACTGGCGCCCGACGACCCGACCATCCTGTTCGAGGCCGGCCATGTCGCCCACGCCACCGGCGATGACGACAAGGCGCGCTCCTATTGGGCGCAGGCCCGCGCCGGTGACCCCGACGGCCCCACCGGCAAGGCCGCAGCCAAGGCGATCGAGCTCCTCGGGGTCACGCCGACGGTCAAGGACCGCTAACCGAGGTCGTAGTCGATCGTCGTCACGACGCGGACCTTCTGGAACGGCGAGCTGCCGCCCGAAGAGCCGCAATCGTCGCAATCCTCGCCATCGCGCGCGCCTACCGAGAAATAGCCCTGGCTCGCCGTCTTGATGCGCCCGACAGCGGCGCCGCTATCGCGCGCGAATTGGTCCGCGCTGAGGCGCGCATTCTTGTTCGCTTCCGCGATCATCGCCGGCTTCAGCGCATTGAGGCCGGTGAATGTGTAGCTGATCGAGCTGGACGAGAGCTCGACATTGTCGCGCAGTAGCTCGGCCTGCCGGGTATATGCTTCACGCGCCTTCATCACCTCGCCGGTGCGAAGCTGGATCGATCGGCTGACCACCAGCTTCTGGGGTCCGACGGGCCGGCCCATATTGTCTCTCTGCTGGTCGCGGCTGAGCGAGACGTTGGTGTCGGCGATATCCTGGGGCCTGAAGCCGCGGCGAACAAAGAACTGGCGCACGGCGCGGGCCTGTTGGTCGACCGATTGCTGGACGCTGCCCAGGTCGTCGCCCTGATGCGCGAAACTGACCGACCATGTCGCCAGGTCGGCGGTGACTTCCGCTCCGAAACGCCGCGGACCGTGACCGAGCGATGTTCGGCCATCTTTGAACGGCGCAGTCCGTCGCCCAGGGCATAACCGCTCGTCGTCAGTCCAATCGCAAAAATCGCTACCGCGCCCAGGAGGACGGCGCGGCTGTCCTGCAGCTTGTGGATCATGGGATGAAAACCCGTGCGTTCGTCCGCATATACGAGCGGCAACCGGGCACAATCGCCGGTCTCTGCCGCGACGAACCGTGCATTTATAGCGATGAATTGAGTGAGGCGAAATGAAATTCCTCCATTCGATGCTCCGCGTGTCCGATCCCGCGGCCACTGTTGCATTCTTTCAACTGCTCGGCCTCGAGGAGCGGCGGCGGATGGAGAATGAGGCCGGCCGCTTCACGCTGATCTTCCTCGGCGTTCCCGGCGACGAGGGCGGCGAAGTCGAGCTGACCCACAATTGGGACGAGAGCGAGGCTATGGCGGCGGCCGCAACTTCGGCCACCTCGCCTATCAGGTCGACGATATTTACGAGACGTGCCGCCGGCTGATGCGACGCCGGCGTGACCATCAACCGGCCGCCGCGCGACGGCCACATGGCGTTCGTCCGCTCCCCCGACGACATTTCGGTCGAGCTGCTGCAGAAGGGCGCGGCGCTTGCCCGCGGCGGAACCCTGGGCATCGATGCCGAACACGGGCGAATGGTGATGCTCGCAAATCGTCCCCGTCCCGGCCTTTTCCGACAATTACCTCTGGCTGGTCCACGATGATGCCAGCGGCGAAACAGCGGTGGTCGACCCCGGCGACGGCGCCGCAGCCCTGGCCGCAGCCGAAGCGCGCGGGTGGACGATCGGCCAGATCTGGAACACGCACTGGCATCCCGATCACACCGGCGGCAATCTCGCGATCAAGGAAGCGACCGGCGCCCCGATTTCCGGCCCGCGAGCGCGGCAACATCCCCGGCCGCGACGTCGCGCTGAGCGAAGGCGACGAGGTCCGGCTGGGCGACCATGTCGGCCGCGTGATCGAAGTCCCGGGCCATACCCTCGGCCACATCGCTTTTGTCTTCGACGAGGACCGCGTCGCGTTTGTCGGCGACACCTTGTTCGCCATGGGCTGCGGCCGGCTGTTCGAAGGCACGCCCGAGCAGATGTTCGATCTCGCTCGGCCGCATCGCCGGCCTGCCAGAGGATACCAGGCTCTATCCGGCGCACGAATATACGCTGTCCAACGCCCGCTTCGCCGCCCACGCCGAGCCCGGCAACGCCGACGATCGCCGCTCGCCTGGACGAGGTCGGCGGCGCTGCGCGACGCCGGCGAGATCACGCTTCCGACCAGCGTCGCCGAGGAACGCGCCACCAACCCGTTCGTCCGGGCCGCCGACGTGGCCGAGTTCGCCCGTCTGCGGTCCGACAAAGACAGGTTTCGTTCATGAAACGAGTCGCTTGATGATGAACGAGATCGTTAAGGAGGTCCACGATGCGAAGCTTGGCATTGCTCCGTCATCGCTGCGGCGGTCGGCTCATGCGCGGTCAACAACCAGCCAATGCCGGTAACGCCGGCGGCGGGTCCGCAGACCATGGCCTATCTGCTTGGCGGAAAGGTCGCGCGGGCGGCCGGTTCAGCTGCCTGCCGAGCTACCGGACGAGCGACATGACCGTGGTCGACTCGCAGACCGTGGCGTACCGCTACGGCGGCAACCAGACCTACCTCGTGCACCTCAGCGGCGGCTGCGGCGATATCGCCTACGGTGCCGCGCTGGTGACCCGGACCTTCGGAACCGACCAGATGTGCGCCGGTGATATCGCCCGCACCCTGAGCGGATCGTCGCGGATGATCGGCGGCAGCTGCTCGGTGCAGTCGATCGTGCCTTACAGCGCCCGCCGCGCGGCTGACCGCTTATCGGCGCGTAAAGCGCGGCGAGCCGGTCGCCGTAGACATCCGAGATGACGTGGCGCCGGATCTTCATCGACGGCGTCAATTGCTCGTTCTCGATGGTGAAACGCTTCATCGGCGATGATGAAGCGGCGCACGCGTTCGATCACCGACAGGTCCGCGTTGACCCGGTCGACCGCGGCCTGAAGCCGCTGCTGGACGTCCGGCTCCGTGGCGATTTCGGGGTCCGGCACCAGCAGCGCGACGAGGTGCGGGCGGCGGTCGCCATAGACCATCGCCTGGGCGATTTCCGGCTGCAGCGTCAGCATTCCCTCGATCCGCTGCGGCGAGACATTGTCGCCCTTGTCGTTGACCATCATGTCCTTCTTGCGGTCGGTGATCTTGATCCGGCCCTTGTCGTCGAAATGGCCGACGTCGCCGGTCGCCGAGCCAGCCGTCCTTGAGCACGCGCGCGGTCTCCTCGGGATTGCGCCAATAGCCGTGCATGACATTTTCGCCGCGGACCATGATCTCGCCGTCCTCGGCGATCCGCACTTCGGTATTCTTGACCGGCGGGCCGACCGTGTCGAGCCGGATGCCGGCGCTCGGCCGGTTGCAGCTGATCACCGGCCCGGCCTCGGTCTGGCCGTAGCCCTGGAGGAAGGTGATGCCGATCGATTCGAAGAAGCGCCCGACTTCGGGGTTGAGCGGCGCGCCGCCCGACACCCACGCCTTTTGCCGGCCGCCGATCTTCGCGCGGATCTTGCGCCGCAGCGTCAGCGACAGGAGGCCGTCCATCGGCAGGTCCCACGGCTTGAACTTGCCGGCCGCCTTGTCGCCGCCGATCTTGAGCGCGCGGCCAAGCAGATATTTCGACAGCCCGCCCTGCTGCTCGATCGACTTCATGATCCGCGTGCGCAGCATTTCGAACAGCCGCGGCACCACGACCATGATCGTCGGCTGCACTTCCTCGATATTGGCGGCGAGCTTCTCGAGGCTCTCCGCGTAATAGATTTGCGCGCCGAGCGCGATCGGGAACATCTGCCCGCCGGTATGCTCGTAGGCATGGCTCGCCGGCAGGAACGACAGGAACACCTCGTCGTCCCAGCCGAAATCGGTCGAGATGATGTCGGTCGCGCCCTCGATGTTGTGGAGGATCGCGCCGTGATGCTGCTGGACGCCGCGCGGCGCGCCGCCGGTGCCGCTGGTGTAGATGATGCAGGCGAGGTCGTCGCGGCCGACCTGGGCAATGTCCTTCTTCAAGCCTTCGACGTCGCCTTCGCCCGAAGCGAGCTTCGACCACGAGTGGCAATTGACCCAGTCCGGAGCCTGGATCGAGCGCAGCGGCTCCATGCCGATGACATGATGGCATTCGCTCGATGTCAGCACCGCCGGGATCAGGTTCTTCGCCAGCTTCTGGTTGGAGACGATGACCGCCCGCGCGCCCGAATTGCCGAGGATGTGCGCGTGATCGCGCGGGGTGTTGGTGGTGTAGGTCGGGACGGTGACGCAACCCGCGGCCATGATCGCGAGGTCGGAGATCAGCCATTCGGGCCGGTTCTCGCTGACCAGGCACACGCGGTCGCCGGGCTGCAGCCCGATGCGCCTGAAGCGAGGCGGCCAGCGCCGCGACCTGGCGCGCGGCCTCGGCCCAGCTGATCGGCAGCCACGCGCCGCCGCGCTTGGCCCACAGGAACGGCGCGTCGCCCTTTTCCGCCGCGCGCGTCAGGAACAGCGAGACGAGATTGTCGAAATGTTCGAGCTGGCGGGCTTCGCGGCTCATTCGCTGACGCGACGCCCCTCGCTGCGCGGATCGGCCGCGCCGACCCAGCGGCCGCCGACCCATTCGATCGCGTTGGCCTTGAACGTGCCCGGCGGCCATCGGCTCGACCTCGATGGCCGAGCGCTGTGAGCTGCGGGATCATGGCTTCGAGGCTGGTGCCGCGCTCGACATAGACCGTGTCGCCGGGCGCGAAGAGCGTCGGCAGCGCGATCGCCTCCTGCGCGCGACAGCTGCCAGTCGATCACGCCGATGATCGCCTTGGCGACCTGCGCCGGGATGGTCGCGCCGCCCGCCGCGCCGACGGCCAGCCGGACATGCCCGTCGGGGGCGTAGACGATAGTCGGCGCCATCGAGCTGCGCGGGCGCTTGCCGCCCTCGACGCGGTTGGCGACGGGCGCGCCGTCTGCTCCGACCGGATCGAAGGTGAAGTCGGTCAGCTCGTTGTTGAGATAATAGCCGTTGACGATCAGGCCCGAGCCGAAGCTGCTTTCGATGGTCGAGGTTTAGCTGACGGCATTGCCGCCGCGGTCGACGGCGACGAAATGCGAGGTGCCGTGCTCGGGCTGCGGCGCTGCGGGCGCGAGCTGGATGGCGGGCGCGCTCGGCGGCGTCCCCGCGACCGCGTGCGGCAGGCTGTGCGCCGGGTCGATCAGCGCCGAGCGGCTGGCGAGGTACGCCGGGTCCATCAGCCCGGCGACCGGCACGCTGACGAAATCGGCGTCGGCGAGATATTTGTCGCGGTCGGCATAAGCGAGCCGCATCGAACTCCGCGATCAAATGCCAGGCGACCGGATTGTCCTTGCCCGAGCGCGGTCAGGTCGAACCGCTCGAGCTGCTTGAGGATCGCGAACACCGTCGTCCCGCCCGAGGACGGCGGGCCCATGCCGCAGATGCGGTAGCGCGCGATATTCGCCGCACACCGGCGGCGCCGTCCGGCGCCGTCATGCTGCTGACATCGGCGACCGTCATCGGCGCCGGATTATGCTGGCGCGTGCTGACCGCGCTGGCGATCGCGTGCGGCATTCGGGCCGACGTAGAAAGCCGTCGGGCCCTCCGCCGCGAGCCGCCGCAGGAACTGCCGAGCGCCGGGTTGCGGACTAGAGTGCCGACCGGCAGGGGCTGGCCGACCGCATCGTAGAAAATCGTTCGCGCCGTCGCCGAAAGCGCCCCCGTCGCCTTTTCGCTGGCAAGCGCCGCGTGCAGCCGCGGCGTGATCACGAACCCGTCGCGCGGCAAGCCGGATCGCGGGCTCGAACAGCGCCGCCCATGGCAGCTTGCCGTGCGCGGTGCGCGCGCGGCCATCAGCGCGACGTTGCCCGGCACGCCGACGCTCTTGCCGCCGGGCTGAGCGTCGTCGAAGGCGCATCGGCTTGCCGTCGACCGAGGAACCAGTCGGGCCTGCGCCGCGGCCGGCGCCTTCTCGCGGCCGTCGAACGTCTCGACATGGCCGGCGGCGTCGCTTTCGACATAGGAAGCCGCCGCCGCCGATGCCGGAGCTTTGCGGCTCGACCACGTTCAGCGCGAGCAAGGTCGCGAAGCGCGGCGTCGGCCGCGCTTCCGCCCTGGCGCAGCATCTCGGCGCCGGCCTCCGCAGCGCGCGGATCGGCGGCGCTGACCATGCCCCAGCGTCGTGGTGGGCTTGTGGACCTTGGCGGGGGCCTGCGGCGCATATCCGGCGACCAGCAACAGGCCGGCGAAGCAATCTGAGCGAGCGCATCGGCGGGCGCCTAGCCCGTCCCCACCGCCTCGGCAATGTTGGCAAAGCCCTCGCGCTCCAGCCGCTCGGCAGCCCGTGCGCGATGCGCCGCGCGATTCCGGGCCCTTCATAGACCATCGCGGTGTAGAGCTGGACGAGGCTCGCGCCGGCGCGGATCCGCTCCCACGCGTCGTCGGCATTGGCGATTCCCGCCGACGCCGATCAGCGGGATCGTCGCCGCCGCTCGCTCGCGGAATGCGCGCAGCGCCTTGAGCGCCAGCGGCTTCAGCGGCTCGCCCGACAGGCCGCCCGCCTCGCCCTGCATGGCGCGACTTCAGCGGCGGCCGCGACACGGTCGTGTTGGCGACGATGAGCGCGTCGATCCTGGTGCTCGATCGCGACGCGGACGATCCGGTCGGGCTCGCCTTCGCCGAGGTCGGGCGCGACCTTCAGGAAGATCGGCGGGCCGTCCTCGGGCCGCGCCTCGCTGACCGCGGCGAGCAAGGCATTCGAGCGCGCCCTCGTCCTGCAGCTGGCGCAGGCCGGGCGTGTTGGGCGAGCTGATGTTGATGGTGAGTAATCGGCGACCGGCGCCATCGCCCGGACGCCGGCGGCATAATCGGCGATGCGGTCGGCGCTGTCCTTGTTGGCGCCGATGTTGACCCCGATCACGCCCGCTGAGCCGCGATCGCGTCGCGGAGCCGCTCGCAGCGCCGCCGGCTGGCCGCGATTGTTGAAGCCCATGCGGTTGATCACCGCCCGGTCCTCGGCCAGCCGGAACAGGCGCGGCGCGCGGATTGCCCTCCTGCGGGCGCGGCGTCAGCGTCCCGACCTCGACGAAGCCGAAGCCGAGGCCGAGCATCTGCTCGGGCACCTCGGCATCCTTGTCGAACCCGGCGGCGAGCCCGACCGGCGATGGGAAAGTCGAGGCCCGCGACGCGTCGAGCGCAGCGACGCGGGAAAGGCGGGCGGGTGCCGCTGCGGCATCAGCTTCAGCGCCGCGATGGTCGCGCGATGCGCGCGTCTCGGCGTCGAGCGCGAAGGCGAGCGGGCGGAAGAAGTGAGTAGAGCCCCACGCGCTTCGTCTGTCATTGCGAGCGCAGCGAAGCAATCCAGTCTGGATTGCCGCGTCGCCTGCGGCTCCTCGCAATGACCAGGCAGAGGTTGAGTTTTCGGGCGCAAATCGCCTAAATCGGACTGGAAAGCTCCGAATTAGACATGCGCCTGACCCACCTTGCCGATTATGCGGTCGTGTTGATGACCGCCGCCGCCCGCCGCCCGGCGGGCGCGCGGCTGAGCGCGACCGAGCTTGCCGGCGAGACCGGCGTGCCGCTGCCGACCGCGCAGAAGCTGATGGGCCAGCTCGCCGCGGCGCGGCCTGCTGACCAGCGTGCGCGGCGCCGGCGGCGGCTTCGCGCTCGCCCGGCCGGCGACCGACGATCAGCCTCGCCGACATCGTCGAGGCGGTCGAAGGCCCGATCGCGCATGACCATCTGCTCGGCGGTCGAAGGCGCGTCCGACTGCGCGCTCGACGCCCATTGCCGGGTCAAGCCGCACATGGGCGTCGTCGGCAATGCGGTGCGCGGCGCGCTCGGCGCGGTCGTCGCCTGCACGGAGCTGGCGCGATGAACGAGGCCGTCAAGAACCGCGAGCTCAAGCGAGAAGATCGCCAAGGATTACGAATGGGGCTTCTCCTCCGACATCGAGCAGGAGTTCGCGCCCAAGGGCCTCAACGAAGACACGGTCCGCTTCATCTCGGCCAAGAAGAACGAGCCCGAGTGGATGCTCGACTGGCGGCTCAAGGCCTATCGCGCCTGGCTGGAGATGGAGGAGGTCAGCTGGGCCAAGCTCGACATCCCGCGCGATCGATTACCAGGACGCTTATTATTACGCCGCGCCCAAGGCCAAGCCCAAGCTCGGCAGCCTCGACGAGGTCGATCCCGAAATCCTGCCGCGTCTACGAAAAGCTCGGCATCCCGATCGAGGAGCAGAAGGTGCTCGCCGGGGTCGAAGGCGCGCGCAAGGTCGCGGTCGACGCGGTGTTCGACAGCGTCAGCGTCGCGACCACCTTCCGCGAGGAGTTGAAGAAGCGCCGGGGTCATCTTCCTCTCGCATCTCCGAAGCGATCCGCGAGTATCCCGAGCTGGTGCAGAAATATCTCGGCAGCGTCGTCCCGCAGCGCGACAATTATTTCGCCTGCCTCAACAGCGCGGTCTTCTCCGACGGCACCTTCGTCTACGTGCCCGAGGGCGTCCGCTGCCCGATGGAGCTTCGACCTATTTCCGCATCAATGCCGAGAACACCGGCCAGTTCGAGCGCACCCTGATCGTCGCCGACAAGGGCAGCTACGTCTCCTACCTCGAAGGCTGCACCGCGCCGATGCGCGACGAGAACCAGCTCCACGCCGCGGTGGTCGAGATCTTCGCGCACGAGGACGCCGAGGTGAAATACTCGACCGTCCAGAACTGGTATCCGGGCGACGCCGAGGGCAAGGGCGGCATCTTCAACTTCGTCACCAAGCGCGCGCTGTGCTCGGGCGACCGCTCGAAGGTCAGCTGGACCCAGGTCGAGACCGGCAGCGCGATCACCTGGAAATATCCGAGCTGCATCCTGAAGGGCGATGGCAGCGTCGGCGAATTCTATTCGGTCGCGCTGACCAACAACCGCCAGCAGGCCGACACCGGCACCAAGATGATCCACATCGGCGCCAACACGCGCTCGACCATCGTCTCCAAGGGCATCAGCGCGGGCCGCTCGAACAACACCTATCGCGGGCTGGTGCGCGTGCTCCCGCGCGCCGAGAACGTGCGCAACTTCACCCAGTGCGATTCACTGCTGCTCGGCAGCGACTGCGGCGCGCACACCGTGCCCTACATCGAGGTCAAGAACCCGACCGCGACAGATCGAGCATGAAGCGACCACGTCGAAGATCAGCGAGGACCAATTGTTCTACGCGATGAGCCGCGGCCTCGACGCCGAAAGCGCGGTCGCGCTGATCGTCAACGGCTTCGCCCGCGAGGTGCTGAAGCAGCTGCCGATGGAGTTCGCGGTCGAGGCGCAGAAGCTGCTGGGGATCAGCCTTGAGGGGAGCGTGGGATGATGCATCGATCAGTCGCGCTGCTCGGATCGCCGATGCGTCGTTCTCGCGATCGTGCAATGGCGACTGCATGTGGAAGCAGCATGATGACGTCCGACTCGACGCTGATGCGACGTCGATTTCGCCGAGCACGGTCGACTGTGGACATGCGCCGATGCGACTCAGTCGGAACGGTCGATCGTTCGTGACCGAGCGACGAGCCGCGTCTGCGCTGTCGATCGAATGTCGACGTCTGGCGAGCGATCTCGACGCGTCGCTGACGAACGTGCTCGCTGCCGAAGTCAACGCTGCATCGTACGGCAGATGAGAGCGACTGATGCTTGAGATCACCAACCTCCACGCGACCGTCGCCGACAAGCCGATCCTCAACGGCGTGTCGCTGCACGTGCCCGCGGGCGAGGTGCACGCGATCATGGGGCCGAACGGCTCGGGCAAGTCGACGCTCGCCTATGTGCTCGCCGGGCGGCCGGGGTATGAGGTGACGAGGGGTCGGTGACGTTCACTCCCTCCCGCACGCGGGAGGGGCCGGGGAGGGCTGTCGATCTGGCGGCAGCCGGACAGCGCTCCTCGCCGTCAGCTCCTCGCGACGAGGGAGGGTTGGACCTGCTCGCCCTGGAGCCGCACGAGCGCGCCGCGGCGGGGCTGTTCCTCGGCTTCCAATATCCGGTCGAAATCCCCGGCGTCTCCTACCTCCAGTTCCTGCGCGAGAGCCTCAATTCGCAGCGCCGCGCGCGCGGCGAAGCCGAGCTGTCGCGGCGCCGAGTTCATCAAGCTCGCGCGCGAGCAGGCGGCGCTGCTCGGCATGGACGCCGAGATGCTCAAGCGCCCGGTCAACGTCGGCTTTTCCGGCGGCGAGAAGAAGCGCGCCGAGATGGTCCAGATGGGCATCATGCAGCCCGCGCTTCGCGGTGCTCGACGAGACCGACAGCGGCCTCGACATCGACGCGCTGAAAGCCGTCGGCGCGGGCATCAACCGCATCATGCGCGCGCCCGACAAGGGCGTGCTGCTGATCACCCATTACCAGCGCCTGCTCGACTATGTGCAGCCCGACCGCGTGCACGTGCTGCGCGCCGGCCGCATCGAGCGCAGCGGCGGGCCCGAGCTGGCGCACGAGCTCGAGCGCGAAGGCTATGCGGAGGCGGCGGCGTGATGTTCCTCCCCATTTTGCAGAAATGGGGAGGGGAACATCCAGGCAGATGGATGGTGGAGGGGTATGGCGCGAGTCAGTCACCCCTCCACCATGCTGCGCATGGTTCCCCTCCCCACCGCCTGCGGCGGCAGGGAGGATTCATGACCGCGCCCTTCCCCACCCGCAAGCAGGAGGAATGGCGCTACGCCGACCTCGACGCGCTGCAGCCGGTCTGGCAGCAGTTCGCCGAGCCGCTGACGCTGACCGTCGGGCCCGGCGAGACGCTCGAAAAAGTCTGGCTTCCGGGCGACGACGACGTGCATCGTGCGCCGCGTCCAGATCGCGCTTGGCGAAGGCGCGAAGGCGCGGCATGTTCGCGCTCAACACCGCGCCGGTTTACGGCCGCATCGAGCTTGAGGTCAGCGCTTGCCGAAGGCGCGGATTTCGAGCTGTTCGGCGCCAACATCGGCACCGGCCTGTCGACCAACGAGATCGTCACCAACGTGCAGCACATCGGCGTCGGCGGCCGCTCGCGCCAGACCATCCGCAGCGTGCTCAACGGCAAGGCGGTCGGCTCCTATCTCGGCAAGGTCGAGGTCGCGCGCGGCGCGCAGCAGACCGACGCCGAGCAGTCGGTCAAGGCCATGCTGCTCGACCGCGGCGCGACCGCCAACTGCAAGCCCGAGCTCGAGATTTTCGCCGACGACGTGAAATGCGCGCACGGCGCGACCGTCGGCGAGCTCGACGCGATGCAATTGTTCTACGCCGAAAGCCGCGGGCTCGACCCGGCGAGCGCCCGCGCGCTGCTGCTCGAAGGCTTCGTCATGGGCCTGTGGGACAGCATCGAAAAGCGAGCAGCATGACGCGATCTGCGATCGCGGCGCGAAAGCGCTTGCGGAGGGTCGTGTGAACGCGCCTGCCCGCATCAATTCGGCGCTCGACGTGCGCGACGCAATTCCCGGCGATCGCCGGCTGGCATTATCTCGACAGCGCCGCGACCGCGCAGAAGCCGCAGGCGGTGATCGACGCGATCACCGCAGGCTTATTCGCGCGATTATGCGACCGTGCATCGCGGCGTGTACGAGCGCTCGGCGGCGATGACCGCGAGCTTACGAAGCGGCGCGCGCCGCCGCGTCGAACCTGATCGGCGGACAGCCAGACGAGCTCGATCTTCACCCGCGGCGCGACCGAGGCGATCAACCTCGTCGCGCGGGCGCTGCCGAGGAACGGCCGCAACCGCGTCCTGCTCTCGCAGCTCGAGCATCACAGCAATATCGTGCCGTGGCAGCTCGCCGGCTACGAAGTCGATGCGGTGCCGCTGACGCCGGACGGCCAGATCGATCTCGACGCCGCCGAGGCGATGCTGACCGAGGAGCATCGTGTCGTCGCCTTCGCGCATGTGTCGAACGTGCTCGGCTCGATCCTCGACGCCAAGCGCGCGGCCGAGATCGCGCATTCGAAAGGCGCGCTGCTGCTGCTCGACGGCTGCCAGGCGGTGCCGCGGCTTGCCGGTCGATGTCGCTAGCATCGGCGCCGATTTCTACGCTTTCTCCGCGCACAAGCTTTACGGCCCGACCGGCATCGGCTGCCTGTGGGGCCGCGCCGAACTGCTCGCGGCAATGCCGCCCGTGGCAGGGCGGCGGGGCGATGATCGAGAAGGTCACGTTCGAGGAGACGACCTATCCTCGATCCGCCGGCGCGGTTCGAGGCCGGGAACGCCGCACATCGTCGGCGCGGTCGGGCTGCACGCGGCGGTCGACTGGGTCGAGAGCATCGGCCTCGACGCGATCCACGCGCACGAATGCGCGCTGGTCGCCGAAGCCCGCGCCGCGCTGTCGAGCATCGCCGGCGTCACGCTCTACGGCCCCGAGGACAGCGCCGGGATCGTCAGCTTCAACGTCGACGGGGTGCATCCGCACGACACCGCCACCATATTGGACGATGCGGGCGTCGCGGTCCGCGCCGGCCACCATTGCGCGCAGCCGCTGATGCGCTGGCTCGGCGTCGAGGCGACCGCGCGCGCGAGCTTCGCGGCGCACAGCGACAGCTCGGACATCGAGGCGCTGGTGCGCGGCATCGAGCAAGTGAAGCGGATTTTCGGATGAATGAGGAACGCAAGATCGAGACCGAGGAGGTCGATGCGGTGACGCCGCCGCCGCGCGCCCGCGTCACGCCCGAATTCGAGCGCAAGCGCGACTATCTCGCCGGCTTCCTCGCCGGCGAGAAAGAGGAGCCCGACGGCTGGCCCGGGCGGCGACCTGCAGGCCGCCGTCGTCGAAGCGCTGAAGTCGATCTACGACCCGGAAATCCCGGTCGACATCTACGAGCTCGGCCTGATCTACGACGTCGAGATCAGCGAGGACGGCGACGCGACCGTCACGATGACGCTGACGACGCCGCACTGCCCGGTCGCGGAATCGATGCCGAGCGAAGTCGAGCTGCGCGTGCTGTCGGTGCCGGGCATCCGCGACGCCGTCGTCAACCTGGTCTGGGATCCGCCGTGGGACCCGTCGAAGATGAGCGACGAGGCCCGGCTGGAATTGGGAATGCTATGAACAAGGAAACGAAACTCCGCGCCCGCCCCGCCGCGATCACGCTGACCGACGGCGCGCTGACGCGCGCATCGCCGAGCTGATGGGCAAGGCGCCCGAGGGCGCGATCGGGGTCAAGCTGTCGACCCCGCGCCGCGGCTGCTCGGGCCTCGCTTATTCGGTCGATTATGTGACCGAGGAGCAGCCGTTCGACGAGAAGATCGAGACCCCGGCCGGCACCTTCTACGTCGACGGCGCCTCGGTGCTCTACCTGGTCGGATCGATCATGGACTGGCGCGAGGACGATTTCGCCGCCGGCTTCGTGTTCGACAACCCCAATGCCAAGGGCGCCTGCGGCTGCGGCGAAAGCTTCACCGTCTAGCCGCTCGGTGCTAAAGGTTGCCGCCTTCGAGGAGGTGACCGATGCGTGCTTTCCTGGTCCTCGCGGTGCTGACCATGGCGGCGCCCGCCGCGGCTGCCGATCAGGCGCCGCTCAACAAAGATGCGGCGCGAATTGCCCGCGCACTTCCAGTCACCTTGCCGACGCCAACGGCATCTATCGCGGCAAGGGGGTCGCCCCGCAGAAGCTGAATCAGCTTCCTCCGGCGGTCACCTACATGGCGGTCTATCGCCAGATCGGCGGCTGCGAAGTCCCGCTTACGCTCAGCGACTATCGCAACCCGAAACGGCGCTGACGCCTAGAAGCCGAGCGTGAAGCGGACCGCCGCGCCGGCGTCCGGCGCCGCGTCGGCGATGTGACCCGGCTGGTTGCGGTAGAACAGGTTCCCGCCGAGCCAGGCGTTGCCGCCCAGCAGGCTCGACCCGTAACTCAGCTCGCTGTCGATCTCGCGGCCGTTGGGCCTCAGCGACATCGTGCTCCAGCTGCTGGTCGCGAGACCGGTTGAATAATCGTAGGCCGTCGGCAGGAGCATGGCGAAGCCGCCATTTTCCACGCGCAGCGGCTGCGACAGGCGGAAGCCGATGCGGTCGTTCGCACCGAACAAGCCGGTCTTGCCGACAGTCGACGCCATAAGCGCCGGTCTGGAAGCCGCCGGCCGCGAAATTGGTCCAGCCGCGCCGCGCGGTCAGCGCCGCGTTCCAGCCGCCGCCGAAATCGTGACGAGCCTCGGCATCGAGGAAGGTCGACGACGATCCGCCGCCGCCGAGCACGTCGCTCATGCGGCCGCCGAGCAGCGACTGCTTCTCTTCCAGCCGGCTCATGCCGACGGACAGCCAGTTGCCGCCGAACGCGCGGTCGGCCGCGATGCTGGTCCAGCGATAGGGCGAGCCATCGGCGGTGGTCTGCACCTGGTTCCAGACGTTGCCGGTTTCGCCCGACACGGTCACGCCGAAGCGGCCGAATTGGTGGCGGAGCGCCATGCTGCCGGTGCGCGACGCGCCGAAGCCCGGTTCGCCGGCGACATCCCTGGCGATCAGGAAGGCGTCACCGCCCATGCCGCTGAGCCGGCGCTCCATCGCCTTGGCGCCTTCTGAAAAGCCGAAAGCCACCGCGGTCTTGTCGTCGACCCTTGCGACCGCCGAAGCCGCAACCAGCTTCGACCTGCGAACGTCCTCGGGACCGATGCCCATCCGTTCGAGTTCGTAGCCCTGGGCGAGGTCGTGCCGCTCGCGCACCGTCATGGCGATGCTCAGCGGCCCCGCCTGCGCGCTGGTTGCGCGGACGTCATTGTGCAGCGCCTGCGCCAGCGGCGTTTCCAGCGGCGCGCGGTTGAGCGTCTTGGCGAGGTTCAGCACATAGGCGCGGCTGTAACCGTCGAGGATGACCGCGCCCAATGACTGAGCGGTCGCGGCATCGCCGGCGACCGCGGGGAGCTGGCCATTGCTCGACAGGCTGACCGGCGTCTGGCCGCTGGCCAGCGAGGTTGCGCCGACCGGCTGGAATGCCCGCCCGACATTGAGCCGCCCCTGCCCGTAGATCACATCGTCCCCGGCAACGCCGAGGTCGTCCGCGCTGTTGAACAAGAGCTCGACAATCTGTTTGCCGGTGAGGTTCGGGAACGCCTGCGCCAGCAGCGCGACGGCGCCGCTGATGGTCGGGGCCGAAAAGCTGGTGCCTGACCACAACCACGTCTGACCCGTCTGATCCGGAGCCGAGTCGTTGTACCCAACCGCGGTCAGGAACCATTGCGCGCCGGTCCCGGCCCGATCCGAGAAGGTCGAGATGAGGTCGTCGTTGACCAATCCGTTCGCGCCATCGACACCGACGGAGCCGGCAATGATGACCGACCCGTCGAACTGCTGCGCCGGGACCATCGCGAACGGATCGGGGTCGGCGGTGCCGTCATTGCCCGCTGAGATGACGAGCACGATGCCCGCATTGACTGCGCGTTGCATCGCGTTGAGTAGCTGGTTGCTTGGCTCTGTACCACCAAGCGACATGTTGATGACCTTCGCTCCCGCGAGCCGGGCAGCATCCATGCCGTTGGCAACGGCATCGTCGTAGAAGGTGCAGCCATCCGTGGTTGCGCACGATCCAATGGCGTCGGCGCGCTGGCTGATGATGGTCGCATCGAAGGCGACGCCCATCGTGCCGGAGTTGTTGCGCGCGCCGGCTGCGACCGAGGCGACCGCAGTGCCGTGGCCGCCGTCATCGCTGACGCCGCGATTGCCGACGGCATCACCGCTGGCAGGATCGATGCGTCCCGCGAACTCCTGGAGATTGGGATTGATCCCGCTGTCGATGATTCCGATCTTCACGCCCTTGCCGGTCGCGCCCGCATTGTAGGCGGTCAGCGCATCGGCCGAGACCGCGTAGATCGAGCCGCGATATTCGGTCGTGTTGTAGTTCGTCGCGGTTGGTGTCGGCGTGGGAGTTGGCGTCGGCGTCGGAGTCGGAGTCGGCGTCGGCGTCGGCGTCGGAGTGGGCGTCGGCGTCGGTGTCGGCGTCGGCGTCGGCGTCGGCGTCGGGTGGGCGTCGGTGTCGGTGTCGGCGTCGGCGTCGGCGTCGGCGTCGGCGTGGGTGTCGGCTTCGGCTTGGAAACCGGGATCGTATTGACGCCGCCGCTGCCCTCACCGCAGGCCGCCAGGCTGAACGCCATGACGACCGCGCACGCAGAAGTGCTCAAAAACCGCTTGTTCATGGCCCCGAATCTCCGCTCAAGCCGCTGAAAACGCACGGCTTCCCTGCTGCGCTTATGGTTACAAAAAGCTTTCAATTTGCTTAAGCTGGCAAAGGCGCTAGCCCTCCACCCGCTGATGGACCCGCGCTTCGCCCATATCCGCGACTGGATTTTCGACCTCGACAATTGCCTGTACCCGGCGTCGAGCGGACTGTTCGACCTGATCGACGAGCGCATGGGCGCCTATATCGAGCGCCTGCTGGGCGTCGACGCGGAGGAAGCGCGGCGGGTCCAGAAGATGCACTTCCATGGCTCCGGGACCACGCTGGCGGGCCTGATGAAGCATCACGACGTCGATCCCCACCACTTCATGGGCGACGTCCATGACATCCCGCTCGACCGGCTGGCGCGCGATGACCGGCTGGTATCCGCTCTTGCGCGGCTTCCGGGGCGCAAGTTTATCCACACCAACGGCAATGCCGATTACGCGTGGAAGGTGCTCGACCGGCTCGGCCTCGCCGCCACCATCGACCACCTTCACGACATTTTCGCGGCCGACCTCACCCCCAAGCCGCAGCTTCACGGCTATCGCAAATTGCTCGACCAGTTCGGCGATCGACCCCACTCGGGCGGTGATGGTCGAGGACATGGTCCAGAACCTGGGCCCGGCCAAGGCGCTTGGCATGACCACGGTGTGGGTCGACAATGGGTCGGAGCGGGGAAACCATGGCTTTGACGACGCAATGGTCGATTATCGCATCGACAATGTCGCGGACTGGCTGCGAGACGTGATTGGGGAGGACGAATGAGCGACCAGCTGCAGGGCGTAATCGAGCGCGCGTGGGACGAGCGCGACACGCTCGGCCCCTCGACCAAGGGCGAGGTCCGGCAGGCGGTAGACGCCGCTCTCGCTGCGCTGGACTCAGGCACGGCACGGATCGCGGAGAAAGTCGCGCGGCGAATGGACCGTCCACCAATGGCTGAAAAAGGCCGTGCTGCTGTCCTTCCGGCTCAACCCGATGGAAGCGATCGCCGGCGCCCCCGGCGGCGCGCATTGGTGGGACAAGGTCCCGTCCAAGTTCGCCGGCTGGGGCGACAAGGAATTCGAGGCGGCGGCGTTCCGCGCCGTTCCGGGCGCAATCGTCCGCCGCGGCGCCTTTATCGCGCCGGGTGCGGTGCTGATGCCGAGCTTCGTCAACATCGGCGCGCGGGTCGGCGAGGGAACGATGATCGACACGTGGGCGACCGTCGGCAGCTGCGCGCAGATCGGCGCCAACGTCCACATTTCGGGCGGCGCCGGAATCGGCGGCGTGCTCGAGCCGCTCCAGGCCGGACCGGTGATCATCGAGGACGATTGCTTCGTCGGCGCCCGCTCCGAAGTGGCGGAAGGCGTGGTCGTAGAGCGCGGATCGGTCCTCTCGATGGGCGTGTTCCTCGGTGCGTCGACCAAGATCGTCGACCGCGCATCGGGCGAGGTTTTTTACGGCCGGGTGCCCGAATATTCGGTGGTCGTCCCAGGCGCTTTGCCGGGCAAGGACGGCGGACCGAGCCTCGCCTGCGCGGTCATCGTCAAGCGCGTCGACGAGCGCACGCGGTCGAAGACCAGCATCAATGAGCTGCTGCGGGACTGATAAGCTGAGCTTATCGACTCGGGACGTGCATTTGTTGTTCGCTCGCCGCCGGCTGCTGTAAATCGAAACAATGACGAAGCCGATCCCCTTGTCCCAGTTCGAGGCCGATTGCGCCGACGGCGCCGGCGCGCCCGACGTCTTCCGGGCGCCGGCCATTCGGACGCAAATGAACCGTGCCGACTGGCTGATCCTCGGAACGCTCGCGCTCATCTGGGGCGGCGCCTTTTTGTTCATCGGAGTCGCCGTCCGCCATGTGCCGCCGCTGACCTATGTCTGGCTGCGCCTCACCATCGCCGCCGCAGCGATGTGGATTTTCGTCCGCGCCAGCGGCCAGAATGCCGGGCTGCCGCGCGAGGCCTGGGGTTCGATCATCCTTCTTTCGCTGCTCAACAATGCCTTGCCCTTCACGCTGTTCGGCTGGGGCCAGACCCATATCGCCAGCGGCCTCGCCTCGATCCTCAACGCCACCACGCCGATCTGGGGCGTGGTCGTCGCCCACTTCCTCACCGACGACGAGCGCATGAGCCCGCGCCGGGTCGCCGGGGTCGTGCTTGGCTTCGGCGGGGTCGCGATGATGATCGGGCCGTCCCTGTTCTCCAGCTTCGGCACGGATGGCCTTGCCGAGCTCGCCTGCGTGACCGCGTCGCTGAGCTATGCGCTTGCGGCGGTCTGGGCCCGCCGTTTCCGCCGCCAGGGCATTTCCCCGATGAGCGTCACCACCGGCCAGCTCACCGCCGGCGCGATCGTCATGCTGCCATTGGCGCTGTTGGTCGACAAGCCCTGGACCCATGCCTTCCCGCCGCTCAGTGCGTGGGGTGCGATCATCGCCTTGGCCCTGGTGTGCACCGCCTTCGGCTACGTGCTCTATTTCCGGCTGATCGAGACGTCGGGCGCAACCAACGCCTTGCTCGTGACCCTGCTGGTGCCGCCGGTCGCGATCCTGCTCGGCGCGAGTGTCCTCGGCGAAACTCTGGCCCCGCGGGATTTCGCAGGCCTCGGCCTGATCGCGCTCGGCCTGGCAGCGATCGACGGGCGGTTGCTTAAGGCTTTGACCCCGCGCCGACGGCGGCTTCGGACAGCAGCCGCGCCGCTTCCGCGCTAGTCCAGTCGAGCTCGCCGACGTAACGCCACAGCTCCCGACCCTGCGCATCATAAAGAACAGACGTCGGCATCACTTCGACGCCCAGCCCTCCTGAAAGGGCCATCTTGGGATCCTGATAAGCCTCGAGACTGGCAATCTTGTGCTGCTCGAGAAACGCCACGACCGACGCATGCGGGCCCATGTCCTGGCTCACCGCCGCGATCTCCAAATCAGGCCGCGCGCGCGACAATTGGTCGAGCGTCGGCAGCTCCTTGACGCACGGCGCGCACCAGCTTGCCCACAGGTTCACCAGCACCGGCTTGCCCTTGAAGCTGTCGAGGGTGACGTCTTCCCCGTCGGGGTCCTTGAACGCTGCCTCGAGTGCCGACTTGCCACGGTGGCTTCGGTCGACGCCCTTGACCGGACCCGCCTGATCTTGCGCCGCCTGCTCATTGGCTACGGGCGGCTCGGCCGGCTTTTGGCATCCGGCGAGCGCGACCAATGCGCATATCGTGAGGAGGAACCGCATGGCCGGGCGCTAGCGCAAGCAGTGCCGAACGGCTAGGCGGGAGGCATGAAGTCCGCGCGCATTCTGCTCGTCCTGGCGACGGTCCTGACCGCGGGCTGCGGCCGCGTGACCGAGCTTCAGCCCGCGCCCGGCCAGCCGCTTCCGGTCAAGCCGTTGATGGCGCGAACGACACCGACCCCGGCCGAGCTCCTGAACTCCGCCAACCTATGCCCGGCCGGTGCGGGTCGACGACCTCGTCACGCGATCGGAGCCTCGCAAGGCCGATCCGTTCGACCTGCCGCCGCCGACGGGCGGCGCGGCGCCGCCGGTCTCGCCCGCGACGCCAAGCCAGCCTGCGACCGACCCGACCGGCGTCACCCCCGGAGAGTAAAGCACACATGCCCAATCGCGTCCGCAAGGCGGTTTTCCCAGTCGCTGGCCTCGGTACTCGCCTGCTCCCGGCGACCAAGAGCATTCCCAAGGAGATGATCACGATCGTCGACCGGCCGCTCATCCAATATGCGGTCGACGAGGCGCGCGAGGCCGGGATCGAGCAACTGATCTTCGTCACCGGCCGCGGCAAAGGCTCGCTGGTCGATTATTTCGATACGGCCTTCGAGCTGGAGGCCATGATGAACGAGAAGGGCAAGAGCCTCGACGTGCTCGGGCCCTCGAACGCCGATTTCGGCGAGGTTGTGACCGTGCGCCAGCAGCAGCCGCTGGGACTTGGCCACGCGGTTTGGTGCGCCCGCCACGTCGTCGGCGACGAGCCCTTCGCGGTGCTGCTTCCCGACGAGCTGATGTACGGCCGGCCCAATTGCCTGGCCCAGATGGTCGATGCTTATGAGCCGCGTCGGCGGCAATATCGTGGCCGCACTCGAGGTGCCGGATAGCGAGACCCACAAATATGGCGTGATCGACCCCGGAGCGACAGACGGCCCCCTGACCGAGATTCGCGGGATGGTGGAGAAGCCGGCGCCCGGAACGGCGCCTTCGAACCTGATGCTTCCCGGTCGGTACATCCTGCAGCCATCGGTGATGCGGGAGCTCGATGCGCAGGAGGCGGGCGCCGGCGGTGAAATCCAACTGACCGACGCCATGGCCAAGCTGATCGGCAGGGAGCCGTTCAACGCTTATCGATTCGAGGGCGAACGTTACGATTGCGGAAGTGCTAGCGGATTCGTGATCGCCAACCTGGCGATGGCGCTGGACCGCGACGACGTCGCGCCACACATCCGCGATTATCTGAAGTCGCTGCCGGCCTAGGCCGACAGCCTCACCATCAATTCGAGCCGGCGGCGCTCGGCCTCGCTGGCGTGCAGCCGGTCGCGCAGCTCACCAACGGCGATTGCGCGTTCGACCACGCGCGCGTCGAGCGTCGCATTGTCGTCGCGCAGCCGCTTGACCGCATCGGCGCGGGCAATCTGGCGGGCGATGCGCGCGATCAACACGTCGAAGTCGAACGGCTTGCGAACCACGTCGTCGGCGCCGGCCCGAAGCGCGTTGATTGCGGCGACTGCTTCGCGCTTCCCCCCGATCATGATCAGCGGCAGATCGTGGTGCACGGCATCCTCGCGGATCATCCGCGCCAGTTCGACCCCGCCGGTGCCCTTCATCGTCAACTCGCTGACCAGCGCGTCAGGCGGCATCCGATGCATTTCGGCGAAGGCCGACTGGGCGCTGTCGGCGGTCGCGACGCGATAGTCGGCTTGCGCAATGCGGCGTGCGAGCAACCCCAGATAATTGCGGTTGGGCTCGGCGATCAGCACCCGCGGCTTCGCGCGCTCTTCGGAATCGGCGTTGAAAATCGGCTGGTCCATTGCCCAGGACGCTAGGCAAAAATGGTTAACGCCATCTTAGGGCAGCAGTTCGACATCCCAGTAGAGATAGTCGCGCCAGCTCTGGTGGAGGTAGTTGGGCGGAAAGGCCCGGCCATGCTCCTGCAATTGCCAGCTGGTCGGGCGGATCGGCTCGCGATGAAGGTGCATGTGCGCTTCCTTCGGATTCCTGCCGCCTTTCTTGCAGGTTGCACGGCGCGCAGGCGGTGGCGACATTCTCCCACGTCGTGCGGCCGCCATGGGCGCGCGGAATGACATGGTCGAAGGTCAGCTCCTTGCTTCGTCCCGCAATAGACGCATCGGAATTTGTCGCGGAGGAACAGGTTGAACCGGGTGAATGCCGGATATTCGTTGGGCCGGACGTAATCGCGCAGCGCGATCACCGACGGCAGCTTCAGCGCGACGCTGGGGCTGTGCACTTCGCGGTCGTAATGGGCGACGACGTCGACTCGTTCGAGGAACATCGCCTTGACCGCGGTCTGCCACGGCCACAGCGACAGCGGGTAATAAGACAGCGGCGTATAGTCGGCGTTGAGGACCAGCGCCGGGCAGCTTTCGGGATGGCGGATCAGCTCAGGGTGATACATGCGAGCGACAACAGCCTTTCGTTCGGTTGGTCCGAACTCCAGCTCCCCGGCCCCGTCGCACTCAAGGAGGAGAGGGCGTGCGGCCCGCTTCCCTTGTTCGCAGCCGGATGCCAACCCGGCGTGACATGCTTATGACAGCATTTTCAACGAGTCCCGGTCAAGAGTTCCTTTCGGCAACAGTTTTCATGATCACGACTCGCTTTGCGCCTTCGCCGACCGGGAAACTGCATCTCGGCCACGCTTATAGCGCCGTGATTGGCCGTGAGGCTGGTTATTGTTTCCGCCTGCGGATCGAGGATCTCGACCAGACCCGCGCCCGGCCCGAGTTCGTCGACGGCATTTTCGAGGATTTGCGCTGGCTTGGCCTCGACTGGGACGAGCCGGTGCTGGTCCAGTCACAGCGCACCGCTGCCTATGAGAAAGCGCTGGATGCATTGAAAGCGCGCGACCTCGTTTACGCCTGCTTCTGCACCCGCGCCGACATTGCCCAATCGCTGACCGCGCCGCATGGCGACGCCGCCACGTCCTACCCCGGGACTTGCCGCTCCCTGCCCGACGATCCGGAGCGGCGGGCCACCACGCCGCACTGCTGGCGGCTCGATTCAGCCAAGGCGCTCGATGTCGCTGGCCTGCCGTCGTGGCGCGAAGGCGACCAACGCTTCGATGCGCTGAGCGGCCGACATCGGCGACGCCATTCTCGCCCGCAAGGACGCACCCGCTTCCTATCATCTCGCCTGCGTGGTCGACGATGCCGCGAGCGATGTCTCCCTGGTCGTGCGCGGAGCCGATCTGCGCTCCTCCACCCCCATCCAGCGCCTGCTCCAGAACCTGCTCGGCCTGCCCGAGCCCGCCTACCTCCATCACCAGCTGGTCGCCCACGCGAGACGGCCGCCGTCTCGCCAAGCGCGACCGCGCGCCGACGCTTGCCGCCCTGCGCGAGGTGGGCGTCGACGGGCCGGCGCTTGCCGCCAGCCTGCGCAGAAGCGAGCTTCCCCTTGGTTTCGCCTTTGTCGAGGCTTAAGGACGCCGCATGCGCTGGCCCCTGCTGATCCTGCTCCTTCTCGCCATGGCGGCGACCGCCTACGTGCTCGTCCGCGGCGTGGTGTTGATGGCGTCGGGCAAGGACGTCACCGGCGAGCAATCGCAGCAATGGATGCGCAAGCGCGTGCTGTTCCAGGCGGTCGCGATCGTCCTCGTCATCCTGATCCTCGCGGTCGCCGGCACCGCCAGCCACTAGCCGCGCGCCGCTTGGTCAAGCTCAACAAGATTTACACCCGCACCGGGGATTCCGGCACGGCCGGGTTGGTCGACGGAAGCCGCGTCGCCAAGTCGAGCCTGCGCATGACCGCGATCGGCGAGGTCGACGAGGCCAATGCCGCAGTGGGCGTGGCCATTGCCGCGCTCGGCGGCGGCGAAACCGCGCTGGCGCTCCTGTGCGTGCAAAACGAGCTGTTCGACCTCGGCGCCGACGTGGCGACGCCGGGCGATGTGGACGGGGCCTTGCGCATCGTCGCCAGCCAGGTCGCTCGGCTCGAGATCGAGATCGACGAGATGAACGCGACGCTGGCGCCGCTGACCAGCTTCATCCTGCCGGGCGGTTCAGCCGACGTCGCCGCTCTACACCTCGCCCGGACGGTCGTCCGCCGAGCCGAGCGCGCTGCGGTCGCGCTAAACGAGGCCGAGCCGCTCAACCGTCACCTGCTCGCCTACCTCAACCGCCTGTCAGACCACCTGTTCGTCGCCGCGCGCTTCGTCGCCGCCAGCAAGGGTGGCGACGTGCTGTGGCAGCCGGGAGCGACCCGGACCTAAGCCCATAGGCACAAAGTCGGGTCAGCGTCGTTTCTCGCCCATGCCCATTACCGCCATCGCCATCAACGCCACGCTCAAGCCCAGCGGGTCCGAGCCCTCCTCCACCGACAAGATGATCGGCCTCATGGCCGGTGAACTTGCCAAGCGCGGCGTCGAAGTCCGCGGGACGATTCGCCTGGCGGACCATGACATCAAGCCTGGCGTCACATCCGATGAGGGCAAAGGCGATGCCTGGCCGGACATCCGCCGCCGCATCCTCGATTGCGATATCCTCATTTTCGGGACGCCGATCTGGCTCGGCCAGCCCTCGAAGTCTCGCCAAGCGCGTGGTCGAGCGGATGGACGCCTTTTTCAGCGAAACCGATGACGCCGGACGGATGCCGAGCTTCGGCAAGGTGGCGGTGCTCGCCATCGTAGGCAACGAAGATGGCGCGCACCACGTCACGGCCGAGATGCTGCAGGCGCTGAACGACACTGGGTGGACCGTTCCCGCGCAGGCTGCCTGCTATTGGGTTGGCGAAGCCATGCACAAGACCGACTTCAAGGACCTGGCCGAAATCCCGGAGAATGTTCAGGGGCTGGCCGGCATGCTTGCGGCCAATGCCGTTCACCTCGCACATCTGCTAAAGCAGGCGCCCTACGCAGGAGTGCCGAAGGACAAGTGAAACCAGCGCTCGATCCATTCGGAGTCAGTTCGGCGAGCCCGCTAGCGCAGCGCCTGTTCGCGACGCGCCGGCTGACGCTCGCCCTCGCCGCGCCCCTGAGCGACGCCGACGCGGCGATTCAGCCGTTCCCGGACGCGTCGCCGGCCAAATGGCACCTCGCTCACACGACCTGGTTCTTCGAGACCTTCGTGCTGCGCGACCATGTGTCCGGCTACCGGCCGTTCGACGAGCGCTTCGCCTATTTGTTCAACAGCTATTACGAAGGCGAAGGCCCGCGTCACGCACGGCCCAGGCGCGGCATGCTGAGCCGCCCGTCGCTCGACGACGTTCGCGCCTACCGCGCTCATGTCGACGCCGAACTGGAACGGGCGCTGCCGACGCTTCCCCCGGTGGCACTGGAGCTCATTGAACTGGGCATCAACCATGAGCAGCAGCACCAGGAGCTGTTCCTCACCGACATTCTCGCCACCTTTGCCGAGAATCCGCTCGAGCCCGCCTATGCCGCGCTGCCGGCGTCCGCATGCTTCGCGACGGAGCCGTTGAGCTGGCACAAGGGCCGCGAGGGCATTGTCGAGATCGGCGCGGGGGACGGCGGCTTCGCCTTCGACAGCGAGCGGCCGCGCCATCGGGTCTTGCTCTCGAGCCACGAGCTTGCCGGCCGCAAGGTCACCAACGGCGAATGGCGCGATTTCATGGCAGATGGCGGCTACCGGACGCCGACCCTGTGGCTGTCCGACGGCTGGGTCTGGGTTCAGGAACAGGCGATCGAAGCGCCGCTCTACTGGCGCGACGAAGGCAGCGAATTCACGCTCGGCGGACGGCGCGAGATCGATTGGGCGGCCCCAGTCGCCCACGTCAGTCTCTACGAAGCCGATGCTTTCGCCCGCTGGGCCGGCGCTCGGCTCCCGACCGAGGCCGAATGGGAGGATTTCGCGGCCTCCGCCGACCCGAACGTCGGCAACCAGCTCGACGATGCCGGTGCCGTCGTTCCGCGGCCCAGAGGCGGCATCTTCGGCGACGTCTGGGAATGGACCCAGAGCGCCTTCTCGCCCTACCCGGGCTTCGCTCCCGCGGAAGGCGCGGTCGGCGAATATAACGGCAAGTTCATGAGCGGGCAGCTGGTGCTCAAGGGGGCGAGCTGCGCGACGCCGCGCGGCCACAGCCGCGCTTCCTACCGCAACTTCTTCCCGCCCGACGCGCGCTGGCAATTTACGGGGCTTCGGCTTGCTCGCGACGCCTGACGAACAAACCGGGCAGTTCCGCGCCGACGTCCTCGCCGGCCTGTCGGCGGCGATCCCGTCGATTCCCGCGCGCTGGCTCTACGACCTCCGCGGGTCCGAGCTGTTTGACGACATCACCCGGCTGCCCGCTTATTATCCGACTCGGGTCGAGATGGCCCTGCTCGCTAAGATCATGCCGGAAGTGGCCGCGCTGTCGGCGACCAATGCGGCGGTGGTCGAGTTCGGCGCGGGCTCGGCCACCAAAACGCCGTTACTGCTGGAGGCCATCGCTCCCGCGGCCTACGTGCCGGTCGATATCTCCGGCGATTATCTGGAACAGAGCGCGGCCGAGCTGCAGCGGCGCTTTCCCGCAATCCGCGTGCTGCCGGTCGTCGCCGATTTCGCTCGGCCCTTCAGCCTGCCCGATGACATCGCCGATTTGCCCAAGCTCGGCTTCTTCCCCGGCTCGACCATCGGCAATTTCGTGCCGCGCACGGCGACCGACCTGCTGCGCCAGTTCCGCGAGCAGCTCGGCACCGGGGCGCGCCTCCTCATCGGCATGGACCGGGTCAAGCCGGTCGAGCGCCTGCTCGCCGCTTACGACGACAAGCAGGGAGTGACCGCCGAGTTCAACCTGAACCTGCTCGAACGGATCAACCGCGAGCTGGATGGCGACATTCCGATCGACGCCTTCCGCCACGAAGCGCGCTGGAACGACATCCTGTCGCGGATCGAAATGCACCTGGTCGCGACCCGCGATGTCGACTTCAGCATCGCCGGCCAAAGCTTCCACTTCGGCGAAGGCGCGTCGATCCACACCGAGAACAGCCATAAGTATGAGCGGCGCGGCGCCCGCCTGCTGCTGCTTGCGGGCGGCTGGACGCCGATCGCCGAATGGAGCGACGAGGCCGACGATTTCGCCATCGTCCTCGCCGAAGCCCAGCCCAACCGCTTCGCACCCTGATTGCCCAGCGCCAGCCGCGCCGCTAAGCGCTAGGCCATGCTCATTGCCCTCGTCGACATCGCCGACATGCTGCTCAGCATCGTCATGTGGATCATCATCATCCAGGTGGTCCTCAGCTGGCTACTGGCGTTCAACGTCCTCAACACCAGCTCGCATGGGGTGCGGACGGTGGCGATGGCGATCGATCGCATCACCGCGCCGCTCTACCGTCCGATCCGGCGGCTCCTTCCCGATTTCGGCGGCATCGATTTTTCGCCGCTGGTGATCCTGATCCTCATCCAGGTGATCAAGAAGCTGCTCGCCGGCGTCGTCACCCAATATTATTTTGGCTGATGACGGCGCAGCTCATTGACGGAAAAGCGGCGGCGCTCGCGCTTCGGTCACGGATCGCGGACGACGTTGTCGGCTTCCGCGAGGCCGCCGGCCGCGCCCCGGGGCTGGCGGTTGTCCTCGTCGGCGAGCACCCGCCCTCCGCCGCTTATGTCCGCTCCAAGGCCAAGGCCACGCGCGAAGCCGGGATGGAGAGCTTCGAGCACAAGCTGCCCGCGGACATCAGCCAGGGGCAGCTGCTGGCGCTCGTCGATGAGCTGAACGCCGATCCCGCGGTCGATGGCATCCTCGTCCAGCTGCCGCTGCCGCCGCAGGTCGACGAGCAGGTCGTCCTCACCCGCATTTCCCCTGACAAGGACGTCGACGGTTTTCACCCGGTCAATGCCGGGCGGCTGGCGATCGGCTTGCACGGCTTCGTCCCCTGCACGCCGCTCGGCTGCCTGATGCTTCTGAAGCAGCAGCTCGGCGACCTTTCGGGCCTCGACGCGATCGTCGTCGGCCGGTCCAACATCGTCGGCAAGCCGATGGCGCTGCTGCTGCTGCGCGAAAGCTGCACGGTCACCGTCGCGCACAGCCGCACCCGCGACCTTCCCGCCGCAGTGAAGCGCGCCGACATCGTCGTTGCCGCGGTCGGCCGTCCCGAGCTGATTCGCGGCGACTGGCTGAAGCCAGGAGCGACCGTGATCGACGTCGGCCAGGAGCGCGTCGAGCAGCCGGACGGGACACGCAAGCTGCTCGGCGATGTGGCGTTCGACGAAGCCCTGCAAGTCGCCGGTGCGATCACCCCGGTCCCCGGCGGCGTCGGGCCGATGACCATCGCCTGCCTGATCCGCAATACCTTCGTTTCCGCCGCCCGCCGCGAAGGCGTATCCTACGAGAAATCGCTATGATCCTTGCCTTGCTGTTTGCCGCTTCGAGCCCAAGCGTCGTGGATGCCGAAAATGCCTTCGCGCGGGATGCCCAGCGGCTCGGCCAGTGGAGCGCCTTTGCCCGCTATGCCGACACCGACGCGGTGATGTTCAATCCCCAGGCGGTATGGGCGCGCGATTTCCTCAAGGGCCGCAAGAACCCGCCGGCATCGGTGCGCTGGTGGCCGACGCACAGCTTCACCTCCTGCGACGGGCGAACCGCGGTCAACACCGGTCCCTGGGTCACGCCCGACGGCAAGCACCACGGCTATTTCACGACGGTGTGGCAGGTCGCCGATGGCCGCTGGCGCTGGGTTTATGACGGCGGTGACGACCTCGCCGGGCCAATCCCGCCGCGAACGCCGGCCGTCAGCCATCGCGCCTCCTGCGCTGGTCGCGCGCCCGGCCCGCCGGTCATCCCGCCGCCGCCGCTGAGCTCGAAGCAGGCGCGCACGACGCCCGAGGACAACGGCCGCGGCCGCTCCGCCGACAAGACGCTCGGCTGGGACTGGAAAGTCGAGAAGAGCGGCGCGCGCAAGTTCCGCGTCTTCCAGTGGAACGGCAACCGCTACGCGCAGGTGCTGTTCAACGACGTCAAGGCCCAGTGACCGGGCAAGCAGCATGATCGAATTGTTCAGCTCTGTGTTGATCACATTCCTGGTGATCATCGACCCGCCTGGCTGCGCGCCGATCTTCGCCAGCCTGACGCGCGGCACTTCGCCGGCTCATCGCCGGGCGATGGCGATCCGCTCGTCGCTGATCGCCTGGGCGGTGCTGATGTTCTTCGCCCTGCTCGGCAAGCCGCTGCTTCACTCGCTCGGCATCAGCCTGGCGAGCTTCCGCATCGCCGGCGGCATCATGCTGTTCTTCATTGCCATGGACATGGTGTTCGAACGCCGCACCCAGCGCCGCGAAAAGCGCGCCGAAGAGATCGAGGGGACCCCCGAGGCCGAGGACATCAGCGTGTTCCCGATGGCGATCCCGATGATCACCGGCCCCGGCTCGATCGCCAGCGCAATGCTGTGGGTGTCGCGCGCGGAAACGCCGGTCCATGTCGCCGTCGTGCTGGCCGCGATCACCGTGGTGATGTTGATCACCGCATTGACCTTGCTCGCTGCCGGGCCGCTAATGAAGCTGATCGGCGAGAAGATCGAGGCGATGATCACCCGCATCCTCGGGGTGATTTTGGCGGCGCTCGCAGCCCAGTTCGTGATCGACGGACTGAAGCAGAGCTTCCCCCACGTCCTCGCTTAGCCGACGACCTTCCACATCCTGAACGGCGAATCCTTGGGCAGCGCGATGGGCCGAAGCCATTTGGGCACCTGCCCGCGCTGGAGCTGGCCGTAAAAGCCCTTGGGCGTTTCGGACATGAAGATCGTCGTGGTCGAGCTCCCAGGGCAGCTCAGCACATAGTTGGAGCGATACTTGGCGGCCAGGCGATGTGCCTGGGCTTCGTCGCCGCGCCAGAAATTCATCACGTCGGCGATCTGCTGACCGTTGCGGTGATACGGCCCGGTCACCGAATCATGATGGGTCACCGCGATCAGCCGCGGGCCGAGGTCGACATAGGTGAACACCATGCCTTTGGGCTGGAACGCGATCGGCCGCAGCCCCCACATCGAAGCGCACAGCCGGTTGGCCTTGCCGATCGCCTGCTCGCGCGTCGTCGCCGGCTTTTCGGGAATGAAGTTGAGGACGAACGGCACCACCGCGCCCGCCCCGAGCAAGATCGCCAGCACTCCGCCCAACACACGCACCGCCGGTTGCTTCGACCGCCAGAAGAACGGCACCAGGAACCACGCCAGCGCCGCGGCGCCGACCACCGCCATCATCTGCGATGCGGGCCCCGTGCGGGTCTGCCACAGCAGCAGCAGCGATGCGGCCAAGCTGGGAACTGCGGCGGCGATGACCGCGGGTAGCCGCACATCCTTGCGCCGCATCCAGATCAGCAGCAGCCAGCCGATCGCGCCGGTGACCGGCAGCGCCACCACCAGCAGCGCAATGCGCCAGCCATGCATGTAGACCGGGCGCGCTTCCTTGACGTGGCTCAGCCACAAGCGGTCGACCTCGGGCGACACACCCTCGAGGCGCTGCAGGCAATGCGGCCACATCAGGGCGTGGAAGCCTGCAATCGCCGCACCCGCCACGACCGCCAGCACCAACCGCCGCTTCCAATCGCCCGGCGACAGCCAGGCGAGGCCGTACATCAGCGCCCCGCCGAGCAGCGCATCCGACAGCCACACCGGCGACAGCGCGTCGCACACCGGCGCGCGATTTACGTAAGAAGCGAAGGCGAGGAAGCCGAGCGTGCAACCGCCCGCCAGCGCGACCGCATAAGCGCCGAGCCGCTCGCGCTCGTCCGGGTCGGCGACCCACATCAGCACCATCGCCGAGCCGGCCAGCGCGAGATAGATGATCATCTCGAGCCCGATCGACAGCGACAGCGCGCTTGAAATGCCTAGCACCAGCCCGCCGCGCACCCGTTTGGGATCGGCGATCGCGGCGATGCTCAATGCCAGCAGCGCCAGCTGCCAGCCGTGGTGATCGATCCGCTCCGGCATGAACATGCCGTTGGTGGAGCCGGCGAAGAACAGGGCCAGCAGCGCCAGCGGATAGCTGAGCGGATGAATCAACCGCCGCGCCGTCAGCGATAGCGAGAACAGCAGCAACAGATAGGGCAGCAGCGGGGCGATCGCCACCGCCCAGCGCTCCGCCGCCGCCCCGCCGAGGAACGGTCGCAATCCCAGGATCAGGCCGGCGATGGGCAGGTCGACCAGCCGCGACCAGTGGATGTTGGCGCCATAAGGCGGGTTCAGCCGGTACTGGCGAAGGTCGAACCAGTCCTGCCCGTGCAGCAGCGCGCGGACCTGCATGATCCGCATGTTGTCGTCGGTATCGCCGAGCGCGAACCAGCGGATCTGAGCCCATTTGTCGAACACGTACCAGCCGCAAAAGCCGAGCCACACGAGCAGCACAATCAGCTTCCACCGCCGCTCGAGCAGGTCCAGCGCGCGCGCTTCCCAATCCGTAACCTTGCCTTCGGCCATGTTTCGCGCTCTAGCCGCTGGACTTGAAACGGCAAGCAGCCGCCCGAAGGTTTCATCTCCGGCTCACTCCAATGCTTTCGACCCTATCCCCCGAACGGCGGTCCGTCCTCGCGCAGCTGACCCGCTTCGTGATCAGCGGCGCGACCGTCACCGCACTCGGCGTCGGCGTCTATGCGATCGTCGCGCTGGTGCTTCGCTGGCACCCCCAGCTCGGCAACTTTCTCGCTTACGCCGTCGCCATGGCCACCGGTTATGTCATGCACAGCAAGTGGAGCTTTCGCGGCCATGGCGCCGAGCGGACCCATGCGACCAAGGGGCGCTTCATCATCGTCTCGTTGATCAGCTACGCGCTCAACAGCTTCTGGGTGTGGCTGCTGTTCACCCACCTGCAGTGGGGCCGCGGCGCGCCGATCGTGCCGATGCTGTTCGTGACGCCCGCGGTGACCTTCACCCTCAACCGCCAATGGGTTTTCCGCTGATGGACCGCTCCGTTTACCAGCACATGGCGGAGATGGATCAGCGTCACTGGTGGTACCGGGCGCGCCGCCAGGTGCTCGCGGCGCTGATCAAGCGCGAGGCGAATCCGCCAGCGGGTGCACAATTCTCGAGATCGGCTGCGGCACCGGCCACAATTTGGCGATGCTCGGCCAGTTCGGGCGCGTCGATGCGCTCGAGCTCGACGACGAGGCCCGGGCGCTCGCCGAGCAGCGCCTCGGCCGCAAGGTGATGAGCGCGCCGCTGCCCAAGCTCGCCGGCGTCAAGAAAGCCCATTACGACCTGATCGCTGCCCTCGACGTGATCGAGCATATCGACGACGACCATGCCGCGCTCGCCTCGATCGCGACGCGGCTCAAGCCGGGCGGTAAACTACTGATGACCGTCCCCGCGCACCAGTGGATGTGGTCGGCGCACGATGTCGCCAACCACCACAAGCGGCGGTATTCGAAGCGCGGGCTCAGGCAGCTGATCGAGGCATCGCCGCTGAAGCTCGATCGCCTCGGCTATTTCAACAGCCTGCTGTTCCCGCTCGCGGTCGCCGAGCGTCTCGCGTCGAAGCTGCGCGGCAAGGAAGATGCGGACCTGTCGCTGCCGCCCAGGCCGCTCAACGCGGCGCTGGAATATGCCTTTGCGGCTGAGCGTCACTTGATCGCGCGCTTGCCCTTGACCCCGGGCTTGTCGCTGTTCGCCGTCGCTTCGGCGATATAGCCGAGGCTCGCGTCGCCCGGCTCGCCGCCGGCAACCTCCTGGACGATGTACAGCGGCCGCCGCTTCGCCTCATTGTAGAGCCGGCCGATATATTCGCCCTGAAGCGCCAGCACGAACATCTGGACGGCGCCGAGCACGACCACGATCAGCATCAGCGACGTCCAGCCCTGGATGCTCCGGCCCGCCAGCCAGGCGTAGGCGATGTAGAGAATCAGCAGCACGGACCCGGCCGCCAGCCACAGGCCCGCATGGCTGGCGAGCTTCAGCGGCGCCGAGGAGAATCCGGTCAGCGCATCGAGCGCGAAGCGGACCATCTTCTTCAGCGGGTATTTGGTCTCGCCGGCGAACCGCTCGTGGCGGTCGTAGGGAAACGGGACCTGCTTGAACCCGATCCACGCCACCATGCCGCGGATGAAACGCGCCTGCTCGGGCATCGCCAGCAGCGCATCGAGCGCGCGCCTGCTCATCAGCCGGAAGTCGCCAGCGTCAAGCGGGATGTCGACCTCGGTCGCGCGCGACAGCAGGCGGTAGAAGCCATGTGCCGTGGCCCGCTTGAACGCTGTCTCGCCCTGGCGGGTGCGGCGCACGCCATAGACCACATCGGCGCTCTCGGCGGTCATCTTCTCGAGCATCGGGCCGAGCAGCTCGGGCGGGTCCTGGAGGTCGGCGTCGATGATCAGGATGGACTGGCCGCGGCACAGATCCAGCCCCGCGGTCAGCGCCAGCTGGTGCCCATGGTTGCGCGACAAGTTGACTGCCATCACATGGCGGTCAGCGGCGGCCATCTTCTGCATCTTCGGCCAGGTCGCGTCGCGCGACCCGTCGTTGACCAGCACCAGCTCATAATCCTCGCCCACGGCATTGCGCGCGGCAGCAGTGAGCCGCTCGTAAAGCTGGCCGATGCAGCCTTCCTCGTTGAAGCAGGGGACGACGATCGAGAGTGCGGGCTTGGTCATGGATGCGTCTGATAGAGGATGCTGCCCGGCCCGCGCCAGACCACGCGCATCCCTTTCGTGACCTTGGGGTCGTAGCGGGGCACGTCGATCAGCCAGACGTAATCGAAATCCTTGCGCGGAAGCGATGACAGCGACTGCTCGATGTTCCGGTGCAGGAAGTCGCGGCAGGCGGTCGGCCGCACCAGCTGCGAGGGGTCGGCCGCGAAGTAACCGGCGGCGCGATATTTAAGGTCGAGGAGGTTCATGCCCTCCATCAGCCACTGGTCGTTGGAAAAGCCCTCGCGCCGCACGATCACCATCGCGCCCAGGTGGCTGTTGCGCAGCAGCGGCCAATATTCCCGGCAAGTCATTCCGGTCAGCGTGATCACGCGGGCGCCGATCGGCATGCGATCGACGGCGTGCAGCTTGGCGCGCTGGTCGTCGCCGGCCATCCCCAGGCTCAAGGTGTTCGCCGCCGTCCGTGTGGCGAAGAACAGCAGAGCAAGCACCGCGAGAACATGCGCCATGCGGCGGTCCGGACGGCCGCGAAAGCGGATCGCGAGCAGCGCGACGGCCATCAGATAGGGGACCAGCCGCATGTCGGCATAGGCCGAACCGAAAATGATCCGCGGCAGGATCGCGAAAAAGGCGGCAAGCACCAGCGCGGAAAAAGCGAGGTTGCGCGACAGCGTCAGTTTGCGGCTGATCAAGGCGTAGACGAATACAGCCGCGGCGACCGCCAGCGAGGCGAGGTCGAATGGCTTCCAGCGGTCACGCAGCGCCGACTGGATCCAGCGCCATTTGAGCTTCCATTCGTACCAGCCCGAGGTCGAGCCGCCGTGAGTTTCACTGCGCCAGGCGAACATCACCAGCAGCGGCAGCGCCATCACCGAACAATGCAGCGCGGCCTCTATTCCCGCCCGCCACCAGCTTCGCCCGCGGTCATGAAGGCGGACCGCGTCGGCGGAGAAACACATCAAGCCCAGGAGTCCCCAGCCGTAGGTGTGGGTAAAGAAGACGGCAAGCGAGATCGGTACCATCAGCCAGCCGCGCAGGCGCGTCCGCTCGAGCCTTCCGAGCCGCAGCCACAGGCCAAAGGCGAGGAACGCGAAGGCCACCGACAGCGCGAAATTCACGAAGCCAAACAGGAACGGATAGCCATAGATGAAGGGCAAAGCGAAGAACGCCGTCGGCGGCACCCGGCCATGGACTTCTCGCGCCACCCACAGGAAGCCGATCGCCGTCAGCGGCGGGATCGCCATGACGATGATCTTCACCGCCGGCTCCAGCCCGACGAGCGGCGCCAGCAGCAGCACGAAGATGTCGACTCCAAGGTTGCCGATCGCGGCCCAGTGGTAATCGTAATATTGCTGGAGCCACGGCGACGAGCCGAGATCGAGCTCCACCCGATAGCGCCCCATGTGCCCGAACAGGTCCACCAGCGGCGGCACTTGCGGGTAGGCGAGCGGGGCCATCGTCAGCAGGACGACCGCGCCCAGGACCCAGCGCGACTCCCACCACGGGCGCACGCCATCCTGAATCGCGACCCCCTCGCTTATTGCCTTTGCCTGGTCCATGCCCCGAAAAAGGTGGTAGCGCTCAGGCTCCAATTGTCCATTGCTCGGCCACCCCCATTACATGCTGTTAACCATCTTGCCCTAACCCGTGCGGTCATGGACGCCGCATCGGTTCCCGCGCTTCGATTGCCCTCGGTCCGGCTCGGCTGGCGGCTCACTCCGCTGCGGCTTGCGCTTGGGCTCACCATGTTCGCCCTGGCCGTCCGCGTCGTTGGCATCGGCATGCGCCCGCTGTGGCTCGACGAAGCCTTCAGCGCCTGGTTCTCGGCGCAGAGCTGGGATTATCTGTGGCACGTCGTCCCGACCTACGAAGCGCATCCGCCATTCTATTATTCGGTGCTGAAGCTGTGGCGCAGCCTGTTTGGCGGCGACGCGGTCGCCCTGCGCAGCCTGTCCGTCTTGCTGTCGGCGGCGGCGGTCCCCGTCGTGATGCTCGCCGCCTTCGAGCAGGAACGCCAGCGTCCGACAGGACACGGCTTGCTCCACGCCGGGCTCGCCGGCTTCCTCGCCGCCGCCTCGCCGATGCTCGTCATTCTCGGCCAGGAACCGCGCCCCTATCCGCTGCTGACGCTTGGATATGCGGTTGCGACCCTGGCCCTGCTCCGCCTGATGGGCCAGTTCCGCGACGGTGAAGCCGGCTCATGGCCGAATTGGCTGACCCTTGCCGGCGCAACCGAGCTGGTGCTCTGGTCGCACGGGCTCGGCGTGCTTTATGGCATCAGCCTCGCCCTGGCGGTCGCCCCGGCATGGCTTGCCAGCCCCAAGGCGCGAGCGAAAATCGTTCGCGGTGTCATCGCCGCGGCCATGGTCGCGCTGCTTTACGCTCCATGCTTGGTGATGATCGCCAGCCGCGCCCGGCGATTGGGGCACCAACTGGCTCGGCTGGGAACCGAGCATGCTGCTCCAACTGCTGGTGCTCTATTCCGTCCCGACCGAGGCGCTGACCGTCGGCTCGGCGGTGGCGGCGCTCGCCATGATCCTGCTGATCAAGCGGGCGATCGCCGCGGCCCTTTCGATTCGGGGCTGGACTGCCGATCGCGCCCTGCTCCTGCTGTGGCTTGGGCCGCCGTTGCTCGCCGCGCTCGTCTCGGCGGCCTTCGTCCCCGTGTTCCTGGCGCGCACGCTGTCCGGAACTTTGGTCCCGGCCTACCTGCTCATCGGCGCCGCGGTCGCCCGCAGCCAGTCGCCGCGCGAGCGCCGGCTCCTGACCGCCGCGATCTGCATCACCCTGACGCCCGCCGCAGTCGCGATGTCGGTGCGCCAGCCGCAGGAGCGATGGGACCTCGCCGCCGCCTATCTCGCCCGCAATGTCCAGCCTGGCGACGAGGTTTGGCTCTATCCTGCCGACAGCGCGCTTCCGCTGAGCGCTACCGGCCGCTTCATTCCGGGCAAGATCCGCGCCATTCCGCAGCCCTTCCCGACCCTGACGTTCAACGGGCCGATCCGCGCCGGCTGGCCCGCGGTGAAGTCGGTGACGCCGCATCAGGCCGCCGCCTTCGCCGCCGACCCCGCACTCCGCCGGGTACCGCGCGTCTGGCTGGTTACCCGCCAAAGCGGCATCTTCGATCCGGGCGATGACGTGCCCCGGGCCTTGGCCCGTGTCCGGCACCGCGGCGAAGCCCAGGAATGGGGCTATATCGCGGTTCGGCCTTACGATGCTCCCGCTGAATGAACATTAAGCCATTCAACTCGCGGACAGATAAGTTTCGCTAAGCGCTCCTCTGAATTCCCGAGGAGAATATTGAATGAAGATCTTCCTTTTCAGCGCCGCTGCGGCTGGCGCGATCCTGGCTGCAGGTCCGGCGTTTGCCCAGGCCGCGCCGCAGGGTGCCCGCACCGCCGCGATGAACCAGACCGAGCTTCGCGCCGATGTGCCGGGGCAGGTCCAGCGCATGTTCGCCCGCCTCGACGCCAGCAAGGATGGCTCCGTGACCAGGGCCGAAGCCGACGCCGTGGCCGGGCAGATCGAAGCGAAGGCCGCCAAGGCTGCCGGGCGCTTCGATTCCGGCAAGATCTTCACCCGGCTCGACGCCAACAAGGACGGTAAGGTCACGCAGGCCGAAGCGGACACCGCTTACGCGGCTCTTGCGGCCAAGCGCGGCAAGCCTGCGAACGCGAAGGCGCACGGATTTTCGGGACTGTTCGCGCGCGGCGACGTCAACAAGGACGGCTCGATCACGCGGGCCGAGTTCGACACCGCCACGAGCAAGATGAAGGCGCGGATGGAAAATGCCGGCGTGGCCAAGTTCGGCGAGCGCCTGTTTGCCACCGAAGACCTGAACAAGGACGGCAAGATCTCGGTCGCCGAAGCGCAGCAGGTCGCGCTGCAACGCTTCGACAGCGCCGACCTCAACCACGATGGCAAGCTGACTCCGCAAGAGCGTCAGCAGCGCCGCCAGGCCAAAGTCGCCAAGCGCTAGACTGAAACTCAGGCGCTCCTTTCGAGCGTCTTCTTGCGACCGGCGCTGCGCGGCTTTGCCGCCGGCGCCGGTTTCAAATCCACGGCCCGATAACGCGCCTCCGCCTCGGCGATGTAATCGCGCGTGATTGGCAGGGCATTGCGATCCTTGATGTACTGCACCTGGAAATTGCAGCCGACGCCGCTCTCGAACATGACGATCCCGCCGGCGAGATAGAACTCCCACATGCGGAAGAACCGCTCGTCGTAAAGGCTCACGACCTGCTTCCGAGCAGCAGTGAAACGCTGCAGCCATGCTTGCAGCGTCGGCACATAATGAAGGCGCAATATCTCGATGTCGCTGGCGATGAGCCGGAATTTCTCGCTGGCGCCCAGCAACTGGGTGAGCGACGGAATATGATAACCCGGGAAAATCCACTTGTCGGTGAAGGGGTCGGGGCCGCTCGGCGCTGGGCCGAACACGCCGATGGTGTGCAGCAGCATCACGCCATCCCGCTTCAGCAACGACGCGCACTTGCGGAAATACTCGTCATAGTGCCGGGGGCCGACATGCTCGAACATGCCGACCGACACGATGCGGTCGAATTGCCCTTCGATCTTGCGGTAATCGAGCAGCTCGAAGGAGACATGGTCGGCAACGCCGGCCTGCTCGGCATTGGCGCGAGAGGTTTTCAGCTGCTCTTCCGATAAGGTCACGCCGACAACTTCGACGCCGGCGACCTTGTTCAGGTAGATTGCAAATCCGCCCCAGCCCGAACCGATCTCCAGCACCCTCAGACCCGGCCGCAGGTGAAGCTTCGCGGCGATATGGGCCATCTTGTCGAGCTGGGCCTGGTCCAGGCTGTTGCCCGGATCGACGAAATAGGCGGCCGTGTACTGGCGATAGTCGTCGAGGAAGGTCTCGTAGAGCTCGTCCTTCAAGTCATAATGGTGAGCGACATTGCGCTTCGAGCGGCGCAGGCTGTTGCCCTTGAACAGCCGTTTCAGCCGTCCCGTCGTCTGCGATAGCGCTCCTGGTCCACTTTCGGCGTCCTCCCAGCGATTGGCGGCGGCAATCAGCTCGAGAAGATCGAGGATGGTCCCGTCCTCGATCACAACGCGGCCGTCCATATAGGCTTCGCCCAGCCCGAGGTTCGGGTTTCTGATGATATCCAGGGCGACCTTGCGGTCGGTGAAGCGGACCGTGAGATGCTCGCCGCCTCCGCGGCCGTAAGTCCGCGGCGGCCTGCCCGGCATCTTCAGGGTGATGCTGCCCCTGGTCAGCAGTTTGTCGACCAGCCTTCCGATCAGCGACATTGCCCCTCCCTACGCTACCGCCCGTGCCTTGCGCTTGCGCTCTGCCGCCGTCTTGAGCTGGCCGCAAGCGGCGTCGATATCGCGGCCGCGGGGCGTGCGCACGGGGGCCGAAATGCCGGCTTCGAACACGATGTTGCTGAACGATTTGATCCGCTCGGCGGTCGAACATTCATAAGGCGCGCCGGCCCAGGGATTGAAGGGGATCAGATTGACCTTCGCCGGGAGCCGGTAGCTTGCGGATCAGCCGCACCAGCTCGCGCGCATGCTCGTCGCTGTCATTCTTGTCCTTCAGCATCACATATTCGAACGTGATGCGCCGCGCGTTGTTGGCCCCCGGGATAAGCCGCGCAGGCCTCGAGCAGCTGCTCGATCCCGTACTTGCGGTTGAGCGGCACGATCTCGTCGCGGATTTCCTTGGTCACCGCGTGCAGCGAGACCGCGAGATTGACGCCGATTTCTTCCCCCGCCCGCGCCATCATCGGCACCACGCCGCTGGTCGACAGCGTGATCCGCCGCCGCGACAGGCCGAGCCCGTCGCCGTCCATCACGATCTTCAGCGCGTCGCGGACATTGTCGAAATTGTAGAGCGGCTCGCCCATGCCCATCATGACGATGTTGGTCAGCATCCGCCCTTCCGGCTGGCTCGGCCATTCGCCGAGGGCATCGCGGGCAAGCATGACCTGGCCGACGATCTCGGCCGGCTCGAGGTTGCGGACCAGCTGCATCGTCCCGGTGTGGCAGAAGCGGCAGTTGAGGGTGCACCCGACCTGGCTCGACACGCATAACGTGCCGCGGTCCGAATCCGGGATGAACACCATCTCGTAATCATGGCCGTCGTGGGTCCGCAGCAGCCATTTGCGCGTGCCGTCGGTCGAAACCTGCGCTTCGACCACCTCCGGCCGCGAGATGACGAAGCGCTCGGCGAACCACGGACGCTGCGGCTTGGCGATGTCGCTCATCGCTGAAAAGTCGCCGACCCCGCGATTGTAGATCCAGTGCCAGATCTGCTTGGCGCGAAGCTTGGCCTGCCTGGGTTCGAGCCCGGCTCCTTCAAGCGCGGCGCGGATTTGGTCCCTCGACAGGCCGATCAGTTCGACCCGACCGTCGGCGCGCGGCGATGCTGCGCGCGGCACGGGCACGGGATCGACTGGCCCGGGAATGGGCATCAGGTTGGTGTCGGCACTCATGGCGAAGCCGCTATCTAGGTGAACTCACGGGATTTTGCCAGCGCCGCGGAGACCGCAGCGGGCGGCGGCCGCGTCAATCGCCGTCGGCGCGCCGTCGAGCACGTAGCGGATCGGAGAAGCGCCGCCCGGCTCCGTCGCGCGCCTCGACCCGCATCGCACCGGCGGCGCGGACCGCGGCGATGATCGCCTGCTCCTGCGCAGGACCGCGGCTCCATGCCCAGTCGCCGCGCGAAACCAGCAGGAACGGCTGTCCGCCAATCCTCAGCAGGACGCTGGAGCCCGCACGCGGAACTCTGCTCAGCTGGGCATGGAACTCACCCCAGCGGCGGTGGTCGGGCGTGAACGCGAAGCCGGCGCTGGCCTGGACCTTGCCCGGCGCGGTCCAGCGCTGCGTCCGCGACAGCGCCTCGCACACCGAGCCGCGGTCGATCGCCGCCCAGGCCCCGCCGGCATACACGACGGTCCCACCGCCGTTGCGAGCAGCACGGCAATCCAGGACGCGATCAGCTCAAACACCGCTCACCAATACGTCCAGCGCTCCGACGATCTCAAATGACGACGCCCGGAAGCGGATATCGCTAGCCGTGCGGGCGCACGCCACGCCGGCCAGTTCGGGGTGCGTGAGACGGCGGTTGTTGGTCCTTGAGATTTATGGCATTATTTATGCGCAATCACCGATTAATCAATCCATGAACTTGTTGTTTAACTTTGGTTATGCGAACAACGCGCGCTCGGTTTGTTGATTCGCCGCCAGGGAGGCTGCATGAATCGACCGAGCCCAACATTCCACCGCTATTCATCGCTGCGCCGCGGCTAGCCGCAGACGATGGCCATTGCCGAATTGCTGAGCCGCATTGCGGCCGAGCTGGCGCTGTTCGCCGGCGTCGGCTTCCTGTTGTTCGCGGTCAACGACGTCCTCGTCGACCTCATCTATTTCGGGCGCTCGATCTGGCGTTCGCTTGCGATCTACACCCGCTATCCCCGGGCGTTCGCCAGCGAACTGCCGAGCCCGAGCAAGCCGGGCCTCATCGCCATCCTGGTACCGGCGTGGGACGAATCTTCGGTCATCGCATCGATGCTGCGCGCCGCCCTGCAGCGCTTCGATCACCCCAATTACCGCATTTTCGTTGGCCAATATCGCAACGATCCCGCGACGGCCGCCGCGATCGCCAGCATCGCCGACCCGCGCATCGAACCGGTCGAAGTTCCCGCCGACGGGCCGACCACCAAGGCCGACTGCCTCAACCACCTTTACGACGCATTGATCGTTTACGAGACGGTCAACCACTGCACGGCCAAGGCCATCGTGCTTCACGACGCCGAGGACGTCGTCCATCCGCTGGAGCTCAAATTGTTCGATCGCCTGATCGAGCGCGCGGCCGTGATCCAGCTGCCGGTCCTGCCGCTGCCCGATCCGAATTCGCGCTGGATCAGCGGCCATTATTGCGACGAGTTCGCCGAAGCGCACATCAAGGAGCTGGTGGTGCGCGAAGCTGTCGGCGCCGCCATTCCCCTGGCTGGGGTCGGCTGCGCGATTGCCCGGCGGCCGCTGGCACAACTTGCGGCGATGCAGGACGGCAGACCCTTCGCCGGGTCCAGCATGACCGAGGACTATGAAGTGGGCCTGCGCATCGGTGCGCTCGGCCTGAAGACGATGTTCGTGCGGCTGCCTGTCCGTCCCGGTGAGCATGGCGTGGTCGCCAGCCGCGGCCATTTCCCCGCGACTCTCGGTTCTGCCGTGCGCCAGAAGGCGCGCTGGCTCGGCGGCATAGCGCTGGCCGGCTGGGACCGGCTCGGCTGGAGCGGAGGCCTTGGCGAGCGGTGGATGCGGATGCGCGATCGGCGCGGGCCGCTCGCCGCCTTGATCATGGTCGCCGCTTATACGGCGGCACTCCTGTGGTCTCAGATCTGGCTCGCCGAGGCGCTCGGCGCGCCGATCCACGCCCGGCTCGATCCGGCGCTGGTCACGCTACTGATGATCAACGGCTGGCTGCTTGGCTGGCGCGTGCTGATGCGCGCGACTTTCACCGCCTCGGCCTATGGGTGGCGCGAAGGCTTGCGGTCGATCCCGCGCCTGGTGGTCGGCAACGTCATCGCCATGCTCGCCGCGGCACGAGCCGTCTCGCTCCATCTAGGCGGTGGCGCACGGACCTGGGACAAGACCCGGCACATCTTCCCGCAGGAGCTGCCCCGGTGAGGCCATCGCTGCGTTTCCTCGGCCTCGCGGTAATCGGCTGGGGCGGCGTGCGTGCAGCGACTCTCGGCATGCTCCCCGGCGCCGAGATGTTCCAGATTTCGAAAAGCGAGGCCAGGCCGCCGCCGATCCTCGCCACTCAATTCCCCGAGATCGAGCCGCTTCCCCCGGCTCAGCCCGCTGCGCTCGAACCGGTCCTCGCCGCAGCGCCAGTGCAACCCTCGCAGCCTGCTGCCGGGTCGCGCCCGGCTGCAGGACAATTCTATCCGGCCGCTATCTCCACGCCCGCCCTCAATCGCCTGATGCCGACCCCGGTCCAGTTCTACGCGCCCATCGCGCCGCTCGATCAATGGCCGCTGCAGCGTTTCGCTGCTTCGTCCATGCCGCCGCGCCGTCAGTCGACCGTGGTCGCACCCGGACTGAGCCTTCCCGCCACGCGGGCGACGCCCAGGCTCGACCGACTGCAGTTAACCGCGTGGGCGATGCTCCGTAGTCAGCGCACGGGCATCGCCGGGACGCCGTCCCTTGCTAGCGGCGGAACGCTCGGCGCAAGCCAGGCCGGCAGCCGCCTCGCCTATAATTTCACGCGCCAGCTGTCGGCGACGCTGCGCACCTCGTCCGAGGTTGGGCGCCGCGGCGGAGAAATTGCCGCCGGCGTGCGCATCCAGCCCGCCCGGGCCATCCCTTTGTGGATCACCGCCGAGCGCCGCCAGCGCCTCGGCAGCAGCGGCAACGGCCGCAACGCCTTCGCGATCTTTTTCGAAAGCGGAGTCTACAACCGGCCCATGCCCTGGCAGTTCGCGATGGATGCCTATCTGCAGGGCGGAGTTGTCGGGCATGACGGCTTCCTCGACGGCGGCATGACCATGACGCGGCCGGTGATGCGGCGCGTTTCCGCCGGGTTCGGCATGTGGGGCGGGATGCAGCCCGGCGTGTCGCGGCTCGACGTCGGACCGCGCGTCAGCCTGAAAGTCCGCGATAACATGCGGGTCCATTTTGACTGGCGCCAGCGTGTCGCCGGCAATGCCCAGCCCGGCTCCGGCGGCGCAGTAACCTTGGCCGGAGACTTCTGACCCTCCCCCAAACCCCTCCCGCTTGCGGGAGGGGAAGGGGTGGGCCTTGGCCGCGACGCCCCTTTGCGGCTAGTCCATCCCGACGATGGATATCTACCTCCCGATCGCCGGACAGTCGGTCAATGCGGTGGTCATCATCGTGCTCGGCTTCCTCGTCGGCGTCCTGTCCGGGATGTTTGGCGTCGGCGGCGGCTTCCTGACCACGCCGCTGCTGATTTTCTACGGGATCCCCCCGACCGTCGCCGTGGCTTCGGCGACCACCCAGATCACCGGGGCGAGCGTGTCGGGCGTGATGGTCCACATGCGCCGCGGCGGGCTCGACCTCAAAATGGGCGGGGTGATGGTCGTCGGCGGCCTGTTCGGGTCGATCGTCGGAGCGGCACTGTTCAGGGTACTGCAGACGACCGGCCAGATCGATGTGGTGATCGGCCTGCTCTACGTCGTCATCCTGATGTGGATCGGTTCGCTGATGCTGAAGGATGCACTCATCGCGCTCGGCTACGTCGGCCCGAAGAGCGAAGCCGAAGCCAAGCCGCCGCGCCATAACCGCTGGGTCGCCTCGCTTCCCGGACGCTGGCGATTCTACAGCTCCGGCTTGTACATTTCGCCGATTGCGCCGCTGACGCTCGGCTTTGGGGCCGGCGTCCTGACCGTGCTCCTCGGCATCGGCGGCGGCTTCATTCTCGTTCCCGCCATGATCTATTTGCTGGCCATGCCGGCGCGCATCGTCATCGGCACCAGCCTGTTCATGGTGCTGTGCGTCAGCGGCGCGACCACCATGGTCCATGCGCTGACCACCCATGCGGTCGACATCGTGCTTGCCGCGCTTCTGCTCGTCGGCGGCGTGGTCGGGGCGCAATATGGCGCGATCCTGACGACCCGGATCAAGCCCGATCTGCTGCGCCTGGCGCTGGCGGTCATCATCCTCATCGTCGGTCTGCGCATGTTGCTCGGCCTCGCCTGGCATCCCGACGAGATCTTCTCGATCGAAGCGCTGTGAAGCGGCAACTCGCCCCGATCCTGCTGCTCGCGCTGGCGCCGCTGATGACGGCGGCGGACAAGCCAGTGCTGGTGCCCGACGTTTCCGCCCGCCAAGTCCAGATTCGCTACAGCTTCACCGGGGCCCAGCTGCTGTTGTTCGGCGCGGTGGTCTATCCCGGCGGGCGAGCTCCCGACCGGCCGGTCGACATCGCCGTCGTCCTGCGTGGTCCGGTCGAGCCGATCCTGGTGCGCGAAAAGCAGAAGATCGCGATGATCTGGATGAACGCGGATTCGAACCGCTTCCGCTCCGCCCCCTCATTCTATGCCGTCGCGTCGTCTCGCCCGATCCCCGACCTGGTCGATGACCGAACCGCGTCGATTTACGAGCTCGGCCTGCACAATCTGCAGCTGTCGCCGGGCGGCGGTGCCTTGCCCGACAAGGAGCGCCGGTTTGAGGCCGGACTGCTCGATCTGAGGTCGCGTCAACTGCTGTATTCCGAGCATCCCCACGGGGTCGAGATCAGCGGGGGCGTGCTTTACCGCGCCGTCATCACCATCCCCAGCCAGGTGCCAGTCGGCACCTACACCGCCGAAACCTTCCTCATCGACCGCCACAAGGTCATCGCCGCCGCGACCCGCGACATCCAGATCGACAAGTCGGGCTTCGAGCGCTTTGTCGCGCTTGCCGCGCGCCGCCACGGCTTTGTTTACGGTCTGGCCGCGGTGATCATGTCGCTGGCGCTGGGCTGGGCCGCCGCTGCCGCATTCCGGCGCCGCATCTAGGCCGAAAATCAACATCCTAAGCCAATTTTAACCGCTTGCTGCCATGCCGGGGGCTCATTTAGCCCTTGGAGTGCGTCGAAACATGGACGAGCAGCCGAACCTGCGCGAATTTCTGAATGAAGTCAGCAATTTCGCGGACGAGGGCAATGCGTCGGTGCCGGCAGCGGCGCCCGGCGGGGTCGAGCCCATCGGCGAGGTCTTCGAGATCGCCGGCTCGGGATCGCAGATCCGCATGAATGCCGCCAACCTGATGGCGCTTCAGGGTCACAAGGACGCGTCGGTCGCCTTGTCGGGGCAGGTCGGAAGCCAGATCAAGATGATGGTCGGCAACAGCTGGCTGCTGGCCAACGTCCGCACCCTGCGCGCCGGCGACAACGGCGAACTGGTCGCTCATGTCGACTTCCTCGGCGAAGGCGCCAGGGATTCGTCCGGCAAGCTCAGCAACTTCCGCCGCGGCGTCACCCGCTACCCGATCCCCGGCTGCCCCGTGCTTCCGGTCAACACCGCAGGACCTGCGCGCCATCTTCGCCGCCAGCGAGGAGCCGCATATCGAGATCGGAACGGTCTATCCGACCGACGACATCCGCGGCGCGCTCTACGTCGATCCGATGCTGGGCAAGCACTTCGCGGTGCTGGGATCGACCGGTACCGGTAAGTCGACCTCGGTTTCGCTGATCCTCCACCGCATCTCGGAGCTGAGCCCCGAGGGTCACATCGTGATGATCGACCCGCACGGCGAATATTCGGCCGCGTTCAAGGGCTGCGGCGAAATCTTCAACGTCGACAACATGCAGCTGCCTTACTGGCTGATCAATTTCGAAGAGCATTGCGAAGTGCTGCTGACCACGCAGGACGCGGAGCGCCAGCGCGACGCCGACATCCTCGCCAAGTGCCTGCTTGCCGCCCGCACCAAGGGCAAGGACATGAGCACGCTCGGCAAGGTCACGGTCGACAGTCGCCGATCCCGTACCTCCTGACCGACCTCAACGCGATCATCGTCAACGAAATGGGCAAGCTCGACCGCGCCGGCGACACGGCGCCGTTCCAGCGCTTGAAGACCAAGCTCGACGAGCTTCGCGCCGACCCGCGCTACACCTTCATGTTCTCCGGGATGCTGGTGTCGGACACGATGGGCGCCTTCATCGCCAAGCTGTTCCGTCTGCCCAGCCAGGGCCGGCCGATCTCGATCGTCGACGTCTCGGGCGTTCCGTCCGAAGTCACCTCGGTGGTCGTCTCGGTGCTTGCCCGGATGGTGTTCGACTATGCGATCTGGTCGCGGACCGAGGCGCAGCGCCCGCTGCTGCTGGTCTGCGAAGAGGCCCACCGCTACGTGCCCAAGGACGAGCATGCCGGACGGCCAGGCGGTGCGCAAGATCCTCGAGCGGATCGCCAAGGAAGGCCGTAAGTATGGCGTGTCGCTCGGCCTCATCACGCAGCGTCCGTCCGACCTTGCCGAAGGCGTGCTGTCGCAGTGCGGCACGATCATCTCGATGCGTCTGAACAACGACCGCGACCAGGCCTGCGTCCGCGCCGCCATGCCCGAAGGCGCGCGCGGCTTCCTCGACGCCATCCCCGCGCTCCGCAACCGCGAATGCATCGTCTGCGGCGAAGGCGTCGCCATCCCGATCCGCGTCCGCTTCGACGACCTCGAGCCCGAAAAGCGCCCGGCCTCGTCCGATCCGAGCTTCGCCCGCCTGTGGCGCGAAACCGGCGACGAGGCCGGCATCATCCAGCGCACCATCAAGCGCTGGCGCGGGCACGGCCGCTAAGCGGCTCAGCGCGGTTCGAGCTTGCCCTCGAGCGAGATTTCGACGCGCAGCGACACCGTCTGCTTGCCGCGCTTGTACCCGAGCTGCCGCGGCATCAGCACCGGATAGGAATACAGGTTCACCAGCAGGCTGACGCGGTTGCCGGCGAAACCTTTCGCCGCCGCATCCTGCGCCGCCGCCATCGCCGCGTCGAACAGCCGCTCGCGCACCTTCAACGGCAGCTGCACCTTGCCCCCGTTCGCCAGGAGTGCGCGCTTGGCGTCGCGGTACAGCAAGCCCGCGCAATAGCTGATGCGCACCGGGTAAGCGTGATGGCGAGTCCGGCTCGCCGCATCATGGTCGAGCACGTCCGCCAGGATCTTCGGATCGAGCGACTGCTTTGCCACCTTGATTAGCGGCATCCGGTCTTCGAGGTCCGTGTCGGCGCCGGCGGCATAACCACGCAGCACGTCGTCATACCCGCCAAGCCGGTGGAAGGCTCTGGCCGGAACCGCCAGGAATCCCTTGATCTGGTTGGCTGTCAGCCCCTGCCGCGTCCTGCTCACGGCCCAGCTGGTTTCACGATCGAACGAGCCATAAGCGTCGTCCGGAATCTGCTCGTCGAGCGACGCAATCGCGCCGTCCGCGAGCAAAATGTCGGCATCGACAAAGACCAGCATGTCGCCGGTCGCCGCCTCGGCCCCCGCATTGCGCGCCTTCCAGTTCGAGAAATGCTGTTCGCCCTGCGACGCGCGACCAGCCGAACCGCGGGGTATTGGGACGCGACATAATCGCCGGCCCCGTCCGGGCACGAATAGTCGACGACGATGACTTCCTGCGCGCCTTGCGAGACCATCGTGGGAAGGCTGTGCTTGAGGTGATCGAGCCGGCCCTTGCAGGTCGTGATGATGCTGAACGTCCGCGCCAATCGGAAACGCCGCCTGATCGTTGGCGTCCAGAGCCTGCGAAATCGCGCCCGGATAATCGCAATCGCGTTGCAGCCCGGTCTTGCGGCTTCCGACGCTGAGCAGTGCCTTCAGCCGCGCCTTCACCGCGTCGGCGAGATGCGTGTCGACGACCGGCGCGCTGACGAAGCGGACGCCGAGCGGATTCACCGGCTGGCCGCCCTGCGCGCACCTCGAAATGGAGGTGCGGGCCGGTCGACAGGCCGGACGAGCCGACATAGCCGATCAGCTGGCCGCGGCGGACGAAGCTGCCGGGCTGGCGCGACGATCTCGCTCATATGGCCGTAGAGGCTGACGACGCCGCCGCCGTGGGCGATCTGCACCTCGCGGCCGTAGCCGCCGGCCCAGCCGGCGCGCGACCACCTGGCCGTCGGCGGCGGCGACGATCGGGCTGCCCCAGCCGGCGCCGATGTCGATGCCCGGCGTGGAAGCGGGTGAAGTGCAGGATCGGGTGATAGCGATAGCCGAAATAGGAGGTGATGTGCCCGTTGACCGGCATCGTCAGGCCGCTTTCGACCGGCGCCGGCCGGTCGGCATTGGCGGCGTCGATCCATTCGCTGCGGCCGTTCGCGTTCCAGCGCACCAGCTGCAGGTCGGCGCTCGCCGACGCGGTCGAGGCCGGCGTAGAGCAGTTCGCGGTTCGCGCCCGAGCACCAGGTCGAAGCCGTCGCTCGGGCCGACCGTCGCCGACGTCGATCTCGGTCGCCAGCGCGGCGAGATATTGCGCGGCGACCTGCGGGCGCGCGCCGGCCGCGCGCAGCGACCAGTAGAGCCCGTCGCCGACCCGGCCGCGAATGCGCAGCGGTCCGGTCGGCGGCGGCGCGGCGACCGGCTCGGTGCGCTCGACGCGGCAGCGCGACCGCGCGCTTGGGCGACGAAATCGATCGGCTCGACCGCCTCGGTCGGCGCCATCGCGCATGCCGGTCGCGCCGCCGCTCGACAGCGGCGCGATCGCCGAGCGCCTGCCACTGGCGCTGCTCGTCGCGCGGCAATCGCGCCGGCGCGCGGAAGCGACGCCCAGGCGACGCCGCTGCACAGCAAGGCGAGCACGCCCGCGCTCTTCCAGCCCGGGCGCGGCAGCGCGCGGCGCGCAGGCGCACGCGCGGTCGAGCGGCGCCGCGAATGCCGCGCATGGCTGCGTGACGTCAACACGGTGCCGCTGATGGCCAAATCAAGGTTAAAACCGGCCTAAAATCCGGCGCCGATTGGAACCTTGCGTTCCGGCCGCGCGCTGCCACATTCGATGATGATGGCGCCGCGTTCAGACGCTCCGGTCCGGGCGATCCTCGGGCCGACCAACACCGGCAAGACCTACCTCGCGATCGAGCGGATGTGCGGCCATTCCTCGGGCGTCATCGGCTTCCCGCTGCGGCTGCTCGCGCGCGAAGTCTACGACCGCGTCGTCGCCATGAAGGGCGAGAAGCAGGTCGCGCTGCTGACCGGCGAGGAGCGGATCGTCCCGCCGCAGCGCGCGCTATTTCCTGTGCACCGCCGAAAGCATGCCGGTGCCCGGCGGCGACAGCCATCACGACGGCGACTTGCAGCGCGACTTCGCCTTCGCCGCGATCGACGAGGCGCAGCTCGGCATCGACCCCGAGCGCGGCCATGTCTTCACCGACCGCATGCTTCGCGCGCGCGGCCGCGAGGAGACGCTGATCCTCGGCTCCGACACGCTGCGGCCGATCATCCGCGAGCTGCTGCCCGAGGCCGAGATCGTCAGCCGGCCGCGCTTTTCGACCCTGCGCTACGCCGGCAGCGTCAAGCTGTCGCGCCTGCCGCCGCGCTCGGCGGTCGTCGCCTTCTCCGCCGAGCAGGTCTACGCGCTCGCCGAGATGCTGCGCCGCTTCAAGGGCGGCGCGGCGGTGGTCATGGGCGCGCTGTCGCCCGCCACGCGCAACGCCCAGGTCGCGATGTTCCAGCGCGGCGAGGTCGATTATCTCGTCGCCACCGACGCCATCGGCATGGGCCTCAACATGGACGTCACCCATGTCGCCTTCGCCGGCCTCGAGAAGTTCGACGGCCGCCGCGACCGCCGCCTGACCATCGCCGAAATGGCGCAGATCGCCGGCCGCGCCGGGCGCCACCAGAAGGACGGCAGCTTCGGCACGCTCGGCCTGGCGGCGAGGAAAGCGGCGGCTTCAGCGAGGAAGAGATCGACGCGATCGAGGAGCATCGCTTCCGCCCGCTCGACTTCGCTCTACTGGCGCAACGCCGACCTCGACTTCACCGACGTCCGCGCGCTGATCGCGCAGCCTCGAGGCGCAAGAGCGACGACCCGCTGCTGCGCCCGGCGCCCGAAGCCATCGACCTCGCCGTGCTCAAGCTGATCGCCGAGGATCCCGGCGATCGCCGCCAAGCGCGGCGTCCAGGCGCGGCGGCTGTGGGCGGTGTGCGGCCTGCCCGACTTCCGCAAGGTCGGGCCGATGCACCACGCGCGCATGGTCCGCCGCCTGTTCAGCTACATCGGCGAAGGCGGCCACGTCCCGCACGAATGGTTCGCCGCCGAGGTCGCCCGGCTCGACAATATGAGCGGCGACATCGAGGCGCTCGCCGACCGCCTCGCCGGAATCCGCAGCTGGGCCTATATCGCCCACCGCGCCGACTGGCTGAAGGAGCCGGCCAAATGGGCCGAGCGCACCCGCGAGGTCGAGGCGCGGCTGTCGCGACGCGCTCCACGAGCGGCTGACCCAGCGCTTCGTCGACCGCCGCACCGCGGTGCTGGTCCGCGACATCGGCGCGCGCGGCGCCGACGCGCTTGCCGGTCACCGTCGCCGCCGACGGCGAAGTCAGCGTCGGGCCCGAGCCGATCGGCCATCTCGCCGGCTTCGAGTTCCGCGTCGATCCGTCGGCCCGGCTCGCCGACAAGCGCCTGCTGCTCGCCGCCGCCGAGCGCCGCCTCGGCGACGAGCTCGACCGCCGCGCCAAGCGCGCTGGTCGAGGCGCCGACGATCAGGCCTTCGCGCTGGTCGATCGAAGACGGCGGCGGCCTCGCGGTCGCCTGGGAGGGCCACGTCCTCGCCCGCCTCGCGCCCGGCCGCTCGCTGCTCGAGCCGGCGCTGCGCACCGCGCGCGCGCTCGACCGCCTGTCGGCGCCGACGCCGCGCCGCGCTTCGCGCGCGGCTCGAGCGCTGGCTCGACGCGCAGGTCGACGCGCCATCTGCGGCCGCTCAAGCAGCTCGCGGCGGCGGCGACCGATCCGGCGAGCTCGCCGGGCGTTCGCGCGCTCGCCGCGATGCTGGCCGATGCCGGCGGCGTGCTGCCGCGCAAGGCCGTGCTCGGCGCCATCGCCGCACCTCGAACAGGCCGACCGCCAGGCGCTTCACCGGCTTGCGCGTCCGGCTCGGCCCGCTCGACGTCTTCATGCCGCCGCTGCTCAAGCCCGCCGCGCAGCATTGGCGCGCGGCGCTGCTCGCGGTGCGCAGCGGCCAGCCGATGCCGGCGCTGCCGCGCGCCGGGCGCCGCGACGCTCGGCGCCGAGGCCGACCCGCGCGGCGCCGCGCTCGCCTACCGCCGGCTCGGCCGCAGCTGGCTCCGCATCGACCTCGCCGACCGCCTCGCCAGCCACGCCCGCAAGGTCCGCTCGGCCGGCGGCGACGATCCGGTCGACGCGGCGCTCGCGACCTCGATCGGCCTCGGCGAGGAGGCGATCGCGCGGCTGATGGCCGAAGTCGGCTTCGCCCGCGCCGGCGATGCCTGGCGCTGGCGCGGCCGCCGCGGCCGCCGCGCCCGACCGCCGCGCCGCCCGCTCAGCCACGCCTTCGCCGAGCTGGCCAAGCTCAAGCAAGCAAGTGAGGATCGACCGCTTCCTGCACTGCATCCGCCTGGTGAAGAGCCGCACGCTCGCCCAGGCGCATCGATCGAGCAGGGCCACGTCCGCATCGACGGCAAGCGCGTCGAAAAGCCGAGCGAGGAGGTCCGCGTCGGCAGCGTCGTCGCCCTGCCGCTGCGCGGCCAGGTCCGCGTCCTGCGGGTCTCGCGCTGCCCGAGCGCCGCGGCCCGCCGGCCGAAGCCCGCGCCTGCTACGAGGAGCTGGGAATTGACGAGCGCGAAGCCCGCGACCTAGCGAAGCGGCAAAGGGAGCCGCCATCCATGACCTACGTCGTCACCGACGCCTGCATCAAATGCAAATATATGGACTGCGTCGAGGTCTGCCCGGTCGACTGCTTCTACGAGGGCGAAGTGATGCTGGTCATCAACCCCAACGAATGCATCGACTGCGGCGTGTGCGAGCCCGAATGCCCGGCCGAGGCGATCCTTCCCGACACCGAGAGCGGGCTGGAGAAATGGCTCGAGCTCAACACCAGCTTCTCGGCCGAATGGCCCAACATCACCCGCAAGAAGGACAGCCCCGCCGACGCCGACGAGCACAAGGGCGAAGAGGGCAAGTACGACAAATATTTCACGCCCGACGGCCGGCGCGGGCGACTGACGACGCTCGCGCGGCTCAGCGCTGGATCGTGAAGGTGTAGTTCAGCCCGAGTCCGCCGGACAGCTGGTTGCGCGAGCCCGAACTCCCGAACGATCGGCGACTTGGCCGCATCGCCGACCAGCCGCTCGTAGCGCGCATAGCCGAACAGGCCCCAGCGCGGATTCGAGCTGATAGGATAGGCCGCTTGCCAGCGGCGATGGCGTAGATGCCGCCGCTCGGGCCGATAGGCCGGCAGGCCGGATGCCAGCGACAGCGTGCCGGAGTGACCCCGAAATAGGCGCGCTGGTAGCGGCCGTCGGAGAACAGCACGCGCGGGCCGATCGAGAAGACGTAGCGGTCGCCGTCGCGCCAGATCTTGTCGGCGCCGATCGAGCCGACCACTCCGTCGTGGCCGCCGATGCCCTTGCAGCAGCTCGGCGCGAAGGCGGAAGCGAGTTGCCCATCGTGATATTGCGCGAACAGCGCCGGCCTCGATCGTCGTCGGGACCTTGCCGACGGGCGCGCCGACGTCGGAATCCTTGCGCCTGCCCTCGATGTTCGCGGCCGGCCCGACGGAGAAGCCGTCGGCTGACGATCACGCGCGATGCCGAAGCTGTCGTCCGGCGCCTCGAACGTGAAGTGGTTGGTCCCGCGCGCGATGTCGAAGTCGAACAGCGGCGCGACGTCGGTCGTCGTCGGCACCGATGATATGTCGGGCTGCAACTGCGCGCCCAGCCCGACACGAACGCGATAAGTCGTCGGCTGTCCTGCGCGAGGCAGCGCTCCAGGCCGGCAGCAGCGCGCGCCAGCTGCGATCAGCAGTCGTCTTCATCCTGCGCCGTAACCGCTCGATCCGCGACGTTGGTTGCACCCCCGTATCGGAAGCTCCGGCATCGCTCAGCGCGCGCTTGCAGCAGCTCCTCGACGATCAGGTCCGCCGCTTCGTCGGCGCTCAGCGTCGGTCGTGTCGATGCGGATCTCGGCATTTTCGGGCGGCTCGTACGGGCTGTCGATGCCGGTGAAGTTCTTGAGCTCGCCGGCGCGCGCCTTGGCGTAGAGGCCCTTGACGTCGCGCTTCTCGGCCTCGGCCAGCGGCGTATCGACGAAGATCTCGATGAACTCGCCTTCGCGGCATCATCTCGCCGAACCATGTGCCGCTCGGCGCGGAACGGCGAGATGAAGGCGGTCAGCACGATCAGGCCGGCGTCGGCCATCAGCCGCGCGACCTCGCCGACGCGGCGGATATTCTCGATGCGGTCGGCCTCGGTGAAGCCGAGGTCGCGGTTGAGGCCGTGGCGGACGTTGTCGCCGTCGAGCAGGAAGGTGTGCCGCCCGCGCGCCGCGAGCTTCTTCTCGACGAGGTTGGCGATGGTCGACTTGCCCGCGCCGGAAAGGCCGGTGAACCACAGCACCGCCGGCTTCTGGCCCTTGAGCGTGCGCGTGGGTCTCGCGGCTGACGTCGAGGTGCTGGCGATGGATGTTGAGCGCGCGGCGCAGCGCGAAGTGGAGCATTCCGCAGGCGACCGTCGCGTTGGTCAGCTTGTCGATCAGGATGAAGCCGCCGAGCGCCCGGTTGGGGCTCGCGCCCTCGACCGCATAAGGCTCGAACACGATCTCGCGGTCGGTCGCGATCTCGGCGACGCCGATCGCGTTCAGCCCCAGCGTCGGCGCCGCGAGATGCTCCAGCGTGTTGACGTTGATCTCATACTTCGGGTGCTGGACCGTCGCCGTGACCATCTGCGTCCCGAGCTTCATCCAATAGCCGCGGCCGGGCAGCAGCTCGCTCGTCCGCCATCCACACGATCGTCGCCTCGAACTGGTCGGCGGCTTCGGGCGGATCGGCCGCCGCGGCGATGACGTCGCCGCGCGAGCAATCGACCTCGTCGGCCAAGGTCACCGTCACCGACTGCCCGGCGACCGCCTCGTCGAGGTCGCCGTCAGCGGTGACGATCCGCTCGATCCGCGTCGTCCGGCCCGACGGCAGGACGCGCACTTCGGTCGCCCGGGCCGATCGTGCCCGACGCGATCTGGCCCGCGAAGCCGCGGAAATTCTGGTTGGGCCGGTTGACCCACTGCACCGGCATGCGCAGCGGCTTTGCGGCGTCGGCGTCGGCATCGAGCGGCACGGTGTCGAGATGCTCGAGCAGGCTCGGCCCGTTGTACCAGGGCATCGCGTCGCTCCGGCTCGATGACATTGTCGCCGTTGAGCCCCGAGACCGGGATCGGCGCCCAATCGGCGATGCCGATCTGCTCGGCGAAGGCGCGATAGTCGGCGGCAATCGCGTCGAACGCGCGCCTGGTCGTAATCGACCAGGTCCATCTTGTTCACCGCCAGCACGAAGCGGCGGATGCCGACCAGCTGGGCGAGGTAGGAATGGCGCCGCGTCTGGGTCAGCACGCCCTTGCGCGCATCGACCAGCAGCACGGCGAGGTCGGCGGTCGAGGCGCCGGTCACCATGTTGCGCGTATATTGCTCGTGCCCCGGCGTATCGGCGACGATGAACTTGCGCCTGGCGCTCGAAAAGAAGCGATAGGCGACGTCGATGGTGATGCCCTGCTCGCGCTCGGCCGACAGCCCGTCGACCAGCAGCGCGAAGTCGATCCGCTCGCCCTGCGTGCCGTGGCGCTTGCTGTCGCCTTCGAGCGCCGCGAGCTGGTCGTCGAAAATCTGCTTCGATCTCGTACAGCAGCCGCCCGATCAGCGTCGACTTGCCGTCGTCGACGCTGCCGCAGGTGATGAAGCGCAGCAGCTCCTTGGCTTCCTGCTGGGCAAGCCAAGCGCGCACGTCGGTGCGGATCAGCTCTTCGTCGGAATCGAGCGGGCGGGACATCAGAAATATCCCTCCTGCTTCTTCTTCTCCATGCTGGCGCTGCCGGCGTCGCGGTCGATCGCCCGGCCCTGGCGCTCCGACGTCTTGGTCAGCAGCATCTCGGCGACGATCTCCTCGACCGTCGCCGCTTCGCTCTCGACCGCGCCGGACAGCGGATAGCAGCCGAGCGTGCGGAAGCGGACCTTGCGCATGACCGGCCGTCTCGCCGTTCATCGGCATGCGCTCGTCGTCGACCATCAGGATCAGGCCGTCGCGCTCCACCGTCGGCCGCTCCGCCGCGAAATAGAGCGGCACGATCTCGATCTTCTCGCGCAGGATATATTGCCAGACGTCGAGCTCGGTCCAGTTGGACAAGGGGAAGACGCGCATGCTCTCGCCCTTGTTCTTGCGGACATTGTAGAGCGACCACAGCTCGGGCCGCTGGCGCTTCGGGTCCCAGCGGTGGTTCTGGTCGCGGAAGCTGAACACGCGCTCCTTGGCGCGGCTCTTTTCCTCGTCGCGGCGGGCGCCGCCGAACGCCGCGTCGAAGCCATATTTGTCGAGCGCCTGCTTCAGCCCCTCGGTCTTCCACATGTCGGTGTGGAGCGGCCCGTGGTCGAACGGGTTGATGCCCTTCGCCTGCGCTTCCGGGTTGGTGTAGACGATGAGCTTCATGCCCGGCTTCGGCGCCGACCTTGTCGCGCAGCGCGTACATGTCCCGGAACTTCCACGTCGTATCGACGTGCAGCAGCGGGAACGGCAGCGGGCTGGGAAAGAACGCCTTCTTCGCCAGGTGCAGCATCACCGCCGAATCCTTGCCGATCGAATAGAGCATCACCGGGCGCTCGGCCTCGGCGACGGTTTCGCGCAGGATATGGATGCTCTCGGCCTCGAGCCGGTCGAGGTGCGTCAGCGACCGCATTGTCTAATCTAATCCCCGCTCCCTATCCGCGCCGCCGGCGACACCATGGGCATCGCCGGCGGGCGCGAGAATCGTCAGGCGGTTTCCTTGGCCTTGGCCTTGGACTTCTTGGTTTCAGCCGGCTTGGCCTCGGTCTTCTTCTGGCCGGGCTTCTCGTCGATCGCGTTCACCAGCGGCTGCAGGCCTTCGCCATACTTCTTCCAGCGCTTGACCGAGGTCTTGTAGATCGGCTTGCGCACCTGGGCGACGCTGGCGGTCTTCACCGGGCGGTCGGACTTGTGGAAGTCGACGCACTTGTCGTTCCACGGCAGGCCGAGGAATTCGATCAGCCGGCGGGCTTCCTTTTCGGTGTCGGCGACCACGTCCTCATAGACGACGGTAGTCATGACGCCTTCCGGAAGCACCTTTTCCCAATGCTCCATGAGCTCGCGATACTTGCCGTAATAGCGGCCGAGTTCGCCGAGTTCGTAGCTGTGCGGCATGTCGTCCTTGAACAGCTTGGTGAAGCCGCTGAGGCAGGTGTCGACGGGATCGCGCTGGGTGTGGATGACTTTCGCCTTCGGGAACAACAGGTTGATGAGCCCGAGGAAGAAATAGTTGGTGAGCAGCTTGTCGGTGATGCGCTTGGCATCGCCGGCGCCGGTGGCAATTTGCTGCTGGTAGTTATTGGCGACGATATCGAGTTGCCCCGGCGTGACCTTGGCGGCCAGCTCCGGATATTTCGGCAGCGCCGGGAAGCGGTCGCGCAGCTGGCTCAGCGAACGCGCGAGATACTTGACCTCGCCGGCACCGTAGATGTCCGGGTGGCTCGACAGGATCTGCTCGACCAAAGTCGAGCCCGAACGCGGCATGCCGACGATGAACACCGGGCGGTCGTCGTCCAGGCCTTCATACTTGCGGTTGGCAAAGGCTTCCGCCGGGAACGCCTCGCGGATGCCGTCGAAGAAGCCGAACGTGTCGGCTTCCTTATAGTCGAGCTGGGCGCGCTTCATCTTGCCGCCCGTGATGTAATGCTCCAGCGCCTTCTCGTGCTGGCCGCGGTCGTCGAGCGCCTTCGCATAAGCGAAGTGCAGCGGCAGGAGCACGTCCACGGTCGGGTTTTTCACCGATTCGAAGATCGCTTCCATGCGATTGAACAGCTCCTCGCCCGGCCCTTCCGAAAAATCGACCAGGTCGTTGAGGTTGGCATAAGCGCCGTACATGTTGTCGTTGAGCTTGAGCGCCTTGAGAATGTGCTCGCGGGCCTCGTCGAGGCGGCCGACGGACTTCAGCGCCACGCCGTAGAAGTTCAGCGCTTCCGGATTGTCCGGATTCTTCTTCAGCGCCTTGTCGAGCACGCTCAGCGCTTCGTCATAGCGGTCCGTTTCATGGAGCACCTGGCCGAGAAGCGTCAGCGCGTCCGTGTTGTCGGGCTGCTCCTTGAGGGCGAAGCGCACCGCCTGCTCGGCGGCCGGCGTATTGCCGCGGCGCAGCTGGACGCGCGCGGTGATGACCAGGGTCTGGACGTTCTTGGGCGCGAACTTCAGCGTGTCGCCGAGGATCCGCAGCGCCTCGACATCCTGCTTCTGGCTGACCAGCAGCTGCGCGAGATTGTTGTGCGCTTCCACGTACCGCGGATTCTGCTGGACCGCCTTGCGGAACGCATGCTCGGCCTCGGCCGGCTTGCGATCCTGCTGCAGCAGGGTGCCGAGATTGTTGTAAACCTCGGGATAGACGGCGCGCAGCGTCAGCGCTTCCTGATAGGCCTGGTGCGCGCCGTCGACGTCGCCGGTCACGCGCAGCGCGTTGCCAAGATTGTTCAGCGCCTCGGCCATGTTCGGGGAAACCGCGAGCGCCTGGCGGTAATAGTCCACGGCCTCGCGGAATTTCCTGCGATCGTAATGAATGATGCCGAGATTGTTCAGCGCCTGGGCATTGTTGGGATCGAGCTTGACGGCCTGTTCCAGCGACGTGCTCGCCTCGTCGAGCCGTCCGGCCTGGCGCAATACTTCGCCCAGATTGGCATGATAGCTCGGCGCCTTCGCGTTGATCTTGATGGCGCGCTTGATCGAATTCGACGGCCGCTTCGGTCTGGCCCGAGCGCGGCAAGCGGACACGCCGAGGATGTTGTGGGCGTCGGCATTGGCGGGCCGCGCCGCGATGATCTGGCGGCATACCCGCTCGGCCTGGGTGTACTGATTGCGCGAATAAAGCTTGCCAGCCATTTCGATGGCCTTGGCGGGGGGCACATTGACCCGGCCGGTCTGCGCCTTGGCGATCGCCTCATCCACCGAGGCCGGATTCGCGGGCCGCTGACCCTGGCGAGTCGCGGGGTTTCGTTGGGCGCGCGGAGCATTGGCGGGCACGCGCTGCGGGCTGGTGGCGGCGCCCTTGGGCCGCCGATTGGCTTTCTTGTCGGTCATGTCTGCTCTTTTACCCGTAAGTGTCGGCGAATAAAGGCCTTGGCGCCAAAAATCGACGCTCTCGCAAAATGCGAAAGAAGAGGGAATTTCTTCCCTCTTCCCTCAGTTCGGAATTTTGTCCTCGGCCGCTGTTTGGAGGGCGAGACGAGCCCGCCCTCCATCAAGCTGACTTACTGACCGCGCTCACCACGCTCAACCGGCGGAGGCGGCGGAGGCGGCGGGGGCGGCGGAGGCGGCGGCGGGACCACGACCGGTGGCGGCGGCGGAGGCGGAGTTTCGACCACCGGCGGCGGCGGAGCCGCGCGCCCACCAAGCGGCACGACAACCTTGAAGTTGCCCGTGTGGCTGGTGATGTCCTCGTTGAACTCGCCTTCGTAGCCGATCCGGATGTCGGCCGGGCCGATCTTCCCGCCGACGCTGATGCCGGCCAGGAAGGTTCCGCGGTTGGCCGCTGCCGACTCGATGTACGAAGTCGCAGTCGGTGTCGCCGTTGAACGCGGCCGTGAAGTACGACCGTTCGTCGTCGAAGCGGTAGCGGTAGCCGAGGTTGACCTCTGGAACCAGGCCACCCATCTGCGTCGCCCACTTGACGCCGCCCGTCAGGAAGCTGTGCTTCGAGTGGCTGTCGGCCGACTGTCAGCCTGGCGGCTTCGAGGCCGTTCTCGGTGAACGCCTTCAGCCTCGCATCGACATAGTCGTAGTTGAGGTAGGGCGTGATGACCGAGGTGCCACCCATCGGCAGACGGGCACCACCATGGACACCCAACGTCCACATATCCGAGTCGGGCGACGAGTCGGTCTGGCCCTTGAAGGTGCCACCGAACGGCGTGAAGTCGATGTTCCGGAACGCAGAGCCGTTCAGTTGGCTGTAGCTGCCCATCACCTTCGCGAAGAAGGCACCCGGATCGTAGACACCGTAGGCGCCGATGACGAAGCCTTCGCTCGTCACGTGGTCGCCGAACTGGTTGTCGTTGAGGGTGTTCTTCGCATAGCCGCCACCGATGCCGAGGATCGCGGCATTGCCGACAGCGGCGTCGATACCGATCAGGCCGGTGAAGCGATCCGCCTTGGCGCGGCCAGCTTCAATGTCCGCGTCCGCCGTCCGCCACTGGTAGTCGAGCTGGCCCCAGACGTGCAGCGGGGACGAAGCCCGGCACTCGAGGACCGATCCGGCCAGGGCCGGGATCTCGCAGTTCGTGGCATGGTCGAACAGGTCATTGTAGTGGACGCCCAGCGACGGCATCGACTGCAAGTAGTTCGCATAGACCGAGCCCGAGAGCTGGTTGAGCGCTTCATTGTAGTCGGCCGGGTCGGTGATCAGGAACAGGTCCCCGAACATCTGCGCGAAGCTACCGGTCATGTTGACGTCGTAGATGCACTCCAGTCCGGAACCGACCGCCCCGCCGTTGTCATTGAGGCCCGGGACCTCGTCGAACGCGATCCTGGTGAGCTTCAGGTCGACGTTTCCAACGCCCGCCGCCGGCGGATAGACGCAGCCGAAGTCGAGCAGGAGCGACGACGCCGGAACCCCGGTGACGATGCAGTTGGTGAACGTCCCGGTAAGCGCATTGGCGTCGATCACGTTCTCGTAGACCGTGGTCTCATAGAGGCCGCTGCCCGGTTCGATGTTCGCGATCAGCGTGCTGCCGGCGTTGAGCGTGGCCGTCTCCGCGTAGATTTGCGGATAGGTCCCGATCGGAGCCGTTCCAACCGCGGGCGGAAGGTCGAGCTCGAGCGTGCCGCCACTGTTCACCGTGAAGGTGTCGACGAAGGCGTAGGACGGGCCTTCGTTGCCATCGATGACCATGTGCAGGTCGCCGCCGCTGGAGAGCGTCAGCGCGCCCTGGCCACACGAGGACAGCGCTGCGCTGTCGAGCGTGAGGGCCGTCGGGCCGCCGACCGGCATGCACTCGGGATTGATGATCCCGTTGAACACCGTCTCGCCGGTGGTGACGTTGATCGCGTCGCCGGTCTTCACGTCGATGTTGCCGTAGATGTCCGACGGATTTGCGGCCGGCGCCATCAGGTTGATCACCGTCTGGTTCGGAACACCCGCAACGTCGATCGCCATGCCGCGGAAGAAGGTATCCCCGCCATCACTCGACTGGCGGACGATGATGTCGCCCGAGTTGTTGATGGTGAGAATGTCCGTCGCAAGCGGCGTGGCATCGCCATTCGAGGTCGCCCGAATGCCGTAGGCCGTAGCGTCGCCACCGTGCATCGTGATCGCGTCGACGTTGATCGCACCGGTGTTGGTGATCGTCATGGTGTTGACGCCACCGTTCACCGCGATGCCCGTCGCCCGAGCGCTGGAAACGCCCGAGTAGACAGTCGTCGTCGTGCCACCGGTCGTGGTGGTGGTGAAGCTGTTGTACGCGGAGGCCTGCGCGACCACGTTCAGCTGACCGTCGTTGATGATAGTCCCGCTGATCGGATTGGCGTCCGTGGCGGTGCCGACGATGGTCGGCGTCTGGTCGAGCGAGATGCCCTGGGCCACCGCGCTCGCCAAGGCCGGTCCGACCGCCGTTGCCGACACGTTGATCACAGCCGCTTCGGTGTTGGTGATGGTCGCGTTGAGCGAGTCACCGTTGCCGAATGCGAGATAACCGCCCGCGTAGGCCGAGGCCGTACCGGTGGTTCCACCCGCGCTCGCCGAAGCGTTCACGTTGAACTCACCGCTGTTTTCGAACGCCACGTCAACACCGTCGACGGTGGCCCGCACGCCGGTCGCCGAAGCGATGGCGTAAGCGGTGCTCGCCGCAGTCGCAGCTGCCACCGCTTCGACGTCGAACGCACCCTCGTTGATGACCGAGGCCACGCCCGAGTCACCGGTAACGTTCTGATGCACGCCCACCGCGTCGACACTCGCCGAAGCGAAGGTGCCCGAGGCTGAAGCGCTGGCCAGGACGTTGATCGACGCATCGGCGGTATTGGTCACCAACGCGCTGGCGGTTGCGCCCGCCACGTGCTGGTCGATGCCGGTTGCGTAGGCGTAACCGTAGGCAGCCGTGCCGGCGACTGCCGTGGCGACCGCCGCGACATCGATTGAGCCGGTGTTGTTCACCACCGCCTTGGCCGGACCCACGTTGGTGTAGGTGAAGGTCGTCGCCGTCGGCAGCAACAGCGTGGAGGTCTCCACGTGACCGCTTTCGGTGAACGTCACCGTCCCCAGTTGATAGTGGTTGGTAACCACGGTTCCGACCGCGTTGGCTGACTGGTGGATGCCCACCGCCGACGCACTGGCGGACGCCGAGGTCACAGCACCCGACGCGACCGCGCCGACGTCAACCGCAATGCTGCCGCTGTTGTCGACTTCGACCAAAGCGTCGGAACCCCGGGCGTATTGATCGATGCCCGTCGCGCCGGCCCAGGCATAAGCTGGGGTGGTCGAAGTGGCGCCGACCGCCGGGCCACTCTGCGCCACGATCGCGGTAGCATGAGCGGAAACGTCGATCGCACCGCTGTTGTCCACCATGGCGACCGCCGGACCACTCGGCATGTTGGTGCCGATGACCGTGCGTGCGGTCGTCAGCGTGCCATAGGACGTGGTGCCGCCTTCAGACGTGAGGTGCAGCGTCCCGGTACCGAAGTCGAACCTGCTGGTGTGCGTGTTGCGCGCAATCGCGTCCTGCTGGATGCCAAGGGCGTAGGCCGTCGCCGAAGCGCCGTTCTGGCCCGAAGCGAAGGCGTTGGCCGATGCCGTGATGTTGGCATCGAGCGTGTTGACGACCGTCGCGACGGCGCTGGAGCCGAGCGCATACTGGTCGATCGCCGTCGCGCCGGCATAGGCCAGGGCAACATTGTCGGCGACCGCGCTGGCGCCGGCCAGGACGCTCAGCGTGCCCGAGTTGGTCACGCTGGCGAGCGCCGGACCACTGCCCGTGTAACCGCTGTTGTTGGTCGCGGTGAAGGCAACGCCCGTCAGCTCGTCCGAGGTCACGGCGCCGACCGTGAACCCGCCACCCGACGTGAAGTTCGGTCCGGTGCCGGTCGAGTCGTAGGTCCGGGCTTCAGCATATTGCTGGATGCCCGTGGCATAGGCCGAGGCCGTGGCGCCCGCGCCGCGATGCGCCGCGTTGCCGACCAGCACGGTGGCCATTGCCGAGACCAGGATGTCGTCGTTGTTGTCGACGCTCGCCGAGGCGCCGCCACCGGCGCTTGCGCTCTGCGTGATGCCCGAGGCGAAGGCGCCGGCGTAACCGTCGCCGCCGCCAAGCGCACTGGCATTCGCCACCATGCTGAGCGGGCCGTTGTTGACCACCGAGACATTGGCCGAGCCGGTGTCGCCACCGTACGCGTTCTGGATCGATGCCGTGGTCGATCGACGCCGTCGCCTGCACGTCACCGCCGCCGACCGCGGTCGCCGTCGCAGCGACGTTGATGCCGCCGGTGTTGGTCAGGGTCGCCGAAGCAACCCCGGCGTCGCCGCCAGCCGCGTAAGCCGACTGGTAGATGCCGGTGTGCGATGACGGCGCTGGCCGTCGCGTCTTCATCGGCCGAAGCGCTGGCCGACAGCAGGACGTCGATCGTGCCGAGGTTGTTCAGCGAGACGTTCGCCGCGCTCGTCGCCCTGGCATATTGGTAGATGGCGGTCGTGATGTCGGCGTAGGCCGAAGCGCTGCCGTCATCGCCGGCGAACGCGTTGGCGTCGACCGAGATCGACGATGCTGCCGCTGTTGTCCAGATTAGCCGTGGCCACGCCCGCATCCCCAGTCGCGGTCGCGTCCTGCGAGATGCCGTAATCGACGTAAGCCGAAGCGTCGGCATCGCTCTGCGCCGAAGCATTGGCGTTGGCGCTGATGTTGATGTTTCCGTCAACAGCATTGGTGAGCGAAGCCACCGCCGCGTCGTGGCCCTCGGCACCTTGGTAGATGCCGGTGGCGACCGAAGCATAAGCCCAAGCGGTGTTCGTCGCGGCGTTCGCCGAAGCGTCCGCCGAGACAGTGATGTCGCCGCTGTTGACCAGGATGGCCGAAGCGGAGCCCTCCGTCACCGCGGTTCCGAACGCGTTGGCGTTCTGGAAGATGCCCTGGGCGCCGTCGAATTCGGCAAAGGCATGAGCCTGGTCGCCAGTGGCCGTCGCCGCAACGCCGATGTCGATCGTGTTGCTGTTGGTCAGGCTGACGCTGGCATTGGCCGGTCCGCCCTCGCTGACCTCAGCGGTGGCTTCCTGGCTGATCCCGGCCTCGGCGATGGTCGCAGAGGCGCCGGCAAACTCGGTGCCGGTTGCCGCCGCGCTGGCGTTGATGGCGATCGTGCCGGTGTTGTCCAGCGTGATCGTGGCGTCAGCTGCGGTTGCGGCATGCACCTCACCCGCCTGCTGGATGCCATAGACCATGTTGGCTTCCGCGTGGCCATTGCCACCGCCGGCATTGGCGCTGGCGTTGGCGGTGATGTCGATCGATCCGGTGTTGTCCAGGGCGATCGAACCCACACCCGAACCGGTGTAGGTATCAACCGTGGTCGTGGTCGTCCCACCCAGGCTGGTTTCGCTGGTGGTGACGACGCGGGTCGCGAGATACTGCGCCTCGACGCCGAACTCCTGGTCGATGCCCGTATTGACCGTCGCGTAAGCGTTGGCCGGGCCGTCGGTTGCGCTGGCATTGGCCGTCGCAAGCACGGAGATCGCGCCGTCGTTGGTCAGCGAGACCGCCGCGTTGCCGGCGCCTGCCGTATTGACCTCGGCTTCCTGCTGGATGCCGTAGTCGACCGAAGCGTAAGCGTTGGCGCCGCTCTGACCGACCGCCGAGGCCGTGGCGGTCACGTTGATCGCGGCGGCTTCGGTGTTGGACAGCGAGATGGTGGCGTTAGCCGCCGAGCCGCCATTGGCGTCGGCATACTGGTTCACGCCGGTGGCAATTTCAGCCCCCGCGTTGGCGTTCGCCGCGCTGGCGAAGGCATCCGCGAGGACGTTCACCGTGCCGCTGTTGGTCAGCGTGTCGACCGCGTTCGCTTCACCCGAATAGGTGTAGGTCGTGATGACCGTGGTCGGCGAACCCGAAATGTCGGTCGTCGTCGTCTGCGCGAAATTGTCGGCCGTGGCATATTGGTTGATGCCAATTCCAACGTGCGCGAACGCGTTCGCATCCGGATACGCAAAGTGCGAGTTCGACGCCGTTCCGGTACCGATGATCCCGAACCCAGGCGCAACCGCCGAAGCGATCGCGCTGATGTCGATCACCGCGCCGGCGCCGTTGGCCAGGTCGTTGGTCGCGCTGGTTCCACCCTGCGCAGACTGCGAAATGCCGTAGCTGACATACGCATTGGCGTTGGCCGTGACCGTGGCGTTTTCAGTCGCGAAGGTCTGGCTCGCCGCATTGGCGGTCGCCGACGCGTGAACGTCGATAGTGCCGTCGTTGGTCAGCGAGTTCGAAGCCACGCCATTCGGAGCATTGGCATTTTGATAGATGCCATCAACGTCCGCGTTCGCTTCGGCATAGTTGGTGCCGTTGGCGCTCGCGAGCGCGCTGATCGCAATCGCGCCGGCGTTGTCGAGCACGATGGTCGCATCGCCGCCCCAGGCGTTCGCCGTCTGGTTGATGCCGCTGTTCACTTCCGCGCTCGCCGTCGCCGTTGCGCCGGTGGCGTTAGCCGTCGCCAAAATGTCGATCGACAGCAGGCTGGTGTTGATCAGCGTCGCCGAAGCGTTGCCGCCGCCAACCACTTCGGCCGTGCTGCCCGTGCCGATGACTTCGGCGCCCGCATCGGCATATTGGTGGATGCCGGTGTTGACATAAGCCGAGGCAAAAGCGCTGGCCCGTGGCGTCCGCATTCGCGCTGGCAGCGACATTGATCGTGCCGTCGTTGGTCAGCGTCACCGAAGCGTCGCCGCCCGCGAACGTCGCGTTCGAGGTGGCGTAAGTGTAGGTGTTGGTCCACCCCGGGCTGCCCCAGGTGTTGGTCGTCCGGGTCACCGCGCCGCTCAGAATGATCGGATCGGCATTGGCGGCCTGGTCGATACCGACGCCAATCGAGGCTTGAGCGCCCGCGACGTCGTTATAGCCGCTCCAGGACGAACCACCGATACCGACCACATCGTTGCCGGTCCCGTTGGCGACCGCATTGATGTTGATCGAGTTGGTGTTGTCGAGCGTCACCGTGGCGTCGCCGCCCTCGGCGTTCGCATTCTGGTCGATGCCGGTTTCGATGCCGGCCGAAGCATAGGCATCACCGCCCTCGCCCACGTTGGCCTTGGCCGTCGCCGTCGCATGGACGTCGATGGTGCCGGCGTTGGTCAGCGATACGGCGGCGGTGCCGGGCGAAGCTACGTCTTCAGCAAACGAGAAAGAGCCCGCGGTGGCATTCTGTTCGATGCCGTCGCCAACTTGCGCAACTGCGCCGTGATTGAACGCCGTTCCAGACCAGGTGCCGTAGGTCACGGACCGTGCGGCGGTGCCGGTCGCGTGGGCGACCGCGCCGATGTCAATCGAGCCGGCTGCCCCGTTGTCGAGGCCAACCGTCGCGTTGATGCCGTCCGCGTTCTGCGAAATGCCGTACGACACATAGGCGTTGGCGAGCGCGAGCCCAGCCGCTTCAGTGTCCGTGTTCGCAACAGTCGCGTTGGCGCTGGCGAGGACGGCAATCGAGCCGGCATTGGTCAGCTGCGCCGAAGCGTCGCCGTTCGGCGCGTCGGCATTCTGGTAGATGCCGTCGACGTCCGCGTTCGCGTTGGCGGCGGTAGTGCCATGGGCGGTGGCGATCGCGCTGATCGCGATTGCACCGCTATTGTCGATGAGCACCGAAGCATCGCCGGCCGCAGCATAGGCGTCCTGGCTGATGCCGGTGTTTATGCTCGCGCTGGCAGTCGCAACCGTGCCGGTCGCCACAGCATTCGCGGAGATGTCGATCGACAGCAGACTGGTGTTGGTCAGGCTCGCGGAGGCATCGCCGCCGACGACGGTCGCCGTGGTGCCGCTGCCGAGGGTAACCCCGTTGGCATTGGCGTGCTGGCGAATTCCGCCATTGATTTCGGCCGAGGCCCAGGCGCGGCCATCCGTGCCGGCGTCGCCGTTGGCGGTGGCCGCGATGTTGATCGTGCCGTCATTGGTCAGCGAAACCGACGCGTCGCCATAAATGGCCGCAGTGTTGATGGCGGTTTCCGTGGCAGTCACCAGTCCATTGGCGGTCGCATACTGGTTGATGCCGTTGTAAATCGCAGCGTGGGCGCCCGGGATGTCGTAATATTCGCTGGACCAGTTCGTGCCGGCCAGGCCCGTGACCACGGTGCCGGTCGCGTTGGCGACGGCCGTGATGTCGATCGAGTTGGTGTTGGCGAGCGAAACGGTGGCATTGCCACCATTCGCTTCCGCGCCCTGCTCGATGCCGCTGCCGATTCCGGCATTGGCATAAGCAGCGCCGCCACCGTCCAGCGTGCCCTTGGCCGTGGCGGACGCGTGGATGTCGATCGTGCCTGCATTGGTGATCTGAGCTGCGGCGTCGCCGGCGAACACGTCGCCTTCGGACGTATAGGTTCCCGTCGCAAGCGCATTTTGGTTGATGCCGTCATTGATGTGCGCTTGCGCACCATGCTGGAACGCGGTGGTGTTCCAGGCGCCGTACATGACCGAGCCGGCGGCGGTGCCAGTCGCGTGTGCGACGGCGCCGATGTCGATCGAGCCGAGCGCGTTGTTCTGGATACCGACGGTGGCCGCGGTGCCTTCGGCATTTTGCGAGATGCCGTACGACACGTTCGCGCTGGCGATTGCAACGCCTTCGGTGGCCGTCGCCGGATTCGCGGCATTGGCGTTGGCGCTCGCCAGGACGGCGATCGAGCCGTCGTTGACGATTGTGGCCGTGGCAGCGCCTTCGGACGCATAGGCATTCTGATAGATGCCGTCGACGTTTGCAGTTGCCGAAGCGTGGCTGGTACCGGTCGCGCTCGCGATCGCGCTGACGGAAATTACGCCGCCGTTGTTAATCGCCGCGGTGGCCGCATCGCTTCCACTCACGGATTGGACGATACCTGCGCCAATGCCGCTTTCCGTGGTCGCCATGCCGGCATGGGCCACGGCTGCGCCCTCCGTCGCCGACGCATTGGCAAGCGCCTGAATGGTGATATCGCCGCCGGCATCAACGTTGATGACTGCAGCAGCCGAGCCAGCCGAACCGACGAACTGACCGATGCCATAATTCGTGATGACCGCATTCGCCGTTGCGGCAGTTCCGCCCACGGCCGACGCAACAGCGTCGATCAAGAGAGATCCATCGCCGTTGTCGAGCGTAACGGTGTCGGTTGAACCCCAGCCAGCCCATTGCTCGACGGCGCTCGCCAAGCTCGCATTGGCGACGGCCGCCGCCGGGGTACCGGTTACACTCGCGATGGCGCCGACTTCGGCGCTGTCACCGGTATTGCTGAGAACGAGGTTCGTGTTGCCCAGATGATTTTGATAAATCCGCCCCTCAGCCGTGGTGTCCACGTTCGCGGTTGCGGTGGGCGAGGCTTCCGCGACGATGCCGTAGAAACAGGGTTCGGTGCCCGCGATGTCGCAGATCGCGATATCGGAGGTGGCGGTGCCGCCTGGGTAATAGACGTTCGGAGTCACCGAATCATGTGGCGCGGCCAAAGCCGGCGTAGCTAGTCCAAGCGCGGAGATGCCCAGCGTCGAGATGGAGGCACCCGTAAGAAGCGCGATACGCCGTTGCGAGCTCGTCATGTGATCTATTCCCCTGTTTGGACCCGCGGCCGCGGGTCCCGTTTTTACTCTGGAAGCCTCCGCCTGAACGACTGCGTCAAAGACACGCGACGCAGTTCGCCCCCAGTCGGAGACACTCCCGTGATGTTGGCTTATGCCGTCAATCGCCGAAAAGCAAAGTGGAAAAGTTGATCCGAATTGCAATTTCCCGCCGATTGCCACGCCCCCTGTGACATGGGCGCAACAGTCGAAGATCGCAGCGGATCATTTGGCCGGCGGCCTTTACGCGCGCACGCGAGCACGCGAGCGTCATATGTCTGTGGGCATATGTCTGAGGGCGCACGCGGTCGCGGCGGGGCTGGGCGGCACTCGCCAATTCATTGGCCAGCAAGGTTGAACCGCCCACATGGCGGCAGTCGACGGCGCCGCGGCGACTTGCTACGGGCGCCCAACTTCAACGCTCATTGGTAATTCGGGGGAGAAAATACTCGTGTCCAAGTTCCTGCTTTCGTCCGCTGCGCTCGTTGCGCTGGCCTCGTCCGGTCCGCTGACCGCGGCGGTTGCTCCGGCCGCCGCCCAGGCCGCCAAGCCGGCTGCCGCTCCCACCCAGGTGCCGACCCGCGCCAATCTCGTGAAGCAGACCGACGGCAGCTTCAAAGCGATCGACACCAATTCCGACGGGTCGCTCAGCGCCGCCGAGCTCGGCGTTGCCGAGGGCAAGGTCCAGCAGCAGCGCATTGCGCAGCTGCGCGGCCGGGCCGACGCGGAGTTCGCCAAGCTCGACACCAACAAGGACGGCCAGCTGAGCAAGGCCGAATTCATGGCCGTTGCGCCGACGACGTCTTCAGCCAAGCCCAATGGCGCGGCGATCGTCACCACGCTCGACAAGAACAAGGACGGCAAGGTGACGGCTGACGAGTTCCGGGCTCCGCGCCTGACCGCGTTCGACCGGCTCGACACCAACCACGACGGCACGCTCAGCCAGGCCGAGCGCCAGGCCGCGCAGAAGCGCTAAGCCGCAAACCATCTGGCCGCGTCGCGCGTCCGCTTGATCGGGCGCGCGGCGCCGCCTTTACGCCTAAGCCCGGGCAGCGCTAGAGTTCGCGCCCGGCGAATAACCAGGGAATATACGGGATGAGCGACCACAATGGATCGGCTCCGAATGCGATCAGGTCGGTGCTGGTCGTTGGCGGCGGCTCGGCTGGCTGGATGGCGGCGGCGTGGATGCGCAATGCGTTCAAGCAGGGCCTTCGGGTCGAGCTGATCGAATCGGATGAGATCGGCACCGTCGGCGTCGGCGAAGCCACCATTCCCGCGCTGCGCCGGTTCAACCATGCGCTCGGCTTCAACGAGGCCGAATTCGTCCGGGCCACCCAGGCCACCTTCAAGCTCGGGATCGAGTTCATCAACTGGGGCCGCAAGGGCCACCGCTATTTCCACCCGTTCGGCAATTACGGGAAGGACTTCGATACCGTCCCGCTCGAGCAATATTGGATCAAGCAATGGCTCGCCGGAACCGCGCCGAGCCTCGACGACATCTGCCTCGCCAGCAAGGCCGCGTCGCGCGGACGGTTCAGCCTGCCCAACAAGCAGAATCCGCACAACCGCGGGCGCTGGGATTATGCCTTCCACTTCGACGCCGGCCTGTACGCGCTGCACCTGCGCCGCTGGTGCGAAGCGCACGACGTCGTCCGCCACGAAGGCAAGATCGTCGACGTCGACCAGGACGCCGAGACCGGCCACGTGACCTCGGTCAAGCTGGCCGACGGGCGCGAGCTGTCGGCCGACCTCTACCTCGATTGCTCGGGCTTCCGCGGGCTGCTGATCGAGGAGACGCTGAAGTCCGGCTTCGACGACTGGTCGCAAATGGCTGCCGTGCGACCGCGCGCTCGCCATGCCTACCGAATCGGCGCCCGGCAATCCGACGCCTTTCACCCGCTCGACCGCGCAGGAATCCGGCTGGCAGTGGCGCATCCCGCTCCAGCACCGGATCGGCAACGGCCACGTCTTCGCCAGCGCCTTCACCAGCGAGGAGCGGGCGACCGAAGAGCTGCTCGAAACCGTCGATACCAAGCCGCTCGCCGACCCGCGCCTGCTCAAGTTCAAGGCCGGGCACCGCAAGAGCCCGTGGATCAAGAACGTGGTGTCGCTGGGCCTCGCCTCGGGCTTCCTCGAGCCGCTCGAATCGACCAGCATCCACCTCGTCCAGTCGTCGCTGCGGCGGCTCGTCGCTTACTTCCCGACGCGCGATTTCGACCCCCTATTGAGCGACGAATTCAACGCGCTCACCCGCCAGGAATGGGAAGACATCCGCGACTTCATCATCCTCCATTTCTGCGCCAACCAGCGCACCGACACCGAGTTCTGGAAATATTGTTCGGCGATGGAACTGCCCGAGAACCTGCAAAACAAGATCGACCATTTCCGCAACGGCGGCCGGTTCGTGACCTCGGCGACCGAGCTGTTCAAGAAGCCGAGCTGGTTCGCGGTGTTCATGGGCCAGTTCATCGAGCCGACCGCTTATCATCCGCTGGTCGATTCCCGGCCCAACGTCGACGCCACCGGCCAGTTCGCCGCCACCGCGCAATGGGTCGAGCGAGTGGTCGAGCGGATGCCCGAGCATGGCGACTTCATCGCCCGCAACGCCGCCGCGCCGGCCGAGGCGCTGGAAGCGGCCGAGTAGGTCTGGCGCGCCGCGCCGCGCGGTCCTAAGGACAAGTCTTCCCCGGGGAGCCCATACGGGCTGAGAGGCGGCGTCCGATGAGCTGGCGGCCGCGACCCGCTGAACCTGATCCGGTTAGCACCGGTGGAGGGAGTGAGAAGATGGGCGACGCCCCAACCAGAACCGAACTAAATCCGCCCCATGCGAAGCAGGGGGAGGGGGACCATGCGCAGCATGGTGGAGGGGGCGCAGCGCAGCTGCAAGTCACCACTGGGCCGATCCGCGGCAGCCGAAAGATTCACATCGGCGCTCTCGGCGTCGCCATGCGCGCCGTCGATCTCGAGCCCTCGTCGGGCGAGCCGCCGGTCGTCCTCTACGACACCAGCGGCCCCTACACCGACCCGGCGCAGCCGCATCGACATCATGGCCGGGCTGCCCGAGCTCCGCCGCGATTGGATCCGCGCCCGCGGCGACGTTGAGGAAGTGCAGCAGCGCGAGGTCCGTCCCGAGGACAACGGCCAGCTCGGCCCCGACAGGTCGGGCGGCGTCCAGCCCTTCCCCAACGTCCGCAAGCGCGTGCTGCGCGCCCGGGGTGGGTTGGGGACAGGGGGCGCCAACGTCACCCAGATGCATTACGCCAGGCGCGGCATCGTCACGCCCGAGATGGAATATGTCGCCATCCGCGAGAACCTAGGGCGCGCGCATGCCCTCGCGGAAGCGAGGGATGGCGAGGATTTCGGCGCCGCCATTCCCGATTTTGTCACCCCCGAGTTCGTCCGCGACGAAATCGCCCGCGGCCGCGCCATCATCCCCAACAACATCAACCACCCCGAATCCGAGCCGATGGCGATCGGCCGCAACTTCCTGGTCAAGATCAACGCCAACATCGGCAACAGCGCGGTCGCCTCCGACGTCGCGGCCGAAGTCGACAAGATGGTGTGGGCGATCCGCTGGGGCGCCGACACCGTCATGGACCTGTCGACCGGCCGCAACATCCACGACACCCGCGAATGGATCGTCCGCAACTCGCCCGTGCCGATCGGCACCGTCCCCATCTACCAGGCGCTGGAGAAGGTCGGCGGCGTCGCCGAGGACCTTAGCTGGGAAGTCTATCGCGACACGCTGATCGAGCAGGCCGAGCAGGGCGTCGACTATTTCACCATCCACGCCGGCGTCCGCCTGCCCTACGTCCCGCTCACGGCGAAGCGCGTCACCGGCATCGTCAGCCGCGGCGGCTCGATCATGGCCAAATGGTGCCTCGCCCACCACCGCGAGAGCTTCCTCTACGAACGCTTCGACGAGATCTGCGAGATCATGAAGGCCTATGACATCGCCTTCTCACTCGGCGACGGCCTCCGCCCCGGCTGCACCGCCGACGCCAATGACGAAGCCCAGTTCGCCGAGCTCTACACGCTTGGCGAGCTGACGAAGAAGGCCTGGGCGCACGACTGCCAGGTGATGATCGAGGGCCCCGGCCACGTGCCGATGCACAAGATCAAGGAGAATATGGACAAGCAGCTGGAAAGCTGCGGCGAGGCGCCCTTCTACACGCTCGGGCCCGCTCGTGACCGACATCGCGCCGGGCTACGACCATATCACCAGCGGCATCGGCGCGGCGATGATCGGCTGGTTCGGCACGGCGATGCTTTGCTACGTCACGCCCAAGGAGCATCTCGGCCTCCCCGACCGCGACGACGTGAAGGTCGGCGTCGTCACCTACAAGCTCGCCGCCCACGCCGCCGACCTGGCCAAAGGCCACCCCGCCGCGCGGCTCCACGACGACGCGCTCAGCCGCGCCCGCTTCGAGTTCCGCTGGCGCGACCAGTTCAACCTGTCGCTCGACCCCGAAACGGCCGAGCAATATCACGACCAGACCCTCCCGGCCGAAGGCGCCAAGACCGCCCACTTCTGCTCGATGTGCGGCCCCAAATTCTGCTCGATGA